>CALRUP020000007.1:0-151192 GCA_943371385.1 Paenacidovorax caeni | reverse complement strand
GCTGGGCTCCTCATCGCGGCGGGCCTGCAGGATCGAACGGATCTGCTCACGCAGCTCCACCTCTTTGTCGCGCAGCTCACCGGCCTTGATGTAATCCTGCTCGCGCACGGAGGTTTCCTTCTGCTTCTGCACCGCGCGCAACTGCTTGTCGAGCTCCTTGGCGGCCGGCGGCAGCTTGGAGTTGAGCAGGCGCACGCGGCTGCCGGCCTCATCGATCAGATCGATCGCCTTGTCCGGCAGGAAGCGGTCGCTGATGTAGCGATCACCCAGGGTCGCGGCGGCGACAACGGCCTCGTCGCTGATCTTGAGGCGGTGGTGCTGCTCGTAGCGCTCCCGCAGACCGCGCAGGATCTCGATCGTGTCGGCCACGGTGGGCTCGCCCACCATCACTGGTTGGAAGCGACGCTCCAGGGCCGCATCACGCTCGATGTGCTTGCGGTATTCATCCAGCGTTGTGGCGCCGATGCACTGCAGCTCGCCGCGGGCGAGGGCGGGCTTGAGGATGTTGGCGGCGTCGATCGCACCCTCAGCGGCACCGGCGCCGATCAGGGTGTGCACCTCGTCGATGACGAGGATCACGTTTCCGGCGCTGCGGATCTCCTCCATGATTTTCTTGAGGCGCTCCTCAAACTCGCCCCGGTATTTGGTGCCGGCCACCAGCAGGCCGATATCGAGGGTCAGAACACGCTTGTCCTCGAGGATGTCGGGCACCTCGCCCAGGTGGATGCGCTGGGCCAGACCCTCGGCGATGGCGGTTTTACCAACGCCGGGCTCTCCGATCAGGACCGGATTGTTCTTGGTGCGGCGGCCCAGGATCTGGATCACCCGATCGATCTCGTTGTGGCGCCCCACGACGGGATCGAGCTTGGCGTCAGCCGCCAGCTGGGTGAGGTTGCTGCCGAATTCATCGAGGGTGGGGGTCTTGGTGGAGCCCTTGCCGCCGCCACCCCCGGAGGTCACCTCGGCGGTCTCGCCGAGCATGCGGATCACCTGGGTGCGCACCTTGGCCAGATCGACGCCGAGGTTCTCCAGCACCCGAGCGGCGACACCCTCGCCTTCGCGGATCAGCCCCAGCAGCAGGTGCTCGGTGCCGATGTAGTTATGGCCCAGCTGGCGGGCCTCCTCAAGAGAAAGCTCCAGAACGCGCTTGGCCCGGGGGGTGAAGGGGATCTCCACGGCCACAAAGCCGGAGCCACGGCCAATGATCTTCTCCACTTCGACGCGGGCATCCTTGAGGTTGACCCCCATCGACTTGAGCACCTTGGCGGCCACACCGGTGCCTTCGCCGATCAGGCCGAGCAGGATCTGCTCAGTGCCCACGAAGTTATGGCCTAGGCGGCGGGCCTCCTCTTGGGCCAGCATGATCACCTTGATGGCCTTCTCGGTAAACCGCTCGAACATGTGCGGTGCCAAATGCAAGTGACCCCAACCTATCAGGATTGTCGGAGTGCTGCGCAGCTTTCGATCCGACTACCCAGAACCCTTGCCACGCCTGAGAGCACCCAAACGAAAAGAACAACGAATCACCCGATAATATGGGGGTGATTGCAACAACAATGGTCGGCAATCCGTACCGGCCGAACCGTCAGTTTGAAGCGGCCCGTGGCCCCAGCTGACGCCATTGGATCAGGGCATCGCGGCCATCGCGGTAGTAACGGCAACGACGGCCTGCGGTCTCGAAGCCCAGCGCCCCGTAAAGCCCCACGGCGGCGGCGTTGTCAACGGCCACCTCCAGGGTGGCGCGCTCCGCCCCCAGGGCCTCGGCCCGCCCCAGCAGCGCCTCAAGCACCAACCGGCCCAGCCCCAGGCGCCGGTGGGCCGGATCCACCGCCACCAGGGTGATGTGCAGCTCATCGACGATCAGCCAGCCACAGGCCGCGGCCACCAGGTCGTCCTGCTGCCAGAGCCCGAGGCAGGGTCGGCGCGGATCGACCAGTTCCGCCGCCCACTGGCCCTCGCTCCAGAAGCCCCCCAGGGCGGACTGGTCGAGGGCAAGGCAGGCCTGCAGGTGGGTCTCCCCAAGCTCGTCCGTTCGCAGCTCCAGGGGCAGCCGGTCCCCGTTAGGGCCTGGGGCGCTCAAGCAGACCCCCGGCTGGGGCAGACCACCTGGTGGTCCTTGGGATGGCCGCCGTTGCGCGCCGGGGGGGCACTGGGAGGTTCACCGCTCACCAACAGGTCCGCCGGGCGTTCTTACATTGGTTCAAATTCAGTCCCGCTTCGGAACCCACCCATGACCACGGCTGTACCGGGTGAAACGGCTGTACAGGTTGAAAAGGTTGTCGCAAGCAAACAGGATCCTGCCGGCGAAGCCGTGACCACGCAAATCGTGACCTTGCCCGCCAGCTCGAGCGCGGGCCGCCCCTATGAGGCCGGCCTCGACCTGCTCAGCCCCAACCGCAATCTCACCCCGATCACCACCCAGCTCGACGCCGAGGGACGCCTGGAGGTGGGTGGCCTCGCCCTCTCGGAGCTGGCCCGGCGCTACGGCACGCCTTTGTATGTGCTGGATGAAGCCAGCCTGCGGGCCACCTGCCGCGCCTACCGCGAAGCCCTCCTGGAGCATTACCCCGGCCCGTCGCTGGCCCTCTACGCCTCCAAGGCCAACAGCAGCCTGGCCATCAGCGCCCTGGTGGCCTCCGAGGGGCTGGGGCTCGATGCCGTCTCCGCCGGCGAACTGCTCACGGCCCTGGAAGGTGGCATGCCTGCCGAGCGCATCGTCTTCCACGGCAACAACAAATCGGAAGCGGAGCTGGCCCTGGCGCTCGTGCACGGCGTCACCGTGGTGCTCGACAACTGGCGCGACATCGAACTGCTCAGTGAGTTGGCCCCCGCCGCCGGCGCCAGCCCCGAGGCGCCGGTGCCGCTGTTGCTGCGCTTCACCCCCGGCATCGAGTGCCACACCCACGAGTACATCCGCACCGGCCACCTCGACAGCAAGTTCGGCTTCGATCCCGATCAACTGGAGACGGTGCTGCGCCACCTGGCTGGCTGTTCCTGGGCCCGCCTGCGGGGGCTTCACGCCCACATCGGCTCCCAGATCTTCGAGCTCCAGCCCCACCAGGACCTGGCCGGAGTGATGGCCGATGCCCTGGCCCTGGCCCGCTCCCTCGGTCACCCCTGCACGGATCTGAACGTGGGCGGCGGCCTGGGCATCCGCTACGTCAGCTCCGATGACCCCCCGTCGATCCAGGAGTGGGTGCGCACCGTGGCCCAGGCGGTGGCTGCGGCCTGCCGCGAACGCCATCTGGAACTGCCCCGGCTGCTCTGCGAACCGGGCCGCTCCCTGGTGGCCACGGCCGGGGTCACCCTCTACGCCGTGGGAAGCCGCAAGGAGATCGCCGGCCTGCGCACCTACCTGTCCGTGGATGGGGGCATGAGCGACAACCCGCGTCCGATCACGTATCAGTCGCATTACACCGCCGTGCTGGCGGACCGGCCTCTGGCCGACGCCAGCGAAACAGTGACCCTGGCGGGCAAGCACTGCGAATCCGGCGACGTGCTCCTCAAGGATCTGGCCCTGCCGCCAGCGGCTCCGGGCGATGTGCTGGCGGTGTTCGCCACCGGCGCCTACAACGCCTCCATGGCCTCCAACTACAACCGCATCCCCCGGCCGGCGACCGTGCTGGTGGGGGACGGCCAGAGCGAGCTGGTCCAACGCCGGGAGCAGCCAGAGGAACTGCTGCGCTACGACCTGCTTCCTGAACGGTTCTCGCCGGTAACCTGAGCCCACGCAGGAGGGGGCCGCAAACGTGATCTGGCAGCACCTCTGGGACGGGCGCCTGCTGCTGCTGGATCTTCTGTTTGCCTCCGCCCTCGGGATTCTGTTGCTCTCCCGGGTCAACGAAGAGCGCACCCTCTGGCTGCTGCGCGGCTATCTCTTCCTGGTGGCCCTCGCCTGGTTCGTGCAGCGCTACGCCAACCTGCCGCTCACCAGCAAGCTGGTGGATGCGATCGTCCTGGCCTGCAGCCTCGCCCTGGCGATCCTCTGGCAGGGGGAGCTGCGGCGGCTCATGGAGTTGCTGGGCACCGGCCGGCTGGATGTGCTGTTCGGCAGCAACCGCACCGAATCCATGGGCGCCGGCACCGCCGCCCTGCTGGCCGAGGCGGCGGGCCGACTCTCAAAGGCACGCCGGGGGGCCCTGATCGTGCTCGATCTCGGCAGCGACCTGCGCCCGGAAGACTTTCTCAATCCCGGCATCAGCCTTGATGCCCAGCTGTCGGTGGATCTGCTGCTCAACCTGTTCGCCGGCGACACCCCCCTCCACGATGGGGCGGTGCTGCTCAAGGGCAACCGCATCGAATCGGCCGGCGTGATCCTGCCGCTCTCACGCCAGGGAGAGAACCGCTACGGCACCCGCCACCTGGCGGCCCTTGGCCTCACCGAGCGCTTCGACCGCTGCCTCTGCGTGGTGGTCTCCGAGGAGACGGGCACCCTGTCACTGGCCAGTCAGGGGCGACTGGAGCGGCCGATCACCAGTGGCCGACTTCAGGAGTTGCTCATCGCCGCCCTGGCCGCCGCCACCACCGCCAAGAGTTCTGCCAAGGCGGCCCCCAAGCCCGCCGTCAAAGGCGATGCCATCGCCCCCGCGAAGTCAGCCAACCCCCCGGCACCGGTGGCAGCCCTTCCCGGGGGTCGTAGCGTGGCGCCGGAGAAGCCGGAACCCCGCGAATGAGTCGCTCCCTGGCGACCACCGAACTGTTTCCGGCCACCGGAGCGACGACCGACCTCCCGGCCGCCCTGGCCCTTCCGAGCGTCCTGGATCCAACGCGGCTGCCCGCCCACGTGGCCGTGATCATGGATGGCAACGGCCGCTGGGCCCGCCAGCGGGGGCTGCCGCGGGTGCTGGGGCACCGCGAAGGGGTGCAGGCGCTCAAGCGCACCCTGCGGCTCTGCAGCGACTGGGGCATCGGGGCGCTCACCGCCTATGCCTTCTCCACCGAGAACTGGACCAGGCCCGGAGAGGAAGTGAGCTTCCTGATGACCCTGTTCGAACGGGTGCTGGCTCGGGAAATCGAGGCCCTCGAACAGGAGCAGGTGCGCATCCGCTTCCTGGGGGATCTGCACCAGCTGCCCACGGGGTTGCAGGAGCTGATTGCCGACGCCACCGCCCGCACCGCTGCCAATACCGGCATTCACTTCAACGTCTGCACCAACTACGGCGGCCGCCGCGAGCTGGTGCAGGCCGCCCGTCGGCTCGCGGAGCAGGTGGCCCGGGGCGAACTCGATCCTGCCGCCATCGATGAAGAGAGCTTCGCCGCCGGGCTGCACACCGCCGGGGAGGCCGATCCCGATCTGCTGATCCGTACCAGCGGCGAATTCCGCATCAGCAACTTCCTGCTCTGGCAACTGGCCTACGCCGAGCTCCACGTCACCGAAGTGCTCTGGCCCGATTTCGGCCAGGAGGCCCTGGTGGCGGCCCTGCTCGACTACCAGGGCCGCCAGCGCCGTTTCGGCGGCGTCGACCCCTGCCCCTAGATCTCCAGCCTTGACTGCCCCTTCCCTCGCTCCTGCCGCCGCCAACACCACCACCACTGGCGCAACCGCCATCACGGTCCGCCACGACTGGAACGTCGCCGAAATTCAGGCCTTGCTGGAGCGGCCCCTGATCGATCTGCTGTTCGAAGCCCAGCAGGTGCACCGGGCCGCCAACCCCGGCTACCACGTGCAGCTGGCCTCCCTGCTGAGCGTCAAGACCGGCGGCTGCGAGGAAGACTGCGCCTACTGCCCCCAGTCGATGCACCACAGCGCCGACGTGGCCGGTCGGCCTGTGCTTGAGGTGGAGCCCGTGCTGGAGCGAGCCCGGGCGGCCAAAGGTGCTGGCGCCCAACGCTTCTGCATGGGCTGGGCCTGGCGCGAGATCCGCGACGGCGCCCCCTTCGAGGCCATGCTGGCGATGGTGCGGGGGGTGCGGGAGCTGGGGCTTGAGGCCTGCGTCACCGCCGGCATGCTCACCGATCAGCAGGCGTCTCGGCTGGCCGAAGCCGGCCTCACCGCCTACAACCACAACCTCGACACCAGCCCCGAGCACTACGGCCGGGTCATCAGCACCCGCAGCTACCAGGAGCGGCTCGAAACCCTCGGCCGGGTGCGCGCCGCCGGCATCGACCTCTGCTGCGGCGGCATCATCGGCCTTGGCGAATCGGTGCGCGACCGCGCCGGCCTGCTGCAGGTGCTCGCCAACCTGGATCCCCACCCCGAGAGCGTGCCGATCAACGGCCTGGTGGCGGTGGAGGGCACCCCCCTGGAGGATCAGGCCCCCTTCGATCCCCTCGATCTTGTGCGCATGGTGGCCACGGCCCGAATCCTGATGCCTTTCAGCCGCGTGAGGCTCAGTGCCGGCCGCGAGCAGATGAACCGGGAGGCCCAGCTGCTCTGCCTGCTGGCGGGAGCCGATTCGATCTTCTATGGCGACACCCTGCTCACCACCGGCAACCCCGCTGTGGAAGCCGACCGGGAGCTGTTGGCGGCGGCGGGAGTTCAGACCCTGGAGGTGCTCCCTGGCTGAGGCCGCTTCTGGTTTGAGCAACGCTCCGGCGACCCAGCAGGTGGCGGCCTTCTACCGCTTCAGCGCCCTGCGCGCAGACGTCCTGCCCGCCCTGCGTGAGCAGCTGCAGCAGCTGGGCCGCTCCTCCGGGGTACGCGGCACGGTGCTGCTGGCGGAGGAAGGGGTGAACGGCACGATCAGCGGGGAGCCGGAGGCGGTGGAGGCCCTGCTGGCAGCGCTCAAAGCCGGCGCCGGCCTGGCGGAGCTGGAGGTGAAGACCAGCTGGAGCGCCGTGGCCAGCTTCCAGCGGCTCAAGGTGCGCCTGAAGCGGGAGATCGTCACCCTGGGGGTTGGCGGGCTTGACCCGGCCCGGGGCGCCGGCACCAACGTGCCGCCGGCGGCCTGGAACGAGCTGATCGACGATCCCACCACCCTGGTGATCGACACGCGCAACGCCTACGAGGTGGCGATCGGCAGTTTCGCAGGGGCGATCGATCCCGGCACCGAAAGCTTCCGCGACTTCCCCGCCTGGGTGGAGCAGGAGCTGCGCCCCCTGGTGAAGCAGCGCCAGAGCGAGCGCCTGGCGCTCTTCTGCACGGGCGGCATCCGCTGCGAAAAGGCCACCACCTACCTGCGCCAGCAGGGGTTCGAGGGGGTGCACCAGCTCCAGGGGGGCATCCTGCGCTACCTCCAGGAGACCCCCGAAGCCCGTAGCCGCTGGCAGGGGGAGTGCTATGTGTTCGATCGGCGGGTGGCCCTCAACCACCGCCTCGAACCCGGCCACCACAGCCAGTGCCACGCCTGCGGCCTGCCCCTGGGCCCGGAGGATCGCGCCCTGGAGAGCTACGTGGAGGGGGTGAGCTGCCGCCACTGTCTCACGCGCTTCAGTGACGCCGACCGCCAGCGTTTTGGCGAGCGCCAGCGGCAGCTGGAGAGGAAGAGGCAGCGCAGCGCCCGGGTGGAGCCATGAGCACGCCGGCCCTGATCCTGCTGCTGCTGGGCCTGGGCCAGACTGTGGCGGTGCCGGGCACGACCGCCACGGTCACGTTGGAATCGGTGCAGGACCACCGCTGCCCCCGCGATGTGATGTGTGTCTGGGCGGGCTATGTCGCCGCGACGCTGGGCGTCCGCGAGGCGCCGGGCCAACCGATCCGGCCGGTGGTGCTCAGCCACCCTCCTCTTCAAAGCCAACAGATGACCGGCCGGCTGGTGATCCAGGGCCGGGCCCTGACCCTGGAGCGGGTGGAGCCGCAGCGCGCCTTCCGACCCACGGGCCCCGACGTTCCCGTGCGGGTCAGCCTTGGCGTCAGCCCCGCGAACTGATCGCCATGGCCAAGCCCTCCCTGCAGCAATGGCTCCCCGAGAGCTACGGGGCTCAGGGCCGTTTCGTTTCAGATCTGGGGGCACAGGTGTTGGCGCTGTTGGATCCCAGACCTGGCGAGCGCCTGCTCGATCTGGGCTGCGGCGATGGGGCGCTCACCGCGCAACTGGTGGAACGGGGGGCCCGGGTGATCGGCGTCGATGCCAGCGCGGCCATGGTGGAAGGGGCCCGGGCCCGGGGGCTGGAGGCCCGGATCATCGATGGCCAGGCGCTGCCGTTCGAGGCCGCCTTCGAGGCGGTGTTCTCCAACGCCGCCCTGCACTGGATGCTGCAGCCCGAGCGAGTGATTGCCGGGGTGCACCGGGCCCTGGTGCCGGGGGGGCGATTTGTGGCCGAGATGGGAGGCCATGGCAACGTGGCCGCGATCCACGGCGCCCTTGAGGGGGCCCTGGGCGCCCGGGGGATGGCAGCACCCCGTGACACCTTCTTCCCCACACCCGAGCACTACGGCGACCTGCTGAAGGCAGGCGGATTCCAGGTGGAATCGATGGCGCTCATTCCCCGTCCCACCCCCCTGCCGGGGGCGATGGGTGACTGGATCACCACCTTCGCCCACGGCTTCCTGGCGCCTGTCGCGCCCCAGGATCGACCGACACTGGTGGCGGAAGTGGTGGAGGCCCTGCGGCCCCAGCTGCTCGGGGCCGATGGCGTCTGGCGGGCCGACTACGTGCGGTTGCGCTTTCGCGCCATCCGCCGGGAAGTGACCAGCCGATGAGCGACCACCAGGAGCTGCCCACCACGGCGGAGGCGATCGAGGCCCTGGTGACGGCCTTCGAAGCCGGCACCCTGCCCAAGGCCCGCTGGACCCACGAAGCCCATCTGGTGGTGGCCCTGTGGACCCTGGAGCAGCGGCCGTTCAACGCCGCCCTCGATCACCTGCGGAGCCGCATTCGCGCCTACAACGAGGCCACCGGCACCGCCAACACGGATCACTCCGGGTACCACGAAACCCTCACCGTCCACTTCCTGCGGGGGGTGAGTGGCCACATCGCCCGCCACCCAGGCTGGCCCCTGGCGGATTCTCTGGCCGCCCTGCTGGCCTCACCCCTGGCCGACCGAAACTGGCCCCTGGCCGCCTACAGCCGCGCGCGCCTGGAGTTGATCGAAGCGCGCCGCGGCTGGCTGGAGCCCGACCAGGGGCCCAAGGCCCTCTGGGCCGCCGGGGCGCCGCCACGCTCCCGGGGCAGCAACTACCCCGCCCCGTTTGCTGCCCTGATGGCAGGTCGGGAGAAGCGCGTCCTGGGGGAGAGCTTTGGTCTGACCAACCTCGGTGTGAACCAGACGCGCCTGGAGCCGGGTGCCCGCACCGCCCTGCGCCATGCCCACAGCCTCCAGGATGAATTCATCTACGTGCTCGAGGGCCACCCCACTTTGATCACCGATGACGGCGAGCGGGAACTGGCCCCGGGCCTGGTGGCGGGCTTTGCCGCCGGCGATGGCAACGCCCACCATCTGGTCAACCGCACGGCGTTGGTTGTGGTGCTGCTGGAGATCGGCGACCGCAGCCCCGGCGATGGGGTCGTCTACCCCGACGACGATCTGACGGCGGAGTGGGTGGACGGGACCTGGCGGTTCGGCCACAAGGATGGGCGCCCCTATGGCAGCAGCTGAGCCTGCGCCGCCGACGCTCTGACCGGCTCGATCGCTCCGAGTAGCTCTCGGTGATGGCCGGCATGGCGATCGGGCGCTGCTGGGGGGAGTGGATGTCGGCGACGGCCTTCCGCGCCATCCCAACCAGCTCGACGAGGTGCCGCCTACCTGCTGTTTCGCTTCCTGGTTGACGTCCTCAAGCCCACGTTCCATCCCTTGCTTGGGCTGAGCACCATCCTGATCGCCTGCCTGATGGCGTTGGTGTTCGATGGGCACCCCAGCTGGATCTGGCCAAAGCGTGGCCGATCAAGCACCTGATGCTCCACACCAAAAGGATCCGCCTGGCCCGCGATCCCGCCGTTGATCAGCCTCGGCAACTGCTTCGGGAACAACCTCGATGGCTTCATCACGTTCGCGATGCTTGGGTTGGCCTGCCTGTTCCTCTCGGCTCTGGTGGCCCTCAGTTTTGCCTTCTTCTGAGCACCACCGGGCGGCACTGCCGCCAGGGCTTGAAGCCTCGACACCCCGTCCTCCATGCTCGTAGCCAGCCACGGGGTTCCTCGCCTGCCAGCTCCGATGCCCCCTTCCTTGCCGGTTCTCTACAGCTTCCGGCGTTGCCCCTACGCCATCCGCGCCCGGCTGGCGATCGATGCCGCCGGATTGCTGCTCCACCTGCGGGAAGTCGAGCTCAAGGCCAAGCCTGCAGCGCTGCTGGCGGCCTCCCCCAAGGGCACCGTGCCGGTGCTGGTGCTCCCGGATGGGGCCGTGATCGAGGAGAGCCTGGAGCTGATGGCCTGGGCCCTGGCGCAGCACGACCCCGCCGACTGGCGCCGGGCTGGCGCCGGTCCGGCCGCCGCCAACGAGCGGGAACAGATCGCCGTCCTGATCCAGCTCAACGACGGTGCCTTCAAGCCCCAGCTCGATCGCTACAAGTACGCCCATCGCTTCGCCGGCGCCGATCCCCTGGCCCACCGCCAGGCCGCCCTGGTGATCCTGCGCGACTGGAACGCCCGGCTGGAGCCAGGGGGGTGGCTGCTGGGGGAGCGACCCTCGCTCGCCGACATCGCCCTGCTGCCCTTCGTGCGCCAGTTCCGACAGGCCGACGCCGCGTGGTTCGATGGCCTGGCCGATCTGGCCCCGCTCCAGCACTGGCTGGGACGCTTTCTGGCCAGCCCGGAGCTGGCGGCGGTGATGGAGCGTGGCGCCCCCTGGCAACCCGGCGATCCGCCAAGGCTGTTTCCCCAGGGACGTCTGATTCACCACCTGGCCCTGGCGCAGGAGTGGCGAGCGGCTAGAGGCGCCGGCGTCTACGAGCGCTCCACCCGCGGCCTGGGGCTGGAGCAGGTGGGTTTCATCCACGCCAGCTTCGAGCACCAGCTGGCGGCCACCCATGCCCGCTTTTATGCCGATGCGCCCGAACTTCTGCGGCTGGTGATCGACCCCGCTCAGCTATCGGTGCCCCTGGCCATGGAGGCTGCCCCTGGCGGCATCGAGCTGTTTCCCCACATCCACGGCCCTCTGCCCATCGACGCGGTGGTGGCCGTGGAGCCCTACCCATGACCGACGCCGCTGCCTGTGGGGCTCAGCTCAGCTTGGAGTCGATCGAGACCGAGGCCGCCGCCCGGGGGCTGCTGCTGCGGTTGCGCCTCACGGGGCCTGGGGGCCTGCGGGGCTTGCGGGTGGCCGTGGCCCGGCCCCGCAGCGGCCAGGGCCCCCAGCTGCTCGGGGAGCTGAAGGGCTGGGCCCTGCCCACGGCAAGGGGCCTGCACCTGGACACGATGCGGGTGCAGGGGAATGACACCGCCGCGGTGGGAGCGCTGATCTGGGCCGCCACCTTCGCCTGGGCCCTGGAGGCCAGCCCCTGCCGCCGCGCCCGCCTGCTGGCGATCCGCGACGACGAGCGCCAGCACCGTCGCCTGGTGCGCTATTTCAAGGGGCTTGGTTTTGCCCCCCAGCGGGAGCTCGGCTCAGGGGTGCTCGATCTGCTACCGCGGCTGCTCTGGGGTGGCTCGGGGTTGCTGATGGAAGGCGACTGCAGCGATGGCCTGGAGCGATGCGGGCGGCGTCTGGCGGCGCAGGAGCGATTCCAGGCCACAGGCGCCTAGGGGAGACGATCCAACACAACCCCAACCGAAACGTTGCTGTTTCGACGACCCGGCGGCGGAGAAGCGATGGGGTTCCAGGAGCTGACGCACCAGGTCTGGCTGCGGTGGCCTCATGGCGGCCTTCCCTAGGTTGGATTCCTGCCGCCTCCTGTCGCCATGGCACGTCCGTGGGCGCTCCCCCTGACGTTTGCGGCCCTGGTGGGGCTGCTCGATCTGGGCTCAGCACCGATCAGGGCTCAGCCACTCCCCCCCCCGACGGCCATCCCGCTGCCAACCGTCATCCGGCACACAGGTCGGGGCGCGGTGGCTGGTGCGACGCAGACATCGCCCCTGTGGACCCCCCTGGTGGCGCGCACCCTCACGCCCCTGGCGCCGGCGGTGCCGGCCGTGGATGGGCGGCGGCATCTGGTCTACGAGCTCGAGCTGCTGAACGCCACCCGCAGCCCCGCCAGCCTGAAGGCCGTGGAGGTGCGCGAGGCCGGGCGCCCCGAACGGCTGCTGGCCAGCTTCACGGGCCCGGAGCTGCTTTCGCGCCTGCGCACCCTGGGCAACGGCGCCGCAGCCGATGCGGTGATCCCCTCCGATCAGGCCCGGCTGGTGCTGATCAACGTCAGCCTGCCCCCCGCTGGTCCCCTGCCGGCCCGGCTCCTGCACCGGCTGCTGGTCAACGGCTCCAGCGGCCCGGCAGCAGGAGCGGTGGGGCCCGTCAGCTACGACGCGGCGCCGATCACGATCGAACCCCAACTGTTTGTGCTCGGACCACCCCTGAGGGGAAAGGGCTGGGTGGCGATCAACGGCTGTTGCCGCCCCGACGTGGGCCACCGCAGCACGGGCCTGCCGATCGATGGCCGGCTTGCCTTCGCCCAGCGCTTCGCCATCGACTGGATGCGTCTCGATGGCCAGGGGCGCCTCGCCGACGGCGACCTCACCAAAGTGGGCAGCTATCCCTCCTTCGGCGCCGAGGTGATCGCGGTGGCCGATGGCAGCGTCGTCGCTGTCCGCAACGACCTGCCGGAACAGGTGCCCCCCAAGCTGCCGGCCCCCAGCAACGTGTCGTTGGCCACGGTGCTCGGCAACCACCTGATCCTCCAGGTGGGCCCCGAGGCCTACGCCGTCTATGCCCACCTGCAGCCCGGATCCGTGCGGGTGCGCGCCGGCGAGGGCGTCCAACGCGGCCAGCTCCTGGGCCTGCTGGGCAACAGCGGCAATTCCTCCGCGCCCCACCTGCATTTCCACCTGATGCGCGGGCCCAGCCTGGGCTCCGATGGCCTGCCCTACGTGATCGACCGTTTCAGCCTCGCCGGTCAGATTCCCGATAATGAAGCCGAGACCTTCTATGGCTTCAAGGGCGCCTGGAACCAGGCGCTGGTGCCCTCCCCATCGCCCCGCACCAATCAGTTCCCCCTGTTCTTCTCGGTGCTGGATTTCCCCGCCACTCCCGAGCCATGAGAACGGCCAACGGCTGGGGCGTGGCAGCGGCCATGATGGCCCTCCTCTCTGCTGGCGCAGGAGCAGCCCTGCCATGGGCGCGGGTCGCTGCGGCTGATCTCCCCGCCGCCGCCGAACCCTTCCCCGTGCTCAGCCGCGAGCGTCTCGGCCCGCTGCGGGTCGGCAGCACGGCCGATGCGGTGCGCCGGGCTGTGGTCTGCCCGATCCAGCGGGGCCCGGCCACGCTCTGGGCCGCCGATGGAGCCCTGCACCAGCGCTGGCGGGCACCGGCCTGCGGCCTCGAGCTCGATCTGGTGAGCGATCGGCCCGGGCAGCCGCAGGTGGTGGGCTCGATCCGCCTGAGCGCCCCGAGCCCCTGGCGCAGCCGACGCGGGATCGGCATCGGCAGCCCCGAAGCCCAGGTGCTGAGGGCCTACGACGCCGACCTGAATCGCAACGAAAGCCAGGGCAACAGCCTGGTGATCGGCTCGATCTACGGCGGGCTGATCGTGACCATCGACGCGGGCCGCGTCAGCGGCCTGTTTCTGGGGGCGGCGGCGGAGTAAGGCCGGACGGCCAGCTCCAGCCCCTCACCAAGACCGTCCATCCATCCAGAGGCCTCTCAGGGAGAATCGTCGATCTGGGCGGATGATCACCCTGACAGCCGATTCCTGGATCAACCGATCCCTGGATCAACCGCCCAACGCATCCCCGCCCAGAACACACAGGATGGGGAGCGGTCGATCAGGCATCAAGAGGCCCTTCCACCCATGGCCAACTCCGGCCCCCTCCACCGATGACCGACCCCGTCGAGCGGCGGCTGGCCGCGCTGGAGGCCGCCCTGGCCACCCTCACCGGCCAACTCGAGAGCCTGACGGCGCAGGTGCAACAGCACGAGGAGAACTTCTCCCTGGTGAGCGATGTGGCCCGCTACCTCCCCCTGCGGGATCTGCTGGCCGCCGGGCAGTTCCAGGAGGCCGACGAGCAGACCCAGCGAATCCTCTTCGATTGCATCAACTCGAGTCTCGATGACGTCACCCCGGAGGACATCGAAACCTTTCCGGTCACCCCCCTGCGCATCCTCGATCAGATCTGGCGAAGCCACAGTGAGGGCCGCTTCGGCTTCGCGGTTCAGCTGGGGATTTACCGCGAGCTGGGCGGAACGATCGACACCCTGATCGCCCAGGACGTGGACCTCTACCGGGCGTTCTGCGATCGCATCGGCTGGCGCAGGGATGGCCAGTTCATCGAACCGCAGGATCAGGACGTTTCCGAAACCGCCGCCGCCGGGGCCCTGCCCCGGCGCTGCTGGAGCACGCCCTACGGCATGAAGATCACCAACCTGATCCTGGCGCGGTTGATCAGCGCCGGTTTCTAGGGGCGTTGCGACGGCGTGCGCTCTGACTGATCACGGCGAAACCGGCGCCGAAGGCGGCCCCCAGCCCGGCTCCGATCAGTGGCATCAGGCCATAGAGGTGGCGGTAGAAAGCACTCTGATAGAGAAGCCGGCCCTGATCCGGTTGGCCGAGATAGGACAGGGTGGAGCCGAACAGGGCGCCCAGAAGGGCGGTGATCAGCGCGGCGAAGGCGACGAGGCGCAGGTTCACGGCTCAGCGGTTTTCAGCAGATAGCGGCGCTCCAGCCCCTTGATCACGATGAAAAGCACGGGGGCCACCCCCAGGCTGAGCACCGTGGCCACCAGATACCCACCGAAGCTGACCGTTCCGATCGACCAGCGGCTGATCGCCCCGGCGCCAGAGGCCGTCATCAGAGGGATGTAGCCCACCAGGCCTGAGGCGGCGGTCATCACGATCGGCTGGAAACGCGCTTTGGCGGCCCCGATCCCCGCCTGGCTGAGGCTCATGCCCAAGCGCAGGTATTCATTGCCCTGCTCGACGATCAAGATGGCATTTTTGCTCGCCATGCCGATCAGCATCAGCAGGCCCACCTGGGCAAAGATGTCGTTGCTGATCACCGGCCAGAAGCTGCCCGCCTGCAGGGCATTGGCGCGGAACCAGATCGCCGCCATCGCACCGAGCGCAGCCAGGGGGACGGTGAGCAGGATGATCAGGGGGTCGATGTAACTGCCGTACTGGGCCGCCATCACCAGAAACACCAACACCGTCGCAAGGGCGAAGATGGCGCCGGTGGCTCCACCCGCCGAGCGCTCTTCAAGGGACAGGCCGGTCCACTCGTAACCGAAGCCTGGATCGAGCACTTCGGCGGCCACCTCCTCCATGGCGGTGATCCCCTGGCCGGAGCTGTAGCCCGGTGCGGGTGTGGCCTGGATCTTGATCGCTTCGTAGACGTTGTAGCGGGTGATCGTAGGGGGGGCAAAGAAACGCTCTGTGGTCACCAGATCCTTGAACTGGACCAGTTCACCCTTGCGGGAGCGCACAAAGAATGACCCCAGCACGCTGGGGTCGGTGCGGAACGGGCTATCCGCCTGCACATAGACCCGGTACTGATCCTTGTCGAAGATGAAATCATTCACATAGCGGCCACCCATGTAGGCCTGCAGGGTGCCGAAGACCTCGTTGATGTCGATGTCCAGGGTTTTGGCCATGTTGCGATCGACCTGGATCGACAACTGCTCCACACCAGGGGTGAAGGTGGTGGTGACCCGCTCCAGTTCCGGGCGCTTCTGAGCGGCCTCGATCATGGTGTTTAGATTCTTGAGCAGGGCTTCGGTAGGCAAGCCGCCGCGGTTCTGCAGCTGAAACTCCAGGCCGCCGGTCGCCCCTACACCATCGACCGGGGGCACATTGGTGGCGAAGGCCAGCGACCCGTTCACTTCCTTGCGCAACCGCTGGTTCAGCCGGGCCAGGATGCTGAACACCGATTGATCAGCATTGGGTCTCTGATCCCAGGCGCTGAGGCGAATGAAGAACAGGTATTTGTTGTAGCTGTTGCCCTCCAGGCCGAATCCAGCCGCTCCCAGATAGCTCTCCACCTCGGGCTTGAAGTCCGCCAGGATCCCGTTCACCTGCTCCACCTGCTTCTGGGTGTAGCCCAGCGAGGCGCTGGGGGGTGCCTCACCCAGGAGGATCATCAGGCCCTGGTCTTCTTCGGGAATGAAGCCGGTGGGGACGATCTTCAGCATCATCACTGTGGCCAGCAGCCCGGCCACGAACACCGCCATCACCGCGTAGCGGTAACGCACCAGCCACTCAATCGTTCGCCCATACCAGGCGAACAGCGCGTCAAATCCACGGTTGAACTGACGGAAGATCCAGCCGAACAGAAAGTCGATCGCTTTGTCGCTTGCCCCAGGCGGAGAACCTTCAGGCTTCAGGAACAGGGCCGCGATCGTGGGGGAGAAGGTAAGGGCATTGAAGGTGGAGAACACGATCGCCGCCGCCAGGGTGATGGCGAACTGGCGGTAGACGATGCCGGTGGTGCCGGGGAAGAACGACACCGGAATGAACACGGCCAGCTGCACCAGGGCCGCCGTGATCGTGGGCGTGGCCAGTTCGTTCATCGAATCGAGGGCCGCCTGCATCGGCCGCATTCCCTGGCCGAGCTTGTCCTTGACGGCCTGCACGATCACCACGGCGTCATCGGTGACGGTGCCGATCGCCAGGATGATGCCGAACATCGTGAGCTGATTGAGGCTGAAGTCGAAACCCAGCACCACGGACATGGCACCGATCATCGCCACCGGCATCGCCAGGGCGGGCACGATCGTGGAGCGCCAATCCTGCAGGAACAGCAGGATCGTGAGCACCGCCATCACGATCGCCTGGAACAGGTTCGAGGTCACATCCTTCAAGGACGTGGTCACGAACAGGGTGGAGTCGTAGGGGATCTCATAGCGCAGACCAGGCGGGAAATCGGCGGCCAGCTTCTCCACCATCGCCTTCGCCCGATTGCCCGTGTCGAGGGCATTGGCGCCGGGCAGCTGATAGAGGGCCAGGCCCGCCGAGGGGCGCCCCCCGAGGCTGGCGATCAGGTCGTAGTTCTCGGCGCCGAGCTCGACGCGGCCAATGTCGCTGACCCTGGTGGTCTGGCCGGCCTCGCCAACCTTGACGACAAGGTTTTCGGCGTCAGCCACGCTCGTGAAGCGACTCTCCGCCTTCAGGGGGATGGCGACCTGCTGACCCGGAGCCATCGGCTCCTGGCCGATGCGGCCCGCACCTGACTGGATGTTCTGTTCCTTGAGGGCCCGTTCCACATCAAGGGGTGTGAGGTCGTAGCTCGCCAGTTTCTGGGGATCAAGCCAGATGCGCAGGGCGAACTTACGTTCGCCGATGATCACGGTGTTGCCGATGCCTGGAATCCGGCGCACTTCATTGATCAGGTTCTGATCGATGAAATTGCTCATGAAGAGCGGGTCGTAGAGGGGCTTCCCCTGGGCATCGGTGTCGGAATAGAAGCCGAAGGCCAGCAACAGGCTCGGGGAGGCCGCCTCCACCGTCACGCCCGTCTGCTTGACCGCATCGGGAAGGCCCGGCGTCGCTTGGCTGACCCGGTTCTGGACGTTCACCTGGGCGATGTTCCGATCGACGGCCACCGGAAAGGCGACGGTGATGTTGGCGATCCCATCGGAGGAGGTGTTCGAGGACATGAATTTCATGTCCTCGACGCCGTTGATCTCCTGCTCCAGCACGTTCGTGACCGTGTCGACGGTGGTGCGGGCGTCGGCGCCGATGTTGACCGCCGTGACGTTGATCTGGGTGGGGGCCAGCTGAGGCAGCTTTTCCAGCGGCAACAGTGGAATGGAGATAGCACCCATGATCAGGATCACCAGGGAGCACACCGTGGTCAGAACGGGCCCTCGAATGAAGCGGTCCGAGAGGCTCATTCGGCCGTCACCTCGGGGAACCGTGCCCTGAAGGCGGCCACGGCTGTCGGGAGGGTAGGGAAGCAGCGGTCCGCGCCGATCGTCTCCACCACCCCGGCTCTGCCGAGCTGCTGGAGCAGATCCTGCTTGGCCCGGGCCAGGGCAAAGACGATGCCCGCATCGGCCAGTTGCTCCTGCAGCTCCTGCAACACGTCCGCAGCGGTGATGTCGATTTCCACGATCGCTTCGGCGTTGAGGACGAACCAGCGCACCGGCACGGGCTCGGCGGCGATCGCCGCCAGGGCACGGCGGCGGAAGTCCTCGGCGTTTGCGAAACAGAGCGGCGCGTCGTAGCGGTAGAGCACCAGTCCAGGGATCGTGGTGGCGCCTTCCCAGTCGGCCACGTCGTGGAGCCCTGCCATCTGAGGCACCGCTCCAAGAACCGCATCGTTGGGGCGCACCAGGCGGGCGAACAGCTCGATCACGGACAGGGCGACCGCCAGGCCGACGCCCACCAGGATGTCCGTGAGCAGCACCCCCGCCAGGGTGATCAGCGCCAGGCGGAACTCACTGATCCTGAACCGTCGCATTCGCTGGAATTCAGGAAGATCGATCAGGCGGAGGGCGGCATAGATCACGATCGCGCCGAGGGCCGCCTTGGGGAACAGGGCCAGCACCGGCCGCAGGAACAACAGCACCAGCAGCAGCACCGCGAAGGCCACCAGTGAAAACAGCTGGGAGCGGCTGCCGAGGGAATCGCCGATGGCGGTGCGGCTGCCGCTGCTGCTGACCGGGAACCCCTGCATCAGTCCGTTGCCGATGTTCACCGCCCCCAGCGCCAGCAGCTCCTGATTGGCGTCGATGCGGTAGCCACCGCGGGCCGCGAAAGCCCTGGCGGTGAGCACGTTGTCGGAGTAGCCCACCAGAGCGATGCCCAGGGCGGTCGCCCCCAGATACTTCAAGTGCTCGGTGGACACACCGGCCGGCAGAGCGAAGCTTGGCAGCCCGGCGGGGATCGCTCCGATCACGGCGACGCCCCGCTGATCGAGATGCAGGACCGAGACCACCGCCACCGCCAGCAGCACCGCCAGCAGTGGTCCAGGGGCCCTGGGGAAGCGGCGCTGGATCAACAGCAGGAACACCAGCACCGCGCAGGCCAGCAGCAGGGTGGCCAGATGGATCTCATCGGCACGGCCGGCCAGTTCCCTCAGCTGGCCGAGCAGCGACTCGGCCGACAGGCTGACGCCGCTGATCTTGCCGATCTGACCAGTGATCATGATCACCGCCACCCCGGCCATGTAGCCCACAAGAATCGGCTTGGACAGCAGGTCGGCAAGAAACCCGAGCCGGGTCCAGGCGCCCACCAGGCAGATCAGGCCCACGGCCAGAGCCAGCAGACTGGCGAGGCTGGCGTAGGCCAGCGGATCCCCGCCGGCGATCGGCGCGATCGCCGCCGCCGTCATCACGGCCGTGGTGGATTCCGGCCCCACCGAAAGCTGAGGCGAGGAGCCGATCAGGGCATAGAGCAGCATCGGCGGCAGGATCGCCCACAGACCGGCCACCGGCGCCACACCGGCCAGTTCCGCATAGGCCATGCACTGGGGAATCAGGTAGGCCGCCACCGTGAGGCCGGCCAGCAGATCGCCCCGCAGCCACTCCGGCCGGTAGGCCTTCAACCGTTTCAGGCCCGGGAGCAAGGCGGGGAAGGAGCCAGTGCCGATTCCGGTTCCCCCCGAAGCCGACTGATGCTGCACCATTCTCGGCTCACCGTTGAATCATCTGGACCGGCTGGTTCCGCTGAACCGCTGCCGCTGTCGACCTTTCAGGGATGTCCCGCGTTCAGCATGGCCATGCGGGTGTCCACCGACAAGGGCCGCTGGGATGTCGTTACGGTCGACCCCAGCCAGGGGGGGGGGGCGCCCAAAAACGGGGTTCAAGCGAAGGCCGCCTGGGCCCCAGGGTGCCCCAGGGAGCCCCACTGCTCGGTGAGTGGCCTGGTGGAGCTGACCCGCTCCATCCCACGGGTCCTTGAGCCGATGGGCTGTTTGACCGAAGCGCTGGTCAACCGAACACCGTCAGGAACCGCTGGATCACCACGGCGTTGATGATGTCAACGAAGAAGCCCGACACCAGCGGCACGACGATGAAGGCCCGGTGGGCGGGGCCGTAGCGCTTCGCCACCGCCGTCATGTTGGCGATCGCCGTGGGGGTGGCCCCCAGGGCAAAGCCGCCGAAGCCCGAGCAGATCACCGCCGCCTCGTAATCACGCCCCATCACCAGGAACACCACGAACACGGTGAACAGCGACGCGATCAGGAACTGGGCCAGCAGCATCGCCAGGATCGGGCCCGCCAGCTCGGCGATGGACCACAGCTGCAGGCTCATCAGCGACATCGTCAGAAAAATGCCGAGCGACACCTCACTGACCAGCGCCAGGGAACGGGACTCCGCCGGCCAGGCGATCGCCGGCAGCAGACGCGGCACTGTATTGGTGAGCAGAATCGCCCCGAACAGGCAGCAGACGAAGCGCGGCAGATTGCTGCCGGCGGCCTGAAGCAACTCATAGAGAAGCTCCCCCACCACCAGGCTCATGTTCAGCCAGAAGAGGGTCTGCAGGAAGCTGGAGCCATCGATCGCGGCGACTTCAGCCCCCTCGACTCCCTGGCGTTCCCGTTCCTCCCTGGCGCGTCCCCGGGGTTTGAGCTTGTGGCGCCCGATCAGGAAGCGGGCGATCGGCCCCCCCACCAGCGAGGCCAGCACCAGGCCCATGGTGGCGCAGGCAATCGCGATCTCCAGGGCGTTGGGGATGCCGTGGGTTTCAGCGAAGCGCGGTGCCCAGGCGATGGCCGTGCCATGGCCCCCCAGCAGCGACACCGACCCCCCCAGCAAGCCCACCAGGGGATTGAGCCCCAGCAGGCTGGCCACGCCAAGACCCGTGAGGTTCTGCACGACGACGTAAGCGGCGGTCAGAGCCACCAACAGCGCCAGGGGCCGACCGCCGGCCAGCAGGGTGCGGACGTCGGCGTTGAGGCCAATGGCGGCAAAGAAATAGAGCAACAGGAAATCCCGGGTGGCGAGGTTGAAACCCACCTCCAGCCCCCAGATCCCATGCACCAGCGCCAGCAGCAGGCAGACCAGCAGACCGCTGCTCACGGGCTCGGGAATGTTGTAGGCCGAGAGAAAAGCCACCCGCTGGTTGAGCCACTTGCCGATCGCCAGCACCACGATCGCGACGTTGAAGGTGGTGAAACTGTCCAGTTGAACGCTCATTCAGGCCTCCGCCTCAGCGTGGTAGCTGCTGCGCACCAGCGGCCCGCTGCGCACCTGGGCGAAGCCCAGCTCCCGGGCGATCGCCCCCAGCCGCTCGAAGTCGGCGGGCTCCCAGTAGCGCTGCACGGGCAGGTGGGCCAGCGACGGCCGCAGGTACTGGCCGAGGGTGAGGCGCTGGCAGCCCACCTGGCGTAAATCCTCCAGGGTCTCCACCACCTCCTCAAAACGCTCCCCCAGCCCCAGCATCAGGCCGGATTTGGTGGGAATCGCGGGTGCCAGCTCCTGGGCCGCCGCCAGCAATCCCAGGGAACGCCCGTAGGTGGCGCCGCGTCGCACCTCCCCCTGCAAACGCTTCACGGTTTCCAGGTTGTGGTTGAAGCACACCGGTCCCGCCGCCAGAACGGCTACCAACCGTTGCCGTTGGGCCGCCAACCCCTCCACCTCACCCTGGTGGCCACCCCAGAAGTCGGGAGTGAGCACTTCGATCGCGATCAGCGGCTTGCGCTGGCGAATCGCCGCCATCGCGGCGGTGAACAGGGAGGCGCCATGGTCGGCGAGATCGTCCCGGGCGACGGCGGTCAGCACCACATAGCGCAGCCCCAGCTGCTCCACGGCCTCGGCCACGCGCTCGGCCTCGGCGGCGTCGAAGGGCGCCGGGGCCTGGCCTTTCTCCACCTGGCAGAACGCGCAGCTGCGTGTGCAGATCGGCCCACCCAGCAGAAACGTGGCCGTCCCGGCGGCGTAGCACTCGGCGCGGTTGGGGCAGCGGCCCTCCTCGCAGATCGTGTGCAGCCGCTGGCGCTTGACGATCCCCTGCACCCTCTCCAGCTGGGAGGCGTTGCCGATCGGCTGGCGCAGCCAGTCCGGAAGCCGCTCCGCCGGGGGAATGGTGCTGTAACGAGTGGAGCGTTGGGCCATGGCTGGTTCGAAAAGGGCTACTCATCCATGCGCCGGCGCCCCTCCAGGGCCCGGGCCAGGGTGACCTCGTCAGCGAATTCCAGTTCGCTGCCCACCGGCAGGCCGTAGGCGATGCGGCTCACCAATGTGAACGGCCGCAGCAGCCGCGCCAGGTAGAGGCTGGTGGTGTCGCCTTCGACGCTGGGGGTGAGGGCCAGGATCACCTCACTGATGCCATCGCGGTCGACGCGCTCCACCAACGGCCTGACGTGCAGCAGTTCCGGACCCACCCCATCCATGGGTGAGATCAGGCCGCCGAGGACGTGGTAGCCACCCTTGAACTCCCGTGTCCGCTCCATGGCGAGCAGATCGCGCGAATCGGCCACCACGCAGAGCACGTCCGTGCGGCGCTCCCCGTTGCGGCAGATCTCACAGAGGGGTTCGGCCGAGAGGTGGAAGCATCGCTGGCACTGGCCCACCTGGGTGCGGGCCGCCAGCAGGGCATCGGCGAAGCTGCGGATCTGCTCCTCCGGCTGACGCAGCACGTGCAGGGCCAGCCGCTGGGCCGTGCGCGGCCCGATCCCTGGAAGTCGCTCGAACTGATCGATCAGGCGGGCCAGGGGCCGGGTGAAACCGCTCAGGAGCCCGGTGCAACTGGGCGGAATCTAGGCGCTCATGCCCGTGCGCTGCCCCCGAGGGCCGCCCCATCGAGCCGGGCTCCGGTGAGCTTCGCTCCCTCGGTGCAGGCTCCGCTGAGATCGGCGCCACGCAGATCGGTCTGGCTCAGATCGGCGCCGCGCAGGTTCGCGTCCCTCAGGTCGGCATGGCGGAGGTTGGCGTGGCTGAGGTCCGACTCGCTGAGATCGGCGCCGCGAAGATCGGCATCCTCGAAGCAGGCGTTGCGCAGACTGACTTGGCTCAGATTCACCTCCCTCCAACGGCCGCCGGCAGCGTGGAGGTCATCCAGATGGCTGCGGCTCAGATCGAGACCATCGAGCCAGATGCCGCTGTCACTGAGCCACTCCAGGGCGCTGTTGCGGGCATAGCTGAGCTTGGCGCCGGCCTGCTGGAAGCTGAGGATCACCTCCAGAGCCTCCTGGTTCTCCCGCTGACGCCGCTTGCGGCCCTCAAGCAGATACAGAAACGCCGCCGTGACGATGCTGAGCGATTCCACGTTGCTGACGCTGACGATGCCGCCGGCATCGCTCAGGAGGCAGCGCTCCTGAAAGCCGAGGTCGCGGCAATGCTCCCAGCGGTTCACGACGGCGAGCAGCACGAGGGCCGCCGCTGCGGCCACCAGCAGACGGAAGCCGAAGGAGCGATCCAGCAGTCTGTAGAAGCGCTTCCGGTCCTGCTCGCGCCGGATCTGGGCCCAGCGCCTGCGGCTCTGGGGACGAGGGCCCGGTGGTGCGCTGGCGGTCATCGGCGACGGCACGTGGACGGGATCCATGCTGAACGGAGCGAGCCCTGGGGAGATTCTCCCGGCAGGGGCGTGAGAATGGCGCCAACCCTGCCACCCGTGATCGCCATGGTCCCTCTGCGCCGACGCTTGACGGGCGGCCTGCTGGCCCGGGGAACGGGCTGGATGCTGCCCCTGCTGCTGGCCCTGGTGCTGGTGGGCTGCAGCGCCTCAGCGGCGGGACTGAACGCCTACCGCAGCCCCGATGGCCGCTATGCCTTCCTCTATCCCACAGGCTGGACCCGCGTGCAGGTCAGCGGCGGTCCCCAGGTGGTGTTCCACGACCTGATCCACACCGACGAGACCCTGAGCCTGCTGGTGGCCCCGGTGACCCCCGCCATCGAGGCGGCGGCCGAGGCCGGCGCCCGGGCGGTGGGTGAGCGCCTGATCAACACGGCAATCGCCCCGGCCGGCAGTGACCGCAGCGCCGAGCTCCTGAAGGCCCGCGAGCGGCAGGCGGAGGGCCGCACCTTCTACGACCTGGAATACCTGGTGCAGCTGAGCGACCGCCAACGCCACGAGCTGGCCACGGTGGTCGCCGACCGTGGCCGCCTGTACACCCTTTCCACCAGCACCAACGAGCTGCGTTGGAGCAAGGTCGAGGGGCTGTTCGAGCAGGTGATCGGCTCCTTCAACCTCACCAGCTGAGCCTTGGTCGAGGTGCTCGTGATCGGTGCTGGGCTGGCCGGCGGCCTGCTGGCCCTGGCCCTGGCGGAGTGCGGCGCCGCCGTAACCGTTCTGAATTGCCAGGGCCCCTGGGCCACGGATCTGAGCTACGGCGGTGTGCCCTGGTGGGCCGGCCCTCCGGGGCCGATCGGGGCGCTGATGGCCACCGCTCCGGAGCAATGGCGCAACCTTGAGCGGCGCCATGGGCCCCTGGGCTGGTGCCCCTGCGCGCTGCTGCTCCATGGCCCCGGCGGCCACCTGGAGCGCCACCCCTACGCCCGGCTCGATGGCGAGCGGTTCGCCCTCGCCCTGCCGGCGGCCCTGGAGCGAGCGGGGGTGACCTGCCTCAGCGGCAGGGCCACGGGCTTGCGGCCCAAGGCCAGCGGCGGCTGGGCGGTGTCGCTCGCCGGACCTGCAGCCCGCCAGGCCGACGACATCGAGAGCAGCCAGGTCGTGCTGGCGGCTGGGGCAGGCAACCTGGCGCTCTGGCCGGCCCTGGCCGGGCAGCTGCTGGTGAGCTGGGCCGGGGTGCTCCACGCCCGCCCATGGCCTGTGGGAACGGCGCTCCCCTGGTCCGGCAGCTCAAGCCCGGAAACCGACGCGATCGTGATGCCCCTGGTGGGCAAGCGCCAGGCCCTGGAGGCAGGCGCCCCCAGGCTCAAGGCCCAGCAGTGGGTGGTGGATGCGGGTCTGGCCCCCCGGGGCGGCGGCCTGCTGATGGGGCAGACCACCCTGGTGCGGCCGGGCGGTGGGCTGGGGGAGCCTCCGCTGCCCGCACCGCTGGAGGCCGCCCTGCGCGCCGAACTGGCCCTGCACTGGCCCGCTCTGGCCGCCCTGCCGGCCCGCTTCCGCCAGGTGCCCGTGGGCTTCACCGCCTCGGGACGACCCTTGGTGGGACCGATCCCAGGCCGCCCCGGGCTTTGGGTGTTCAGCGGATTCAGCGGCCCCTTCGCCCTGGTGCCGCCCCTGGCGCCCCTGCTGGCCGCGGCCATCGGCGGTGACGCCCGGGCCCTGGCGAGCCTGGCCCGGATCAACCAGGAACCGGAGCCAAGCGGGCAGTCGGACCAGCCCCGCTGACAGCTGAACCATTTGGCTCCATGCTGACGGCCATGCAAGCCACCGCCTCGTCCGATTCGCCGCAGGTCAACGGCGGGGGCCGCCGGCAGGTGGGCTGGTGCCTCGCGGCGATGACCGGCGCCGTTGGCCTCTGGGGTGCCTTCTGGCTCGTGCCCACCGAGGTGGTCGGCAAGGGGGTGCTGCTGCAGCCCGACAACGCCGGCCTGCTCGATGCCCGCGCCGCCGGCCAGGTGCGCCAGGTGCATGTGGCCCCAGGGGATACGGTGCGCCGCGGCCAGGTGCTGATCGATCTCTACCTGCCGGTGCTCGATCGCCAGTTGGAGCAACAACGGGCCAACCTGCGCCAGCTGGAGCGCCAGAACGTGGCCCTCGATGGCCGTGACCGGCTCAGGCTGGCGGCCGAGAAACAGGCCGTGGCCACGGCCCTGGCCAAACTCGGCAACGACCGAGCCCGCTTTGGAGCCCTCAAGGGCACCTACGCCAGCAAGCTCAAGCAGCTCGACTGGCTGGCGGCCCGGGAGGTGGTGGCACCGCTCTCGGCGGAGGTGGTGGGGGCGGAACAGGGGCTCACCAGCACCGGGGTCAGCCTCGATCAGGTGCGCATCGAGGAGAAGCGGCTGCTCAGCGCCTACCAGCAAGTGAAGCTGCAGATCGAAACCGAAGCCCTGCAACGCCTCTACCGCATCGATGACCTGCGGCGGGAACTGCGCGTCACCGAAGCCCGCCGCGCCTTCGACGGCCAGCTGCTGGCGGACCGGGACGGCCAGGTGCTGGATCTGCAGGTGATCCCTGGCCAGAGCGTGCGCGTCGGCCAACGGCTCGGCACCATCGGCCGCTCCTCTGAGACCCGTCCCCTGCGGGCTGTGTCCTACTTCCCCCCCGCGGACGCCCGTCGGCTCAAGCCCGGCATGGCCGTCGAGGTGGTGCCCCAGTGGGACCAGCGCGGGCGCTTCGGCGGCATCGTCGGCCGGGTGGTGCGGGTGAACGTGCTGCCGGCCACCGAGGACGACATCTCCACCACCATCGGCAACCCGCAGCTGGCCAAGGCCCTGGTGGCCTCCGGCCCGGTGATGCGCACCGAGATCGAGCTGAAACGTGACCAGGCCAGCCTCGATGGCTTCCGCTGGACCCTCTCCGATGGCAGCCGGGTGTTCCCCGTGCGCGAGGGTCTGACCGTGGAAAGCCATGCCTACGTGGAATGGCGCACGCCGCTCTCCTACGTGCTGCCTGGCCTGCGCACCCTCACTGGCGGCTTCCGCAGCGCCCGCATCGATCGACAGAGCGGCCCCGACCTGCGCCAGGGGGGAGCCGCTAGTTGGTGAAACCGTTCTCCTGGCGGCCCAACCCGCTGCGGCGCCAGGAGCTTCCCTGGATCGTGGCCGAGGTGGTGCTGCTGGTGATCCTGGCCAACGCCAACGCCCCGGAACTGTGGTTCTGGCTGGTGGTGCTGCTGGTGCTGCTCGCCTACCGGATCGAGCGCTTCGTCTCCAGTGGCGGTGGCAGCGGCAGTGGCAGCTGAAGGCTGGGCGTGAGCGGCGCGGCGGGATCCCGTGGCACCGGCATCAGCTCGCGCAGCAGCTGGGCGTAGGTGATGTTGACGTCGATCGTGGCGTTCAGCCGCCGCACCAGGCTGTCGATCAGGCGGTCCTGGGTGAGGGAGAGGGTCACCTCATTGGACAGGCCGCTCTGGTAGCGCAGCCGGGCATCACGGAAGGCTTCCAGGCTGGCGGCCACGGCACGCCGGGCCGAGACCAGCTTCATCAGGCTGGCCCCGTGGTTGAAGAACGCCGATTCCAACCGCAGGCGGATGTCGTTGCGCAGGGCGGCGTAGCGCTGGGCTGTGGCCGCCTCACGGCTGGCCAGGGCCCGCACCTCCGCAGCGGTGCTGCCGCCATCGAACAGCAGCCAGCGAAACGTGAGGCCCACGGCCCAATCAGCGCCATAGGTGTTCAGCTGCGGGATCACCGTGGCCCCGCAGCAGTCACCCGAGATGTCCCATTGGCGTGTGCGCGTGCCGATGGCAGCGCCGCTGGCCTGCAGGCCCAGCCGGGGCAACAACGCCGCGGCCACCCCATCCTTCTGGCGGGCCAGGGCCTCGCGGGCCGCCAGCACAGCCTCCAGTTCGGGGTTGTCGCGGTAGGCCGCCAGCAGGCTCGCCTCCAGATCGAGCGGCCAGGCGGGTTGGAGCTGGATCGGATCACTGGCCCGGGGCACCTGTTCCGGCGGCAGGTTGAGCAGCACCGCCAGGCGGCGCCGGGCGATGGCCCGGTCGGCTCTGGCCTGCACCAGGCGCTCCTCCGCTTCAGCCTCGATCGCCTTGCGGCGCAGCAGATCGAGCCGAGGTACCAGCCCCGCCTGCTTGAGGGCCACCACGTCCTGCAGCACCACAGCGTCGCTGCGCAGATCAGCCTCGCGGATGCGAACCAGCTGGTCGTTGCGCTGCAGCTGGTAGTAGGCCTCGCTGATCTCGAGCTGCAGCAGCCGCAAGCCGTTGGCATAGCTCTGGCGAACCTGACGCAGCTCGGCGCGGGCGGCCGCCGCCGCCGGGGTGCGGGCGAAATCCAGCAGGGCGTAGCGCAGCTCCAGTCCCCCCGCGGCCGCGCCGGTAGCCTGGTTCAAGTAGGCCCGGGCGCTACTGGGTACGGCAAAGGCGCCCCCCGGGGCGAAGTTGGGGCCGAAGCCCAGGCTTTCATTGCCCCGGGGGGCGGCGTAATTGGTGGCGCTCTGGCCGACATCGAGGCCACCGACCAGGGCCAACTGGGGCCAGTAGCTGCCGAGGCGCGCCTGCAACCGACCCAGGGCCGCCGCCACCTCCAGGCGCTGGGCCTGGAGCTCGGGGCTCTGGGCGAAACCGATCGCCAGAGCCTGCTCGAGGCTGAGGTTGTGGGGGACCGAGCTGCCCAGATCCTGGGGGTTGGGCAAGGCCAGGGGCGGATCCTGCCGGTCGTCGCTGAGCACCCCATCGAGCAGCTGCAACTCCCGGTCCAGCCGCCGCCAGGAACGCTCCAGGGGAACCGTTGCGGCAGCCGCACCCAGGGGCTGAGGGCCCGCCATGGCCTGGGCCAGAGCTTCACCCCGGGGCCCGAAAACCACCACGAGGGGGAGCGCCACCACCAGGGCAGCGAGGAACCTCCAGCGCCCCCCACACCTGCTCAAGGATCCAGCTCCCGCCAGCGCCGCTCCATCCGTTCCACGGCACCCGCCGCCTGATGGCAGAGCATCAGCCGTTCGGCGATCTGGCGCTCCCGGATGGTGCCCAGCTCGGGGATTGGCCTGCTGAACAGGGCCTGCTCCGCCGAGCGCAACCGCTCCAGTTGGGGGGCCAAGGGCGAGGCCAGCGCCACACCCTGGGGATCTACCGCCGCCTGCAGCCCCCGGGCGTGGGGCAGCACCGCGGCCCAGAGCGTCAAGCGCTCGGCCGCCGCCCTGAGCAGCTCGGCCTCGGCCCCGTGAACACGATCGAGAATCGGCAGCCGCCGCAGGGGGGGGCGCAGGTTGCGCAGAGCGTCGAGACAGCCCAGCAGCAGCGACAGGCAGGCATCCAACTGCTGCCAGAAGGGAAGCAACGGTTGGCGTTCGGGGTTCGGCCCCAGCTCGGTGATCGCCTCGCCGAGGGTGCGCCGCAGGGCCATCAGCGCCGACAGGTCGCGCCGGTGCAACGCCTGACGCTCACATGGGGTCAACGGTGACGCCTCCCGTTCGGGCTCGGGCCCGTCAAGCCGCTCGGCCTGCTGGCGCAGTTCCCCGCCCAGCTCTGCCAGCAACCGGCGGCAGGCCCCATGGCGCATCGGGATCGCCCGGCTGGGCCAGAGCAGCTGCATCGCCAGCAGGCCGATCAGGATCCCCAGGCAGGTCCAGAGCAGCCGCAGGGGCAGCCAGGTGGTCAGGTTGTTGGTATGGACCAACCAGCCCATCACCACCACGAAGCCAGCCACCTTGTAACCCACCTCCAGCCCCAGCAGACCGCCCAGCAGGCGCGTGAGCGTCAAGGCGATCGCCAGGGCCAGCGGCAGGGGCAAGGTCAGGCCCGCCTGGCAGACCAGGAGGATCGCGGCCCCCAGCAGGCTGCCCAGCAACCGCTGCACCCCCAGGCGGTAGGAACCGCCGTAGCTGCTGCCCATCACCGCCACGACCGCGATCGGCATGTAATAGCCATCAGCGATCGGCGCGATCGAGGCCAGACCAGCGCAGAGGCCGGTGACCACCGCCAGCCGCAGTTCCTCGCGCCGGATCAGCGTCATCCGGCGACCAGGCTGTTTCGCCGATCCCGCTCCTGCCTCCGCTCCCGACCGGGGGTGGGATCGAGGCGGGGATGGCGCTCACACCGGCGCAGGCTGCGCAGGGCCAGATCCAGCCGCTTCCGCTCCTCCGCCAGCGCCAGGGCCAGCAAAGGGCTTGGCTCAGCGGGGGAATCCGGCTGGCGTTCCTGGAGGCGCTCCAGCTGGAACCAGTGGTGGTGGATGGTGTGCCAGAGCAGCAGCCGCTGGGGCCAGCGCTGGCGTCGAATCGCCTGCCGGGCGTGGCCGCTGCGCTCGATCCCCACCAGACGCTCCAGCTCCAGCAGCTGACCGCTGGCCTCCCTGGGATTCACGCTGGAAGGCCTGGGGCCACTGCCGTGGCGCCAGTGCCGCCAAAGCATCTGCCGTTCAGCCAGGAACTGGTGCAGCGCGCGATCAAGGATCACGATCCGGGCGAGACGGTCCCGGGGCCAGAACAGCAGGCTGACGCCGATGGCGATCACGATGCCGACGCTGGTGTCGAGACTGCGGTTGAAGACGTAGTCCCAGTCCAGGGCGCTGTAGCGCGGCACCAGCAGGAACAGCAGCGTGATCGTGGCCGCTGTGGACAGCCCCCCCTGCCAGCCCAGCAGCCGCAGCAGCGGCACGGTGATCAGCAGGCTGAGCAGCACCGCCGGCCAGCCCTGGCAGATCGTGTGCACCAGAAAGGCCACCAGGCCCCCGGCGACCGTGCCGAAGAGGCGGGAGCGGGCCGCCTTGAGGGTGAGCTCATCGTTGTCATCGACCACGAAGATCACCGCCAGAAGCGGATACCAGACGAATTCGATGCGCTGGCACCACAGGGCGACCGAAGCCGTGATCAACGCGCTCAGCCCCAGCCGGAGGCTGCCGCGCACCAGCTGGGATCGCACCGCCCGTCACCTCGAACCGACTGCGCCCCAGGGTATGGCGATCCCCTGCCGTTCAGGGTCGGATCGCTCACGAAGATGGGGACACCCCAGCGTTCGCCTGGGCCCCCTGGGCCCGTGAAACCGCGCCCACACCCCCACCCAGCGCAGCAGCCGCCTGCGGGTGCAGGTGCTGGTGGGCCTGAGCGCCTGCCTGATGGTGCTCGCGGCCGGCCCCGATCCGCTGGCCCGCAGCCAGGCGATCCAACTCCAGGTCACGGAGAATGGCACCAGTCAGCCCTGAGCGATGAGCGCCGAATCGACCAAGGCAGCCAACCCGGGGGAGTCAGCTTCCTTCTGGCAACTCAAACCCTGGTGGTGCCAGCCCTGGTCGATCCTGCTCACCGGCGTGGTGGCGGTGCTCGGCAGCTGGCTGTTGCTGCAGCGCTGGTGGATCAGCGCTCCGTTGAGCCTGGCGGTGCTGCTCTGGTGGCTGCTGTTCCTGGTGCTGGTGCCGGCCAGCTACGCCGCCCAACGCGATTCAGACCCGAACGGCGTTGAACAGAACCAGGGCTGATCAGAACAAAAACTTGAAGCGGTTGGAGCCATCGCCACCGGAACCGGAACCAGCCCCGCCACTGGCGGCGTCAACAGCGCTGTCGTCCTTGGGCCATTCCGCTTCCCAGTAGCTGATGCCGTTGCGATCAAACGGGCGCCCCCCAAGGCGCTTGGTGTCCAGGTGGGTGGTGGCCATGGAGGTGACCAGGCCGCCGATTTCCATCGGCCCCAGATCGGTTTTGAGATCCTTGCCGGCCGAGCCGATCAGGCTGGGGAGCCGCAGCAGGTTCTCCGGCCGGGTGAGTTTGCTGAACAGGGCATTGAGCAGCAACTTCTGACGTTCGAGGCGGCCGATGTCACCCTCCTCATCGTGGCGGAAGCGAATGAAACCCTCGAGATCGCGGCCCTTGAGGGTCTGCAGACCCGGCTTGAGATCGATGTAGAGGCCCTGGCTGTTGTCGACGTAGTACATGCGCTTGGGCACGTTCACCTCGAGCCCCCCCAGTTGATCGCCAAGCCGGCGAATCGCCGAGAGGTTCACCACCATGTGGTGCTCAATCGGCCGGCCCACCTGGCGAGAGAGTTCCCGCTTCACGGCCTCCGTGCCCCCGAGGCTGTAAAGGGCGTTGGCCTTGAGCGGCCCGAAACCACTGGAATCGATGTAGGTGTCCCGAGGCACCTGGGTGAGGCTGGTGACCCCGTTTCGCACCTTCACCAGGTACATCACGTCGGTGTTGCCGCCGCCCACATCGGTTCCCAGCACCACCAGCTCCTGGTCCCCAAGGCCCGTCCAGGCGGCGAAGGGGTTGGCCAGGGCTTGGCTCTTGGTCAGCAGATCTCCCTTGAGCCAACCCGCCAATGGGCCCGCCAGCACCAGGCCACCGCAGAGCCCCACGGCCGTGGCCAGAAGCACAGGCACCAAGCTGCTGCGTTTTTTCAAGGCAGAACTTTTCATTTTCTGAACTTATTTCATCCCACCGGCCCCTCTCTTTAATCCCGGTTAAGTCCTAAGCCAGTTCAGGTTCTGACCTTTCCCTTGACCTGACCCCGGCCCAGGCCAGCTCACGGCCGCAGAGCTTCATCCTGGCGCAGGCCCGCCTGGACCCGCCAGAGGTTGGTGTAAGCCCCGCCCCGGGCCAGCAGGTCGTCATGGTGGCCGCTCTCGACGATGCGGCCGTGGTCCATCACCACGATCCGGTCGGCGTGGCGCACCGTGCTCAGCCGGTGGGCGATCACCAAGGTGGTGCGCTCGGCCGTGATCAGATCGAGGGAGCGCTGAATCGCCGCCTCGGTCTCGTTGTCGACCGCGGCGGTGGCCTCGTCGAGGATCAGCACCGGCGGATTCTTGAGGATCGCCCGGGCCAGGGCAATGCGCTGACGCTGGCCGCCGGAAAGGCGCTGACCACGTTCCCCCACCACCGTCTCGAGGCCATCGGGCAGGGCGGCGATGAAGGCCGAGGCCTCGGCCAATTCCGCTGCCCGCTCGATCGACGCTCGGCTGGCCCCGAAACTGCCATAGGCAATGTTTTCGGCCACGCTGCCGTGGAACAGGAACACCTCCTGGCTCACCAGACCGATCGACCGGCGCAGGTCGGCAAGCTTCAGTTCGCCGATCGGGATCCCATCCAGCAGGATCTGGCCCCGGTCGATGGCGTAGAGGCGCAGCAGCAGCTTCACGATCGTGCTCTTGCCCGAGCCAGTGGACCCCACGATCCCCAGGGTGGTGCCGGCCGGCACCACCAGATCGAAGCCTTCCAGCAACGGCGCACGCCCCCCATAGGCGAAATCCACCTCCTGAAACTCCAGGCGCCCGGCCACCCGATGGGGCTCCAGTCCGCGCTGGCCGCCGGGAATGGCGATCGGGGTTTCGAGCAGGTCGAGCACCCGGTTGGTGGAGGCCATCGCCCGTTGGTAGTCATCCAGGGTGCGGCCCAGGCTGGTGAGGGGCCAGAGCAACCGCTGGGTGATGAAGACCAGAAAGCTGTAGCTGCCCACGGCAATCACCCCCCGCCAGGCCTGAAGCCCGCCGATGACCAGAATCGCCAGGAAGGCGAACAGCACCGCAAAGCGAATCAGGGGAATGAAGGCCGCCGAGAGGCGAATCGCCCGGCGGTTGCTGAGCCGGTAGGCCTCACTGTCCAGCCGGAGTCGTTCCTTCTCCCAGTCCTCGGCGGCAAAGCTCTTGATCGTGAGCATGCCCCCAAGGTTGTTCGCCAGTCGACTGGAAAGGTCACCGGCTCGCTCGCGCACCTCCTGGTAGCGGGGGGCCAGGCGCCTCTGGAAGACCAGAGAGCCCCAGAGAATCACGGGGATCGGCAGGAAGGCCACACCGGCCACCCCCGGGGAGAGCACCACCATGGCGCCACCGACTGCCAGCACGGTGGTGATCAGCTGCAGGATCTCGTTGGCGCCGTGATCGAGAAAGCGCTCCAGCTGGTTGATGTCGTCGCCAAGGATGGTCATCAAGCGGCCGCTGCTGCCGGCCTCGAAGAAGGCCATCTCCAGATGCTGCAGATGGTCGTAGGCCTCCAGTCGCAGTTCGTGCTGAACGGTCTGGGCCAGGTTGCGCCAGAGCACCCCGTAGAGGTATTCGAACAGCGACTCGGCGCTCCAGATCACGAACGAGAGCACCGCCAGCACCGTCAGCTGGCCGGGCACGCCGGCCACGCCGAACTGGGCCAACCAGGACTGCTGTTGCTTGACCACCACATCGACCGCCAGGCCGATCAGCACCGGTGGCGCCAGATCGAACAGCTTGTTGAGCACCGAGCAGGCCATCGCCAGGGCCACCCATCGCCGGTGGGGACGAAGGGTGGTCAGCAAGCGCTTCAGCGCCGGCGTGGAGGAACGTGGCTGGGGGACTGGGTCGGATCGGCGGACCATGGGACAAGGCTGCTGATCGCCATTAAAGAGGCCAGCTCCGAAGTCCTGAGCCACGGCCAACTCGGTGGCGGGTTCGTGGCATCAAACCTTCCAGGCTCGATCCTGATCAAGGCCGTAAGGCGCCTCGCCATGGGTTCAATCTCTGGTTCAGTGGCGATGCACACCAACTGAGCCTTGGCGGTTTCGGCCGATTGCGATAGACCGGAAATGTCTCCACTTCGGAGGTCCCGATGACCCGTTCGAGAGCCTTCCACCGCTTCCATCGCTGGACAGCGAAAATCCGCCGCCGTCACCTGCGTGCCGCCCTGCCCGAGCCCCGCGAAGGGGATCTGGCCCTGCTCAAGCTGGGGGCCGATCTGCGCCACCACGACTGGGAACGGGATCAACTGGCCGATCTGATCGAGGCCGAGGAGCCGATCAGCTTCGCCTGACGTGCGCCCCAGGAGCACCCAGCTCAACAGCTGGGTGCTTGAGGCTCGATCCAAGGGCTGGGGAATGGTCTGCTCCGGCCTGTGACGACCATGGCCGCGGGCCCGCCTTCGCAGGCGAGCGGCAGGCCCGGCCCAGTTGCAGGCCAGCAGCATGCTCGGGCCGGTCGATGAAGGGGTTGGCGTGCCGCCTGACCCAGGCGCGGTTCACCAACGGTTGCCGCCGCCCCCACCGCCGTAACCGCCCCCACCGCCGTCAGCACCTCGGCCGCCACCGCCAGAACCGCCGTAGCCACCACGGCTGCCGCCGCCGCCACCGCCGCCACCGGTACGCTCCCGGGGAGTGGCCTTGTTGACGCGGATCATCCGACCCATCCACTCCACATCCTGAAGGTCGTCGATGGCCTTCTGTTCTTCAGCATCACTGGCCAGCTCGACGAAGGCGAAGCCGCGCTTGCGGCCGGTTTCGCGGTCGAGGGGAAGGCTGCACTGACGGACTTCGCCGTACTGGCCGAAAAGATCGACCAGATCCTCCTGTTCAGCCTGGAACGAGAGGTTGCCTACGTAAATGGTCATGCCCTGATTGGAACCTGGAACTGATTCGTCGATGCTGGGGTTCCTCAAGGAAAGCCCGTCGGAAGCGGGTCCTGAGCGAGCAAGCCGATTGGAGCCTGAAAGCCTGTGAATCAGAGGTGATTTTACAGGGTCAGCAGGGAGCGGCCCAAGCCCGGTGGAGCGGCATGAAGGGGGCCTGAGGGAAAGCCCGCGACTCCGGCCCTGGAGAATTGATCATTCCATTGTTAGGATTTCAACACTGTGCTCCCGGAATGATGGCTGCCCCCGTTCCCTGGAGTCTGGCCTGGAGCAACGATGGCGAACTGGCCCCCCAGGACCGCTTCGACCTGTTCCAGAGCCTGGTCGCGACCGAGTCGGAGTCCGCGCAGCCGAATTTGATCGCCGCGATTGAGCGGATGCCCCTCGATCAGGTGTCTGAGCTCTCCACCGGCGATGTGACGGGCCTTTACTCCTGAGGCGCCTGGAGGCGCCTGGTGAGTGAGGCCTGGATCCTCAGCTGAACTTGAAGCGGCTGCTGGCCAGCTTGGTGCAGATGGCCTGGGCGTCACTCAGGCTGGTCTTCTGGCTCACCTGATCAACGAAACAGGAGCAGGCGTAAGTGGCCATGCCGGCCGGAGGCTCCTTCCCTGAGGCGCTCACCACGGCCGAAAAACCGGCCAGACAGAGCTGGTTGATGGTTTCGCTGGCGCTGGCAGCGGCCGGCAGGGGCTGGGAACTGAACAGGCCGGCCGCCAGCACCGCCAGGGCGCTCTTGACGGGCAAAGCAAGGGACGGCCGTGTCATCGGGTTCACACAGAGGATCGGGTGATCTGGAGCTCCTTGTTCATCACCCTCAGGCGCTTGAGCGACTGAAACACGTCATCGGGCATGCCCGTGGGCAGGTCGATGGTGCTGTGGGTGTCGAAGATCTGAATTCGACCAATCGAACGACCGGCCAGACCGGCTTCGTTGGCGATGGCTCCAACAATGTTGCCGGGCTTGACCCGGTCGCGCCAGCCAACTTCGATGCGGAAACGATCCATATTTGCCTCGCCTGGCCCCTCGTCCCCCTCGCTGCGCTGGGGGAAACGACCGCCCGAGGCCGCCCGGGTCGGCCGATCACCACGGCGGTCAAGTCCGCCGGATGAGGGACGATCACGGTCCCGGGGGGAGCCCATGGACTGGCGCAGCCAGTTCTCATCACCGTGAACCAGCAGGGGGCCTTGGCCCACCGCCAGTTGCAGGGCCGCCAGCGCCAGTTGATCGGGGCTGACCTCAATCTCCTGGGCGATCCGCTGCAGGATTTCCGCCAGCAGGGCCCGCTCTTCTTCGCTGGAGCTTGGTTCTTGAACGGTGGTGGTCAACTTCTGGCGCAGGCGGTCAAGCCGGCTTTGGTTGATGGTGGCATTGCTGGGCACCTCCATGGCCTCGATCGGACGTCCCACGGCGCGCTCGAGGCCACCGAGGAAACGGCGTTCGCGAGGCGTCAGGAACAGGATGGCGTTACCGCTGCGGCCCGCCCGGCCGGTGCGGCCGATGCGGTGGACATAGGCCTCGCTGTCGAAGGGGATGTCGTAGTTGACCACCAGGCTGATGCGCTCCACATCGAGCCCTCGGGCGGCCACGTCGGTGGCCACCAGCACGTCGACCTTGCCGTTGCGAAGGCGATCGATCGTGCGCTCCCGCTGGGCCTGGGGCACGTCGCCGTTGAGCACAGCCACGTCGTAGCCGCTCTGCTCAAGGGATTCGGCCACCGTGAGGGTGATGGCCTTGGTGCGGGCGAAGATGATCACGCCTTCGCTGGTTTCGGCCTCGAGCACACGGCTGAGCGCTTCCAGCTTGTGAGGGGCGTTGACCATCAGGTAACGCTGGCGGATGCGGCTGGCGTCATCGCCCTTCTGGCGAATCGTGACCTCAGCGGGATCGTTCAGATACTTCTGGGAAATGCGCCGGATCTCCGAGGGCATCGTGGCCGAGAACAGCACCACCTGGCGCTGCTCGGGCAGCTGGGTGAGCACCCATTCGACGTCGTCAATGAAGCCCATGCGCAGCATCTCATCGGCCTCATCGAGCACCAGAGTCTTGAGGCCGGACAGATCGAGGGTGCCCTGGCGCATGTGGTCCATGACGCGGCCAGGGGTACCCACCACCACCTGAACGCCCCGCTTGAGACGGGCGATCTGATCGCGGAAATCAGCACCGCCGTAGATCGGCAGCACGCGGATGTGGGGCAGGTTGACGGCGAAGCTGTTGAAGGCTTCAGCCACCTGGAGAGCCAGCTCGCGGGTGGGGGTCAGCACCAGCACCTGGGGGGTGCGCTGCTGCAGATCCATGCGGGCCAGCATCGGCAGGGCGAAGGCCGCCGTCTTGCCGGTTCCGGTCTGGGCCTGTCCCACCAGATCACGGCCCAGCATCAGCTCGGGGATCGCGGCCTGCTGAATCGGGGTTGGCTCCTTGTAGCCGAGGCTGGCAACGGCCTGGAGCACCTCGGGCATGAAGCCGAAGGAGACAAAGCCGTTGGGGGCGTCGTTGGATTCTTCAGGGCTGGTGTTGGCCGGGCCGTCGGAGGCTGAAGCCGCCGCGGTGACGGTGGCGCCGGCGGCGCTTGGCTCAAGCGGAGCGATCAAGGTGGTGGCGAGTTCAGCGGTGGCGAGTTCGATGGCGCTGGTGGTCGCGGGAGTTTCAGCGGCGCTGAGATCAACTGTGCAGCCGAAGCTTTCGCACGCAGTGGTGTTGGTCACGTATTCGTTGGAGGGCCTTGGCCTGGTTGTCCTTCAATGCAGGCCGGCAGTCACACGCTGAATCCCAGAACGGGGATTTCAAGAAAAACGGCTTGCCCTTAATTAAAGGGTGAAATTGCATCTTATCACCCGGGCCTGCCTAAGCCCAGCCGTCCCGATCGAGCTGGCCGTGGGTCCGATGGGCCATCAAACACCCACCCCTCAGCGCCCGTAGTCATCAGAGACCCGTTCGATGTCGTCTTCCCGCAGTGTTGATCCGAGTTGCACTTCGACGATCAGCAGATCCTCGGCTGCGGCGCAGGCCCGGTGCAGGCTTCCCCGCGGCACCTGGAAGGTGCTGCCCACGGCGCAGGCCTGGCGGCAGCTCTCCAGCTCCAGCCAACCGCTGCCCGCCACCACCACCCAGTGCTCGTCGCGGTGGTGATGCCGCTGCAGGCTGATCCGCTGGCCGGCACGGATCAACAGGCGCTTGACCAGGTACCCGGGGCCGTCCCCCATGGGCTCGAACCAGCCCCAGGGGCGCTCCTCCCGCGTCATCGCCGATATCGCCAGGCTCGATCCATGTTGGCGCGAGTGTGGGGCGGGGTCAGCGTTTGGGGCTGATCGTTGACGTGACCCGCCCTACGTCGATCAGCTCAGCTCCCGGTGATGGGGCCTTGGTCGTTCATGGGGCGGGGTGAACGTGGATCTGAGCGGCTGGGGAGGGCGGAATGCTCCAACAGGCGGCGGGCGAGGGCGGCCCCCATCCGGCGGTCCGTGGGAGATCGCTCCAGGCATTCGATACCCCCTTCAGTCAGACCTTGACGCCGAAGACCGCTATCACGATCCAACCGGCACCTCAAGCGGGCCAGAGCGCCAACAGCCCCGGTGGCTTGGCAGGCTGATCGCTTCAAGGCTCGATGAACCTGAGTGGGTGACAACCCTCCCGCCCCCGTTCGTCATCAGACGCTCAAGGGGGCAAGGGTGAAAAGTTTCATCAGAGACGCCTGGGGCCGGGTGTTCCAGGTGGCTGCCCTATCTCACCTTCGGGGCACCTCGCTGACATCGAAACGATGTCGGGTCATTGATGCAGAAGGTGGTTCCGGATGGAACCCAAGGGCGCACGTCAGGGGAGACTATTGGAGCAGGGTCTCTGATTGAAACGACGCCAGCGACGCTGGCCTCGACCGGCGTTGGAGTGAACCTCCCTCCGGTGATTGAAGTATGGGGTGGCCTCCAGAGAGGCACGCATTACGTTCACTTTTCGTTGGCATGTTGCGCTTCGTATGCACTCGTGTTCACGGCTTCATCCACCCGACCTGGCAGGCCCCAGCCAGCTGGGAGTCGGCGGTGTGATCAGCAGGGCCCGCTCCCGGGCGCGGGTCAGTCCGGTGTAAAGCAAGCGGGGATCCCAGCGAACCGACTCCGGCACCAGCAGCAACACTTCCCCGTACTGGCTGCCCTGGGACTTGTGGATCGTCAACGCCAGGGCTGGTTCGGCAGCGGGCAGCCGACCGGGATGGATCAGCCGATGCCCCCCCTGAGCCGCTGGGGCCTGGAACAGCACCTGACGCTCTCCGGCCCAGCTCACCAGCACTCCCACATCACCGTTGGCCAGCCCCTGCTCCGGCAGGTTGCGCTGGCAGAGCAGCGGCGTGCCGATCGGCCAGAACCGTGGGGGCTGGCTGGCCAGCTCACCGAGCAGTGCGCGATGGATCGATTCGACGCCCCAGGGGCCCCGGCGCACGGGGGTGAGCAGCACGCAGGCCTCCAACTCCGCCAGCAAGGCCGCCAGCTGAGCCGTTGATGGCTCCGCTTGTGAGGGCGTCGACGGGGCCTGCTGCTGTTCAAGCTGGGCTGCCAACTGGCCCAGGCGGCGCAGGTGACGCTCCAGGCGCTGGCGCAACACCGGGGGCAGCACCCCCGGAGCAGCGGTCTGCCATTGGAGGTTGGCCCCTTGGCCAAGCCCCTCGATGGCCGCTCGCAGCGCCTCTGGATCCTGGGCACCCCGTTCCACCCCGCGCAGGACGGCCGCCACCTCCGCCAGGGCTCCGTTGTTGCGGTAGACGGTGATCAGTTCGAGCGCGGCGGGCCCCAGGGCTTGGAGATGCTCGGGCCGGTGCAGTTCGAGCAGCACCGGCCCCGGACCCACGGGCGGCAACTGGGCCGGGTCCCCCACCAGCAGCAACCGCGTCGTGTCCGGCAAAGCTTCGAGCAGGGCCTGCATCAGGGGCAGATCCACCATCGACAACTCATCCACCACCAACAGATCAAGGGCAAGGGGATGGCACCGGTTGCGGCGGAAGGTGTCCCCGGTGCTCTCGAGCAACCGGTGCAAGGTGGTGCAGGGGGTCAGGGCAAGCCGTTCGGCGATGGGGGCCGGCACGCGCCCCAGCCCCTCGCTGATCGCCGCCTTGAGCCGGGCCGCCGCCTTGCCGGTGGGGGCGGCCAGATGCAGACGCAGGCCGGGGGACGGCGCCTCGGAGTCCTGCTCCAGGGCCGCCGCCAGCATCTGCACGACGGTGCTCGTCTTGCCCGTGCCGGGGCCGCCCCCCAGCAGCACCAGCCCATGGCCCAGCAGGGCCGCCACCGCCAGCCGCTGGCGCCCATCGAGAGAACCCCGTTCGCCCGCCCGGCCCACGGCTGCGGCGATGACCTCCGGCCCGGGCGCCTGCGGCCAGGGGCGGTTGGCCCGCTCGATCAGACGCCCGATCACCTGCTCCTGCAGCTCGTACCAGCGGCGCCAGGCGAGCTGGTCACCCCGCAGCACCAGGGGCGCCTCGGGGCGCTCGGCCGCCAGAGGGGAGGCCGCCAGGGCCTGGCGGTGGCCGTCAGGCCAGGCTTCGCCCGAGAGACCCTCCGGCGCCGCGCCCGCCAGGGAGAGCGCCAGCTCACCCCGTTCCAGGGCGCGGGTCAGGGCCCCGATCGCCTCGACCACCAGCGGATCGGGCGGTGCGCCAGCCAGCCGCGGCAGGGCCTCGGCCAGGGCCTGAACCAGGGCCCCGAGCCAGGGGGCCTCGGTGCCGAGGCGATCGCCGCTCCCGTGCTCGCTGGGCCTGTGATCACCGGAACGGCTCATGGCCCTCCCTCCCGCAGATAGCGATCGAGGGCCAGGGTGCGCTCCAGGGATGGCTGATCCACCAGCATCCCCGGCACCGGATCAACCGCGGTGGGGCCCGGCACCCCGCGTAGAAACACGTAGACGTAGCCGCCCAGATCGCGTTCGGGCCGGTAGCCCGGCAGGCGCCAGCGCAGGTAGCGGTGCAAGGCCACCAGGTAGAGGTGCGCCTGCAGCGGGTAGTGGTGATGCCGCATCTGCTCTTCCATCGCCGCCACGGTGTAGTGGGCCGGTCCGCAGGCCAGCGGCCGGTTCTCACCGTCGCGCACCCCAAGCCAATTGCTCTTCCAGTCGGCGACCCACCAACGAGGATGGCCCTGGGGATCAGGGGCCGTGAACACCAGATCGATCGAACCGGTGAGGAAACCGCAGCTGGCCACCTCCAGCTGGGCGAGCCGATCGGCGTAGGCCGCCCCGAAGCGGCCGCCGAGGTGGTTGGCGAACACCCCGGCCAGGCCGCGTGAACGAACGAGCCGCTGGGGACCCGATGGGGCGTGCTGGCCATCGCCCACCGATACCGCCAGGGGCAGGTCGAAGTTGAGTTCGTTGAGGCGCCGGCTCCGCGGCAGATCCGCCAGAGCAAAGCGTCCCAGGGCTCCGCCCATGGGGGTGTGCCGTAGCCACTCGAGGCCCTCCAGCACGGCCTTCAACTGCTCGACGGGCAGGCCGGCGCGCTGCAGCTCCCGGCGCACCAGCAGGCGCTGGGCGTCGCTGCCGGCGGGCTGTTGATGGTCGATCTGCTCGAGGATGCGATGCAGGCAATCGCCGGCGGCGGCGCCGCGGGGGAACGCCGCCAGGGGGCCGCGTTCGGGCCAGGCCGCGGGGGCAGCAGAGGTATCGGAGCCATCGGAAACTTCGGTGGCTCCGCTGGCCGCCGCGCCAGCCACCGCTTCTGCCGCCCCATCCGTTTCCCGCCCCTCCTCAAGGGCGATCGGCCCAAGCCCCTCGGCGGCAGCCTGGGTCCAGCTGGAATAGCTGCTGCGGCCCCAGCGACGATCGAGGGGGCGAAGGGGAACAGGGCCACATTCCAGGCTCCCCTCAAGCGCCGGAGGTTGCCAGCGATCGGCGGGCGCGGCGAGGACCGGCCGCTCGGAGGGCTCGATCAGCTGGAGCCGCAGGCCCGAGCTCTCCAGGCGATGCTCCAGTCCCTCCCGCCAGGTGCCCCCCCCTCGCGCTCGGCCAAACAGCTGTTCACCGAACAGCTGTTCACCGAACAGCCATGCCCGCAGGGGGTCGGAGTCGGCGTCCCCGGCGGGCGACCAGGCCACCACCAACAGGTGACGCGCCCGGGTGGCGGCCACGTAGGCCAGGCGCTCCAACTCCTGGGCCTCCGCGGCTCGGGCCTGGGCGCGGGCAGCGAAACCCGCTCCCCACAGGCCATTGAGGTGCAGATCCCAGCGGGGACAGGCGGTGTCTGGGGGCGTCCAGCGCCGCCCCAGGCCTTGATTCGCTCGACTCGAAAGCCCCCGCCAGAGGGTGGGAGCGATCACCACCGGATACTCCAGGCCCTTGCTGCTGTGAATGGTCACCACAGCCACGGCGGAGCCCAGTGCATCGCTGTGGCGCTGATGGGCCTCAGGCACGGGGCGGACCTCCTCCAGCCGCTGGCGCCGCAGCCAGTCGGCGGCGGCGGCCGCCCCCAGGCCCTCCCGGTGCATCTGCTCCTGCAGCAAGCGGGCCGCCTGCTGGAGATCCGCGAGCAGGCCTCCAGCGAGGGACAGCCCCGCCAGTTCGGCGCTGCCCAGCAGCTCGCCCAGCACCGCCAGCAGCCCATCACGGTCCAGGGCCGTGGCCAGGCGACCCACCCTGGCTCCGAGGCGATCGAAGGCGAACGGATCAGAATCAGCCAGTTCAGCGCTGCTCCAGCCCAGCAGCGGCGAGGCCGCCAGCAGCCGCAGGGCCGAACCCCTGCCAGGATCAGCCAGGGCCTCCAGCAGCCGCTGCAGCACGGTGGCTCCCTCGCTCGCGAACACACTCCCCTGGCTGATGAGCCGGCTGGCGATGCCCCGGCGCTCCAGCGCCTGGCGCAGGGCCTCCGCATCCCGGTGCTTGTTCACCAGCAGGGCGATGTCGGCAGGAGCGAGGGGGCGACTGGTGTCGCCTTCGCGCAGGATCAGACCGCGACGCAGCAGATCGAGCACCAGCTGGGCCACCTGATCCGGCAGGAGGGCGTCGATCTCCCCCTTGGCGGCCGCCTCGGCCGGGGTGCGCTCCTTCGCCAGCCAGAGCAGCTGCAGAGGTGATTCACCAGCCGGCAGCTCCAGGCCATGGCTGGCGGCCTTGGCGAGGTTGGCCCGCACCTGGGGCACCGGCAGATCACTCCTGATCAGCCCTGCTGGATGCATCAGGCCATGGAGGCAGGTGATCAGGGCCTCGCTGGAGCGGAAGTTCTCGTTCAGTTCAGTGATCGAATCGACGCGGTTCCTGGCGGCGCGGTAGGTGTCCAGATCGCCGCCGCGGAAGCGGTAGATCGCCTGCTTGGGGTCCCCGACCATCAACAGCAGGTGCCCGGGGCCGGTGAAGGCGCGCTGGAGGATGCGCCACTGGATCGGATCGGTGTCCTGGAACTCATCCACCAGGGCCACCCGGTAGCGGCGCCCCAGCGCCTCCAGCAGTTCGGCGTGATCGGTGCCGTCCGGGCCGGGGTCAAGCCCCTCCAGCAACTGGGCATAACCCAGGCGGCCACTGCTCTGGCGCCGGCGGGCCAGCTCCGCCCGGCCACAATGGGCAGCGTGAAGCAGCAGCGCTTCGGCCGGCCCCTCGACCAGATCGGCGATCGCTCCTAGCAGTTGAGCCTCGGGCAGGGAGGGATCGGTTTCGCCCGCCCTGCGGGCTGCTGCGTTGAAGGGGCCCGGGTGGAAGTACTCGCGCAGCGACTTCTGCTCAAGCAGGGCGGCGTAGGAACCATGCTCCGGCTGGGCCTCCAGCCAGTGGTTGATCAAGCCGATCCAATTCTTGGTGGGCTTGGGGGCATAGGGCTTCGGGTCGGAACCTTCTGCCCTCCATTGGGCCGCAGATGATTTGAGGGCCTCGTAGAGAGCTTCTCCCCGCTCCGCCCACAGCTTTTGAAAGCAGCTCCAGCGCTCTTCCCACAGGGCCACCAGTTGGGGGGCCAGGGGCTCGTTGCAATCGAGGCCATGCGGCAGTGGATCCAGTTCAAGGGCCGTATCGCTCTCGAGCTGGGCCAGCAGATCCTCCAGCGCCTTGGGTGTCACCCCAAGGGACTGGGCCCCCGCGAGCAGCTCCACGGGCAGGGCCACCACCTGGGCCTGCCAGTAGTCATGGGCCACCTGGCGCACGAGGGTGCGCGCCTCCGGATCGATTTCCAGATCGGGAGCCAGGGCGGCCTCGAGCGCCTGACGACGCAGGCTGCGCTGGCCGAAGCCGTGCAGGGTGGTGATGTCGGCGCGATCGAGTTCATCAAGGGCCAGCAGCAGCCGGCCCATCAGCTGGCGACGGCCGGCGCGATCCAACGGTTGACGCGCGAACCAGCGCTCCAGCACCGGATCGGGGAAGGTCCTCCCCGTCTGCTCGGCCTGCCCCAACACCGTGAGGGCCTGCTGCAACCTCCGGCCAATGCGGTCGCGCAGTTCGGCGGCGGCGGCGTTGGTGAAGGTGACCACCAGCAGCTCAGCCAGAGGCAGGCCGCGCTCCAGCACCAACCGCAGCACCAGGTGCGCCAGGGTGAAGGTCTTGCCGGTGCCGGCGCTGGCCTCCAGCAGCCGCACCCCTGGATCAAGACTGAAGGCGTCGGCATCGAAGACCCCCGCCGGGTCGCTCATCGCCCTTTCTCCTTGCGCAACCGGTCCAGCACGGGGCCATAGAGGGCTTCCGCCGCCGCCGAAAAGGACTCACCAAGCAGGGCCTCGATCGGGGTGTCGGCGCCGAAACAGGTCGCCAGCACGGGGTTCTCCCGTTCCCCGGGAAACTGGCTGTCCCCCTGCCAAGCCGCGGCCGCCTTGGCCGGGCCGCTGCCCGCCGCCTTTCGCTCGGCCTCCACGAACGCCCAGCCGGTCTTGGGGGGCACGGGCCAGCAGGCCCCGCCGAGCTGCTCGTGCAGGGCGAGGAGCGCCTCCAGATCCAGACGGGCCTGATCGGCCCCAGGGGCGTCCAGCCGCAGCCCGATGGCGAACTCGTTACTGCTGCTGCGGGCGACCAGGACGCCCCCCGCAGGGGCCTCCCCGGCGGCGGCGGCCAGCAGCAACCGCAGCCAGAGGTCGAGGCGCTGGGCCACCTTCTCCTTGGCCGTGTGGGTGAGCACCACCAAAGGTCCGCGCCAATCAAGTTCAAGGCTGAGTCCTTGCCAGTCACTGGTTGCGCTGTGGGGTGTCCCCAGCCCCTCCAGCACTCCCGCAAGGGTGCGCCAGCGACCCTCCATCACGGCAGCCTCCAGTTCCCCTGCCGATCCAGCAGGGAACAGGCCCCGGCCCCGGTCCAACCTGAGCCAATCCGGGACGTCATCCGGGGGGGCATCTGGGGCGTCACCGGCGCGACGGTCTGCGCTCGAGTGATCGTGCCGCTGGCCCCGCAGCAGCGCCGAACGCTGGAGCTCATTGAGAGCCAGATCTTCCAGGTCATCCACCGGCTCGTGCCACTCTTCGGGATTGATCCCGAGCTGGCGCAACCAGTGCTTCTGGGGGGCCATCAGCCAGTCGCGCAGGTCATTGGCGGGATCACTGGCCCGGGAGGATCCCATGGCCGGATCGCTTGAGAAGCGGGGAAAAGGTTCACGCAGGGCCAGGGGCAGAGTCCGGCGAGCCTCCCCCTGCTCCATCAAGCGCAGGGCCGCCAGCAGGCGACGGTCGCAACTCGGGGCGGGCGCGGGCGGCTGGGCCAGGAAGTTGGCGCGATCGAGGGGGTTGGCCGGGTGCACCGTGATCAGTGCCGAGGCCCCGCCCTCCAGGCGCTGGTTCAGCGTCTCGAACAGCTGACGCACCGGCGTCGCCGGCATCAACTCCTCGCCGCTGCGCTCATCGCGGTTAGTCCAGCTGATCAGCAGGTGCCGGCGCGCCGAGAGCAGCGCCTCAATCAGCACGTAGCGGTCCTGGTCGGCCGGGCTGGGGTCACCAAGCCTCCGCTGGTGCTCGAGCAGGTGGAAGCCGGGGCGTTCCCGCTGGCGGGGGAAGAGACCGGCGTCGAGGCCCATCAGAACGATCACCTTGTGGGGGATGGCCCGCATCGGCTCCAGGGCGCTGATCGTCAGCGCTCCGCTGCGGTGGCCGAAACGGCCGCTATCGACCGAGAGCCGCTCCTCCAGCACCGCCGCCACCACCGGCGCCCCCAGCTCCAGGCTTGTTTCACCGGCGCTGCGCACCCAGTCGTCGTTGGCGGCCAGGATCGCCTGGCGCTCCCAACCCAGCTCGCCGCCCTCTCCGAACAGATCATCGAGCAACTCCACCAGCAAGGTGCCCCAGCGCTCTGGGGTGCGGGGCCGGCGCAGTCGCAGCAGCCAGCGGCGCAGGCTGAGCAACAGCTGCAGACCGCCGCCCTGGGACTCCAGGCTGCCGGCCAGCGCGAATGGGGCCGCATCCCCCAGGGCCAGGCCCTGCTGATCGGGCAGCACCAGGCCCAGCAGCAGACGATCGATCGCCCAGCTGAGGCTGTGCTCACGCCCACCACCGCGCTCCTGGCCATCGATCCCCCAGCGGAATCCGCTGGCCTGGAGCCGTGCCGTGAGCCGCGGACCGTCGTCAGCAGCGAGCCCGAAACGCTCCAGCAAGGTCCCGTTTCGGAGCAGCACGTCCAGGGCTGTCGCCGTGAGCCGCTCTCCACCCAGCCGCAGCAGGCCCAGCAGGGCCGTGGCCAGGCCGGCCTGGCTCTGCTGGCTGCGGTCGGTGAGGCGCCAGGGCAAGGCCACACCCGTGGCGGCGCCGTCGTTGAACACCGAGGCCACCAGGGGCGCGAAGGTCTCCACCTGGGGGGTCATCACCAGGATGTCCCGCGGTTCGATCGTGGGATCGGCCGCCATCAGCTGCAGCAGCCGGTCACGCAGGATCTGCACCTGGCGCAGATCGCCCGGGCAGGGGTGGAACTCCAGGGAGCAGTCGCCGGCCACCAGCACCAGAGGGGGCAAGGCCCCATCGAGGTGCCTCGGCTGCTCAGGGGACTCACAGCCCTCGGCCGGCCCCACCAGGTCCTGCTGGAGCTGCTCCAGCAAGGTGGGCTTCCGCCCCTGCTCGGCGCTGACGGTGGCGGGAAGGAAGAACAGATCCCGGCCTTCCCACTGCCCCAGCTGCGCCTCACCGGTGCCCTCCAGCAGCTGCTGGAACTCGGCCCCCAGGCGACCGAACAGCCCCTCCAGCCGCGGTGCCTCCAGCACCCAGTCGCCCGTGAATGGCGTGCGCCAGCCCTGCGCCTCCTGGAGCTGCTGGCGGCGCGTGCGGCAACGGCGCCAGAGGTCGCGGCAGGGGGTGAGCAGGTAGAGCTCCACATCGAGCGTGCCCGAGAGTGCCTGCAGCAACTCCACCTGCACCGGTGCCAGGCTGCTGAGGCCAAACAACCGCAGCGGTTGGTCGCTGGCCAGGGGCCCATGGGTGCCCCGGCGCAGCTGCTCGATCGCCCGCCCCACCCGCAGGCCGAAGGGCTCTACGCCAAGCCGGTCCCGCAGGCGCCTCAGCAGCAGGGGCTGCCAGCGCTGCTGATCCTGCAGTTGCCCCCCCAGGCCGTCGCCATCGCCACCCCGCCACCAGTGGGCCAGCAGTTCCGGGCGGTAGAGGGCGTAGTCATCGAAGGCATCGGCAATGGCCCGGCCCAACTGCCACAGGGGCAAACCAAGGGAACGGCCAGCCGACGGGCTTTCTCCTGATCTTTCCCCCCGCCGCCGCTCCAGCCAGCGACAGAGCAGGGCGGCCTCGGGCTCCCGCACCAGGTCGTCCAGCAGCTCCAGCACGGGCCAGACCAGCTCCGTGGCCCGCCAGGGGTCAGGGCTTGGCGGGCTGGAGGCGAGGCAGGCATCCTCCCCCAGCAGCTCATCGACCAGCTGGCGCAGGCGGCTGCCGGGAAACGGAAAGCGCAGATGGGCGGCGATGCCGTCGGCGTAGCCCTCGCCGCCCGAGAGGCTCTGGCTCGTGCTACCCAGACCCAGGGCCAGTTGCTCCGCGAGCCAGCGGCTGGTGGGCCAGGTGTTCACCACCACCTGCACCTGCTCAAACGGGCCGGGAGGACTGAGCTGCAGGCGGGCGGCCAGCAACTGGGCGAGGATCTCAGCCCGGTTGCTGCGATAGACGATCAGCAAGGGCTGCCGAGCAGGGCCTCGCTGGGTTCCAGCCAGCGGGAACATGGTCCGCGCCGGCCGTGAACCTGGCGCTGGGCACCGGTTTCCGGGCAGTAGGCGGTAAGCGTGCCGCCGTAGCAGGCACCGGTATCGATGGTGATGATGTTGTTGGGGCGGCGGTGCACCCGGGATCTGGGGGTGTGGCCCACGATCACCTCGCCGAAGCGCCCGTCGTAGTGCTCCCAGAAGGGCTCGCGCACGGACAGATCCGGCTCCCAGGTGTGGGGATCGAAACCCGCGTGGGTGGCGACCCAGCCACGGCCCCAGTAGGCCAGGGGCAACTGCTCGAGCCGCTCCAGCCACTGGCGGCAGAGCCCATCCCCCAGGTGCCGGTAGGTGTCACAGCCGGCCAGATCCCTCCGAGCTTTCCAGTTGCCCAGGCGCAGGGCCCGGGCCAGCTTGAACTCATGGTTACCCATCAGCCACACCCCTCGACCGGAGCTCACCAGCGACCAGGCCAGCTCCATCGAGCGCTCGATCTCGGGGCCGCGATTGATCACGTCACCGCAGAGGATCAGCCGGTCGGTGGCGGGCAGAAGCCCCAGCAGATCACTGAGGGACTCCGCGCATCCGTGGACGTCGCCGATCACCCAGTGTCTTAGCGGATGGAGCCGGAGCGTCATGCAGGACACATGCTGGCTTGAGTCTGACCTGGAGGGGGTGAATCTGTCAGCCCCCCCATCAATGAACGCCAACACCGATTGTTGGTGTCCCCGGTTACCTTGCGGACTGCTGATGCCGTCCGGCCCATGGACCCTCGGTCGCTGCCGGTTGCCCGCAGGGTGCAACTTCTGGTCAAGGCGCTCAATGGCGCCGAGCGCACCAACGAGGCCCTGGCCCGCTGCGCCGACGGCGACGCCATGGTGACGGTGCTGGTGGATGCCTCCAACAAGCTGGGTCTGGGACTCAGCCGCGAGGACCTGCTGGCGACGCCGCCGATCCGCGACTGGATCTGGTGGAAGAACAAAGAGGCCCTGCTGACCATCGGTGACAACGTGCCGCGCTATCACCAAGATGGCCGCCAACAGCGCCAGCAGGAGCCCCAGCGGCCTGAATCCAGCGATCCAGCCGCGACGGATCAGCCGCGCAAACGCTTCTTCGGGCTGTTCTGAGGCCTGAACGCGGCACTGGGGCGCGGGGCCCCGAGCGCCCTCAGTCCAGGCTGGCCAGGGCCTCGTCCTGGGAGGCGGCGGCGAAATGGCCCTTGAGCACGAATTCCAGGCGCAGCTTCAGGAATTCAATGAACTTGGCATCGGTGGAAACCACGGCAGCGGCCGGTCGGGGCACGGCGGTGGCGATTGCCGCCACGGCCGGGCTCTCCAGAAACGCCGGCCGCTTCACCAGCCAGAAGTCGATCGCCTTGCCCTGCTCGCCGTAGTGGCGCTGCCGCTCCCTGAGCACCTCCGCCAGCGGTTCCTCCACGGTCAGGAAGGCCTCGCTGGCCGCCACGAAGTGAAAGACGGGGGCGGAGGACTCGCTCATGGAAAGGTGGCGTCGAACAGGGGTTCCCGGCGAGGATTCTGAACCAGAGCCCGCATCTGGCGCACCGCCAACTCCAGACCCACCGCCAGGGCCCGGGCCACGATCGTGTGTCCGATGTTGAGCTCCTCGATCCCCTCGATCGCCGCCACCGGCTCCACGTTCTGATAGGTGAGCCCATGGCCGGCGTTGACCCTCAGACCGAGCTGGCGGGCGCGGACGGTGCCCTCGATCAGGCGCGCCAGCTCCCTGGGCTGCTCCGCCCAGGCGGCCTCGGCGTAGGTGCCGGTGTGCAGCTCCACCCAGCGGGCGCCACTGCGCTGGCTCGCCCGCAGCTGATCGGCCTCGGGGTCCACGAACAGGCTCACGGGGATGCCTCCCGCCTGCAGGCGCTCCACCAGGGCTGAGAGGCTCCCCTCCTGGCCGGCCACATCCAGACCTCCCTCGGTGGTGATCTCCTGGCGCTTCTCCGGCACCAGGGTGACCATGTCGGGTCGCACCCGCAGGGCGATCGCCTCCATTTCGGCGGTGGCGGCCATCTCCAGATTGAGGCGGCTGCGCAGGGTGGCGCGCAACAACTCCACATCGCGCAATTGGATGTGACGCCGGTCTTCACGCAGGTGCACCGTGATGCCATCGGCGCCGCCGAGCTCGGCCAGCAGCGCCAGGGTGACCGGATCGGGCTCAGCGGCGCGGCGGGCCTGGCGCACCCCGGCGATGTGATCGATGTTCACCCCCAGGCTGGCCATGGCCGCTGCCGCACAAGAGCGATGATCCTATGGAGCTCAGGGGCGCTGCCCAGAGCCGGCCCAGAGCGAAGCGGACGCCGCCGCAACTGCCCGCACAGGGCCCAAGGGGACCCTGAAAGGCCCCTAGCTTGAGGCCTGATCGAATCCCTCCGGTGACGGCGCAGACGGCACTGATCCAGCGGGAACGCCGGCTCTGCAACGGGGTCAACCCCGTGCTGGCGCCCATCGCCGTGCTTCTCGCCCAGGACGGCCCCCTGTCGTTCTTCTTCAGCTCCCTGACGGTGCTCGGCCAGGAGCATCTGCCCCTGGGTGGGCCGGTGTTGCTGGCCCCCACCCACCGGGCCCGCTGGGATGCCCTGCTCCTGAGCACCTTCGCCGGCCGCCGGGCCTGCGGCCGGGACTGCCGTTTCATGGTCACCCTCACCGAGATGCAGGGGATCCAGGGCTGGTTCCTGGCCCGGCTGGGTTGCTTCCCCGTCGACCAGAGCCGCCCCGGCACCGCCCCCCTGCGCTATGCCGTGGATCTGCTCGCGCAGGGCCAGCAGGTGGTGATGTTTCCTGAGGGGCACATCCGTCGCACCGACGAACCGATCCGACTGCACCAGGGCCTGGCACGGGTGGCGGTGCTGGCGCAAAGCCAGGGAGTGGAGGTGCCGGTGGTGCCGGTGGGCCTCGGCTACAGCTCCAGCCCACCCCGCTGGCGCGGTCAGGGAGCCCTCTGCTTTGGGCCGGCCCTGCGGGTGCAGGGGCAGGGTCGTACGGCGGTGAAGGACCTGAACGAACGGCTGTCTCTGGGGATGCAATCAGCTGAGGAAGCGGCCCGGACCGCCGTGGGGCGCCCCATCGGCACCCCCTAAAGTTCCGCCACCTTTGACGATCAGCCGTGCGCAGGCCTGTTCTGGCCCTCAGCCTTGTCCTGATGGCGGCCTTGGCACCCCTGGCCCCATCCGTTGCGGTGCGCGCCCAGGGTGAGCCCCCGAAAGCGCTGGAGGGCTCGGGCGGTGGTTTGAACCTCACGGCCGTGCGTGCCCTGCTGGCCAAGGGCGACGCGGCCGCCGCCAGTGGCAACCTCGCCGAGGCCCGCAAGCAGTTCGACCTGGCTCGGGACATCTCCCGACGCCTGCTCACCTCCTACCGCGACATCAGCGGCGCCTTCCGGGGTCTTGATGCCCGTATCCCGCGGGAAATGGATCAGAACGCCCTTGAATCCCTCGAAACCCTCGCCAAGGCCAACCTGCGCCTGGCGGCGGTCTTCCGTCGCCAGAACCAGCCCGAGGTGGCGGTTCCCCTGCTGGTGGAGGTGGTCAAGATCATGACCCCCTCCCGTGAGGAAGGCCGCAAGGCCTACCAGAGCCTGATCGAGATCGGTTTCGCCACCATCCCCTACAACGGCGGCGTGGCGGTTCCCGGCAGCTGAGCCCCGCCGCCCCTAGATTCCCGCTGATGTGAGCGGCCCAGCGCCCGATGGTTCAACTGGAACAGGTGAAGGCGGCGATCATCGAATCCCTGCCCGATGCCCAGGTGGAGGTCGAAGACCTCACCGGTGGCGGTGATCACCTCCAGGTGAAGGTGGTCTCCAGTGCCTTCGATGGACTGTCCAAGGTGCGCCAACACCAGCTCGTCTACGGCGCCCTGCGCCGGGAACTGGCCAGTGAAGCCATCCACGCCCTTGCCCTGCAAACCTCTCTTCCCACCTGAACCCGAACCATGGATCCCGCCGTTCAGCAACGCATCGACACCCTCATTGCCAGCAGCCCCGTGGTGGTGTTCATCAAGGGCACCAAGTTGATGCCCCAGTGCGGCTTCTCCAACAACGTGGTGCAGATCCTCAATTCCCTGGCGGTGCCGTTCGAAAGCTTCGATGTGCTCTCCGACGGGGAGATCCGTCAGGGGATCAAAGAATTCTCCGATTGGCCCACGATTCCGCAGGTGTACCTGAACGGAGAGTTCCTCGGCGGCTCAGACATCCTGATCGAGCTCTACAACTCCGGCGAACTGCGCGAGAAACTTGCCGTGGCCCTGGCCTCGTGAACGGGGCTCGCCCACCGGCCACCACTCAACCACCCCTGCACTCAGGTTCCCCTGCTCATCAGCTGCTCAGTTGCGGCCGCTCTCGTAAAGGCTGCTGAGGCTGCCGTCGGGGCCGATGAAGCTGGAGGGATCGAGGATCCAGCGGTCGATCAGCTCCTCGAGCCGCCGCTGGGAAATCGGGTCGAGGATCGCTGTGCGGCGCAGGGCGTGGAGGTAACCATCGGCGTAGAGCCTCAGTTCCGAGGGGCCGTGGTAACGACTGGCCAGGTCCTGGCAGGCATCACAGAGGGACTGGAAGTGACGGATCGCGTCGGTGTTCTGCAGGGCTGTCATGACCGGGTCAGGGAGCCTCTGGAACCATGGTGGTGGAGTTGGCGCGCCATGGGAAGGGGGGACAGATCGAAAGGCATCGCCTTTGAGGGGTGATCACACCGCCTGATGGATAGCGTAGGTAAAAGGCCGGCTTGAGCGTGTGGAACTGCCACCGAAACCAATCCCGATCCAACCGTCCCCTGGCGAGGGCTCGACCCTGACCGCCTCCGCCATGGACGACCCCAATCTCAAGCGGGTGCTGGTGGTCGATCCCCACCCCACCCTGCGCACGGTGCTGGCCCAGCGGCTGCGCCAGGATGGCCACCTCACCGCCGCCGTGGCGAGCTCCGCCGAAGCCCTTCAACTCTGTGAGGAGCTCACCCCCGACCTGCTGGTGAGTGCCGAGTTGCTGGAGGAAAGCTCCGCCCTGCGCCTGGCGTCCCAGTTGCGTTGCCCGGTGATGGTGCTCACCGCCCGCTCCGGGGCCGAGCCGATCGTCGCCCTGCTCGATGCCGGCGCCGACGACGTGCTGCGCAAGCCCTTCGGCCTCGAGGAACTGGCGGCCCGATGCCGCAACCTTCTGCGCCGCAATGGCAGTGGCCTGCAGGAGCGGGTCTGCGTGGGCCCCCTGGACGTGCATGTGCTGCTGCGCCAGGTGACCCTGCGGGAGGAACCTGTCGAACTTAGCCCGCGGGAGTTCGCCCTGCTCTGCGCCCTGTTGATGCCCCCCGGGGTGGTGCGCAGCCGTCAGGAGTTGCTGCGCATGGCCTGGCCCCCGTTCAGCGGCGGCCCCCGCTCGGTGGACACCCAGGTGCTCACCCTGCGGCGCAAGCTGGAACAAGCGGGTCTGGGCGAAGGGGGCGGCATCGAAACGGTGCGCCAGCAGGGGTACCGTTTCAGCCTCGAAACCCTGCCCGAGGCGGGCAGCAGCCCGGCCGTGTCACCACCTCTGAGTCAACCCGCAGGCACCAACTGAGCTGGCAGGCCGCCCCAGGTCTGGGCGGCCCAGACGGCCAGCTCCCCAGCCAGCAACAACGCACTCAGCAGCGCCAGCAGCTGGTAGGTCCATGGGGGCGTCAACCGGCCCACCGAGGCGGTGTCGAGACCGGTTTCCGCTCCCAGCCGATCGAGAAAGGCCTCGAAGCGGCTGATGCGCTGGGGCAGCAGGCGCAGGCTGCGGTCCTTGCTGCGCAGGTAAAACACACGGCCTCCCTGGCTGGTGGCCACCGGCAGCAGCGCTTCGATCTGGTCCCACTCGAGCCGCCAGCCCCGGCGCAGCAGCCAGGCGCACCAGGGGGGGTGGCCCACCGAGAGGCCGCTCGAATCGGCAGAAACCCGTTCACTGGTGATCGCCAGCACCAGCAGAAAACCCAGGGGCAACGCCGCCAGCATCCAGGGCCGCAGGTCCGCCGGGGCCAGTAGGGGCAGGGGCAGAACCAGGGCCAGGTAGAGGCTGAGCAGGGTGAAACGGATCAGGGGCGCCATTGGATGGCGGGCACAGCCAGGCTGAGCAGGGTTGGGCTGCGCCGCCTTCATCGGTCGTCGGGGGAGCCGGGCAAGGGTTCGATCGCCGTGCTGGGGGCATAGCGACCGCCGAAGACCTCCGCCTCACGCCCCTTCCAGAACTCGCCCAGGCGCATCAGGTCGGTGTGGGCGTCCTGGATCGACTCGAGCATCAGCTCGGGAGGCATGGAGCCACGGGCCTCCCGCAACTTGGCCTGGCGGAGCAGGTGCCACATCCAGGGCTTACCCAGCTCGCCGCGCTGCTCCAGGTAGAGAGCCAGCTCCTCGGAACTCGGAAGCGGGGAGGCGCCCATCGGCTGACCGGTGCATGGTGAAGAACCACCCTATGGAGCACCCAGGCAAGGCGTGGGCGGCGCTGGACTGGTAACCCGAACCAGGCGCTGCAACGGGGTGGCATCGGTCAGTAGAGCTCAGGGCGCCGGTCGGCCAGGTAGCTGGTGCCCGTCGGGTGAGTGGGCCCGTAATCGCTGGGCAGGCAATCGGCGATCAACAGGGTGGGTTCGGGCCGGGCCGCCGCCAGCACATCGCCATGGGGACCGGCGATCACGCTGTTGCCCAGGTATCCCGCCATCACCCGGCCGTTCACGGTTTCCACCCCGCAGCGGTTGGCATAGGCCACGAAGCAGTTGTTGTGGAAGGCGTGGGCCGGGATCAGAGTCCTGGACACATCCGGGTAGGGACGATCGGTGCGCTCGCCGTTGCTGAGCAAAGCGAAGCTGTCGGCGGCGGTGGGAATCAGCACCAACTTGGCCCCCTCGAGCGCCAGGCGGCGGCTGAGCTCGGGGAATTCCGCCTCGTAGCAGTTGAGCAGGCCCAGGGGGAAACCATTCACGCGCTGCACCGTCAGGGCCGGGCCCTCCTCGGCCAGCAGGTAGCCGGGGCTCCAGCAACGCTTCTCATCGGGCCCCCAGAGATGGGTCTTGCGGTAATTGCGCAACAGCTTGCCGCCGGCATCGAACAGGGCGATGGCGTCGTAGAAGCGCTCCGCTCCGGCCACCTGGGCCCGCTCCGGGTAGGGAACGGCCAGGGCCAGACCGTGGCGCCGGGCCGTGGCGGCAACCCGCTGCAGGCTGGGACCATCGCTGGGTTCGGCCAGGGCCCGGGCGATCGCCGGGGTGACGATGTAGCCAGTGAGATAGAGCTCCGGGAAGGCCAGCAGCTGGACCCCGAGGCCGGCGGCGACGGCCGCCACCTGCTCAAGCCGCAGCAGGTTGTCCTCCACCGCTTCCGCTGTGCCCGCCGCGCCCTCCCCCTGCCAGAGCCCGAGGCGCAAGCCTTCGCCCTGGGCGGGGGGCTGTTGATGCACAAAGGTGTGCAGGCGATGGGGCGGTAAGGGCCGCGGATCGGGAGCAGTCGTCACGGGCGGGTGGTCGAGGCCGACGGAAGGGATCGGGGCAACGGACGGACCGTCCCTCCAGTTTCGTCATCGCCGCGGGTTCTCGCCATCACCGGCAGCCGCCATGACCTGGCCTTGAATGGCGCAGCCGCCTTCCAGCCATGCCCGCCCGCCACCGCTCCGCAGCCCTGGGCATGAACGCCGGTCTCAGCGCCCGCCTCTCGGCCGCCAACCTGCCCGCCGAAATACCCCGCGACCGGCTGGCGAGCCAGGGCCTGGGGCCCGAGATGGCCTACGCGCTGATTCACGACCACCTGATGCTCGATGGCAACGCCCGGCTCAACCTGGCCACCTTCGTGGGCACCTGGATGGAGCCCCAGGCGCGGCGGCTGATGGAGGAATGCGCCGACAAGAACATCATCGACAAGGACGAGTATCCGGAAACCGCCGAACTGGAGGAGCGCTGCCTGCGAATTCTGGCCGACCTCTGGAACGCCCCGAATCCGGAGGAGGCCGTGGGGACCTCCACCACCGGCTCCAGCGAGGGCTGCATGCTGGGCGGGCTGGTGCTGAAGCGGCGCTGGCGGGATCGGCGACGGGCCGCCGGTATGAGCACCGAGCGCCCCAACCTGGTGATGGGCAGCAACACCCAGGTGTGCTGGCACAAGTTCTGCACCTACTTCGATGTGGAAGCGCGGGAGGTGCCGATCACACCTGAGCGATTGCAGCTGGGGGCTGAGCAGGCGGTGGCCGCCTGCGACGAGAACACCATCGGCGTGGTCGGCATTCTCGGCAGCACCTTCGATGGCAGCTACGAACCGATCGAGGCGATCCACCACGCCCTCGATGATCTGCAGGCGCGCAGCGGCCTCGACATTCCGATGCACATCGACGCTGCCTCAGGAGGCTTCGTGGCCCCCTTCAACTCTCCCGATCTGTCCTGGGATTTCCGCCTGCCGCGCGTGCAGTCGATCAATGCCAGCGGCCACAAGTACGGCGGCGTTCTGCCGGGGGTGGGCTGGGTGCTGTGGCGTGATGGGACGGCCCTGCCCCAGGAACTGCGTTTCAACGTCAACTACCTGGGGGGTGAGATGCCGACGATCGGCATGAACTTCTCGCGGCCGGGGGCCCAGGTGGTGGGCCAGTACTTCAACTTCCTGCAGCTCGGCCGCGAGGGCTATGCCAAACGCATGGCCACCCTTGAGGCGATCGCCTGCCACCTGGCCGATGGCCTGGCGGCCCTGCCGCCCCTGAGGCTGGTGAGCCATCCGCTGGGCCAGCTACCGGTGTTCGCCGTGGCGATGGATCCCAGCGCGAATCACTGGGATCTGTTCCAGCTCTCCGACAAGCTGCGCGAGCGGGGCTGGCTCGTGCCGGCCTACACCCTGCCGGCCGACTGCCAGCAGCTGACGGTGCTGCGCTTTGTGGTGCGGGCGGGTTTCAGCCGCGACATGGCCGACCAACTGCTCGAGGACATCGAGCGGGCCGTGGAGTGGTTCCAGAGCCTGACGACTCCGATGCCCCGCCCGTTCGAGGCGACCCAGGGGTTCCACCACTGATCGCCCACTCAATCTGACCTGCCCTCAATCGGGCAGGGACCAGGGATTGAGCCCCAGGTCGGCGCCGAGGCGATGGGCGCAGGCGAAGCCACTGAACGCCACCGCATTGAGGCCCTGACCGGGGAAGCAGGAATCGCCCACGCAGTAGAGGCCGAGGATGGCGGTGCGGTTGAAGGGCATCGGCAACAGGCCCGGCAGCTGGCCCCGGGGGACCGGTCCGTAACTGCCCCGGTGGCGGCCGAGGAAACGGCGGTGGCTGCGGGGGGTGCCGATCTCCCGGTGGGTGATGGCGGCCCCCAGGCCGGGGAACAACGCCTCCAGGCGCACGATCAGACGCTGGGCCGCCGCCTCCTTGGCCTGGCGGTAATCGGAAGGAGACAGCCCCTCCCAGCTCGCCATCGAACTGGGGGTGAAGGTGTGCACGATGTGGTGGCCGGCGGGGGCCAGCTCCGGATCGAGCAGGGTGGGAATCGAGACGAAGGCCGTCCCCTGCTCAGCCTCCATGTCCTGCCAGTGCTCCAGCAGCAGGTGGTGGCAGTGGCTGCCGGGTGGGATCACCTCCGAGCTCACCCCCAGGTGCAGGCTCAGAAACGACGGCGATTCCTCGTAGCGCTTTCGCCAGGTGCGTTCGGCGCGCGGGGTGTGGGCCTCATCCACCAGCGAACCGAAGGTGTCCCAGCGGGTGGCATTGGAAACCACCCGCTGGGCATGGAGGCGTTCACCGCCCGCCAGCTCGACGCCAACGGCGCGGCCCCCCTCCAGCAGCACCCGCGTCACCCGGGCCTTGTAGCGAATCGCGCCACCATGGCGCTCCAGACCCTGCACGAGCCGTCGGGCGATCGCGCCGACGCCTCCCTTGGGGTAGTTGATGCCGCCGGCATGGCGATCGCTGAAGACCATGCCGGCATTGATCATCGGCGTGCGATCCGCCGGCACCACCGACCAGCAGTAGCACTCGATGTCGATGAAGCGCAGCAGCTCGGGATCGCGGATGTGGCGCCGGGCCACGGCACCCACGTTCACCGGCAGCCAGCGGGCCAGGCCCAGGCAGGCCAAGGGCGCTTTGAAGAACACCTTGGCCAGGTAGGCCGGATCCTCCAGCGACAGCAGCGGCATCGCATCGAGGCAGCGGAACACACCCCAGCAGGTGTCATAGAAGGCGCGGATTCCCTTGGCCTCATGGGGGAAGCGGGCCGTGAGCGTTTTGATGAAGGTCTCGTAGTCGCGATCGACCGCGAGGCTGAGCCCACCGGGGAGGTGGTACTCCAGCTGGCTGGGGTCGGGGATGGTGGGCTGGTGTTCGCCCACGGCGGCCAGGGCCCGGGTGAGCAGGTTGGTGTGGCCCGTCTCCCCGAAGCCGAAGATCATCGAGGCGCCCACATCGAAGGTGTAGCCGGCCCGCTCAAAGCTGCCGCCACTGCCGCCGGGAATCAGGTAGCGCTCCAGCACCAGCACCTTCGCCCCCTTGGCGGCCAGCTGGGTGGCGGTCACCAGGCCGCCGATCCCCGAGCCGATCACCACCACGTCCCAGGGTTCCCTGGCGGCCTCTGCGTTGAGACCGGCGGCATGGGCCTTGGGGGCGAGGGTCACCGGAGAGGGCACGGCAAGCGATCGGCCGACGCTAGGCAACCACCAGGCCAGATACGGCCGCCAGCGCGCTGAAGGGGTCCAGATCCGCCAGGGAGCGGTCGCGGTAGGCGCCGTAGCGGGCGCGTTTCTCGCGGATGCGCTCGGGCAGCTCGGGCATCAGGCCGAAGTTGGGGGGCATGGGCTGGAACCGATCGGAGGGGGCCGAGCTGATGAAGCCGAACAGGGCGCCGGCCATGGTGGTGGGCGGCAGCACCAGGGGCTCCTGGCCCCGCACCAGCCGGGCGGCGTTGGTGCCCGCCAGCCAGCCCCCGGCCACGGCGGCGGCATAGCCCTCGGTGCCCGTGAGCTGCCCGGCCGCCAGCAGGCCGGGGCGGCGGCGGAACTGCAGGCTGGGCTCCAGCAGCTGAGGAGACTCCAGGAAGGTGTTGCGGTGCATCACCCCGAAGCGCACGAATTCAGCGTTCTCCAGCCCCGGGATCAGGCGCAGCACCCGCTTCTGCTCACCCCACTTGAGGTTGGTCTGGAAGCCCACCAGGTTCCAGAGCTGGCCGGCCTTGTCCTCCTGGCGCAACTGCACCACGGCGTGGGCTCGTTTGGCGCGGCGCACCTCGCGGTCATGCAGATCTCCCCAGCGGGGATCCCAGAGGCCGATCGGCTTGAGCGGGCCGTAGCGCATGGTGTCCTCGCCGCGGCGGGCCAGCTCCTCGATCGGCAGGCAGCCCTCGAAGAACGTGGCACTCTCGCGCTCGAAGTCCTTGAGTTCCGCCTGCTCGGCCTCCAGCAGCGCCTGGCGGAAGACGGTGTACTGCTCCCGGTCCATCGGGCAGTTGATGTAGTCGGCGTCGCCCTTGTCGTAGCGGCTGGCGCGAAAGGCTCGGTTCAGATCAATGCTCTCGCCTTCGATGATCGGGCTGGCGGCATCGAAGAAATGGCAATCAGCGCGGCCGGTGAAGGCCCGCAGCTGCTCCGCCAGGGGTTCACTGGTGAGCGGTCCGGTGGCCAGCACCGCCACATCGCCCTGGGGTGGCAGGTCGGTGAGCTCGCGCCGCTCCACGGTAATCAACGGATGCCGCTCGCAGGCCTCCGTGAGCGCCTCACTGAAACGACCCCGATCCACCGCCAGGGCACCGCCGGCGGGCACCGCATGGCGGTCCGCCGTGGCGATCACCAGCGATCCCAAGCGCCGCAATTCTTCCTGCAGCAGACCCGCGGCCCGATCACTGGAGAGTGCGCCGAAGCTGTTGCTGCAGACCAGCTCAGCGAAATGGGGGCTGTGGTGGGCCGGAGAGCGGCGCAGGGGCCGCATTTCGATCAGGCGAACGGGAAGGCCTGCCTCGGCGATCTGCCAGGCGGCCTCCGTGCCGGCCAGGCCGGCTCCAACCACCCAGACCGTTCGGGTCACGCAAGCCCTCAGGCGCGGGAACGCTTGAGCAGCAGTTGCACCTGACCGATGGCGGCACGGCCGATGTTGAACCCTGCCCAGCCCACGGCCAGAAGGATCGGGGCGGCAACGAGCAGCAGCCGAGCGTCCATCGCGTTCAAGTTCTGGGTTCAACGATCTTACGGATGCCTCGGCCCACCCGGCAGAGATGGCCGATGGGCTTGATCCAAATCGCAGCAATTTGACGCTGGCGCAGCCCTTCAGGGGGCCTCGAAGCCCGTGAGGGCACTGCGGCCGGCATGGGCCTGGGCCAGCACGGCATAGCGGCGGGCATGGGCCCGCTGCTGGGCGGCGTCAGCGGGGCTGATCTCCCGGCGGTGCAGGGCCGGCACCCCCGCCACCAGGGTGCGGGGCGGCACATCGCGGGTAACGACAGCACCGGCCGCCACCAGGGCCCCCTCGCCCACCGTCACCCCGTTGAGCACCACGGCGCCGATCCCGACCAGGCAGCCGTCCGCCAGGGTGGCCCCATGCACCACGGCCCGGTGGCCCACCGTGACCTCGGCGCCGATGCGTACCGGCTGGCCAGGATCGCCATGGAGCACGGCCCCGTCCTGGATATTGCTGCCTGCGCCCACGTGGATGGAGCAGACATCGCCGCGGGCCACCGCCAGAGGCCACAGGCTCGCCCCCGCTTCGAGGGTCACATCGCCCACCACGACAGCGCTGGGGGCCACCCAGGCCTCGGGGTGAATGGTGGGCTGGGGCCAGGGCGGGGTGACCATGGAGAGGGGCTCGAATCGCCCCATTCTCTGTGTGATACGTTGCCTGTTGCCCATCCGGGCGGGTCGCTAGCTCAGCGGTAGAGCACTCGGCTTTTAACCGATTGGTCCTGAGTTCGAATCTCAGGCGACCCATTTCTTACCACGCCTGAGATTTTAGGCCAATCAAACGTCAATACAAGGATTCTCAGGTTCTCAGCAGTCGATCGCGTCTGGACCCGAGACAGTCAGTTTGTACCACTTAGGGCCACCTCGAAGCACTTTTCTGTCACTAGTGACAGACCAGTGACAGATCAATCGCCGTAGCAGGGGTCGAGCCACCGAGCTGACGCGGCCATTAGGAGACCGAGTGCACCTCCGGATTGGCTGATACGAGGGACGAACGCAGCTGGACCTCACATCTCCAGCCGGCTCGAACTACCCCTTGATGGGGTGAGCCAGGGGGGAGGAGCGATGCTTCTTCGGCCAACCTTCCCAAAACTGAGAAGAGATGATTGACCCGTGATTCCGAGAAATGCGCTACGCCAGGCGAAAGGTCGCCTGGAGCTCGCCGCCTGCCCCTACCTCCTCAACGAACGCAGCAGCATTCCATACCTCTACGTCTACGAAACCAAGCAGGGAGGGCGAAACAAATCGGCCCAGGCCTTCAGGGCTGACGACCCAGCAGCCGTGAACCAGCTGACCGATCTGCTGCTGGCCGCCCAGTAGAACCTGCACCACGGAGGATCCAGCGATGACACCCTCACACCGCCAACGACGGAGGTTCGCTCAGCCCCAACAGAAGCAGTCTCAGCCTCACTCTTCCTTGTCAGCCCCACACGCCGGCACCAGCTGGATCAGCTTGCGACCCAGCTTGATCTCGAACGGATGACCATGTTTGAGGGAGAGCAGCGAGGTCCGTGCCACTGCCGATAGAAAGACCGCACCCAACTACATGGTATGGAGGAACCATGCGGTTGGGGCAGATGGATGTGTCTGAAAAAGCTTGCAGATGATTGTGAACTCCGCAGCAATAAGACCACCAAACCATACGACCAAGCCAATGCTGGCCAATGCCATGCCTAGAGCAGCTCGGATCAGCAAGGTTCGTCCCGCACGAAGGACAAAGGGTGACGAGAAGAGAGCGAGAAATGAGATGATGCCGGCATAGACATACGCCTCGTCCCCTCCTTACAAGATTCTGGGGCGGCGACAAAGGCGAACATCAACTAAGAGATCAGGATGGCGCCACTGCCAAGCGTCAATTTTGCGCGCTCCTTCACGAGCGACAGTTCAGTCATTGGACGGAAGCGATCTAAAACCAATGACCAACTACATAAGAAGATACTGGTAAACAAGGTGCTTGCAGATGCACAGGTGAATGCCTTGTGAGTCTCGTCGTCCAGGGTTCAATCGTGCTGATTATCGAGTCTCACTCTTCTTTTCCCGTCGCCCCAACTGGCACCAGACGGATCAGCATGCGCCCCAGCCTGATCTCGAACTCATCACCGGGGCTGAGGTCCAGAAGTGCGGAGTAGATCTTCCCGATCAGCACATCACCTTTGCCATGGACGGTGTTCCACCCTCTACGTCCCGCCACGCCCGCAACGTCTGGACCCTCATGCGCCTCGACGGGTCAGGGCCGCTTCAGATCTCTTGGCTGTGTTGTTTAAACGCATCCGGATCCTTGAAGATGTCGAAAATCCGAGCGGTTCCCGTCATTTCCAACACCAAGCGCACCTGGGTGTTGAGCCCACAGAGATTGAGCGTGCTGCCCGCCTCCTTGGTCTTCTTCAGGCAGGCCACAAGGGAACCGAAGCCATTGCTATCGATGAAAGTACCAGCCTGAAATTCGATCAGAATCGTCCGATACCCTGCAGCTAGCGCTTCAGTCACTTCGTCGCGAAGATTGCGGCCACTGATTGTATCCAAAACGCCGGACAAGGTGATGACTTTGGTGGCATCTGAAGCGACAGGGTTGGCATCGGCATCACTATCGGACACGCTGGATCAGTGGCTCAACTTCGTCTTCATTCTACGGTGAGCTCGGAAGGCAAGGCAGCTCCATCGCGATCCGCAGCCATTGGAGCGAACACCAACCAGCGGGCTGGCGCCCCAGCGAGTCCCGACGCGATCAGGTGCGAAAGCCCGCTCTGGCTTCCGTGCAGTGGGTTCAGGCCCTGGACGCGGTTGTCACCAACGGCTGCACCCGTCGTCGCCAAAGCTGCCTTCTCGCCGTCTCCTGCTCGGCACCTGATTGGATGCCTACCCCCACCCTGGAGAGCCTGCTTCTGCTGGCCCTCACCCTTCCCGACTACCGCCCCCGCCGGATCGGCGGGCTCCGCCCTGCTGTGACAGGCTGGCCCTGCTCCCAAGCGACGCATGTGACGGTTGCCCTGGCAGATGGCACGTGTGCGGTTGACCTCAAAGTGGTCCGGGTCAAGGCAGCGATCGCCACGGCTTCATAGATTGATAAAGCGCTGAACTCCTTTTGACCCAGGCAGGTCACCAGGTAGTAGGGACCGATGCGCCACTTGTTGCAGCGAACCAGCACACCCTTACCCTGGCGACGCAACTCCCATACGGCAAATTGGTAGATAGGCAATTCGAAACTTTTAACATGACCATCTCACATACAGCAACTTATCCATTTCTACATCAGGATTCTTAATAGCCAAAGGCGGATTTCCTGATCAGCTTGTATCAACTCAATTCAACCTTTGTTATCCACCAAGCATCAGCTGTGGATGCCGGGGCTGATGCTGACGCCCCCTGCACTGCTCGCTCTCTGAATCGGCCTGTTACTCGTCAGCCTGCGCCAGCCCGCAGTGAAAGCCGGAATCGACCAGGGCTGCCCTGCTATGGGGACGGCGGCGTTCCCCTCAGCCCGGTGGCCTGCAATAGCCCACCTCCCCCACCAGCGGCGGCTGGCAGGTGGCCCTGAGTGGAACGAAGATTTCATGGCGGGTCACCTCGTTCACCCAGCTGGAATTGCCATTGGGGAACAGTCGCTGCCACCAGCTCCCTCGGTTCCCATCGGTGTAGAGCGCACGCCCAGAGTCGTCCAGGCCGAGGTTCCTGAGCCGCTTGCGGTCGCTCTCCGTCGCCTCGCGCACGAACCGGAGTCGGGTCACCACGCCATCGGCCCAGCGGATGCTGGAACCGTTCAATCCCGCGCAGGCCAGGGGCTTTTGGTTGTAGGCGCAGTCGTAGGCGTAGGCGCCACTTCTGGGCAGTTGGCAGGCGTTGGCATCAAACCGCCGCAAGCATTGCTGCAGCCTCGTGGGCTGTGCAACAGCTGGCATGGTGCCGCTGGCGAGCAGCAGCGCCGCCGCCAGAACCCTTGTGATCACCATCAACCAGCTGCGCGGGGATACCCCATGCCTAGCGAGCTGGGGTGGTTCGGCGCCTGGATGAATCTCTTCCAAGGCGAACAGTCGACGGAATGTCTCAGGCGCTCTCCGGCATCGGCGGTCTGGCCCACATCGGTATCCGCGTTCACGACATGGAGCGGTCGGCCGCCTTCTACTCAAAACTCGGCTTCCGGTTGGTGGCCGGGCCGATCGGCCCGGAACCAGTCGCGATCCTCACTCACCCCAGCGGTGTGGAAATCAATCTGATCCTCAATGCGCCGACAGCGGCAGAGACCAACGTCCTCATGGACGGCACCGATAAACCGGCGGGCATCACCCACTTCGCCCTGCTCTGCGCCGACCTGAACACGGCGATCGAAGAGCTGCATGCAGCGGGCCTGGAGCCGAGCGCTGGGCCTGTGGACTTGGGCGGTCAGGCCCGGGGCCTGTTCCTGCGTGATCCCGACCGCAACGTGATCGAACTGCACCAGCGGCTCTGATTCGATGCCCTGTTCGGGGCACCGGGGTGAGGAAACGTGAAGCCGCTCCGAGCCGAGGGAACGGCCGGCACATTGTGGCCAAGGGACGACAACCTCCTTGCCTTTCCTGCCCATGAAGGCGCCATTGACCGAGCGAGAGGAAGAGCGGCTTGAGGCCCTTCGCGACTACAGGATCCTCGACACCCCAGATGAAAGGGAGTACGACGATCTTGTGGCTCTGGCGGCCCAGATCTGCGACGTCCCCATCGCCTTGATCAGCCTGGTCGACAGCAACAGGCAGTGGTTCAAAGCGAAAGTCGGCCTGGAGGCCAGCGAAACGAGCCGAGACATCTCCTTCTGCGCCCACGCCATCCTTAACGACGACATCATGGTGATCCAGGACGCCCTGGCTGATTCGCGCTTCGCCACCAACCCCCTCGTCACCTGCGCCCCCAACATCCGTTTCTATGCCGGCATGCCGTTGCTTACCCAGGCGGGCCTGCCCTTGGGCACCCTCTGCGTGATCGACCATGAGCCAAGGGAGCTGAATGCCCGCCAGATCAGGGCCTTAGAGAGCCTGGCCCGCCAGGTGGTGACCCAGATGGAATTACGGCGAGTGTCTGCCCGGCTGGCTCAGGCCTTGGAGAAAATCGCTCTGATCGAGGAGTTGATCCCCATCTGTTCCTACTGCAAGGCGATTCGCAACGACGCCGGCTATTGGTCAAGCGTGGAGACCTTCATCAAGCAGCACGCCGATGTGGGATTCACCCATGGGGTGTGCGATGCCTGCGTCGAGAAGCACTTTCCCGAGGTGGCCGAAGTGCTGCGAAAGCAGGACGCCGGCTCGTAACGACCGAGCCAATCAGGCCTGGGAAGAGTCCCCAGTGATGGCCACTCGTAAGGTGCTCACTAGGAATCAGCGCTCCTCCAGCCCCTTGATCACCACCAAGAAGGTCAGCACAACCTCCAGCTACAACACGGTGGGCACCTGCAGGTGCTCCCTGATGCCACCTAGGCCGCACTGCTCCTTTCGGTCGGTACTGGTCCGATATCCCAACCGAACACGATCGCCGGTTACAACTCCCTGGCTCCAGCAGAGGTTGGCCTGGCCAACCGGCAGCCCGCTGATTCCAGGCCTCTCCCGCCGTACCCGAACCCCTGTTTTCGGATGGGTCTTTTGGGCCGAGATCTCCGCTGGCGTGGTGAGGGGCTCGGTGAGTTATTGGTGGGTCTTGCGGTTGAGCGCTGTCTGCAGGCTCGCCAGTCAGTAGGCGGATACACCCTGACCGTCGACGCCAAAGGGGAGGCAGCCAAAAACTTCTACCTCCACTACGGGTTCCGGTCCTACCTCGACACCCCGAACAGCCTTTACTTGCCGCTGGGAGGGCAGTCAGGACTGAGCTGAGGGGAGGGTTGGGCTGCCAGGACACCGCTGCGAGTCACTTTTCCCAAGCGCCTGGTGTCAGCTCAAGGGGGGCGGCAGCTGAGAGGGGAATAGCTGCCTCGATGACACAGGTGCTGGGTGGGTCAGTGCAGGGTCACCGGATTGCTGGCGACCCTGAGCCAACACGATCTCTGCGCTCAACAGCCGGGCCACGGCTTCCCGTTCTGGGGCGTGCAAGCAGCTATTGGCGCGGTTGCGGAGCCGAATCAAGGCTTTCAGGTCAGTCCCCCCACCCTCGAGGATCTCGGCGATCTGGTTCAGCGACTCGGCTAGGCCTCTGAGTTCAATGGTCATGGCAGAGGTCGGATCGCTTCCTTCCCATGGTGATGACCTTGCAGATCAGTGAAGGCCCGGAACGAAATGACACCAGAACGGTCGGGGACGCCAGGCGCCCAAGCCAATAAAAAAGCCCCGCCGAAGGCAGGGCTCTGAGCTGGAACGATTCCGGGAGTCTGTCCTCGTTTCGACCCCGGAAGAGCGTTTCAAACTCCTCACGCACTGAAGATAACGAGTCGGGATGGCACCACAAGCGATGAGGGACGCTGCCGCAACCGTCCCGGCGCTCGAACCTGAATCCCACCTGCCCTCCGGAGGCCGCCGATCCCTGAAACCTGCTGCCATCGCCCACCCACTCCCTCCAAACGGAAGCAAGCCGCGACCCCAGGGTGGAGAGGCTTCGCCGACGCCAGCTCGAGGGGCTGATCTCCACAGCACGGGTCATCCTCCTCGGCCCGGGCATGGACCTGATGGACCAATTCATCGTCTTCGACACCTTTCATCCCGCCGAAGCGGAGATCATCGCGGGTCTGTTCGCCTTTGCTCCTTCAGGGCTGATCACCCATGGCGATCATCGGCAGGTGCCTCACGGGCCTGGCACCGTGCCCCGGATGGCATGGGCCCGCGCTGACAGTGTGATCGGGCCGCTGCCGGCCGGCTGCAGGCGGGCTCGCAGCAAATCCTGGAAGCCGGAGCGTTCCTCCTCGTTCATGGCCCTAAGGGCCTGACCGGCGCTAGGGCCGCCAAGGAGGGTGCACCAGAAATCCTCGAAGTCGGCAAAGGTGCGTTCCACAGCGATCACGTTCGTCTGAAGGTCGCCCAGGCCTGCAGTAGCCCAGAGGTCCCGCAACACCTCAAGGCGGGAGGCCTCCGGACTGGGGGGCATGGGTGTTGAGCGGCCGACGGCACTCAGTGTTTCCGTCACGTCCCGATAGGGGAAGCCCCCACCTTCCATGTCCCAGGCATAGGCGGCCACCGTGCCACCGGGGGCCACGACCCGTGCCATTTCTGCCACGCCCTTTGCCGGCTCTGGCACGAAGAAAATCACCAGCGGCATGACCGCAAGATCGAAATCATCGTCCGGGAAGGGCAGGGCCATGGCGTCGGCATTCACAAACTCGACGCTCTCTAGGTGCGGCTGCTGCCGGGCGAAGGCGAGTTGGGCGTCCGAAGGGTCGATGCCGACGAGCGAGAGCGGTGCGCTCTGCTCAACGATCAGCTGCGTGAAGGCGCCATTGCCACAGCCCACATCCAGCCAGCGCAGGCCGGGCTGTGGCGCGATCCAGGCGAGAAACTCCTGGCCGGCGAGACGGCTCCAGACCCCCATGAAGCGGTCGTAACCGGCCCCGTCGGTGAAGCGGATGGGTTCAGTGGTCATGGCCAACGGTTCCCGCGGGGTTCAAGGCTGCGCATCCCTCACGATGACAGCGCGGCTCGAGCAAGGTTTCATCGAGATCCTTGAGGTTTCGGTCTGCTTGAGCGCGATTCATCTCCGGTCTGAGCGAGATGGGGCTGAAACCTTGAATCGGGTGGCCGCCCACCCAAGATGAGCTCCCGTTCCCATCGGCGGTGCCTCCCTTTGGACCCTGTGGACGAGATCAAGCAGACCATCGCCACCTATGCGGGCAGGAGCGTGGAGGAGCGCCGTCACTGGTACTCGCCGGCCGTAGCGGCCTATGCCGCCACCCGGCCCCGCTACCCGCAGCCACTGGTGGAGGCGGTGGTGGCTCGATCGGGCCTGACGGCTGCATCCACGTTGCTGGAGGTGGGTTGTGGACCGGGTACGGCGACGGTGTCGTTCGCGGAGCTGGGCTGCCGCATCGTGGCCATCGAGCCCAACCCGGAGTTCTGCCTGCTGGCTAAGGAGGTCTGTCAGCGGTACCCGAACGTCGAAGTGGTGACGACATCTATGGAGGAGTGGGAACCTCAGCAGGAGCGGTTCGATGCCGTGGTGGCGGCCACCTCCTTTCACTGGATCCCGCCGGAGATCGCCTATCCGAAAGCGGCCGGTGCCTTGCGGGAGAAAGGCTGGCTGATCCTGTTATGGAACAAGGAGCTGCAGCTACCGATTACGACCCATGAGGCGCTGCGGACGATTTACCGCCGCCATGCCCCTGAGCTGGAACGCCCCTACGAGGATGCCGCCACCGTGGCCGGAAGTCTCTCAGCCTTGGGGCAACTCCTCCAGGAGTCGCCATTGTTTGAGGGTGCCCAGCAGGGCCAATGGCTGGTGGAAAGCCTCCTGGCGATTGACGACTACTTGACCCTGCTAACCACCTACTCACCGGTTCTGTCTCTCGATCCAGTGGTGCTGGAGGCTCTGCTGGCTGAACTGCGGCCGGCACTGGAGCAGTTGCACGGTGAGACGGTGCCCTTGAGCCACACCTCGGCGTTCGTCATGGCGCAACTCGTGACAGCTGGAGCAGAGATCGAAGGACCACCTGCCATCTCCTGAAGCGACTGCTCTCGCGAATCCCCTCTTCCTGGGCCGAAACCTGGCCATGGCACTGGCGTGGTACGGGAACAGGCACTCCTGGCAGCCCCCACCGCCTGAAAAGAGGCGTACGTTGAAGTTGAGGGGAGGCCCGGTAGCCAACCCGACCCTCACCCTTCAGAAGAGTCCGGCCAGGGATCACCCGAGCCGGTGCGCAGAGCGGAGGTACGCCCAAGATGCGTGAAATCACCTGTGAACTCGATGGCGCCGCGCGAACGCCATCCCGTAGCCGCAGAGAGCCATACGCCAGATCTGATTCCCGCGTGTTGACATCCCGGGCTGCCTAACCCGTGCCGGGATCACAACCGAGAAGGCCAAGCCTTGAGCATCTCTTCCCGGAGACGTGATCCTTTTCCTTTCCTGCCAGGCCCCAGACAGGCCATGCGTGAAGCACAGACACCCGATCGGTCAGGCCCCAGATGCCAGGGCGATGATCCGCAACCGGTGCCAAGGCGCCCCCCACGGGGCGCCTTCCTGTTGAGAGTGGAATCCTCAGTGGAACCTGGAAGCCATGGCCGCGGCAGCATCCCCCCTGCAGATCCGCCCCTTTGAGCCGGACGACTGGCCCGGAGTGTGGCGCCTGCTGGAGCCTGTGTTCCGCGCCGGAGAAACCTTCCCCCATGACCCGTTGATCACGGAGGCGGAGGCCAGGGTGTCGTGGGTGGAGCAGAGCCAGGCGGTGCTGGTGGCCCTCGATGCCACAGAGGCCGTGGTGGGCACCTACTACCTCAGGCCCAACTCGCTCGCCCTCGGCGCCCATGTGGCCAACGCCGGCTACGTGGTGGCGGAGCACGGCCGGCGCCAGGGGATCGGCAGCCGCCTCTGCCGGCACTCGCTGCAGACGGCCAGGCAACTGGGCTTTCGGGCGATGCAGTTCAACCTGGTGGTGAGCACCAATACCGCCGGCCTTCGCTGCTGGGAGCTCAACGGCTTCCGCATCGTCGGCACCCTGCCCGGGGCCTTTCGCCACAAGCAACGGGGCTATGTGGATGCCTTCGTGATGGTCCAGGTGTTGGTGGAGAAGGAGGGCACAGCAGGCCCCGCTGGCCGAGAAGCTGCCACAGGCATCGAAGGCGCTGCGATCGGAAGCGGCGACCGTTCGCCTTAGCCTCGAAGCCCTGACAGGCACCATGAGTTCACCTTCAACAGCCATCAACCTGCTGGGCTACGTGGCCGCCTCGCTGACAACGCTGAGCTTCCTGCCGCAGGCGATTAAAACCCTCAGACGCGGAGATACCCGTGGCATCTCCCTCAGCATGTACACCTTGTTCACCGGCGGTATTGCCCTGTGGCTGGTCTACGGCGTCCTGACGCGCAACGGCCCACTCATGGCGGCCAATGCCGTAACCATTGTGTTGGCCGGCCTGATTCTCCAGCACAAGCTGCGAGACCGGTTAAAGGAATGGCGTGGCGAATGGCGTAACAATCAGAACGTGCCAACAAACGAAGGGGACTGACTGAGAAGCGCTCCGCAACCAATCCTGCCCTCAATCCTGAGCTGAATGCCGAGTTGAATCCTGAGCTGAATGCTGAGCTGAATGCTGATTTACATTCCGGGGATAGCCATAGGATTCCGCCATTACATGGGCGAAACCATCGCAACTGGCGGGATTCGCTCGCAGCAGCGTCGTGATCACCGCTGGCCGGAGCAGCCGTTGAATCCCTGAGCACAGCCTGGGAGGCCAGTTCGCCGCAGGTGAGCTGGAGGGCCGCTCCCGATCAAGGCGTCTGCTCTGACTCCGACTCCAACTCCGACCCTGTCGCCTTCACGTGGACGGTGTAGGTCATCTGCGAGCCGACACCCGTGCCGCGGTACGTGCCCGTGACCGGAGCCGCCAGCCGGTGATCGGGGGCAGCGGCAAGGGCCACATGGCCATCGGCAACAGCAAGGCCGAGGCTGGGGTCGTAGCCGCGCCAGCCGCCGCCCGGCAGGTAGACCTCCGCCCAGGCATGCAACTCGTGTTCGCTCACCTCAGGCGGGTGATGCATCGAATAGCCGCTCACGAAGCGGGCCGCCAGGCCCTGGCTGCGGCATGAGGCCACGAACAGGGTGGCCGTGTCGCGGCAGGCTCCGCTGCGCGTCTGCAGGGTCTGCTCCGCCGTCATCGGATCGCCATCCAGCCTTCCGACGTGGTCAAAGCTCGAATGGATCTCATCAGCCAGACGCATCAGGAAGGCCGTCGCCGATCGATCGACCTCCTCGGCCAGGGCCTCCGCCCAGATCCGCACCGATCCTGGAACGGCTCCCCCGCAGCTGGGCGCCAGGGAAGCGGCCTCATCGATCGGATAGGTGACGGGAAGCCGTTGGGCCGCCTGATGGGTCTCGATCCACCCGAAGGGGTTCTCAAGCAGGGTTTCCACCACGGATTCCATCTCGATCTCCAATTCCGCCCGCTCCTGGTCAAACCAGCACACGAGCGCGTCGGTGCCGTCGGGTTCGAGGATCCGGCTCGTCCCGGCGGGCTCGGCCTTGACGCGCACGTGATGGTGCAACAGCCGCTGGTGGCCGTTTTGCCGCGGTGTGAGCCGCACCGTCATGGGCTCCAGGAACACCGGGCGGTCGTAGCAGTAACGCAGCGCATGCCGGATCTGGAACAGCATCGTCAACCGGGTCAAGTCGAACCGCCGCTGAAGGCCGGCGGCGGCTCCCATTCAGCCATGGACTCCGTAATCGGTCCATGTCCTGCGCCAGGGCCGGGCCAACGGGTCGATCGATCAGCCCTCGATGCTCCCCAGAGCCTTCTCAGCCGCCTGACGTCTCAGCGCCTGGTGGGTCAGCGCCTGGGCGATGGGCCCGAAATCAAGCTCGGAAGGAAGCCGATTCGCCTGTTCCCGGTGGGCGGCGGCTGCAGCATGGAGTCCCCTGATCACGGCCCGTCGATGCTCGAACCCGAGCCGATTCGCTCCATCGCCCCGGAAAGCTTGGATGGCGGCGCCCTCTACAGGCTGTGCACCAGCCTGGTGGTGCCCCGGCCGATTGCCTGGGTGAGCAGCATCGATTCGGAGGGGCAACCCAACCTGGCGCCCTTCAGCTTCTTCAATGCCGTGAGTGATCAGCCGGCGGTGCTGATGGTCTCGATCGGTGCCCGGCGCGATCGGGACAAGGACACGCTGCGGAACATCCGAGAGACCCGCTGCTTTGCGGTGCATGTGGTCGATGAGCGGCTCGCCCCGGCCATGAACATCACCGCCACGGATTACCCACCCGGCAGCAATGAATTCGAGGCCGCCGGACTGGCGGCCGTGCCCAGCAGCCGCATCTCCGCCCCACGCGTGCGCGATGCCGCCGCCTGCCTGGAGTGCGAGCTGCTCGAGCTGATTCCTGTCCCTGGCACCACGTTCACGATGGCGCTGGGCCAGGTGGTGATGGTGCATGTGCAGGAGCGCTGCCTGGGTGCTGCGGGGGCGGCTTCGGCGGAAGCCCTCCGCCCCGTGGGCAAGTTGGCCTTGAACGACTACACGCGCCTGGGGGAGATGTTCGAGCTGGTGCGCCCCAGGCTGGGTCAATGAAAGGGCTCGCATGACACCAGGAAGCCGCTGACGTGATCGGGCCACTGGGCCAGGGCCAGCAGCTCCCGGGGCTCCCGGGCAAAGCCCTTCTGGGAGAGGGCGGTGAGTTCGGCCAGGTTGTCGTGGGTGACCAGGGGCCTGCCGCGCTTGGCAGCGTCGCAGGCATCGGTGAAGTCCTGCCCCTGCTCGGCCTCGCACTGGGCGTAGGCCGCCTCGAAGCTCATCCCCTGCTCCTGCCGTCGCACGAAGGCATCGAGCTCAGGGGGAAGGTGCTCCAGCCAGAGGGGAAGGCTGCCCACCGGCCCAACGGTGACTTCAGCGGCCTCGATCTGAATCAGCACCACGGTGGCCTCCAGGGTCCAGCTGGGCTGGGCCAGCAGCCTGCCGGCAGCCTCGACGAAGGACTCGCGAAAGTCTTCGACGAGGGCCTGGTGGATGTCGGCGAGGTCAGGCATGGGCTCGAGTGTGTCAGAGACCTCTGAGGCCTCCTGAACCCGCCTGCCAGCTCCGCAGCCGTTGGCTCAGCTTTTGATTCAGCCGATTTCAAGCTAGAGCCATGAAGCACTTCAATAGCGATGTCAATGGTGCAACGGCGCCGAAAGGCCTGAAGACACACGAGATGGCCACCAACAAAGAGATCATCGAAAGCGCCTACGCGAGCTTCTCAGCGGGGGACGTACCCGCCGCCCTCGCCGTTATGGCTGAAGGCATTCAGTGGACCGAGGCCGACGGCTTTCCATTGGCTGGCACCTACATCGGTCCACAGGCCGTGCTCGAAGGGGTCTTCATGCGACTCGGTGAGATTGGCGATGACTTCGCCGTGGTGCCAGAGCAGTTCGTCGCCGCCGATGACACCGTCGTGGCGCTCGGGATCTACAGGTGGAAGCACAAGGTCTCCGGAGCGCCGGCGGTTGTGAAGATGGCCCATGTGTGGACATTGAAGGATGGCCAAGCGGTGGCCTTCCAGCAGCACGTCGACACCCTGAGGGTTCGCGAACTCAGCTGATCAATCGCGCCCCGGGAGCGAAGCTGTGTGTGAGCGGTGCGTGAGCTGTTCACACAACAAAGCCCGGTGACGAGGCACCGGGCTCTGAAGGATTCGGGGTGAGGGGCGGAGTGACTGACGCTGGCACCTGGGGCCAGGGTTCCAGTGGGGCTTCCCCATTGGTCCGGGGCACCTGAGGCTGGGCCGTTAACGGTGCAGTGGACGGCGACGTTGCGACACGCCAGGGAAACCAGTGATCCGATGAAAGTGTTGGAGCAGGGTCCGGATCGTCAGCGCGCTCCTGAGCGGTGCTCGGGTGGGGTGTCTTCCATGGTCTGGAGCCTCCCGGTTGGTGATCTCGTCACCATCGGACGGACGCCCCAGGGGCGCAATAAGGGTTTATGCCTGAGCTGTTCAGGGCGGAGCGATCCAGGGCCCAGCCGCAGGGCTGAATCCCGCTGGCGCTACCAGGCCCGGGGGCGCAGGGATCGTCTCGTCACCATGCCGCGTCAGGCGCCTGGCGCCAGAAGGCCTGGACACCCTGTCAGTGCCAGTGGTGATGGGTTGGCCCAGGAGTGAGGTTTGCCGTACTGACACCACGGCCGATCGGATCTATCAATGGATCAGAGGCCACGACCAGGGCAGCGCGAGCCGAGACCCTGCAACCGGCCCAAGGGCGCCCGACACGGGGCGCCCTTTTCATGGGAACGAAGTCCAGCGGTGACCATGAACCGAGGAGGCAAGCCGAGCAGAGCCGCTTCTCCAATGCGCAGAGTCCCACCACATTGTTCAACTGACGATTGGGTCTGCCGTCGAACGCGCTCCAATCGGCCAGCACCATGGCTGGGCATTCCCCTGCCAGGCTGGTCTCCAGCTCTACGTCAACGCCGTGCCATCGCTGCCCCCAGACGAGGATCCAGACGATTGGGCCGTTGAACGCGGCCGTCCCCTCGGCCTGCGGCTGCTGGCGTTCGTGGGGGCCCTGGCCTTCGTGATGCTCGGGATCAACAGCCTGCTGCCGTTGCTCCAGCCCCAGAAACCGCCCTCCCTGCCCGAACCGCCGAAAGCGGCCCAGGGTTGATGGAGCCTGCGCCGATGGTCGTCGAAGTGGCGATCGCCATGCTCGCTCGGCAGGAGCGCTGGCTGCTTCAGCTCCGCGACGACGTTGCCGGCATCATCGATCCAGGGCACTGGGGGCTGTTCGGCGGCCACCTGGATCCAGGAGAGACGCCTGAGCAGGCCATGCGGCGCGAATTGCTCGAGGAGATCAACTGGCCTGCCGGGGAACTGCCCTACTGGTTCCGCCACACAAGCCCCACCCGCATCGCCCATTTCTTTCGCGCCGACCTCACCGTGCCGCTGGAGGCGCTGGAGCTGCTGGAAGGCCAGGACCTCGTGCTGGCCAGCGTCGAGGAGCTGAACGCCGGCACGGTCTGGAGCCCGAAGCTTCGGCAACACCGGCCCCTGGCCGCCTCGCTGAGGATCGCCGCCACCGCCCTCGCGGCGTCCCCAAAGCCCTGAACTGTCCTGGTGGCCTGAACCCAGGGCCTTCAGCCGGCGGCGCCGAACAATCTCCCCACGGCGGCCGTGAGCGCCAGGGCGAAGGTACCCCAGAACAGCATCCGCAGGGAACCGCGCCACAGGGAGGCGCCGCCGATCGAGGCCGACAGCCCCCCCAGCAGCGCCAGGGCGACGATCGCATTGATGGTCACCAGCTCGGTGATCCGCCCGGCGGGGGTGAGCTCAAGCGTGAGCAACGGCAGGCTGGCGCCGATGGCGAAACTGGCGGCCGAAGCAAGGGCAGCCTGGATCGGCCGGGCCCGCAGGATCTCATTGAGGCCCAGCTCATCGCGGGCATGGGCGCCCAGGGGGTCATGGAGCGTGAGTTGCTCGGCCACCTGAAGGGCGAGACCGTGATCGAGGCCCCGGCGCACGTAGATCTCCGTGAGCTCGGCGAGTTCACCGGCGGGATCGGAGGCCAGTTCCTGGCGCTCCTTGGCCAGATCGGCCCGCTCGGTGTCGGCCTGGGATTGCACCGAAACGTATTCCCCCGCCGCCATCGAGAGCGCCCCGGCGACGGTGGCCGCCACCCCTGCCACCAGGACCTGCTCCTTGGCGGCCCCGGAGGCGGCGATGCCCACCACGAGGCTGGCCACCGAAATGATGCCGTCATTGGCCCCCAGCACCACGGCCCGCAGCCAGCCGGCGCGATGGGAGCGGTGACGCTCGCTGCGTCCAGCGTCGTGGCTCATCGTTCTCTGCGCTCGGCCAGGTGCAGCATGACGCCTGGGACCGATCAGTCGTGGTCGGCCCCGTCACCCTCGGCCGCAGGCAGGCTGCCGCGGAACTGCTCAGAGAGCAGCGAACGCTGGTATTCGATCGACAGCGAGGAAAGATGGTGCTTGGCCGCGTTGTGCAGGCGGGGGTCGATCTGATCGAAGGTGCGTCCGCTGGGCACCTGCATCCCAGCCACCAGACGCAGGACATCAAAGAGCCGCACCTGGTCGTGCTGCCAGGCCTGGTAGTCGATCGCGGCGGCATTGAGATCCTGCTCGGACACCTTCCCCTGCTCGAGGGCCTGATGCAGGCCCTGGAGTTGGGCCAGCCGCGCCGAGGTCACCAGGGCATGGGCCGAGCCAAGGGCCGCCAGGGCATCGGTGGCCTCTCGCTTGAGCACCGAGAGGTTGCGGCTCTGGACCGCCCGCTCCATCGAGAGCGGCAGGCGCACACCCGGCCGCATGGGGATCGGGGCCGCCCTGGGCCCGCTGGACTCCAGGGTGCCGGGCAGAGGGTCCGCCATCTGGAGCGGTGGCTGGGCCACAGGCTGGGCCTGGAGCGCAGGCTGGGCCTGCAGGGCTGAGCCCCAGAGCACCAGCAGCTTTCCGAGTTTCTGGCCGAGGGCCCTGGGCGTCCAATCCATCGCTGTCGCTCACCTGGGGTCCAATCTGCAGCCAGACGGACGCCAGGGGAAGGGGGAAACCCGCGCCGGGGGGGCACGGTTTGCCGCATGGCGCCAGCGGCCGCAGGCTTTCAACGCCGGCAGCCCCTGCCGAGCGGCCTGGCGCCAGGGAGATCGACCTACGGTGGCCCTGGCGATCCAGGTGCCAGCTCGACGATGGATCCCACAGCCCCCAGCACCAGCTTCAGCAGCAACGATGTGGCCTCCCTGCGCCGGGAGTATCGCCTCGCCGGACTGCGCCGCGATGATCTGGCGGCCGATCCGGTGGCCCAGTTCCGCCGCTGGCTCGCTGAGGCCACCGCCGCCGGGCTGGCGGAACCCAACGCGATGGTGCTCTCGAGCTTCGATGGGCAGCGCTGCAGTTCGCGCACGGTGCTGCTCAAGGCCTTCGATGGCCGTGGCTTCGTGTTCTTCACCAACTACGGCAGCCGCAAAGCCAGCGACATCGCCGCCTGCGCCCAGGTCAGCCTGCTGTTCCCCTGGTACGCGCTGGAGCGCCAGGTGGGGGTGATCGGCCCCGCCGAGCGCATCAGCGTGGGCGAATCCCTCGCCTACTTCGCCTCCAGGCCCCACGGCAGCCGGCTCGGGGCCTGGGTGTCCCAGCAGAGCGCGGTGATCAACTCGCGCACCATCCTGGAGCTGAAATGGGAGGAGATGCGCCGCAAGTTCGCCGGAGGTGAGGTGCCCCTGCCCGATTTCTGGGGCGGGTTCCGGGTGGTTCCCCGGGAGCTGGAGTTCTGGCAGGGAAGGGAGAACCGGCTCCATGACCGCTTCCGCTACGTGCGCGCCAGCGGTGAGGAGTGCTGGGCGATCGAGCGCCTGGCGCCCTAGGGCCAGCGCAAAGGGGAACCCTCAGCCTCAGGCCCCTTTTCTTCGATATCGCGCGGGCGATGCCTCGGTCTGGGAGATGAGCGCGCAGTCGGAGCAACCGCTCCTTCAGGGTTGAGCAGCGGCATCCCCAGCTTCAGCCCCTTGCCGACCAGGCCATTCAGCCGCCTCGGCGGACTAAGGCCATGCGCCCACGCCAGCGCCGCAGCGCCACCAGCGACCAGATACCCTCCGCCACCGCGAACGGCCAGGCACCCGCCAACAGCCCATAGACCCCCGAGGCCAGACAACCGGCGGCGAACACCAGCACCCAGAACGGGGCGCGCTCCTCAAGGGCGTAGGCGATCAGCATCAGGGCCACGGCGATCACGCCGAACAGGGTGAGGGGATTGAGGGCCATGGCGAGCGCTTGGGAATGAGGTGGTGAGCTAGGCGAGGTGGCGGCGGAGGCCGTCCTGGTGTCATTCCGCGCCTAGCTTGACCAGCAAAGGGGTGCGGGGCGAAGCGCAGGGTCGGCATGGACGGTCGAGCTGGATGGGATGGACGGGATGGATGGGATAGCGGACATGACGGAGCTGATTCTTACGACTGACGGGCAGGGGCTCACACTGCTGATCGACGGGCTGATCGTGTTCGGGTTGATCCTGGCCCGCTACTTCCTGGTGGCCGGTGGCTCCTACCTGCTGCTCTACCGCCCAGCCGCCGCCCCGCAACCCATTCCCCAAGCTCCACCACCGCAGCGCCCCTCGGCGGTCTCGATCCGCCGCGACATCGGCCTCTCGGTGCTCTCGGCCGGGGTGTTCGCCCTGGCCACCCTGGCCCTGCTGGCGGCCCATCGCCACGGGCTGACCCGCCTCTACACGGAGGTGCCGGAGCCCCTGGGCGGCCTGGCCTACGGGCTGGCGAGCTATGTCCTGGTGCTGCTATTGCAGGACGCCTGGTTCTATCTGACCCACCGGCTCGTCCACCTGTCGGCGCTTTACCCCTGGATGCACCGGGGCCACCACCGTTCCCACTGCCCCAACCCCTGGACCTCCTTCGCCTTCGATCCCCCCGAAGCGGCGGTGCAGGCCCTGTTCCTGATCGTGTTGGTGGCCCTGATCCCGCTGCACCCGATCACCCTGATCGCCGTGCTCACCACCATGACCATCTGGGCCGTGGTGAATCACCTGGGCCTGGACCGGCTGCCGCAAGCCTTCCCCCACCACTGGCTGGGCCGCTGGTTGATCGGGCCCACCCACCATGCCCTGCACCACAGGCGCCCGGCGGTGCATTTCGGGCTCTATTTCACCCACCTCGATCGCCTGTTCGGCAGCGAGGATCCCGCCTACGTCAGCTCCCTCGGCAAGGCTGCGCCGCGCGCGCACGAGGCGGCTCTCAGCCCCTGACGAGCAACGTGATCAGGCCCGAGAGCAGCCCCAGCCCGTGGAGGGCAAGGGGAACGGGCTCGTTGGGCGGGTAGGACGCGAACAGGCGCTGGCGGCCCAGATGCTCTTGGGCGAAGTAGAGGGCACAGATCAACGCTCCCGCCACAGCGAGCAGTTGCCAGCCATGCTCAAAGCCTGCGGCGGCGAAGCCCGGCCCGCGCCAGATCAGCTGCTGGGCCAGGTGGAACACGCGAACGGGCAGATCGGCGCTGAGCACGAACACCGCCAACAGGGCCAGGAACTGGCGCAGGCGACGACCGATGTGCGATCCCATCTCCCCATTGACACGTGAACCCACCCTGAGCAGCCCCCAGGGCTGCCCGGTGACCAATGGCACACGCCATCGTCACATCGGTGGGGGCTCCGGGGCGCCCAGAGCCAACAATGGGCCCAGCTCCTCCCGCGCCTACGCCGATGCCCCCCCGTTCCAGCCTCGCCCTGTTCCTGGCCACCGCCGGCCTGGTGGCGGGGGTCAGCGCCTGCGGCAAGCCCTCCGAACCAACCATGGCCCCGGAGAACCCCAAGCCCGAAGCAACCTCCCCCGCCAACTCGGCCCCCACGGCCAAACCACCCTCTTCCAAGCCCCCAGCCAGCGAAGCTCAGGACGAGGGGGGTGAAGGCGGCGAAGGGGGTGAAGGCTGATCAGGGCGAGGCGAAGACGCCTCTGGAGCCTGGTCGGAACCGGGCCAGCAACAGGGCGGCCGCCAGGGAGCAGCTGGCCGAGAAGCCGAAGGCCGCCGCTGGACTGACCACCTGGTAAAGCCAGCCGAACAGGATGGAGGCCGGCAGCAGCAGGGCGCCGCTGGTGAGGTTGAACCAGCCGAAGGCGCGGCCCCGCTGCTCCGGTGGGCTCAGATCAGCCACCAGCGCCTTCTCCACCCCTTCGGTGGCGGCCATGAACAGGCCGTAGAACCCGAACAGGGCGAACAGGGCCACACCCCCGATGGGCAGGTTGCCCAGCAGCAGATAGAAGAGTCCGTAGGCGCCGTAGCCGCCCACCAGCAGTTGCCAGCGGCCCACCCGATCCGACCAGCCCGCCAACGGGGCCGCAAACAGCATCGACACCGTCGACACCGTCGCCCAGAGCAGCGGCACCTGGGTGGCGGGCACCCCGAGCGCCTGGGCCCGCAGCAGCAGGAACAGGTTCGAGGAGTTGCCGAGGCTGAACAGGGCCACCACCGCCAGGTAGCGGCGCAGCTCCGGCGGCAGGGATCCGACCCGCCAGTCGAAACGGTCAGCGAGCTCAACATTGGGAGTCGGCAGCGGGCGCTCCCGCAGGCTGAGGGCCAGGGCCACGCAGACGGCCCCGGGCAGGGCCGCCCCGAGGATGATCTGGCGCAGGGGCACCTGCTGGGCCAGCAACAGCGCCGCCACCAGCGGACCGACCACGGCGCCGGCGTTGTCCATGGCGCGGTGCACCCCGAAGGCCAGCCCCCGTTGCTTAGGGTCCACGCAACCGGCCAGCAGGGCGTCGCGGGGGGAGGTGCGCAGGCCCTTGCCGACCCGATCGAGGAAGCGCAGCAGCAGCAGCGCCGGCCAGGAGGCCGCCAGGGCGATCAGGGGGCGAGCCAGGGCCGCCAGCCCGTAGCCGCCCACGATCCAGGGCTTCACTCTCCGGGTGCGGTCGACCACCACGCCGGAGAAGAGCTTGAGCAGGCTGGCCGTGGCCTCCGCCACCCCCTCGATCAGCCCCAGGGCCCGGGGCCCCGCCATCAGCACGGAGCTGAGGTAGAGGGGCAGCAACGGGTAGATCAGCTCGCTGGCGCCATCATTGACCAGGCTGATCAGGCCGATCAGCCAAACCTCCCGGGGCAGCACCGCCAGAGAATGGCGCATCCGGGTCGAGCGACGGGACAGGCGGTGCCGGCGAGCCTGGCATGACGCCCCACCCGGCCTGTCCGTCGGTGCTCATCAAGGCAGCGGCGGCAGCTGGCCAAGGCGACAATCGCCCCAGCCGCCGCTCCGCCGTGACGATCGCCCCGACACCCGCCAAGGGGCCGACGGAGTCGGCAGCGGGCCAACAACCGCCCGAGCAGCCCCCCGGTGCCAACCCCTTTACACCTGACGAGGTGCTGGAGGGGCTGCGGGCGGGTCATCAACGCTTCCTCGATGGTCATTCGCTCCATCCCCACAGCGACCGGCGCCGAATGCTGGAGCTGGAGGAGGCCCAGCACCCGATGGCGGCGGTGCTGGGCTGTGCCGATTCCCGCGTACCGGTGGAGTTGCTGTTCGACACCGGCTTCGGCGATCTGTTCGTGGTGCGCAACGCCGGCACCATGTCGTTCACGGCGGCGATCGCCTCGCTGGAGTTCGCCGTGGGGCATCTGGGGGTGCCGGTGATCGTGGTGCTGGGCCACGACCGCTGCGGGGCGGTGCAGGCGGCCCTCAACCCGAACCTCACCCTCACCCCGAACCTGGCCCAGGTGGTGGGGCAATTGCGCATGGAGCTCAACAGCCTGGGGGTGAGCGATGACCTGGAGCAGGCCTGCCGCCACCACACGCTCAACTCCGCCCGCAACCTGGTGGATTCGAGCGTGCTGCTCACCGACCGCATGCGCGAAGGCAACTTGCAGGTGGAGGCCGCCTACTACAACCTGCACACCACCTCCATCGACTGGATGGGAACGGTGATGCCGGTGCGGTTCAGCACGATCTGAGGCGAGAGGTTGGGAACGGCTCTGGGACATCACCCGTGCACCGAGAACCGCAACGGGGACCGTTCTGTGATGAACCTCCTATCACTGGCACCACGTGTTGGCGGGACTACGGTTTTGGTATGAATCATCCATGTGCCATGCACTTCTGGGCACCCGAGATCGACCCCGCCCATCCCATGGATTGCACTCAGGCGGAGCGCTACGCCTTGCGACGGCTGGATACCGGCGTGTTTCTCACCGTCGGCGGGGACGATCAACACCTGACGGAGGTCGCCTCGAGCCAGGACGCCTATCTGTTTCACACCCATGAGGCCGCCCTGCGGGCGGCCCTTGAATTGAACGAGGTGGGACAGGGCCCCATGGACGTGGTGAAAATCGAGTGACATGACAACCGGCACTCCACCTCCATCGACCGGATGGGAACGGTGATGCCGGTGCGGTTCAGCGCGATCTGATCGCTCGAACCGATCCGTTCATGCACCTGGGTGGATCGGTCACGACATTCAGTGGGCGGCCCATGGAGGATGCTGGAGCGACGACGATGCAACACCTGATGAGTCCGGCCCTCGTTCGGCTGAAACCGAAACCGGCGGCCCGCCAGGCCAGCGGCGCCCCAGCAGCCAGTTCGCGCGGGTTCGGCGGCAAGGCCGCCGCGGGTGTCAAAGGGGTGGGCGCCAAGGGACGCAAGCGCAAAGGAACGGGCCTGACAGCCGCCGATCGCTCGCCCCTGGGCAAGAGCCCGGATCTCGAAGCGATCGAGGCGCGGCAGCGGCTGGGGCTGTCCCTGGCCGGTCGTCTCAGCAGCGAAGCGGTCACCCAGGCCTGGAAGCTGGCCGCCGGCGAGCACCACCCCGACCGCGGCGGCCAGCATCACACGATGACCGCCATCAACGGCGCCCGCGACCTGCTGCTGGGCCGTCGGCTGGACTGAGTTCCCGCCGTCCAACAACAAAGCCCGGTGAGCGTGTCACCGGGCTTTGCCCGTGATGGAGGCCCCTCAGGGCCAGGTGATCAAGCGATGGCAAACGGATCGATGGATCGATCCTCCTGTTGTGCGTAGCGGGCGGAGTGGCTGGCGCAGGCCCCTGGGGCCATGACGTTCAAGCGGTGGTCGTCCGTGGACCCGGGGCACCTGGAGCGGTGCGGTGGGTGGCCATTGAGCACAGGGCTCGGCCGGATGACCCAAGATGCCAATGAGACTGTTGGAGCAGGGGTCCGAAACGTCAGCGCGCTCCTGACGGTTGGTTAGGCGGCGTGTCGTCCATGCGGTGCCTCCGAATCACGACTCCGCAGGCTCAGGTGCTGCGGTTGAGATCACCATCGGACGGACGGACGGGGCCGGCAATGGGTCGTCGTACCCATTTCTCTGGCGACACAGCGCACGCCCTTTCCGCTTCAGCTGGAGGCTGAGGTGTAGAAGCGCAGGGCAAAGCCCCAGAACCAGCGGCTGAACGCCAGCGCGGCCGCCGCCACGAGCAGCGAGGCCATCAACCAGCGGGCACTGCCCGTGCCAAGAATCGCCTCGGCGGGCACGGTGGTGAGGAAGGCCACCGGCAGCACCACGGTGAAGAAGGTGCGCAGGGCCGCCGGGTAGGCGCTGATCGGGTAGCGGCCGGCCACGAGGGCCGAGCGCAGCACCTCGGTGGCGTTCCAGACCTTCACGAACCAGATGCTGGTGGCCGCCAGCACGAACCAGAGCGAATAGAGGATCAAGCTGCTTGCGAGCAGCAGCAGGGCGGCGCTGAGCAAGGTGAGCGGATCAGGAGTGGCGCCGGAACGCGCCGCGGCCACGACGATCAGCGCCAGCCCCAGCACCACACCCGGCAACCCCCAGGGCGACACCGTGCGCGCCGAGAGCCAGAACTGGCTGTCGATCGGCTTGAGCAGCACGAAATCAAGCGTGCCCGTGCGCACGTGGGTGACGATCGTGCTCAGGTTCGGCTGCAGCAGCGTGCTGGTGATCCCATCGAGCAGGGTGTAGATCCCCAGCACCACCAACGCCTGCTCCCAGCTCCAGCCCCCCAGGCTGCGGCCGCCCGCGAAGAACAGCGAGAGCAGAAACACACTGCCCGCCAGGTTGCCGCCCACCGAAAGAAGCTCAACGAAGAAATTCGCCTGATACTCCAGCTCGGCCGTGAGCGAGGTGGCCCAGAAGCGCAGCAGCGTGCGCCGATAGAGGCGGAATGTCGAACGCCAGCTCGCCATCGGATCGGCCATGGCTTGTTCCCTCAGGCCCCCATGGCCGAATAGCGGCGCACCCCAGCGCGCCAGAGCAACAGCACGAACGGCAGCACCAGCAGTGTCCAGCCCAGCAGAGCCCCAAAGCCGAGCGCCAGATTCACCTCCCTGCCACTGAGCAGCTCGGCCGGAAAGCCGATCATCCAGGGGAAAGGAGTGGCATAGGCGAAGGCGCGCATGCCCTCGGGAAACGTGTCCAGGGGCGCCACCAGGCCCGAGAGAAACAGATAGGGGATCATCTGCAGGCGCTCCAGGGCCGCGGCACGCTCGCTCCAGAAGCAGAGCATCGTGATCAGGCTCTGGATCAGAAAGCGCAGCAGGAACACCATCAAGATGGCCAGCACCGCCAGCAGGAAGGTGCCGGGCGATGGCAACCAGAAGGTGTGGGGCAGCACCAGGAACACCAGGGCCAGGATCACGACCACGAAGGGCAGGCGGGTGGCCTGCTCCGCCAGGTGCGCGGCCAGGTAGCGCCACAGGGGCGGCAGCGGCTGCAGCAGGTAGGGGGAGAGACGGCCCTGGAGGTTGTCCTCCTCGAAGGCGTGGATCACCCAGATGATCGTGAACTGACGCACGACGAAGGCCGCCAGGAAATAGCGCGTGAGCTGCAGGGGGCTGAAGCCTGAATCAGCGGCGGCGCCGGAGCCACTCCAGACCCCGAGCATGATCAGCGGCAACACGCCGGAGAGCGCCCAGAGGGCGATCTCGGCGCGGTACTCGAGCATCAGGGCGTACTGGCTCGTGAGCAGCACCCGGGCCAGGCGGATGGCATGGCGGGCGGCGGGGAGAGAGGGGTTGCGAGCGCAGCGGGCGCTCATGGGAATCCTCATGGCGCCTCGGCGGCCAAGAGCTGGATCCCACAGGTAGGGCCAGGGGCGGCGGCCAGCCGGCGATCGGCCGTGAGCAGCGGACAGCCCAGGGTTTCAGCCAGGGCCACATAGCTGGCGTCATAGGCGCTGAGGTTGTCGCGCAACGCCCAGATCCTGCCCAGCAGGGGGGAGCTGAGATGGCGACGAATCCCCAGGGCTGCATAAACCTCCAGCAGGTGTTCGGCGTCATCGGCGTGGAGCGTTCCCGTACGGCAGAGCCGCCGCAACACCGAGGCCACCTCCACATCCAGCAGGTGGGGCGCCTGCAGAGCTTCAGAAGCCAGGATCTGACGGGCGGGACCTGCGTTGAGCAACCCCGCCACAACAGCGGAGGCATCGGCCACGATCACCGCTCCTCCCGCTCGGCCCAAAGGCCCATGCTGATCGCATCGAGCTGGATTCCGTGGTCCGGAAGGCTCTCCAGCAGGGCGGCCGCGTCGGCGCGCCTGGAGGCTTCGGTAAGTTCACGCACAGCAAAGGTGCTCAGCGGCACACCAGCCCGGGAAGCGAGCCGCTCGAGCCGCTCGGCCACCTCGTCGGGCACATTGCGCAGGTAGAGGGTGCGCATCGGGCTAGCCGCTTGCAATTTGCTAGCAGCTTAGAGGGAACCCTGGCGAAACAGCCTCCCGATCAGCTCCTCCACCGGCGGCTCGCTCACCTCCAGGTCCACCACCTCAAAAGCCGCCAGCATACGAGCCACGCTGTCCGTCAGGCCCTCACGCGGAATCAGCAGCCGCACCTGGTGCCCCTGGCATTCCTCAAGGGTGCCGTAGCCGGCGAACGCCTCCCGCGGCTGGGGCCGCTTCAGCTCCAGGCGCACCTGGCGGTGGGGGGCGAGCCGATCGGTGAGCGCCTCGAGGGGACCGTCGTGGAACAGGTGGCCCTGGTGAATCAGCAGCACCCGCGGGCAGAGCGCCGTGATGTCTCCCATGTAGTGGCTGGTGAGCAGCACCGTGGCGCCCGTGCGGCGGTTGTAATCGGCGAGGAAATCACGCACCCGGACCTGGGCGTTGACATCCAGCCCCAGGGTGGGTTCATCCAGGAACAGCACGGCGGGCTGATGCAGCAGGGCGGCCATGAGCTCGGCCTTCATGCGCTCACCCAGGGAAAGCTTGCGCACCGGCCGCGTCAGTTCACGGCCCAGTTCGAGCATCTCCGCCAGCTCATCGATGCGTCGTCTGGCCAGGCCGTCGGGGATGCCATAGACGGCCGCATTGACCCGCAGCGAATCGAGCGGCGGCAGGTCCCAGATCAGCTGCTGCTTCTGGCCCATCACCAGGGTGATCTGCTTGAGGAAAGCACCCTGGCGCCTGGCGGGCTCGAAGCCCGCCACCCGCACCGTGCCGCCGGTGGGATGGATCAGACCGGAGAGCATCTTGAGGGTGGTGGTCTTGCCGGCGCCATTGGGCCCCAGAAAGCCCACCACCTCCCCCGGTTCAACCTGGAAGCTCACCCCCGTGACCGCCGGCACATCGCGGTGGCGACGGGCCACGAAATGGCGCAGGGTGCCGCGCAGACCGGGCTGCTTGTCGGCGACCCGGTAGGTCTTGGAGAGGTTGTCGGCGCTGATGATCGGCATGGGGGTGCTATCGCCTGATCACCAGGGATGTCAGGCCGAATTCCACCAGCCGATGGTTGCTGGAGGGCTCGTCGATGCTGACAGGCATCCTTTCGTGATGGCTCGCGATTGCAGCAAGCACAGAAACGCCACTGGGCTTGCCGATCGAGAGCTCCATTGTGTGAATCGAGTCGTGCCCGCTTGGGGAAAGGCGACGACTCAACAATCTCGGCAACAGGGCATCAATCAACAGTTTCACGCCGGCAGCTGCTCCAGCCGTTGAACGCGGGCCAGGTCAGCGGCGAAGAGGAGCACGGCACGGATGTCGTCCGGCTCCAGATCGGGATAGTCCGCCAGGATCTCCTCTGTGCTCATGCCCGAACCGAGCCAATCCAAAACCAGCTCCACCGGGTAGTGCAGGCCGCGAATCGTCGCCTTGCCGTGACAGATCGAGGGGTCGGTGGTGAGGCGGTCGTGCGTGGAAAGCATCGGAGCTGCGCTCAGCCGAAACCCACCCTAAACAGCGCGGCGCCTTCCAGGTCGCCCATCGCCCCGGCAGCCACCCCCCCTAGGGTTCTGCCCATGCAGCCGAGGAGGGTGCCGGTGGGCCGCGCTCTGCATCCGATCAAGGCCTCGGAGCGCTCGGGTCCCCGAGGCAGGTTGAGCGCCTGGCTGCCAATCGCCGTCAGCCTCGTGCTTGGCGGCTGCCTGCTGCTCCAGGTCATCTCCGCTGCGGTGGCCCGGGTCGAATCCCAACCCCTGCCCCCGCCTCCCGTGACCGCCGCGCCAGCACCGGCGGCGCCATCAGCGCTGCCAGCTGCCGAAATCCGCGGTGTCTGGTTGACCAGCAACGACATGGCCGTGCTGCGGGATCAGAGCCGCCTTCAGGCGACCATCGACCAGCTGAGTGCGCTCAACTTCAACACCCTCTACCCGGTGGTCTGGAACAGCGGCTTCGCCTACTACCCCAGCGCCGTCACGCGCCGGCGCGGGGTCCAATCGTTCACCTACCTCGGCCTCCAGGGCCAGGACCTGCTGGCCGACATCAGTGCCCGTGCCCGCCATCGCGGCCTGCTGGTGATCCCCTGGTTCGAATTCGGCTTCATGGCGCCGCCAAGCTCTGAGCTGGTGGCGAAGAACCCGCAATGGCTCACGCGCCAGCGTGATGGCAGCACCACCTCGATCACGGCGGCGGGAGAGGTGGTCTGGCTCAACCCCTTCCACCCCGAGGTGCAGGCGTTCATCACGGAGCTGGTGCTGGAGATCATCGGCAGCTACGACGTCGATGGGATCCAGTTCGACGATCACATGATCCTGCCGAGTGCCTTCGGCTACGACCCGTTCACCGTGGCGCTCTACCGCAAAGAAACCAAGAAAGATCCCCCCGCCAACCACCAGGACCCGGCCTGGGTGAAGTGGCGCGCAGCCAAAATCACAGCCTTCATGGCGCGGCTGGCTCAGGCGGTGCGGGAGCGCAAACCCAACGCGATCATCTCCATCTCCCCCAACTACTACGACTTCGCCTACCGCCTGCAGCTCCAGGACTGGCTCACCTGGGTGCGGCGCCGGATCGTCGACGAGGTGATCGTTCAGCTCTACCGCCCCGACCTGGCCAGCTTCGTGAGCCAGCTGGAGCGTCCCGAACTGGCGGAAAGCCAGAAGTTGATCCCCACGGCGATCGGGATCATGGCCGGCCAGCGCAGCAGCCCCGTGCCCCTGGAGCGGATCGAAGCCCAGACCCGCTCCGCCCGCTCGCGGGGCATCGGGGCCGTGTTCTTCTACCTCGAATCGCTCTGGCGCCTGACCCCCGAGCCCGCCCAGGTGCGCTTGGATGGCTTTGGAGCCCTGTTCCCGACTCCCGCGCCACGCCGGCAGCCATGACCTCTCCCAACAGCGAGCCGTTGCCCACCGGTCTGCTCCCTTCGGGTCCCCTGAGCACCGAGGCGGCCCTGGCCCTGTTCGATCGACTGGAGCCGGTGGACGTGGAGAGCCTGATCGGCGCCTGGCGGGGCAGCAGCTATGCCACCGGCCATCCCTTCGATGGGCTGCTGGAGAACTGCCACTGGCACGGCAAGCGTTTCGAGAACCGCGAAGATGTGCATCCGCTGGTGTTCCGCAGCGCCAGCGGAGCGCTGATCAGCGTGGAGCCGCAGCTGGTGATGCCGGGCCTGGGCTGGCTGGAGCGCCTGCCATGGCTGGGTGCGCCCTGGGTGGGGCGGCTGTTCCAGGCGCTGGTGCCGTTGCTGGCGACACGGCGGTCGCGGGCCCGCCTGCGCAGCATGCGCTACCGGGGGGTGGAGTCGGCCACGATGCTCTACGACCACGCGCCGATCAACGACGTCTTCCGCCGCGTCGACGACGACACCCTGCTGGGGCTGATGGACCTCAAGGGCCAGGAGCGGCCGTTCTTCTTCCTGTTGCGGCGGGAGCCCTGAACGCTGTCCCGTTCAGGCCGGCCCCAGGTAGGTGAAGCGTGGCAGCGTTTCTCCCTGGTGCTGCACCGATTCTTCGAACATCGCCAGGGGTCGCACCCAGACGTCGCCCTCGCGGTCGCTGGGCCGGTAGATCACCATCTCTTCGAGGGTTTCGGAATGTCGAGCAAGACCCACAACGCTGTAATGCCCTCCCTTGAAGTGACGGTAGTGGCCAAGTTCCATGGAGGCTCAGGCTGTTGGCGCTGAGGCGGTGGCTGCGGCGAAGCGCCGGTTCACTTCGTTCCAGTTGATCAGAGCCCACCAGGCGCTGATGTAATCGGGGCGGCGGTTCTGGTACTGGAGGTAGTAGGCATGCTCCCAGACATCGAGCCCGATCAGGGGCAGGCCCCGCTCGAGGCCCGGCAGGTCCATCAGGGGGTTGTCCTGGTTGGCGGTGCTGGTGATCGCCAGCTGGCCATCGGGCTTGCGGATCAACCAGGCCCAGCCGGAGCCGAAGCGGCTGGCGGCCGTCTGGTTGAACTGCTGCTGCAGGGCGTCGAGGCTGCCGAAGCTCGCGGCGATGGCCTGCTGGAGCTGAGGCGAAGGCTCGCCGCCCTGGCCCGCCGGTGCCATCACCGCCCAGAACTGGCTGTGGTTCCAGTGGCCGCCACCGTTGTTGCGCACCGCAGCAGGGAAGCGCGCCACCTGGGCCTGCAACGCCTCCAGCGACAGCTCGCGGAGACCCGGATTCGCGGCGATCTGGGCATTCAGGTTGCTCACGTAGGTGGCGTGATGGCGATCATGGTGGATCGTCATCGTGGTGGCATCGATGGCGGGCTCCAGGGCCGCGGCTGGGTAGGGCAGGGGCGGCAACTCAAAGGCCGCCTGGGCCGGCAGGGCGGCACCGAGCAGCAGCAAGCAGGAAAGCGAGGCCAGGAGGGCCCGCCGAAACCAGAGGAAGCGCACGATGGGGCCCAAGCCGTTCACTCCGGTTCTAGCGGGGTGGGGCTGCCGGGGTGATCCCGGCAGATGTGGCCATTGCGCCAGCTCCAGAGCCATGGCGGCACCTGCAGCAGCTGTTGCAGATCGGGCCGCCCCCGGAGACTCACGGGAATGAACTCGGTGGCATAGCTGAAGGCGGCATCCCGCTGGGCCTGGTTGAGCACCACGCTCCCCTGGGGCCCCGACACCGAGCGGTGCAGGGTACCGATCGGAATCTCCAGGGCCCCCATCGCCCGCTCCAGCTCCACCACATGGTGGGGCTGGTCCCACTCAGGATTGAGCAGGATGAAACGGCGCTGGCCGCTCAGCACCAGGTTGTGATCCACCTGGTGCCCATGCTGATAGAACTGCGGAAACCCGTCGTCATCGGGCGGCGAGGTGGCGGCGCCGCTGTGCAGCACCACATCGGTGCCATTGGCGTGGGGCACGCTGGCATCGAAGAAGGTCACCTGCGGTGTTTCCCGGAACACGTGGATCGGAACGAAGCGGAGCTTCATGGCCCTGACCGGCGACAACTCCACAGTTAGCCCCGCCTGGACGCTTGCGCATCAGCGCTCAGTAGGAGCTTTCCTCGCCCAACAGCGCATCGATGCAGCCGCGGGCCGCCTCCAGGGCCGACTCGGGGCTGGGCCAGGGGCCCTGGCTCAACTGACAATGCAGATCCACATCGGCCACGTGCCCGGCGGGATCCCCGATGTGCACATCCCAGCCGCCCTCCAGGGGCCGCAGGCTGAGGGCATAGCCACGGTGATGAAGGGCCTTGGTGTGGTCCATGGCAGGGGCGTCCAGCTCCTTCGATCCTGGCTCAACTTGAGGGGTTCAACGCCGATCAGGCCGCCGGCAGCACCTGGCGGTAGCCCCCGGCCGACACCACCTGCAAGGGCGTGTCGAACAGTGCGCTCAAGGGAGCGTCCATCAGCAGCTCAACGGCGGGGCCATCGCCCACCACCGCCCCCTGCCGCAACAGCAGCACCCGGCTGATCTCAGGCACGATCGCCTCGATCTGGTGGGTCACCAGCAGCAGGGTGGTGCCGGAGCGGGCCAGATCGCGCAGGATGTCCAGCAGCTGATGGCGGGAGCGCAGGTCGAGGCCATTGGTGGGTTCATCCAGCACCAGCACCTCGGGATCGTGGACCAGGGCCCGGGCCAGCAGCAGCCGGCGCTTCTGACCATCGGAGAGCTGGGCAAAGGGGCGCTCGGCAAGATCCGACAGGCCAAGCTGGGCCAGCAGCTCCCGCACCCGCTGGCGCTGGGCCTCAGTGGGCCGCTGGCTGCGGCCGATCCCCACCGAGCCGAAAAAGCCCGAGAGCACCACGTCGAAGGCGCGAACCCGCCCCACATAGCCGATCTGCAGATCCGTGGAGACAAGGCCGAGGCGTGCGCGCAGGTCCCAGAGGTTCACGGTTTCGCTGCCGAAGATCCGCAGCGCCGAACCGGGCTTGACCAGCGGGTAGAGCTCGCGGCTGAGCAGTTTGATCAGGGCACTTTTACCGGACCCATTGGGGCCGAGGACCACGGTGTGCTCGCCCAGATGCAGGCGCAGGTTGAGGTTCTCGAACACAAGGCGTGGGCCCAGGTAGGCGTCCACGGCCTGGAGCTCGAAGTAGGGGATGGGGGACGTCAAGGCCAGCGGTGGACTCGGGGGAAGCCTATGGGGCGAGGCATCGCCCTGCTGCATGACCTCACGGTGGTGACCCGCAACACGGCTGACTTCAACGGCACCGGGGTGAAGCTGTTGAATCCCTTCCAGGTCGCTCCCCGCTGAGGGATCCCAAAGCAGTGGGAGCCCCCAAGGCTCGCTCAGCCCGACGCCTCCAGGTAGAGCCACTGGCCCTGGGAGCCGCGCCCGAACCGGGAGCGCTCGTCGAGCACGCCGCTGCGGCCACGGCTGCTCCAGCGGGCCTGGAACTCCACGGTGCCCTCGGCATCGCCTGGGCCACCGGCCTCGCTGGCCAGCACGGTGAGCCCCAACCAGCGGGTCTGGCCGCACGCCGCCAGCAGCTCACGGCGCCGCTGGCGTTCATTGGTACCTGGTTCCGGGTGGCTGCGCAGCAGGTGATCGATCGCCCCGGGCTCCACGCAGGCCAGGGCGAAGGCGCTGTAGCGCGAGCGCATCAATTGCTCGGCGGTGGAGGCCAGCTGCTGGCCGCGGATCAAGGGGGCGCAACACACTTCATAGGCCCCGGCTCCGCAGGGGCAGGCCCCAGGCCGCGGGGAGGCGGAGGAGGCAAAGCCCTGGGCCATGGGTAACGGAAGCGGTGCGCCCACTCTGGGCTGGTGGCGGACGATCAGGCCATCGAGGAGACCTCAGGCAGCGGGGCCTGCGGAAGGGTGGCAATGACTACAAGTGGCTCAAATTGGCCGACTAGGGTTCCGATGGCCTCGTTTAAGGGTTGAACCACTGGTGTGGATGCGTCGTCTCTCCAGGGATTCAGCGAGTCAGCTGAGCATCAAATCAAAGCTGATCCTCATGCTGCTGCTGGTGAGCGGCTTTTCCACGCTCATCTCGGCGGCCCTGGGCTATCGAAGCGGCCAGATCAATCTCACCAATCGGGTCTTCAATCAGCTCACCAGTGTGCGAGCTTCAAAGGCCTATCAGATTGAATCCTATTTTCGGAACATCCAGAATCACACTCAGACCTTGAGTGAAGACCTTTCGATCGTTGCTGCCGTAGAACAGTTCGACGCGGCCTTCCAGCAACTGAAAGGGGTGAAAGAGTCTGCCAAATCAGACCAGGCCCTGGAGACGTACTACCGCAAGGAATTCCTACCACGGCTGGATCAGTACCATTCCGGCACTCCGAATCTCCCCGCCTATCTGGCCAGTGACCCGGCCACGCGTTACCTGCAGTACAACTACATCGCAGCCAACCCTAATCCGGTCGGCAAGAAACAGCAATTCGTCGCCGCAAAGGATGGCAGCTCCTATTCGCAGGTGCATGGGCGCTATCACCCGATCTTCCGCAACATCATCGCCAAGTTCGGCTACTACGACATGTTCCTGATCAATCCCCAGGGACAGATTGTCTACACCGTTTTCAAGGAAACTGATTACGCCACCAACCTTAACAATGGTCCCTACAAGGACAGCAATCTGGCCGAGCTGGTGCGTCAGGTGATCGCCTCGAAGGAGAAAGGGTTCACCCGGCTGGTCGACTTTGCCACCTATGCCCCCTCCTACGGCGTACCCGCCTCCTTCATCGCGGCCCCGATCTACAACGGCTCCAAGCTGGTCGGCGTTCTCGCCTTTCAGATGCCCGTCGACGAGATCAACAACGTCATGACCGGCAACCAGGAATGGAAACAGGATGGACTGGGCCAATCAGGTGAAACCATCCTGGTGGGCCAGGACAACCTGATGCGCTCGGCCTCGCGGTTCTATCTGGAGAATCCCAAGGCCTTTCTGGCCCAGTTGCAGTCACGGGGCATGAAGGAAGACTCGATCGCACGCCTGCGCCAATACAAAACGACGATCCTGCAGCAGCCGGTCTCCACCCCAGCGGTGACCAAGGCGGTCGCCGGTGGCTCCGGAACCCTGCAGGTGGTGGACTATCGCGGTGTGCCGGTGCTGAGTTCCTATGCGCCGCTTCAGATTGATGGCTTCGACTGGGTGATCCTCTCCCAGATGGACCTGGCGGAGGCCTATGCGCCGATCCACGCCTTCCAGCGGCAGATCCTGATCACCGTGACGTTGCTGATCCTGCTGGTCACCCTGCTGGCCATGGCTCTGGCCCATCTGTTCGTCAAGCCTGTCCAGCAACTGATCGAGAGTGCCCGCAAGGTCTCCTCCGGCGAACTCACGAGCATCCCGGAAGTGAATTCCAAGGACGAATTCGGAGAGTTGGGTCGCTCCTTCAATGCCGTCGTGCAGAGCCTGCAGACCCAGACGGCGCTGGTTGATCAGAAGAACCAGGAAAACGAGAAGCTGCTGTTCAGCGTCTTTCCCGCGGCCATCGCCCGCCGGCTGCAGCGGGGTGAAACCCAGATCGCCGAAGACGTCACCAACGTGGCGGTGCTGTTCGCCGATCTCAAGGGTTTCTCCCAACTCTCCTCTTCCCTCACGGCCTATGAATCGCTGGCCATTCTCAACGATCTGGTGGGGTCGTTCGATGACCTGGCCGAGCAGTTCGGTCTGGAGAAAATCAAGACCATCGGCGACAGCTATCTCGCGGTCTGCGGCCTCTCGGTGCCCTACCTCGACCATGACAAACGGGCGCTCGATTTCGCCATCGAGATGCTGGGTGTCCTGCGACGTTTCAACCTCGAGCGCGGCTTCACGCTTGGTCTCCAGATCGGCATCCACTCCGGCGACATCGTGGCCGGCATCGTCGGCAAGAGTCGGGTGGTCTATGACATCTGGGGCGAAACGGTGAAACAGACCCACGGCCTCAGCCAGATCTGTCCCTCCGGCTGCGTGCTCGTCTCCGAGGTGGTGCATCATCGGCTCGAGGATCTCTACCAGTTCGAGCTCACCACTGCCGCAACCAATGGCCAGAAGTCACAGCAGGCCTGGCAGTTGATGAGCACCACAGCGCCAGCGGTCGGCGAGGCACTCTCGAAACCATGAACACCTCCTCACCTCTGTGGTTGTGGGGAATCAGCCTGGCCATCGGCTTCCCCCTGCTCACGATCGTGCTGGGCGAAGTGATCCATCGCCTGAAGCGACGGGGGCTGGCGATTGCGAGCACGGTTCGGCTGGTGCGCGATGTGCTGCTGCCGGTGTTGGTGCTGTTGGTCTTCCTGCAGCACCTGCTCATGGTCGACCCCGGAGGCCGCCTGTTCAGGACCGTCGAGACGGTGTTCTGGGTCTGCGTGATCCATGCCGCCCTGTCCCTGCTCAACGTGATCCTGTTCGAGCAGGCCGAGGCCGACACCTGGCGCTCAAGGGTGCCGAAGCTGCTGATCGATCTGGCGCGCCTGTTTCTGATCCTGCTGGGAACGGCGTTCGTTCTGGCCACCGTCTGGAATGCGGATCTGGCCGGTCTGGTCACCGCCCTGGGGGTGAGTTCGATCGTCATCGGTCTGGCCCTGCAGGACACGCTCGGCAGTGTGATGTCGGGCATTGCCCTGCTGTTTGAGCGGCCCTTCACAGTGGGGGACTGGCTCGAGGTGGGCGGTGTGGTGGGCCAGGTGATCGACATCAACTGGCGCGCCGTGAGGTTGCTGACGCTGGAGCAGGAGATGGTCGTGATCCCCCACAAGCTGATCAGCAGTGAGATCATCCGCAACTTCACCAAGCCCAACCCGATCCACGCCGAACGCATCCAGATCGGCTTTTCTTACAACGACCCGCCCAACCTGGCCCGGCAGGTGCTGAAGAGCACGGCCCTGGAAACCAAGGGCATTCTGCTGGATCCAGAACCTGATGTGTTCACGCTCACCTATGCCGATTTTGCCGTGACCTATGAGGTGAAGTTCTTCATTCGAGACTATGGCGATGTGGAACAGATTCGTGAACGCTTCATGACACGGGTCTGGTATGCCGCCAAACGCAACAACCTTTCGATTCCTTTTCCGATCCGAACGGTGTACAACTACCATGGGCCCACAAGCCAGCAGAAAGGGCTCGCCAAGAAGTTCAGCGAAAGCCTCCAGGCCATCCCCTCCTACGTACCCATCAATCGCGAGGAGAGCAACGTCACCACCTCATCAACAGGAATCGCCCTGCAGCATTTTGCCGCTGGAGAAAAGGTGATCCGCCAGGGTCGTATGGGCAATGAGCTCTACATCATCGTCGCCGGCCAGGCGGTGATGTCAACCCGCGATGACAGTGGCGAAGATCTGGAATTACTCGCGCTGAGAAGTGGTGAGTTCTTCGGCGAGATGAGCCTGTTTTCCGGTGAACCCAGCGTCGTGACCATCGCCGCCAGCAATGATCTTGAAGTGATGAAGCTCCCCGCGACGGTGGTCAATCAGATGATCGATCGCCAGCCCAGCTTTGCCCGCGAGATTGGCCAGATCCTCGAGATCCGCCGCTTGGCGATCCAGGAGACGAAACAGGCCCACCGCCAGTCGATGCAGGAGCACCAGGCGGGCCAACGCCCCTGAACGAAGCAGCCTGCCGCGATCGTATGAGCCCTTTGTTTGCCTGTTCCGGTTGTGGTGTTCGGATCGAACGCTCGATGCGGCTCTATCTCGAGCAGAAGGGGCACGTGCTCTGCTCCACCTGCAAGGACAAGCGGGAAGCGGATCCGCCCCCTTCCCCGGCACCAGGCGCCGCAGAAAACCAGACCCCAGCGAGCGGAAGCTGACTAAGCGATCGCGGCTTCCCCGCGCCGGTGAATCTCGCGGGCGTACTCGGTCCAGGCTCCCTGGCCCCAGTAGCGGAAGCAGCTGGTTTCCAGCAGAAGCAGATGGAGCAGGGCTTCCTGGTAACGCGGGGATTTGGTGATGGCGGGATCCTCAGCCACCAGGGGGTCAAACACCTGGTGGAACCGGGCGCTGAGGTGGTTCATCGGCTCCAGCACGTTGCCGTAGCCCTCGACCCAGCTGAGGTCGTTGGTCCAGGAGGCACCCGCCATCGAGAACTGGGGATCGCTCGCCTGGAGGGCGGCGATCGCCGCTTCGGTGGATTCCGGGGTGGGTGGGCTGCCAACCTCACGCCAGAGCTTGTGTTGCTGCACAGCCTGAATCGTTGGGTAATCAGTAGCGTTCACACCGGCAGCTTCCAGCAACTCAAGATACTCGGTGCCATTGATCGCCACGGTGCCTGAATCGCTGCCCGCATCCCTGCCCATGGAGGCGATTTTCTGATGGGCCTGGATGTAGGCGGATGGGAATTCATTCATCATCACGCCGCCGTTTTCACCATCGGCAATCTGAGAGACGAGCGAGGGGATCGTTGCTTCCCCCAGCGCTTGCCGGCCCAGCCCCAGGGCTTCGTAGCAGGGCTGCATCTGGCCCACCAGCTTGGTATCGGAGCCCTGGGTCTTGATCAAGGCCATGATCGACACCTCCTCCCCACTGGAGTTGCGCGCCACGAGCTGGTTGGGGCTGTATTTCTGCTCCTGGCTGAGGCCTGAACCATCGAGGTTCTCCACGCTGTGCTCCTGCACCAGCAGCCAGCGGTAGCCACACTCCCTGAGGGCCTTCACGAAGGCATAGAGGGTGTCGGGGTGGTTGGGCAGGGCCATCTCCGGTGGTGAAAATCCCTTCACCCGCTGCAGGGCCTCCCGGCCAAACAGGGCCGCGAACTGGTGCTGCCAGGCCAGGATCTGCAACTTGAGATCGGGGATGGGCGTGGAGGGCGCCACGGCATGGCTCCAGAAGGTGCCGAGCCATTCCACGTGGGGCTGCAGGCTGGGATAGCAGGCGAGCGACTTCAGGGCATCGAGGATGTCGTGGCGGCCCATCTGCCCAACGCCCCAGAGCAGATTGCCCGAATAATCCAGCATGATCCGGGGGTTGCAGCCATCACGAATCAGCTGGGGGAGGATCTCAGCGAGGCGCTTGTAGCACTGGGCAAACGCTTCGGCGTTGTGGTTATCGCCCTCGCCGGGGTGCTCAAACATGTATTGCAGATGCGAAATCAGCTCGCCATTGGCCCCGGCTGGAATCGTGGGCTGGTGCATGTGCAGAGCGCAGGCAAAGCCTGAGCGGATCTGCTCCAGGTTGAGGTTGGTACGGGGCAGAAACACCGGGCCGGGCTGCTGCACCAGGGCGAGGATCTCGGCTTCTTGGCCGGTGATCGGCGGCAGGGAGGTGTTGGTCAAGAGAAGAGCCAGGGGTTGATCAGCTCCAGGCCGACCTCGGCAAAATCGGCACCATCCCGGGTGGCCAGCTGAGCACCGTGGGCCAAGGCGGTGGCGGCAATCACCGCATCGGCGGTGGCCATCGGGCGCGCCAACCGATCGCGCCGGCTCAACAGTTCGCCGTACCAATGCGCCGCCTCGCTGGTGAAGGGCCACACCCTTCCGCTGAACAGCTCGGCCAGCAGCGCCTCCCAGCTCTGCTGCAGCGACTGCTTGCGGCGACCCTCCGGCAGCCGGGCCAGGCCATGGCGGATCTCGGCTTCGTTCATGGCGGTGATGGCGACGGCGCTTGGATCGAGACGATCGGCCCAGGCCAGCACCACGGGAGTGGGCGCGGGGCGCATCAACTCCGAGATCACGTTGGTGTCAAGCACGATCATTCAGCCGTCTCCGTGAAGGCCGGTGGCTGGGGGATGGAGTGGCGATCAGGCAACTCCAGCTCCACCCCGCCCAACCGAGCGAAATGGGCATGGATCTGGCTGCCTAAGCCCTGCAGAGCAGAAGCGGGCTCGCTGGCCGCAACGGCTTCTTTGAGGATCGTGCGCGCCTCTTCCTCCATGGAGCGGCCATGGCGAGCGGCCTGGATGCGTAGCTGGGTCTTGATGCTGTCTTCGAGGTTGCGGATCGTGAGGGTGGCCATCGGCTTGCTCCTGCTCACAATGAATTCAATGATAGCAATGCCTGCGGTGATTGCTTTCGCGGTCTCCGTCCGTTCAACGCGTGAATCCAAGCATCTGGCCCACGAGATGGCCCTCAGGTCATCCAGCTGACGTGGACCCCAGAAACGGAACAAGTCGTGTTGAGAGCTTCCCAAGCGCGCAGACCTCCACCGCCAGGCCGGAAAGCGGCGAACAGGCAAGAGACCCCTAGGGTTCAATCAGCTGAATGTTGACCCAGTGCAGACGCCACTCCTCGCTCTGGCCGCTGTGCTTCTGAGCCTTCCGCTGCTGATCCCTGACCCAGCCCTGGCGCAGAAGCGGATTCCCAAACTTCCTGGTCAAGATCAGTGTCCGCTTGGTTATGTGAATGACCTGAAGCAGCATTGCAATTCACCCATCTATTACGAGGTAAGGCCCACCTACGGCAAGCCCTGTCTCTCGGGCTGGATGAACATCGGGGCGGGTTACTGCAAGAAGAAAACCCTGTGGATTTTCTGAGCGCTCCCCTCTCCGCTGCGCTCAGAAGGACTCCGCGGTCTGGCCAGCGAAGCGGCCGGCGTAGCTCTCGTTGCCCTCCAGCTTCTGGAACACGAACTGGCAGATCGCGGTGCCGGGATGCACCGCCAGGGCAGCGGGGCCGAAGTTGCTCATCTCCAGCACCTGCTGGCTGTCGATCCCCGGCCCCATGAAGGGGGCGCTGATGTGCACCATCAGACCCAGGCGCGCGAAACGGCTGCGACCCTCCAGCCAGCCGCACAGACCAGGTCCCAGGCGCAGGCGCTCGCGGGTGATGCCCAGCACGGTCTCACCGGGCATGATCAGGATGTGCTGGCCCTCGGGCACCTGGATCTTCTCGGTGAGCTCCCGGTAGTCGCTGTGCTCCTGCACGTCGACCACCTGGTGCACCTTGCGGAACACGCGAACGGTGGGGGCGAGGGTGAGGTCGAGAGAGGCGGGGCCCAGTCGCTCGGGATCGAAGGGCGTGACCCCGATCGCGCCCGCTTCCATCGCCTGCAGGATCGCCTCTCTCCCAAGAACGGCCATGTTTTTCCCTGGGGGGTCGGCGGTTGTGGATTGTCTCAGGCGGCCGATCGGGCGCCGCTCGCAGAGGGCCTGCGCGGGGAGGATCAGCCAGGGGGCGCTGCGGATCCGCTGGCGTCCGCACCGTCATCGCCAGGCAGGCCTGAACGCCCGGGCTGATTGAGGTGCTGCAGCAGGGGCGGCGGGCCCAGTTGCTTGAGCCGGAAGCGGACGCCATAGCTGGGGGTGGGCCGCTGCGAGAAGAACCGCGCCCGGGGTTGCCGCCCCAACCCTCGGCTCAAGGCGGCACCGGCGGCGGCGGCGCGGCTGCGCAGGCGCAGGGCGGCGAGCACCAGCTGCTGCAGCCAGCCCGGCGCGACGGGCCAGCCCAGACTGCCCGCCGTCTGGCGATCGAGCAGGACGGCCAGCACCCGGCGGAGGGCCGGCCTGAGGGGGGCGGGCCAGTCGGCCAGCAGCATGGCCAGGGTGGCGTCGGCGACGCGTCGGTTGCTGGGGGCCAGGGCGAACACCTGCCGTTCCACCTGCTCGTTGAGCGCCATCAGCGCAGCAAGGCTGCACGGGATCGCGGTGATCCCCATCCGCTGCCCCACCGCCTGCCAGAAGCGGAACAGGTGCTCCTGCTCCAGGTCGTTGAGGCCCCGCCAGCCATAGCGACCCAGCCAGCGGATCGGCTCGGCCACGAAGGTGGAGAGCACGTAGACGAAGTCGTCGTTGCCGATGGCGTAGTGGCCGTGGATGCGGTTCATGCGCTCGATCACGGCCGCACCCGCCTCGCTGTCGACCCCATGACGCAGCAGCTCGGCCACCATCAGACCGGTGTCGTCGTAGCGCTTGCGCGGCCGCTGGGCGAACTCGCCGGTGCGATCCAGCAGAGCGGAGATCGAGGGCACGCAGAAGGTCTTGAGCAGGGCCAGCTCAAGGGAGCGGGTGAGATCCCAGGGGAACAGCACGCCGGCGAGCTGGTGGCAGGTGGCTTCAGCCTGCTGCAGCGGGCAGGGATCGCTCATGGCTCCAGGGGATCGGTCTGCCGGATCGAAACGAGCAGGGACCTTCGCTGGAAACCCTATGGCGCTCTCGGAGGAAGCAGGCGCCTCTCCAATGCTGTGTGCTGCGGCTCTGGCGCAGGCGCTCGGCCAGGAGCTGGCCGTTGACGTCCCGCGGAATCCTCACAGGGCCAGCCGTTCCTGCCTCACGTGATGGAGGCGGATCAGGGGTGGCGCCTGGCCGGGATCGGAGTGACAGACGACGGCGTCACCAATCTCCCGGGGGAGGTCCTCCAGGGTGTCGGCCTCGGTGTGGATCGCGGCAGCTGCTGCGCTGGCCCGGTAGGAGCCGTCCTCAGCTTCCTCGACCGCGAAAAGGATGTCCTGCATGGCGCCCTCCAGTGGCACCAGACTTGCCGTGGTGGGCGGGATGCTGCCCCTGTCTGCAGCTGTGCGATCAATGTCCCAGCAACTGGCGGCTTAAGGCCGGCAGTTCATTGTTTCTGCCGCAAGGCCCGAACAGCCGCGATCAGTTCAGGCAGGGATTGCTCACAGATCAGCAACACCTGCTCACTGTCGAGATCGAAGTACTGATGGGCGATCACATCGCGAAACCCCATGGCTCCCTTCCAATCCACCGATGGGAATTCAGCCTGCAGACGACCAGACCAGTGGCGTTCAAAACGTTTGAGAGCCTCTCCGATCGCCAGGAACAGCATGCAGATCACATCAAGCAGATCTCGTCCCAGTTTCGTTTCAACTTGAGATGGGTCCGCCTTCAGTCATGGCCGCAGGCCTTCGGCGAGGATGCGCTGCCTGAGGGAGGGGTTCATGCGCTCGCGCAAGCGCACCACATCCACAGACGTGCTCAGCAACGTTTCCAGCTCCTGCTTGAGGTGCACCAGGGCGTAGGCGGTGAGCGGATCCAGCCGCACCCACACGTCGACATCGCTGTCGGAGCGGGCGTCGCCACGGGCCACCGAGCCATAGCCGCAGGCTTCTCCGAAGGAGTAGACGCCGATATCGACCACGTGGAAACGCTTTTGCCAGTCGCCACGATGGAGCCGCAGGGTGTTGAGCACCTGTTCGGTCCGTGGGCTGGTGATGGACATCGGGGTTCGATCTGGGTGCCCTTCTGCCGGGATGGCTGCGCTGATGCACCGCTACCAAACGCTGCGATCAGAACGGAATCGCACCCAACGACAGGAGCTGCACTGAAGTTGCCTGGCGAAAGCACTCTGGGAAGGGTCAACCACCACAGGCTGATCCCCCTCACACCGGTTGGATCCCATGGGCCTCCACTGGGGCGAGCCTGCGAGGGAGTCGGTTTTTCCTGCCCATTGGCGCTTGAGTCCGAGGCGTGAGGGCGATGGCGAGCAGCCGCGGGGTTTGGGACGGGGGCGGGCACGGGGGTCATGGTGGTGCGGACATGGGCTGGACCGCTTTGCCTAGGATCGGCAGGGTCGCCAGATCGGCAAGGGTCGCCCGTTCGACTAGGTCAACCCCCTGGGGGCATCGGAGCCAGCCCATCCCCGTGAACGGCAGGCCATTCGTTGAGATCAGCAGATCCATCCCAAGCCAGCAGATTCGATGACCGCACCGATCCAGGCCCTCGCTGCCCTCGGCGCCGGGCAACCGCTCCAGCCCTTTTCCTACACCCCCGGTCCCCTCGGCAGCGATCAGGTGGAGATCGCCGTTGAGAGCTGCGGCATCTGCCACAGCGATCTCTCCATGCTCGACAACGAGTGGGGCATGACCGCCTATCCGTTTGTTCCCGGCCATGAAGTGATCGGCCGGGTGGTCGCCCTCGGGGAGCACACGAAGCGTCTGAGCATCGGCGACCGGGTTGGCCTGGGCTGGTTTTCCGGCAGCTGCGGCGCCTGCGACCAGTGCCTCTCCGGCAACCAGAACCTCTGCCTCAAGGCCGAAGCCACCATTGTGGGCCGACACGGTGGCTTCGCCACGCGGGTGCGGGCCGAGTGGACCTGGGTGTCTCCCTTGCCGGAAGGCCTCGACGCCGAGAAGGCCGGCCCCCTTCTCTGCGGCGGCATCACCGTCTTCAACCCGATCGTGGAATTGGGCATCCGACCCACCGACAGCGTGGCGGTGATCGGGATCGGCGGGCTGGGTCACATGGCCCTGAAGTTTCTGCGGGCCTGGGGATGTGACGTCACCGCCTTCACCACCAGCGACTCGAAACGGGAAGAGGCGCTCCAGCTGGGCGCCCATCGCACCTTGAACTCCCGCAACGCCGAAGAACTGGCCGGGGCTGCGAGCAGCTTCGACTTCATTCTCAACACCACCAACGCCAACCTCGACTGGAACACCTACATCGCCGCCCTCAAACCCAAGGGCCGTCTGCACACCGTGGGGGCCGTTCCCGAGCCGATTGCCTTGGCCGCTTTCCCGCTGATTCTCGGGCAGAAAAGCCTTTCCGGCTCGCCCCTCGGCAGCCCCTCCACCACCGACAAGATGCTGCACTTCAGCTGCCGCCACGGCATATCACCCACCACGGAGTTCTTCCCGATGTCGAAGGTGAATGAAGCCCTGGATCACCTCCGCTCCGGCAAAGCCCGCTACCGCATCGTGCTGATCAACGACCTGGGGTGAGGCCCGCCTGCGGCTGCCGAGACTGTGACCCCAGCGGCAGCGGATATCGAGAGGACTGGGGCGGCCACAGCAGCATCCGCAGCAGGGTTGGCTGCAGCCGCATCACGCCCACGCCAGAGGGGATCCCAGCTGGGGCGTCCGCCTGGCGGGTGGCTTCCCAATGGGGCGATGAGCACGGCATCCGCGCCCCCGATGAGCGGCTGGCGCAGCATCACCGTTTCCGGGTGCTGAACGATCTGTGGGGTCGGCTGGCCCAGGCGGATGTGTCGCTCGATCTGCTGCTTTATTCCCGCAGCGAATGCGAGGAGCGCCAGCACTGGCGGAGCCACGTGATTGGCAGGGCCTACCGGGAAGGACGACTGCTGCATGGCGCTCTCTGAAGCGGAAGGTCTGCTGCGCATCGCCGCCGTCGATCTGGAGAGCGCTCAGGCTTCCTCCGACCCGGTCGTCTTTCGCGAAGGGGCTTGGGGGTTCTGGTTGCAGCAAGCCGTTGAGAAGGCCTTGAAAGCGTGGTTGCTGCACCTGGGAGCCGATCCTCCCCTGACCCATGACCTGTTGCGTCTCCTGCTGCTCCTGGAGGCCCAAGGTGTGAAGACGAAACCACCGCAGCCATTGGGGCAGCTCACGGTCTACGCCGTGCAGTTCCGTTATGACGCTGATCCCACACCCCCCTGCGCCACCTCCGAGCCCCTGGTGGGCAAACGGCCCTGGTGGTGGTGTGTGGAGGCGGGGAGAGCAACCCTCACGCCATTCCCCATAACCGGAACTCCACCTGCTGAGAGGCTGCCTGAACGTCCTTGTCGGTTGTCAGCAGCGTCAGCTCGTAGCGCTGGCAGAGTTGAACAAGCAGGGCATCGATGGTGCCGATCTGGATCCCTCGGCGGCGGCAGACATTGCGGATGTCGGCTGCTGCCATGTGGTCCTGCTTGTCGGGCTGGAGGAAGGCGAGGGCGGAAAGGTGCTCCACCAGCTGCTCTCGGTTTTTGGGGCCGGCAAAACCCTGGAGGACCTCCTGGAGCACCAATCCCGTGGTGAAGACCTGCTCGCCACCCTGAAGAGCGGCACGGAGGGCGACCACCTCAGGCAGGCCTGGCTGGCCATCACGGCGAAAGGCCAGCGACCAGACCGAGGTGTCGACCAGCAGACTCATCGCTGGCGTTCCCGTTCGGCCTTGACGTCGTAGCCGGGTTCCCACTCGAGCTTGCCGAAGAGCTCGGCAACCTGGCGCTGCTCCCGGCGCGCGATGAACTCCTGAAGGGCTGGGGTCACGGCGGCCTTCTTGGTGGGCTCACCGCTCACACGGAAGGCGTGATCAAGCAGGTCCTGATCGAGAGCCAGATTCGTGGCCATGTGTGACCTCGTTTAGAGGTGCCTACACATTCGTTCCTTCGGCCTGGCTGAGGGGGCAAACAAAGGCATGGCACCTGGCATGGGCTCCTCCTCCATCAGTGCCACCCCCGTCTCACCCAGCAGTGGTGCGTTCAGGTGCGCTGCTGCCAGCGGCGGGGATCCTGACGGCCGTGCAGGGCAATCACCAGGATTTCAGCGCCCTGTTCTCGGAAAAAGATGGCATAGGGAAACCGCCGCAGCACGAGCCTGCGGATCTGCCCGTGAATCAGGGGGAAGGATCGGGGATCGCGGCGGATGCGCTCCACCGCAGCAGCGACGCCTTCAGCGAAGTCCCTAGCCAACGCCGGCTCCAGCCGGCTGTACCAGCGCTGGGTTTCCAGCAGATCCTGGACCGCCTCCGGCAGGAAGCGAACCGCGGGCATGGTCATCCGATGCCGAGCTGGCTCCGCACCTCATCCCAGGGCACAGCCGCTTCGGGGTTGGCGAGATGGGTAGCCCAGCGCCGGTCGAGCTCGGCGCAGAGGGCAGGGTCGGGCGACAAAGCCCCATCACGGGCCTGGTCATCGAGGCTCTCCCAGAGGGCGATCGCCAGGGCCAACCGCTCGCTCGGCGGCAGTTGCAGCAGGTCAGACATGGGCGCCATCGCCACCACACCCAGCGAGGGACCCACTGTAGGCACGGTCAAAGGGGAGCAAAGGGACTGGAGAGATGGATGCCATGGCGCATGGGCTTCTCCTCCACCAGTGCCACCCCCGTCTCACCCCAGCCAGGATGCCCCCATGCTCACCGGAGGATCTTCCTCGCGTCCTTGAGGAGCAGAAGCAGTTGCTGCTGGCGCAGCGGCGATGCACTGAATCCGAACCGGGTGTAAAAGCGTGCCGCGTCTTCGTCGATGGGATGGGTCAGGATCGCCCGAATTCCGGCCTGCTCGGCGATCACCAGCGTCCGACGGATCGCGTCCTGAAGCATCCCGACACCGATGCCACGTCCATGGTTCTCCCGTGACACGGCGAGCCTGGCCAGGATGACCACGGGCAGAGGAAATCGCCCCATGCCCTGACGGATGCGCTCTGGGGCCTCCACCGTGTCGACCTGGCCCACGGTGAGGCTGAAATAGCCGGCGACGCGATTCCCCTCGTCGGCGACGACGAACGTTCGGGCCGAGCCACTGGTCTGCGCCTGGCGGGCGTGGTGCAGTAGCCAGTGATTCAGTGTGGGTCTGCCGCAATCGAAGCCTTCCAGCTGGTGCTGGACGGCCAGCGGCTCCGGCGGCCGCCAGATCACTGGGCGTCCCAGGGTGCCTGCCTGGCGAACAGATCACGGAGACCCTCGTTGGCCTGTTCGGGGCGGTCCAGCAGATCCATCAGGGCCTTGGCCTGGGAGCCCGAGACCATGAACAGGCGCTGATCAAGGAGCGCCTGTTCAGCAGCGAGGCAGGCGCTGTCGAGGATGAAGTCGGTGAGCGACTTGTGGGTCACCTCGGCAGCTCGGCGCAGCACGGCTTCCTGTTCCGGCGTGGCGCGCAGGCCGAGCCGGGCTGAGCGCGGAGGAGGTGAAGCACCGATGGCAGCCATGGCGAACCGTCTCCTACTTGAGTAGCTGGACAACGTTAGTACAATCGACGCACGCAAGGGCGTCCCGCAAGGCTTGGCTGAGGGCATGACGGAGGGCATGGCATCGCCGCAAGGCTTCCCCCCACCAGTGCCACCCCCGTCACACCCCAGCCAGGATTCCCCCATGCCCCCGCCCCCCTCCGCCACCTACGAGCGCCTGCGGCACTACATCGCTGAGCGGATGCGCATGAGCCCCATCGACCAACCACTGATGCTCATGGAACTGCTGGGCCGCCGCAGCCCGGCCCCGGCGAAGGACGTGGCCCGGCGGATCCTGGGCAGCGGATGGTGGGCAAGGTGCTCACCGGCAACGGCATCACCGCCTACGGCAACGGCGCCTACAGCCAGATCGGCGGCGACGAGTTGAGCGATGCCGTTACCTGGACATAGGCCAGCATGGCTCAGCCACTACACGACGCGCGGCTGCAGCTATGCCGCGAGCGGCAGGACCACCTGCTCTTCGTGATCCAGGGGGCTCATGGTGGGACTCCTGGACGGTCGGCGATGCTGGCGACGCGCTCAATCGTTCATGTGCCGCTCAATCAGCGAGTGAACGGTGAGACCAAGGGGAGGAAGATCACGCGCCACGGTTTCCCAGACCTGCTCCAGATTCACACGCAAGTAATCATGAATCAGAACATCTCGCATGCCGGCGATGGACTTCCAAGGAAGTTGACGGTTCGGACTCGCGAAGATCCGCCGACAGATTCTTCACGGCTTCGCCGACCACGATCAAGTTACGGATCACTCCATCCTGCACAAGCGTGGAAGCAAGAAAGGCTGAGCTGCCTTCTATGGAGTAGAGAGTGATGCGCTCAAGAGCTTCGGCAATGCTGGTGAGGTAAAGGAGATCCTTGCTCACAAAGCCTTTGCCTGCGCAATGATCTGATCGCGGATCAAAGGATGCAACTGCGCAGCTTCCGCCAGATCCACCTGGCAATTCAAGAGAGCTTCCAGTTCCTGCCGAAGAGCGATCACCTCCAGCAGGGAACAGCCCCGTTCCAGATCCACCAGCAGGTCAAGGTCGCTGCCGGGCCGATCCTGGCCACGGGCCACCGAGCCATAGATCCGCAGGTTGCGGGCCCCATGGCGGTGAGCCACGGCAAGCACCTCCTCACGGGCGCCCTGGAGCCGCTGGGAGAGGGAGGTTTCCTGGGTCGAAGGGGCAGCCATGGCTCCATTCTGGACTGCATCCCCGTCGAGGGCGATGGGAACGACACCCCTCGCCGACATGCTGCAGCTGCCTGGTGCCGCGGAGTGGGATAGGGACTGGGTCGGCACAGCCAAACCCGGAGCCGGGTTGGCTGCAGCCGCCACGCGATCACGCCAGAAGTGATCCCAGCAGGGGCTCCTGCCTGACGGGCCGCCCAAAGCCAAACCTGGTCCAAGCACCCGGCAGCCGCCACCATCACTCCATGCCCCCGCCCCCCTCCAGCACCTACCAGCGCCTGCGCGCGTTCATCGCCGAGCGGATGCGCATGAGACCCATCGATCAGCCGTTGAGGCTGATGGAGCTGCTGGGGCGCAGCAGCCCAGCCCCAGCGCAGGACGTGGCCCGGCGGATCCTGGGAAGCGCATGGTGGGCAAGGTGCTCACCGGCAACGGCATCAACCCCTACGGCAACGGCGCCACCAGCCTGATCGGCGGCTCGGTGAACTACCGGGTTCACCGATGCGCCCGGGGCAGCAGCGAATTCTGCGGCGCGCACGAGCATCAACGGGCCCTGGAGGTGGCACCCATCATCCCCAAGGCACAGCCTTCCGCGCAGCGGTAGAACCAGTGCGGCTCCGACGACCTCAGCAACCTGCAGGCCAGCGACACCCTGCGCCGCTCAGATCAGAACGGCAAGGTGGCCGCCACATCCGAGAGACGGATCAGCAGGGTGTCGGGGTCAATGGGTGAGGGATCAAAACCCATGTGGAGATAGAAGCTGCGGGCTTCTGTGGACGCTGCATGAACCACGATGCCGCGCACGCCGATCTGTGTGCTGGCCTGCAGCACCCGCTCAAAGGCATCGGCGAGCAGGGCGCGAGCGATGCCTTGCCCCTGGACACTGCGGCAGACCGCCAACCGCGCCAACACCACCACTGGAATGGGATCGGGCATGTTGCGCCGGAAACGCCCAGGGGCTGAGGCCACGGCCACCGAGCCGGAGGCCAGGGCCACATAGGCCTTGACGACGTCGTCGCCATTGCAGACCACGAAGCTGCGCGTCGCACCGCCCTGCTGGTTGGACAGGGCACGCTGCTGAAGCCAGTGGTCAAGGCTGGAATCGCCGCAGTCAAAGCCGACGGTGCTGTGATGCGGCGCCAGCGGCTGCGGCGCCTGCAGATCCATCAGCGCTGCCAGGGCCTCGGTGCCGTCATGGTGCGTTGCAGACGATCCGATGGTGTGGGCGGAGCATCGAGCTGGCGAAGAAACTGGTCAAACTGTTCGGGCGAAATGGCCTGCCAGACCTGCTGGACCAGCAGCTCACGGGCGGCATTGCGGGCCGCCTGCAGAACGAAGTCGGTCCGGGTGAGGCCAGAGGTACGGACCGCGCGATCAATCAGAGCCTGATCGTCGGGCGTAACTCGCAGGTTCCAGCTGAGGCGAGGAGCGGCAGCCACGGATGAACAGCAGGCCTGAAGCCACCCTAGCCCCCTCAGGTAGACGCTGTCTATCCCCATGATCCTGGTGCATGCCGACAGGGGCATCACGCTGGGACGCCGTCGTGGTGAACGTGATGGCAGCGCGAGCGGGCAAGGCGGTGGAGTGGAAGCTCTTATCCGTTCCCCCGCTGGATGGGGTCCAGGCGTTGCCGTGGCCTGCCCATTGGTTCTGCGGATGAAGGCGACTGGGGCGGCATGACCAAACCCGAAGCCGGATTGGCTGCAGCCGCCACACGCCCACGCCAGAAGGCATCCCAGCAGGGGCGCCTGCCTGATGGGCCGCCCCAAACCCAGACCTGGCCCGGTCACCCGGCAGCCGCCAGCATCACTCCATGGCCAACAGCCCCTCTGCTGCCTTCCTTCGCCTGCGCGAGTACATCGCCGAACGCATGCGCATGAGCCCCATCGACCAACCCCTCATGCTCATGGAGCTGCTCGGCCGCCGCAGCCCCGCCCCAGCGCAGGACGTGGCCCGGCGGATCCTGGACAGCGGATGGTGGGCAAGGTGCTCACCGGCAACGGCATCACCGCTTACGGCAACGGCGCCTTCAGCCTGATCGGCGGCGACGAACTGAGCGACGCCGAGCGCGACGCGCTGCAGCAGCTCTGCCGCCAGCGCCTCGACGCCTTCCGCGAGCGGCGCGGCGAAGAGGTGTTTGCCCACCGCAGCCGCCACCGCAGCCCGATCAGTGGCTCGGTGAAATACAGGGTGCTCACCCGCGCCCGGGGCCGCTGCGAGTGCTGCGGCGCCCACGAGCACCAGCGGGGCCTGGAGGTGGCACCCATCATCCCCAGAAACCAGGGCGGCTCCGACGCCATCAGCAACCTGCAGGCGCTCTGCTTCCGCTGCAACGCCGGCAAGCGCGACGGCTGTTTGCCTACGCAAGAGGGCGCAACGACTTCCGCGGTGTGCAGGCCAGCTACGGCCACCGCGAAGCGGGCTGTGTGTTCTGTGCGCTGGAGGACAGCGGCCGGGTGCTGCTGGAGAACGAGCTGGCGCTCTGCATCGCCGATGCCTATCCCGTGAGCGAGGGGCACAGCCTGGTGATCCCGCGTCGTCATGGGGCCGATGGGCTGGAGCTGCACCAGCCGGAGTGGAACGCCGTGGTGGAGCTGCTGAAGCTGCGGCGGGAGCAGCTGAGTGCCCAGGACGCCACGATCAGCGGCTGGGCTTGTTTGCTTAACGCAAGAGGGGGGCTGAATTCAGGGGAGGCGGCGGGGCAGACGGTGTTTCATGCGCACTGGCATCTGATTCCCCGGCAAACAGGTGATGACGATTCCCCCCGCGGAGGCGTTCGGGAGGTTATCAAGGGCAAACAGCAGTACTGAGCCGTGGCTTGCCCATCGGTCGTCCGGATGATGGGGACTTGGGCGGCACAGCCACACCCGGAGCCGGGTTGGCTGCAGCCGCATCACGCCCATGCCAGAGGGGATCCCAGCGAGGGGCGATTCCCTTGCGGTCTGCCAGTTGCCTCCCGAGGCCCACCGAACCCGGGACAATCCAGCAGTCAGCCGCTCATGCCTTGTGAATGAAACTGCCTGTCAGGCAACCAGATCCTCGCCGATGAGGCGACTATTGATGCGCTGATCCTTGTCTTAAGTGACCGCCTGGGAGCACACCAGAATCTCCTGATCTGAATGAACAAGGGTGTTCATAGAGCGTCTCCTGGGCGAAAAGCGAGCGCTACATTTCACCTGAGAAGTTTGGGGGCGTTTCAGCAGCACCATCCCTTTTCGGCGAGCGTCACCGGCATCAGATAGCACTGAAAAGAAGCGAAGGGCTGCCAATCCATCCGCTGAAGATGGGTTTGGCGGGGCAGTGCAGCAAGATGTGCAACACAAGACATCCATTCTGGACTATTGTGCTTGCCCAGACTAGAGATGCAAAACAATTTGCTTCGCTACAACACCATGGGCGAGATATTTTAGAATATCGTGTGCATCTTCAACTCCATTATCTAACTGATCAATATTGATAATTTTGTCGCATCCAAAAGTTTTGCCAGTTAGCCTTGCCTCAAAAGCAACGAAGTCTTCGCTATCTGATATATTTACCCATTTATCTACATTTGGAAGGCAGATAAGCGGTGGCCCAAGTCGCCGTTTAACGATCTCAATACCAAGAGGCGAACCAGCCGTTAACAGTAACTTAGCCTTTACTTGGTGCCTGAGGCGACGCATTAAGTCATAAGCCACAATAGTGCCAAGTGAATGACTGATAATAACGACTTTGTCGTCTCTTGGCAGTTCATCTATTATTTGCGCAGTAACGAGATCGTCAATTATCTCTTTTAAGCTAGGCTTATGAAGATATGCAGCAGCTTGACTTAGAAAGATCCTCGCTAATCTTCTGCCTTTTGATGGAAGTACCTTTTCCAAAGCTCGTGCAATTGCTTTCAACCAACTCTTATGAATTCCTTTAGCCATGCGCTTTTGAGCTTGGAACTTATCCTGGTCGTCGAGTTCCTGAGATATTTGCTCGTCGCTGATACCGTATTTCTGCTGGAATTCTAGATACAGAGCAGCAACCTCATCATTTGCGTAGTCATCATCTGGAGATTCAACACTCATAGGTGTTGAAGCAGGTTTGTTCTTCTTCCAAGATTCTGCTTCCTGAAAGAGTACGTCGCCATAGAACACCGCAATCCATTTTACATCATCAGGTAGCGTTAGTCCCGCAGTAGCAGCACCGCTTCTAAGTGCATCGCTCCACGTCGCTTCGATATTTTCCTTTGAATTATTCTGGTTATTAATTCCGTGAATTAAGATAATTGTTGTCATTGCTAAATCTTTCAAATAATGTTGAGGAGCTGAAGGTTATTAATGCATTAGGAATTAGGTGTCAGTCTGAATAACCCGATAGTCAAAGGCTTTAAGAAAAAGCTCAAGTCCCTTTTCTGTTAAGCTTGCTGCTGATCTACCATTCATATCTTTGCCAATTAGCCTGATCTCATCTGGAATGTCAAGGTATAACTCAGTCTGCATAAAACTCCAACCCTGACGAAAGATTGGTGCAATTCCCCAGAGACGGACATTCATGAGTTCCTCAAATTCACGCTTGGTATAGTAGGGACGATCATCCTCTTGCGCACTCGCCTGTGAGAGTTCAACGACTGGTAGATCTGCGAATGCAACCAACTGGCCGTTTTCTTGACTCCACCATATCTTGTCTGCACATAATAGTGCCAGATCAAATGGCACTGTTCCTGTGTTTCTAGCCATATAATGGGCGGTTCTAGCAATATTGCCGTAGTCGTTGGAAAATTCGTAAAGATAGCCTGCTGTCACTGCTTGATGAGGATACTCTTCTTTCCCAATTCTGATGTTATCCGCAAGTTTTTGAGCATCTCCTGCACGCAACGGAACACTGCCAACAAGATTTGAGAAATCACTTAAATATGTATCCCAGCATTCATTCTGTTCAATAGAATGCTGAATAGAATGTCCAGTTCTTAGAAATAAGATATCACCGGGCAGATCGCGAGAGACGACAGTAACAACATTGGGGTAATCTGGAATAAGTGTCCACTGCTCATCTTGTTGGATTAAAATAGGGGAACCATAGCGGCTAGTCGCTTCTATTTCATATAGTGGTTCATAGTATTCTTCTTCTCGCCATGCTGCTTTGATCGATGCATTCCGAGGCACAGCTATACGGTTTGGTCGAGAATCACTAACAGTTGAAAGGCGGAAATTATCAGAACTAAACTTAGGACTGGCTCTAAGCCTGCTTGTTCGGATATACTTCAATGTAATACGGTCTTTCAATCCCAAAAGAGTGTGTTTGCGAGCTTCTTGAATCTCTGTTAGCTGCTCATTGCTGCGGGAATCATGTATTGCCATTCGGGCTGTTGTCGCAAGTTGCAAATCTTGCGAACTAGCAATTACATCAGGAATCGGTTCTTTTAGTTTTTTATAAAAGTTATGGGGGGGATGAATTCCAGCAAGCAGATCGGGCTCCATATCCTCTCCAATCCCAGCAGCACGACCTCTAACTTCTTTCCACAAGTATTCAGCTAACTTATGATTTGTAACAACTGGTTTGAATTGGTGATATTCAGTGTCAATTGCTTCTTTAACTTCGCCACGCAATGCACTCAGCATCACCTCCGAAAACAGGCAGTACGCACTCCGACTACCAAGTTGATTAATTTGTAATGAGTAATTGCCAAGCGCTGTGGACAGAAATCTATCAAGCTGAATACGCCTATTCATATTTGCTGTCGAAGTCAGAATCGCATGACCGATAAAGCCGATGGCATCTGGCCCAGTATTTCGACAGGCATCACCAATAATGCACAATTGCCCCGCAGAGTCAGCATCACCAATATTACATTTTAGCAAGCCCCGCCTAAAAGCTTCTACATCGATTCCTTCTTGCCCATCATTCGCCGCATCGGTTAGAAGCCAAAACTGGTCACCTGCCGAGCGAACAATGCCATGTCCAGCAAAATACACAATAAGTCTATCTATAAAGCTATTGTCAACAAAATCTCTAACTTGATCACGTACAAGCTGAACATCGATCTTCTCAAAGACATCATCGGCCAGATAAAGAACCTTATAATTACAGTCCTCGCCTGACTGTTCAGCCCATTCTCGCAGTCTTCTGGCACTTGTTATTGCCCCTGGAAGATCGGGATAGGCACCAGCGTACTTTGATACAGCGATAATTATCATCGCTTTGTCTTCTAACATCTTTACACGAGCCTCGACCGTAGATGGGTTTAGTGTACTAATTGATGTCTCAGATTTCACCTAACCACTACACAGGCGGATCCGGTATGCACTCTATAAACGCGCTGAACAGCCGCATAACACTCCTGAGAGCTTGACTAGTACAGCCTAGGTCAACTTTTACGCAGAGGCTCAGAGTAGCCGCATGTGATGGTTGTGCAACCTACGCGCGTCCTGTAAACAACAGGATCGAGGCTCCTCATCGGATCTACAGGGTCTTTTGCCCCGTACCCACTGGGTCAACATCCTTCGGCTTGGCATGTCCCTCTCACCCCGCCACCCCCCGGTCAGGACCAGGCATTGGTCCTCAATGCTTTGCATTGCCCACACAGTGTCAGGTGTGTCCGACCCTTCAGCAGCATTGGTCAATTCATAGGGAGACGGATAGCTCGGGGGAGCTGGAAGCCCATCTCCCATTTGAAGCTAGCTCACGGCCCGACTTGACGGCTTATGAAGAGAACTAAATCGCAAACAGCATCAGCATTAATTGAAACTATCGCAGGTAGATTGGCACAAAACATGCGCGCCCAAGAGTTCAACGACCACCTTATTGTGCAATGGAATGCGCTACTTTGTCGGGCCTCCTAGCGCCAAAATGAAGTCGGAGAAGAAGTCAGAAGCAATCATGAACCGCTTGTGGTTGCCACAAACCAGACTCGAGGGGAATGAGTTGCTGGGATAACGTCATACCCACCAGAAACCGATCAGAGGCATAAGCTGTATTCAAAGTAGCATTATTCGCACCTTCCATTTCATTTGCGCCCTGGGCATGCAAGCAAGCTCTAATCCTCAAACGGACTGCCTAACACATTCTCTTTGCCAACTATATGTTCTAGCACTCCAATCGAGGAAGGAGACAGCTCCTGAGTAAAAAGAAGTGTAAGATTATGCTTAGCCCGCGAGCAGCTGACATAAAAAAGATTTCGGTTTCTCTCAAACATATCTACCTTGTCATCTGGACAACTTCCGTTCATCCACTCTAGCATCTGATTCCAGTTGTATTGATTCCAACCGCGGCCGCAAATGACAAGCACGTTATCAAACTGAGCTCCCTTCACTCCGTGCTTCGTCGAGAACGGAGTCTTATCATCTATATACTCACCTAGATTTGAGACTTCAGAATAAGCCACCTCTCGCAATTTTCTCAGTTTATCAACAAACTCGACTTCGACCTCTTCAAGCTCGATCGAAGGTTTTGATGCTAACAGAACGTATTTTCTTTCCATATCTACAATCTTTCCCGGAAGCCGTGGTGTCTCGGTTTCAAGCAAGAGATCAAGCATATCGCCTATTTTAGAATTGGCCCTTACGCTCAAAAGTCTATCAAGATTATTCGCCCATTCCGTTTTTTGAGATTGACAAGTTAATTGGGGATGATGGCTCCTTTGATTTTGCAACAATTCGCCATAAAGCCGCTGCTCGTACGCGAATGCGGTCTGTTCTATCACTTCAAGAAAATATTCAATATATTTATCACTTTTTTTGAGGTAGTCATCCGAATAACGAAAACAGTCGGCGAGATTCTTAAAGTTTTGCTCGCTTGCAATAAGATTGTTGGTTAAGAATAGAATTTTTGTCTTGGTAGAAGACAGATCCCATCCGTCTCTAAGCATAAGCTCTTTCACTCTTTCAATGTGCTGCTTTACGTTAATTTCTGGAAGGTCGCCCTTCCAGTGTCCGCCACCTTTGCCATCTCTTCGTGAGCCGACCCAATCATTGGAGTGGAATACCTTTATCTTTCCTTGTGAGCCCGTATCTGATTCTGCTTGCGGAAGTTCTGGCCGCATCCGATTTAAACAGTGAACAATATTTCTATCCGACCGGAAGTTTGCCTTCTTTCCGATCTCCACGATTTTTCCCTTATCACTCGAAATCAAGCCACAAGCCGAAGAACCATAGATTTTCTGCCAGTGATCTCCGAATAGCCCAACAATAATGCCAGAGTCATTGTCGACGAGATTAGTGACAATACTGTCAGCAAGCCTCTTGTCGGTATCTTGATACTCATCGATAAAAAGAATTGGAAATCTGCATTTAAGCAGCTTCTGAAACTTTGAATAAGCAAGCATGCGAGCCATCAAGATGACAACATCATCATGATGCAAGGCAATTTCAGAATCGTTGATCGCAGGATACCCCAGATCGTACTTGACCTTTTGATCGCAAATACCTATTGACCCCTCTATACGCCTTTGCCATTTTTCTCCAAGACCTGGAAGATGTTCACGAAGCTTGAATTGATGGTTTTGGAGAATACCCCAGCAGAAGGCATGAATTGTATCGGCAAAAATGATGGGGTGATGATCAGTTCGATTTCTTATTTCATCTTTAGCAACATTCGTATATGTCATGCAAGCGATCTGCTGTCGATTGCCCAACATCTCGGCACCACGAATAGAGATAAGATGCCTGATCGTCTCAATTAAGGAATAGGTTTTGCCTGCGCCTGCTCCAGCTTCTAAACGAAAACACTGATTTCCATTAATGCATCTTCTGATTTGCTCCAGCGCCTCAACGGAAGCCTGTTCGGCAGGATTTAGAGTTGTCAAGGGCCAGCCTCCTCGGCTTTGATCACATCATCTTTATCGAGCCACTCCAAGCCTTCGCAAATATACTTAGGAACGAGCCAGCCTCTTTTCTCAATAGAGTATTCAATAGCAAAGTTGGCCTTGCTCTCGTCTCCTATTTTCTTGGCATGAGCATATGCAGCCTTTTCGAGATCTTCGCCTTCAAGTTCTTGGAAGCCAAAGAGATTCGTATTTGCTAATATAAATGCATCTTCAAAACTTCGCCCGCAAAGCTTTTTCTCTTCTTCGTCCACCTGAAATGCTAATCGTCGACATCCGGATATTTTTGAATTTGTGTCTTTAGAGCGTATTTCATCCAAATCTGAATACCCCTTCCCGCCAAACCATATAGAAAGACCGACATTGGATGAATGCGAACCTTTACTCACGTAAGAGGATGGGTATGTCGTTTGCTTATCGCCCTTGGTTTTTATCACAGAGTCTAAATCAGTAATAAACAGAGTCTTTAGTTCAAGGAAGTCAATGAACTTATAGAAGTGATGTGCATAAGCGCCACCCACCTCTACTACAGACATATATTTTCTGCGTAAACTACAGTTCTTTTCTTTATCTATCTTCTTTATCATCTCTGGCAAGAGAATTCTTTCTGTTGGTCCTTCAATCAGAATTGCCCTGTCTGCGAAGTAGAGATCACATTTTGTTAGCGTGAGATACTTATGCAAGAATTCCTTGTCTGTCTTGACTTCATCTCCGCTAAATGCTTCACCTAGGTCTTTAATCTTGGTTTCTTTCCCACCTTTCGACAAAAAGTAACGAACTTTGCTAAATTCTGCCTCGTTAGCCACATGCGAGGAGTGACTGCTAACTACAAACTGCACAGGCCAAACCTCTCCTTCGTTAAGCTGCATCTCGAATTCGGCAACTATTTTCTCAAGCTGTCGAATGAATACCTCCTGCATCTGTGGATGCAAATGAGCTTCTGGCTCTTCGATGAAGATCAAATGACCTTTGGGAGCGGGTGACTGGGATTGAAACTCTCTGAAATACTCATAGATTCGGAAGAGGATAAAGATCAGATTTCTAATCCCCAGGCCGTTGTAGGTTTCAGGCAGAATAAAGTGGTCATCACCTTCATAGAACACTGTAGTGTTTTTTTCCAAAAGAGATTTTACATTTAATTCTGTAGCAGCACTCAATCTTGGATCTTGTAGCCCTGGATACCCAAATATACTCAAAGCCGGCAACAGAGCTTTCACTTTCTGCTGAAAGTCGGTATCAACTTTGGCTTGCAGTTCTTCTACTACCTTGTGAACCTGCTCTGACTTTGCCTTAAACTCATCTGCAGCGCCAACACTATTCGCGCTTTGGAAGATGTTTCCCAAGGTTTTTCCAAGAACATCTCGTTCACTATGTGTTTCATCATCAAGACCTCGTTGCGCATTAATTAGACCAGAAAGCAGTAATCTTCTAAAGGAAGACAAGTCAAGCATCAGTTTATTGTTTGGATTCGTCGGTTCGATCGCATAGACCACGGGCTCATAATGATGGTCGATCAATTTCTTGAGATCGGCAAAGTATTTTTTTCGATTATCTGTATTTAGCGTGGAGAAGAAATCTTTCATTTTTCCGGCCTTCAGCTGGTAGGAGACCAAGATACAGGCCTCGAATAGGGTGTCGTCGAGATCAATAATGAAATCACCCAAAACCCCAAAATCATTTTCGTCATCATGGTATTCAACTCGCAATTCTAATGAAATTGTTGGCAACATTAGGCGAATATCTTCCTCATTCACTTTCGAATTGAATGCACTTAGGGCATCCTCAAACCCTGTCAAGCAAGACTGATTAAAGTCCTCGTAGCGAACTTTCACTCCTGACGGATTCAGAAAACTTCGGAATATTTCAGCGAAAGAAGTCTTGCCCGTATTGTTGCGTCCAACAATCAGTGTCGTCTTGTCATCAAGCGTAAGAACGACATCCTTTAGCAACCTATAGTTCTTGATGCGGGCACTTCTGATCTTCATATTCTCCGTTCTATCGAGTGGTATTTTTGAGATACGACATATTCAACTCATCCCATTCAATTGCTCTGATGTCACTAGACACGAAACGCTCAATTGACAAGGCAGCACATTATCTTTCATGTCACTCCTATTTCTGCAAACCGGACGTACGACGGTTGAGATGTCATGAAACGATCCCTGGGATCTACGCGAATCCATTCTTGTCTAAGCTCGGCGAATGCATGATATGCGGATTCACCTATTATCGGTGTAAATCTGATCAGCCCCTGGCGATCTGGGCTATTCATGCGGCTGGATACCCATGCCCGACCAGGCCACGCCCCCCGGCCTCTACCAGCAACTCCTCACCGAGGGCCTACAGCAGCAGCTGCGCGTCCTGCAGGAATCCCTGGTCGCCACCGACGGCCTTGATCCCCAGGAAGCCCCGCGCCTGTTGGCCCGGCACCTGGCGGGTCTGGCCCGTATTGCCCTGGAGCACCTGAGTGGTGGCGCCACCCCTGAGCACCAGCTGGAACTGGTGAACCAACTGGTGGGGCTGCTCCAGAGCCAGGCACCCCGCGCCATCTCCACGGGCGACCTGCTGCACCCCTCCGCCCGGCTGCTCTCGGAGATCCGCGCCACGGCTCTCCTGCCTGGCCAGGCCGCCACCATCCGCCCCCTCATCCCCCTGGCCGACAGCACCCTGCTGGTGAACGCCAGCGGCGAACCGTCGGTGGGGCAGGCGCTGATCCACGAAATCCCCTCCGCCCAGCGGATCGTCCTGCTCTGCGCCTTCATCAAGTGGAGCGGTCTGCGCCTGCTCCAGCCGGCGCTGTCTGAGTTCCTTCAGTCCCAGCCCCGTCGGCAGTTGCGGGTGCTCACCACCGTTTACCTGGGCGCCACCGACCGCCGCGCACTCGATTGGCTGGTGGCCCACGGCGCCGAGGTGCGCGTCAGCTACGACACCCGCCGCACCCGCCTGCACGCCAAAGCCTGGCTGTTCCATCGGCCTGGCCTCTCGGGCTCTCCCCCTGCCTCCACCGCCTACATCGGCTCCTCCAACCTCTCCACCGCCGCCTTGCACGACGGCCTGGAGTGGAACGTGCGCCTCTCCGCCCACGACAACGAGGGCATCCTTGCCAAGTTCCAGGCCGCCTTTGAGAGCTACTGGGAGGAGGGCGAGTTCGAGCCTTACCGGGCCAGCGAACTGGAGCAGCGCCGCTTTGATCGGGCCGTGCGCGAGGAGTCTGCGGGGGATTCGGCAGCAGATGCCACCCCGCTCAGCTTCTTCGACATCCGCCCCTACGCCTACCAGCAGGAGATCCTCGACAAGCTGTCGGCCGAGCGCAGCCTCCATGGCCGCTGGCGCAACCTGGTGGTGGCCGCCACCGGCACGGGCAAAACCGTGATCGCCGCCCTCGATTACGCCCGCCAGGGCGGTCCGGGGCACCCGAGCCTGCTGTTCGTGGCCCACCGGCGCGAGATTCTGCAGCAGAGCCTCGCCACCTTCCGCCAGGTGCTGCGCGATGGCTCCTTCGGCGAGCTGCTGGTGGATGGCCAGCGCCCCAACCAGTGGCGCCATGTGTTCGCCTCGGTGCAGTCGCTCGCTGGGCTGGATCCGGCGGACCTGGCGCCGGACACGTTCGATGTCGTGATCGTCGATGAGTTCCACCACGCCGCCGCAGCCAGCTACGAGCGCTGGCTGCGCCACCTGGCGCCCATGCTGCTGCTGGGCCTCACCGCCACCCCCGAGCGCACCGGCGGCGAGGACATCCTCCATTGGTTTGACGGCCGCATTGCCGCCGAGCTGCGCCTCTGGAGCGCCTTGGAGCAGGGCCTTCTGGCACCCTTCCACTACTTCGGCCTCCACGACGGCACCGACCTGTCGCGGATCGAATGGCGCCGCAATGGCTACGCCACCGAGGCCCTCTCCAACCTCTACACCGCCGATGACGCCCGGCTGCGCCTGATCCTGCGCGAACTGGCAGACAAAGTCACCAACCTCGCGGCGATGCGGGCCCTGGGCTTCTGCGTGAGTGTGGAGCACGCCCATTGGATGGCCCGCAAGTTTGTGGCATCCGGCCTGCGCGCCGCCGCCCTGGATGCCTCCAGCCCCCGTGAGCAGCGCGCCGAGCAGATCCGCCGCCTGCGCTCCGGCGAGCTGCAGATCCTGTTCGCCGTTGACCTGTTCAACGAAGGCCTCGACATCCCCGAGATCGACACGGTGCTGTTCCTGCGGCCCACCGAGAGCGCGATCGTGTTCCTGCAGCAGCTCGGGCGGGGGTTGCGCCTCTGCCGGGGCAAGAGCTGCCTCACGGTGCTGGATTTCATCGGCCAGGCGCACCGGAGCTTCCGCTACGACCTGCGCTACCGCGCCCTGCTCGGAGGCACGCGCGACCAGCTGGAACAGCAGATCAAAGGCGGGTTTCCCTTCCTGCCGGCCGGTTGCAGCCTGCAGCTCGATCGGGTGTCCAGCGAGCGGGTGCTTGCCAATTTGCGCGAGTCGCTGCCCACGCGCCGGCCCCAGCTGCTCGCCGAAGCCCGCCGTCTCGGGCGCTGTTCGCTGGCGGCGTTGCTGGAGGGGCTGGGGATGGAGGTGGGGGAGTTTTACAAGGTGGCGGGCTCCTGGGCGTTGCTGCAGCGGGAGTTGGGGTGGGTGGCGGCGGGGGCGGCCACAGGGGAGCCCAGCGACGATGAAAAGCGGCTGGGGCGGGGGATCGCTGGCGGATTGCTGCATCTGGACGACCCGGAGCGGTTGGGCTGGCTGGTGGATCAGCTGCAGCGCGCGGCACCGCCCGATCCGGCGGGCTTCGATCCCGCCACCGAGCGCCGCTGGCGCATGCTGATGGCCCAGCTCTGGGGCAGTGGTCAGCACCACGTGCCCCTGGCCGAGGCCCTGGTGCGGCTGTGGGCCGCCGCCGACCTGCGCGCCGAGCTGGTGGAGCTGTTTGAGCTGCTGCAAGAGCGCACCGACCACCTGGTGACCCCGCTCGACTGGGACCGCGCCGATCCGCCCCCCATCCCCCTCAAACTCCACGGCCGCTACTCCCGCGCCGAGGTGTTCGCCGCCATTGGGTTGCTGAACGAGGCCCGCCCTTTCCCCGGCCGCGAGGGAGTGTTCCTTGACGAGGCCACCCAGTGCGACGTCTTCTTCATCACCCTCAAGAAATCCGAGCGCCTGTTCTCCCCCACCACCCGCTACAACGACTACGCCATCTCCCCGTGGGAGTTCCACTGGGAGAGCCAGAGCCTCACCCGGGAAGCGTCCGCCACCGGACAGAGATACATCCACCACCGAGAGCGCGACAGCCGGGTGATGTTGTTTGTGCGCGAAGAGAACAAGCGCGGTGGGGTGACGCTGCCGTTTCTGTGTCTGGGGTTCGCGGATTACGTGAGCCACGAGGGTGAGCGGCCGATGGCGATTCGCTGGCGGCTGCACAGGGCGATTCCGGCGGCGTTCGTGCCGGAGTTGGCGTTGGCGGTGTGAGGATGCCGTTCAACCGGCTTCAGGAAGGGTCCCCAGCCATCGGGAAAGCCGCTGCCTCACGCCTTGGGTGATGGCAACGGCCCTGGCGGCGTCCTCTGGTTGGGCCTCCATCCCCGGGTAGCGAAACATCACCCCTCCCTGGGTGATCCGGGTCAGATCGGAAGGATCAGCCTCCCAATCCGGCATCAGGATCCCGAGTTGCCTGGAGAGTTCCCGAAGATCATGGATCTTCTGCACAGTCTCCCCATGGGCAATTAGGGCTGCCTTGAAGTACTTCTCCAGGCACTGCTGAGCGTGAAAGACCACCGCATCCTCATGCCCTGGCTGCTGATGCAACAACTGCATGGCCCGCCAATCTCCCTCGGCCTTGCTGATCCACTCGTCAACAACAGGATTGCGCTCAGCCATGCAGCACCACACCGTGGTCGAGGGCTGCACGGATGAATGGGTCTCCCCAGCGGTAGCGCCTGGCTATGTCCTCCGGTCGCCAAAGCAGCATGTCCAGAGGGAACTCAGGGTCGCAAACCTCGCGGATTTCCAGGATCTTCTCCAGGGCTCGCCCTTCGAAGGGCATCACCACCAGCACATCGGCATCCGACTCCAGCCCGGCTGTTCCTCGTGCCATCGAGCCGAACAGAATCACCCGCTCCGGGGCGAACGCCTCCACCAGGCGGTCGGTAAAGGCCTGGAGGGCTTCCTGAGTGACGAGCGGTGCCTTGGCCATGGTTCCATCATCGCCGGGTACGCCAGGGCCATCACCTTCGGCCAGGCCGGCCGCTGAATCCGCTTCGACCTGCGGTTCCGCGCCATCCCTGGCGCCGGCTTCACCAGCCGCTCCGAAATCGAAGCCGCCCACTGCTGCGCAGAAGCCTGGCGTCTTCGGGATCCTGCGCGATGACGCCCCCTGGATCCACCGCGAAGGCGCCCTCTGGCACGAACCCAGCCAGGCCGACCTGGTGTTCGTGACCCTCAACAAGAGCGAAGCCCACGTCTCCCCCTCCACCCGCACCCGCGACCTGGCCCTCGGTCCTTCCATGGTCCACTGGGAGAGCCAGAGCACCACGACCGCCGCCTCCCCCACCGGCCAGCGCACCATCCACCACGGGGTGTCACCGAGCCGTTTCGGTGTCTGGGGTTTGTCCGCTACGTAAGCCACGTAGCCGAAGGCTTCTGCGCAGCAGTGGGCGAGCGGCCGATGGCAATCCGCTGGCGGCTGCACAGGGCTATCCCTGCGGCGTTCGTTCCGGAGCTGGCGTTGGCGGTTTAGCGTCGGCTCAAATCCCTCAGCGCACGACAGGCCTGGAGTGCTCATGCGTCTTGCCGAGCTGCAGCAACTGGCACCTCAGCTCCATGAGCTGCTTGCTCGCCATGGCGCAAGCAATCCGGCGGTGTTCGGCTCCGTGGCGCGGGATGAGGCTTCGCCCAGCAGCGATGTGGATCTGCTCGTGGACCTTCCGGCCGGCGCCAGCCTGTTCGACCGGGTCGAGCTGAAATCGGCTCTGGAGGATCTGCTGCTCACCCGGGTGGATCTGATCCGCCGCCGCAACCTCAAGCCCGATCTCAAGGCCACGGTGGAAGCCGAAGCCATCCCCCTGTGAAGGACGCAAGAGATCGCCAGGCTCTGGTCGATATCCGTGGCGTGCCGGATCGGGCTCTCGGCTACCCGATTGACAGCGAAGAAACGTTCTTCACCAAGGATTACCTCCAGGATGCCGTGATCCGTTGTCTCGAGATTCTCGGCGAGGCCACCAAGCGTCTCAGCCCCGAATTCCGTCGTCTTCACCCCGATCTGCCCTGGCGGGCCATGGCAGGGATGCGCGATGTGCTGATTCATGCTTACGACCAGGTGGATCTCGAAGAGGTTTGGTTGGCCTATCAGCTCTTTCCGCAGATCCGTCGCCAGATCGACGGCATCCTCAATCAGAGCTGAGGACGCCAGCCACCGCGAAGGCGTGCTCAGGCGCCAGCCCAGTGCCACCGATCTGCTGTTCATCACCCTGCGCACAAGCGAAGCCCTCTTCTCCCCCTCCAACCACTCCCGCGACCTGGCCCTCGGCCCCTTCCTGTTCCACTGGGAGCGCCAGAGCAGCGCAGGCAGGTCAGCGTCACCGAACCCTTCGTGTGCCTGAAGCGGGGCCCATTCGGGGGTGGCGGTTGGAGCACGAGAACCCAGTGACTGAGCTGCCAGGCTGTTGCTTGGCCGCTTAGCGTTGAACGATGGATCTCCAAGAACGGATCACCATCAATCCGGCAGTGCGTTTCGGCAAGCCCTGCGTTCGCGGCACCCGGCTCACCGTGGGAGACGTTCTTGGCACGCTGGCCAGCGGCATGAGTGAAGCAGAACTGCTGGAGGATTTCCCGCAGCTCACCCATGAGGATGTTCTGGCCTGCCTGGCCTATGCAGCGGATCGGGAACGTTGTCTGATCACCCTTTCCTCCACGGCGGTGTGAGCATCCGCCTGCTGCTTGATGAGAATCTTTCAGAACGCCTGCTGCCTCTGCTTTCAGAACAGTTTCCAGATTCCAGGCATGTGCGGCTTCTCGGGCTCGGTGGAGCTGATGATCTTGCGATCTGGGAACTGGCCAGGTTTGAGAGTCTGCTGCTGGTCACCAAGGACGAGGATTTCCTGCGACTCAGCGTGTTCCGCGGGTTTCCTCCCAAGGTGATCTGCCTGGCCATCGGCAGCGCCAGCAACGTTGCAACGGCCACCCTGCCGCTCGACCATGCTGAGGCCATCAAAGCCTTCACAACCCATCCGGAGGCCGGCTTTCTGCTTCTCAGCCCGGGCGCCAAGGCCGAATAGAGATGGATCGGGGGCACGACCAGGCTGGGGGTGGAGCCTCTGCAGCCACCGCGGCCTGGTCCTCAGCCCGTCGCTCTTCCATGAAGAAAGCCAGAAATGCAGGCAGGGCCGCGTCACCGAACTGCTCGTGTGCCTGAAGCGGGCCCCTTTTTTTTGGGGGGGGGCTGGAGCGGGAGTTCCCGGCGGCGTGGCTGCCTGGCGATCGGATCAGCACGAGTAGCTTCACAACTCAACGACAAGGGGATCGAGGCTCACCGCATGGACGGCTACGTGTGTGCTGCCGACGGAGCGACACTTGAGCCTGTGAGCGGTGCGGCGGATGTCTTGCGCTGCCCCACCTGTTGTCACCAAACCGACGAGCCCGGCGACGGACTGCTGGGCGACGGCTTCGATGTCAACCACCGGCAGTGGGGCCTGCGCGGTGATCTCTATGCCTGGCGAGCCATGCGCGAGCTCGTGGCAGCGACGCCCACGCCGAACGATCGCGGGGTGATCCGTGCGGCCTACGTCGACGCCCTGCGTCGCGTGGCCGATGTCGACATCGATCAGCCAGGCGAACGGGTCGTGCACCGGCCCCACCTCGACCATGGAGGCATGTCCGGCGGCTCGGTCGATCTCGAGTGGTGGCGCTCCAAGGGCATTCCCCTGCTCGTGGAGCGGGCGCTGCAGCGGCGTCCCCCGTTGCCATCGGCCACCACACCACGCCCCGGCGGCCCGCTGATCGGCCTTCTCGTGTGGACGATCGTCCTGGCGATTCCAGCGGCGTTGATCGGTGGCGGAGGATTTCTGCTGGTTCAGCGTGGGCAGGGCACGCGCGTGGAGGCAAAGGTGCTCAAATGCCGCACATCGGGAGCGATCCTCCATGGAGCGTCGACGTACCGCACGGCCTGCATCGCCCAGTGGCAGATCGGCGGTCGGCTCGTGATCGGTGGGTTCACCGGGGGCATCGGCGAGTCCGACGTGGGCCGCAGCGTCGATGCCACCGTGCGCGGCGACACCGCCTACAGCCGCTCGCTGGTTCTGCCCGTGCTGCTGATCGCCATGGGGCTGCCGTTCCTCGCCCTTCCCGTGCTCGCGATCCGCACGAAGGTGCGCAGGCGGCTCCGCTGAGCGGCAGCCGCCGTTCAACTCGTTGCCGCCCTCGGCGCTCGGGGATGGGCTCAGGGGTGGATCGGCTCAGGACGAGCAGCTGTAGTGCGACACCCCCCCGGCGTTGAAGAACTCCCTGGGCCTCAGGCGGTCGTAGGTCGCCTCCAGCTCCGCGGGCAGCTCGTCGTAGGGATGGCGAAACACCTCCTGCAGTTCCTGAACCAGGCTGGTCTCCCCTTGCGCCGCCTGTTCATAGGCCGGGGCAATCAGCCACTCGCGCCAGGTCACCTTGGGGTTGACGCGCTTCATCGCCGCGGAGATCGCCTCCAGGCCGCCGCCTTCGCTGAGGCGAGCCCGCCAGCGCTCCAGCCAGCGTTCCCATCGCCCATCGAGCGCCTCGGAGCTGGGCAGGTAGAAGCTCTCCTTCAGAGCTGAGAGGTGCTCGGGGATCTCCGACAGCCTGCGGAACAGGATCGTGTAATCGACCTTGGAGAGCACCATCAGCTCCATCAGCTCATCCACCAGCGCGGCGTCATAACGGCTCAGGCCGAGTTTGGCGGCCCACATCGCCTCGAGCTCCTGCTGCATCGCGCCTGCGAAGCCCTCGCGGATCTGCTCGAGCCGCGCCAGGGCCTCACTGTTGCCCTCGAGCAGCGGCCGCAGGGAGGCCCAGAACATCTGGTAGTTGACCTCGGCCGCCGCCGGTTGGTTGAAGAAGCAGAAATGCTCCCCGCCACCGGTCCAGGGCTGAAAGCGGGGGTCGAACAGTTCGCAGAATCCGAAGGGGCCGTAGTCGAGGGTGTAGCCACCCGCGGCGCAGTTGTCGCTGTTGAAATTACCCTGGCAGTAGCCCACGCGCATCCAGTTCGCCACCAGGGCGGTGAGCCGTCCGCGGAACAATCCCGCCAGCTCCACCACCTGATCGCTGAACTCCAGGCTCGGGTCAATCTCCGGCCGGTAGTTCCGCTCGATCAGGTGCGCCGTGATCATCCGCAGCTCGCTGCGCGCATCCGGATGGGCACCGCTGCGGGCGCGACGGGCGAACAGCTCCAGCTGGCCCACCCGCAGAAACGAGGGCGCCACCCGGGTGGTGATCGCCACCGGGTTCTCCACCAGGAGGTCGGGATCGAACGAACGGGAGTTCGGCGCATACCAGGGCCGGCGCACGCTTTCAGCGCGTGACGCATAGAGCGTCAGCGAGCGGGAGGTGGGAACCCCCAGGGCGTGCATGAACTCCTGCGCCAGAAACTCGCGCACGCTGGAGCGCAGCACGGCGCGTCCATCGGCGCCGCGGCAGTAGGGCGTCGGGCCACCGCCCTTGAGCTGCATCTCCCAGCGCTGGCCATTGAAGACGCCTTCGAACACGGAAATCGCCCGTCCATCGCCGTAGCCGTTGCCGGTGCCGAACGGGCACTGCTGGGTGTACTCGGTGCCGTAGATCGAGAGCGCATAGCCGGTGGCCCAGCCGAACGGTCGCATCGGCCCTGTGGCCACGCTGATGTCGCCGGAAAACAGACGCAGGAACTGATCGTCGTGGGCCAGCGCATCGCTCAGGCCCAGCTCGTGGAACAGGGTGCTGCTGTGGGCCACGAGCTCCGGGGCCGGAAGTGGCGTGGGCCTCACCGGCACGTAATGGCCGGAGAACACCTGGCGGGGCCGGTGATCCTGGCCATCGGCGCTCGCCTGAGGATCCGCCTGCAGCGAATCCAGCAGCGAATAGTCGGCCCGTTGGGCAAACTCCGCGAACGTGCTGGTCATCACTGGTGTCGTCACGGTTCTCGGCACGAGTCTCTCGGGGTTTTGAACTGCCTGGGCATGGCCCTGACACTGAGGCCATCATCCTGGCGAGGCTGTCGCCATCGGCGTCCCCTGCGGCGCGGGAGGGGGGATGAGAAGGTGCAGGGATCCCTCCCTGTCCTCACTGCCATGGCCACCTACCTGATCACCGGCGCCAACCGGGGCATCGGCACCGAGTACTGCCGCCAGCTGAAGGCCCGGGGTGACACCGTGATTGCGGCCTGCCGCAGCACCTCGGCAGAGCTCGACGCCCTCGGGGTGCGGACCATCACGGGGGTCGACATCAGCTCCGATGAGGCCATCGCTGGGCTGGTGGAACGGCTCGACGGCCTGCCGATCGATGGCCTGATCCACAACGCCGGCATCCTGGAGCGCACCAGCCTGGAGGATCTGGATGTCGAGAGCCTGCGGCGCCAGTTCGAGGTGAACGCCCTCGGCCCCCTGCGGCTCAGCCGTGCCCTGCTGAACCAGCTGCCTCCAGGCTCCAGGCTGATCCAGATGACCAGCCGCATGGGCTCAATCGCCGACAACAGCTCCGGGGGCGCCTATGGCTACCGGATGTCGAAGGTGGCGCTGTGCATGGCCGGCAAGTCGCTGGCGATCGACCTCAAGCCCCGTGGGATCGCCGTGGCCCTCCTTCACCCCGGGCTGGTCAGCACACGCATGACCGGCTTCAGCGGCCAGGGCATCAGCCCTGCTCAGGCGGTTCAGGGTCTGCTGGAACGCATCGATGCCCTCAGCCTGGAGACCTCCGGAACCTTCTGGCATGCCAACGGCGAGGTGCTGCCCTGGTAGAACCCGCCAAGGTCTCCCGCTCGCCCCCTCAGCCCCCCAGCACCGCCGCCTCGGGCTCCCCTTGCCCACTGGACCTTGCCCGCTCCAGTCCCACATCCACCCCCAGATGCTGGTCGGGTCGGCCGGTGATCAGCAGGGCACGGCGCTGGCGGGTGGCGATCTGCCACAGCCAGCGGCTGAGCAGGGTGATGCGGTTTTCGGTGTCGGGGATGAAGGCCAGGTGGGCCACCCCCCAGAGCAGCCAGCCGGCCAGGCCGGTGAGCCGCAGTCCGCGCAGGTCGGCCACCGCATAGAGCGGCCCGATCACCGCCATCGTGCCGAGGTCGTTCCAGCGGAACGCGGCGCTGCCGCGTCCTGCGTGGCCATTGAGCAGATCCCTGGCGACCCAGGCACCCATCTGCACCGCGGGGCCTGCCATGCCCGGCAAGGGCGCCCCATCGGCGGTGTGGCGGTAGCAGCAGAGATCCCCCAGCACCCGCACCTCCGGGTGGCCGGGAATCGAGAAATCAGGTTCCACCAGCACCCGTCCGCCCCGGTCGGTGGCGCAACCGCTGCGCTCAGCCAGCAACTTGCCCAGCCGCGAGGCGCGGACACCGGCGGTCCAGCAGATGGTGGCGGCATGCAGCAGCTCGGGGATCACTTCGCCGGCGCTGCCCTGGTTTGAGCCGGAGGGTTTGAGCCGCACGGTGCCGGGCTCGATCGCCTCCACCATCGTGTTCAACCGCACCTCGACGCCGTTGGCGCGCAGGTAACCGGCCGCCGCAGCCGAAAGGCTGGGATGCATCGCCGGCAGCACCCGATCCACCGCATCCACCAGCACCACCTGGCAGTCCTCCTCCTTCAGTTGCTTGAAATCGCGGCGGATGGCGGAGCGCATCAGTTCCACCAGGGATCCGGCCAGTTCGCAGCCCGCCGGGCCGGCCCCCACCACCACCACCGAGAGCAGGAAACGGCGCCGCTCCGGATCGGTGTTCTGCTCGGCCTCCTCCATGGCCATCAGCAGCCGCCGGCGGATCTCCTGGGCGTGCTCGAGGATCTTCATCGGCGGCGCCAGGGGTCGCCACTCCTCATGGCCGAAGTAGGCCGTGCCGGACCCACTGGCGAGCACCAGGTGGTCGTAGCCGTAGCGCTGGTCGTTGAACACCACCTCCCGACGCTCCAGGTCGAGGTCCACCACCTCCCCCAGCAGCACCTGCACATTGCGGGCCTGGCCCACCATCTGGCGCAGGGGCGAAGCCACGTCCGCGGCGGACACCAGACCAGAGGCCACCTGGTACAGCAGCGGCTGAAACAGGTTGAAGTTGCGCTTGTCGATCAGGGTGACGCGCACGTTCTGGCCGGCCAGGGCCTGGCACACCCGCAGGCCAGCGAAACCGCCGCCCACCACCACCACGTGGGGGGCGTCCGCCAGCCCAGGGGCGGGGGGCTCGAGTTCGAGAAAGAAGCGTTCCGGTGCCATCCGCTGCGGCTCGCGGGAAACGACCCGAACCGTAAGCAGGTTGAAGGGGCCAGGAACGCTCCGGTGGGGCTCTCCGCACAGGAGCGGCGCCCATCCCCACATAACCTGGCCCCAACCAGGTCCCATGCACCCCGATGCGCTCCGTTCCCCTCCAGCTCGGACCGGGCACCGACGTGCGCCATGCCCTCGAGCAGCTGGCGCGGCAGGAACAGGCCAGCGGCTTCGTGCTCGGCGTGGTGGGCAACCTCTCCCAGGCAGCCTTCCAGTGCCCGGGTGCCCAGGCCCCCACCCTGCTCCGGGGCGAGCTGGAGATCATCACTCTCCAGGGCACCCTCTCCCCCGCCGGGGTGCACCTGCACCTGAGCGTCTCCGACCCGGAGTGCCAGGTGTGGGGTGGCCACATCGAACCGGGCACGCTGGTGCTCAAGGGTGCCGACCTGCTCGTGGGCCTGCTGGCCGGCCCGCTCCCGTCGGGGGTAGCTGAGGTGGGGGTGGCTGAGAAGGGGGCCCCTGTCGCGGTGGCGGCCCCCCTTGGCGGGCCGCGGGTGGAGATCGCCGTGCTCCCGGGGTGCCCCTACAGCGCGCGGGCCCTGCGCATGCTGCGCACCCTGGGCATTCCCTACCGGATGATCGAACCCGCCGCCCCCGGGCCCCTGCCCCAGCTGTTCATCGATGGGAAGCTGATCGGCGGCTATGACGCCTTCGCCGAGCTCCAGGGCCAAGGCGCGTTGGAGGGTCTGCGCCAGGGATGAGCGCCTCAGGAGGGGCCGTCCGCCGCCGGTGGTGCAGGAGGAGTGGGTGCATGGATTCCCAGGAGCGGGCTCCAGCGGATCTGCCTCGCCTGCAGCTGGTGTTCAAATCCGGGGAAAACATGCTGCTGGGTGTGTTCGCTGCCGTAGAGGAGCAGCGAATACATCAGATTCAGGCAGAACGGACCCCGGAAGTAGCCGCCGTGGGAATCAAGGCCGCCCCATCCGATCGTGCTCGCCACCTGCACCAAAGCGGTGACGCCATAGTTGAGCACTCGGCATCCATGGTGCCGTGCCGTGAAGGCACTGAGCCGGCGCTTCACCTTGGTGCCCTTGGAGCCTGCCCTGGTGTCCTGGTAATCGGTGCAGTCCACCAGCGTCAGTCGTCCCACCAGGACGGTGGTGTTGAACGGGGCGTCCTGCAGGCTGAGACCGCCGCCGAGCCCGTTCAGGCCCACCTGATTCAGCCCCAGCGCCTTGACACCACCAGGTGAAACCCCAGCCCGCTCGAGCGGCACCAGGTTTCCCAGCCGGTAGCCGCCTTGCCGGCTGCGGGCCGGGGTCACGAAAGAGTTCGCCACCGTGGAAGCCAGCCTCAGCACGATGTCGGCGTCGTTGCTGAACAGGAACACCTCCTCGAAGCGGCGCAGCGAGGATGACAGCGGATTGGAGCGGCCACTGGTGAGGGCCCAGATCGGGATGTCCGGTGAGGCGAGCACCAACCGGCGCAGCTGGAAGAGTTCGCCGATGCGGCCCAGGGCGGGGTCGGAGTCATCGCTGCCGCGGTCACTGAGCGCAAAGGGGCCGTTCTGGGCATCGATCCGCTTCCAGCGCTCGATCGCCGCCGGGTCGAAGACGTCTGAGAGCGTGCGGACGGCCTGGGTCGCGACGAACGCTCCCATGCTGTGGGCCAACAAGCTGACCTCGATCAGGCCTGCCGCGGGGCGCTCTGCCCGCTCGTTCAATTGCCTGGCGATCGTTTCAACGCCGATGCCATAGACGGCTTTGATCGCATCGGCGTAGATCACATGCATCCAGCGCAGCAGTTCCACGGCGTCGTAGACACCGATACCCGCCGCCCGCTCACGGTCGCGGAAGTACGCGACGAACCGCAGCAGCAGCAGTCCGGCGATCAGGCCCATCAGACCTACACCGAGCCTGGCGCCCAGGCCATGGGAGCTGAACGCCAGCAGTGCCCCCAGCCCCGCCAGCACCCAAAGCGGGATCGGAATGGCCCCCGGCAATGAGCGCAGCAGGTCCAGGTTGAGGGCCGCCTCCGAGGGCCAGGCGTAGTCGATGAACAGCACGAAGTCGTCGTACCCGCCCTGGGGTGCCGCCGCCTGGGAGGCCTGCTCAAACTGCGCCTGAGTGATCGCGTAGGCGTTGTCTCGCACGCTGGACAGTGGCGTGCTGTAGCCGTGGATGTTGAGCACCAGCTTGAGCTTCAGATCGACGACCGGGGTCTGAGCGTCCTTGCGCTCCCGGAGAAAGGCCGTGAGTTTGCGGCGGAAGCCATCGAGGCCGCTCTCGGTCTGGTCGGGCAGGCCAGTCCGCCGCCGATCGGTGGGCCTGAGCCATTCGTGATAAGCGTTTTCGGCATTGAGAGGAGCCGTGCTGCAGACGAGCAGATGACTGAAGGACCGGCTGGCCTCGGCACTCGCCACATCGCCATCGCCATCGCCATCGCCGTCATGGGCAACGATGGCGAGGTGGCGCACTGCAGTCACAGAAGGGCTGGGCATCACCAGGTGCCACACAGGGCTTGGTCCGCAACCTACAAACGATGGGCCCATGCGGCAGCCGCTCAGAGCACGGTGCACCAGCTTCCATGCTGATCTCGAGCGAGGCTGAAAACCGCAGGATCACCGCCACAGGAAGGCGGCTCCAGCGCTCGCTCAGAGCCCCTGGAATCGACTGGCCAGAAAATCGACCAGGCTGGTATGACCGGCCAGGTCCTGCTCTGCGGCCCATTCGGCCTCCTGGATCTGTGTTTCCTCCAGACCCAGACCGTCGATCAACCGCCGATAGGCGACCTTCTCCTGGGCATTGATGCTGGAGGTCTCGCCAGGCCGGCGACTGACGCGAATCACCTGGTAGGCCAGCTTCACCGCCAGCTGCCGGTCGTCATCGGAATCGAGTCGGGGGATCAGGGCATCGAGTGTTTCCAGCCCTTGAGCTTCGCTGGCTGCCACCTCATCGGCTCCCAGTTGCAGCAGGAGATCTTTTTCTTCGGCTGAAAGCTCCCCATCGGACCAGGCCACGCAGGAGAGGATATTGAGCAGGTCGCGGTCACGGTCCTGCGCTCCTTGTCCAGCTGCCGTCATGGCCCGATCCTTCCGTGTTCCATCCACTCCAGCACGGCTTCGAGGAGCCTGAGATGTTCTTTCCGCCCAACGACTGCAGAGCCTGGGTAGGTTCGCCCCGTTGCGTCGATCAGCTGCCCCCTTGCCCGAATCAAGAGGGACTGCGCCAGGGATGAGCGTCCTGCGGCTCTCCACCGGCGAGGGCTGCGGCCTGGTGATCGGCGCCTACCCGCGCTTCCGCTACGACGCCCGCGGCGGCGGCGGCCTTGGCGAGCTGGGGCCAGCCGATCAGGCGGGCCTGCAGGCGCTGGAGTTTGACCCCGCGGCCCTGCCGATCCCGCCCCTGAACCGGCGCACCACGCGGTTCCTGGGCCTGCCCCTGCCGCCGGGGCTCTCGATCTCCATCGAAGCCGAGCAACTGGCCGGCAACCTCGATTCGGCCACGGGCGCGCTGGCGCTGCGCTTCAGGGCGCGCTTCCACTTCGCCATTGGCTCGCTCTATCGCGCCCCGCCCCTGCAGGTCGATGCGCAGCTCAGCACCGGAGCCTTGCGCAGCCGCCGGCACAACACCTGCGGAGCGCCCCTTTCGGCCGACGGCTCCGCCCTGCTGGTCGGTGTGGCGATGATTCCACCCTGCGGCGAGGCCTGGCTCGATCGCTTCCTGGGTCTGCCCGATGAGGCCCTGGCCGTGCTGCATTGCCGCCTCACCCCCGCCGTCCGATGAGCCCCACCCTGCAACGCATCGCCCTGCTGCTGGCCTGGGCCCTGATCTGGGGCACCGGCGGCTCCCTGATCGACGCGGGGCTGATCCAGGCCGGGGTCTATTCGCTCGAAACCGGCCAGCTGGGCACCGCCACCACCTTCGCGATCTGGACCCTGGCCTGGGGGCCCTTGGGGCTCTGGCTCTACGGACGGCTCAAGCCCCCCGGGGATCCACCGGAGGAGCCGCCCCAGGGCTGAGCCCCCCAGCTGAGCCAGCGGAACACCCACTCCCCGCAGCGCAGCCACCAGGGCGAAGCAACCAGCCCGCAGCCACCAGGGCCGCCAGCCCCTGCGGGCCCAGCTCGACGGCCAGCGTGGGCCGCAGATCGGCGCCGATCCGCCTTTACAACCCCAGCAGGAGCCCAACACCAAGACTGCGCCGCAACGGAGCTGAGCCCAGCGAAGACGAGGCCGGCATGGCGGGCAGTGGCGCAATCAGTACAATCGTACTATTCTGCGCCCAGCGTTCACCCGTTCCCCATGGCGCCCGCTCTTCTCGATGGCGGTCTCCCCCGCGCCGTGCCCCTCCCTGGCACCCGGCTCGGCACCCCGCAGCCCAGCTTCAAGCAACCCAGCTCCAAGCAGATCACTCCCAAGCAGATCAGCCCCAGGCCGCTCGCACCCAGGGCACTCCACACCGGGCCCCTCAAACCAGGCCAGATCGACCCCGCCGTCGAGCCCCTGCGCAAGGCCCGGCCCCAGCGCTTCCGCGATGCCCGCCCCGGCCACCTGGCGGTGGTGGCCATGGCCGGCCGTCCCTGGTTCATCGGCCGCGTCAGCGGTCTCGACCGCGGCCACCGGGCCGCCCAGTCCTTCGCCCACGTGATCGACATCGACACGGGCGAAATCCAGCGCATTCCAGCCCCCTGGATTGTGGAACTGCTGGGCGAAGGGGCCCCAGAAGAGCCGCTCATGCAGCCTTGATGCCTTGACCACTCAGCGTGGGTGCAGCGCTGGATCTGGTTGTCAAGCGGAGTCGTTCCACCTGGACGGGCTACTCAAACCCTCTGGCATCGCTTAACTTCGGGCCACGGAGTGACCGGTGCGCCCAAAAAGCGGATTGCGTCCTTTCTTGTTCTGCAAGATCACCCCTTGGCCGAAGCTTCGGAAACCCCGGACTCACCCCAGCGACAGAAGCGGCAGCGCCTGCCGGTCAGCATGGCGCGGGTGGATGCCACCTTTCGGAGCCCTGACGGCACAACCATCCGAGGTCGCCTCTGGGACATCAGTCCATCCGGGGCCGGGCTCCAGTTCAGCCATTCCCTGACGATCGCCGAGAACACCATCGGCGAATTGGTGCTTCAGCACAGCTACAGCAAAGCTGAGCTGGAGATGCAGGCGGAGGTGTGCTGGGTCGCTAACGGTGCTTCGTCCTCCTTGATGGGCACGGTGTTCTCCAAGACCCTGAAACCGGGGACCTTCCTCGATCAATACCTTTAATCACCCTCCCCAGGCCGCCGGAACAGGCCCCGGTTGCCCTTGATCCGAGCCCTGAGCCGCTTGGCCAGCAGCCGTCGCTCCACCGAGCCCCTGGAGGGGCGGGTGGCCCGGCGTGGTGGCGGCGGCGGGCTGATCGCCCAACGCAGCAGCTCCTGCAGACGCCGCAGGGCCGCCTGCCGGTTGAGCCATTGGGAGCGCTCCTCGCTGGCGGTGATCACCACGGTGCCCCCCTGCAAGCGGCCCGCCAGGCGCTGCAGCGCCCGCTGCTGGAGCGCCCGTGGCAGGGCCTCCGAGGCCTCCAGGGCAAACACCAGTTCCACCCTCGAATCGGTGGTGTTCACCCCCTGACCCCCCGGTCCCGAGGAGCGCGAGAAACGCCAGGCCAGTTCCCGGGCTGGAATCGTCAGCGTTTCGCTCAGCTTCAGATCACCCGCCATCGATTCCCCAGGGCCTCAACCCCTCAAGGCTGAACGGCGTTCTCACTCTTGTGCAACCGCCTCACCGCCAGAGCCGCCTCCGTGGCCGTCACGGCGGCCACCACCAGCAGGCCCCCAAGGCCGATCAACTGGTTCTGCTGCTCAGCCAACCCTTCGGCCCCCTGGCCCAGCACCGCACCGAGCACAAACCAGGCACTGGTCACGGCCGAGGTGATCCAGTAGGCCTTCCAGCGGCGTTGGTAGATGTAACCGGTGCCAAGGCCCGGCACCACGTTCAACAGTGCCGCCACCCAGGGCGAGGAGGCCGTAAGGATGGCGTCTTGGCTGGGAGTGGTCACAGGCTCGAAACGGATGACCTGAACTCTGGCAACACCTGGCTGGAACTGTTGGCGCCAACCTTGCCAGGATCATCCCCATGAACCCTGAACCAAGCGTCCGCAGCCAACTGCTCATCGCCCTGCAACGCCCCGAACGGGCCCCGGGCGGTTCCATCCTTGGCCTGATCGAGGCCCTGGAGCGGGAGCAACCGGCCGACCTCGTGCGGCAGTTCGGTCAGTTGGAGGGAGTCTGGGAACTGCGTTGGAGCAGCGGGCCCAGGCCCGAACGGCTCCTGGGACCGTGGGCCCAGAGCCTGCAGGTGCTCGACCCCGCCCATGGCCGCGCCTTGAATGTCCTGAGGCTGAGCGGGCTGGCCGGCCTGGGGCAGATCACAGCGTTGGCCGCGATCGAGCCGATCGGCCCCCAGCGGCTGAATGTGCGCTTCAAGCAGGGCGGCTGGAGTGGTCCACGCTTCGGCGGCCGGCAGCTGGATCTGCAGCGAACGGTGCGCCAGAGCTTTCCCGCCTGGCTCGATGTCACCGTGCTGGATCAGGAGCTGCGCCTCTGTCGCGGCAGCGCCGGCAGCCTGTTTGCCCTCACCCGTCTGCCGCTGGAGCTCAGCGCATTCCCATGGCCGAGCGAATCTGGCTGAGGCAAAGCTGCCCACTGGAGCAGGTGTCGATCAGGCGGCCATTCACCTGAGCCAGCGGGGTGCCCACGGGCGGCGCGGCCGCCTCTGGAGCAGCGGCGCTCCCCGCTCCGTTGGCCGAGCTACCTGGGAATCCCGTGGGTGAGAAGGACGACGACTGGCTGCCGTTGACGGCCGCCCGGGCGGCGCTGAGGGCGCCGGCGTACTGGGGCATCGCCGCATTGTTGAGGGCTCCCTGGGCCGCCCCGGCGGTGGTGAGGTCCATCAGGGTCTGGGCCGGAAGCGGAGCGCCCCACCCGAGGAGTACCAGCAGCACCAGCGGCAGCCGCAGACAGGGATGGGACACGGTGCGAACGTGGGGAGCAACAGCGAAACTCAACCTAGCGGCGCTCTCTGGCCTGGCCAATAGGCCCCTGGGGGTGAAGAGCCTCTGGCCCACGTGCATGGATCCGGTCTTCGTCTACGGCACCCTCAAACGCGGCCAGGGCAACCACCACTGGCTGCGCGGTGCCGCCTTTCTGGGGCGCCGGCGCCTGGTCGGCGCCTGTCTCTACGACCTGGGGCCCTACCCCATGGCCGTCGCCGGAGACGGCCTGATCCATGGTGAGCTGTTCGCGGTGGATGGGGCAGGGCTGCTGCACCTCGATGAACTCGAGGAGGCGCCGGTGCTTTACCAGCGCCAGCGATGGCTGCTCGATGACGGCACCCGCGCCTGGACCTACCTGGGCCAGGCGCCCCAGGTGGCCGGCCGGGCGCTGGTTCCCTTCGGGGACTGGGGCAGCACGCCGGTGTTCCTGAGCGAGCCGATCGCCCACCTGGATCCCCCCCTGCCGGTCACAGCCGTTGATGGCCGAACCGGAGTGGTGCTGCACCTGCCGCCGGAGGCCCTCAGGCGCTGGGAGCCCCAGGGGCTCCAGAACCTGCAGGTGAGTGCCCCGAGCGGTGAGACCTTCCTGGCTCTGACCCCTACGGCGCCTTGATCGGCAGCCAGGTGACCTGCTCGATCCGGCCCAGCACCCGGGGTGACGCCCCCCCGACCTGCACCGTGACCAGATCCGGGCGGCCAGCCATCACCTTGAGACCCGCTCCGAGTTGAAAGCGGCGCTCTCCCTTGAGCTCCCCCACGAACAACCGGTTGCCCTTGGCATCGAGCACATCCAGCCAGCTCACCCCCCTGGCCTTGATCACCACCTGGGGGGAAGGGTCGCTGCTGGCGGGGGCCGATGGGTCTCCACTGGTGGTGGACTGGCCGTCCACCGCCGGCGAAGCCGTATGGGACCTCAGTCGCTGAAGGCCCACCACGGCCACGGCCGCCAGCAGCGCCACCACCACCGAAAGGCCCAGCAGGCCGGCTCCCTTGCGCAGGCGAGCCACGGAAAAGCCCTGGGGCAGCCAGTGGGGCAACACCCAATGGCGCACGGTGATCACCTGCTCCCCCCCTGGGCCCTCCGGTGCAACCGGTGGGCCAACCCGTGGGGGAACTGGGGGGTGAGCCGCACCTGGGGAGGCGCCCTGGCCGGTGGCCGATGGTTTGGGGGGGGCAGATTTCAGGGGTGGCGCCGCTGGCGAGCCCTGGGCAGTCGGCGACCCTGCTGGGCGCTGGGGCAACTCAATCCTGGCGGGGACTGTGCCCCCGGCGGCGGGCAGGGCCGGGCGGCCGCCGGGGGGTTCGCCGCTGCCCAGGACATGGCGCACCTGGTCCAGCAGCCGTTGATTTTCCTCCGCGATCAGCCGCTGCTGATCCAGCAAGGGTTCCAGGCGTTGCTCAAACTTGCGCTCGAACATCTGCGGCAGGTCCCCCAGCAGACCCTCCAGGTCCGCCAGTTGCGCCCGTGCCTCTTCGAGTTCCCGCTGCAACGCCTCCAGCTCCCGCGGATCATCCGAGGGCTGGTCATTGGATCGGTCCTCGGACAAAGGCTGCTCCCCTCCTGCTGCGCGTTGGAACCTGCTGACCAGGAGCCTGGCCTGCGGCTCGGCCCGAACCCGGTTCGAAACCGTGCAGAAGCTCAGATTAACGGGCGCCTGCCGCCCTGCCCTGGCGCCGGCACCCAGGCTGATCAGTGGTTCTGAGGCAGCAGGCTGCGCCGGAACCAGCCCCCGCCACCCAGGGGTGATCCCAACCGCAGGACCGCCGCCAGCAGGGCCCTCGGCTCGAACGGCGCCTGGCGGGTGGGCCAGAGGCCCCAGCGGCGGTAGAGCTCCCGTTGCAGAGCCTCGCGGCTTTCGCCCTCCAGGCTTTGCCACCGCCCCCCCAGCCGCACGCCTCGGCGATTGGAGGGATCGAGCCGCTCCACCCGGAGCGTCAACCGGGCCCCCTCAGGGATGAGTCCCACCAGCTCGAGCATCGCCCCTGGCCCTGGAGGCGTGGCACCGGATGCAAGCCGTAGTTCGGCCCCCTCCTCCCCGACCGCAACGAGCCGGGCCGCCCAGGTGCTGGCCCCATCGCTCAGGCTCACGGCCTGGTCGCGGGCGAACCAGGGGGCCGCGCTCTCAGGCAAGCGATCCCAGCAGGTGCGCAGAGCCAGCAGCAGCAGCAGCACGCTCAAACCCGACCACACCAGACCCAGGGCCTGGCCGGCGGGGGTCAGTGCTGGGGCGGCCACAGAGCGGGCCGGATCGGGGCCGATCACCAGATGCACCAAGTTGAGCAGTTGCACCGCCAGCAGCGCCAGCAGGGGGATGACCAGCCAGGGCTCAGGCCGGGAGCCGCGGCCTGGGGCCAGCGCCTTGGGGGTGACATGGAAGCGCTTGGGCTGGCCAAAGGCAGTGGCCACCACCGCCGCGGTGATCGGCATCAGGAAGATCCAGCGGTAGAGCTCAGGCATCAGGGCCGAACGGGAGCCGCGGCTGAACCAGCCCAGCAACAGCAACTGGCCCAGATAGAACGGCAGGGCGATCCCCAGCAACCCGCCGGCGGTCAGCTTGACGGGCACCACCCCCAGCAGCCCCAGGCTCAGGGGCATCAGCAGCAGCAGCAGCTGGGGGATCACGTTGAACCAGTGCTGGATCCCCTCCAGGTAGGCGATCCGCTGCAGCGGGCTCAAGCCGGGGATCGTGAGCGGGTTGGCGCCGGTGCGCAGGGTCTGCAAGGTGCCGCTGGCCCAGCGGCTGCGCTGACGCGCCATCGCCGCCGCCGTCAGCGGGGCCAGTCCGGCACTGAGTTTCTCGTTGAGATAGAGGTTGCGGTAGCCCGCGGCGGTGATCCGGATGCCGGTGGCCAGATCCTCCGAGGCGGTGCCGGTCTCGAAGCGGCCCACCGCCTCCAGGGCCGAACGGCGCACCACAAAGGAGGTGCCGGCGCAGACCACAGCCCCCACCGCCGCGCGGGTGGGCTCGATCCAGCGGTAGAAGCTCTCCTCATCGGGCATAAGCCAACGCTCCAGGCGCAGGTTTCGCATCACCGGATCCGCCGTCATGTACGACTGGGGGGTCTGCACGAAGCCCACGGCCCCATCGGCGAACAGCCCCACCGTGCGGCGCAGGAACGGCTCCTGGGGCACCACGTCGGCATCGAACACCACCACCAGCTCGCCATCGGCAAACCCCAGGGCGTGGTTGAGGTTGCCCGCCTTGGCGTGGCTCCTGTCGGTGCGGCTCAGGTATCGGCAACCGAGGCGCGTGCACAGCCGCTCCAGCTCCGGCCGGCCGCTGTCATCCAGCAGCCAGACCCGATGGTGGGGGTAGTCGATCGCCTGGCAACCGCGCAGGCAACGCTCGATCAGCTCCGGCGGCTCGCCGTAGCTGGGAACGAGCACATCCACACTCGGCCACAAGGTCTGCTCTGGCTCCGCCGCTGGCGGAGCCAGAGCCACGGCCACGGGCCGATGGGGAAACCAGGTGAGGCCCAGCTGCAGAAAGCCATTGGTGAGCAGCACCAGCTCCGCCACCAGCATCAGCAGACTCAGCCCAGCGGATTCCGCTGTGGCCAGGTTGAGGGTGGAGCCAAGGCGCCAGAGCAGATAACGCAGACCCAGCAGGGCCAGCACCACGACCGCCGATCGCCGCGCCGCCAGGGGCTGAGCGGCCTCCCCGCGCCAGGAGAGCCCAAGGGCCCAGAGCACCACCGCCAGCAGCACCCAGGCCTCGGCGCCAGGAGGGGCCAAGGCGCACACCAGCAGGGGCAGAGCCCCCCAGAGCAGATAGGGGAGGGCGGTGATGGGCGATCGCTCCATTTGAGCCTCAGTCCTACCGGCGATTGGACCCACTGGATGGGTTGGTGCTCAGGGCCTCAACCCAACGGAAGGTCCCAGCCGCCGCGAAAATCCCTGGGACAGCCGAGCGCCCGGACCGATCTGGTACGGGATCCCCGCGCTTCGCTGGCCGCGCCGATCACCCAGACAAGCTGGGCGGCGCGGCCGTTGAACGGCTGGGCACATTTGAGCGGCTCGAAGGAGCCAGGCCGGTTGCCCTCGGTCGCATGACGAACACTAAGGCTAATGTAACGAAACATTGAGCATCACTGGTTGGGCGCGAGCTGCTGGCAGGCCCCTCCAGCTCTGGTGAAGCGATAGGTTCGCCGTAGCACGGCCTCCCCATGGTTTCGACCCCCGCCCAGCAGGCGTTGTCCACTCTCTCCAGCTCCGAGTTGGGCGGCCCCCCGATCGGCGTGATGATCTGCGGCCATGGCAGCCGCAACCGCCTGGCGGTGGCCGAGTTCGCCCAGCTGGCCGAGGGCCTGCGCCGCCAACTGCCCCAGATCCCGGTCGAATACGGCTACCTGGAGTTCGCCCGACCGATCCTTCGCGATGGCTTAGAGAGCCTGCGGCAGCAAGGGGTGGGCCGGGTGCTGGCGGTGCCGGGCATGTTGTTCGCCGCCGGCCATGCCAAGAACGACATCCCCTCGGTGCTCAACACCTACGCCGCCGAGACGGGGCTGCAGATCGACTACGGCCGCGAGTTGGGCATCGACCTCAAGATGATCCAGGCGGCCGGGGCGCGCATCCGTGAAGCCCTTGACCGTGCTCCGATCGGCCCTGACGGACCGATCCCCCTGCACGACACCCTGCTGGTGGTGGTGGGACGCGGCTCCTCCGATCCCGACGCCAACTCCAACGTCGCCAAGGTGACGCGGATGCTGGTGGAGGGCTTCGGCTTCGGCTGGGGTGAAACGCTCTATTCCGGCGTCACCTTCCCGCTGGTGGAACCGGGCCTGCGCCACGTGGTGCGCTTGGGCTACCGCCGCATCCTGGTCTTTCCCTACTTCCTGTTCTCTGGCGTGCTGGTGAGCCGCATTCGCCAGCACAGCGAACGCGTGGCGGCCGACCATTCCGATGTGGAATTCCTGCCGGTGGACTACCTGGGGGATCACCCACTGGTGATTGACACCTTCATCGAACGGGTGGAGGAGGTGGTGCGGGGTGACACCAACATGAACTGCTCCCTGTGCAAATACCGGGCCCAGGTGCTCGGCTTCGAGCGCGAGGTGGGTGCGCCCCAGGAAAGCCACCACCACCACGTGGAAGGGCTCTGTGAAGCCTGCGATCTCTGCGAAAACGAGTGCACCGGCGCCTGCCAGAGCGACGGCGTTCCGATCCCGATGGCGGGCCACAGCCATGGGCATGAGCACAGCCATGGTCATGACAACAGCCATGGTCATGACAACAGCCAAGGGCATGAGCACAGCCATGAACCCGTGCCAGCCCACGTCCACCACCACCCGCCCTATCCCCACGCCGATCACCCGCTCGGCCCCCGCAGCCTGAAGACGGCCACGACTGAACAGGAACCACCTTCCTGAACGGCCCGCTCGGCCCCATGGCGAGCGCTGGCAAGCCGCAGACAACGACGCGAGCGCGGTCCTGCCGACTGTCTCGATCTCGCCCGCGTCTCAATGGACACAGCGTCCATCAGTCCTGCCTATCAATCAACGGTTTCCCCAGGCTCCGGCTGTTTTCCCCAGCTCAACCCGGGTTTTTCCACAGTTCAGGGCACCTGAAGGGTTGCTGGGCCAAGGCCGTTGGGGATTTCCCGGTTTGGCACCAACGGAACTTGACAGCCACGCGCCAGCACCCTGGGTCCACAGCACCCTCCGCCGACGCGGCGCAGTTCGCCTGCGCAGCAAGCCATCTCATCTTGATGCGACGTGCGCTCGCAAGAGACCTCCGCTTTGACGCCCCGGGGCCTGTTATGGCTTTCTTAGGGGGACGTTATGGACGGCAGATCTTGGACGGCGCTGGCGGGGTTGAGGGGATGGAGCAGGCGCCAAGGGACCAGGAACGTGATCACCTGTCCCGTTGCATCGCCCGCGAGACGGCCGACAAGCCCCCCGTTGAGAACTCCGCCAGCGTCAGCCTGGAGGCCGAGGTCCCCGAGGCCCTGTTCGATGGGATGCGGGACTTCATTCAGGCCCACCCCCACTGGGACCAATACCGGGTGATGACCTCAGCCCTGGCCGGGTTCCTGTTCCAGAACGGCTGCACCGATCGAAACGTGGCCCAGCACTACCTGCATGGGCTGTTCCGGCGCCAGGGCCAGCCCTGAGCCCACCCCCAGGTTTGCCCATCGCAGGATCTCTCCAGGGCGCCGATCGGGCCACCGCCCAGATCAGGACCCCGGCGCTTGTGGAAGGGGTGACTCAGCCCAAAGGGCAGGGACAAAAAAAAGCGGGAGTTCAACCTCCCGCTCTGGATCTCCCTTGCCCGACCCGTTGAAGGTCGCCCTCAGATTGTGCGACTTGTCGCCCATGGGAACTGTGGTCATCGACACCACAGGAGCCGTTCGGTGTCGAAGCGCTCACAAGGCCCTGAGCTCACCGCTGCGCAGGTCCGCGGCGGCCCGCTCACAGGCCCGCCAGGTGATCGCCATCTCCGTGAGCGTCGGACTCTGCCAGCCGGCACTGGGCCAGCAGGCCCCATCCACCACCAGCAGATTGGGGGCCCGCCAGCAACGGTTCCAGGGGTCAACGACTCCCTCGCTCTCCCGAACCGCCATCGGCGCGCCCCCGAGCTCGTGGATGTAGTACCCGGGGGGTGGGGCCTCCGGCGCCAGGGCGATGCTGCGGCGCAGCAGCGGCTCAATCAGGGGCATCAGGAACAGGTCTTCCAGGGGGCGAATCTCGCCACCGGCGGCCGCGACCACCGCTTGCATGCGCCGGTGCATGTGCGCCACCATCCGCTGTTCGTTCTTCCCCCAGGCGCAATCGATGTGCGCGATCGGGAGGCCCCAGGCATCAGTGCGGGTGGTGTCCAGCCGCACATGGTTGCGGGGATCGTTCAGCATCTCCCCATGGCCGATCAGGAAACCCACGGCCTCGCTGCGGCGGCGCTTGAGCAGGCCTGGGGGATCGAAGCGCTGCACGGCGCCCCAGAGGCCGTAACCACGCAGGAACGGCCGCCCCTCTCCCTCCAACAGGTTCACGGTGTTCGGCAGAAACACACTGCCCGCCCCTGAAAGCTCATGGGCAGCGGGGGGGGTGGGCTGATCCGGCAGGCGAAAGAAACGGCTGCTGGAAATGTGATCCATCAGGCCACGGCCGAGACCACCGGAGGGATCCACCAGGCCACCGGGGCGCTGGGCTTCGCTGGAGGCCAGCAGCAGCCGCACGCTCTCGATCGTCGAGGCACACAGCACCACCAACGCTGCCGCCTCCCGGTGACGGGCGCGGCTCAGGCGGTCGACGTAGACCACTGCCTCGGCGCGGGATCCGGTGCGATCCAGCTCCACATGGCTCACCACCGCATTGCTGCGCACGCTCATACGGCCCGTGGCCCGTGCCCGCCCCAGGCAGCCCCCCTGGGAGCTGGAGGCCGGCCAGCCGGCGCGGGCACCGCCGCGATGCAGGGCAAAGCCACGGGAATGAATCAAGGGGAGCCCCAACTCGCTCCCGATCGAGGCCCGAAGATGCTCCTCGGCTGGCGTGAAGGGCAAGGGCGGGCCGTAATCGCCATCGGGTAACTGGGGTAAGCCATCGCGACCCCCGCGAACCGCCAAAAGCCGCTCCAGTCGTGAGTAATAGGGCGCCAGGTCAGCGTGGCCGATCGGCCAGCTGGGGCCATGGCCATCGCGCTCGCCGGCCTTGAACTCCAGATCCGACAGCCGCAGGGTGATGCCGCCCCAGGTGAGGCTCTTGCCGCCCACCTGGCGGCCCCTGGTCCAGAGAAAGGGCCGCTCGGCCGGGGTGCCGTAGGGGTTCTCGACCTCGTCGACGAACAACTCCGGGTTGGCCTTCCAGTAGCCGGGGTGGCTGACCTGCAGCTTCTGGACGCCGCTGGTGAGCCTGACCAGACGCCGCAGGCTGTTCAGCGGTTCAGAGCCCAGGGCCCGCTGGACGCTCAGGTCGGGACCCGCTTCGAGCACGAGCACCCGTAGCCCGGCCTCGGCCAGCACCATGGCCGCCACCCCACCGGTGGCACCGGAGCCCACGACGATCGCGTCGAAGGGCATCAGGAGGGAGTCACCTGCCGGTTGCGGCTGGGGGTGGCACTGGGGGTGCGGGCCCCCAACAGCTCCAGGGTGGCCAGGAATCCATCACCGATCAGATCGACACTGATCCAGACCAACACAGCCGCGAGCAGCAACGGGTGCCGCGAAGCGCGCTCCGGAGCGTCTGGGGTGGGTGCGTTGAGGGACTCCATCGCAGTCGCCTTCCGCCGGGCGCATGGAAGCTGAGATTAGGTCAGCCCCGGGGGGTCACCGGCAGCCCTGTCAGAAGCGAGAGGCGCGGGGCCCGGCAGCGCGGCCACCCATGGCAGAGACGTGAGGCGTGATTCAAGGCCAATTCTCAGACGGCCAACGGACGTTGCTCCAATCCCTTTCGCTGCAACCGTGATGGATGGTCCCGCCTCACTCTCAAGGCGCGAAGCGGACCTTGATACGTCTTCATTGCTACTGAAACAGCTCCAGCACGGCCCAATTCCGGCTGTTGGTTTGTGCCACTTAGACGTAATCTCAAGAAACGCTTGATTTGAAAGCATCCAGTGCTGCTGAGCGACCTGCCCACCGGTTACCGGTTGTTGCTCCAATCGAGCCCCAGGATCTCCGGCCTTGCGATCGGTCTTGCGGCACTTCTGGCCGGTGCCCCGGCGTTCGCGGGTGAGGTGAGCGCCACCGGCGGTGCCCTGGGCCTGGGCACGGCGGTGAATGGTGCGGTGGGCGGCAGCTGCGGCGCCGGTCTGTGCCAGGTCGGCGGCGGCACGGCGGCGGGCCGCAACCTCTTTCATCGCTTCTCGACCTTTGACACCCGTGGCGGCATCACCGGGGTGAACTTCGCCAGCGGCGGCGCCAGCAACGTGTTCGTGGGGGTGACCAGTCCCCTGGGCAGCTTCATCGACAAGCTGGTGAGCTTTTCCGGCCCCACCAACCTGTTCTGGCTCTCGCCTGGCGGCATCGCCATCAGCGGCGCCGGGGGGTTTGCCAACATCCAGCAGCTCAACCTCAGCACCGCCACGGGCTGGCGCCTGGGCAACGGGGTGTTTGAGGCGGCCGGCACCACCGCCGGCCAGGCGGCCCTGCTCAGCGGCGCTCCGTTGCAAGGGGCCGCCGGCCCACTCACCAACCCGGCCAGCCTGGCGGCACTCGGCCTGCAGAAGAACGGTGATCTGAGCCTCTCGGGAGGCCTGCTCACGGTGGACCAGAACCTGCTGCTCGATGCCCAGGGGGGCAACGTGCTACTGCAGGCGGCCTGGATCCAGGCGCCCAGCATCGCCATCAGCGGCCACTCCGTGCTGCAAAACACGGCCCTCAACGCCAGCGGCGCCAACGGTGGCTCGATCGCGATCAGCGCCACAGGCTCCGTGGTGAGCGGCGCGCCGATCGAGGCCAGGGGCAGCGCCGGAACCGGCGGCAGTCTCAGCATCAAGGCGGGCCAGGCGGTGGTGCAGAGCACCGCTGCCGTGCTCGATGCCAGCGGCGCCACGGGTGGCGGTTCGATCAGCCTCCAGGCCGGCACAAGCCTGTTCACGTCAACCACGGCCTCGGCCCAGGGTACTGGCGATGGCGCCAAGGGCGGCACGATCGAACTCACCGCCCCCACGGTGCACCTGGCGGCGGCCCAGCTCGATGCCAGCGGCAGCAGCGGCGGCGGGGCCGTGCGCGTGGGCGGCGGCTTCCAGGGCAGGCCCCTGAGCCTGGGGGGCGCCAACGCCAGCAGCACCACGGTGAACGGTGCCAGCACCTTGAAGGCCGATGCAACCGGCAACGGCAACGGCGGCGAGGTGGTGGTCTGGTCGGAGCAGAGCGCCAGCTTCCGCGGCTCTGTGAGCGCCAAGGGTGGAGTGGCCGGTGGCGATGGCGGTGTGCTGGAGGTATCCGGCAAGGAACAGCTCACCTTTGGCGGCCGAGGCGACGCCTCAGCGCCCAAAGGCACGCCCGGCAGCCTGCTGCTCGATCCGAAGAACATCGTGATCGACGCAACGGTGAACGCCATCGGCTACGGCCTCACCCAGCTGGTGGACCCCAATCCTGGAGTGGGTGATCAGTTTGCCCAGGCGGCCGTGGTGCTGGGCAACCTCAACGTGGTGGCCACTGACCCCTTCGATGACGCCATTGCCACCGATGGCGGCGCCACCTACCTGTTCAACGGGGCCAGTGGTGCCCTGGAATCCACCCTCTCAGGCACCTTCACCAACGACCGGGTGGGCAGTGGTGGTGTCACCGAGCTCGACAATGGCAACTATGTGGTCGTCAGCAGCGGCTGGGGCGACACCGGCCTGGGACCCAGGGGTGCCGTGACCTGGGGGAGTGCGTCCAGTGGCGTCAGTGGTGCGGTCAGCGCGGCCAACTCCCTGGTGGGGGCCAATTCCAACGATCGGGTGGGATCCGGCGGCATCACCGCACTCATCACCAACGGCAACTACGTGGTGGCCAGCCCCGACTGGGCCAACGGCAGCCAGACCCTGACCGGTGCCGTCACCTGGGGGAATGGCAGCAGCGGCATCAGTGGTGTGGTCTCAGCCGCCAACTCCCTCATCGGAGCCAACCCTGACGATCAGGTGGGGAGTGGAGGTGTGACGGAGCTCACCAACGGCAACTACGTGGTCGCCAGCCCCTTCTTCAACACGGCCGCCGGATCCCTCGGTGCGGTCACCTGGGGGAGCGGCACCACAGGCATCAGTGGACTCGCGACCAGCGCCAACTCCCTGGTGGGGGGCTCAGGTGGAGACCAGGTGGGGAGTGGTGGTGTCACAGCTCTGTCGAACGGCAACTACGTCGTGGCCAGTCCCCTGTGGGACAACCTGACGATCTTCAATGCCGGCGCCGTGACCTGGGGAAATGGCAGTTTGGGCACCTCCGGATTAGTCACCACCGGCAACTCTCTGGTGGGCGGCACCCCGAACGATCAGGTAGGCAATTCTGGGGTCACGGCGCTCACCAGCAACGGAAACTACGTGGTGCTCAGCCCGAACTGGAGCAGACCCGGGGCCGCCAGCGCCGGAGCCGTGACCTGGCGGGACGGCGGTGCAGCCACCGCAGCCAGCGTCCAAACGCTCAACTCGCTGGTGGGCACGACGACCAACGATCAGATCGGCAGTGCTGGCGTGGCGGCCCTCAGCAATGGCAACTACGTCGTGGCCAGTCCCCGGTGGGACAACTTATCGAGCTCGAGTACGGACGCGGGCGCTGCCACCTGGGGCGAAGGCACGATCGGCATCAGTGGTGCGGTCAGCACCGACAACTCGCTCGTGGGAGCTGTGACTTCCGATTTGGTTGCACAAGGTGGCGTCACGGCCCTCACCAACGGCAACTACGTGGTGAACAGCTACAGCTGGCGTGGTTCCGATGGTGCCGTCACCTGGGGGGATGGCAGCACGGGCACAACGGGCACCGTGAGCATCACCAATTCCCTGGTGGGTCCATTGAGCGGAGGCGACACCGTGGGCCTTGGGCCTGATTTCGATGGAAGTGGCGGCGTGATTGCTCTCAGCAACGGCAACTACGTCGTCAATTCTCCCCTGTGGGGTACCGGCTCTTTGGGAGCCGTCACCTGGGGGGATGGCTCCATTGGAAGCGTGGGTGAAGTTGGGGCCACGAATTCACTCGTTGGCGTCACCGGCGGCGACCAGGTGGGCTCCGGTGGCATCCAGACGCTCACCAATGGCAACTACGTCGTCAGCAGTCCCCAGTGGAACAACGGAGCCGTGGGTAACGCCGGCGCAGTCAGTTGGGGGGATGGCACCACCGGCACCAGTGGGCTCGTCAGCTCCAGCAATTCCCTGGTGGGCTCTACCAGCGGCGACCAGGTCGGCTTCGGTAGCGTCACGGCCCTGAGCAACGGCAACTATGTGGTGCTCAATTCGATCTGGGATAACGGCCCAGCCAGCAATGTTGGTGCCGTCACCTGGGGGGATGGAGCAACGGGAATCAGCGGGGCGGTGGGAGCTGACAATTCCCTGCTGGGCACATCCGTTTCGCCCGTCGGTGAAGGTTTCGTTCGCGAATGGTCGGATGATCGCTTTGTGCTCAGTAGTACCGATGATTCCACGACCCTCTCGCAGCAGGGAAAACTGCAGTTGGTCACGGCCAATGCCAGCGTCAACGCCTCCAGCTTCTCCAGCTTTCCCGGGGTCGACATCAGCATCAGCCCTGAGCTGATCACCGCCACGGCCAACACCGGCACCGATGTGATCCTGCAGGCCAACAACGACATCACCCTTCGGCCAAGTTCCGCGATCACGATCGATCAGGACGGAGCACTCCCAGGAGGCAACCTCACCCTCCAGGCCGGGCGCTCGATCGATCTGCAGTCGAGCATCAACACCGATGGAGCCAACCTCACCCTCCTGGCCAACGATCCCGCCGCCAATGTCACCTTCCGCGACCCGGGCCTGGCCACGATCACCATGGCGGCTGGCACCAGCATCGACCTCAACACAAATACCTCCGGTCCGGCCGACGCCGGTGCGCTGAACCTCAGACTCTTTCCCTCCACCGGAACAGGACCAGCAACAGCTGGGGTGGTCAGCCTCACAGGCATCACCGCCGGCCTGATCACCGTGGATGCCCAGGGCGGACTCACCCTCAATGGCGCCTTGACGGCGCTCAGCACCAGTCCCCCCGCCTCCTTACCGAACGCGGGCCGTTCCCTGGTGCTGAGCGCCGGATCCGGCAACTTCACAAACCCGTTCGGGGCTGGTGCCCTTACCTCCGCTAACAGCTGGCTGGTCTACTCAGGTAGCTCCCCCGATGCCAGCCTGCTCCCCTTCGACTTCAAGCAATACGGATACAACAATGTCGCCGTCCCGATTGCTGCACCCGGAAGCGGCGTGCTTTATGGCATCACGCCCAGCCCTCTCACGGTCAACCTGGTGGGCACCACCACCCGGGCCTACGACGGCACCACGGCGGCAACGGTGGTCGCTTCCCTAAGTCCCACCGGGAACTACTCCATCGGCGGCATCCTCAATTGGAACGGCGTCGACGATGTGCTCAACTTTCTGCTCCCGACGAGCGGCGCCTACACGACCGCTGGCACTGGCTTCGGCATCAAGGATGTCGGCACCGGCAAGACAGTTTCCGTCACGGGCGTTGCCCTGGCACCCACCCAGACCGTCTACGGCTACACGCTGGCCAGCTCCACGGCCACAGGTGTGATTGGGGAAATCACTCCCGCCTCACTCACAGCCACAGCCGCCGCTCCAAACAAGACCTACGACGGCACCACCACCGCCGCACCCACGCTCACCATCACCAGCGGTCTGATCACCGGCGAAACACTCGGCGTCACAGGTACGGGCACCTTCAATTCCAAAGACGTCCTCACCGCTAACACCGTCACCGTTGGCAGCATCAACCTCGCCAACGGCACAGGCGGTGGGCTTGCCTCCAACTACTCCCTCGCCGCCGGCCAGACCGCACTCGCCACCATCACTCCCGCCTCACTCACAGTCACCGGCCTTGCCGCCAACAACAAGGTCTATGACGGCAACACTCAGGCGAGCCTGAACACCTCTGCAGCCACCCTCTCCGGTGTGTTCAGCCCCGACAACGTGACCCTCAGCGGTGGCTTCGGCCTGTTTGCCGATCCCAACGTGGGCCTGGCCAAACTCGTGGCGGTCTTGGACCTTGGCCTCACCGGCACCGATGCGAGCAATTACATCCTCCTCACCGGATCCCAAACTCTCCTCAGCGCCGACATCTCCATCCGCCCACTCGCCACCTGGCAGGCCAGCATCGCGGGCAACTGGAGCGATGCCGCCAACTGGGATGCCCTGCCCAGCGCCTCCAATGTGGCGTCGGTGGCCATCCCAGCCGGAAGTGGTGCCCTCACCTACGACGCCGCGGCCGGCAACACGAACCTGCAGAGCGTGTTCATAGAGCAGAGCCTCAGCCTCAACGGTGGATCCCTGGCGGTCAGCGGAACCACCACGGTGGCCAGCGGAGCCAGCTTGAGCCTCAATGGCGGTGCCTTCTCCACCGCTTCCCTGCTCAACCAGGGCCTGGTGAACGGCAGCGGACCGCTCGCGCTCAACGGCATCTACACCGAGAGCGGCGGCAGCCTCGGCAACGGCTTCTCCAGCGTGTCGATCACCCAGACCAGCGGCGATCTCAACCTCAGGGGCGTAGGAGCCCTTGGCCCGGTCACCCTCTCCGCTCTGGCAGGCGGTCTCAACCTCAACGGCGCTGTGACATCCGCCGGTGGAGCGATCAGTCTCAGCGCCAGCGGCGCCACCCAGCTCGGCTCCGGTTCTGCGCTCACCAGCCCCGGCGCATTGATCTCCGTGAGCAGCGGCGGCCCCCTGAGCCTCAACGGCGCCCGCGTCGATGCCAGCGGGGCCAGCGCCGGAGGCACGGTGCAGCTCGATGGCAGCAGCCTCAGCCTCACCAACGCCACGGTGAACACCTCTGGTGCCAGCGACGGCGGTTTGATTCAGCTGGGTCTCAAGACCCTTCCCAGCAACGTCTCAATCACCAACAGCAGCCTGGTGGCCGATCCTCCAGGCCTCGGGGGCACGATCGTCGTCGATGGCCGTGCGATTGCTTTGGCGGGGTCCACGTTGAACGTCTTCGGCCTCAGTGGCGGCTCGATCGTGCTGGGCTCAGCTAACACCGCCACCTTGAGCCTCGATGCCTTCACCTCCCTGGTGGGGGGCGGTGGGGCCTCCTTCAATCTTTTTGCTGGCTCGATCCTTAACAACGCCAACATCGTGGGCGGAAAACTGTTCTTGAATGGAGTAGCCGTAGGCAGCTCTGCGCCCCTGGTGGGCTCGACGATCCCACCCATCGTCTCCTTCCTGCAGACGATCGATCCGATTCAACCCGGCCTGATCGACAACACCACCGATTACTCCGACCCCGGCTCCCCACTGGTGACCCAATGGGAATGGCTAGGAATCGATCCGCTCACGATCACCCTCTCCGAGTCTTTGTTCCTCTACGCCGATGTCTTCGTCTCCAGCGATCAGCTTGAGGTGCCTGTTTGGGATCTGGCGCAGATGGATCTGATCCAGGACTCATTCCAGAACCTCCTCTACGCCATCAACTTGAACGTTGATCTGGATCTGACCCTGCTTCGCCCTACCTTCCAGGCCGATGCGTTGGAGTACATGATGCTGCTGCAGAGGGATGGCCTCCGCACCGCTTCATCCACCATCAGCGCAACGGGTGAGCCATTGCCCGCCGGCCAGGCCCCCCTCGCTTCCTCCTTCTCCCTGCGGCTGGAGCAGCAGCTCTATCCTTCCCCGTCATTTGCGGGTGCCTGGCCTGATGGGGCCCAGTTCAGCCTCTCGATCCGGGGCTTGGGCCTGTTCGATCAGGCGGTTCTGCAACTCAACCCACAGGAAATCAACGCGCAGTTCGCGGTCTCCGAACAGAAGGCGATGGAGGAAACGGCCGCCAAGTTGGGGCTCGATCCCTCCGATGGTCGGGTGGTGCCCACGCCTGCGGAGTTGCAGGAAAGTCTGCGCAAGGTGATCGAGGCGGTTCGCAATCGCGTGCGCAGGGCGGCCCCATGACCTGGCCCACTGCGGTTTTGAAATCAGTGAAGTCTGGCTGGATCGGCAGGCAGGCTCACGTCAGCCTGCTTGTGCTGCCGGCTTTGCTTGCCTCGAGCATCTCCTGGGCAAGCCCTTCGGTCCAAGCCGCCGGACAAGCGGACAAGGCGACCTCTCCGGGCACCCAGGTGGCCCGCAGAACCGATGGGGCTGCGGTGTTCGACGCCGCCCTGTACAACCCGGCGATCCTGCGCATCGGCTTCAGCGAGGCCAAGGGGAAAACCGTGAATCCTGG
>CALRUP020000006.1:0-154542 GCA_943371385.1 Paenacidovorax caeni | reverse complement strand
GAGGAGGTGGTGCGCGTCAGCGCCGACGGCACCATCGAGGCCCTCGCCCCCGGCGATGCCACCGTGGAGGCCACCATTCCTGGCCTGGCGGCCCGCAGCGGCTTCCTGTTCATCAAGGCCCTAGGCCAGGTGGGCTTCTACACCGACGGCGCCATCAACTGGGACATCGCCATCCTGGTGGCGGGCTTCGGCCTGAGCCTGCTGGCCTCCCAGGTGCTCTCAGGCATGGGCATGCCGGCCAACCCCCAGCAGGCCACGGCCAACAAGATCACCCCGGTGATGATCACCGGGATGTTCCTGTTCTTCCCCCTGCCGGCAGGCGTGCTGCTGTACATGGTGGTGGCCAACATCTTCCAGGCCCTGCAGACCTTCCTGCTCACCCGTGAGGCCCTGCCGGACAACCTGCAGACCATTCTCGACCAGCAGATCGCCCAGCAGGCCGTGGCCGCCACGGCCGGTGCCGGCACTGACAGCGGTCGTCTACCCTTCGAGCCCAAGGGCAAGAAGTGAGCGGCGCGCTCCTGCCGGTGCCCCTGCAGGAGCTCAGGCTCCTGGCCGAGGGCCGCCGCTGGAGTGTGGACCAACCCCTGGAGGATCTCCCCAGCCTCACCCCGGTGCGGGGGGAGCTGGAGGCCATCCACCGCGGCAGCGTGCTCGAGGTGCGCGGCCGGGCTGAAACGATCGTCACCCTCTGCTGCGACCGCTGCCTGCAGCACTACAACCATCCGCTCTCCAGCGACAGCAACGAGCTGATCTGGTTGGGCGACGCCGAGGCGGAGTTCCCTGAGGTGCTGGAGCTCGATCCCGAGGCGCCCTGCGAAACCCTCGATCCCAGGGGCAGCTTCGATCCGGCCCGCTGGCTGTTTGAGCAGCTGCACCTGCAATTGCCCCTGCGCAACGACTGCGGCCTCGACTGCCCAGGCCCTGACCTGCCAGAGGAGTGCCCGGAGCCCGTCGCCAGCACGGCCGCCGATCCCTGCGGCGACCCGCGCTGGGCCGCCCTCCGACGCCTGCAGCGGCCCTGAGGTGTGATGGGCCAGGCCTGGTCGGACCACCTGGATCTGTTGATCCGAGCCCGCACGCCGATCCTCTGGATCCGCAGCCCGGAGGAGGAGCGCATCGCCACCCTGCTGGGGGAGGGGGCCCGGCGGCTGGGCCAGCGCCTGCTGCTGCGCTGGGATTTCATCGGCGGTCTACGCGGGCTCCCCAACCGCGACGGAGAGGCCGCCCGCAACCCCCTGGCGGCCCTGGAGTGCCTCGATGGCCTCAGCGGTCAGCAGGGGGCGATCCTGCTGCTGCACGACTTCCACCGCTACTGCGAGGACGGCGCCATCTGCCGCAAGCTGCGCAACCTGTTCGTCAGCCTGCGCCAGCACCCTCTCACCGTGGTGATCACGGCGGCCGAGTGGCAGCTGCCCCGCGACCTTGAGGAGTGCGTCACGCTGCTGGATCTGCCCCTGCCGGAGGCCGAGGCGATCCGCGCGCTGCTCCTGAGCATCGCCCAGGCCAGCGGACAGCCCCTGGAGCCCAGCGAGCTCGAGCAGCTGACCCACAGCTGCAGCGGCCTGAGCGAGCAGCGCATCCGCCAGGTGGCGGCCAGGGGCCTGGCCCGCCGCGGCCGCCTGAGCAGTGACGACCTGGCCGAGATCCTCGAGGAAAAACGCCAGGCGATCGCCCGCAGCGAACTGCTCGAGTACTGCCCCAGCGACGCCAGCCCCGCCGACATCGGCGGCCACGACGCCCTCAAGCAATGGCTGGAGCGCCGCCACCAGGCCTTCAGTGACGACGCCCAGCGCTACGGCTTGCCCCTGCCCCGGGGGGTGCTGCTGGTGGGCCCCCAGGGCACAGGCAAGTCGCTCACGGCCAAGGCGATCGCCCACGGCTGGGGAATGCCCCTGCTGAGGCTGGATGTGGGCCGGCTGTTTGCCGGGCTGGTGGGGGCGAGCGAGGCCCGCACCCGCGACATGATTCAACGGGCCGAGGCCATGGCCCCCTGCGTGCTCTGGATTGACGAGATCGACAAGGGTTTCGGAGGCGACGGCCGCAGCGACGGCGGCACCAGCCAGCGGGTGCTGGCCAGCCTGCTCACCTGGATGGCGGAGAAGGCCTCAGCGGTGTTCGTGGTGGCGACCGCCAACGGGGTGGAGAATCTGCCGGGGGAGCTGCTGCGCAAGGGCCGCTTTGACGAGATCTTCCTGCTCGACCTGCCGGACGCCGCCGAGCGACGGGCGATCCTCGATCTGCAGCTGCGCCGCCGCCGCCCCGCCCATGCCATCCCGCTGGAGGTGGTGGTGGACCGCAGCGAAGGCTTCTCCGGCGCTGAGCTGGAGCAGACGGTGGTGGAGGCGATGCACCTGGCTTTCAGTGAGGGCCGGGAGTTTGGCGAAGCCGACCTGATCGTGGCGGCGGCCCAGTTGGTGCCCCTGGCGCGCACGGCCAAGGAACAGCTGGAGGCCCTCAAGCAATGGGCCAGCGGCGGCCGGGCCCGGCCCGCCTCGCTCCATCCCTGAAAACGACTCCGGCCAGATTGCGCGGGGTAACGAAAGCCAACGCCGGGTAACGAAGCATGGGGGTCGGCCCTGGTGAACCGGGCCAGGGCCCTTAGCTTCAGCCCACTTGACCTGTGACCCCTTGGACACACGCCCTTCCATTGCCATGCAGCTGACCGTGGCCTGCATCGGGGCCGGAGTGATCACCAGCTTCGCGGTGGCCCAGGGTCAGAACCCGCTCACCGCCCTCGGGATCACGCTGTTCTCAGCCGTGGCGGCGGTGATGGTGGGGCAGGTGCTCTAAATCCAGTAGTTCCTTCGGGCTGCGAAACAAGCCACAGATTGGCCTGGACTTTTCTCCTGGTCCAGGGAACGCCAAGCACGACTTAAACGGAGCATTGATGGCTACAAGGTCTTTTCTGGCCGTCTAGAGGACAGGCCTAGGTTGTGCTTGGCCACTGATCATCGACGATCTGTTTTCAAACAGATTTCTGATCCTTTGCTGACGTCAACAGAGCCAATAACCAAACGCTTTCAGCATCACCTGCACGTCATGGCGCCGTTCTCGGCCGCTGTGATCCTGAATCGCCTGGGCGCTCGCGCTGTTGCGTTGAGGCAACCAAGCCCCCTGAGCAAAGGTCCACCCCAGACGACGCTGATGAGCCCCACCACCGCCACCACCATCAGTTCCATCAGCGAACAAGCCTCCCGGCTGATCTGATGCCAGGGCTGAGGTGTTCCACTCAAAGCGTCTTGTTGTGCGAGCTTCATGGCGGTATCCCGCAGCCAGGGATGGGTTGAGACCAACCCTTCCTTGAAGATGTGACGACCTTGCTCGAAAAGGCTTCACTCGTCATTGACGCCCCCCTGCGAGCCAACTCAACCGCTTGCTCCCCGCCCTGGCCACCCCTTGAACACTGCTTCGACAGCCCAGCTGCGGACGCTGATGCCCGCCCTGGCGAACAAGACCTACTTCAACTACGGCGGCCAGGGCCCCCTGCCGACGCCCTCGCTGGAGGCGATCTGTAAGGCCTTCGCCACGATTCAGGAACTGGGACCCTTCACCAGCGCTGTGTGGCCCTGGCTGGAAACGCTCACCGCCCAGCTACGCCACACGCTCTCGGCCGCCTGTGGCGTGCCACCCCACCGCCTGGCGCTCACCGAAAACGTCAGCAGTGGCTGCGTGCTGCCCCTGTGGGGCCTGCCCTGGGAGCCAGGCGATCAGATCCTGATCAGCGACTGCGAGCACCACGGGGTGGTGGCCGCCTGCGCTGAACTGGCCCGGCGCCAGGGGCTTGAGTTGGGACGCTTTGCCGTCAAGGCGCTGGTGGGGGCTGAGGGGGCCAGTGCCCGAGAAGCGGCACTGGAGGCCCTGGAGCAGGCGCTGACCTCCTCCACCCGTCTTGTGGTGCTCTCCCACCTGCTCTGGAACACGGGTGTGGAGATGCCGATTGCGGCGGTGGCCGAGCGCCTCGCCGCCCACCCCAGGCACCCCTGGCTGCTGGTGGATGCGGCCCAGTCCTTCGGCAGCCTGGCGATCAGCCCGGCCGCTCGTACCGCCGACATCTACGCCTTCACCGGCCACAAGTGGGCCTGCGGGCCCGAGGGGCTCGGGGGCGTCGCCCTCTCCGAACGCGTGCTGGAGCAGGCCCAGCCCACCTTGATCGGCTGGCGCAACCTGCGCCAGGAAACCGATGAACACAGCGGCTGGCACCGGGATGGTCGCCGCTTCGAGGTGGCCACCTCCTGTGTGCCACTCTTCGCCGGGCTGTTGCGCTCCCTGGAGCTGCTGGAGCAGGTGGGCCCAGTGGAGCAGCGCCTGGATCTCATCAAAGTGCGCAGCGGCCGACTCTGGCAGGGCTTGAAGGATCTGCCTGGTGTGGAACCCGTGCTTGAGACCCCCCCCACGGCGGGGCTGGTGAGTTTTCACCTGGAGGGCCATGACCCTGCCGCCGTGGTGAAGGCCCTGGGAGAGCGGGGGCTGTGGATCCGCAGCCTCGATCAACCCGCCTGCCTGCGGGCCTGCGCCCACATCACCACCACCGAAGCGGAGGTGGACCAGTTGCTTGAGGCCCTCGCCAGCATCTGAGCGGCCTGGAGCTGACCAGCTCAGGCGTTGTCATGAAACAACCTGTGGCGATCGCAGCTGATTTCATGGGCTTTGCTTAGATTTTTTTGGTGCTTCAAGACTTCACTTGACACCACGCTGGAATGAATCGATGCCAAAGAGTTTCAGGTCATCGCACCATCCACTCAGGTTGACCCTGGCCGCCGGGCTCCTGGCCCTGACCTGCGTGGCTCCGGTCGTTGCCGGCACGAACCCCGCTGCCGGCCCCGGTGCGGGCACCCAGGCAGCGGGCAGCGAAAAGCAGTCGCCCTATGCCGCCGCCAAGGATGCAGCGGGCACCACTGCACCCGTTCGGCTGGCGGGTGAGATCGATGGAACCAAAGCCCCAGGGAGCAAGAAGGCGTCGCCCTACACCGCCGCCAAAGACACCCCTGTGCTGTTATCCCCAAGCTTGGAGCGCCTCTGGGGTCTGCTGATACCGCTGGTGCTGGCGGGCGGCAGCTACGGCTATCTGCGCTCCAAGGAAGGAAAGGAGTTGGCCTGAAGATCGCATCAAACTCAGAGGATCAGGGGCCTGATGGCCCCCTGCCCAGGCTGGGAAAGCGATCCTCGGTTGATTTCAATCGGCGGAGCGGCTCTCGAGAAGATTCCGTTGAACCCAACCCGCGAGCAGGGCTCCCACGATCGGGGCCAGCCAGAACAGCCACAGCTGACCCACTGCATCGCCGCCCACCCACAGGGCTACACCGGTGCTGCGGGCGGGGTTCACGGAGGTGTTGGTGATCGGGATGCTGATCAGGTGAATCAGCACCAGCGACAGACCGATCGGCACCCCCGCCAGGTCCTTGATCGCGTCCTTGTGGGTGGTGCCGAGAATGACCAGCAGAAAGATGAACGTGAGCACCACTTCAATGATCAGAGCTGGTACCAGCCCATAGCCCCCCGGTGAATGGGCTCCAAAACCGTTGGTGGCCAGCGGGTTGCTGCCCGTGAGCTGGAAGCCGGCGCGGCCGTTGGCGATGGCGAGCAACAGGCCACCGGCGATAAGACCGCCAAGCACCTGGGCAACGATGTAGGTGAGCAGGTGGGAGCCGGGGAAACGCCCGCTGGCCCAGAGGCCGAAGCTGACGGCCGGGTTGATGTGGCAGCCCGAGACATGGCCGATCGTGTAGGCCATCGTCAGCAGGGTGAGTCCGAAGGCCAGTGACACGCCCAGGAAGCCCAGGCCCAGGGGGTTGTTGTCGGCCTGGGCGTAGGGGAAGACCGCCGCCAGCACGGCACTACCGCAGCCGCCAAACACCAGCCAGAAGGTGCCGATCAGTTCCGCCAGGAACTTTCTCGACAGGGGGACAGCAGCAGCCATGGACTCCGAAAAGAGGGTCGACTCAACGCTGCAAAGTTACCCGTTGGCGCGTCGGCATCCCTGAGGCACCGGCCAGGGGGTGGGTCGGAAGACAGCTTTCAGGTGGCGCTTCGGGCGGCCCGGATCTGCAGGGCCTTCACGGCCTGCTCGCGGTCGTCGAAATGGATGCGGGTGGTGCCGAGAATCTGATAGTCCTCATGGCCCTTGCCGGCGATCAGCACCAGATCGTCGGCCTGGGCCTGGGCCACGGCGGTGGCGATCGCCGTGGCCCGGTCCCCCTCCACCACCCAGTCGCTGCCGGCCGGGATGCCCGCCACCACATCGTCGAGGATCCGCTGGGGGTCTTCGGTGCGCGGGTTGTCGGAGGTGACGACCACCCGATCCGCCAGGGCGGCCGCAATCGCGCCCATCTGGGGCCGCTTGCCGCGATCGCGATCGCCGCCGCAGCCGAACACGCAGATCAACCTCCCGGCGGCAAACGGTCTTGAGGCCTTCAGCGCATTCTCCAGGCCATCGGGGGTGTGGGCGTAGTCCACGAGCACGGTGGGCGCCACCGCTGAAGCGCCGGGCCCGGCACTCACCCGCTCCATGCGCCCTGGCACACCGCCGAACTGGGCGATTCCCTCCAGCAGCGGCTCCAGGGGCAGACCCTGCTGCAACAGCGCTCCCACCGCCTGGAGCAGGTTCATCAGATTGAAACGCCCGAGCAGCGGTGAGTCGAAGCGCCCCTCTCCCTTCGGCGTGATCAACCGACCGCTTACCCCGTTCGCGCTGAAGACCAGCTCGTCGAGGCGCAGCTCCACCCCCTCGGACCCGCTGGCCAGCAGGGAGCTGCGCCAGCAGCTGCCGCCGAGCCGCTCCGCCAGCTGCCGCCCCCAGGGGTCATCGACGTTGACCACCGCCCGGGCGTCTTCTCCGCCAGCGAGCAGGGGGGGGGCGAACAGCAGGGCCTTGGCCTCGAAGTAGGCCTCCATCGAGAGGTGATAGTCGAGATGGTCCTGGGTGAGGTTGCTGAATACGGCGCCGGCAAAGTCACAACCGGCCACCCGGCCCTGGTCCAGGGCGTGGGAGCTCACCTCCATCGCCCCGACCAGGGCGCCAGCCGCCACCGCCGCCGCCAGCTGGCCCTGGAGCTGATCGGCGAAGGCCGTGGTGTGGTGAGCCGTCTCGCTATGGCCCGGCCAGCGGTTCACCAGGGTGCCGAACAGGGCGCTCGGGCGGCCGCAGGCCGCCGCCAGATGCTCGATCAGATGGGTGATCGTGGTCTTGCCATTGGTGCCGGTGACCCCGATCAGGGCCAGCCGGCGGCTGGGGTGATCCCAGAACGCCGCCGCCAGTCGCCCCGCCAGGGGCGCCAGGGGCCCCGGGGCCACCAGCACCGCATCCCCTTGGGAGGGCGGAGCCTGCGCCGCCGCCTCCGGGCTGATCACCGCCGCCAAGGCCCCCGCCGCCAGGGCCGCCGGCCAGAAACTCCCCCCGTCGACGGTCTGGCCCGGAAGGCCCACGAACAGGGTGCCGGGGCCCACCCGACGGGAGTCGCAGCTCAGCGCCTTCACCTCCCCATGGATCAGCCCTTCGGGTACGTCCAGGCCGACCGACTGCAGCAGCGGATGAAGCAATGGGCTCATGGGTGGTGGGGGCACAGCATCCGGAACGATCACCGGACGGAGGGGTGTGGGGCCTTTTTAAGCGGGCGGGAGCAGCGCACTGTTCTTCCGCAACCATTCCTGCAGTCGATCCCCCGCCAGCCGCGGCGACACCCGTGGCAGGTCGTGCCAGCGGCCCTCGCGGCGAATCGCCAGCACCGGCACCTCCAGCCCGTAGCGCGCCTGGAGTTCCGGGTCGGCGTCCACGTCGATCAGCGCCAGCTCCGGTGCCGGATCAAGGGCCGACAGCCGCTCCGCCAGGCCCTGGCAGAGGCAGCAGCCGGAGCGGGTGTAAAGCCTGTAAGGGGCTTCATGCATCGGCAGGGGGGCTCAATCGGGAACGGGATCGCAGCCGCAGGGGGTGAAGGGGTGGCAGCGCAGCAGCCGCCGCAGGGTGAGCCAGCCCCCCCGCCAGGGACCATGGCGGCCGATCGCCTCAAGGCCGTAGGCGCTGCAGCTGGGGATGAAGCGGCAGCGGGGTCCGATCAGGGGGGACATCCAGCGGCGATAGGCGCCGATCAAGGCCAGCAGCACGGCGGCCAGGGCCCTTGAAACGGCCGCCAGGCCAGCGGATAGGATCGTTGGCTGGCGTTCCAAGCTGGTAGTTGCCGAGGGCCTTCCCTCCAGCATGCTCCCCAACCTGGGCAACGCCAAATCGTTCAACCTTTGATTTTCTTCCTCAATGTCTCGATACCGCGGCCCTCGCCTGAGGATCACGCGGCGCTTGGGAGACCTTCCCGGTCTCACCCGTAAGTCCGCCAAGCGGGCTTATCCCCCCGGTCAGCACGGCCAAGCCCGTCGCAAGCGCTCCGAATACGCCATCCGCCTCGAAGAGAAGCAGAAGCTTCGTTTCAATTACGGGATTTCCGAACGTCAGCTCGTTCGCTACGTCAAGAAAGCCCGCGCCCAGGAGGGTTCCACAGGAACCAACCTGCTCAAGCTTTTGGAAAACAGGCTCGATAATGTCTGTTTCCGCCTTGGTTTCGGTCCCACCGTCCCCGGCTCCCGCCAGTTGGTGAACCACGGCCACGTGAGCGTCAACGGCCGCGTCGTCGACATCCCCAGCTATCAGTGCAAAGCCGGTGATGTGATCGTCATCCGGGAACGCAAGGCCAGCAAGAGGCTCGCCGAAGGGAACCTGGAGTTCCCAGGCCTGGCCAACATCCCCCCCAACCTCGAACTCGACAAGGCCAAGCTGACCGCCAAGGTCAACGGCAAGATCGAGCGCGAATGGGTGGCCCTGGAGATCAACGAACTGCTGGTGGTCGAGTTCTACTCCCGCAAGGTCTGAAGTTCGTTTCCCCTCTCCCCCGGCCAAGTCCGGAAGCCCAACCCCGGCCAAGGCCGGGGTTTTTTCATGGGCCCAAGGCGTGGCCCAGGACGACTCAGCCGCCGATCAAGGTCTCCAGGGCGGCCGTCACATCCGGCTGCCGCATCAACGCTTCCCCCACCAGCACCGCATCAGCGCCCGCGCTCACCACCCGATCCAGATCGCCCCGGTTGAACAGGCCCGATTCGCTCACCAGCAGGGCCCCGCTGCTGCGCACCCGCTCGCCGTAGGTCGCCATCAGCGTTTCGGTGACGGCCAGATCGGTGTGGAACGTCGCCAGATCGCGGTTGTTGATGCCGATCAGGTTCACCCCCTCAAGCCCCAGCACCCGCTCCAGTTCCGCGCCGTCGTGCACCTCCACCAGCACCGCCAGGCCGAGGCTGTGGGCCACCTTGAGCAGGTAGGCCAGATCCTGATCGCTGAGGATCGCCGCGATCAGCAGGGCGGCGTCGGCCCCGGCCACCCTGGCCTGGAAGAGTTGATAGGGCGAGAGGATGAAGTCCTTGCAGAGCAGGGGCAGGTCCACCTGCTGGCGCACCGCCACCAGTACCTCGAAGCCCCCCTGGAAGAAGGCCTTGTCGGTGAGCACCGACAGGCAGCTGGCCCCACCGGCGGCATAGCCGCGGGCGATCGCCTCCGGGTCGAAGGCCTCACGGATCACCCCTTGGCTGGGGCTCGCCTTCTTGATTTCAGCGATCACCGCCGGTTTGCGGCAGCTGGCGCGCAGGGCGGCCACGAAATCCCGGGTGGGGGGCAGGAGCGCCACCTGCTTCTTGAGGTCCGCAAGGGGCACCCGTTCACGGGAAACGTCCACCTCCTTGTCCTTGGCCCAGACGATTTCCTCGAGGATGTGGCGGGGTTCGGCCTCAGGGTGCCGGATGCCGAACTGGAGGTGGGCCACCTTCACCGGCGGGTTCGGGGGGCGACGACGGATCTCCATGGCTCAGACCCCCACGGGCTGACGTGCAGCCGAGACGGCCGCGGCCGCCTGCTTGTAGGCCACCTCCACCAGTTCGCTGAGGGTGGGGTGGGTGTGCACCTCCGTGGCCAGCTGCAACACGCTCTGGCGGCGGGCCACGGCGTTGGCGATCTCCTGGATCAGGTCGGCGGCATGGAGGCCGTAGATGTGGGCCCCGAGCACCTCACCGCTGGCCTTGTTGAACAGCAGCTTCATCAGCCCATCGCTCTCCAGCTCGGCCAGGGCCTTGGTGTTGGCCTTGAAATAGCTGCGCACCACCCCCAGCTCGAAGCCGCCTGCGGCGGCCAGGGCCTTGGCCTCGACTTCGCTCATCCCCACCGAGCTGATCTCCGGATGGGTGAAGGTGGCCGCCGGGATCGAGCGGTAATCGATCGTGCGGGGGTGGCCCAGGATGTTGTCCACCGCCACGGTGCCCTGGGCGGCGGCGGTGTGGGCGAGCATCAGCTTGCCGGTCACATCGCCCACGGCCCAGAGATGGGGCACGGGTACCCCGTTCAGCAGCACCCGCAGGCTGTCGTCAACGGGGATGAAGCCGCGGTTGGTTTCCACGCCGACGCTGGCCAGATTGAGCTCCTTGCTGGTGGGCACACGCCCGGTGGCCACCAGCACCGCGTCCACCTCGAGCACCTCCACCAACTCCTTGCTGGCCATGTCGGCCAGCTCGATGCGCACGGGGCTGCCCGGGGTGACCTTGCGGGCCAGCAGGCCGGTGCGGGTCTCGATGTCGCGGCCCTCGATCAGCTTGCGGGCCGCCAGCTTGGCGATGTCGGGATCGAAGGTGGGCATCACCCGATCGAGCGCCTCGATCAAAGTGACCTCACAGCCCAACGCCGTGTAGACGTCGGCGAACTCCAGGCCGATGTAGCCGCTGCCGATGATCGCGATCCAACGCGGCAGTGAGGCCAGTTCGATCGCCTCGTCACTTGTGAACACGGTGCGGCCGTCGGTCTCGATGCCGGGGGGCACGAAGGGATCGGAGCCCGTGGCGATGATCACCTCCCTGGCGGAGTAGATCCGATCGACGCCATTGCTCTGGCGCACCCCCACCTTCTGGGGCCCCTCCAGCCGGCCCTTGCCCCGCAGGATCGTGGCCCCGGAGCGCTCCAGGGTCTTGGTGAGGTTGGTGCGGATCGCCGCCACCAGCTGGGCGGCGTGGTCGGCGATCGCCTGGCGCTCGAAACGCACCGGGGCGGCGTGGATGCCGAAGGCCCGCAGGTGCTCGGCATCAGCGAGTTCCCGCACCCGGCCGCTGGCCGCCAGCAGGGCCTTCGAGGGCACGCAGCCGCGGTTGACGCAGGTGCCGCCCATGTCACGGGATTCGATGATCGCCGTGCGCAGGCCGTGGTCGGCGGCGTGTTTGGCCGCATCGAAGCCGCCGTAGCCGGCGCCGATCACGATCACATCGAAGTCGAAAGGCGCGCTTGCGTCGGACACCGGCCGCTGGCAACTGAGGCTGGCATTCTCCCCCGGCGCAGCCCCCTCAGCCCTCGCCCTCTGAACCGAAGCGCTGGCGGCTGCGCTCCAGCAGCAGCGGAGCCGCCGCCACGGCCACATTCAGCGATTCCACTTCGGGGCTGTGGGGAATGCTGATCCGGTGGCTGCAGGGCTCCAGCAGCTCCGGGGCCAGCCCCGCCCCCTCGTTGCCGAGCAACAGCACCGTGGGCTGGCACCAATCCAGCTGCCAGTAGGGCAGGCCGCCGCGCACCACCGTGGCCACCACCTGAAGTCCCTGGTCCCGGGCGGCCACCAGCCGCTCCGAGAGGGCCGCCGTCCCCTCCAGGCGCCGCAGGGGCAGGGCCAGGGCCGCTCCGGCGGAAGCCCGCAGCACCTTGGGCTGCCAGGGATCCGCCCCCGCCGCCAGCCAGAGCTCATCGACGCCGGCCGCCAGGGCCGTGCGCATCAAGGTGCCCAGATTGCCCGGGTCCTGGAGCTGATCCAGTGCCAGCACCAGATCGAGCCGCGGGGCCGGCCCCGGTTCGATCAGGGGCAGGCTGAGCACGACCCCATCGGGGTGCTCGGTGGTGGCGACCGCCGCCAGCACCGCCTCCCCAACCGGCTGCAGCACAACTCCGAAAGGAAGGGCCTGCACCAGGGAATCGTGGCGTTCCAGCCAGGCTTCCGTGGCCAGCACAAGCTCCGGGCACAGCTGCCGCGCCACCACCTCCTCGAGCAGATGGGTGCCCTCCAGCAGCGCCAGACCCTGCTCCCGTCGTCCACGGGCCCCATGGAGGGCACGGAAGCGGGCCACCAGGGGATGGCGGCGGCTGGTGATCAGATCGAGGAAGCTCGGAGCAGCGCTCATCGGGCGTGCCGCGGCCCCAGCTCAGAACAGATGGTGACGGCGCACATGCAGTTTGTCGCCAAGCACCAGCTTGGTGCCATCAAGTTCGAGGCCCTTCACGGAAGCGGCTTCACCCTTGAGGCCCTCCTGGGAGAGATTCTCGATCAATTTCTTAAGCAGGATATCTTCGACCGTGGACTCATCGAGACTGTCGGGAGTAAGGCTCTCGAGAAACTTTCCGAGCTTCGATGCCACCACCTCGGAAGCATTGTTGATCTTCAGCACGATCATGAAGGTGGCTCAGCTGAGGGGACGAAGCAGGAAGAGCCGAGAAGAGAGAAGTGCGGATGGGGAGACTTGAACTCCCACGACATTGCTGCCACTAGTACCTGAAACTAGCGCGTCTACCAATTCCGCCACATCCGCGGGCGTTTGTCGCCGGTGCGACTTGGCCACCATAAAACATCGGGTGGCGTCCACCCCCGCCTTGGATGGGCCCCTGGCCATTGGCCGAGAAGGCTGAAGCGATCAAGACAGTTCAAGCGGCGGACCCCTAGACGGTGCAGCGAATCATTGTCAAGATGTCGGCACAAAAAGCGGAACCGCTCAAGTCATGACCCTGACGGCCGCTCCGTCCCAGAGCTTGGTGACACCTCAACTGGAAATCTCCGGCGGCCGCCGCCTCAGTGGGGATCTTCGCGTCAGCGGTGCCAAGAATTCTGCTCTGGTGCTGATGGCGGCCTGTCTGCTCAGCGAAGACGGCCTGCGTCTGCGCAACGTGCCTCCGCTCACGGACATCGCCGCGATGGGCGACATCCTCGCCTCCCTCGGGGTGGGCGTGCGCCGGGGGGGCGACTGGATCGAAATGGACGGCCGCACGCTCAACAAGTCGGCGCCGCCCTATGAGCTGGTGAACAGCCTGCGGGCGAGCTTCTTCTGCATCGGCCCACTGCTGGCCCGCCTCGGCGTCGCCCGGGTCCCCCTGCCCGGTGGCTGCCAGATCGGCACACGCCCGGTGGTGGAGCACGTCAAGGGGCTCAAGGCCCTCGGTGCCCAGGTCACGATCGAGCACGGGGTGGTTTCGGCGGTGGTTCCCGGCCGCGGTCACCGTCTCACGGGCGGCCGTATTCACATGGATTGCCCCAGCGTCGGCGCCACCGAGACCCTGATGATGGCCGCCGTGCTCGCCGATGGCGAGACGGTGATCGAAAACGCCGCCCTCGAGCCTGAGGTCGTCGATCTGGCCGGGCTGCTGATCGCCATGGGCGCCCGCATCCGTGGCGCCGGCACCCCGAGCATCACCATCGTGGGGGTCGATCGCCTGCATGGGGCCGACTACTCGGTCATCCCCGACCGCATTGAAGCCGGCACCTTCCTGCTGGCCGCCGCCATCACCCGCTCGACCCTGCGGGTGTCGCCGGTGATTCCCGAGCACCTGGGCGCCGTGCTCACCAAGCTCGAAGAGGCGGGCGCCCTGCTCGAAGCCGACGGCACCGCCCTGACCATCTCCGCCGAGACCATCAACGCCGTCGACCTGCGCACCCAGCCCTTCCCCGGTTTCCCCACCGATCTGCAGGCCCCGTTCATGAGCCTGCTGGCCACTGCCAAGGGCACCAGCGTGATCACGGAGAACATCTTCGAGAACCGCCTGCAGCACGTTGCTGAACTCCAGCGCATGGGGGCCGCCATCCGCATGCAGGGCAACACCGCCTTCATCGAGGGGGTCCATCGCCTCAGCGGTGCGCCCGTGCAGGGCAGCGACCTGCGGGCCTCCGCCGCGATGGTGCTGGCGGGTCTGGCGGCAGAAGGCATCACCCGGGTTCAGGGTCTGGAGTACCTCGATCGGGGTTACGCCGACCTCGAGGGCAAGCTGAACGCTGTCGGAGCCTCGATTCGTCGCCACGGCGCCTGAGCGCGGCACGAAGCGCAGGAAGGCCCTCCCCTACAGTGATCAGGCGGGAGCGTGCCGGAATTGGTAGACGGACTCGACTCAAAATCGAGCGCCTTCGGGCATGTGGGTTCGAGTCCCACCGCTCCCATCTCGGCCGTGATGGACACCTACAGCCGCTTCCCTCTGGAGCTGGTCAAAGGCAAGGGGGTCTGGGTGAAGGACAGCCACGGCCGCACCTACCTCGACTGCGTGGCGGGCATCGCCACCTGCTCCCTGGGGCACAGCGACCGGGCCCTGCGCAAGGCGCTGACCAGGCAGCTGGGGCGGCTGCAGCATGTGTCGAACCTCTACAGGATTCCCGAGCAGGAGAAGCTGGCCCGCTGGATCACCGACCACAGCATCGGTGAGCGGGTTTTCTTCTGCAATTCCGGCGCCGAAGCCAACGAGGCCGCCATCAAGCTGGCCCGCAAGCATGGCCACCAGCAGCGTGGCATCGAGCGGCCCGTGATCCTCACGGCTGAGGCCAGCTTCCACGGCCGCACCCTGGCGGCGGTGAGCGCCACGGGTCAACCGAAGTACCACCAGGGCTTTGAGCCGCTGGTGGAGGGCTTCCGTTTCTTCCCCTACAACGACATCGCCGCCTTCGAAGCGCTGCTGAACGCAACCGAGGCCGATGGCCCCAGGGTGGCGGCGGTGCTGATCGAGCCCCTGCAGGGGGAGGGCGGGGTCAACCCCGGCGATCCGGCCTTCTTTGCCCGGGTGCGCGAACTCTGCGACCAGCGCAACATCCTGCTGATCTTCGATGAGGTGCAGGTGGGGGTAGGCCGCAGCGGCAAACTCTGGGGCTACGAGCGCCTCGGGGTGCTCCCCGACGCCTTCACCCTGGCCAAGGGTCTGGGGGGCGGCTTCGTGATCGGCGCCCTGGTGACCACCGCCAAGGCCGATCTTTTCAAGCCCGGTGACCATGCCAGCACCTTCGGCGGGAATCCCTTCGCCTGCCGCGCCGCCCTGACCGTGGTGCACGAACTGGAGCGGCGCGATCTGGTGGCCCATGTGGAGTCCGTCGGCGCCAAGCTGCGGCAGCTGCTCGAAGACCTGGTGCGGCGCCATCCCGACCAACTGGAGACGGTGCGGGGCTGGGGGCTGATCCTGGGCCTGGTGCTCAAACCCGGAGCCCCCAGTGCTCCTGAGCTGGTGAAGGCGGCGATCGATCACGGCCTGCTGCTGGTGCCGGCGGGCCCGAATGTGGTGCGCTTCGTGCCGCCGCTGGTGATCCGCCCTCGGGAACTCAAGCAGGCGGTGGAGCGGCTTGAGACCACCCTGATCCAGCTCACCGCCGCCGGCTGAGCGGGTGAGCGACAGCCGCGTTGATCCGTTGGCGGATCTGATCGAGCCCTTCCAGCGCCGGGGGGTGGACCTGGGTCTGGAGCGCCTGCAGGGAGCCCTGGCCGATCTGGGCCACCCCGAGGGCCGGTTCACGGCCGTGCAGGTGGCCGGCACCAACGGCAAGGGCTCCATCTGCACCCTGGTGCACGGAGCCCTGGTGGCGGCGGGCCTTCCCTGCGGGCTGTACACCTCTCCCCACTTGCTGAGCTGGTGCGAGCGCATCAAACTCGGGCCCGAGCCCATCGCCGAAGCTGAGCTGCGGCGCCTGCTCAAGGAGCTGCAACCACTGGCCTGCCGCCACGATCTGACCCCGTTCGAGCTGATCACGGCCGCGGCGTTTGTGGCCTTCGCCGAGGCGGGGGTGACGATCGCCGTGTTGGAAGTGGGGCTGGGGGGACGGCTGGATGCCACCACCGTCCATCCCCGCCGCGAGGTGATCGGCCTGGCCTCGATCGGCCTTGATCACAGGGAATTCCTCGGCCCTGACCTGGCCAGCATCGCCACGGAAAAAGCCGGGGTCCTGCACCCGGGGGCCCGGGTGGTGAGCGGCCCCCAGGCCGCGGCGGTGCATGCGGTGCTGGAGGCCCAGGCGGAGCGGCACGGCTGCCGCCTGCAGTGGCGCGAGCCCCTGCAGCGCCAGGGCGAGGAGCTGGTGGCGGGGGAACTGCGCTGGTGCAACGGCCTGCCGGGGTCCGTGCAGCGCACCAACGCGGCCGTGGCCCTGGGGATGATCGAGGCTTTGCGCGAACTGGGCTGGGCGATCCAGGATCAGGCGATCAGCCGTGGCTTCAGCGAGGCCCGCTGGCCGGGCCGCCTGCAGCGGGCCCGCTGGCGTGGCCATCCCCTGATCCTTGATGGGGCGCACAATCCGCCCGCGGCCGCTGCCCTGCGGGCCGAGCGGGATCAGCTCGGCGACGGGCCGATCCACTGGGTGATCGGGATCCTCGCCAACAAGCAGGCGCCCGAGATGCTCGAAGCGCTGCTGGCCCCCCAGGACCGGGCCTGGATCGTGCCGGTGAGCGGCCACGCCAGCTGGGGGGCCCAGGCGCTGGCGGCCGCCTGTCCGGCGCTGGCCGACAAGCTCAAGGCTGCCGGAGATCTCGCGGCAGCGCTCACGGACGCCACCGGCTCGAGCCAGAACTCCAGACGCCCGGTGATCGTGGCCGGCTCCCTCTACCTGCTGGGCGACCTGCTGGCCAGGGCGGACCTAGACCAGAGTGAGTTGCCGCCGCCGCCATGCGATCCGTTTCCATGCCCTGGCGGCGGATCGTTGGGCGCTGCTGGCGGTTGATGGCGCCGCTGACGCTGCTGCTGGCTCTGGTGCTGGGAGCCCCCGGTCCCTGGCGAGCCGCCCCCGCCTACGCCGTTGATTTCACGCTCACCAGCCAGAACGGCGTCGATTTCCACGGCCAGGAGCTCGCGGGCACCTCCTTTGCCGGGGCGGTGGCCCGGGGCGCCAACTTCGCCGGCGCCCAGCTCCAGGGCGCGATCCTCACCCAGGCCAACTTCGCCGAGTCCGATTTCAGCGGCGCTGACCTCTCCGATGCCCTGATGGACCGCACCGATTTCAGTGGCACCAACCTCACCGGCGCGGTGCTGAAGGGTGTGATCGCCAGCGGCAGCAGCTTCAGCCAGGCCCGCATCGACGGGGCCGATTTCACGGGCGCCCTGCTGGACCGGAACGACCAGCGCAGCCTCTGCCGGCGCGCCCAGGGCACTAACCCGACCACCGGCGCCGACACCCGCCTCAGCCTGGATTGCGGCTGAGCTGGGCAGGCCCTTTCGGCGCCACCGCCGGTTCAGCGCTCCAGCCAGCCCCGCAGCTTGCCGGGATTGAGCAGACCCCTGGGGTCATGGGCCGCCTTGGCGGCCACCTGGTCAGCGTCGATCACCCCCAGGCCGCCATCCTCAACGGTGAGCACGTGGGGGTTGAACAGCACACCCCCCAGCTCCTGCACCTGGGCCATCAGCTCCGCCAGGGGGCCATCCCCGCTCCAGCGCACCAACGGCAGGGCCGCGAGGCGCGCCATCCCCTGCTGACGCACCGCCTCCAGGTGCCAGAGCAGGTCATCGCCCCAACGCCGGCGCAGGGCCTCGATCGCCGGGCCCTCAGGCTGGGGCAGCAGAAGTTGCAGGTAGGTCCAACCCGGATCCTGGGCGCGCAGGTGCAGGGTGGTGTGGTTCCAGCTCAGCTCCCGCAGCGGCAGCCCCTTGGCGCCCGCCTGGGGGGCCTGCCAGACGATCCGGCCCCCCAGCTGGGGCACCCAGGACCCCAGCACCGGCAGGGCATCGGGGGCCGCCAGCAGCAGCAGCCGGTGGCCGGCGGCCGGCGGGCAGCCCACTGGGCTGGGAAGCCTCCTGGCCAGGGGCGCCTCCAGCAGGCAGAGGGCATTGAGCAACAGGGCCGCGGCCGGCAGGGCGCGAGCGGCCTCCAGGGCGGCGTCCCAGTGCTCGAACTCCAGCACCAGCTGCTGCCAGTCCACCAACTCGGTTGTCGCCAGGGTGAGGGCGGTGATCAGACCGTTGGTGCCGTAGGCGTGGTTGAGCGCCCGGCTGGTGGCGGCCTCCAGCTGCAGCCGCCGCGGTTCCCGCTCCAACGTGACCACCTCCAGGCCCAGCAGGTGGCCCGGATCGCGCAGGAAGCCCCAGCGGATCGAGCCGATGCCGCCGGAGCCACCGGCGATGAAGCCACCGACGGTGGCGCTGCGGTAGGTGCTGGGCACCAGCCGCAGGGCCCGGCCATGGGGCTCCAGCTGGCGGTCGAGGCTCGCCAGCAGGCAGCCCGCTTCGGCGGTGACGAGGCCGCTGGCCGGATCAAAACCCCGCAGGCGGTTCAGTCCGCTGAGATCCAGCACGACGCCGCCGGCCAGGGGCACGCACTGGCCGTAGTTGCCGGTGCCCGCCCCCCGCGGCGTAAGCGCCACCTCGTGACGGGCGCAGGCCGCCGCCACCCGCAGCACGTCATCGACGCTGTGAGAGCGCACCACCAGCTGGGCCAGGCGTCCCTGGAGCTGGCGATGCAACACCGGCGAGTAATCGGAGTAATCGCTGGAGAGGCGTTCCAGCTCATGGCCCTCGCGCACCAGATCGAGGCCGATGAGATCGGCGACCAGCGCCTCGAGCACCTCGGCGCTGGCCGGATCGGGTGACCATTGGGCGGGGCGGGTCATGGGCTAGGGGGTAGGGGGCGGTGTCAACCCCGCCAGAAGCGGGGAATCGATCGGTTCGGGCGCCAGCCACTGGCCGCCGCGCAGCACGCGCCGCTGGGGCGGCCGGGCCAGCAGCTCAGTCCAGGAGCCGGCCGAGAGCACCACCAGATCGGCCGGGGACCCCACCCTCAGCACCCCGTCCCAGGCCAGGCCGAGGAGCCGGGCGGCCGCCGTCGTGAACGGCGCCAGCCCCAGCCGTTGCCAGGGGGCCAGCTGGGCCGCTGCCAACGACTGGCGCAGCAGTTCGATCGAATCAAAGGCGCCGCCGGGGTACCAGGGGTCCTGGACGTTGTCGCCACCGACCGCCACGGTCACCCCGGCCCGCTGCAACTGACGGATCGGGGCCAGGGGCCGCCGGCTGGGGGTGGCCTCGCCCTGGCGTCCCAGCAGCCAGTGGTTGGTGAGCGGCAGGGCCACAACCCCCAGGCCCGCCCCTGCGATCGCCTCCGCCAGCCGCTCCAGGGCCGGAGCGCTCAGCAGGCCCAGGCTGCTGCTGTGGCTGCAGACCAGGGGCACCCCGAACCCGTGCCGGCGCACCAGGCGGCTCACCAGGGCGACACCCACCCCCGGCTGGACGTCGGCCTCATCGACATGCAGATCCACGCCACAACCCAGCCCTTCCGCCAACCGCAACAGGGCAAGCAGCCCAGCCTCGGCCGCCTGCGGCGCCACAAACCCAGGCCCCATCACCCCTCCCAGCAGCCCAGAGGCGTCCGCCACCCGCCGCGCCAGGGCCGCCCCCTCGGGCGTCGCCCAGTGGTCGATCGGCACCAGGGCCACCAACTGCAACTCAATCCGTCCCTGCCAGCGCTGACGGAGCTCCAGCAAGGCCTCCCAACTGAGCGCCGCCGCAGGGCCAAGGCTGTCGATGTGACTGCGCACGGCCCTCAGCCCCGAGGCCCAGGCCAGCCCCAGGGCCCGCTCCCCCCGCTCCAGCACCCGCTCGCGTGTGCGGCTGAGGTGTTCCTGGCCGTTGGCCATCAGGGCCCCCGCGATGGTGCCCGCTGGATTGGAATGCTCCGCCCAGCTGAAGGCCTTGTCCAGGTGGGCGTGGGGCTCCACCGGCGGGGTCAGGGCCAGGGGGAGCGGCCCGCCGCCACGGGGCTCATGGGGCTCCAGGGCGCTGATGCGCCCCTCGGCCAGACGCAGCTGCACCGCCACCAGACCCTCTCCATCGGCAACGGGGCAGGCCTGCCAGAGGGGATCGAGCAACGCCCGCGGCAGGCGCAGCGGCGGCAGGAGAGGGCTGCCGAGGCTCACTTTTGCTCCACCTGGCGGCTGGTGGCCTCCAGCTGAAGGAACTGGCCAGCCCCCGCCAGGGTGGTGACGTGGTAGCGGGGCAGATGCAGCGAGGGCAACAGCTCCTGGCCCCCCAGATCGGTTTCGTAGAGACTGAACAGGCCAAGGTTGAGACGACGGGTGTTCGCCGCCGCCAGGGAGCCCAGCAGCTTGCGCTGGCTCTGCACCAGCTCCGGGCAGTCATGCACCACCAGGCGCAGCAGCATCGGCAGACCCTCGTTGCCGCAGATCTCACGGGTGACCAGATCCACCAGGCGCTCCCCTGCGTAGAGCTCGAACTCGGCGGGGGTGGGATTGCTGAACACCAACGCCGCGCCGGCGACCAACGCCGCCCCGCCACCCAGCAACAGGGTCCGCGCTCGCTGGATCGAGGTGGGGGGCTGGGGGCTCAACGGCAAAGGCCAGGAGGAGACAGGTTGATAGGATCGCGCAGCGCTCGGCGGGCGTAGCCAAGTGGTTAAGGCAGCGGATTGTGATTCCGCCATTCGGGGGTTCAATTCCCCTCGCTCGCCCTTTTTCTCTTGCTCCTCTTCGGTTTCGCCCGTTGCCCTCAGTCCGCGAACAGGGCTTGAAGGAGCCCTCCACCCCCGTGTCTGACCGGATCGTCAGTGGGCAGGCCGAGTCTATTTTGACAAACCTCGATCGCCACTGACGCCCCAGCCGGATCGAGGCCACTGGTGTTCAGGGCAATCGCGCGCACCCGCGGGGGGGGCGCCATGCAGCCGTCAGGCCGGGCCAGGGCGGCCAGGGCCTCCAGCAGCGCCACCAGCTGCTCGAGGGGGGGAATCGCCACCGGCACCGCGCCCGGCCGCTCGCGGATGCAAGCCTGCCCGGCCCGGTGCACCAGCACCAGATCGGTGGGCTGGCTGCCCCGGATCAGGGGCAAGGTGGCGCTGGAGCCCGGATGGCAGAGGGAGCCCTGGCCCTCCACCAGCAGCAGTCCGTCGCCTGGCAACCCCTGGCCGGCCTCCAGCACGGCCCGCTCCACCGCCCCGGCGGCGTAATCGACCCGCACGGCATCGAGTGGCACCCCTGTGCCGGCGATCAGGATTCCCGCCTGGCCCGTGCCCACGAAGCGGGCGTCAAATCCGCGATCGTGGGCCGCGGCCAGCAGCTCCAGGCAGACGCTCATCTTGCCCACGGCCATGTCGCTGCCCACCGCCAGCAGGCGCCGGCCCGGCAACGCCGCCGCCCGCGCGGCCCCCACCATGAGCCCCTCGGGCTCCTGGCGCAGGTCCCAGATCCACTGGCCTTCCCCAACAAGGGCCGCCAGGGCGGGGTCGTCCCCGAGGCGCGTGTGCAGCCCGCTGGCGACGTTCAGGCCCGCCGCCAGCGCCACCAGCAGATCCCGCCGCAGCGGCTCCGGCAGCAGCCCGCCGGAGGGGGCCAGCCCCACCACCGCCACCTCCGGCCCAAGGGGCAGGGCCTCCTGCATCGACGCCAGGATCGGCACCGCTCGCTGAATTCCGGTGAGCGCCCTCAGATCAGCGCCGGCATGGGCCGGATCCACCACGGCCACGATCGGCCCGGCGCGGTAGCGGAGCATCGCCAGACCGGTCTTGCCGGAGAGGTTGTCGAGGCCGCCGTGCTGCAGCAGCACCAACGGCGCCTGGGGATCCAGCGGCGAACGGGGGCCCAGCACCAGGGGCGCGCTCATGGGCGGCCCACCCACTGCACCCCCAACCCTGGCCGCTCCGATGGCCGCACCCGGTCGCCCTCCAGCGGCGGGCCCTCGAAGGGGTCATCCACCAGGTTCAGGTGGCTGTCCAGGTCGGGCCAGCGCACCAGGGGCAACAGCTGGGCGGCGGCCCCGTTGAGCAGGGCGCTGTCGGAGTAGCAGCCAAGCATCAGATCAAGCCCCAGCCGTCGGGCGACACCGGCCATCAGCAGGGCCTCGCTGAGCCCCCCGGTCTTGAGAAGCTTGAGGTTCACCCCATCCACGTGGGGGGCCAAGCGCAGCAGATCCTCCAGATTCCAGCAGCTCTCATCGGCCACCAGCGGGATCGGGCAGTAAAGATCCAGGGCGGCGAACCCCGCCGTATCGGCCTCGGGATCGGCCAGGGGCGCCAGGGGTTGCTCCACCAGCACCACCCCCTGCTCCGCCAGCCAGGGGATCAGCCGACATGCCGCCGGCAGGTCCCAGCCGCCGTTGGCATCCACCTGCAGCTCCAGCGCCTCGCCCCGTGCCTGGCCCCGACGCTCCAGGGCTTCCGCCACCGCCCGCACCAGGGCGCGGTCATGCTCCACCCCATCGGGGCTCCCCAGCTTGAGCTTGAGACGGCGCGCCGGCAGCTGCTGCCACCAGCGCTCCAGCCGCGCGAGCACCTGCTCCACGCTGCCCAGCCCCAGGGTGAGGCTGGTGGACGTGACAGCCGTTGGATCCAGGCCCCAGAGCCGCCAGAGGGGCTGCCCCAGCTGCTGGCCCCACCAGTCGTGCAGGGCCAGATCGATCCCGCAGCGGGCCGGCGGCGAGAGCTCCGCCAACAGGGGTTCGAGGGCCTGGCGATCGGCGGGGTCGCGTCCCACCAGGGCCGGCGCCAGGGCCCGCAGTTCGGCTTCCACCGGCTCCAGGTGGTAAGCCCGGTGACCGGTCTCGAAACCACCGGTTTCCCCCTGGCCTTCGATCCCCCCATGCAGCAGCCGCACCCGCAGGCGGGTCACGCTGGCGGTGGTGCCGCGGCTGATCGCCAGGGGCACGGCCTTGGTGAGCACGAAGCGATCGAGGCGCAGCTCCATGGGGGCCGGGGCCCTGTCCTCAGAAGGCCTGCACCGTAGCCAGCCCGACCGTCGCCAGCAGCTCAGCCGGCGATCAACGAAACTGGCCCGATGGGCGCGAACGGAGCCGTGAGGGGCAGCTACTGGATCACCACCTTCGGGTGCCAGATGAACAAGGCGGATTCCGAGCGGATGGCCGGAATCCTCGAAACCATGGGGTATTCACCCGGGCGCGACGAGCACAGCGCCGATCTGGTGCTCTACAACACCTGCACGATCCGAGACAACGCCGAGCAGAAGGTCTACAGCTACCTGGGCCGCCAGGCCCAGCGCAAACGCCTCAATCCCCATCTCACCCTGGTGGTGGCGGGCTGTGTGGCCCAGCAGGAAGGCGAAGCCCTGCTGCGGAGGGTGCCCGAACTGGATCTGGTGATGGGCCCCCAGCATGCCAACCGCCTGGGCACGCTGCTGGAGCAGGTGGAAAGCGGCCAGCAGGTGGTGGCCACCGGCGAGCACCACATCCTCGAAGACCTCACCACCCCACGGCGCGACAGCGGCACCTGCGCCTGGGTGAACGTGATCTACGGCTGCAACGAGCGCTGCACCTACTGCGTGGTGCCGGCCGTGCGGGGGAAGGAGCAGTCCCGGCTGCCGGAGGCGATCCGGCTGGAGATCGAGGGGCTCGCGGCCCAAGGCTTCAAGGAGATCACCCTGCTGGGGCAGAACATCGACGCCTACGGCCGCGATCTGCCCGGCATCACCCCCGAGGGTCGCCGCCAGCACACCCTCACCGACCTGCTGCATCACCTCCATGACGTGGCGGGGATCGAACGGATCCGCTTCGCCACCAGCCATCCGCGCTACTTCAGCGAACGTCTGATCGAGGCCTGCGCCGACCTGCCCAAGGTCTGCGAGCACTTCCACATCCCCTTCCAGAGCGGCGACGACGACCTGCTCAAGGCCATGGCCCGCGGCTACACCGTGGACCGCTACCGCCGCATCATCGAACGTATCCGCGCGCGCATGCCGGAGGCTTCGATCAGCGCTGATGTGATCGTCGGCTTCCCGGGCGAAACCGACGCCCAGTTCCGCCGCACCCTCGATCTGATCGAGGAGCTCGGCTTCGATCTGGTCAACACCGCCGCCTACTCCCCCCGTCCGGGCACCCCAGCGGCCGACTGGCCCGGCCAGCTCAGCGAAACGGTCAAGGTGGAGCGGCTGCAGGAGGTCAACGCCCTGGTGGAACGCACCGCCCGCGCCCGCAGCTCCCGTTACCTGGGCCGCGTCGAGGAGGTGCTGGTGGAGGGCACCAACCCCAAAGATCCCGGCCAGCTGATGGGCCGCACCCGCACCAATCGGCTCACCTTCTTCCCGGATGAAGGGCAGGGTCTCGGCGCGCTGGTGCCCGTGCGCATCGAGGAAACCCGCTCCTTTTCTCTCAGCGGTCGCTCCCTCGCCCCCGCCCTGCGGCGCTGATACGTTTGGCCCCTGCCCCCTGGCCCCCGGGCCGGTTCCCGATGCCGTCTGCGCCCACCTCGATCGGTCTGGTGTTCGGCGGCGTGTCCGGGGAGCATGCGGTCTCGATCCGCTCGGCCGCCACCGTGGCCGCCGCCCTGGGCAGCGGTGCCAATGCTGGTCGCTACCGGCTTTTGAATTTCTACATCGACCAGGCGGGGCATTGGTGGCCGCCGGCGGTGGCCGAGGCGGTGCTGGCGGCGGGGTGCCCCCCTGATCCCGAGGCGCTGCCGGCCACCTCGGCGCGGCCGGGCTTCCAGGGGCTGCCAGCCGGAGCGGCTGAGGTGGAGGTCTGGTTTCCGGTGCTGCACGGCCCCAACGGCGAGGACGGCACGATCCAGGGGCTGTTCACCCTGATGCAGGTGCCGTTCGTGGGCTCCGGGGTGCTGGGCTCGGCCGTGGGCATGGACAAGCAGGCGATGAAGGCCGCCTTCGCTACCGCCGGCTTGCCCCAGGTGCCCTACGTCTGCGTGCAGGCCGCCGAACTCGACGACCCCCAGCGCCGGGGAACCCTGCTGGAGCATCTGGAGGACAGCCTCGGCTATCCCTGCTTCATCAAGCCCGCCAACCTGGGTTCCTCCGTGGGCATCAGTAAGGCCACCGACCGCGCCACTCTGGCGGAGGGCCTGCGGGAAGCCGCCTGCCACGACCGGCGCCTGGTGGTGGAAAAGGGGATCGTCGCCCGCGAGCTCGAATGCGCCGTGCTCGGCCGCGAGGCGATGCGGGCCTCGGTGCTGGGGGAAATCCGCTTCGACGCCGACTGGTACGACTACACCACCAAATACACCGAGGGCCTCAGCCACACGGTGATCCCCGCCGATGTGCCTGCGGCGGTGAGCGAGCGGGCCCGGGCGCTGGCGATCCAGGCCTGCCAGGCGGTGGCGGCCGAGGGGCTGGCCAGGGTCGACTTCTTCTATGAAGAAAATGGCCGCGGCACGAGCAGCGGCCAAGGGGCTGTCGAAGCTGGTGGGGGCACCCTCTGGCTCAACGAGATCAACACCCTTCCCGGTTTCACCAACCAGAGCATGTACCCGATGCTCTGGGCCGCCACGGGCCTGCCGCTGGAAGAGCTGGTGCACCAACTCGTGCAGTTGGCGGGAGAATGGCCCAACGGAACGCGCCCAGACATGGAGGCCAACGCGGCATGAGTCATGGACTGCTGTGGTTGCCGTTACTGGTGGTGTTTGTGCTGCTCACCGCCCTGGGCTGGCTGGAGCGGCGGCGCCAGCGGCTGTTCCAGGAGTGGGCGGAAGGGGCTGAGCTGGCCAAGCTCGACGGCTGCGGCGCGGCCCGGCTGATCGATGGTGAGTTGAGCTGGAGCCGTTTCCACGCCGGCAACCTGGAGCTGGAGGGCAGCTTCACGATCAAGTCGCTGGAGCTCGTTGAGCTGCTGGCCCTGGGATCCGGCGAAGCGCCGCTCACCGAGGAAAGCCAGGGCCGCTGCCGCCTGCGGCTGGTGGGCTCCGGTCTTCAGAAGGATCTCCCCTTCGCCGACGCCGAGCGGGCCCGCCGCTGGATGCACGATCTGATGTCGCGCTCCCGCTGCGAACTGTGAGTTCCAAGCCGGAGCCCCAGCTCGCCGGACCCCGCCAGGTGCTCCCTGCCGGTGCCGAACGGCGCCGGCAGCTGCGCCAGCAACGGCGCAACCAGCTGCTGCGGCACAGCTGGCAAGTGGTGGTGCTCAGCGCCGCCGCGGCCGGCCTGGGCTGGGTGCTGTTGCGCCAGGGCTGGACCCTGCAGAGCCCGGAGCAGGTGGAGGTTTCCGGAAGCCAGCAGGTGAGCCGCGAACAGGTGATCCAGGCCGCCCAGCTGCGATTCCCCGTGCCGCTGCTGGAGCTGCGTCCCCAGGCGATCACGGCGGCTCTGGCGGAGGCCCTGCCGGTGGAAAACGTCCAGGTGAGCCGGCTGATGCTGCCGCCCCGGCTGCGTGTCGCCCTGGTGGACCGCCAGGCGGTGGCCCGGGCCGAACGGCGCACCCCCCGGGGGCTTGAGCTGGGCTACGTGGATCGTTTCGGCAACTGGATGAGCCGCCGCCAGCAGCAGGGGGCCGGTGGCGCGGGCCCGGCCTCCAGAACCACGGTGGTCGGCTGGCAGGAGCGCTACCGCCCGGCCCTCGGACGGGTGCTGGCCCGACGCGACGACCTGGGCAGCCCCCTGCTGGAGGTGCGCTTCGAGCCCAGCGGCTCCCTTTGGCTGCGCACCGCCTCCCTGGGGTTGATCCGCCTGGGCCCCCCCGACGCCCAGCTGGAGCGCCGCTTGGAGGTGCTCAGCCACCTGTCCCAGGAACTGCCCGCCAAGGTGCGCCACCTCAAACTGCAGTCCATCGACCTGAGCAACCCCGACCAGCCGGAGCTGGGACTGCCCGCCCCCTTCAATGGCAGCGGCGGCAAGGGGCCCAGCCCGGCCGGGGTGGACTGAACGCCACTGACCCCCTGGGCGGCGTGGAGCCGTGCCCGGCTGAGGGGAATCCGGCAAAGGTGTATCAGGAGACGAAGACCCATCGGGACTTCCACCGACATAATGCTGCCCGTGGTCTTCGGAGCGGTGCGCCCCATGGAACAGCCCCCCAAGTCACTGCCGACCGTCCCCAGTCCTCTTTTTGCGGTACCCGCCGAGATGTCCCTGAGCCCCGCCAGCAGCAACGGCATCGTTCCGAGCCAATCCGCGCGGATCGAGGTCATCGGAGTCGGCGGTGGCGGCAGCAATGCGGTCAATCGCATGATCGCCTCCGACCTCCAGGGGCTGAGTTATCGGGTGCTCAACACCGACGCCCAGGCCCTGATCCAGTCAGCCGCCCAGCAACGGGTTCAGCTGGGTCAGAAACTCACCCGCGGCCTCGGCGCCGGTGGCAACCCTGTGATCGGCCAGAAGGCGGCCGAGGAATCCCGTGCTGAACTGGCCCAGACCCTGCAGGGCGCTGATCTGGTGTTCATTGCCGCCGGCATGGGCGGCGGCACCGGCACGGGCGCCGCTCCGATCCTGGCGGAGGTGGCCAAGGAATGCGGTGCCCTCACGGTGGCGATCGTCACCAAGCCGTTCAGCTTCGAGGGCCGCAAGCGCATGCGCCAGGCCGAAGAGGGCATCGCCCGCCTGGCCGAACATGTGGACACCCTGATCGTGATCCCCAACGACCGGCTGCGGGAGGCGATCGCCGGCGCGCCGTTGCAGGAGGCCTTCCGTGCCGCCGACGACGTGCTGCGCAGCGGCGTCAAGGGCATCAGCGACATCATCACCAGGCCGGGCCTGGTGAATGTCGACTTCGCCGATGTGCGCTCGGTGATGGCCGAGGCGGGCACCGCCCTGCTGGGCCTCGGCGTGGGCTCGGGCCGCTCCCGCGCCACCGAGGCGGCCCAGGCGGCGATCAGCAGCCCCCTGCTGGAGGCGGCCCGCATCGACGGCGCCAAGGGGGTGGTGATCAACGTCTGCGGCGGCAAGGACATGACCCTCGAAGACATGACCAGCGCCGCCGAGGTGATCTACGACGTGGTTGATCCCGAGGCCAACATCATCGTTGGCGCGGTGGTCGACGAAAGCCTTGAGGGGGAGATTCACGTCACCGTGATCGCCACGGGTTTCGATGCCGGCAACACCTACCGCCCGGAGTCGGCCATCAGCAGCTTCGTGTCATCGCTGGGCAGTTCCGGTTCCACCAGCCACGAATCGGACCTGCGGGGCGCCACCATCCCGGCCTTCCTGCTCAACCGGCAAAAGGATCTGGGCGAGCGCTGAGACCAGCCTGGCGTCCCGCCTTGGGCGGGTGGGCGGAGATCACACCGCCAGCCCGCCAAGCACGGCAATTGGGTGACCCGGAGTCCACGCCTGCCCCGAGCATCCCGTTTGGCTGCTCCCTTCCGGGTCTGACCAGGTTTGGGCGTCTGAGCCGCGTGGGTCCGAGTCATGGGGATGCTAGCAATGGCCCCTGCGCACCCCTGGCCTGTGCCCCTGCGTCCCGGTGATCTGATCAAGCGCAAGCAGGCCGGCCAGCGCTTCGCGGTGCTGACCGCCTGGGACGCCCTCTCGGCCGCCCTGGTGCTCGAGGCCGGCGCCGATGTGGTGCTGGTGGGCGACTCCCTGGCGATGACGGTGCTGGGGCACGCCACCACCCTGCCGGTGACCCTCGCTGAGATGATCCACCACACCCGCGCGGTCGCCCGGGGCCTGGGCGCCCCGTCGGATTCGCAGCCGCTGCTGGTCTGCGATCTGCCCTTTCTGAGCTACCAGTGCGGCCTGGATCAGGCCGTCGAAGCCGCCGGGAAGGTGCTCAAGGAGACCGCCGCCGCTGCCGTGAAGCTGGAGGGGGGGGAGAGCGAAACCGTTGCCGTGGTGGACCGGCTCGTGCGCAGCGGCATTCCGGTGATGGGCCACCTGGGGCTCACCCCCCAGTCGGTGCATCGCCTGGGCTACCGCCGCCAGGCCAACGACCCGATCAGCCAGGAGCGCCTGCGCCGAGCGGCCCTCGACCTGGAGGCCGCCGGCTGCTTCGCCCTCGTGCTGGAGCATGTGCCCGGCGCCCTGGCCGGTGCCCTGCGGCGGGAGCTCTCCATCCCCGTGATCGGCATCGGCGCCGGCGACGACTGCGACGGCCAGGTGCGCGTCACCGCCGATCTGCTTGGCCTCACCGCCCGCCAGCCCCCCTTCTGCCCGCCCCTGCTGCCGGGCCGCGCTCTGGCGGTGGAGGCCCTCAGGGGCTGGCTGGAGCAGCAGCGGCAACCCGCTGCTCCCACCAGGCCAGCAGCTCCCGCAACACCGCATTGCTGAGCGCCAGGCCGGCCGGGTCACTCAGCCGCCAGCGGGGCCCCTCGATCCGCAACAGCCCCCGCTCGCGGAACGGAGCACACAGCTCCCGCAGCTGATCGACCTCCTCGGGCCCCATCCCCTGCTCGGAGGCCAGCTCCGCCATGTTCACCCCCTCCCGGCGGCGCAGGCCCACCAGCAGGCGCTCATCGAAGGGCAGGGGGACGGCCGCCGCGGGGTTCAGGTCGATCGGCGGCTCCGCCGTGGCCTGGAGCTCCCTGAGCCAGGCGGCGTAGGCCGCCCGGGTGCGGGGGCGCGCCAGGCGACGGCCGTAGGGGGCGGAGGTGGCCCCCAGTCCGAAGCCCCACCAGCCGGCTCCGCTCCAGTAGACGCGGTTGTGGCGCGCGCTGTGGCCGGGAAGGGCGTAGTTGGAAATCTCGTAGTGGCCGTAGCCGGCCCGCCTGAGCCGCTCGGCGCTCAGATCCATCAGATCAGCGCTCTGGTCAGGATCGGGCAGGGGCAACTGCCCTTTGGCCTGCAGACGCTCGAACACGGTGCCGGGCTCAACGGTCAGGTCATAGATCGAGAGGTGGGGCGGGGCCAGTGCCAGGGCCTGCTCCAGTTGCTGGCCCCAAAGGCCGAGGGTCTGCTCCGGAAGGCCCTGGATCAGATCAAGGCTCCAGCTGCGCAGCGCCCCCGCCGATCGGGCCTGGCGCAACCAGCCGGCGGCCTCCAGCAGATCCCTGCGCCGATGGCGCCGCCCCAGGCGGGCCAGCACGGTGTCATCGAAGCTCTGGCCCCCGAGGCTGACGCGATTGACGCCCGCGGCCAGGTAACCCGCCAGCCGGCCTTGATCGAAGCTGGCGGGATCCAGCTCCAGGCTGATCTCGGCACCAGGGGCGATCCGGAACCGCCGCGCCAGGGCCGCCAGCAGCCGCCCCACCTGGGCCGGGGTCAGCAGCGAGGGGGTGCCGCCCCCCAGGTACACCGTGGACAGGGGCGCTCCGGCGGTGGCGCCGTCGATCTCCGCTTGGATCAGCTCGAGGTAGGCGGCGATCGAGCCGGAGGAGGCGCCGTCAGCGTGGTCCCCCAGGGGCACCACAGCAAAATCACAGTAGAAGCAGCGCCTGTGACAAAAAGGGATGTGGAGATAGGCGCTGCGAGGCTGGAGCAAGGGTTGGCCCCAAGGTGCGGTTACCTGGCCGAGTCAAACGGGCCATCCTCGGGCATGCTGCCTGCCTGAGCGCTGGACTGCCGCAAGCCGGCCATGGTGGACACCCTGATCCTGGTGCTGTTCCTGATCTCCGGCGCGGCCACGGGGTGGCTGGGGGTCGATCTGCTTCCCGAACAGCTGCTGATCCAGGTCAGCGATCTCGCCAAGCTGCGCTGGGAGCTGGCCGGATTTGGGGCCTTCGTCGCTCTGCTGGCGGGTCTGTTCTTCCAGCAGCTGCGTCGCCAGCTAATGGCCCAGGTGCGCAGCATGCCCACCGACCTGCTGGTGAGCCGGGCCGTGGGTCTGATCCTGGGGCTGCTGGTGGCCAATCTGCTGCTGGCGCCGATCCTGCTGCTGCCGCTCCCCTGGGAGGTGGTGTTCGTCAAACCGCTGGCGGCGGTACTCAGCAACGTGTTCTTCGGGGTGCTGGGCTACAACCTGGCGGAGGTTCACGGACGCACCCTGCTGCGCCTGTTCAACCCCGCCAGCACCGAGGCGCTGTTGATCGCTGAGGGGGTGCTGCAGCCCGCCAGCGCCAAGATCCTCGACACCAGCGTGATCATCGACGGCCGCATCCGCGGGCTGCTGGAGTCGGGTCTGCTGGAGGGCCAGGTGATCGTGGCCCAGGCGGTGATCGATGAGCTGCAGGCCCTGGCCGATTCGAGCAACAACGAAAAGCGGGGCAAGGGGCGGCGGGGCCTGATCCTGCTGGCCGACCTGCGCAAGGGCTACGGCCGCCGGCTGGTGGTCAACTCCACCCGCTACGAGGGCATTGGCGCCGACGAGAAGCTGCTCAAGCTGACCGCCGACACCGGCGGCACCCTGCTCACCGCCGACTACAACCTGGCCAAGGTGGCCCAGGTGCAGGACCTCAAGGTGATGAACCTGAGCGAGCTGGTGATCGCCCTGCGGCCCGAGGTGCGTCCGGGGGATGCCCTGCAGCTCAAGATCGTGCGCGAGGGCAAGGAGGCTGAGCAGGGCGTGGGCTACCTGGACGACGGCACGATGGTGGTGGTGGAAGCGGCCCGGGGGCGGATCGGCGAGCGCCTGCCGGTGACCGTCACCGGTGCCCTGCAGACCCCATCGGGCCGGATGGTCTTCGCCCGCTGGGATCAGGAGCCCGCGCCCCCCCGCTAGGCTCCAGCGCAGAGGCTTTGGAGTGAGCCCTTTTATGTCGGTGTCGGCCCCCTACTACGGCGATTCGGCCGTCATGCGCACACCGCCGCCGGATCTGCCCTCGCTGCTGCTCAAGGAACGGATCGTCTACCTCGGGTTGCCGCTCTTCTCCGACGACGATGCCAAGCGGCAGATGGGCGTCGATGTGACCGAGCTGATCATCGCCCAGCTGCTTTTTCTGGAGTTCGACAACCCGGACAAGCCGATTTTCTTCTACATCAACTCCACGGGCACCAGCTGGTACTCGGGCGATGCGATCGGCTTCGAAACCGAGGCCTTCGCCATCTGCGACACGATCCGCTACGTGAAGCCGCCGGTGCACACCATCTGCATCGGCCAGGCCATGGGCACCGCGGCGATGATCCTCTCGGCGGGCGCCAAGGGCCACCGGGCCGCCCTGCCCCATGCCTCGATCGTGCTGCACCAGCCCCGCTCCGGCGCCCGCGGCCAGGCCACCGACATCCAGATCCGGGCCACCGAGGTGCTGCACAACAAGCGCACGATGCTGGAGATGCTGTCTGAGAACACCGGCCGCAGCGCCGAGCAGCTCGCCAAGGATTCCGACCGCATGACCTATCTCACCGCCGCCGAGGCCGTGGAGTATGGCCTGATCGATCGGGTGCTCAGCAGCCTCAAGGGCCTGCCGGCCCCGCTTCCTGGGCTCTGAGCCCTTCCTCCCCACCGCCCCGCTTCCCCCACTCCTCCTGCTTCCGCCATGCCCATCGGCACCCCCAGCGTTCCCTACCGCCTCCCCGGAAGCCAGTACGAGCGCTGGGTCGACATCTCCACCCGCCTGGGGGTGGAGCGGATCCTGTTTCTGGGCTCCGAGGTGAACGACTCGATCGCCAACAGCCTCGTGGCCCAGATGCTCTATCTGGATTCCGACGACAACAGCAAGCCCATCTACCTGTACATCAATTCACCAGGGGGATCGGTCACCGCCGGCCTGGCGATCTTCGACACGATCCAGTACGTCAAATCCGCCGTGGTGACGATCTGCGTCGGTCTGGCGGCCTCCATGGGGGCCTTCCTGCTGGCGGCGGGCACCAAGGGCAAACGCCTGGCCCTGCCCCACAGCCGGATCATGATCCATCAGCCCCTGGGGGGCACCAGTCAGCGCCAGGCCAGCGACATCGAGATCGAGGCGCGCGAGATCCTGCGCATGAAGGACATGCTCAACCAATCGTTGGCTGACATGTGCGGCCAGAGCCTGGAGAAAGTCACCAAGGACACCGACCGTGACTACTTCCTCAGCGCCGCCGAGGCCAAGGACTACGGCCTGATCGACCGGGTGATCGCCCACCCCACCGACGCCTGATCCCGCCAGGGGTGGTCTGGCGCGAACGTAAAGTCGCCGATTGCACCGCCCGCCACCCGGAATGGCCCAGCTCTTCTACGACTCCGACGCCGACCTCAGTCTGCTGAACGGCAAGACGGTGGCGATCATCGGCTACGGCTCTCAGGGCCATGCCCACGCCCTCAACCTCAAGGACAGCGGCGTGGCCGTGGTGGTGGGGCTCTATGAAGGCAGCCGTTCGGCCGAGAAGGCCAAGGCCGATGGCCTTGAGGTGCTGAGCGTGGCCGACGCCTGCGCCAAAGCCGACTGGATCATGGTTCTGCTGCCCGATGAATTCCAGAAGAAGGTCTACGACGCCGAGATCGCGCCCCACCTGAGCGCCGGCAAGGTGCTGAGCTTCGCCCATGGCTTCAACATCCGCTTCGGGCTGATTCAGCCCCCCGCCGATGTGGATGTGGTGATGATCGCCCCCAAGGGCCCGGGCCACACCGTGCGCTGGGAGTACCAGAACGGCCAGGGGGTGCCGGCCCTGTTTGCGATCGAGCAGGACGCCTCCGGCCACGCCCGCTCCCTGGCGATGGCCTATGCCAAGGCGATCGGCGGCACCCGCGCCGGGATCCTGGAAACCAACTTCAAGGAAGAAACCGAAACCGACCTCTTCGGCGAACAGGCTGTGCTCTGCGGTGGCCTGAGCGAATTGGTGAAGGCCGGCTTCGAAACCCTGGTGGAGGCGGGCTACCAGCCAGAGCTGGCCTACTTCGAGTGCCTGCACGAGGTGAAACTTATTGTTGATCTGATGGTCAAGGGCGGCCTCACCGCCATGCGCGATTCGATCTCCAACACCGCCGAATACGGCGACTACGTGAGTGGTCCTCGCCTGATCACCGCCGACACCAAGGCGGAAATGAAGCTGATCCTCACCGACATCCAGGACGGCACCTTCGCCCGTAATTTCGTTGCGGAATGCGACGCCGGCAAACCCGAGATGACCCGCATCCGCGAGCGGGACAGCCAGCACCCGATCGAGAAGGTGGGCACAGGCCTGCGGGCGATGTTCAGCTGGCTCAAGGCCGCCTGATCAGGGCGCAACGGGCCGCATCGATCGACGGCCGGGGGCAAACTGGTTGCGATTGCGTGGTGCCATGGGCGGCCTGCTTCCCTCCCTGGCCTGGGGCAGTGCCCAGGCCGGTGGGGCCCTCACGGTGGCCTCCACCGGCTGGTTGGTGAGCGGGCTCAGCCCCTCGCCGTTGATCAACAGCCTGCTGCCCGCGCTCGGAGCCTTGCCGGCCTTGCTGCCCCTGCCGATGAAGGCCAAGGAGGGGTATGGCCTGCAACTGGTCAGTGCACTGCTGCTGCTCGCGGTCAGCCTGAAAGTCACCGGCCCCTCGGTGCTCTGGCCGCTGCTGGCGGTTCTGCTGTTTGGCCTCGGCGCTCAGATGAGTCGCCTGCCCCTGCAGCAGACCCTGCTCAGCCGCTCAAAGGTGCCGATGGAGCAGTTGCGCCTCGGCGGATCCCTCGGTCACCTGCTCGGCACCTTGCTCACCGGTGTGCTGTTCCCGATCGGCAAGGCCGTCGCCCAGTACGCCAACGCCCTGGCGCTGCTGCTGCCGCTGTTGCCCCTGGCCTGGGCCTCCGGCCGCTCCGGCGCTGGGACCGCGACCCCAACACCGGTGCCGCAGTCCAAGGGTGGATTCGAGCTCCGCAGCCTCCTGCAGGGGGTGCTGTTCGGCAGCCTGTTCGCCCTGCTGGCGCTGTGGGTGCGCAAGGTGGGCGCCGGCAACTGCTTCGATTTCGGCATGGTGCTGACCGCCTACGGACTCGGCCGCACCCTGGGGGCCACCCCCTGGCGACCGCGGCTGCTGCCAGGGTTGCCCTATCTGCTGATTGCCCTGCTGCTGGCGGCCACCCAGGCGCTGCCAGGCTGGGGGGCGGTGCTGCTGTTCCTGCCGATGGGCCTGCTGGCGGCCGCCAGCGACGGCCACCTGATCGACGGGCTGGCCCCGTTGGGGGCGGTGGCCGTGCGCTGGCAGGTCCTGGAGCGCTCAGGGGCCCTGGGGGGGCTGCTGGGCACCCTGGCGATTGGTGCCCTCAGTCAGATTGTGGGTCTGGAGAGTGCCCTGCCGATCGTCCTGGTGGCCTTCGTGCTCGCCGCCCTGCTGCTCCATCGCCGCTGGAGCCCGCAGCTGGCGTGATGGCCACCAGCCCCGACCCCGCCGTCACAGCGGCAGCGGTGAGCTGGCTGCCGAGTTGGTTGCTGAGCTGGTTGCTGGTCGCCCTGGCCTGTGGCCTGGATCGCCTGCTGGGGGACCCGCGCCGCTGGCTGCATCCGGTGCAGGTGATGGGCTGGGTGATCACGGGCCTGCGGCGCCGGGCCGAGGCCTGGGCCGGCGACCGGCCCGGTGCCCTGCGGCTGGCGGGGCTGCTGATCACCCTGCTGCTGGTGGGGGGAAGCGCCGCCGCGGGCCTGGCCGTGGAGCGTCTGGCGCTGGCGCTGCCGCTTCTTGGGCTGCCGCTGTTGCTGATCGCCCTGGCCAGTGCTCTGGCGGGCCGCAGCCTCGAGCAGGCCGTGGAGAGTGTGCTTGCCGCCCTGGACAGAGGCGAGATGGGGCAGGCCCGCGAACGCCTGGGCTGGATCGTGGGCCGCGATGTGGAGGGCCTCTCTGAGCCGGACATCCTGCGGGCGGCGGCGGAGACCGCAGCTGAAAACGCCGTTGATGGACTGTTCGGCCCCCTGTTCTGGATGCTGCTGGGGGCGCTGTTCTGGCCCCTGGGCGGCCCGGGGCCGTTGGCCCTGGCCTGGGGCTTCAAGGCCGCCAGCACCCTCGATTCGATGCTGGGCTACCGCCGCGGCCGCCTGCGCTGGCTGGGCACGGCCGGGGCGAGGCTCGACGATGGGCTCACCTGGCTGCCTTGCCGGCTGGTGGCCCTGGGGCTGGGGCTGCTGCAAGGGCACCCCCTGGGGCTGCTGCGTCAGGCACGGGCGGACGGTGCGCCCGACCCCTCCCCGAATGCGGGGGTCTCCCAGGCGGCCTACGCCCATGCAACTGGGCTGCAACTGGGGGGTGCCAACCGCTATGGCGGCGAGTGGGTGATCAAACCCGTGCTGGGAGCTGGCCTGGGGCCGGTAACGGCCCCGGGGGTCCTGCACATCCTGGCCCTCAGCCGAACATTGGAGGGACTCTGGCTGGCGGTGGGCCTGGCGGTGGCGCTGGCGCTGGCTCAGTAGGCGCCGCGGTCGCGGGGGAACAGGATCACGCCGATGGTGCACAGGATGATGCCCAGATCCATCGCCAGCGTGCGCCGGCGTGCATAACGAAGATCCAGGCTCACCCGGGTTTTGTAGCTGAGGTTGTTGCGGCCCGACACCTGCCAGAGGCCGGTGAGACCAGGGCGCACCGCCAGCACCTCATCCATCTGCTGGCCGTACCGTTTGAGTTCAGCGCGCACGATCGGGCGCGGGCCCACCACGCTCATGTCACCACGCAACACATTCACGAACTGAGGTAGTTCATCGAGGCTGGAGCGGCGCAGAAATTTGCCGATCCGGGTGATGCGAGGATCATCCTTGAGCTTGAAATCGTTCCTGAACTCGGCCTCCAGTTCCGGTGAGCGCTTCAGAAGTTCAGGCAGGATTCGATCGGCGTCCTTGCGCATCGTGCGGAACTTGATGCAGCCGAAACTGCGATAGCCGCGGCCCACCCTCTGCTGCACGTAGAACACCGGCCCATGGGAACTCAGCTTCACGATCGCAGCCAGGGCCAGCAGCACGGGGGATCCGAGCGTCAGCACCAGGGCAGCGAAGACAAGATCACCGCTGCGCTTCAGCACCCGCGAGCCCTTGGCCTGGGCGTCGATCAGATCCTGAGCCGTGGGCCCTGTGGTGCTGCGCTGATGATCAAGATCCACCAGAAAGAGTTCACCAGCGCGATCGCTCAGGCGGCGGGGGGTGGGGCTCAGCGTGCTGTCAGCCATGACTGACATTCAATGATCTCCTGGTGCGCCGATCCAATCGCCAGGGTCACTCAAGCCAGAGGCACAGCACCCGGTCGGCTGTCATGGGCCAGCCGGCGCTGGTGCTGCCCCCAGCTGCGCTCGAGCACGGTGAGCATGCGTTCCTGGAATCGCTCGGGGGTGAAACTCTCGGCCCACTGGCGCAGGGCCTCGCTGGAGAAGCGCCGCCAGAGCTGCTGATCGTGGAACTGGGCGACGGCCGCCTCAAGTGAGGCGATGGTCTGCTCGGGGAACAGCAGACCGGTGGGGTTGGGCACACCGCTGCGCAGGCAGCGCACGCTGTCGAGCAGGCCCCCCTGGCCAAGGCCGATCACCGGAGCGCCGGCCGCCATCGCCTCCACCGGGGCAATGCCGAAATCCTCGAGGCCGGCGTACACGTAGGCGCGGCAGCGCCCCATCAGCTCATTCACCTCCGCCTCAGTGCGGCGCCCCAGCAGCCGCACCGTGGGGCCCGCGATCGCCTCAAGTCGCCGCCGCTCGGGGCCATCGCCGACCACCAGCAGCGGCAGCGCAAGGCGGTTGAAGGCCTCGATCACCAGATCCACCCGCTTGTAGGGCACCAGGCGGCAGAGCGAGAGATAGAAATCGTCGCGGGGACCCCCGTGGCTGAAACGGGAGAGGTTCACCGGCGGAGGCACCACCACGCTCTCGCGCCGCCAGTAACGGCGGATGCGGCGGGCCGTGAAGCGGGAATTGGCCACGAAGACATCAACCCGGCCGCTGCTGAGCGTGTCCCACAGGCGCAGGCGATGCAACTGCCAGCGGATCAGCGGCCCCAGGGGGCTGCGGGCCAGGGCGGAGCTGGCCAGGTAGGGATGCATCTGGTCCCAGGCGTAGCGCACGGGGGTATGCACGTAACTCACGTGCAGTTGATCGGGGCCGGTGAGCACCCCTTTGGCCACCAGATGGTTGCTGCTCACCACCAGGGGGTAGCCGGCCAGATCGAGCTGCTCGATCGCCAGGGGAAGCAAGGGCAGGTACTGCTGCACATGGCTGATGCCCCAGGGCAGCTGCTGGATGAAGCTGGTACGGATGCGGCGGCCCGCCAGCCAGCTGTCGTGGCGGCGGCTCTCCCCATCCACCAGGGCGAACAGGTCCGGTTGGAGCACCGGATCGAGGGCCTGCACCACCTGCTCCGATCCCCCCACGGAGCGGGGGGTGAACCACTCATGCACGAGGGCGATCGGAGCGGGAAGGCGGTGCATGGGCGCACCGTAGGTGGCAGCGCTGCATGGGCGGACGTCACGAAAGCTCTCAGCTGATTGCCGGCCAGCCCAGGGATTCCGATGCTGTCCCAAGTTCCGTCAGGCCATGGCGATCCGCGAGCTGCTAGAGGACGCCTTGAAGGAGCCGTCGATCGGCACGACGGCCTGTTTCAGCTGGCATGCCACACCGGTGGGCATCGCTGCGCTCTGGCGCGCGGGCAAGCCACCCGCCTCACCGCCCTTCGACGATGCCCTCAAGGAGGGGCTGCAGGTGGGCCTCGACCTCAGCCGCGAGGAGCGGGAGTTCCATCAGCTCACCAATGGCTTGGTGCTGTTGTTCCACTCCTGAGTGTCGGGCGGGCCTGAAGCTGCCGCTTCAGCGCCGGCGGAGCTCTCAAGCAGAGCCCGACTCAGCGAGCTCAAGCGGCTCAACAGTCGGCGCCGCCAGGAAATGACTCGCGTCCAGGCGGCGCTGATGATCATGAACCTGATCAGCGCAACCCACGCTCGGCCCACTGCCCCTCAGGGCATCGAGGAGGGGGAGGAGGTGGCCGAGGCGCGCTTCTGCTCCCAGTACTGCTGGGCGGTGGGCAGCAGACCGATCTGAACCTGACCGAGCAGCAACATCAGGCGGTTCTGGGTCTCGGGATCCTGAGGCATGAAATCCGAAAAGATCGCCGCATGACAGACATCGACGAACAGGGCGGCCTCTTCGGAAGAAAGGCCGATGAGGTGCTCGTCGTTGTAGTGGGTGACTTTCAACGTCCCAAAGCCCGTTGCTTTCACCCTAAGCCCGCTACCTCATTCCTGCTTAAGCGCAAGTGTGACAACGGATCACCCGGCGCGGCAGCACCGCCAAGCCTGTTTGCGGGCGGGCATCAATCCGGCCGGCGCCCAGCGACCACCCGAACGCCTTCCACCCAGCCCCATCGGCCCAGGCCCAAGGTCAATCAACCGACGCAAGCCGCGGCAGGGATAGGAAAACCAAAGCGCCCAGGATTGAGGTTGATGAACGGGCGGCATGTGCTCGACGTTGATCGTCATTGAAGGGAACCAACCAGGACCGCTGTTTCCTGCTCGCCGCTGGTCCGGGCCTAGATCAGTCCAAGCTCAGGCCTCAGAACATGCCTCAACTGAACAGCCCAGAACTGAACAGCCCTCAACTGAAGCCGGGTGCAGCAGAACGTGCCGCCTCGCCGACCTCACTGGGCTACGTCGAGCCCTGGGTCGCCGCACAGCTGGGCCACCGGGACGATGCCAGCCCTTGGGGGACCAGGCCGCCTGCTTAAGCCGATCAGATTCAGGGCGCTCGCCCTGGCGCCCCAAGGGCGATCGATACCCCGATCAACTCCCAACAATCGAGCCAGTGGATCTCTCTGCGCTCAATCGCCCTGCAAGCGCCGAATCTGCCCGTCCAGCATCTCCAGGGCGACTTCATTGATCGAGCGGCCCGAGCGCTGCGCCAGTTCGATCAGGAGCTCCAGGGCCTCTGCGGAGATCTCCAGCTCCAGGCGGCGGGGGAACCGCGCCGGATCGAGGCCTTCATCCACGTTCAAAAAATGGCACCGCCCAACGATGCAGCATAGATGCCTCACATACGCATCTTCTCAAGGCCGCTCGATCGGGATGGGCGACCCATTTGCGTGCTTCGGTGCCAGAGGCAGGCCCAACCAGCCCTCCATCCAACAGGGCACCTCCTTGCGCCGATGGATCAAAGCGGATGAATCAGAGCAAATGGATCAAAACGGAGAGGGTGGGATTCGAACCCACGGAAGGTTTCCCTTCAAACGATTTCGAGTCGTTCGCTTTCGACCACTCAGCCACCTCTCCAGACCACCGCGCCGCAAGAACCGCAACGCCGGGCCGACCCGCAGGCCGAAGGCACTGTAGACATCGGCCCTGGGTGCGCTGATCCAGCAACAAGCTCAGCCCGCCTGACCCTGCAGGGAACCGCTCTCCCCGCTGGCGAACCAACCCCGAGGCAGCGACCCCGTCCCCGGCGGGGCCCGTCCGCTCAGCCACAACCTCGGAGGGGCCAGCGACGCCAGCCAGACCCGCTCGGCCCGGCGGGGCCGAAAGCCCAGCCACAGGCCCGCCAGCCGTGGCTGGCCGCCGACGGCCACCTGCTGCCATGACCACAGCGACTGGCGATCCGGCAGCAGCACCCAGGGGTGCTCCCCCACCTGCAGCCGCAGGGCCAGACCGCCGGCCGCCAAGGCCTCCAGGCTCAGCCCCGGACTCTCCAGCCGTTGACCCGGCGCCAGCGGCAAGCGCTGCTCACCGGAGCTGAGCACCAGGGGTGAAAGCGCATGCCAGCAGGCCGGATCGGCCGGCGCCACCGGATCACTCACGAGCACCCAGTCGAAGCGCTGCAGACCGAGGCCCAGGGCCAGCTGACGGGCGCGGCTGCAGCTGAGGCCATCGCTGCGTGTGCTCATCAGGGCACCGCGCCCGCGGTGGGTGGCCAGCAGCAGATCCCCCGCCCCCTGGTGCACCAACAGGATCTGATCAGCGCTGATCTGGGCCAGATGCACCACGCTCGCCAGGGCGATCAACGCCGCCCCCCAGGCTCGCCCCCGGTGCCAGCGACCCAAAGAAACCACCAGCAGCGGCAGCAGACCCAGGCTGAACAGCAGCACCAGCAACGCACTGGGCCTCCCCAGCTGCCATTGGGCCATCGGCAGGGCCGCAAACCAGCGGGTGATCGCCAGCAGCACGCCGGTGAGAGTCACGAAGGGCCAGGCCAGCAGAGCGAGCAGCGGCGGCGCCAGCACCGCCAGGAGCGCCATCGCCATCGCCCCGAGGGTGAGGGGCGTCAGCAACGGTGAGACCACCAGATTCGAGGGCACGGCCCAGAGCGGCACGCTGCCGAAGTGCAGCAGCTGCAGCGGCAGGGTCCAGAGGGAGGCCGCCAGGGGCACCGCCAGCCCCGCCGCCACACCACCCGCCAGCCGGCGCGCCCAGGGGGAAGCAGCGCAGAAGGCCAAGCGCCGCCCGAGCGCGGTTTCCAGGTCCCGGGAGGTGAGCATCAGCCCGGCGGTGGCGGCCACCGAGAGCTGGAAGCCCACATCCAGCAGCCACAGGGGCTGCACCAGCAGCATCAGCAGCACCGTGAGCAGGAGCACCCCCAGGGGCCGGCCGCGCTGGCCGCTCTCCAGCACCGCAAAGGCCACGGCCCCCATCAGCACGGCCCGCACCACCGAGGGCTGGGGCCCCGCCAGCAGCAGAAACAGCAGCATCGCCCCTCCGGCCAGGGTCCAGCGGATCAGCCGGGGGGAGCGCCGCCCCAGCACCATCACCGCCCCGAGCAAGACGGTGAGATGGAAGCCACTGGCGGCGAGGGCGTGGGAGAGGCCGGCGACCCGAAAGGCCTCGCGCACGGCGAGCGGCACGGGCACCACGGCGCTGCCCAGCACCAGGGCCGCCAGCACACCGCCTTTGTCGGGTCCGCCTTGCTCCAGCAGGGCCGCTGCCATGCGCCGGCGCAGGTCGGCCACCGGCGTCGCCGGCCGCTCCAGCACCTCCACCGAGGCCACACGCATCTGGCTCCAGATGCCCTGGCGGGCGAGACGCTCAGCGGCACTGCTGAGCAGGGGATGGGGCCCCGAGGCGGGCCGTCGCAGGGTGCCGCTGACCCGCAGGCGCCAACCTTGGCGCAGAGCGGTGCAGGCGGGAAAGCGCAATTCCGTGGCTCCACCGGCCTGCTCGAGCACGGCCCGGCAGCCCTCGCCAGCGCTGAGGGGTTGGGGATCGGCCGCCAGGCGCCCCTCCAGTACGGCGATCGGGGCCGCCCCCAGCAGCCGGCTGGGATCGGCCTGGCCGGGGTGGTTCTGGTGGATCAGCCCCCAGACCAGCAGCAGCGGCAGAAGCGACAGCAGCAGGGCCCGCTGGCACAGGCCCCAGGCGCGGCGCTGGCATAACCAGCCAGCCCAGGCGATCAGGGGCGCCAGTGCCAGCCAGCGGAAGGGATCCGCCAGCGGCACCACCCCCAGGCTGAGGGCCAGCAGGGCCAAGGCCACCACAACGGCAGGCATGGGGAAAGCAGGCGACACCGTCCCAGGATTCCCAGGGGCTTCCCCTAGGGTTCGGCCACCGTCCCGTGTGTTCCCCCCAAGCCCGTGCGCGCCTCCGCCGTGGTTTTTGGCCTGCTGCTGGCGGCCTGCGTGAGCGCAGGGCACAGCCAGGCTCCGCTCCAGGCTCAGACCCTGGCCCAGAACGTCCCGACAACCCGCACGATCACGGTGCGCGAGGGGGACACCCTCGACGCCATCGCCCAGCGCCATGGCGTCAGCGTCGACGGGCTGATCCAGATCAACCAGCTCAAGGACGCCAACCAGCTGATCGTGGGTCAGCGGCTGAAGCTGCCACCAGCGGGGCCGGGGCTGCTGATCCGCTCCGGCGACACCCTTGAGGCGCTCGCCAACCGCAGCGGCAGCACGGTGGAAGCCCTGCAGCGGCTCAACCCGGGCCTGCGGGCCGAAGCCCTGCCGGTGGGCGGCTGGCTGAAGCTGCCGCTGGACCCGGGCCGCCGACCTGAATCGCCAGCGCCGCCGCGCCCCCAGGGGCCCGCCGTTCCAGCGCCGCCGGCCGGCACGGGGGAGCAGACCGCCGCCGCCGCCTTGCTGTTGAGCCCGGCCGAACGCCGGGACCGGGCCGATCTCAGCCTGCGGGAGCAGTCGGGCCGCGCCCGCTGGCGCCGCTTCGGGAGCACGGAGGTGGACTGGGCCGGTTGGCGGCTGCACCCGGGCGGGGTGCGCATCACCCTGGTGAAGCCGGCCGTGGCCGATCTGGGGGTGCGCCGGGCCGGGGCGACGGCGGTGGCGGTGCAGTGCGAGAGCCTGCGCCAGACCTGGCGCATCGATGGGGACTGGGAGGCCTGGGCGCCGCCGGATCCGAAATCCGTGGGCCAGCGGATCGTGATTGATCTGTGCAGCAACACCCTTGATGCCCCGGCCCTGCCGGTGGCCCCCTGAGCCCTCAGGGGCTGGGCAACTTGAGCATCAGATCGCAGAGCTGGGGGCTGGGCATCTTCTGGCCGATCAACGGCGCCAGCAGGGCGGCCACGGGCCGGATGCGGCAGGGGCCCACGGCTCGCTCGGTGAGCCGTCCCCCCTGGAAACTGCCGGCGGCCACCACCACAAGCAGCAGGATTTGTTTGATCACGCCGGCAGCACAGGGGTCTTGAGCAAGGGGAAGCCCAGGGCCTCGCGCTCCAGCAACCAGGCTTCAGCCACCTGCCGGGCGAGGTGCCGGATGCGGGCGATGGTGGCGGTGCGTTCGGTGACCGAGATCACGCCCCTGGCCTCCAGCAGGTTGAAGGTGTGGCTGCACTTGAGCACGTAATCGAGGGCGGGCGCTGGCAGGCGGCGCTCCACCAACTCAGCGGCCTCTGCCTCATAGAGCGCAAACAACTGCAGAAGGCGCTCGGCGCTGGAGGCTTCGAAGTTGTAGGTGCACTGACCCTTCTCAAACGGCAACCAGATGTCGCCGTAGCTGCGCTCGCCGTTCCAGCTCAACTCCCAGATGCTCTCCACGTCCTGGAGGTACATGGCGAGGCGTTCGAGGCCGTAGGTGATCTCGATCGACACGGGCTTGCAATCGAGGCCACCGCATTGCTGGAAGTAGGTGAACTGGGTCACCTCCATGCCATCGAGCCACACCTCCCAACCCACACCCCAGGCACCGAGGGTGGGGGACTCCCAGTTGTCCTCCACGAAGCGGATGTCATGGTCAGCGGCGCGGATGCCCAGGGCTGCGAGGGAAGCCAGGTAGGTCTCCTGGATGCCGTCGGGGGAGGGCTTGATCAGCACCTGGTACTGGAAGTAGTGCTGGGCCCGGTTGGGGTTGTCGCCGTAGCGGCCATCGGTGGGGCGCCGGCAGGGTTCAGGGTAGGCCACGGCCCAGGGCTCCGGGCCGATCGCCCGCAGCACGGTGTGGGGGCTCATCGTGCCGGCCCCCTTCTCGGTGTCGTAGGGCTGCAGCAACAGGCAGCCCTGGTCCGCCCAGAAGCGATTCAGGGTTGAGATGATGTCCTGGAAATGCATCGCCCGCCCCGTTCTGGGATCGCCCTGGTCGATCCCGATGATCCCAGACCGCCGCTCAGGAGGCGTTGAGGATGCGCCCGAGCGATTGGGTCACCGACTCCATCGGCACCGTGAGCGCCTCGAACTGATCGGCGGGAATGGCCTTGCTCCAGAGCCAGCCCTGCCCCTGGTCGACACCGATGCGTCGCAGGAAGGCGGCCTCAGATTCGGTTTCGACGCCCTCGGCGCAAACCTCCACACCGATGGCATGGCAGCCGGCCAGCAGCCACTGCAGGAAACGCTGGCGGTAGCTGTCGGAATCGATGCCCGTGATAATCGAGCGGTCGACCTTCACCTTGCTGAACTTCAGCGAGAGCATGTGCGAGAGGGGAGCGTCACCGGTGCCGAAGTCATCGACGGCGATGGTGTGCAGCCCCGTGAGCTCGTTGATGAAGGCCGATTCCTCATGGCCGGCCACACCGCGCTCGGTGACCTCGACCACCAGGCGCTTGCCCACCTTGCGGCGCAGGTTGTCGAGGTCGGGAAGGGAGCGGGAGATCGGACGGAAGAACATCCGGCCCGAACCGATGAAACGGCAGGAAAGATTGACCGACAGCCAGACGTTGGACTGAATCCGCTCCAGCTGGCTGAGGACAAAGACAAAAGAGTCTTGGGTGACCTTGAGATTCAAGGTCGGGTCATCTTGAAGGGCCTGCAACTGCTCAGACGCAGGGGCATTGCCACCCGGCCGCCAGAGAACCTCGCCGCCACAGACACGGCCACTGGCGAGATCAACGATGGGCTGGATGTGGAAGTTTTCCACGCTGAAGGTTCCGCTCTGGTGATTGTCTAATCACATTCAGTTCAACGTGCATGGTTTGCGCTGCCTTCGGTCACCCACCAGTGCCGCAACCGTCTACAGGCTTCCTCCCCGATGGCGAATCCTGAGGCGGGGGGGACCAGCCTCAGGCCACCAGCTCCAGCAGCCCCATCAGCCCCCCCGCCAGGGGGCGGTGGCGGGCCTGGGCGAACCCTGCCGCTCTGGCCAGCCGCTCCTGCTCTGGCCCGCTGGGGAAGCGCTCCAGGCTGGGCTCCAGGTAGGCGAAGTGCTCCCGCAGCCCGAAGCGCTCGGCCGTGGGCACCACCAGCCGCCGCAGGGCCTGGCGCTGCAGGGCCGCGATCGCCGGAGTGCTGGGCCGGTTGAAATCCAGCACTGCCGCGCGCGCGCCGGGTTTGAGCACGCGCCGCAGCTCCGCCAGGCCCGCTGCGGGATCCGTGAGGTTGCGCAGCCCGAAGGCCATCACCGCCCCATCAGCACTGGCGCGGCCCAGGCCGGTGGCCAGGGCATCGGCTTGGTGCCACTCCAGGGCTAACCAGGGCTGGGCGGCGGCGCGGCGGCGGGCCAGCTCCAGGGGAGCGGCGGCCGCATCAATCCCCAGCACCCGGCCAGCCGGACGCACCCTGACCGCCAGCAGCAGGGCCAGATCGCCGGTGCCACAGCAGAGATCAATCAGCCGCTGGCCGGGCCGGGGCCGCAGCCAGGCGATCGCCTGGCGCTTCCAGAGCCGGTGCAGCCCGAGGCTGAACAGGTCGTTGAGCCGGTCGTAGCGGGGGGCGAGCGCCTCGAACAGCTCGCGCACCGCGGCGGGATCGCCGGGTTTCACGGGCGTTTCAGCTGAGCGGATCAGCCGGGCGGCGTGAGCGCTCCCAGCCGGAACGCTCCTCCCCAGGTGTTTGATCAACGACCCATTGATCCCAGGGCAAGGCGATCGCATCGAGACTGATCCCAGCTTCGCCGTCGCTGGGGAGACCCGGGGGTCGGGCGGCGAGCAGACCATGGGGGCCCGAGAGGGTGATCACCATCACCGTGGCCAGGCCCACGGCGGCGGAGCAGACCATGCAGCCCGCCAGCATCAGGCCGAACTCCTTGCGGTCATTGGCGGCTTGCATCAGTTGAAGGGCCCAGGCCACCAGCGCCAGCACCGTGGCCACCATCAGCAGAGCCAAGGCGGTGGACAGGGGCGGGGCCAGGGGCGGCAAGGGGGGTCTCAGACCGATACCCATAATGTAACGAGCCATTACAGCCCCCACGGGTCGCCCGGGCCATCAGGGCTCAGGGCCGCTTAAGCGGGCGGATCTCCAGCCCCCGTCCGATCAGGTCGGCCTTGATCTCCCCCACGGTCAGCACGCCGTCGTGGAGCAGGGAGGCCAGCAGGGCCGCCGAGGCCTGGCCGGGCCCCAGGGCTTCGGCGATGTGATCAATGCAGCCGGCACCGCCGGAGGCGATCACGGGCACCTCCACGGCCGACGCCACCGCGGCGGTGAGCGCCAGGTCGTAGCCCGCCTGGGTGCCATCGCCATCCATCGAGGTGAGCAGGATCTCGCCCGCCCCGAGCTCCACCACCCGCCGCGCCCAGTCGAGGGCATCGAGGCCGGTGTTCTCCCGGCCCCCCTTGACGAACACATCCCAGCCGCCCGGACGGCGGCGGGCGTCGATCGCCACCACGATGCACTGGCAGCCGAAGCGCTCGGCCCCACGGCTCACCAGCTCGGGATCGGCCACGGCGGAGGAGTTGAGGCTCACCTTGTCGGCGCCGGCGCGCAGCAGCTCGGTGATGCCCTCCACCGAGCGGATGCCGCCTCCCACGGTGAAGGGGATCGTGACCGCCTCGGCGGTGCGCCGCACCAGCTCCACCAGGGTGCCGCGCCCCTGGTGGCTGGCGGCGATGTCGAGGAACACCAGCTCATCGGCGCCGGAGCCGTCGTAACGGCAGGCCAGCTCCACCGGATCGCCCGCATCCCTGAGCTCGACGAAATTGACTCCCTTGACCACCCGTCCAGCGGCGACGTCGAGGCAGGGAATGATGCGCTTGGCAACCATCAGGCGCGGCCGGGGGTGACTGTTAGTGTTGCGCTTCTTTCCCGTCGCGCTGGCCATGTCCCAGGCTGCCACCTCCGGCACGGTCCAGATCGGCTCCCGGGTGAAGGTCACACGGGTGCGTGACCGCATTCCCGCCGGGATGGTGGAACTGCTACGCACCGACGCCACGGGCACCGTGAGCGGCTACAAGATGACCGACGGCAGCGGTGTCGGCGTCGTGATCGAGCTGAGCGACGGCAGCAGCGGCTGGTTCTTCGACGACGAGATCACCCCCGCCTGAGGTGAGCGACTCCCCTGAACCCACCTCCAGCGGCGGCGGAGCCCGCCAGCTCCTCGGCATGAAGGGGGCGAGCGGCACCAGCAGCGCCTGGAAGTTGCATCTGCAGCTAATGAAGCCGGTCACCTGGATCCCTTTGATCTGGGGCGTGATCTGCGGGGCGGCGGCCTCCGGGCGTTTCGACTGGTCGCTTGGCCAGGTGGGCGCCGCCATCGCCTGCATGCTGATGAGCGGTCCGCTGCTGGCCGGCTACACCCAGACGATCAACGACTACTACGACCGCGAGATCGACGCGATCAACGAGCCCTACCGTCCGATTCCCTCCGGCGCCGTGAGCCTGGGGGCGGTGAAGCTGCAGATCTGGGTGTTGCTGATCGCCGGCCTGGCGGTGGCCTGGGGGCTCGACCTCTGGGCCGGCCACAGCACGCCGGTGTTGCTGCTGCTGGCTCTGGGTGGCTCACTGGTGAGCTACATCTATTCGGCTCCGCCGCTGAAGCTCAAGCAGAACGGCTGGCTGGGCAACTACGCCCTCGGCGCCAGCTACATCGCCCTGCCCTGGTGGGCGGGCCAGGCCCTGTTCGGCCAGCTCACCTGGACCACCGCCCTGCTCACCCTCGCCTACAGCCTGGCTGGGCTCGGCATCGCGGTGGTGAACGATTTCAAGAGCGTGGAGGGGGATCGGGCCCTGGGGCTGCAATCACTGCCTGTGGTCTTCGGGATCCAGCGGGCCAGCTGGATCAGCGCCGGGATGATCAACGTGTTTCAGCTGGCGATGGTGGGCGTGCTGATCGCGATCGGCCAGCATTTTGCCGCCGTGCTGCTGGTGCTGCTGATCGTTCCCCAGATCACCTTCCAGGACATCTGGCTGCTGCGCGATCCGGTGGCGTTTGATGTGAAGTACCAGGCCAGCGCCCAACCGTTTCTGGTGCTGGGGATGCTGGTGACCGCCCTGGCGATCGGCCACAGCAGCCTGGTCGCCACGATGTGAGCAAGCGCAGCCGCCAACTGCTGCTGCTGGGTGCGCTGGCGGCCGGCACAGGCGCTCTGGTGGCGGTGGGCCAGGGTCACCTGGTGCGCTCCATTGACGGGATGCTGCCCGATGTGGAGCGGATCAGCAGCTTCAACCGCCCCGGCACGATCACGGTGCTCTCGGCCGATGGCCAGGTGCTGCAGAAACTCGGCCCCGCCACCCGCGAGAAGGTGGCCACGGGCCAGATGCCCCTTCTGGTCAAACGCGCCTTCATCGCCGCCGAAGACCGGCGCTTCTATCAGCACGACGGCATCGATCCGGTGGGGATCGGCCGGGCGATGGTGCGCAACATCACCCGCGGCTCGGTGGAGGAGGGGGCGAGCACGATCACCCAGCAGCTGGCGCGCACGGTCTACCTGAGCCAGGACCGCACCCTGTGGCGCAAGTTGGAGGAGGCGGCCCTGGCCGGCAAGCTCGAGCGCCAGCTGAGCAAGGAGCAGATCCTCGAGCAATACCTCAACTATGTCTATTTGGGATCGAGCGCCTACGGGCTGGCCGATGCGGCCTGGATCTTCTTCTCGAAAACCCCAGACCAGCTGAACTTGCCTGAGGCGGCCCTGATCGCCGGTCTGCCGCCGGCGCCCTCGGTGTATTCGCCGTTGGTGAACCCCGATCTGGCCCTGGAGCGCCGTTCGGTGGTGCTGAGGCGGATGCGTGAGGCGGGCTTCATCGACGAGGCGCAGCAGCAACAGGCCGAGGCCAGCCCCTTGAAGCTCAAGCCCGCCCTGCCCAAGTACTGGAACAGCCGGGCGCCTTATTTCACCAGCTGGGTGGCCCAGGAGCTGCCCAAGGTGCTCACCCCCGAGCAGCTGGAGGTGGGTGGGCTGACGATCCGCACCAGCCTCAATCTGGCCTGGCAGAACCAGGGGCAGAAGGTGATCGACACCTACGCCTACGGATCGATGGAGGGGGCGCTGGTGTCGATGGAGCCCGGCACCGGCCTGGTGCGGGTGATGGTGGGGGGCAAGGATTACGCCAGGAGCCAGTTCAACCGCGCCAGCCAGGCCCTGCGCTCCCCGGGTTCAACCTTCAAGCTGTTTGTGTATCTCACAGCCCTCAAGGAGGGGATGAAGCCCGAAGACATCGTGGTGGATTCACCGCGCTGCTTCGCCGGCTACTGCCCCAAGAACTTCGGCAACCGCTACATGGGCGCCGTACCGCTCCATGTAGCGCTCAAGAACTCCCTCAATGTGGTGGCGGTCTCGCTGCTGCAGAAGCTGGGCTTCGACAAGGTGATCGCCACCGCCAAGAGCCTCGGCCTGCACCGGGAGCTAGGGCGCTTCTACCCGATGGCGATCGGCGCCTACGAGCAGACCGTGCTCGACATGACCGCGGCCTACGCCGCCATCAACAACCGCGGCGTCTATGTGACCCCCACGCCCTTCGAGGAGATCGACGGGCCCAGCGGCGAGCTGCTCTGGAGCCGCCGGGTGGATGGTGATCGCGGCAAGCGGGTGGTGGAGAGCGACATCGCCGACGCCATGCTCTGGATGCTGCAGCAGGTGGTGAACAGCGGCACCGGTGGCGGGGCGGCCCTGCCCGGGCGCCCGGTGGCCGGCAAGACCGGCACCTCCGAGGGGGGCCGCGATCTCTGGTTCATCGGCTCGATTCCCCAGCTGACCACCGGGGTCTGGCTGGGCTACGACAACAACCGCGAAACCGCCTCCACCAGCGTGGTGGCCACCTACGCCTGGCACGACTTCATGGCGCCGATCGTCAAGGATCTGCCCGTGCGTGCGTTCCCGCCCAAGCCGGTGCTGACAGGGGTGTTCCGGCCTGAGAAATCCAAGACGTCCAGCCGCAGCGATGCCTGGAGCGAACCGCGCCGTGGGCGCAGCTGGGAGCCTGAGCCCTACCGGCTGCCGCCGGAGAACACCCCCTACGAAGCCCCCGCCGACTCCGAACCGCCTGCCAGCAACGGCCCCTCGGACCCGTCGCGGCCCAGCGCCCCGGCTCCCGCTCCGCCTACGCCCCCCGCCGCCGGCCCCAGCGCCCCGCCGCCGGTGCCCAGTGCGCCGCTGGCGCCGCCGCCACCGGTGGCCCCCACGGCGCCGCCGCCACTGCCCTGAAGCAGCACCGCAAAGAAACCATCGCCCCCGGCCGGTCCCGGCCAGGTCTGGAGCTCTGCAAGCGACTGCCAATCGGGATGGCGGGCCAGAAACGCCTCCAACTGCCGCTGGTTCTCTAGCGGATGCACCGTGCAGGTGGCATACACCAGCCGGCCTCCGCTCTTGAGCAGGGGCAACAGCGCCTCGAGCAGATCGCGCTGCAGCGCCACCAGTTCAGGAATCGCCTCGGGCGTCGGCCGCCAGCGGGCATCGGCGTGGCGCGCCAGGGTGCCCAGGCCCGAGCAGGGGGCATCGATCAGCAGCCTGTCGAAGGACGCGAGCAGCTCCGGGCGCTCCTGGGCCAGGGTGAGTCCATCGGCCTCCAGCACCTGGATCGAAGCCAGGCCGAGGCGCCCGGCATTGGCGAACACCCGCCGCAGGCGCGGGCCGGAGCGATCGAGCGCCCAGACCTCGCCCTGATCGCCCATCAGTTCGGCCAGGTGGGTGCACTTGCCGCCGGGGGCGGCGCAGGCATCGAGAACGCGTTCCCCCGGCTGGGGATCGAGCAGCGGCGCGATCAACTGGGCGGAGCGGTCCTGCACGCACCAGTGGCCCTCTGAAAACCCAGGCAGGGCGCGCAGGTCGCCGCTGCGGGCGGTCAACGTCAGGCCCTGGGGCAGCCCCGGCAGGGGAGCGGCGGCGACGCCGGCGGCGGCGAAATCAGCCAGCTGACGCTCAACGCTGGTGCGCAGCGGGTTCACCCGCAGATCCAACGGCGGCGGCTGGTTGCAGGCGGCCGCGAAGGCCTCGGCCCGCTTGGGAGGCAGCCAGCTGAGCAGATCGGAGGCCAGCCAGTCGGGCAGGGAGTGGCGCAGGGCCAGCGCGGCGGCGGGGCTGGAGGGAGTCGGCAGTGGTTCGCCGGCCTCCTGATGTCGCAGGAAGGAGCGCAGCAGGCCATTGGCCACCGGCGCCAGGCGGCCCAGGCCGCCGCGTTTGGCCAGCTCCACCGTGGTGCTCACCGCCGCCGAGGCGGGCACCCGATCGACATGCAGGAGCTGGTAGAGCCCCAGGTGCAACAGCCAGCGCAGCTTCGGGGGCTGCCGGGCGGCCGGCACCTTGCCCAGGGCATCCAGCCAGCCATCGAGCTCCCGGCGCCTGCGGATCGAGCCGTAGGCCAGCTCGGTGGCCAGGGCCCGATCGGCCGCTGGCAAAGGGTGGCGCTGCAGTTCCCGCTCCAGGGCGGCGTCGGCGTAGGCCCCCGAGCCCACTGCCAGCAGCACCTGCCAGGCCAGTTGGCGGGCCTCCAGGCCGATGGATGCTGATGCAGGGGGGGTGCTCAAGGGGGGGCCGGCCTAGGCGGAGGGGTTCGGCTCGGGCCTCCACAGATAGCGCCCCAGGGGCAGGCGGCCGTCGGGCTCCACCGGGATGCCCTCGGAACGCAGCCGGTCAGCCTGGATCCAGTCGGAGCCTTCGCGGCTGAGGCTGAGGCTGATCTGCCCCCTGGCGTTCACCACCCGGTGCCAGGGCAGGTCGGAGGGCAGAGGCAGGCGCCGCAGGGACCAGCCCACCTGGCGGGCGCAGCCGAAGGCGCCGATGCGGTCGGCGATCTGGCCATAGGTGGCGAGCTGGCCGTAGGGAATGCGGGCCACCTCCGCCCACACTCTCTGGTCAAAGTTGGCGGCTGGCGCGGCGTTCAGCGGGGAACTCAAAAGGGCAGCAGCAGGTCGTCGCTCTCAGCGGCGCGGAAGGAGGCCATGTCGGCGTGGGCCTTGGGCAGCCACAGGGCCAGGGCCACCCCTGCCACATCCAGCAGCAGGTGATGGCCGGCGAACAGACACACCATCAAGGCGGCGGTGCCGAGCAGCAGTTCGAGCAGACCGATCACGTCGTCGCGGTTGCTGGAGCCCTTGGACCAGAGCACCACACTGAAGGCGAGCAGCAGCAGCGTCAGCCAGAAGGGCATCGGTCGGAACAGATGGGCAGAGCATTCCTAGCTTGACCCCCAATGGGGGCGCGAATGGCAGCGGTCGCCACCGAATCGGCGGGGAAGGGCTGCGGGGATGGCCTGCGGGGACGGCCAGGAACGCTCAGGCCAGGTCCTCAACGAACCGAAGCACGGCACCAGCCGTTGCCAGGGCAGTTTCCGCATCCACACGATCGAAGCGATCCTGGGGAGCATCATCCCCAGCCGGATCACAGGTGGTGATAGCCAAACGGCTCAGCGCCTTCAGGCTCAGATCGGACAGGGGCGTGGTCGTCACGCCCGCCTTGGACAATTCCTCCACCAGATGCTCAAGGGAGTGGGTGTGGGCTGGCTCGATGTCGAGTCCGATCAGGATCCCCTTGATCGCTTGTTCCATTGCCTGGCCTCCAGTCGAGGTGTCATGGCTTGCTCCCAGCGGCGATCAAGATCGCATCGCGGCCGATGGCACGCCAATGGGGATCGCCTCCAGAACGTCGGGCCTGCCAGTCGGACGACTCCAAAGCGATCACGTCGTTGTCGAGAAGGGCCTGGATGAATCGATCCGCAAGGGACTCCGCCTCAGAAGCCAGCGGGGCCACGGTGATCTGGTCCAAATCAGTGCGGGCCTCCCAGTCCCCCCCGAGTCCAGGAACCAAACAGCCACACCTCCGTTCCCACACGGCCTGCCACCAGCGGCGCCACAGACGCGCGCAGCCGCCCAAGGCGCTCCTGCTGGAGCTTGTCACGGAGTTCGGTGAGCTGGCCCATGGCACCAAAGTAAGGAGAGCCCCCCTTCCCGCCCATGCCCCTGCTAGCCCGGCGCTTCCAGCGGATCCAAGCCGTGCTCAACCAGCGCATGGAGAACCTGACGGTGCTGCTGGAGCAGGTGGACAAGCCCCACAACCTCTCGGCGATCCTGCGCAGCTGCGATGCGGTGGGGGTGCTCGAGGCCCATGTGGTGAGCCTGCCGGGGCGGGCGCGCCTGTTCAACGACACGGCCAAGGGCAGCCAGAAGTGGGTGAGCCTGCACCCCCAGAGCGACACACCCACTGCCCTGAAACTGCTGCGGGAGAAGGGCTTCCGGATCTATGGCACCCATCTGGGAGTGAACGCCGTTGACTACCGCAGCTGCGACTTCACCGGCCCCACCGCCTTCGTGCTCGGCGCCGAGAAATGGGGCCTGTCCGAGGCCAGCGCCAACGGCGTCGACCAAGCGCTGTTCATCCCGATGGTCGGCATGGTGCAGTCGCTGAATGTGAGTGTGGCGGCGGCGATTCTGCTGTTTGAGGCGCTCAGGCAGCGCCAGGCGGCGGGGCTGGTGCCCAGCCAGGGCGAAGGGGTGGCGCCGGAGCGCTACGGGCGGCTGCTGTTCGAGTGGGCCTACCCCGAGGTGGCCGCCTGGTGCAAGAAAGAAGGGCGCCCCTACCCGGCGCTCACGGCTGAGGGGGAGATCGCCGAGGATCTGCCACGCACGCTGCGGTTGCGCTGTTGAGATTGCGGTGTTGAGGGAGCATGAAGCGCCATCATTGGCCCCTGACAGCCCCCGCGCCCCATGAAAGCCGTGATCCTCGCCGGGGGGCTGGGCACCCGCATCTCGGAGGAAACCCACCTGCGGCCCAAGCCGATGGTGGAGATCGGCGGGAGGCCGGTGCTGTGGCACATCCTCAAGACCTACAGCCACCACGGCATCAACGACTTCGTGATCTGCTGCGGCTACAAGGGGTATGTGATCAAGGAGTACTTCGCCAACTACTTCCTGCACATGAGCGATGTGACCTTCGATCTGGCCGCTAACCGCATGGAGGTGCACCGCCAGGAGGCCGAGCCCTGGCGCGTCACCCTGGTGGATACGGGGGATGAGACCGCCACCGGTGGCCGGCTGAGGCGGGTGGCCGAGCACCTGGGAGATTCCAGCTTCTGCCTCACCTATGGCGATGGGGTCGCTGATGTGGACATTGGCGCCTCGATCGCCTTTCACCGCCAGCACGGCCGGCTGGCCACGGTGACCGCTGTTCAACCGCCAGGGCGCTTTGGAAACATGCGCCTGGGCCAGGGAGGCGATGACGACAGCAGCAGTTCAGTGGAAGGCTTTGAGGAGAAGCCCGCTGGGGAGGGTGGCCCGTGGATCAATGCCGGCTTCTTCGTCCTGGAGCCGGCGGTGCTCGATCTGATCTCCGATGACAGCACCACCTGGGAGTTCGAACCCCTGCAGGAGCTGGCGGCGAGGGGCGAGCTGAAGGCGTTCCGCCACCGGGGCTTCTGGCGGCCGATGGACACCCTGCGAGACAAGACCCAGTTGGAGGATCTCTGGGCAAAAGACCTGGCACCCTGGAAGGTGTGGTGAGCAGGGCTGCGGGGCCGGATCCGGAGTTCTGGCGCGGCCGGCGGGTGCTGCTCACGGGCCACACCGGCTTCAAGGGCAGCTGGCTGCTGCTCTGGCTGCTGCAGCTGGGCTGCGAGGTGACGGGGCTTTCTCTGCCTCCCGATGGCGATCCCAATCTGTTCGACCAGCTGGGGCTGGACGATCCTCTGGGCCCGGTAGGAGCGCTGCCCGGCAGGTTGCATCACCGCAGTGGCGACCTGCTCGATCCCGTCCGAGTGGCCGAGGTGGTGGAGCAGTGCCGCCCGGAGCTGGTGCTTCATCTGGCGGCCCAGTCGCTGGTGCGGCGGGGCTACCGCGATCCGCTGCTCACCTGGCAGACCAATGTGATCGGCACTCTGCAGCTGCTTGAGGTGTTGCGGCAGCGGCCCGAGCCCTGCGTGGCCGTCTGCGTGACGACCGACAAGGTGTACGAGAACCATGCCGGCAGCACGGCTTTCCGGGAGGACGACCAGTTGGGGGGCAGCGACCCCTACAGCAGCAGCAAGGCCGCCATGGAGCTGGCGGTGGCGAGCTGGCGGGCCAGTTTCTGCGGCACGGCGCCCCACCAGCACCCGGGGCTGAAGCTGGCCACGGCCCGGGCCGGCAACGTGATCGGCGGCGGCGACTGGGCCGAAGACCGGATCCTCCCCGATGCCGTGCGTGCCCTGCAGGCGGATGAGGCGATCGTGGTGCGCCAACCCGCCGCCATCCGCCCCTGGCAGCACGTGCTGGAGCCGCTGGCGGGCTACCTGCTCCTGGCCGAACGGCTGCACCAGGGCGAGCTGAGCGAGAGCGTCTTCAACTTCGGGCCTGCCGCGGCGGAAAGCCGCAGCGTGGGCGACGTGGTGCAGACGTTCCTGCAGCACTGGCCCGGCCAGTGGCGCGTGCAACAGGACCCCCAGGCCCCGGCCGAAAGCGGCAAGCTGCAGCTCAACTCCGAGCGGGCCCAGCAGCTGCTCGGCTGGCGGCCGGTGTGGAGCTTCGAGCAGGCGGTGGCGCGCACGGCGCTCTGGTATGGCGCCGTGCACGAAGGCAGCCGTGCCCTGGACTGTTGCCTTGACGATCTAGCCTCGTACCAGCAAACCGCTGCTCTGGAGCCATCCCCGCCGTGAGCCTCACGATCAAGCGAGTGGGCACAGCCGTACAGGTGCTGCAGGGGGCTGAAACGCTTCCGGACGGCGAGGTGGTGCAACTGTTCACCGCCGATGAACTCGAGGACCTGCAGCGCGAGCGGCGCGAATGGCTCGACCTGCAGATGCCATCCTTCATCCGCGGCGATGAAAACGAGGACGCGGAAGATCTCTTCGAGCTGTGAGCATCACGCAATGGAGCGGACAGTTTGTAGTGATTGCCTGGCCATTCACGGATCAGAGCAAGGCGAAACTGTGCCCAGCCCTCGTGCTCTCAGGGCCCAATCGGCAGGGTGATCTCCGGCTTCTGAAGGTCACCAGCAAGGGCCATGACGACCCCTGCATGGCCGTGACTTCCGAAGATCTTGCCTATGGAGCTCTGAAGCAAACGTCCTATATCCGGATCGACCATGCCATTGCCGCTCACGCCTCATTGCTCCAGCCCATCGGAGTGCAACTGAAGCCCATCAAGCTGGCGGCGGTTCACAAGGCCCTGGCTCTGGCGAGCACCCGCGAGTTTTCTCTGCTCAGCCACGCCCACCTTCGCCCCGCCACCGACCCCCTGCGGCCCGCCCACGCACCCAGCGACCCCATCCCCTACGCCGGCCGTGTGTTCACGGAGGATGAGGTTGTGGCTGCGGTCGACAGCAGCCTTGACTTCTGGCTCACCCTGGGGGAACAGGGTGCAGCCTTTGAAGCGGAGCTGGCGGCGTTCCTGGGGGTGAAATCCAGCCTGCTGGTCAATTCAGGCTCCTCCGCCAACCTGCTGGCCCTCAGCGCCCTCAGCTCGAACTTGATCGACCCAGAACGGCGCCTGCGCCCCGGCGATGAAGTGATCACCTGCGCGGCGGGGTTCCCCACCACAGTGGCGCCGATCCTGCAGAACGGCTGTGTGGCGGTGTTCGTTGACGCCGACCCGGTGACCGGAAATCTGCGGGTGGACCAGCTGGAGCAGGCCCACAGCCCAGGCAAAACCAAGGCGGTGATGGTGGCCCATGCCCTGGGCAATCCCTTCGATCTGGGGGCCGTGCTGGCCTTCTGTCGCAGGCACAACCTCTGGCTGATCGAAGACAACTGCGACGCCCTGGGCAGCACCTACTCCATGCCCCGATCGCTAGCCGAAAGCCTGGGTTTTGCATCCAACAGCCCGGGGCTCGATGGGGGCCCCGATCGGGTGGTTCGCTACACCGGCAGCTGGGGTGATCTGAGCACCCAGAGCTTCTATCCGGCCCACCACATCACCATGGGCGAGGGCGGCGCCGTGAACGTGCTGCGCAGCGCCCGACTCCGCCGGGTGGTGGAGAGCCTGCGCGACTGGGGCCGCGACTGCTGGTGCCCCAGCGGCCACGACGACACCTGCGGCAAGCGCTACGGCTGGCAGCTGGGGGAGCTGCCGGAGGGTTATGACCACAAGTACATCTATGCGCATCTGGGCTACAACCTGAAGCCGTTGGATCTGCAGGCCGCGATCGGGCGGGTGCAGCTGCGGCGGCTGCCGGAGTTCATTGAGGCGCGCAAGCGCAACTGGGAGACCTTGCGGCGGGGTCTGGCGGATCTTGAGGAGTGGTTCAGCTTCAGCCTTCCCACCCACGCCACGGGCTGGAGCCCCGAAGGGTTTCGGTGGGATGACAGCGGCTGCCGCAGCGGCTGCAGCTGGTTTGGGTTTTTGTTGGGGGTGAAAGATGGGGCTCCCTTCAGCCGCTCGGACTTGGCCCGCCGGCTTGAGGCCGAGCGGATCGGAACGCGCATGTTGTTCGGCGGCAATCTGCTGAGGCAACCTGCCTTCGTGCAGTTGCGCATGGATCGGCCGGAGGCGGTGCGCAGTGTGGGCGCGATGGTGGGGGCGGACCAGCTGATGGAGAAGGCGTTGTTTCTGGGCACCTATCCGGGACTAACCGGGGCCATGCTCGAGCGGGAGATGGGTGTGATCCGAGGGCTGGTGTGAAGGTCTCCACCTTCATCGCCGCTCGGTTGGCCCAGCTAGGGATCGACACCTGTTTTTCCGTGACCGGTGGCGGGGCGATGCATCTGAACGATGCCTTCGGCGAGGAGAAGGGCATCACCTGCAACTACCTGCACCACGAACAGGCCTGCGCCATGGCGGCCGAGGGCTATGCGCGCATCGCCGGGCGACCCGCCGTGGTATGCGTCACCGCCGGGCCAGGGGCGATCAACGCCCTCAACGGGGTATTCGGAGCCTTCACCGATTCGATCCCGATGGTGATCGTGTCCGGCCAGGTGCGCACGGATACTCAGGTCACGACCTGCCCAGATCTGCACCTCCGCCAGCTGGGGGACCAGGAGGCCCGCTCGCAACATTTCATCCCGCCCTTCGTGAAGCGGTTCCATTCGCTCCGTGCTGACGAGGACGTGCGGTCCGTGATTGATCAGGCCGTTGGCCTGGCCACGTCTGGCCGGCCGGGGCCGGTCTGGATCGAGGTGCCTGTGAACGTGCAGGGTCTCCAGATCGATGGGTTGGAAGCCGAGCTGGACATCTCCGTATCAGCTGCTCTTGAACCTGAACCGACCCCGACGTCTGCCCTGGCGATCACCGAACTGCTGCACCGCATCGCCAAGGCCGAGCGACCTCTGTTGCTGCTCGGAACAGGAGTGCGGCATTCGGGCGCGATGGAAGCGGTGAAGGAGTTGGCGGAACATTGCCAGATCCCGGTGGTCACCGCCTGGACCCATGACGTGTTCGACAATGAGCATCCACTCTTTGCCGGCAGGCCCGGCACGATCGGCACCCGCCCCGGCAACCTGGCGGTGCAAGCCTCTGACTTGCTGATCGTGCTGGGCTCGCGGCTGAACATCCGCCAGGTCAGCTACAACTGGGCCAGCTTCGCCCGAGGCGCCGAGGTGGTGATGGTGGACATCGATGCGGCGGAACTGGCCAAGTCCTATCTGCACCTGAGCCAGGCCATCCATGGTGATGTGGGCGCGGTGGTGAAGGCGGTACTCGCTGGCATCGCGAACGAGGAAGTTGCGTTGAACACCCAGGCAGTTGATCGCCAGGGGTGGATCAGCCGCTGCCGTCAGGTGCGCCACCGCTATGAACCCACACCCGCCGATTACCCCACAGAGAACCGGGAGGGCATCAATCCCTACCACTTCGTGATGTCGCTCAATCGCCAGCTGCCGGCCACGGCCCAGGTGGTGTGCGGCGATGCGACGGCCTGCATCGTGCCCTTTCAGGTGCTGGCGATGACGGGTGAGCGAAGGATGTTCAGCAACAGCGGTTGCGCCTCGATGGGCTACGACCTGCCAGCCGCCCTCGGCGCCGCCACGGCGGCACGGTCCGTGGGCCGTGATGTCGCCACGGTCGCCCTGGCTGGCGATGGCTCGCTGATGATGAACCTGCAGGAACTGCAGAGCCTGGCGGCATCCAAGCTGAACATCACCTTGTTCGTGCTTGACAACGGCGGCTACCTCTCGATCCGCCAGACCCAGGAGAATTTCTTCGGGCGAGAGCATGGGGCCTCACCGGCCTCGGGGGTGAGTTTCCCCGATTTCGCGGCGTTGGGCCACGCCTTCGGTCTGGTCACCAGCGTGCTGGATGATCCTCTGCTGCTGGACGCCCAGCTGGAGGCCGTGCTGGACCAACGCGGACCGCAGCTTTGCGTGGTGCACCTTGATCGGCGGCAGGAGTTTGAACCACGGCTGAAATCAAGGATGCGCAATGGCACGATCACCACACCCGAGCTCGACGACATGCATCCGGCCCTGCCGGAGGAGGAACTGACGCGGGTACGGGCCTATCTGCGGGGCGATCTGGAGCAGTTGGAGGCTTCAGCGGCATGAACCAAACCATCAGCGCGGATGACCGGCGGGTGTTCGACAACCTGTTCGTGCTGGAGCTCGCCAACAACCACTGGGGTGATCTGGAGCGGGGCCTGCGCATCGTTCGCGAGTTCGCCACGGTGGCGAGGGTGAATGCGGTGCGTACGGCGATCAAGCTGCAGTTTCGCGATGTGGATTCGTTCATCCACCCGGCCTTCAAGGGCTACACCGAATCGCGATACATCAAGAAGACCGAGGCCACCAAGCTCTCGATCGAGGAGTTCCAGGCCCTGATCGAGGAGATCCGCCGCTGCAGCTGCATCCCGATGGCCACGCCATTCGATGAGGCTTCGGTGGATCTGTGTGGCCTGTTTGATCTGCCGATCATCAAGGTGGCCAGCTCCGACATCGCCACCTGGCCGCTGTTGGAGCGACTCGCCCGGTTGCGCAAGCCGGTGATCATCTCCAGCGGTGGCGCCAACGAGAAAACCCTCGACGACTGTGTGCGCTTCTTCGAGAACCGCAGCATCCCCCTGGCGATCAACCACTGCGTGTCGCTGTATCCGAGCCAGGATTCGGAGCTGGAGCTCAACCAGATCGACTGGCTGCGCCAGCGCTATCCCAACCATGTGATCGGCTTCTCCAGCCATGAGATGGGCGACTGGCACAGCTCCCTGCTGATCAGCTACGCCAAGGGGGCTCGCAGTTGGGAGCGTCACATCGACATCGACCATGGCGGTGTGCCGGTGTCGCCCTACTGCTCGCTGCCGCACCAGGTGGATGCCTGGTACCAGGCCTTCCACAAGGCCGTGGAGATGTGCGGTGGCTCCAGCGTCGAACGGCGGCCGATCCCGGAGCGGGAGCGGCGTTACCTGGAGGAACTGGTGCGGGGTGTGTACGCCCGCCGCGACCTGCCGGCGGGGTATGTGTTCGACTCGGCCACGTTTGAGGCGGACTTCTACCTGGCGATCCCCTTGCACCGGGGGCAGCTCTCCTGCCGGGAGGTGATCAACGGCGAAAGGCTCACCCATTCCATCGGCGCCGATGAGCGGCTCACGATCGATCATGTGGATGGGCCCTACCAGCAGAATCCGGCCCTGCGGCGCACGATCCTGGAGCGGGGCCGGCCTGAGTGAGCACTCTGGGTGTGGTCGGATTTGATCTCGATGGCACCTTGATCGACAGCGTGGCGGGGATCCACAGCTCCCTGGTGGAGGCCTGCCAGATGCTGCAGATTCAGCCCCCCACGCTGGAGCGGCTGCATCGGCGGATTGGCCCAGCACTCCCGAACTATCTCCCCGATCTGCTGGGCTTGACGTCAGAACAGCGGGAGGGCGTTATGGCTGAACTTCTGCCCCTGTTTCGGGCCCACCATGACCAGCAGGGCTGGCGGGGCTATGAGCTTTACGAGGGCGTGCCAGCATTGTTGGTGGCCCTGGTGGCCGCTGGCTGGGAGCTGCATGTGGTGACCCAGAAACCCCGGCCTGTGGCCGAGCGGATCCTGGAGGATTCGGGACTCACCCGTTCCTTCCAATCCCTGCAGGCACCAGCGGGTTCTGCGTTCAGCAAGGGCGCCAGCCTGGAGGCATTGCGGCGGGATGAGGTGGCTCAGCACTGGTATGTGGGCGACACCGAGGCCGACCAAAAGGCGGCAGCGGTGGCGGGCTTCCGATTTGTGGCCGCCACCTACGGCTACGGCCAGTGCCCGGTGGCTGACGCCAGGATGAATAGGCCGTTGCAGCTGCTGGAGGTGCTGGCTTGAACGATCAGCAGAAACCAACCTAAGCTTGCCAAACGATCATTGCTCACTGGCATGACGCGCGAACCCTTTACCTATTGGCACGAGACGGATGGTCGTTACCTCGGCTATCTCAATGCCTATCCAGATCACTGGACCCAAGGTGAAGATCTGGAGGATCTGAAAGCCCATCTCGTTGATCTTCACCGCGAGTTCTCGAAAGAAGATCTTCCAGGAATCCTCAAGGTTGAAGAGTTGCTTTTGATTTGAAGCGGACAGTCTTGGTCCAACAACTCAATCAAGCTGGCTGCGTGCTTCTCAGGCATGGGGCGAAGCATGGCATTTTTCATCAGCCCCTTCCCTTACCGGGCGAACCCAGCCGGTACCGCGCCATCGTGAGGTCGACATCCTCTGAGAAATTAATGAAACGGCAGGGGTGGCAGAGAAACAGCCATAGTGTGGTAGCAGGGCCACTGTGGCGATCTTTCTGCAGCTCCCAGCGGTGACCGGCCCCTTCCTGCTCACCGGCGCCAGCGGCTGGTTCGGCCGCACAGCCCTCTACGAATACGAGCAGGAACATGGCCCCGAGGCCCTGCGTCGGGACGTGATCCCCTTCGCCTCCCGGGAACGCTGGGTGGACTTCGACAGTCCCCATGGGCCTGTGAAGGCCCTGCCGTTGGAGGCGATCACGCAGGTGAGCAATCCGCGCGGCCTCCTGCAGCTGGCCTTCCTCACCCGCGACAAGGTGGAGGAACTGGGCTGGGAGCGGTATGTGACAACGAACCGGGCGATCACAGCCAAGCTGGGCGAGGTGCTCAGAGCCTGGCCGATGATGCCGGTGGTGGCCATTTCCTCGGGAGCGGCGGCGGCGCTGGATGGCAAGCCACCTGATCTGGAAGGGAACCCCTACGCCACGCTGAAGCAAGAGGAGGAGGCGCTACTGGAGAGCGAATCGGCCACCCGCATGGCGATGGTGTTTCGGGTGTATGCGGCCTCGGGGCGGTTCATGACGCGGCCGGAGAAGTTTGCCCTGGGGGATTTTCTGCTGCAGGCCCTGCAGGGTGAGGTGATCCGGGTGCGCGCTCCCCATCGTGTGACCCGCAGCTATGTGAGCATTGAATCGCTGATGGCGCTGAGCTGGGAGCTATTGCGACAGCCCAGCGACCAGCAGAGATTCAGGTTGATGGATGCCTGCACCAACACTCTGGATCTACGGGAGTTGGCCGGATTGGTGGCAGCAGAAACGAGCACATCCGTTCAGGGGCCCACGGTTGATAGTCATGGCGCTCCTGATCTCTATCAGGGAGAGACGGGCCCCTTTCGGGAGCTGCTGCGCAGCCGCCATTCCCAACCGTTGGCGATGGAGGCACAAATCCACCTCACCCACTTTGGATTGAAAATCCGCCACCAGCTCGACGCCCTATGAGACAAGCCAATGCGCCTCCAAGGCCCGCACCTGGATCACCAACGACAGAGGGGCGTGCATCAGCTTGATTGTTGTTAGACCCCGAGAGCCAGCGCCACCTGCAAAACGCATGTATCCTGCATGGAACCTCTGTATGCGGATGCAGGCCAATGGCCACGCTGCAGATCCGCGATCTTCCCAATCCCTTCTACCAATTGCTGCAGTTGCGGGCCCGCCAGCACCACATGAGCATGAGCCAGCATGTTCTCAGCGAGCCGATGCAGGCCTCTGAGGGTGATCCCCACCAGCGTCGCCGCCAGGCGCTTGCTGAGCTTGAGGCCATGGCCCAGGATCAAGTCGTGTGTGTGTTTCATCCATCTCCAGAAGCGCTGATCCTGCAGGACCGCTCCCGCGGAGGCGGTGCACGGGAATGACAAAACGCCGATCGCCAACACTCGTGCTGGATGCTTCTGCTGCCGGCCGGATGATGGAGGGGTCACTACAAGCTGCCAGCTTCTGGGAGATTGTCTGGCTTTGCGGCGGGTTTCGATGAGTAGACGTATTCAGCATTGCCGCATCTCAGAGAGCGGAAATCTGGTTTCGGTTCTTAGTCTTGGCGAGCAGGCCTTCACTGGCATTTTCCCCAAGTCGGCTTCCGAACCAGTGCCAATTGGCCCACTGGAGCTTCTTTGGTGTCCCGATAGTGACCTCCTTCAGTTGGCTCACCAATTTGAACTAGGAGCCATGTATGGCGATAACTATGGCTATCGTTCGGGCCTTAACAAATCTATGGTCAAACACCTTGCATCCAAGAGCAGGCACCTAGCGCGATTTGTCGGATTGCAGTCGGGTGATCTTGTTTTGGACATTGGTAGCAATGACGGGACTATGTTGAAGTCATATAGCACTCCGGGGCTGAAGCGGATAGGGATCGACCCAACTGGAAAAAAGTTCAAAGACTTCTACCCACCTGACATCCAGCTTGTCCCTGATTTCTTCAGTCGTGAGAACTTTGTCTCTGCGGTCGGCGATGAAAAGGCTCGCCTGATTACCTCGATTGCGATGTTCTATGATCTTGAGAATCCTGTAGATTTTGTCCATTCGATTCATGATTCTCTCGGCAATAGAGGTGTCTGGCATTTCGAGCAGAGTTATATGCCTTCAATGCTGCGTTTAAACTCTTATGATACGGTGTGTCACGAACACATCGAGTATTATAGCCTAACTGTAGTTAGGCAAATCCTTGAAGCGGCAGATATGGAGCTTCTGGATGTGGCGATGAATGCCGTCAACGGTGGCAGCTTCGCCGTGACCGCTGCTCGCAAAGGATCTGGATTCCGTTGCAATAATTCCGTCATCAATTGGCTGCTGGAAACCGAGTCGCGCCTTGGCTTGCATACTCCTCGGCCATTCCGGGACTTTGAAGAACGCGTGTATGAACATCGCCGCAGTCTGACATCGCTGATTCGATCCCTCAACGAGGACGGCAAGCGTGTGTTTGGTTATGGCGCCTCTACCAAAGGGAATGTGATTCTGCAGTTCTGTGGCTTCACAAAGGAGGATCTTCCCTGTATCGCTGACGTGAATCCCGACAAGTTTGGATGCGTGACTCCCGGTACGCACATACCGATTGTCTCAGAAGAGGAGGCTCGCAGTCTTAATCCTGACTATTTCCTTGTTCTTCCCTGGCATTTCAAAGCGGGCATCATCGAAAGAGAGGAAGAATTTCTTGCCAGGGGGGGGCATCTGATTTTTCCCATGCCGGAGATCGAGATTGTATAGCCGGAGCGCGATCATTGTCGGTCATCAAGGGCAAGACGGTCGTCTGCTGGCCCGACTGTTGAAGGAGCGCGACTATGGGATTCTGGGCATCGGACGCAACAAACTCGATTCCTGGGGAGCCTTTCCCAATGAGGAGCCGTGTCGGCTTGAGTCCCCCCAGACCGTGTTGGATTTGGTGCGAAGGGTCCAGCCGCAGGAGATCTACTACCTTGCGGCACACCATGCTTCGTCCCAAGATAGAGAGAATGACGATCTTCATAGGGACTACCAGCTCAATCTAATGGTGAATGTCACTGGATTGCTTTCTTGTCTGGAAGCGATTAGGGCTTATTCACCTCAAAGTCGTTTGTTTTACGCATCTAGCTCCCTGATCTATGGGAACCAGCCACGACAGTCACCCCAAGATGAGTCTACGCAGGTGGCTCCTGAGGAACCCTACGGCCTTTGTAAGGCTCTGGCCGGAGAGATGTGCAAAGACTACCGGCGCAGGCACGGGGTGTTTGCCAGCGTCGGCATTCTGTTCAACCACGAATCGTGTCTGCGACCATTTCACTACCTTTCCATGAAAATTATCCGAGCAGCAGTGGAAGCGAGTCGGGGCTTCATGGAACCACTAATCGTTGGTAACCTAGACGCGGCAGTCGACTGGGGTTATGCCCCAGACTATGTGGATGCCTTCACGCGTATTCTGGCCTTGGATGCAGCGGATGATTTCGTGATTGCCACAGGCATCACCCATACGGTGCGCGACTTCGCGGCGGTTGCATTCGGCCATTTGGGATTGGATTGGCAACAGTATGTCGTGGAAAACTCGACGGTATTGACGCGATCGAGGTCTGGACGCGTGGGCGATTCGTCAAAGCTTCGTCGTCTCACAGGCTGGCATCCCTCATTGACTTTCGAGGAAATGGTTGAGAAGATCGTTGATCAGGCTTCCGAAGACCTGCCTAGCACGGGCTAAGCAGATCATGGATCCGTCCGGCCGAACCAGCCAAGGCGGAAGCTGTAGGGACTCACCCTCAGGTCTTCAAGAATCCGGGGATCCAATCGCCTTCGGTCACCCAGCAAGAAAAACAACAGTCTGGCCAGAGCATTGAACGGAATGTCGGGGAAAGAAGCGAGTGCGAAGGCGGCAGCTCGTCGCCACCAACCCAGGCGTAGCCCAGACAGAGATGCATATTCTTGTTTACCAAAACAGCCGCGCCCCTTCATCGCACACAGGGTGACCAAGCTGCGATAGGGCTCACGTGCAACGACCTTCGCCTTGGACTCCTTAGAGAGGTGGGGGAAGGACCAGATCAGACGGGGCCAGCGGAACATCCAGATATCAAATGCCCGGGCGGACCACTGAGCGTTGCCGTGGCGGATGCGGATCAGAGGCTCGGCTATGATGCGCGCTGACCGCAGGAGTGGCTTCTGAAAGATAACGCCCACATGGACAAATTCGGTACCGAGATACGGCAGAATGTCTCGATCGAGCCATGTGGAGCGACGCATCACCACCGTCCCGATATATGTCAGCAAATCGCCCGCAACCGCCAGCAATTCGTCTGCCTCACACGAACTGAAGTCCCGCCCGCAAGCGATTCGAAGCCTGCTCATAACCAGAGTGGTTTTCATGTCTCTGGTCGCCACCTCGGAATTAATCAGAAGCAGATCCAGATCGTCACCCAGCTGCTCGAGAACCCCCTGCACAGCACCGGGATTGACGAAATCATCGTCGGTCATCAGCCAGCAAAACTCGCCAATTGCCCGCTCGACGGTGCGACAGTAGTCTAGATCAACCCCCCCCTTTTCGTTTAATCGGTGGTAGTGACAATGGGGTCTCCCTGCGAACCGTTCGCCTACCACGCGATCTGTTCCGTCGGTGGAAGCACCATCAACAACAATGATTTCAACTCCCTCGGCTATCTGGGGCAGGATAGTATCCAGCGTGCGGCCGATGTACACCGCACGATTTAGGGTGGCGATGCAGATAGAGAGGCGGATCAAAGGATGACCTTTACTAGTTGTCGAACAGATCGCAGAAAGTGAAAAGCATATTGAGTGATTCTCAGGAACCAGACTGGAGACAGGCGCAAAATACCATAGCAGACTTGTCCAGACGATGCCCTATCTCGAAAATGCAGTCGCGCTAGAGAGTAGAACCTCCCGCGTTCCTCGCAAGTGGCATTTGGAATCAACCTCAGTTTCATTGAAAGCATCTCGACGAGGGGGTACTCATTGGCCACTACTCGACTGACTTGTCTGGCTTCAAATGAGTCATCTCCATAGAAGTAGCTCCATAAGTCACGAAATCCTACGATCGAGAGCTTTATTCTTGGAATGAGTCCATTTGCCGCGAAAGAATCATTCTCCCCGCGTTTGAATAGATAGATTCCAGGATCAAATCTAACCCTTATGCCTTGTAGGCTCATGGCAGCAAGTTTGGCAGCGATGATCCAGCAGCTGCCAATAAAGTGTTCCTCCGTTGGAGTGGCGAGCCAGCGGTCTCGGCGTACAATGATATTGCTGATAAAACTGAAGAAGGCCGTACTCGTATGAGCATGGCGGAAGTAATCGGCGCGTTGGCATGGATCGGACCAATCGAAGATACGAGGATAAGTACAAGTCAGGATTGGGTGATCATGCAACGGTTTCATCTGCAAGTCGCACAGCTTGATGCCCATCAGAAAGACGTCCCATCCGCCTTGTTCGATGCTCTTCATTGCTTGGGCAATAGCGCCGGCTACCAGAACATCATCGCTACTGAAAAGCCAACAATACTCAGCATCTGCTTGAGCGACAGACTCGAGGATGTCGAGGTCAACACCGCACCGCTTCTCTCGTTGAATCAATTTAATCCGAGGACAGCGAGTGATTGCTTCTGCCACGATTGCTGCAGTATTGTCAGTTGAGCCACCATCGACAATTACGACCTGAACCCTCTCATCAGTCTGTCCAAGAATACTCTGCAGCGTCTCACCAATGAATGAGCCAAAGTTCAATGTTGGGATACAGAAAGAAAGGGTATAGGTCATATTCTGTAATTCCGCGTCTCCAATGCAATCATACATCGCTCGGAGAGCGTCCGATCACTGAGATTCGAACCAAGCGGCTGAATGATTACTGCATTGGTGCGTGTGTAATCCATCATCTGAGACCACAAAACCTCTCTAAATAGTGCACTACTGAGCTCTCGTACGATGCGAACCATCTGCATCAAACTGATTGAGCGGCACCCAAACCAGCTGAAGGGCCTTGCACACTTCCAACGGAGCGGGGTACCGGATTCCAGCACGTCCCCGTCAGCCAAGTCCTGGCCTTGATGACCGGATCCGGCAAGAACTCGGCAGTGATCAGCCATCAGAGGATGGGGAGACTCCAAAAGGATGGCTTGGTATGAGCTCAACAGACGCCACACTCTCAGGCTTGTTTGCAGGTCCGAAGGAGCATGGAAGGGGGCGCGATTCATGTCGTGGGTTCGTCATACCTGGACTGCGAGATGTCCAGGGCTTCCGCTGCAGAGGGATTGGTACAGGGCCTGGTGTTGCATGGCAATCTGAGTCCATCTGGGAACATCCGCAGAACTGCCCCAGCGACGGATGCCGACATACCGCGAGAGGGCGGCGCGCATCTCCTCCAGGTTGCCCGGTTCAGCCCAATAGACATTCGCTAAGTGCTCATAGCCACGCTGGGTCGTTGAGGTCGTGAGCACAAAGGTTTCCTGAAGCCTCGCGCCGTGAATTGAAGTGTTCCAGATACCACCACCACGCCGAAAAGGGAGAACGACTGCATCCGAGCACGCAAGGATCAGGGCTGCTTCCTCTCTCGGGAGGAATCCTGTCACTGAAGCCCGATGGTTCCAGGTGGTGTTTTCGGCTAACTCAAGTACATGGTGATAATACTCAGGTGCCATGGGAATGGAGCTTCCCACAACAACAACGTGGTGATCTGTTGGGGTGGCAATCTGGAAGAGTTGCTCCACTCCCCGATCGGGATAAATTAATCCAAAATAGGCAATCAATGACTTTCCATTCTCGACTCCAAGATGCTTGCGAACGGCTGCCACCTGGTTCGACGTTGGCATGACCTGTGGCAGGCTTGAAGCGTTCGCGATGAAGCGGAATGGTTTTGCAGCTGCCGTTCTACTCAGACCCAGACTGAATCCTTCAGGAAAATCGGGTCTGACCGATGTCACGATGCTGGAGGCATAGACCATGGCAAGAGCCCACTTCATCCGCGTAGGAATATGCTCGTGAAGCGTTAGTACAACAGGCTTGCGATGAACGAAACGAAACCACAAGGGCAGGATGGCAAGCAGAGCCCCCTTGTAAATCTGTGGTGCTGGCCATTGGATGTGGAGAATATCGGGTTGCCAGTCCAGAATTGCACGCCTTGCTGCAAAGAACACCCAGGGTCGCCAGCTTCCTAACGGCTCCAGAAGTTCCACTCCCCTTAAGGCGTCCTTTCGTGCGGAAGAATCCATGCTCTCCGATGTAAGCAGGGCCACTCTGAGACCATCCTGGGCTGCCAGTTCGCACGCCAAGCCAGCTGTGTAGTCGCCAACGCCACACGGAATCGGCGGGGCCGATCCACTCATCAGGAGTACGCGCAGGCCTGGGCTCATAAAGTTCCGATCTTTCGCAAAACGAACCAGGCAAAGGTGTAATCCCTGCCTCCATAGTGCACGACTGGATCTCCAGCAGCAAAGTCCAGGGAGCCAAAGGGGTGAAGCCCAAATGGCTCGGCTGCATCAAAAAGTCTGCGGAGCTCCGCAGCAGAAAAGATGGTCCAGCTCATACCGAGAATGTCGATGCCTGTGGTATCTACTTTGGTTGGCCAGTAGTCAGTCGAGCCAATGAAGTACCCACCAGGCCGCAGGAGACGCGAGACCTCACTGAGCAAAGCTGTCGGATCGTGGCCGTGCTCGATGGCCGAGATGGATGTCAGGGCAGCAATGGATGCGGCCTCGTAGGGTGTGTTGTAGAAATCGGCAACAGAGTAGGCAATTTGACGATGATATGGCTCACCAGCGAGCTCGGGGTTGAGATCGACTCCATGGAGTTTGGTGAAACCCATACGGAGCAGAACGGGAAGGATCTCTGAGTGATAGGCACCCAAGTCCACTATGGCTGCGTCCAGGTCGACGTTGTCTTCCAGAAAGCAGGCAGTCTTCCAGACGTCCCAACTCTTTAGGAGATCACCACGCAGTCGGCCGGACAGCCCCACTCTCGTCATTAGACGACAGATCCATGGAGCCGGCAACATGGATACGCTACGTCGGCACATTTGGAGTCGTGCATGTGTTATGTCCTGTTCTCGTTGAAGTACATCTAACGACATACTTACATTTCCCCCCGACCAAAAAATAAGGCCGAACCAGCTTTATTAAGAATCGATGATGTGCAAGCCTGACTCTTGCTTAAGATTATTGCCCGTGTTCTTGCGGATGCGAATCCGGACAATATGAACGCCGACGACAAAACCAAAGCCCCAACCCCTAATCGTGCCCATACATGTAGAGACCCTAAAGGAATGGAGAGCATGACTAAAAGGATTAATGTGCAGATTATGGCAGTTGGAGCGATGTCTGCAATGACAACTCTGCCCAGTTGCCCGGGCAGAAGACGACGATGGGTCCAAGTGAGCCCCATTACAAGATAGGCTGCGTTCATGGCCGCATAGCTTGCCGCCGCACCATTGAGCCCGAACCTCATGGTAAGTAGAACCAGCGATGGTGCGAAAATCACCACAAGCATAGCTGTCAATTTTACTCCTATTGATGTCCAGCCTGATGCGATTTGAAGTATGTAAGGCCCCACCATGAGTGTGTTTAGAGTCCATCCCAATGACAGCCAGGCAATTGGCCCAGCTGCCACATAGGCGACGTGAGCAGATTGAGTCCACACTTTGAGGAAATCTTGTGTGAACAGGATCATGCTGATGAGTAGCGGGCCGGTTAGAACGGCGAAAACCTGGATTGTTAAATGATACATTCTGCCTAGCGATTGGTCTCCGCCTGCCGCTAGCGATGAAAACCGAGGATACATGACATTGAAAATTGGTGTTATGAGTACCCCGAAAAGTGTTGACACCACGTAAGATGCCAAGCTGTAGTTGCCAAATTGCTCCAGTGTAAGGAAGCGGCTCAGGAACAACTTATCCATGTTGGTCAATATGAGCCCCAGCACAGTGATTGCGCTCATCCCCGCGGCAAATCGGCGCACTTGAACTAGGTAGTCGATTCGGAAATTGAAGCCACGATACTGCCCGGGCAAGCAAGCTCGGTACCTGATCCAGTAGCAGCATAGGGCGACCGCTGCTACGACCAGCTGCCAACAGAAGACTAGCCGGATGTCGGGACCAGCGAAGATAATTAGGGCTAAGGCACCTAACGAATTCAATGTCGCTTCCCCCGCTCGTAGGCTATAGAGCGACACCTGACGTTCCAGGCCAAGCAAGGCGCTTTGGTAGAAGGTCGAAAGCCAATTTACCCCGCATTGAACGCTCATGAGGGCCAGGCAAACCGCAACGGTGCCAGTAGAGAGTCTCTCGTTCTGCAGCCAGTGGTTGGCGAGGAATGGGGACAGGGTAAAGAGGATTACAGCCACGAATGCAGCACTCGCGGCAAAGAACGACTCGAAGGTGCTGGCTTTTTCTACAATGTTGGTTGCCTTCTCGTAAGAGCCGGTTGAACGCGCCAGTTCGCGGATGACCGTTGGTGTCAGCCCGAGATCCAGCATTCGAAGAACCGTCTGCAGGGTGTAATAGAAGCCGATCAGCCCGAACGCTTCCATCCCCAGCAGACGAATGAAGAAGGGAAGGCAGACCAGTGCAAGGAGAGCGATCCAGGCTTGACAGGCGAACCCTGAGAGGGTCCTTAGGAAGATCGGAGTAGACATTGAGGCAGATGGAGCCAAGGCATTGCCGTCACTCATGGCGAGGGGGCTCCCAGGCAGCCTGCGCCCGATTCAGGCGCTTCGCGCCCATCTCCGAGAGTTTCTGAGACGACTTCCACGAGATAGGCTGCTGGACAACGGAGTGCCGTTTCAATGTAAGAAGACGCTGATGCGGCGAAGGATTCTCTCACCAAATCGATGCTGTAGATCGCTCACGATGGCATTCTCCTCTTCGCGCGCTCTTCTGCATTGGTGCGACATCCAGGATCGATACAGTGCGGCCTTGCTGAGCCTCGTGCCCTTCGTTGGGCTGCTCTGGATGACCATGGGGGCCAGTGCACCCTATTCGCTGTCGTGTTCATCCCGGCGCTGCGTTCGTTCACCTGCTAACCGCCCTTCGCGTAAGGCACCAGCATGCTGCTTCTATTGGCCCTGCTCGATCTCAAGTTACAAGAGCGGCAAGGCCTACCGCATCAGCAGCAACCCAGGCCGCTGACGACCCCATGTAACGGTAACCCGGCTCCCCATCGGCTGCCGTACTGCTGGGATTGCTAATCTCTTCTGAGCACCTATCAGATTTCATTGGTTTCGCAACCCTTCTCAGACCTCTTTCCTGACTCGCAGGAGCTGCATGGCATTGCTTGCTTGAATTCTCGGGGCTACTCGATGGCAAAGCCCTTCCCGCATGTGGTGATCGATAAACTTTTCTCTGATAAGTTCCTTTCGCAGATTGTTGCCGAGTTTCCTTCGCCGGATTCTCTTATGTGGATTCAGTACAAGGAGTTTCACCAGAGAAAGCTTGCTTCCAATGGGGAAGAGCAGCTAGGGACTTTGACTAGGATGCTTCTCCATTACATGAATTCGGGACCTTTTATTAGGTTTCTGCAGGAGTTAACGGGCATCGAAGGGCTGATCCCCGACCCACATCTTCTAGGCGGTGGTGCCCACCAAATTGCCAGAGGCGGCAGGCTCAGCATGCATGTTGACTTTAATAGGCACCCTGAGCTCGACCTTGATCGCCGCTTGAATGTGCTTTTGTATCTCAATCGTGATTGGAGTGACGATTACGCAGGCCACTTGGAGCTGTGGAATCGAGATCTTTCTGCTTGTGTACAACGTATTGCCCCCGTCTTCAATCGTCTTGCTGTTTTCAGCACCACTGACTATTCCTGGCATGGACATCCTGAACCCTTGAATTGCCCAGCGTCGATGACACGAAAGTCCTTGGCCTTGTACTACTACACTAATGGTAGACCTCATGGTGAAATCGAATCCGCGCGGCCTAAGCTCACGATCTGGCGTCTGCGACCGGGAGAAAAACGCTCCCTCAATCTGATGGAAATCGTTTCTCGGTTCATTCCCCCAATTGTTTCGGATGCCGTGTTGCTGCTCAAGAACGCCATAGAGCGACGAGGCGAAAGAAAATCAAAGTAATGCAATTTTTCCTGCCTCCTCCCTTGCCAATCCATCCACAGAGTCGGCCATAGGCTTCCTGGGCATGAACCCCTGCAGAACGAACCTGAAGCTTTGCCAAGGCCAGAAAGCTTCTCAGCAGAGGCATGCTCACCGCAGCACTCACCCACCAGAACGGCATGTGGTGATCCCGCATCATCCTTCCTGCACCAATGGCATAGGCAACTACTTTCTTCTGCTGATGATTGCTACTCCGGTTCAGCATTTGCGGATGACCCACCCAGGGCTCGTTCACGTATTGAATGTGCCTCTCTTGCTCCAGGGCTCGCAACACAAGATCTAGATCATGCGCTGCCAGATAAATTCCGCTTCCAAGGCCAAGGGTTGGATCAAATCCACCGAGCTCATGAAAGACATCACGGCGAAAGAACAGGCCTGTCGCGGCCACACGAAACCATGAATTAAATCGGTTGCATGATCCCTCTGTGGTTCGCCAGCCGTTGATCGCCTGCTTTCCATTTTCATCGACAACTCTGCAGACTACTGCGTCCCAACGAGGATTCTCTGCAAAGAGGTCAACGATTGAATTCAGCAGTTTAGGTTCAAACCAACAGTCATCATCTGGAAATCCGATGATCGGCGAAATCGCTGCGTTGGCTCCGAGGTTTAGGGCGGCACTCAGATTTGGCTGGCAACTAAGGTGCTTTGTCGAGACTATCCCCTCAACTTCAGACAGGATCCTCTCTACTCGATTATCGGTGTTCTGGTCGACCACGATCCATTCAAATTGCTTCAGTGTCTGATGTGTCAGTGAGTCCCTAAGTCTTTCCAGCTCGTTGATGCGGCCAGCCGTTCCGGTAACGATTGATATGCGAGGCGGCATTGCCTTCGTCTCGCTTACGCCACCCATCTGATTTGCAAGACTGCTGCTCTCATATTTTACCTTTTTCTGGGTAAATACTGATTGGTCCTCAGCTCTGCAATCATCAGCATATATGGCAGCCTCGATTTGATTCTTGTCTACTCGCGCCACCAATCTAAGTACTCCTTGGTGTGTTCTAAGCGATGATCCGTGCACAGTTTCTTCCCGTACATTTTCCAGCCCTGCTTCCAATGCGAGGAGCCGCAAGGTGGCTGCAGTAAAGAACTGCACATGCTCGTGCAGCTTCAGAAAGTAGGGCACCACCACCACTCCCAGAAAGCCGCGCAATGCCGTAGCGACGAAATCCACTCCTATGGCAAGCCAGCGCCACCGCCCCACCAGCTCCAGCCAGCCCCGATATAACCGGCTGCCCAGCAGCGGCCCCAACCACGGCCTCTCCAGCGGCACCTCCAGCACCACCAGGCAGCCCGGCGCCAGGCTACCGCTTGCCACCAGTTCCTTCAGGAATCCTGCTGGATCAGGCAAGTGCTCCAGCACGTGCTGGCAGAGCAGGAGCCCTATCGGCTCGGGCACATCCGCCAGCCCAGCCACCCGCTGCACCCCTATCACCGGTGCCCGCCCACTGGCCTCAACCACGTAGGCCTCACGGGCGAGATCCAGCGGGATGAACTGGCCGGCATCGCCCCCCACATCCACCACCACCCGCCTCTCTCCTTCCCTCCAGCCCATCTGCCGCAGCAGTTCCCGCAGCTGGTTCTGCCGGCCTGCGATCACCTGGGGATCCAACCCGGTGCTATTCAGGCGGGCGCTATACCAGGGTTCCCAACGCTGTCGTGCTTTCAGGTACGCCTCCTCGCGATAGCCGCCATACAGCCGTGCCAATTCTTCATTGGTGTAGCGCTCCCGGAAATAGCGGTGGCCACAGGTTTGGCACTCCCTCAATTGGGCCGTGAAAGGTGCATCAGGCCCCAGGGCGTAGTGACGCACGAAGGGCGCCACCAGCGCCCAGCGGCTGCGCGCCTTGACCGATCCGCAGCAGGGGCACTCACGGCTTAATTCCACCGCCCCCCTCCATCCGCCGTGCCCTCACCACCGGCCTCTTGATCGGCAGGTGCAGGTTCTCGATCTGATACGAGAGCATCGACAGCAACAACGCCTGGATCCCCAGACTCGCCAGCACCAGCAGCATCAAGGTCGGCGTGCCCGCCGCATAGCCACTGGCACCCCTGGCCACATTCACGAGCACCGCCACCCCCACCAGTACCGCTGCCACCAGGGCGCCGACCCCCAGCCGCATGGTGAGCCGCGTGGTGATCGCATCCCCGGAGAACACGGCCTCCAGCCCCTCGCGCACGTAACCCAGCAGCCCGTAGCTGGAGCTCCCGTGGCGTCGGGCCGAGAGGTCGTAAATGAACGAGCGCGGCGCATGGGCCGAGCGGGCGAGGGCCTGGCGCAGACCCATGGGCGTGTTGCGCCACAGCTCCACCGAATCCTGAATCACCTCGGCCCGGTAGACACCGAAACCGTGAAAGCCGTTCGGGGCCCGTTGGGTGCGGGTGCCGAAGGCCAGTAGGTGGTAGTAGATCCAGCGCCCCAGATCGATCAGCGGGCCACGCGGCAGCGAGCGCTTGCAGGCCAGAACCGCATCAACCTCCGGAGGCCCCTGTTCCAGTTGCTCCAGCATGCCCAGCACCAGCTCAGGTGGGTCCTGCAGGTCGGAGGCCAGCAGCACCACCAGATCCGCCTCCGTGCTGGCCAACACATTCACCACCGATGGCTCCGGGCCGTAGTTGCGCGCATTGAGCAGCACCTGCACGCGGCCATCGGACTCCGTCAGCTCCAACAGCCGCTGGGCCGTGCCATCGGTGCTGCCGTTATCCGCCAACGTCATCGCAAAGCGCCACGGCTGCCCTTTGGGATCAGAAGCCTGATGGGCCTCGTACACCGCCAGGCAGCGCCGGTAAAGCTCGGCCACATTCGCCTCCTCGTTGAAACAGGAGGCCGCAAAGGCGAGGGTGGTTGGGGTGGTGCGCGGGATGGTCACAGCAGCGCACAGGCCACGAACGGGAACAGACGCCCCCACCTGCGTGCAGGTGTTATTCAGGAGCAACCAGGGCCCAAAAGGGCAGCCCCCAGCTAGAGTTTGTCACCCTATCGGACCTGAGGCGCCCTGGCCCTCCCCTTCAAGCAAGCCTGGCCCAGGTCCCCGATCCTCAGCACAGCACTTCAGGCAATCGCTCTGGTGGCCCTGGCCGTGCTGGCCTGGATTCCCACCGCCCAGGGCCTGGCCCAACCCTCGGCCGACCAGGTGTGGGAGCAGTTCGGCATCGGCGCCAGCTGCGGAACCGCCCGCTTCGATCTGGGCTGGCTCGGCGATGGAGCTGGACCGGCTTCCGGCGGTGGTTCCGTCTTCGGGGGCGCCCAGCTGATGGGTTGGCTCTACAGGATCTCCTGTCAACTGGCCGTTGCCACTGGCATCTCACCGCTGCAGGGGTTTCTGATTGCGGGCCTCAGCCTCACATTCAGCCTTTCGGTCCTGGCCTGCCGCTGGGGCGGGTTTCGCAGCGACACCAGCCTGCTGGCGGGCTTCCTGCTCACCACAGCTCCCTCTTCCTTCTCGCGGGTGGGTCACCTGTCGTTGGCCACCCTCTGGGCTGTGATCCCAGCCCTGATGGCCTGCCACGGTCTCTGGAGGGCCATGGGCCAACCGGCCGACGCCAGGGGGCGGTACGGCTGGCTCGCCCTGGTGGGCTCCGGCGCCCTCGCCGCAGTCCTTTGTTTTCCGGCCCAGGAGTACAACATTTTCTTCACGGTGCTGCTGCTGCTGGCCAGCTACGCCCTGCTGTTGCTGCTGAGCACGGTCCACACCAGCGAACTGCGTCCACTTGCAGGAATCGGTGGGCGGGGCCTGCTCTTTGGTCTGGGATTCTCCTCCGTGCTGGTGCTCACCTTTCTGCCGAAGATCTCAATCGCCTCCGGCTCCGGAGGTGGCTCTGGCGGCCCACCGCTGTTTTGGGCCGCGCCCCGCTATGCCATTGAACAATTCCAATACGGCCTGCTGCCGTTCACCTGGCTGATTCCCCCTCCTTGGGTGCCGATGGTCACCCGTGCTCTGCAGGACAGCGGCATCCCCCCCTCCACAGAGTCCTACTTCTGGTCAACCGGAAGTTTCCTGATTCCGATCGCCTGGGGCTGCGCCGTCTGGATCCTGGCCAGGCGACGTGTGCAACCCCAGCCCCAGACCGGAGCCCCAAAACCAAGCTCGGGCATACTCTGGTTCCAGCCAAGGGGCCTTGGCCCCTCCGACCTGAGTTTCTTTGCGGCCTTGCTGGGGCTGGTCACCCTTGTGGGACTGCTCTGGATGACGATGGGGGGGCTCGGCACCCTCTTCGCTGCCTTCGTAAGCCCGTTACTGCGTTCGCTCACCCGCTTCACCCCCTTTGTGTATGGCGCCAGCTTGCTGCTCCTATTGGCCCTGCTTGATCTCAAGTTGCAGCAGCGGCAAAGCCAACCGAATCAGCAGCAACCCAGGCAGCTGCCGACCCCATGAAACGGCAACCCCGCTCCCCAATGGCTGCCGTGTTCGGCCTTCTGGCCCTCTGGGTTGGAATCGAACTGCTCTATGCCAGCAAGTGGCTCAGCCTGACGGCCAGCGATAGACCCACAGCCCAAGCCTCCCGCCCCACCAACACTCTCCGAGACCTGCTCACCCGCCAGCCCGGACAGCCCGTTGCGAAGGTTTGGTTTGCCCCCTACACCACCTTTCCGGAATCTGGATACGTGGAAAGCATCTGGAGGAGCGGAGTTTACGACACCTTTAGATCTTTTCCCAGCAGCGGCCTCAAGACCAACTACGGGGCTTTCAAACTCAGCCTTGCTGACAGCCTCTTTACACAGACATCCCACCAGGGGCTGAGCCAGGAGGCTGAATTGGCCAAAGATCTGGGCTATGAAAGCTTGGCTCTCGACACGGGAGCCGTGGAGATCCCAGCGGCGATCCCTCGCCTGTGTAAGCGCACCCCTGGCTGCAAACTCGCCTCAGATGGGTATGCCCTCTTCCCCTTGGGCACCGGACGTACGGCGTGGATCGCTTCCCTTCGGAACATTCGCAGGCGCCTACCCGACGTGCTCGAGATCAACGCCGGCCAGCGTTGGGGCGCGCTGGTATTTCAACCCGATCAATGGTGGCGACCAGATCTGCAGAAGGTGACAAACGGTGGCGCCATCGCCCTTTGGGCCCGTCCTTTGGAGTCCGTGAGCCTCTACCGCCACGACTTGACGGCACTGCCCACAAAGGCCGCTCGGAGACTTCAGGCACTTGACCGCAGGATCCAACTACGTCTCGCTCCAGGGCTCGAAGCTGCTGACCTTTGCTTGGAAACCACTCCGGCATCACGGCCAGGCCCCCAAGCCGGCTGTCGTCGGATCCATCTCACCCACAAGTCACCCGTCACCGAACTTGGGCCTCTTTTGATGCCCGGTCGGGTCACCAGGATTGAATTGGTTATGGTCCTCGGGGAAGGGGGGTTGCCGACCTCACTGAATTACCTCCCTGTTCTGCCCCATGATCCCCAGCGATCCAGACGCTCCGCCTTCGCTGTTGTCCTCAACAGCCACTCTTCAGAGAGTGCTCAGTCACGAGCAGATCCGCTAATGCGTCACGAACGTCCATGACGACGCTCTGCCAATCGCCGATGGTGGGCTGACGGAACAGCCGCACGGAGGGATACCACGGCGTAGTTTTACCCTCCAGCCCCCAGCGCCAGTCAGGTACGGCCTTGAGCAGAATCCAGGTGGGTTGGCCCATGGCTCCGGCCAGATGGGCGAGAGCCGTGTCGGTGGTGATCACAAGATCGCACTGTTCAATGATCGCCAGGGTCTCAAGAAAATCCCAGGTCCGATCCACCTCTGGCTGGGCTTTGCAGAAGCGGTGGAGGAAGGAACAGCTGTCGAGTTGTTCTGAACCAGGACCCTTCTGCAGGGACACAAACTCCACCCTGTTCAGTTCCGTCAGAGGGGCCAGCTGTTCCAGTGGCATCGAGCGGCCCACCTGTCCGTCCATTTCACTTTTGGGGTCGCCTTGCCAGCCCAGTCCTACCCGAAGCCCCTCAATGGTTTGCAAACGGGAGGCCCATTGATGCAGCTGTTCGGGATCCGATTGCAGGTAGGGGGCGTCGAGCATCACATGCTCACAGGTGAGGCTCATCAACTCCGGCAGCGTCATTAGCGGTAGCCACTGGGCACCAGGCTCTGGATCGAATGGCATGGCCACGTCATAAAGACGTTGAAACAGGCCGGCACGCTGCAGCAGGGGATGAAGCTTGCGATCCACCACCAGCGAGACAATCGGGGTAACCATCTGCAGCAGCGGGGCATACCGGCAGAATTGCAGGAGATCGCCAATTCCCTGTTCGGCCACGATAATCAATTCGGACGGAGTGGATGTGCCGTTCCAACGTTTGATACTGTCAGGTACGGCGATGGTGATCAGGGAGTTCATCCTTCGCTCGTAGTGGGGCCAGGCATCTCCATAGCTGCCTAGGAGCAGAAGGTGGAGGCCGAGGTTCATCCTGGCCTGATCGCAGTCTGGATCAACCGCCACAGCTCGTTGGTGGGCCGCGAGAGCTTCCGGGTGGCGGGCCAGCGATTGCAGGGTGCATCCCCAGGAGGTCAGGGAGAGAGGATGATCAGGGGTGAGCTCCACCGCACGGGCCAGGGCTGCCTCTGCACCTACAACATCACACTGCCGAAATCGCACACGACCGATCGCCCGCAGCAGTTTGGCCTGATCCTGGGGATGGAAGCAGAGGGCAAGCTCGCCCTCGTAGAGCTCCAGGGCTGGCTCCAGCAAGGCCTCTTGCTCGAGGCGGCGACCCCTGTAGAGGAGTTCCGCCAGGCCGTGGTCGGGCGTGTTCACTCCTTTGATCAGTTGCGAGTTGCCATGAAAGCTTCCTGAACGCACGACACCACCGCGTCCCAGTCGCCGAATCGTGGTTGGCGAAACAGGCGCATCTGGGGATACCAGTGGCTGCGATCCCCCTCCAGACCCCAGCGCCAGTCGGGGATGTGTTGCAGCATCAACCACACGGGCCTACCCAATGCTCCCGCCAGGTGGGCCAAGCCGCTGTCGGAGGTGATCACGAGATCGCAGGTCTGGAGGATGCCGGTTGTTTCTGTGAAATCCCAACAGTCGTTGACCGATGCCTGGGCTGCGACGAAGCGATCCCGGAAGGAACAGTAGGCGAGCTGCTCGGAACCGGAGCCTTTCTGAAGGGACACAAAGCGCACGTCAGGTAGGTCAGCCAGTGGGGCAAGGGTCTCCAGGGGGAACGATCGTCCCGTCAACAGGAACACCTCACTGGCCGGATTCCCCTGCCAATGTAATCCGATCAGCTGCTCCTGCGGCTTCATCCCCTCCAGTAACCGCTTGCCCCATTGAGCGGCGGCTTCGGCATGGGGAAGAAGATAGGGGGCCTCCATCAACACCAGTTCCGGGTTGACCCCCAGGAGCACCGGCACGGAGAGAAGAGGCAGCCAGGCGGCCTCACCACTGAAACGAATCGTGTCTCCATGGCTGTAGACCGCTGAGAACGCTTGTGTGTGCGCCAGCAGAGTCGACAGGCGGGGATCGGCCAGGATCGATACACGGGGAATGGCCAACCGCAGGAAGGTCGCATAACGCATGAACTGCACCACATCACCCACCCCCTGCTCCGCCACGAGCACCAATTCATCCAGCGTTGACTGGCCGTCCCACCGGGGCATCCCGATCGGGGGCAGCACGCGCACAACCTGGGGATGGATCCTGGCTTCGTAGGCCTGCCAGCCCTCCGTATAAGCCCCCCGCAGCAGCAAGGTCGTTCCAAGATCGGTAGTGATCTGCGCCTCCTCGGGGCAACGCTGCTGCGCTTCTCGCAGGATGGCCACGGCCGCCGAGGAATCGCCAGTGAGCCTCAAGATCTTGCCCAGGGTGTAAAAACCCTGGCCGCATCGGGCCATCAGGCGCAGCCCGATGCTGAACCAGGCGAAGCTCCTTTCGCAATCACCCAGAGGCAGTGTCACCAGTCCGAGGTTGATCAGGGAGTCCGCGTGAAGGGGCATCAGGCGCACTGACTCCTCCAGCATCTCCTGCGCTTCCTGCCGTCGCCCCATGGAGAAGAGCACTTTTCCGAGCTGATTGAAGGCCAGGCCGCGGTCGCCACCGCAGTCGAGCACCCGGCGGAACCGTGCCTCGGCCTCACTGAAGCGTGACGCCGCCCGATCGAGGCCCCCTAGGGCCATTCCCAGGCTTGGATCATCCCCCCGTTCACGCTCCAGTCGACACCGCAGCTCCTGGGCTGCGAGATCCCCTTCCGACAGGTCGGGGTTGAGATGTTGTAGGGCCCAAAGCTCCCAGAAGAGAGGATCTGCCTGGGCTGGCCCATGGCCCGCCAGCTCCAGACCCAGCCCTAGCTGCCCCCGCCCCACCAGCAGGGCCAGAAGGGATCCGAACCGATCGGGATCCCGATCGGTCAGCGGCAGAAGGGGAGCGACCAGCTCGCGAGCATGGTTGGGCTGCTCGGCCAGATCCAGCGCCAGGGACACCATCCGCCCGGTGAAACCCTGCGGGCCCTCGGGATCCAGGCGGCCCAGCAGATGCCGTGTTTCCTGCGGGTTCCGTGTCGCCATCAGCTGGGCCAAGGCCAAGACCGTGTCCTGGCGGCGGGAATCCAGCTCCAGTGCAGAGCGAAGCCGGTCTTCCGCTTCAGGGAGGTCTCCAGCCCTCTGCAGGAGTGCCCCCAGGTTCTTGAGCATCAACGGGTCCTCTGGGAACGCGCTCGGCAGCCAGCGGTAGAGGGCCAACGCCTCACCATCACGGCCTTGGCGGAGTAGTTCACTCCCCAGATCCAGCAGCAGCTGGCGATCCAGGGGGAGTCCGTCCAGCTGTTGCCGCCACAGGGGGCAGTGGTCAGTTCCCAGTGAGGCCTCGCTTAACGGCAGCCGCCCCACAACTGATTCCGGCCGGTAGAGCGCAAGCAGGCGCTCGTGATACGGGCGCACAATGTCCGGCATGCTCACCGGAAGATCGAGCTCACGAGTGAAGGGGCCACTCCGGGAAAGCCCTCCTGGAGGATCATCAGCTCCGCAGTGGTTGTCGTGACAGTGATCGGCACTGGCATTGTGAAGAGACTATGCACCGTCAGCCTGGGGCGTTTCCTGGAGCAGGCACAACGGCGCCTGACTCGGCATGCATCATGAGGTATAGATCCGCAGCAAGCTCACCTGTTCGTACATCCAGTTCCGCCAGGATCAAATGGGCGAGATCAAACGAGTTGAACACATCATGGGCCAGAACGGCATAGCGCCGCAACTGCGATTCTGTGAGCCGATCAAGCCGCGTGAAATCTGCCACGTAGATGGCATCTGCCCACAACAACTGACGGAAGGGCACATTGATGTTTCCCCCTGGAGCCATCGGCTTGAACGCCCGGCCGCCAATGTAATCAAAGGAATGGAACTGAAAACCCATCTCGCGCAAGAATTTATCAACATCGGCAAACATAGGCTGGTTTTTATACATCTCTACGAATTCCACCTCAACCTGTAGGGCCAACACGGATTCGAGGGTTCGCCTGGCATGGGTCAAGACAGATAGCTCACTTCCCTGAATATCCATCTTGATAAAATCGATAGCGCTGATCTCATGGATATCATCAAGGCGCAAGGTTGACACAGGGTGGGTGGCCATGGGCCGGGTTAACTCGGCGAGGTTCTGGAACATCTCAAGCAGGGGGCTGTTGGGCTCAAACAGAGATCCAGTGAGTACCCAGTTGGTCTGATGAAAGGTGGCCGGCTCTCCATCGCCAATAAAGAAAGGATAGAAATGATGGGGCTCACCGTAGAGTTCGTTGAGTCGATTGCATTCCCCCTGGTCAGGCTCAAAGCCTGAGATTCGAGCGCGGCCAGCATGAACAAGCCCCTGGTAGTTGGGTGTTTCACACAGTGCTGCCCCCACATCCAGAATGTGAAGCATCTCCCCTTCAGGAAGAAGGTCTGCCAAACTCCAGCTCACATCTGAGGCCCAAGGACGTTAGCAACAGTAGCGGTCGACGTTCTTACGGATGCCGATGCCCTTTGAGCCTGGAATCGAGGGATAGGCAGTTTCCGCGTCCCTTCAGGATGACCCTTTCTCATTTGCTCCACTTATCCAATCCTCCAGTCCTTCCCCAAGAAACGACAGTCCCAGCACCAGCACGAACATGGCCAGCCCCGGAAACAACGCCGTCCACCAGATGCCCGTGGGCAACACCGAAAGAGCCTGCTGCAGATCGCTACCCCACTCCGGCACCGATTCCGGCAGGCCCAGCCCCAGGAACCCCAGGCCCCCCAGCACCAGCACGGCGTCGGCGGCGTTGAGGGTGAGCAGCACCGGCACCGAGGTGATCACGTTGCGCAGAAGGTAGCGGCGCAGGATCCATAGCGGCCCCGCCCCCAGGGAGTGGGCCGCTTCGATGAAGAGTTCGGCCTTGACCTGGGCCGTTTGGTTGCGCACCACCCGGAAGTACTGGGGCACGTAGACCACGCACAAGGCCGCCGCCGCATTGGGAAGGCCTCGCCCCAGCAGGAAGGCGAGCACCACCGAGAGCAAAAGCACCGGCAGGGTGTAGATGGTGTCCATCAGCAGCACCAGCAGCCGGTCCACGGAGCCGCCCAGGTAGCCGCTCATCATGCCTAGGGGCACACCGATCAGCAGCGCCAGCACCAGGGCCAGGGCCACCACCTGCAGCGCGACGCCGCTGCCCGCGAGGGTGCGTGCGCAGACGTCGCGTCCGAGCCGATCTGTGCCGCAGCAGTGGGCCCAGCTAGGGGGCGCCAGAGGCGGATTTGCCAGGCCCCCATTGGGATCGGCCAACAGACCGCTGGCCACCAGCAGGGGGGTGAGCAGGGCCATCAAGGTGAAGAGCACCACGATGAGAACTCCCCAGTGGGCCAGTCGGGCCGAAAGGTTCGTGGGCATCGACAAAAGCGGCCGAACGGCCATGGGATCAGGTTCCTGGGCTGACGCCGGGTGGGGCGGGGCCAGCGTATGGCCTCGCAACCCCGTGATGCGCCCACCCAGGCCCCCTGCCAGACTCAGAGGGCCTGGCCATGGAGGGGGGCGATCCTGGAGGCCGCTGATGGCCAGAGCGCGCTGATGGAGCAGCGCCAGGATCCCACAGATCTGAGTGTTTCTTGACTGGACCCATCCCAATTTCAGCGGCGTGGAGTGTGACGGCGCAGGCGCTCCAGCGGTGGGATCACCCCGATCCTGATGCTCACCGGCCTGACGAGGTGCGAGACCGGGTGGAGGCCCTCAATGTGGGGGCGGATGATTTCATGCCCAAGCCTTTCTCGATCGAAGAGTTGCTGACCCGGGTGCGGGCCCACCTGCTCCGCGAGGCCTATCACCGGGCCCAGGGAGATAGGGACCAACCGAAGTTGGCCGACCAGTGCGTGAACACAGCCACCAGGTTTGCACTAAGCAGCAGGCACACGAGCAGATCGAAATCTCGCTGCTTGTCGGCGTAGGGAACGCCGGGCCCTGCTCCACCACATGCAGGATCAGCTCCTGGGAGGTGCCACTGAGGAGCATCTCGGTCGGGGTGGGGGCTGGGGCGTACTTGATGGAACTTATGATCAAATTCGCCAGGCTCTGATCGAGCCGCTGGCCGTTGCCCTCCGCCAGATCCCGTTCCCCCTCTCCTGGTCCAACCACTATCAAGATTCTTCCAGCGGCATCGTCAGCGAATCGCTCCTGGATCAGCTCCTGAGAGGTCCATGGATCGATGGAACCACAGTCGAGCCTGAGCTTGCCGGCGTACCAGCGGGAGAGGTCGAGCAGATCGGAGACGATTTGCCCCATGCGCTGGGCCTCGGCGTCAAGTAAGTCGATCTGCTCCCGCTGGTTGGCATCGAGTTGGTCGGTCTCGCGACGCAGCTTTGAGGGGGAGTAGCTGTCCTGGTTGATCGGCGTTCGCCTCTCATGGGAGAAGCCTTTCAAGAACGATCGTTGTCGCTCCCAGGCCTGGGCCAGGCGGCTGCTGATCACTGAATGACTTGGTGAGAAAGCACACTTAGCAATCGAGACCAGTCCTGAGGGTTGGCGATCGAGCGGAATCGACTACTGGTTCAAGGTTATGGAGCTGATCCCCTCCAGGCGGCGGGAGAGCAGATCAAGGGGCTGCAGTCCTATTCGGATCACCGGGCGCAACAGAAGTTTGGTGAATCGGTGCGGCGCCCCAGCACCACGTTACGGGGCCCGAGCGACGATCGGTCTGCACATCGGCACGGGCCAGCACGCGGATGAGCGGCAGCAGCAAGGGGGGAGGATCGTCGCACTTGAGCAGGCGAAAAGGAATCCCAGCCCTCTCCAGCTGGACTCAGAGAACCATGCCTTTGGTGACGATCTGATCAAGCACGTCGTGCCGTGAGGCTGTGAGGTGGACTGGTTTTTCTGGACATGGCCCATCGTCAACCTCTGAGGCGGGGTATCGCCCCTGAAAGGGGCTCCCACCAATGAGCAAGCGCCGCACCCACAGCCCCGAGTTCAAGGCCAGAGTCGCCATGGAGGCGATCAGTGGCCGCAAGACGATCCAGGAGATCGCTGCCGACCAAGCCATTCACCCTATTCAGGTGAGCCAGTGGAAGAGGCAGATATTTGATGGTGCCAGCGAGCTGTTCACCAGGGGCAAGCAGACCAGGGACAAGGAGGAGGTACAGGCCAAGGAGACTGAGCTGTTCCAGCAGATCGGCCTGCTCAAGATGGTGCTGGAGTGGCTCAAAAAAAAGTCTCAGCTGCTCTGATGCCCTGAACTGCGCAAGCTGGTCGATTACGACAATCCCGAGCTCAGCGTCAGTCGGCAATGCGTGCTGCTGGGGCTGGCTCAATCCACGCTCTACTACCGGCCAAAGCCGGTGAGGGAATCGACCCTGCGGATCATGGCCAGGATCGATGCTCTCTACCTGGAAGATCCCTGCAGCGGCAGCCGCCGGATGGTGGACTACCTGGCCAGAGATGGGATCCCGATCAGCCGTGACCGGGTGCGAAACTGCATGTGCCAAATGGGTTTACGGGCGATCTACCAGAAACCCCGGACCACGGTTCCCGGCCATCCATCCGAACGTTTCCGCTGCCTGGTGGATCTCAATCTGGTCACGGCCGTGGATCATGTCTGGGCGACCGACATCACCTACATCCCCCTCCAGAAAGGCTTCCTGTACTTGGTGGCGGTCGTGGATCTCTTCTCCAGGCATGTACCCAGCTGGAAGCTCTCCAACAGCCTTGACACGGTGTTCTGCCTGGATGCTCTCGAAATGGCGCTGGAAGGTGGCCGGAAGCCACAGATCTTCCATGCCGACCAGGGATGTCAATTCACCTCTGGAGACTTTGTGGCATGCCTCAAGGCAGAGGAAATCAAAGTCAGCTGGTCGGGTAGAAAGCGCTACTACGACAACATCCTTGTGGAGAGGCTGTGGCGAACAGTCAAGTTCGTAGCCGAAGGCTTCTCGGCAAAGCCGAGTTGAGGTGTACCTAAGCGCCTACAGCGATGGTCTGGAGGCAGAGATCAGCCTTGCTCACTTCCTTTGCAGGTACTGCCATGTAAGGCCACACAGCTCTCTGGGAGGCAGAACTCCCCATGAGGTCTATAATGAGAACGAACCCTGTTCCTCCCGCCCGGAGTTTAACGTTGTCAGGGGCCCAGAACTGTCCAATAAAAGGCACCCACCTCAGTGGTCCAGCCGGGATTGCCGCAGAGCACCTGTGCAGCGCCAGCAGCCGCCCTTAAGAGTCTGCTGAAATAGCCGCCAATCTCACCCCCTGCCACGCTGCATTCAGTTGCGCTGGCCAATGGCAGAGCAGCACACGGCAGGTTCGCCAGGCGAATCGCGTGGCGCGTTCTGGCTCATCTGACACCTCCCAACCGCCTGACGGCCTCCTATTCCCCGTCTCCCTGCGGTTCATGCCAGCACCACCCGCGGGCCCAGCAGGTTGGCCAGGCGGATCAGGTTGTAGGCCACCACATGCAAGCGGAACACCGCTCCCATCCGGGATCGCCCTCTGGCCTTGAGTTGCCTCAGGCCCGCTGCCTGCTTGATCCAGCCATACACCTCTTCGATCCGCTTCCTGGCGTTGATCGACTTCCTGTAGCCCTGATGGCGAGCGGTTCGCCCGTCGATGGCGGAGCGACGGCGGGCCTGGATGTTCTGGGCCACGTGTGGCGTGATCCCGGCAAAGTGGACGTCGGTCACAAATCCCTGGTGTCGTAGCCCTTGTCGGCGGCCAGCGTCTTCCGGTGAGCAGTCGAGAGCGAACGAGCCATCCGCACCGCTGCCGCCCGCTCGTCATAGCCGTCCGCCGGGGTCACCTCACTGGCCACCACCAAACCGTGGGGTTCTCCATGAGGTAGTGGCCCAGATAACTGAGGCAGGTCCCGGTGCTGTTCGACTTGCGGAACAGCCTCGCCTCACCCTCGCTGCAGGAGCGGTGGGTCTGGTTGGAGAGCAGCAGGCCGCGGAAATCGCCCTTGGACCTCCTCTTGACCTAGGCAGGAGCAGAGCCAAACCCGTTCCCGCCACTGGGCGGCGGCGGATCGTCGTCGATCGTCAATCTGCTCCAGCGAGCTGTGGGACGCCCAGGCCCGCAGCAAAGTGCCATCCCCCCGAGAAGTGCTCGGAACTCAGCAGCGGCTTGTCCTGCGGTGCTGCCATCAGCTGTTCGAGGAAGCGGGCCATGAGCTCCTCGTTCAGGAGCCGGTCGCGATTCTTGGTGAAGGTGGTCGAGTGCCAGACGGGGTCATCAGGGTTCAGCCCGACAAACCAGCGGAACAGCAGGTTGTAGTCCAGCTGCTCGATCAGCAACCGCTCCGAACTGATGCCGTAGATGGCCTGCAGCAACAGGGTCAGCAGGAGTTGCTCCGGAGGGATCGAGGGACGGCCGCCCTCGGGATAGAGCTTGCTGAAGGTGGGGTTGAGCCGATCTAGCGCCTGATCAGCAAGCCTCCTCACCTGCCGCAGTGGATGGACTCTGGGAATCCGTTCCTTGGTGGAGACGACGGAGAACAGGGGACCGGTCCTCTTCTGCTGGCCGCGCATCCGCTCAGTTCCGTTGGACCTTTCTCCCGCAGCTGGCTGGGTATTTCAGCAGCCTCTTAACCGGCCAGCACAGACAGCAGGAGCAGGAGCAGAAGCAGGCACGGTGTTTTACAACCGCCGGATCGATGGCAGCTGCTTGGCATGGGCAGGGGGGGGGCAACTGAACCCGCGTAGCGGGCTCCGCAAGGCCTTTCAATTCTGAGAAAAGACTGAGAGGCTCGCCAGAAGTTATCTAGATGCCACAGAGTGCAAGCAACGAATCAGCTCATCAGCAGCTCGTCAAGAACTAGGGGCGTCAACACAAGGCCCCGTAAAGCCACAATCCTGGCAAGGCTTCTTGGCCAACCACCCCCTCGCCGGCGACCTGGGGTGCGGGCGCAGAGAGGCGAATGGCAGAGCCACTCAGCCTGGACGGAGCTTCGGCAGGCGGCTATGATGCATCTGAAACTCTCACAAGCTTGAATTCCTACCATGCGTACAAACACCCAGTTGGCACTCATTCGCAGCTTGCAGGCGCGCCGTAATCGCCCAACCTCGGCCTTCACCCTGGTTGAACTGATGATCGTGGTTGCGGTCATCGGCATCCTCTCCGCTGTGGCCCTGCCCCAGTACCTCCAGGCCCGCGCTGCGGCAGCTGCCGGTGCTGCCATCGGGGAAGCGATTGGCCAGGCCAAAGAATGCGCAACCGCTGTTGCCGCTGGTGGCATTGGACTCCCGACAGGCCAAACACGCGTTAACGGCACGGCTTGTGCTACTTCTGCAGCTACCAACTTCAGAGCTTCTTGGACAGGTACAGTTGCTAACCTCACTTGCCTTGGCGGCACCAGCACATCCGCTACGCAGGCAAATATCACCGTAGCCACATCAGGCTCGCTCTCCTGTGCCCTGAGCTAAACACAATCCTAAGATCTTCAAGGCTCAGCAGGACTTTGTCTCTGCTGAGCTTTTCATTTAAGTGCTCAAGAGATCTTTATCCATATAGCGCCGAGAAAACAATCAATTGGACTACAAAATCTACGCTTTTCATGGGCCGATCTCTTCTTGGCCTTCCAGCTCGCCTCAACTTAGCAGTCCTTTCACGGGTTTTTCACAAAAACTTTGCGTCAAGCTACCTCCAAGGCGCTAAAAGCCACCAACTAGTCCGGTTGTCTTTGTCACATAGATCAAAAGTGGGGTTAGTTACCCCAAGTCCATGAGAGGCAGCGCTGCCAATTGGCCAGTCGAAATTGACAAAGACGCCTATACAGGTAAACTGAACAAAGACTTCCTAACCATTATGAATGCTAAAACACGTTTTTCGTTGATCCGCTCGCTCCAGCAAGTCCATAGCCATGGTCAGCCCACTGGTTTCACCCTTGTAGAGTTGATGATTGTTGTGGCAATTATTGGCATTCTCTCAGCGGTGGCACTCCCGCAATACCTACAAGCCCGAAGCGCGGCCCGAGCTGGGGCCGCCATTGGCGAAGCCATTGGCCAGGCCAAAGAATGTGCAACAGCGGTGGCAGCTGGCGGTATTGGCATTCCAGCCGCCACTTCCCGTGGCTCCTGTGTAACGGGTGGAATCTCAACCTACAGGGCCAGTTGGGTTGGAACTGTATCAAACCTCAACTGCTTTTTGGCCAGCAGCACTTCCGGCAGGTCATCGGCTGCGATAACTGTGAGCTCAACCGGATCACTTTCCTGTGGCTTGAGCTGATCAAAACGGCCCCATACACCCCGGGGCGGCAAGCTTAATACTTGTCCGATCCGGGTGTTGTTTCACTCTAGCGATTCAGCCAAAATGCTATGCCCTGCCTTGGCGCGTGGAAGACAACCCAAGGCTATAGGGCGTGTGTTGAAGATTCAGGTCATCAAGCAGGTTCCGGGGGGAGTTTTTTCTATTCTGATTGTTGTTTGAACCAAAAAACTTGGCTGGATCAGCAGGCTGCTCAGGCAGAGGTTGTACAGGTGAGCATGTTCTTAAATGCGTCTTCAAGGGATCGAGCCAGGCTGATTCCATCAAACAGCTCACTCGCCAGCACCCTTTGCTGCCTTTCAGATCGCCCTTCCCGTAGTTGAGCCAGATCGTGACCCAATTCGGCCACGAGACTGGCAAACTCTTCAGGGGTGTTCGCGATCGTGGCGGGCAAACCGGATGAAGCCACCAGCGAACTGCTCATTCGTGAGGATGTGCAGCCACCCTTGATGGCCACGAGCGGAACACCCATGCTCATGGCCTCCAGGGTCGTCGTGGCGCCGCTCCAGGGGGTGGCATCCAGTGCAATGTCGATGTTGTTGTACAGCTGCATGTGGTCCGACCAGCTTTCAACCGGTGGCAAAAACTTAATGCGCTCAGGTGCCACCCCCAGATCGGATAAAGAGGCTGTGATTCTGTGAACAGTCGAGGCATTTCCGTAAGCACGGTCCTTGAGTAGGAGAAGACTTGACGGCAGCTGCTGCAGAGCCGTACCCCAGAAGCGGAGCGTTTCATGCCTCACCTTGGTGAGCTGGTTGAAGGACCCCAGAATCAAGGGCAAGCTGGGGTGCATTTCCACAAGGGGCGGAAGGGGTTCAAGATGCTCCATGGCCAACCAAGCCCGAGGCAATCGCCAGAGCTTTTCGCTGAATTGCCAGGAAAACTCTTCAGGAACGGTAAGGTCATCACCGATGAAGTAGTCAATCGTGTCAAGAGCCGTGGTGGCGTGATAACCGATGTAGTGACATTGAACCGGAGCACATCGAACGGCAAGGAGATCAAGCGATGAGTTTTTCGTAAACCCAGATGTTTCGAGAATTACATCGTAATGCTGTCCCTGCAGAACAGACCGTGCTGCCTGGTCGTCCAAGCCACAGATCGAAACCTGTGAATCCGCGAGGGCAATCAGTTGATCAGCACGTTGCTCATAGCGCCGAATCGAGAGAATCAGCTCAATGCTCAGCTTGCTTCGATCGTAGTTGCGCAGGAACGGCAGCAGATAGCGGCTGACCACATGATCCCCCAGATCCGGACAGAGAATGCCGATGTGGATGCGCCTGCCCGTGGACGCACATTCCAAGCCAGGCGATGGGTTGACGGTGTTGCTGGCCGAATTGTCGGACCAGTGGGCTTTGGAAAAGGCCAAAGCTGAGGGTTTGATCTCCTTGCGAGTCAGCTCCCATAGCCTGGAGCCCACTTCGAGGGCCCTTGCGGCATACCGCTCGGAAGCGATCGAGTAAGTGAACATGACAGAGGCATGTACTTCTCGATCATCAGGGTAAGACTTGATGATTTCTTCTGATAATTTAATGGCTTCATCCACACAGCCCAAATTTCGCAGTATGCCAGCATGATTGATGCGAACAATCTGCTGTTCCGGATTAATTGCACAGGCTTTTTCAATAATCTCCAGGGCACCATCTAACTCGCCAGAGTCAGACAACATGCAAGCCCATTGATTGAGAAGGGCGAAATCGGTTGGGTCGAGTTCAGAGGCTGTTTTGTAGCACCCGTTGGCCTCGTCAATCAGGCCCATGGCCTGCAGGCACATGCCACAGGCAGCCATCGCTTGGCCGTTCTCGGGGCTGTTGGCCACAGCGCAGAGGCATACTTCAAAGGCTTCATCTGCCTTGCCGCCTTTGTAGAGCAGCTTCGCCAACTCGAGCATCAAGGGCACCTCTCCGGGTCTTTGCTCCAGGCCCTTGCGGAGCAGGGCCATGGCCTCATCCCCCCGCATCTGTAATTGCAGGCTGTTGGCCAGATGCGCGAGGGCCTTCGAATCGGTGGGGTTCTTTTCGAGGCAGCGTTGGAAGAGGCTTTCAGCCCGTGGGTGGTTACCGTCTGCCTGCTCCAGCAGACCCAAGCCACTCAAAGCTTCACCGCAGGTGGCATCGACTTCGATAGCACGCTCATACAAATCCCTGGCCTGCTCCCGATCACCTTGGTGCTCGGCGACCGAAGCCAGACCTGTGGTGGCCAGGACCCAATCGGATTGCTGAAGCAAGCAGGCTTCGAAACATTGCCTGGCCTGTTCAAACTCCTTCTTCTCGAGGTAGGCAATGCCGAGATTGAGACGGGCTTGATGGTGGCCTGGATCGAGCTCCAGTGCCTTCAGGAAAAGTGTCAGTCGTTCCTCGTAGCGCTCGTTTAAACCACACAACACTCCCAGATTGACGTACACCTTCCCATGCTGGGATCCTGCCGCGATCAAAGCGCGATAGATGGATTCAGCCTCTGCCTGCTTGCCTTCCTTAGCCAGGACCAGTGCCTCCTCCATCTGAGCCTGATGCTCAGCCTCTGGCGATGCTTCTGGCGGCTTTGCATCCTCCGCTTGTGTGTTGGTTGTTGATGATTGATCAGCAGGGTCGCTGTCGTCCAGGCCTGGAGAGGTGGTGGTCATCAGGCAAGCCGTGAGCAGTAGAGTTTGCTTTGAGCCCTCAAGCACAATCCGGCTTGCGTCACGGCCGCTGCCAATGGTCTGCATGCTGAGGTTCCGCTGACAGAAACCAAGCAGGCCTGTTTGATTCTGGTCATCCTACGGTTGGCCTTTGATCCGATATAAAAAAAATGCAGATCCTGGATTTGCCAGTGATCACCATGCCGACAGGTGGATCTTGGCACTGATTTGGAATAGATCATGCGAGAACAAAGGATTGCTGATGATCCGGCAGTATAAGCTTGTAAACGGATCGATGGATCCGAGTTGGGGCTGATTGGCAGGCCATTCATGATCGTGGTTATCTCAATGCATGGCCGATCGCTTGTTCAAGCCTATCGGAACATACAGTTCGATTGCTACATGTATCCTAGCGCGCCAGTTTTGGTGGCCTGCCAACCGGTTTTGGACCAAGCCTGGGATCTCGTTGAGGGCACTTCAGTGGTGAGGTGGGCTGGAATATCTGGACAGCTCCCACCGTCAGCCTCTGAGGCGGGATCCCGCCTGCCCTATGTCATCTACTTAGGGGCGCGTCGGTACCAAATGCTGTCTTGCCGGAGGGGGAGGTCTGAGTGGATGGCTGTTAGATGCAACTGCGGCTAGTGTATCGAGTGCTGAACTGTGCGTGCCGTCCGCTCGCCACCACGCCCTCCACCGAGTGTCCGACGCGACGGAAACCCAGGCCCAGTTGTTGATCGTCGATGACGACCCACGGCTGCGCGCTCTCTTGGCGGGAGAGTTGGGTGTGGAGGGCTATGGGGTGAACGAGGCCTTCGATGGCCAGTCGGCGTTGATCCACCTGCGCTCGGTGCCCACCGACCTGATCCTGCTGGATTGGACGTTGCCGGACTTCAGCGGCGTCGAGATCTGCCGGCGCATGCGCGCCAGCGGGGTGTTCACCCCGATCCTGATGCTCACCGGCCGCGATGAGGTGCGCGATCGGGTCGAGGCGCTCGATTCCGGCGCCGACGACTTCCTGCTCAAGCCGTTCTCGATCGAGGAACTGCTGGCCAGGGTACGGGCCCAGCTGCGCCGGGCCAGCTATGCCCAGTCCGCCGCCAACCGCGACCGCATGGAGCTGGCCGATCTCTCGGTGACCCTCTCTACCCGTGATGTGAGCCGCGGCGGTCGCCCGATCCAGCTCTCGGTGCGCGAATACGACCTGCTGGTCTGCCTGCTGCGGCGCTGCAACAGCGTGGTGGACCGCGAAACGATCCTGCGCGAGGTGTGGGGCGAGAACCACTTCGGCGACGACAACCTGCTGGATGTGTACATCCGTTACCTGCGCAAAAAAATCGAAACCCCCAACCAGCCCACCTTGATCCAGACCGTGCGCGGTGTGGGCTTCATGCTGCGGGAAGGGGAGATTCGCCACTGAGCCTTCAGGCAACTCTCAGGAAACCGACGGGCAACCCTCAGCCGCGAGGTCGTTGATGGGTTCAGATTGACCTGATGAACGATGCCACGCCAGCCGTCATGGTTGACGGCCCCCACGTGGCGATCGTCGACGACGACCCGCGAATCAGGAAGCTTCTGGCCCTTGAACTGGCCGACCTGGGCTGCGCCACATCGGACTTCGCCTCGGCGGAGGAACTTCTCAATGGCCTCCAAGGCCATGGCTTCGATCTGATCCTGCTCGATCTGGTGCTGCCTGGCCTCGATGGCTTCAGGGGGCTCCAACGCCTGCGGGCCAAGGGCGATCAGACACCGATCGTGATCATCAGCGCCAATTGGAGCCTGGGCCGCGCCCAGCAAGTGATCGCCGCTGGCGCCACTGATTACATCGTCAAGACCAGCCTGATCGAGCAGCTTCCCGAGTTGGTGGCGGGCCTCAGGCCCTGCCCAGGGCAGGAGCAGCGGCTGCAGCGCGCCTGAGCTGCAGGCGAAAATCGGCCCCGCCCCCCGGGGAATCCACCACCGACACCGCACCGCCCATGCCACGCATGAGCGCATCGACCACCGCCAGGCCGATGCCGCTGCCGGCCGTGTCGCCGGCGCTGCTGCCGCGCTTGAAGCGCTCAAAGATCAACTGCTTGTCGGTCGCCGGCACGCCGGGTCCCTGGTCGATCACATGCAGGAGCAGAGCCTCCGTGGTCACGCTCAGGCGCAGGGTGATCGTTGTGGGCGCTGGGGCGTACTTGAGGGCGTTTTCGATCAGGTTGGCCAGGCACTGCTCCAAGCGCTTGGCATCACCCATCGCGAGGCAGCCCTCATGCTCAGGCGCAGGGACCAGCTGCAGACGGCTGCCGGCATGGCGCTGCAGGCGATTGCAGACGTTGCTGAGGCAGGCGATCGGATCGATGGGCAGGGCCTCCAGCTGCAGCTTGCCGGCATCGCTGCGGGCGAGATCGAGCAGGTCGGTGACCAGGTGCGCCATGCGCCTGGATTCGGCCTCGATCAGGGCGATCTGCTCCTGCTGCTCGCCATCGAGAGCCCCCGAGCCGCGGCGCAGGCGGCTGGCATAGCCCCCGATCAAGGTGATCGGCGTGCGCAGCTCATGGGACACACCATTGACAAAGGAGCGCTGCCGATCCCAGGAGAGGCTGAGGCGTTCGAGCAGACCATTGAAGGCTGAGGCGATCGGGACCAGCTCGGCCGGCTGACGCTCCACCGGGATGCGCTGCTGGGCCAGGCTCTCGGAGCTGACACCCTCCAGGCGATCGGAGAGGCTCTCCAACGGCCGCAGGCCACTGCGGATCACGGGGCGCAGCAACAGGCTGGTGAACAGGGTGGCCAGGCCGGCCGCTGCGATCAGAAGCAATTGCGCGTTGCGCTCCTGCCGGGCACTGGCGCTGAAATCCTCAACGAAACGCAGCTGGGCCGGGCGGCCCTCCAGCTGGATAGGCTGGCTGCTGGTGACGTAAGTATTGCCATTGAGCTCGAACTCCTGGGGCGTTGACTTGAATTCAGCCGCCGCATCAGCCCGGGAAACCAGCTTGACGATCGAGCCGGGTTGCGCAAAGCCTTCGTTGGGGCTGGGAAGTTGGTAGGTTTGGCCCTCCTCCAGGCCCACCCACACCAACAGCCCCGGAGTGAAGATCTGGCCCAGCAATTGTTGCAGGCCCGCCGCCCCCTTGAGCGACGAACGCCGGTTGAGCAGCTCCGATCGCACCAGCTCTACCGACTGTTCATGGGCCTGCACCCGTGCCTCGGAGGAGATCACCCGCTGCACCACCAGCAGCAAGCCGTAGCCAGCCAGCACGGCCAGAAGAGTCGTGGTCAGCAGGCGACGGCGCAGGGAGGGAGGCCGTTTCTCCCACCTAGGCGCAGGGGGCATGGTTGAAAAGACCCATCAGCAGGGGGAACAAGAGTAAGACACAAAACTCAAGAAGATAAATTCAAACCTTGTCCTTCAAGAAGGATCGACACATAGACGAGAATCTAACCCGCAGTTGTCCTGCGGCGCGACTTGTGAGCACCCATCAACCCACTAAAACCCAAGCCAGGCCAGCAAGGCCAGCAGAGCATTCACTACGTCTTAAACCGATGGTGACTATGGAGTCCCTAGGCAGCAGAAGATTGAAACGTTCCTGAACACAACAACCGCCCAATCTCGCATGGCCGCTCAATGACGCAGACCAATCAGCTCCTATTCTCAACCCATTCGAGCCTGTCTCTCCGTTATTCAAACCAGAAGATCACGCTTAGCGGCATCTCTCACCCACTCAAGTTGCACCGCGCAACTAAAGGCGGATCCTGTAGTGAGGTTCCCCCGGCTCTGTGGAAAGCGATCAGGGCTCCGCATGAATGAGTACACTGGCAGCGATGAGCTGCTCCTAGTAGTCGATCGGAACGAGGTAGCCAATCGTTGAATGACGACGTTCGCGGTTGTAGTAACCCTCGATCCAGAAGGCCAGATCACGCTGCAGCTGCTGGTGTGAGATCAGCACCTCGCGGTCGTCATCGCTGGTCAGTCCTAGAAAAAGGGGTGTTGCGAGGAACCCTTGAATCCGAGCTGGCTGCCTGATCCGTGTGGATCAACAGCTGCTCGGGCTCGACCCAGCGGTGGCCGAGGGCCCGGTTGAGAACCTTGGTCACCAGGAAGGCGCCCATGGACCGCCTGCCGTCGGTGGAGCAGATGTGGGTGATGTCGCCGGCCCAGCAGCGCCACTCGCTGAGCGAGAAGCCTGCGGTTACGGCACCGGGGGATGGAAGTCCTGCTGCAGCCGGTTCTCCGCCACCCATAGACCCCGCTGCCTTCGCGGCAGGCCCGGAACGTCTTGCGGGTTCTGGCCCTGAGCTGGGCACGTTGCAAGAGCCTGGATACGCGGTGACGACCAACCCTTTGACAGGAGGTCGTCAGTTCACCGTGCACGCACAGGAAGCCGTAGAAGCCCCGGTGCTCACGGAAAACCGCCACGATCTCAGCGATGATCACGGCGTTTTCAGCCGCCCGCTTTCCCAGCGCCTCCTGCCGCTCCAGCCAGGCGTAGAGGCCACTGCGGGCCACGCCCAGCTGCTGGCACAGCCAGAAGAGGGAGTGACGACCTATGAGCTCATCGATCAGGCGAAACCTCTCGGCGGCAACTGCTCTTTGGCAAAGTGTGCTGCCGACAGCCTGAAACAATCCTTCTCTCTCCTTAGCTCCCGAGTCTCCTTCGGCAGCCAGTTGAGTTCCTCCCGCTCGACTCTGGTGAGCAAGTCCTGGTCCTTGGAACCAGCCTGACCGTGATCAATGCGGGACTGCCGCACCCAGCGGGCCAGGCGGCTGGAAGGAAGGCCCAACCGCTGGGCCACGGTGTTGCAGGAGAGGCCCTCCTGCAGGCAGAGCTCCACAGCCTCCGCCTTTTGCTGCGCCATGAACCCGCACCGTGTCTGGTGGGGTTCGTCATCGATGGACAGTCTGGTGGTCATGGCGTGACCCTGACCGACTTTTCCACAGAAGCAGGGGAACGGATTCAACCAGCGGCCAAAGGAGCACGCACTTCATTCACTCAGGATCAATGAAGGGCTTCACGTCAGGCTCTCCGCTCTGAATGGGGCGAGCCCACTCGAAACGCGACACAAGCCCTTTCCTATCCTATAGTGGACATACGCCCATGGCAGAAGGGTCGAGCCCAAAGGGCCCTTGATGCAACCCTGGATCCGATGAAACTACTGACCCGCAAACTGGCCGCCAGACATCGATCGCCTCGTCACCTGGTGGTTCGCAGGTTGCAGCTCCATTTGGTACGCCAATCCACCGACGGAGCAATTCTCCCTTTCGTAATCCTCACGGTGCTGGTTGTGATCGTTGGCGTTGCGACGCTGGCGAACCGAAGTTTCGAATCCAAGCTGAGTTCCGTTCGTCAATCTGATTATGCCACGGCGCGTGAAGCCGCCGAGTATGGCATGAATTTTGTATTGGGTAAATTGAATACAAACGACCTCGGCTATTTGCTTGTCTCGAACTTTGGAACCAGTGGTGCTGGCTGGACAGGGATCAGCTCCAGCAATCTTGATAGTTGTCGCATTAGGTACACCGGCACACCAGGATCTACAGCTGCTTCTGCTGTTGTTGGTGTCAAAACTTTGCCCAACATTAGCGCAGCAAGTTTTTCTGTAACCGGTTACCTAGCGCCCAAATTTCCCACCGGCGTAACAGCTTCCACGACCCCTAACTGCAGTCAGTTTGGCAATCTCTTTGGCGGATTGGCCACCATTACAGTGACCGGTACTGTTCAACGTCCTACAGGTACTCAGGTGGCAACATACACGCTTAGTCGCAATGTCCATGTGGTGCGATCAGGGCTCAACAAGCTATCCAACTACCCGTTGATCCTGATAGGCACAGGCTCCGCTCTCGATAAGTCGGACCTACAAGGTAGTGGTGTAAGTCAGTTCTTCTTGGCCGACAATCCATCGACCAACACCTCTGGGTCCACTCCCGTGGATATCGCCTGTGCCAATGGGCCAGCAAGCACATGTCTTACCACAGTGCCTTCGATGCCAGTCGACAACGCCAGTACCTTTCTCTTTCCTAATCCAAATCCGAATAGCACCGCCTCAGCCACCCTAACCACCCTTGGCGTTGACACCACAGTCGCTCCAACTGCAGTAGCACTGTCCTCAGCAACGACCACGAGTTTGGACAATATTTATCCCTTCGCGACGGCGGTTCCCACTGCAGGCTCCTCTGATGCAACCGTGACTGCAGCCCTCAGGCCCGAGTGCACACTGAATGCACCCAGCGCAGATGCATCAATCAAAGCCATCAACTGCCGTATTACATCTCTACAAACGGCTGACAATAACAATTTTCGAATTAATACATCTTTTTATCCGGTGAACATGTTGGTTTCCGGTTCGATCACTATTGGCAGAGGAAGCGCCTTAGGCGCTAGCGCAGTTATCTCCTCACCATCTAGCTCATCAGCTGCATCTGACTGGAAACGGGTGAGATTTTTTGGGACGACGACAGGCAGCACTTGTGCATCACAAGCAATTACGATTGATGGTACGGGGTCATTTACAGGCGCATTTTCATGGTTTCCAAGGGGCACAATTACCTATGGTACGGGCGGCGGTGGCGGCAGCAATGGCACTAATTTTGGTATTACGTGGGTCTGTAGATTTGTTGGCCCCAGCAGCCAGAATCAGTCCTATGGCATGCCAACGGATGCCGCCTCGGGCCTCTGCGAGATCTTCAAATATTGGGTTCTCTACGCCACACCCAAATGGGATTGTGGCGACGATTCCGACAAGGTTCCCGGAGGTGTGAATCCCCTGTCAACCACCTACTACCGATCGATTGGGTCGAGTTGAGATGGTGGCAACCTCTATCATTCTTAATTGTCTTGCAAGGCGACAGCGGTCAGTGCACTCCTCGCACAAGCATTCCCGCATGGTGCCGTGGCAGGTGCTACCTGCGGCCAAGCATGAAGCATTCAGCATGGCGGAAGTCCTGATTGCGGTTGTGATTGCTGGCTTGGCACTGTCAGGCACAATCGCCATCTTCAACTCCCAGTTCGGTTCTTCCAGTGATGCGAGAACGCGCAATCAATTGGAAGCCATCATCGCTCGCGATCTGAATTGGATTCGAACCTATGCCAAAATCTGGAGGATGGCTTCTGGCCCTTATAACGTCAGCACGACTCAGACAGGCAGCAGTGCATTCACCTCGGCGCCATTGATCACCTACACACCCACATCTACGGATTGTGCTGACCTAGCCTCTGCCTTCAACACAAACGCAGCTGGTGCGGCTGGAACTTCTCTAGTCCCCACAAAACCTTATACGATTCCCACAACCCTCGGTACATCACAGACCCTCGCTACCGTGTCTGGCGTTTCGGTGGCTCGAACCATCAACGTTCCCACTGGCGTGACCAACAACAATACCCTTGCAATCTCCTACGCCTTGAGTGGAGGTAATGCTGCGAATCTGGGCCTTGACAGACAGACGGCGGTGTTTCTTGAAGCCAGTTCATGGTGTCCCCCTTAGGTAAGTTTTAATGAAGATTTCTCCTCGATTCATCCCTACCCCTTTGCGTCATCCCGCCTTCACCATGAGTGAGCTGATGGTCACTGTTGCTGTGCTCATCATCTTCGCCGCAATAGGATTGCGATCCTTCGCCGGCTTTTACGAACAGCAGAAGCTGCGTACGGCTGCGTTGGCTTTGGCGGCGCTTCTTCGCAACTCCAGGGCCCTAGCGATGAAGAACAATGCACCATGCCAGATCATTCGAACCGACAGTGCTACTGCCACCTTCGGTGCCGACACCACTCTGACGGGGAACGCATGTGTTGCCGATCCGACCTTCACGCCGGTGAACCTAAGAGCTCAATCCAACTCCAGCGGACTGTCGGCAACCAACGCCACCTTCACCTTCACTCCCCAGGGTTTTGCCAGCAGCACGTCGGCCACTGCAGTGCTTTCTTCAACGATTGCCACCAATCAGTGGTGCGTCAATCTAAGCAGTCCCTCGGCTCTGGTGAGGGTGGGTTGGTCTTCGAACAATGGCTCAACTTGCAACTACACCTCGGGCTAATGGGATGACTGCCTTTCTGTCACGAGTTCGTCGATCCAAGTCGCGGAGGGGCGAGCAAGCCTTCACGTTGATCGAATTGATTTTGGCGGCTGTTCTGGGGGCGGTTGTGATTGGCGGTCTCGGCAGTTCCTTGCTGCTGTCCGAAGTTCGCTTGTCTCGCAATGGCATTGCCGCTCTCAATCAGGGCGATGACATTACCCAGGCCGCCAATCTGATTCTTGACGAGCTGGCCAGTAGTTCATTTGTGGATACCACGGGCACCTGGCCCTCTACTGGCTGTAACGCATCGATCACACCACTGCTGGTGCTGAAGGGAAACAACAACAATTGGACCACCTACTACGGCATCCGCTCCGTTGCCGCGGGATCCACCGATTGGTTCGGACCCAATAGATTGGTTCGTTGTGGTTCTACTTTCAGCAACAGTGGTCAGAACACGGCTGGAGCTGTGTCCGAATCCGTTGTCCTGGATAGATTGCCGGCTGCCAACAGCTTAGTGGTTAGCCTGAACACCTCTGCCACTAACACGCTCCGCAGGCAAGCGGAGATCACTCTGACCACCCAGATCGGGACGGGCCCGTCGGTCACGCGAACCTTTCAGGCTCTGTCCCCCATCAATCGCACCTACAGCCTCTACGACCTGATCCTCAACAACAACGCCTACTGCACCGCAGGTGCAACGGTCTGCAATACCACTGTTTCGGGGCCCTCGACACAAAAGCACTGGCGGCCTGGTACAACATCAACACTCAATGGTGATCCAACCTTGGAGGACATCGCCTACTTCCCAGGCAATCAGAGTCAATACACTTTGACGAGGACGTCTTCCGGGGGCATATGCACACGCGAGGCCTGTTATGTGTCAGGCGGCCCCCTTGGCAACTATGCAGTTACTCTAAATTATTTCAACGTAATTGCTTTCTCAGATGCCGAGGTTCGTCTCTAAACGAACTATCCAGTCTGCTCGCCGATACCGCTTCTTCTTTTCCTGTTTGCCATTGGTGTTTGTTGCGCGTCTTGAGTCACCAGCCTTCCTCCTCTGATCTGTTGGAATTTTGGCCACTGGATCTGATTCTGGCGGCAGCGTCGACTGGTGGTGCATGTTTGTCCGCCTGCCCTTCGGCTGATCCTGCTTGGTGAGGCCTCCTTCGCCTTCGCTCGCGGGCCCTGAATGTCACGCCGCCCGATTCCCGACCTCACTGACGCCATGCGGCCTTCACGCGCGAGTGAATGCGATCCACGCCTTCATTCTGAGCGACTCTCTACCTGCTGATCATGGGATTGGGTTCAATGAATGCATGACTATGACTGCACCTTCAGTCCGATACCTCCAGATTCGGGGGATCAACCGGTCCCTCGCCGGATAGTTCTCATGGCCCTTGGTCAGCCGGGCGTCGCGATCGGTCGGGTGTCGTCGCAGGCTCACTGCTGCAACCCAATCCTCGCCTGTCCATCTCGTCCGCATCGATGTCGCCAGGTTCTGTGTCGAAGCCAGGTCACGCTGGCCATCGCGTTCAGGATCGGTCTCCCTCACCCATCAGCGCGGCTCCGCCTTCTGTTCATCGCGAGCCCTGCGATAAGCCGCTCATCCACTCCAACAGCTCCTCCTCCCCTTCCACCCCATCCAGCACCACCCGGTTCTGCCAGGCGCCATCAAGGTTCTGGGCCGCGTCGATCCCGAAGGCGGGTCCGCAGCGCATCAGCACCTGGCCAGCCCAGATCCCGCTCGGCGCCACCCCCTGGGAGTAGGTGATCGGCGCTCGATTCGGACCCAGGCTCAGCTGCAGCACCGGCGTGCGCCCCCCCAGGTTGCAGGCCGCCGGCTCGCTGGCCGGATCGGCGCTCACCGCTTCGGCCCTGCGCAGGTCGCTCTCCACCAGCCTCCGGGCCCGCTGGCTGAACTCCTGCATGCGCAACTGCCGCGCCAGCCGCTGGCTGAGGGCGGTGCTGGCGAGCAGGGCCTGCACGATCGCTCCACCCACCAGCAGGGTGAGCGCCAGGGCGATCAACAGCTCCACCAGGGTGAAGCCGGCGTTGGCTTGAGATTTGGCTTGGCTCATAACGCCCCGTCGCGCAGGCAGTTGCCGCTCAGCAGCGCCTGGGGATCGCCCTCATAGCGGCCCACCCGCAGCACCCCCAGGGGCAGGGCCATCACCAGGCAGCGCTGCAGGCCGGTGCCGCGCCCCCAGACCACTGCCGTGCCGCCATCGATCACCAGGCCGTTGGCGCTGAAGCGCAGGCTCAGCGGGAAATTGCTCGCCCATTCCACCCCGGAGCCACGTTGGTGGTCGCCCAGATCGCTGAGCGCCCCGCGGCAGGCCGGCAGCGCCCCATCCCCTGGGGCCTGCCAGCCCTCGGCCCCCAGGCTCAGCCCGCAGGCTTGACCGGCCCGCTCGGCTTCGGCCCTTCCTTTTTGAATGCCTTCGAGCAGCAGCCGGGTGCTGGCCTCCACCCGCTGGCGGGCCAGCAGTTCGGCGCCAGTCCCGAAGGACAGGGCCGCCAGGATCCCCACCAAGGCGGCGCTGATCAGGAGTTCGCTCAGGCTGAAGCCCCCCTGTTCCATGCGGCGTGGACTGTTCATGACGGCACTCCCGCGGTTGGGGGGGCGGCAGTCAGCCCCTGGCAGAACCCATAGGCCGCTGGGGTGAACAGCCGCTGGCGATCGAGGGCCTCGCCGCCGCCCCGCAGGATCAGGCGCACCTGCCGCTCCCCGGCCACCTCCACCCGCCGCTCCACTCCCGGCGGCAGGGGGTCCCCTGAACTGGAGCGGCTCAGCACGGTCACCAGGTAACCGGTGGGATCGGTGCACACCGCATCTTCGAACGGGGCCTCGGCCGCTGCCTGGCGCAGGGCCTGCTCCGCCGCCAGCACCTCCAGATCGATCCGCTCCATCCGTTCCCTGTCCTGCCGCTGCGCAATCAAGGAGCGCCCCATGCGGGCGGTGAGGTCAAGGGAGCTGCCGCTGGCGAGCGTGAACACCAGCGAGCCCGCCAGCACATCGGCGAAGTTCATGGCCCCTCCATGCGCAGGCCGAGCACCTGGGCGCTGCCGGGATCGAGGCTCAGCCGAAAGCTGCCGGTGCGGCCTGGCTGCGACCCATTCGACGCCGCCTGGGCCGGGGCCTGTTGGGCAGGATCCGGCTGGAGCTGGAGCCGCATCAGGGCCGTATCAACCCCGGGCTGCCAGCTCAGCAGCTGCACTGTGGCGTTGCCTTCCCCCAAGGGCACCTGCAGGCTCGCCGCGGGCAGGCTGCCGGGGAGGAGCTGGCCGGCGATCAGCTGGGCGGCCGAATTCAGGGCGTCCTCCCCCTGGCGGCGGCGCAGGTCGGCGGCCTGGGCCTGGCGGCCGGCCAGGGCGGTGCCGAGCAGCGACAGGCTGCTGAGCACCATCACCAGCGCCGCCACTGCGGCCAGGGGCAAAATCGAGCCGGCCTCACGACCTCGTAGCTGGACCTGGCGTCGGCCCCTGGGCGGACGGTGGGTAGGACCTGGGGGCTCCAGGCATTGAGGGGGGCGGGGCATCGGAAACCTCTCCGGATGAACACCCGTTCAGGGTTCCCAGGGGGGGACAGGGCCGTGTGGATCAGCCCATGGGATCAACTCCCAGGATCAGCCAGCGGAATCAACCAACGCATCTCCGTGCCCAGGGCCTGGGCGAGGCGAGGATTCCATTGGGACAAGCTGTCCCACTCCTGGCGTGAGTACACGAGCAGATCCGTTGCCAGTGGCAGAGCAGCGGTGTCCCAGCGCCTTAACCGCTCCCAGATCGGCAACTCACAGCTCTCGAGCACAAGCACCAGATCCAGGTCGCTGCCCATACCCACATCCCCGCGGCCATAGGAAAAAAAACCCACCGCGAGCAGATCGCTGTGGGTCGCTGCCTGCTGCTGGGCCCAGCGCTCAGCCTGGGCCCAGCACCTCAGCCGCGCTCGGCCAGCGCAGCACGGATCCATTCGACGACAGCGCGGGCATGGAACAGGGCCTGTTCTCGTTGCAGTCCGCCGAAGCCGCAGGCTTCCGCTTCAGCGGTGGTGTTCACCTGGCGAGCCGTCTGGGTAGCTGTCCGGATAGCGGGTGGGCATGTAGAAGCCATCCAGGAGGCGCAGGCGATCCTCTAAAGCCTCCGGCGGCTCCGGCCGCCAGGCCTCCTGCACAGGTACCAACGACCAGAGCCGCGTGAGGGTGTGCACCCAGGCCTGTTGACCAAGGGCAAGGTTGAGGGCCTTGAGCGCCTTCTCCGTGGCCTGATGGGCAGCAAAGCAAGCCCACTCATGACGTTCAGCCTCCATCGAGGACTGGGCCTGCTCCAGGTCTCGCAGCGCCTGATTCAGCCAGTCGGCAGAGCGTTCAGCCATCGGGCCATTCCGGACGCTGTTGGCGGCCTGCTCAAACGTCCCAGATGGGGGCGCCACCAGCCGAGTTGATGCTGGTTGCCGATGCAAGGCGAGCACTTTCGGCACGGTTGCCGCGTTTGCTCCTTTCAATCACGAGCCAGTCGTATTGTTGAGGCCACTAAGTAGAAATTCCTCCAATGGCATCCCAACGACTGAAAGTAGTGGTGGAGCGGCATGCGGATGGCTATGTGGCCTATCCACTCGGCATCACCGGTGTGGTTGTTGGGCAGGGCGACAGCTACGAGGCAGCCCTTGCGGATGTCCGTTCCGCTCTTGTGTTCCACAGCGAAACCTTTGGGCTTGATTCTTTGACGCAGGATGATCCTGTCGAGGAAGTGTTTTTGGCAGAAACCGTTCTGGCAGGCTGATGCCGAAGTTTCCGGTGGATGCGCCCCGGGAGCAGGTCCTGAAGGCTTTTCAGCGGCTTGGATTCGAGTTGGTACGTGAAGGCAATCACATCGCTTTGGCACGTAAGAATCCAGATGGGACTCGAACGCCGCTCACGATGCCGAACCATCAATTGATCAAGGGATCCACGCTCCGGTTGATCCTGAGGCAGTCAGAAATCAGCCGGGAAGACTTTCTTTCTGCTTACGGGGAACGCTGATGTCACCACCGGTGGGGTTAAGCCCAAAATCCCATGGCAACAAGATGAAGCCGGAGTGAGAAACTCTGCCATGGCTGCCGCTCCATCGACGCTACATTGAACCAATGAATCGCGTCGACCATGGCACAGGTTCCAACCCGGCTGTTAGACGATCAGGCGCTTGACGGGCGCAACACAAGGGCGCAACTGGGAGTCCCCCTGCACGAGCAACTGAGGCGACTACGGACCACTACACCAGCCGCCGGCCGCTATCTGAATGTGGCGGCCTTGATCCGCGAAGAACGCGACGCTTGAGCCTGATCCCTACTGGTTCAACTTCAGCACCGCCATGAACGCCTCCTGGGGCACGTCCACCTTGCCCATCGCCTTCATGCGCTTCTTGCCCTTGGCCTGCTTCTGCAGCAGCTTTTTCTTGCGGCTGATGTCACCGCCATAGCACTTGGCCAGCACATCTTTGCGAATGGCGCTGATGCTCTCGGACGCAATGATGCGGCTGCCGATCGAGGCCTGGATTGGAATCTTGAACTGCTGGCGCGGGATCAGTTCCTTGAGCTTCTCCACCAGTCCCTTGCCCACGTTGTAGGCCTTGTCGCGGTGCACGATCGTGGTGAGCGGATCGGCCTTCTCGGCATTGATCAGCACATCGAGGCGCACCAGTTCGTTCCTGCGGTAGCCGATCAGGCTGTACTCCATCGAGGCATAGCCCTTGGTGCGGCTCTTCATCTGATCGAAGAAATCCGTCACCACCTCCGCCAGCGGCATCTCGTAGTGGAGGGTCACCCGTTCCGGAGTGATGTACTTCATGTCGATGAACTCGCCCCGGCGCTCCTGGCACAGCTCCATCAGTGCACCGTTGTAGGTGTTGGGGGTGTAGATCTCGAGCTTCACGTAGGGCTCCTCGATCGATTCGCGCTGCTGAGGATCGGGCAGGGTGGCAGGGTTGTCCACCAGCATCGTGGAGCCATCGATCATGTTCACCTGGTAGATCACCGACGGCGCCGTCACGATCAGATCCAGGTCGTATTCGCGCTCCAGGCGCTCCTGCACGATCTCCATGTGCAGCAGGCCCAGAAAGCCGCAGCGGAACCCGAAGCCCATGGCGCTGCTGGTTTCGGGCTCGTACTTCAGCGCCGCATCCGAGAGCTGCAACCGATCAAGCGCCTCGCGCAGATCCGGGTATTGATCGGCGTCGGTGGGGAACAGGCCGCAGAACACCATCGGCTTGGCCTCGGCGTAGCCCGGCAGCGGGGCGTCGGCCGGATCGGCCAGCAGGGTGATCGTGTCGCCCACCCGCGCATCGGCCACCGCCTTGATCGAGGCCGACAGGTAGCCCACTTCCCCCGCATGCAGGCTTTCCACCTGACGCTGGTCGGGGGCCATCACACCCACCTCATCGAGTTCGTAGGTCTTGCCGCTCGCCATCAGCAGCACCTTGTCTTTCCTTGCGACCCGTCCGCTGATCACCCGGAAGTAGACGATCACCCCCCGGTAGGCGTCGTAATAGGAATCAAAGATCAAAGCCCGCAGCGGTTCATTCACCCGATCCGGCGGCGGCGGCACCCGATCCACCACCGCCTGCAGGATCTCGGAGATGCCCAGGCCGGTCTTGGCGGAGCAGGGGATGGCACCGGTGGTGTCGAGGCCGATGATCGACTCGATCTCCTCGCTGATCCGCACAGGATCGGCCCCGGGCAGGTCGATCTTGTTGAGCACCGGGATGATCTCGAGGTCATTCCCCATCGCCAGATACACGTTCGCCAGGGTCTGGGCCTCCACCCCCTGGCTGGCATCCACCACCAGCAACGCCCCCTCGCAGGCCTGGAGCGAGCGGCTCACCTCATAGGAGAAATCGACGTGGCCGGGGGTGTCGATCAGGTTGAGGATGTACACCTCGCCGTCAGCGGCGGTGAACTCCATCCGCGCCGCCTGGAGCTTGATCGTGATCCCGCGCTCGCGCTCCAGTTCCATGTTGTCGAGGAACTGGGCCTGCATGTCGCGCGCCGCCACGGTGCCGGTGGCCTGCAGCAGCCGGTCGGCCAGGGTCGATTTGCCGTGGTCGATGTGGGCAATGATGCAGAAATTGCGGATCCGCTCAACGGGAACGTCGGTCATCGCGTCGGGAAAGCCCGTTCAGGGAAGCCAGTGGAAGGGATCCTAGGAAGCGGGCCTGGCGGGGTCGGCTGGCGCCATCAGGCCATTGGACTTAGCCGCAAGCGGACTAAGCTGAAACCCTTGCGCTGCCGCACCATGCAGGTGAATCTTCACGACGCCAAGACCCACCTGTCCCGTTATGTGGCCCAGGCCCTTGAGGGAGAGGAGGTGGTGATTGCCAAAGCCGGTCGACCGCTCGTTCGACTGGTGCCGGTGACAACGACCCTGGAACCCCGTCGCGGCGGCTTCCTCAGCGGTTCTGCGGTGGTCAGCGCTGATCTCAAGGCCGACTTCGCCACCGAGATCAACGACCTGTTCGGCTGAACCATCGGACGTGACCTCCAGTGAACCCCAGCCCCTGCTGCTCGACACCCAGCTTCTGCTCTGGTGGGCCATCGAACCGAAGCGGCTGCCGGCCGCCGCGGCAGGCCTTCTGGCGGATCCCGCCCAGCCCATGGTGCTCAGCGTTGTGAGCCTGTGGGAGGTGGCCATCAAGTCGTCCCACGGACGGGCCGATTTCCAGGTGGAGGCTGCTGCCCTGCGCCTGGGCCTTCTGGGGCAGGGATTCCGCGAACTACAGGTGCGCGCCGAACACGTGCTGGCGGTGCAGCACCTTCCCTGGATCCACCGCGATCCATTCGACCGTCTGCTGGTGGTGCAGGCCCAGGTGGAGGGCTTTCGCTTGCTCAGCGCCGATCGCAGCTTGGTCGCCTACGGAACGCACGTGCAGGCCGTGGGTTGATCGGCTGTTCGTTCGGGCGTCCACCATGGCGAAACCAGGCGCCCCCCGCGCCGCCTCCCTAAGCTCAGGCCATCGCCCCGAGCCCCCATGACCACCGAAACCGTTAACGACCCCCGCGCCCTGACGATCGAGAACGTCGAGCGCGTCCTCGACGAGCTGCGCCCCTACCTGATGGCCGATGGCGGCAACGTCGAAATCGTCGAGATCGACGGCCCGATCGTCAAGGTGCGCCTCCAGGGCGCCTGCGGCACCTGCCCCAGCAGCACCATGACCCTGAAGATGGGCATCGAGCGCAAGCTGCGCGAGGAGATCCCCGAAGTGAATGAAGTGGTTCAGGTGCTCTGAAGCCCTGCGTGCCTCCAAGGGCAGCCCCGTAAGCTCCCCTTTCCCTTGCCGCCTGCCCCGTGCTGGATCAGCGCCTGGTGCGCCAGAACCCTGAGCTGGTGGTGGAGCAGCTGGGGCGCCGCGGCCTCAAGCTCGATCTCACCGGCCTGCAGCTGATCGCCCAGCAGCAGCGCGACCTCGAGGAGCACCTCAGCACCCTCCAGGCCGAGGGCAACCGCGTCGGCAGGGAGGTGGGTCAGCGCATCCAGGCGGGCGCCTCCCCGGGTGGCCCTGAAGTGAAAGAGCTGCGCGAGCAGGGCAACCGCCTCAAGCAGCAGGTGGCCGTGCTCGATGAGGAGGAAAAAGACCTCAGCACCAAGCTGCGCGAGCAGCTGCTCGGCCTGCCCAACCTGCCCTCGGCCCTCTCCCCTGAAGGCTCCTGCGAAGCCGACAACGTCGAGGTCAAGCGCTGGGGCAGCCCGCGCATCGAGGCGGACCTGCAGGAGCATGGCGCCATCGCCGAGCGCCTCGGCCTGCTCGACACCGAGCGTTCGGTGCGCATCGCCCAGAGCCGCTTTGTGACCCTGCTTGGCCAGGGGGCGCGTCTGGAGCGGGCGCTCATCAACTTCATGATCGACCTGCACGCCCGCAAGGGCTACCGCGAGGTGCTGCCGCCGATCCTGGTGAACAGCGCCAGCCTCACGGGCTCCGGCCAGCTGCCCAAGTTCGCCGAAGAAAGCTTCCGCTGCGCCGACGACGACCTCTGGCTCACCCCCACTGCCGAGGTGCCGATCACCTCCCTGCACCGCGACGAGATCATCCCCGCCGAACAGCTGCCGCTCAGATACGTCGCCTTCACCCCCTGCTTCCGCCGCGAGGCGGGCTCCTACGGCCGCGACACCAAGGGCCTGATCCGCCTGCACCAGTTCCACAAGGTGGAGCTGTACTGGTTCAGCCATCCCGACGACTCCGAGGCGGCCCACGAGCAGCTCACCCTTGATGCCGAGGCGGTGCTCGAAGCCCTGGAGCTGCCCTACCGCCGCATCGAGCTCTGCACGGGCGATCTGGGCTTCTCCGCCGCCCGCACCTACGACCTGGAGGTGTGGCTGGCGGGGGCCGGCACCTACCGGGAGATCTCCAGCTGCAGCACCTGCGCCGACTTCCAGGCCCGGCGCTCCGCGATCCGCTTCAAACAGGGCAAGAACACCCAGCTGCTGCACACCCTCAACGGCAGCGGCCTGGCGATCGGCCGCACCATGGCCGCCCTGCTGGAAAACGGCCAGCAGGCCGATGGATCGGTGGCCCTGCCGGCGGCACTGTGGTCCTACTTCGGGGCCGAGCGGATCAGCGCGGAAGCCTGAGCGACTGCGCCAGACTCAAGCACTCTTAAGAGCTGTTACTGGATGGGCGTCCTCACCGCACTGGCGATCCTGGCGGGCCTGATCGTCGTGCATGAGGCGGGCCATTTCTTCGCCGCCACCTGGCAGGGCATCCGCGTCAGCAGCTTTTCGATCGGCTTCGGGCCGGTGCTGCTGGAGCGCCAGCGCCGCGGCGTGCAGTTCGCATTGCGGGCCTTTCCGCTCGGCGGCTTCGTGGCCTTCCCCGACGACGACGAGGACAGCGCAATCCCCAGCGATGACCCGGATCTGCTGCGCAACCGCCCCCTGCGCCAGCGCGCCCTGGTGATCGCCGCCGGCGTGCTCGCCAACCTGCTGCTGGCCTGGACGGTGCTGCTGGGCCAGGGTCTGGTGCTCGGCATCCCCTCGGGCTTCAGCGCCACCCCCGGGGTGCTGGTGGTGGCCGTCCAACCGGGCCAGGCGGCCGCGAACTCCGGTCTGCTGGCGGGCGATCGGATCGTGCGCGTCGGGGGCGCCTCGATCGCCGGCGGCCAGGAGGCCGTGGTGGGGGTGGTCGAGCAGATCAAGGGCGCCCCCGGCCAACCCCTGCAGCTGGAGGTGGAGCGGGGCGGCCGGCGGCTGCCCCTGCGCCTCACCCCCACTGACCTGCGCGGCAGCGGCCGCATCGGCGCCCAGTTGCAGCCCAATGGCTCGGAATCCTTCCGCCCCCCCAGCGGTCCATTCGAGCTGATCCGCCAGGCCAACCGGGAGTTCTCCCAACTGCTCATCCGCACCGTCGATGGCTTCGTGACCCTGGCCACCCACTTCGGCGAGACCGCCGGCCAGGTGTCCGGGCCGGTGAAGATCGTTCAGATGGGGGCGTCGCTGGCCAAGCAGGGCGGCAGCAGCCTGTTCGTCTACACCGCCTTGATCTCCATCAACCTGGCGGTGCTCAACGCCCTGCCCCTGCCCCTGCTCGATGGCGGTCAGTTCCTGCTGCTGCTGCTCGAGGGGGTGCGCGGCAAGCCGATTCCCGAGCGCCTGCAGATGGCCTTTCTGCAGTCGGGGTTCGTGCTGCTGGTCAGCCTGAGCGTCGTGCTGATCGTCAAGGACACCTCCCAGCTGCCCCTGGTGCAGCAACTGCTGAACCGCTGAAGCCAGCCCAACGCCGCGCCACGAATCCGCGATGCCCCGTTTCCCCAGCGCCCGCACCCGGGCGCCGCTGATCCTCGAGCGGCTGGGGGAGCTCTACCCCGAGGCCACCTGCTCGCTTGATTGGCGCACCCCCTGGGAGCTGCTGGTAGCCACCATGCTCTCGGCCCAGTGCACCGACGAGCGCGTCAACAAGGTCACCCCGGCCCTGTTCGAGCGCTTCCCCGATGCGGCCGCCGCCGCCGCCGTGAACGGCGATGAGGTGGAGCCCTACGTGAAATCCACGGGCTTCTTTCGCAACAAGGCCAAGCACATCGTCGCCAGCTCCAGGCTCCTGATGGAGCGCCACGGCGGCGAGGTGCCCCGCTCGATGGCCGAGTTGCTGGAGCTGCCGGGGGTGGCGCGCAAGACCGCCAACGTGGTGCTGGCCCACGCCTTCGGCATCAACGCCGGGGTCACGGTCGACACCCACGTGCGGCGGCTCAGCAACCGCCTCGGCCTGAGCAAGCAGAGCGACCCGCGCCGCATCGAACCGGAGCTGATGAAGCTGCTGCCCCAGCCGATGTGGGAAACCTTTTCGATCCGCCTGATCTTCCACGGCCGCGCCGTGTGCAACGCCCGTAAGCCCGCCTGCGACGGCTGCCCCCTGGCCGACCTCTGCCCGAGCCATCCGCTGAGGCGGTAAGCTCAGCAATCTCCTGCTACTAGAGCCCAGCCGCATGGCGAAGAAGTCGATGATCGCGCGTGATGTGAAGCGCAAGAAGATGGTCGAGCGCTTCTCGCTCAAGCGCGCCGCCCTCAAGGAAGCCTTCGAGGCGGCGGGCGATCCGATGGCGCGGCTAGAGATCCACCGCAAGATTCAGGGTCTGCCCCGCAACAGCGCCCCCAACCGCGTGCGCAACCGCTGCTGGGCCACCGGCAAGCCCCGGGGCTACTACCGCGATTTCGGCCTCTGCCGCAACCAGCTGCGCGAGCGTGCCCACAAGGGTCTGCTCCCCGGCGTCACCAAATCCAGCTGGTGATCCAGCCGGCGGCCCAGCCGTGAAAGCCGCGCCACGAGGGGTCCCCACTGGGGGCCCTTTTTTGCGCCCCACGCTCCCGCGCCGCGCCCTGGGTCGCCTGGCCGCCAGCCCCAGCATGGGGCGTGCACACCGGATGTCAGGATGGCATTTGACAACAAAACGGACATAAGCGCACGTGTCAGGACACATTCAGACGGTCTCCTTCGATGGTCGGGAGATCCGGCTGACCACAGGCTTGTATGCCCCCCAGGCCGGGGGCTCGGTGCTGGTCGAATGCGGTGATACCTCCGTACTGGTCACAGCCACCCGCGCCAAGGGCCGCGAAGGCATCGATTTCCTCCCGCTCACCTGCGACTACGAAGAGCGGCTCTACGCCGCCGGTCGCATCCCCGGCAGCTTCTTCCGCCGGGAGGCCCGCCCCCCCGAGCGCGCCATCCTCACCACCCGCCTGATCGATCGCCCCCTGCGGCCCCTGTTCCCCTCCTGGCTGCGGGACGACATCCAGGTGGTCGCCACCACCCTCTCCCTCGATGAGCGGGTGCCCCCCGATGTGCTCGCCGTCACCGGCGCCTCGATCGCCTGCCTGCTGGCCCGCATGCCTTTCAGCGGCCCGATGGCGGCGGTGCGCGTGGGCCTCCTCGGCGACGACTTCGTGCTCAACCCCAGCTACCGGGAAATCGAGCGCAGCGAGCTCGATCTGGTGGTGGCCGGCACCCCCACCGGCGTGGTGATGGTGGAGGCCGGTGCCAACCAACTGCCCGAGCAGGATGTGATCGAGGCGATCGACTTCGGCTACGAGGCCGTGGGCGAGCTGATCAAGTCCCAGCTCACGTTGCTGAGCGATCTGGGCATCGAGCAGGTGCTCCCCGAGCCCAAGGTGGAAGACCCGGCCCTGCCCAACTTCCTCGAGCAGGAATGTGGCGCCGGCATCGCGGAGGTGCTCAAGCAGTTCAGCCTCACCAAATCTGAGCGCGACGCCAAGCTCGATGCTCTCAAGGGTGAGGTGGCCGCCAAGATCGCCGCCCTCGGCGAAGACGACCCGATCCGGCTGGCCGCCGCGGGCAAGGCCCTGGGCAACACCTACAAAGGGGTCACCAAGAAGATGATGCGCGCCCAGATCGTCAACGAAGGCAAGCGCGTCGATGGCCGCGACCTCGACCAGGTGCGCCCGATCACCGCCGCCGTGAGTGTGCTGCCCAAGCGCGTGCACGGCTCCGGCCTGTTCCAGCGTGGTCTCACCCAGGTGCTCTCCACCGCCACCCTCGGCACCCCCAGCGATGCCCAGGAACTGGACGACCTCAACCCCTCCAGCGAGAAGACCTACCTGCACCACTACAACTTCCCCCCCTACTCGGTGGGCGAAACCCGGCCGATGCGCTCCCCCGGCCGCCGCGAGATCGGCCACGGCGCCCTCGCCGAACGGGCCCTGGTGCCCGTGCTGCCCTCCAAGGAGAGCTTCCCCTACGTGCTGCGGGTGGTCTCGGAGTGCCTGAGCTCCAACGGCTCCACGTCGATGGCCTCGGTGTGCGGCAGCACCCTGGCGCTGTTGGATGCGGGTGTGCCCCTCAAGGCCCCCGTCGGCGGCGCCGCCATGGGCCTGATCAAAGAGGGCGAGGAGGTGCGCATCCTCACCGACATCCAGGGCATCGAGGACTTCCTCGGTGACATGGACTTCAAGGTGGCCGGCACCGAAAAGGGCATCACCGCCCTGCAGATGGACATGAAGATCTCCGGGCTGGCGGTCAAGACCATCGCCGAAGCCGTCAACCAGGCCCGCCCGGCCCGGCTGCACATCCTCGGCAAGATGCTGGAGGCGATCGACAAGCCCCGCGAGACCCTCTCGCCCCACGCCCCGCGTCTGCTCAGCTTCCGGATCGACCCCGAGTTGATCGGCACCGTGATCGGCCCCGGCGGCCGCACGATCAAGGGCATCACCGAGCGCACCAACACCAAGATCGACATCGAAGACGGCGGCATCGTCACGATCGCCAGCCACGACGGCGCCGCCGCCGAGGAGGCCCAGCGAATCATCGAGGGCCTCACCCGCCGCGTCAGCGAAGGGGAGCAGTTCAGCGGCCACGTCACACGGGTGATCCCGATCGGTGCCTTCGTCGAGATCCTGCCCGGCAAGGAGGGGATGATCCACATCTCCCAACTCTCCGAGGCCCGGGTGGAGAAAGTCGAAGATGTGATCAAGGTGGGCGATCAGGTGCGTGTGCGCGTGCGCGAAATCGACAACCGCGGCCGCATCAACCTCACCCTGCGCGGCGTCGACCAGGAAGAGCCCGTGGCCGTCACGGCCTGACCGCCTGCGGGGGCCTAGGTCGTAACCAAGGCAGCCGGCCAGGGGAACCTCCCCCGGGCCGGCTTTTTGATGCCCTTCGTTCCCCGCCGGGGCGCTACACCACGAAGCCGGGATCGATCAGCGCCAGCGCCTCCGCGGCCCGGGCACATAGGTCAGCGTGGCAGGGGCCATGGCTGGCCACCAGGCAACCGGCCTGGCGCAGGTCGCCATCGTTGTAGGAGAGGGGGCGGCCATCGGCATGGGTGAAGGCTCCACCGGCGGCGATCAGCACCGCTTCCGGTGCCGCCATGTCCCAGTCCTTGGGGGCACTGTTGCCGGAGAGGGAGATGTAGAGGTCGGTTTCGCCTCGCAGAATCGTGGCCACCTTGCCGCCGACGCTGCCGATGGCCTTCGTGTCGCCCAGGGCCAGGGCCCCAAGAAGTTGCTCGAGCCGCTGGTCGCGGTGATTGCGGCTGGCCACCAGCGCCAGCTCGGCCCGCTCGCTGCGGCGGCTCAGCGCTGGCGGGAACTGCTCGCCGGCCCGGTCCTCACGCCAGGCCAGGCCGCTGCCGTCGGCGCCGACCCAGCCGATCCAGAGCTCCTCCAGTTCGGGCAGCAGAACCACCCCCAGCACCGGCCGATGGTCCTTCACCAGGGCCAGATGCACGGCGTACTCACCGGTGCCCTGCAGGAAGTCCTTGGTGCCATCGAGCGGATCGAGGATCCACAGCCACTCGGCCCCAGGGTGCCCGCCGGACCTCGGCGGCTCCTTGGCACTCTCTTCGCTGAGCACGGCCCAGGGGGCGCCGGGGAAGGCCGCCGCCAGCCCCTCGATCAGCTGGCGGTTGACCGCCAGATCCGCCGCCGACACCGGCCCCTCGCCGCCGTGGTCCACCTCCAGGGCGGCTGGATGGCCGTAGGGGGGCTGCTCGGCTCTGGCATAGGCCCGCAGGATGTCGGCGGCCTCCCAGCTCAGACGGCGCAGCACCGCCAGCAGCCGCTCGGCCATGATCCCCTCCGGCAGCGGGATCGCGCCGGGGGTAAGCGGCATCATGGGTTCGCTCATCGGTGCATTGTGCAGGAACAGGAACCCGCCGCCGGCGTCCTCTACCTGGTGGGCACCCCGATCGGCAACCGTGACGACCTCTCCCCCCGGGCCCTCAAGGTGCTCGCCGGTGTGGACCGCATCGCCTGCGAAGACACCCGCCACAGCGGCCTGCTGCTGGCGGGGTTCGGCATCCGCTCGAAGCTGATCAGCTTCCATGCCCACAACCAGCTGGCCCGCATCCCCCAGCTGCTGGAGGCCCTCGAGCGAGGTGAGCGGCTGGCCTTGATCAGCGATGCGGGCCTGCCCGGCATCTGCGACCCCGGCGAGGAACTGGTGGCGGCGGCCCGGGCGGCCGGCCTCACGGTGATCTGCATTCCTGGCCCCTGCGCCCTGACCACGGCCCTGGTGAGCAGCGGCCTGCCCAGCGGCCGCTTCTGCTTCGAGGGCTTCCTGCCCCCCAGGCGCAACCCGCGCCGGGCCAGGCTGAAGGAGCTGGCGAACGAGCCGCGCACTCTCGTGCTCTACGAGGCCCCCCACCGGCTGCTGGAGCTGCTGGAGGATCTGCTCGAAGCGTTCGGTGACCGGCCCTTGCAGGTGGCCCGGGAGCTCACCAAGCGCCACGAGCAGCAGATCGGCCCCACGGTGGGCGCCGCCCTGGCCCATTTCAGCGTCACCCCAGCACTCGGGGAGTGCACCCTGGTGCTGGGCGGAGCCCCGCAAGTGGTGCCCCAGCCCCCCGATGAGCGGGAGCTGCTGGCGGACCTGCGGCGGCGGGTGGCCGCCGGCGTGAGCCCCCGGGATGCGGCCCGCCAGTTGGCGGAGTCCAGCGGCCTCTCGCGCCGGACCCTCTACGGTCTGTTGCATCGGAGCGGAGAACCCTGATGCTGCTGCGCCTGCGCCTGCTGCTCGCCAGCGCCGGTGGTGGCCTGCTGCTGCTGCTGATTCTCTGCCTGGGGGCCCAGAACCTGAGTGATCGGCCCAGCCTGCAGCTGGGCTTCGGTCGCAATGTCGCACCTTTACCCAGCGGCTTCCTGGTGGGGCTGGCCCTGGTGGTGGGGGTGATCAGCGGCGGCGTCAGCGTGGCCCTGCTGCTGCCGGGATCGGATCGGGACCGCGATCAGGAGCCAGGCAACGCGTAGAGGGAACCCTCCAGCACCAGCCGGCTGATGCCCTGGGAGAGCAGGTAGGGGGCCGTGCGCTCGAGAACGCCGCTGTCGGGCACCTTGATCACCCGTTGGCTGCGCCCACAGTGGCGCTTGGCCTGGCGCGGGTTGGCAAACACCACCAGGGCCTGGCGGTCGCGTTCATCGGCGCTGAGTGATCCCAGCTCTGGGAAATCGCTGAGCGGGCGGGCCTGCAGTTCCACGGTCTTGTCCACCAGCAGGTAGACGCTGCTGGGCAGCTCAACGCCACAGAGGGGCTGAGCCGAGGCGGGGGGCCGATCCTCGATCGACTGGCCCACGACCGCCACGGTGACGAACTCGCTGGCCTCAAAGGGCTCGCCCTCGTCGTCGGCCTCCAGATCAGGATCGTCCTGGGCGTCGTCGCCGAAATCATCGGCATCATCAATGGCCAGCACCCGGTGCTGATCAGGCTCCAGCTGATCGGCGTCCTCCCCAGGGAGCGAATCCAAGGGATCCAAGGGATCGAAAGGCTCGAGGAGATCAAGCGGAGCGCCAAGGGCCTCGGCCGCCAGGGGCGATGAGCTGGCCCCTGGCCCCAACGGCAGCTGATCGGGGCCCGCAGCCCCCCTGGAGCGCTGGAGCTTGATCTCGGCATAGGTGGCCGGATCCAGGGCCGCCTTCACCACCCGGCTGACGGTGTTGGGGCTGCAGCCGTAGGCCTCCGCCAGCGCCTGGGTGGCCTCGCCCTCCCGGAAGCGCGCCACCAGCTCCTGTTTCTGGCTGTCGCTGAGCCGGGTGACCGCCATGAACCACATCGCTCAGCCCACCACTTTAAGGGCACCAGGCTCCATTGTCCCTTTCCCCAGCACTATTGGAGCTCGTCCATGCGCCGCACCTTCATCGCATCGACCCAGGACACCTTGAAATAGGACGTGAGAAAGGTCTTCTGCGGCAACCGACCGCCGATGAACATCAGGCCCATGAAGGTGGCCTGGGGGGCAGGCTCGATCCAGCGCATCTCCACCACCAGGGTGAGCTGCGCTGGACTGTGGGGATCACACACCAGCAGCTGGCCGCGGCAGCCCACTTCGATGTCCAAGCTGCTCGACACCACCAGACAGGCCCCCAGGGGGCTGATGTCCCACATCCTTCCTTCGTGCCTTTCCTCCCTGGCTTCCGGAGAGAAATGGCCAACCACCGAGGCCAGGGCGGAGGGCAAGAGGTAGCGCTGATGGCGACGGGGGATCCCAGGCCCGGAACCGGTCATGGCGCCCCCGAGGGCCGATCAAGTTCCCTATAAACCCGCATCCGCTCCACCCAGGAGGCCTTCATGTAGTCATCCAGGAAGGTGCCGGGGCGCAACAGCCCATCGGAGAAAATCACGCCCAGGAAGGTGACGTGACGGGCTGGGCTAGCCCAGCACACCTGGACGGCCAGCGAAAAATGATCGGAACCGAATGGATGACGCAGCAGCAACAGGCCGAGGGCGTTCTCGGCAATGGGCACATGGTCGCGTAATTGCAGGCAAGCACCCGCTGAACTGACATCCCAGAGCTGACCGATCTGGCGCTCGCCCTGGGGCTCCTTGAACTCGGCCTCGACCATCGCGAGGGTGGAAGGAAGGGGATGCCGCTTATGACGACGGGGCGGTAGATCGCCAGAACGCCCCATTGGCCAAAATCCAGCACCAAACAATCTTGGTTCAACCCGTCCGAGGTGCAAGTTACGGGTGAACAAGAGCAATGAAAATCTCTACACCCGAGGCCCACGTGCCGCCGGAACAACAGGACTGCCACAATGCTGAAGCCCCAGCGGGGCCCTGCTCCCTTAGCTCAGCTGGATAGAGCAGCTGCCTTCTAAGCAGCCGGTCGATGGTTCGAGTCCATCAGGGGGCGTTATTCGAGAGGGCTGCGAAGTCCGCCGATGACCGCTTCGCGATGACAGCGCCTAAGCCCGCCCAGGAGCAAGCTCGGTTGCCCCATTCCACGGCCTACCGGCTCCGCCTCAAGGAACGCCCCCTGGGCACCTGGCTGTGGGCCCTCGCCCAGAACATTCCTGTGGCTGGCCTCCCTGCGCAGCTCTATTACGCCTTCAGCCGGCGCACGATCACGCCGATGGTCGGTGCCTCCGTGGGCCTGTTGGCTGGGCTGGGACTCGCGGGGATCGGCTACGGAGCCTTCGGCCACCCTTCAGCCAGCCTCGAGTGCCTGGCCCTCCTCGACCCAGCCGCCCCCCGAGGCCAGTTGGAGCGCCAGGTGCGTGACTGCCTGCGCCGTTCCCGGCCCGATCACCTGAATGGCTTGCCCCTCAATGGATCAGCCCTGGAATGGTCGCTCGCGGGGCTGATCACGGTCGGCTCCGTGCTCGGCACCCATCTCGGCCAGACTCTGGCGATCAAGGATGCCCAGCGACGACTCGAAGCCCATGAACCTTCGCCAGCACATCCGGGCCCTAGCCCAGGCACCTGAAACGATCGCCGCTGCCACCCACGGCCTGGCGGCCCTGCTCTCTTTGCCGGCCCTCTTGCCTCTGGCGACGCTCGTGGCGATCAGCGCCCCCACGGTCCTCGCCCAGCCGACCACCAGCTGCCGCCGTGAGGCCACCAACCGCGATCCCCTCAGCGGCGCCGAAGCCTGGGCGATCGAAACCTGCACCACCACCGACCGCGTCACCGGCGCCTTGATCAAAACCCAGACCTGCACCACCAACCGCCGCTACGCGACGACCGAATGCGTCGATCAGCTGCTGCCCCAGGCCCCTGCGTCAGCGGGCCCGGCCAACGCCCCCCAGCCCCCCGCCCGCAAGCCGGTCCAGAAGCCGTGAGGCCAACGGCGGAAAGGCGCAGGGTTCAAAGCTCCGCCTGCACCGCCGCGCGGATCGTGCAGTCGGCCAGTGGGTAGCTGACGCAGAGCAGGGCATAGCCCTGGGCGATCTGATCGTCGTCGAGGAAGCTCTGATCCGCCTGATCGACGCTGCCGGAGAGCACCTTGCCGGCACAGGTGCTGCAGGCGCCGGCGCGGCAGGAGGAGGGCAGATCGACCCCCTTTTCCTCGGCGGCATCGAGGATGTATTGGTCATCGCCACAGCTGAAGCTGCGACCGTCTTCAAGGCTGATCGTGTACGAAGCCATGGCAGCGCGAACGGGCGGCTGATCACGTTCTAGTCCTGTAAAGCGGCTGCGGTCAGCGCCAACAGATCTGCTTATCGTGACCAGATCCCCGGGGCAGGGCCGTGAGCGATGCCGACACCGAGGCCAGCGACCAGATCTTCGCCGAGCTGGAGCCCAGCCTGCGCGAGCGCCGCGGCCAGCCCTCCGCCCTGATTGAACTGCTCAACCGCGCCCAGGAGCTCTACGGGCACCTCAGCGCGCCGTTGCTGCGTCAGCTGGCGCTGGAGCTGGGGCTGCCCCTCAGCCGCGTCCATGGCACCGCCAGCTTTTATCACCTGTTTCGCTTCCAGCCACCGGCCCCCCATCAGCTGGTGGTCTGCACCGGCACCGCCTGCCACGTGAAGGGCGCCGATCGGCTGCTGGCGGCTCTTGCAGAGCAACCGGCGGAAGGCCTGGAGGTCAGCCGTGTGCGCTGCCTGGGCACCTGCGGCGGTGCGCCATTGGTGGTGATGGACGGCACCGCCTGGAGCCACCAGAGCGCGGCCTCCCTGCGGCAGCGGCTCCAGGGGATGGTCGGATGAGCGGGCCTGCGGCCCCGGCCGCGCCGGCGAGTGTGCGGCTCTGCGCGGCGGCGGGCTGCCGGGCCTGCGGCAGCGAAGCGATCCGCTCCCACCTGGAGACGTCCCTTGCCGAACGAGGTCTGACCCCGCGGCTGCGGCTGCGCAGCGTGGGCTGCCTAGGGCCCTGCGGCGCCGGCCCCCTGCTGGCGCTCGACCCCGGCGGCGCTCCCTGCGGCGCCGGGGTCGAGCGCGGTGAGATCGAGCGTGGTGGGATCTACGGCGGTGTGACGCTCGCCGATGCCGACAGCCTGATCGACGCCCTCGCCGCCGATGCCCTGGACAGCTGGGCGCCGACCACGGCCCAGCGGCTCGATCCGGAGCACCCGTTCTTCCAGCTGCAGCGGCGCATCGTGCTGGAGAACTGCGGCCAGATCGACCCCGAAGACCTCGATGAGGCGATCGCCGCCGGCGCCTATGCCCAATGGCAACGCCTGCGCGCCAGCGTCAGCCCCGAGGCGGTGATCGAGCAGATCCGCCGCAGCGGCCTGCGCGGACGCGGAGGCGCCGGCTACCCCACCGGCCTGAAATGGCAGCTGGTGGCGGGCATGGCCGGCCCAGACAAGGTGGTGGTCTGCAACGCCGATGAGGGGGACCCCGGCGCCTTCATGGACCGAACCGTGCTCGAAGGCGATCCCCACCGGGTGCTGGAGGGGATGGCGATCGCCGCCTACGCCGTCGGCGCCCGCTTGGGCTTCATCTACATCCGCGCCGAGTACGACCTGGCCATCGCCCACCTGCGCCTGGCGATCGAGCAGGCCCGCGGGCGCGATCTCCTCGGCGATGTCGCCATCGAGCTGCGGGTGGGCGCCGGGGCCTACGTCTGCGGCGAGGAGACGGCGCTGATCCATTCGATCGAGGGTGGCCGGGGCACGCCGCGGCCACGCCCCCCCTACCCGGCGGAACACGGCCTCTGGGGCCGCCCCACCTTGATCAACAACGTGGAGACCTTCGCCAACGTGGTGCCGATCCTGCGCGAAGGCGCCGACTGGTTCGCCGCCATCGGCACCCCCACCAGCGCCGGCACCAAGGTGTTCTCGCTCACCGGCCACGTGCGCCTGGCCGGGGTGCTGGAGGTGCCCATGGGCACCCCCCTGGCGACGGTGGTCGAGCAGATGGGCGGCGGGGCGCCGGGCGGAGTCCCCATCAAGGCCGTCCAGACCGGCGGTCCCTCCGGCGGCTGCGTCCCGGCGGCGCGGCTGGACACCCCCGTCGACTACGAATCACTCAAGGAGCTGGGCACGATCATGGGCTCCGGCGGCATGGTGGTGCTCGATGAGACCACCGACATGGTCGACCTGGCCGCCTTCTTCATGGGCTTCTGCCGGGAGGAATCCTGCGGCAAGTGCGTGCCCTGCCGCGCCGGCACCGTGCAGCTGCACGACCTGTTGCGCAAGCACCTGGAGGGGCGGGCGGGCGCCGCCGATCTGGAGCAGCTGGAATCGCTCTGCCACATGGTCGCCGACACAAGCCTCTGCGGCCTGGGCCAGAGCGCCCCGAGGCCGGTGCTCAGCGCCCTGCGCCATTTCCGCGGCGACTTCCTCGCCCTGCTGCCGCCCAAAGCGAGCGCTGCTCCATGAGCTGGGCTGGGCGATGAAACCGATCAACCTCACAATCGATGGCGAACCTGTGGCCACAGCCAGCGGCACCACCCTGCTGGAGGCGGCCCGCGCTGGGGGGCATCCCATCCCCACCCTCTGCCACCTCGATGGGCTGAGCCCGGTGGCCGCCTGCCGCCTCTGCCTGGTGGAGATCGACGGCGACTCCCGCCTGCAACCCGCCTGCGTCACAGCCGCGGCCGACGGCATGGTGGTGCGCACCAGCAGCCCTCGCCTGGCGGAGCTGCGCCGCACCGTGATCGAACTGCTGTTCACCGAAGGCAACCATGTCTGCGCCATCTGCGTGGCCAACGGCCACTGCGAACTGCAGGATCTGGCCGTGGCCGTGGGCATGGACCACTCCCGTCTGCCCTACCGCTTCCCGCAGCGGTCGGTGGATCTCTCCCACCCGCTGTTCGGCCTCGATCACAACCGCTGCATCCTCTGCACCCGCTGCGTGCGCGTCTGCGATGAGGTGGAGGGGGCCCACGTCTGGGACGTGGGCTGGCGGGGCGAGCATTGCCGGATCATCTCCGGCCTCGATGAGCCCTGGGGGGCGGTGGACGCCTGCACCGACTGCGGCAAGTGCGTCCAGGTCTGTCCCACCGGTGCCCTGTTCCACAAGGGCGAAGGGACAGAAGAGAAGGAGAGACACCCCGAACAGCTCCAGGCCCTGGTGCGTTACCGCCGGCAGGGGGGGACGCCGTGAGCCGCCTGAATGTCGCCACCGTCTGGCTGGCCGGCTGCTCCGGCTGCCACATGTCATTCCTTGATCTCGATGAATGGCTGCTGGAGTTCGCCGAACTGGCGAACGTCGTCTACAGCCCCGTGGCCTCCGACACCAAGATCTACCCCGAGGATGTCGACATCGCCCTGGTGGAGGGTGGAGTGGCCAACCAAGACAACCTGGAGCTGATCTTGAAGGTCCGCGCGCGCACCAGGATCCTGGTGTCCTTCGGCGACTGCGCCATCACCGCCAACATCCCCGGCATGCGCAACATGCTCGGTGGCAGCGAACCGGTGCTGCGCCGGGCCTACCTGGAGCTGGCCGATGGATCGGGCGCCCTGCCCCAGGCCCCGGGCCTGGTGCCGGAGCTGCTGGATCAGGTGCTGCCCGTGCACGAGGTGGTGCCGGTGGACGTCTACCTGCCCGGCTGCCCCCCCTCGGCGGCGCGTATCCGCGCCTGCCTGGAGCCTCTGCTGCATGGGACGTGGCCGCAGATGGAGGGGGCGGAGCTGATCCGCTTCGGCTGATGGACACCCCCACTCCGGCAACCCCCCAACCGCGTACGGTCCTGATCGATCCGGTCACCCGCATCGAAGGCCACGCCAAGATCTCGATCCACCTGGGCACGGACGGGCTGGTAGAGACGGCCCGGTTTCACGTGGTCGAGTACCGGGGCTTCGAAAAATTCTGCGAGGGGCGGCCGTTCACGGAGATGGCGGCGATCACCGCCCGCATCTGTGGCATCTGCCCGGTGAGCCACCTGCTGGCCGCCGCCAAGACGGGCGACAAGATCCTGGCGGTGACGATCCCACCGGCGGCCGAGAAGCTCCGGCGGCTGATGAACCTGGCCCAGATCTGCCAGTCCCATGCCCTGTCGTTCTTCCACCTCAGCAGCCCCGATTTCCTGCTGGGCTGGGACTGCGACCCCTCCAAGCGCAACGTGTTCGGGTTGATCGCCGCCGACCCCCAACTGGCCCGCTCCGGCATCCGCCTGCGCCAGTTCGGCCAGGCCCTGATCGAAGCCCTCGGGGGCCGCAAGATCCATGCCGCCTGGGCGGTGCCCGGGGGCGTGCGCGCGCCCCTGGCCGAGGGGATCAAGGAGCACGTCCTGGCCCAGTTGCCGGAGATGGTCACCATCGCCGAAGGAGCCCTGGGTCTGTTCAAAACACTGCTGGATACCCAGCTCGGCGAAGAACTGGAGGTGTTCGGCTCCTTCCCCTCGCTCTTTCTCGGCCTGGTGGGCAGCGACGGGTGCTGGGAGCATTACGGCGGTGCGTTGCGGATCATCGATGCCAATGGCACCGTGCTCGTCGATGGCCTGAGCGAAGACGCCTACGCCGAGACGATTGCCGAGGCGGTCGAGCCCTGGAGCTACCTGAAGTTCCCCTACTACAAGCCCCTGGGCCCGGAGGCCGGCAGCTACCGGGTGGGGCCCCTGGCCCGCCTCAACCTCTGCGAGCGCATCGGCACCCCAAGGGCCGATCGGGAGCTGGCCGAGCTGCGCCAGCGGGGCGGCCGGGTGGTGAGCGGCTCGCTGTACTACCACCTGGCCCGCCTGATCGAAATCGTCGCCTGCCTGGAGGGGATCGAAGTGCTGCTCAACGACCCCGACATCGAGGCGCGCCATGTGCGCGCCCGGGCCAGCGTCAATGTCCTTGAGGCCGTGGGGGTGAGCGAGGCGCCCCGAGGCACGCTCTTCCACCACTACCGGGTGGATGCCAACGGCCTGATCGAGAAAGTGAACCTGATCATCGCCACTGGCCAGAACAACCGTGCCATGAACAGCACGGTCACCCAGATCGCCCGCCACTACCTCGATGGGGCCCACCTCAGTGAGGCCCTGCTCAACCGCGTGGAGGCTGGAATCCGCTGCTACGACCCCTGCCTCTCCTGCTCCACCCACGCCGCCGGCTCCATGCCCCTGCAGGTGCGGCTGTATGGCGCCGATGGAACGTTGCTGGAGGAACGCCGCCGTGCCTGAAAAATGGGGGCCTGAGAAATGGGCGCCTGAAGGATGGGTGCCTGCAGAAGCCGTGGCGCTGGCTCCCCAACTGGTGATTGGCATCGGCAACCGGCTGCGCAGCGACGACGGGGTCGGCCCGCGCCTGGCCGAGGAGGTGGAGGCCTGGGGCCTCTCGGGCGTCGAGTCGATGGCCGTGCAACAGCTCAGCCCCGAGCTGGCCCCGCGCCTGGCCGTCTGCGCGCGGGTGTTGTTCATCGATGCCTGGATGGTCGATCGGGTCGGTGCCGCCGCGGCCGCCGCCCCGCTCCTGGAGCCCCTGGTGGCCCAGGAGATCACCGCCGCCCCGCCGCTCCGCTTCAGTCACCACAGCAGCCCCCAGGCCCTGCTGCAACTGGCCGACGGGCTCTACGGCCGGCGGCCGGCGGCCTGGTGGCTGCGGGTCCCCGTCCACGGCCTCGAGCTCGGGGAGCAGCTGTCGCCGGCCACCGCCGCCCAGCTGGCACCGGCCCGGCGGGCCCTGCGCCGCTGGCTCGATCGCGATGCATGAACTGGCGCTGATGGAGGAAGTGCGCCGTCTGGCCGACGAGCAGGCGGCGGCGCAGGGGGCGCTGCGCATCCACGCGCTGCACCTGCGCATCGGCAGCCTCTCGGGGGTGGACCCCGAGGCGCTCGCCTTCGCCTTCGAGGTCGTGATGCAGGGGGGGGCGGCCCAGGGCGCAACGTTGCGTCTCGAAGTGGTCCCCACCGTCTGCTTCTGCGGCCAGTGTGAACAGGAGTTCACCCCGGTGGATGTGATCTACGCCTGCCCCGGCTGCGGCGCTTTGAGCCAGCGGATCCTCAGCGGCCGTGAGCTGGAGCTCACCTCCCTGGAGGTGTCCTGAGATGTGCAGCGACTGTTCCTGCGGAAGGCCCCCAGCCGCAACCCCGGCCCCAGCCCCAGCCCTGGCCCTGGCCACGCCCCGGCGCACCCTCGTGCTGGAGGCGGGCCTGCTGGCCAAGAACGACCACCAGGCGGCCCACAACCGCCAGCGCTTTTCGGATCTCGGCCTGACGGTGGTGAACGTGCTCTCGGCGCCGGGCTCCGGCAAGACCGCCCTGCTGGAGGCCCTCAGCCGGCGCTGGAAGGGTGGGCCCGTGGGCGTGATCGTGGGCGATCTGGCCACCGACAACGACGCCAGGCGCCTGCGCCTGGCCGGTGCCGATGCAGTTCAGATCACCACCGGCCAGGGCTGCCACCTGGAGGCGACGATGGTGGAGCGGGCCCTCGAGCAGCTGGATCCGGCGGCCCTGGATCTGCTGCTGATCGAGAACGTGGGCAATTTGGTGTGTCCCACCGCCTACGACCTGGGTGAAGGGCTGCGGCTGGCGCTCACGGCCGTGGGCGAGGGCGAGGACAAGCCGCTCAAGTATCCGGGTCTGTTCAAGTCGGCGGACGCGATCGTGATCAACAAGATCGACCTGGCTGACGCCGTGGGCTTCTTGCGCCAGGAGGCCCTCGCCAACCTCGCCCAGGTGGCACCCCAGGCGCGGATCTTTGAAGTTTCTGCTCGCACCGGCGAAGGGCTGGAGCCACTGCTGGCCTGGCTGGCGGCCAAGGGCCGGTGACGGCGTTCGCGCACCTTGCCATGGGCCGGCGTCGGCTGCGGCTGGAGATCAGCGGGCTGGTGCAGGGGGTGGGCTTTCGGCCCCACTGCCACCGCCTCGCCACGGACCTGGGGCTGGGGGGCTGGGTGAGCAACGGCCCCGGCGGCGTGACCCTGGAACTGGAGGGTGAGCGCGAGCAACTGGAGCGGTTCCTGGATCAACTGCAACGGGCCCCCCCCGCCCACAGCCACCTGGTGGCGCTGAAGCGCCGCTGGCAGGACCCCATCGGGGAGAGGGTCTTCTCGATCCGCCCCAGCAGCCCCGCCCCGGGCAGCGATCGCAAGGCCAGCCAGGGGATCGGCGGCAGCCTGGTGCCCCCGGATCGGGCCCCCTGCCAGGCCTGCCGCTCGGAGCTGTTTGATCCCTCCAACCGGCGCCACGGCGACCCGTTCATCAGCTGCAGCAGCTGCGGGCCCAGGTCCAGCCTGCTGATCGCTTTGCCGTTCGAGCGGGAGCGCACCACCCTGGCGAGCTTTCCCCTCTGCGCCGCCTGCCGCGACGAGTACACAGGCCCCACCGACCGACGCTTCCACGCCCAGACCATCGGCTGCCCGTCCTGCGGTCCACGGCTGAGTTGGCGGGGATGGGGCCCCCTGAAACCGGAGGCGGAGGGCGCCGGCCCCCTGGCCCAGGCGGTGGCGGCGTTGCGGGCCGGACGGATCGTCGCCCTCAAGGGGCTGGGGGGCTACCAGTTGCTGGTGGAGGCCGGCGATGAGATGGCGGTGCAGGAGCTCAGGCGGCGCAAGGGCCGGCCCGCCAAGCCCCTGGCTGTGCTGGTGGCCGATCTCAACGGCGCCCGCGCCCTGGCAGCGCTCAGCCCCGAAGAGGAAACCCAGCTCAGCTCCGCGGCGGCGCCGATCGTGCTGCTGCGGCGCCAACCCGGCGCGCCAGGCGCTGCCTTCCATCAACGGATCGCCCCATCGGTGGCCCCCGGCCTGGCCAGCCTCGGGGTGATGCTGCCGGCCACGCCCCTGCACCACCTGCTGGCCCGGGCCTTCGGCGCCCCCCTGGTGGCCACAAGCGGCAACCGCTCCGGTGAACCGCTCTGCTTCGACGACGACGACGCCCTCGAACGGCTCGCGCCCCTCGCCGATGGCTTCCTGGTTCACAACCGGACGATCGCCCTGCCCTTCGATGACAGCGTCGTTCAGGTGGTGGCGGGGCGGCCGCTGGTGCTGCGGCTGGCCCGGGGCCTGGCCCCCCTCCCGATCGATCTGTCTCCACTGCTGGACGAAGACGCCGAACTCAACGGGGCGCTGGCCCTGGGGGGGCAGCTCAAGAGCAGCCTTGCCCTGGGCCTGGACCGCCAGGCCCTGCTCTCCCCCCACCTGGGCGATCTGGGCAGCGAGGCGGGGGAGAGGAGGCTGCGCTGGAGCCTGGAGCGCTGGACGCAACTGCATGGCGTGCAGCCCACCCGGCTGGCCTGCGATCAGCACCGGGGTTATGCCTCCAGCCGCCTCGCCCGGGAGCTGGCCCAGACGGGCGGCGCCCTGCCGCTGCTGGAGGTGCAGCACCACCACGCCCACCTGCTGGCCGTGCTGGCCGAGCACGGGCTGAGGCCGCCACGGCTTGGGGTGGCCTGGGACGGGGCCGGCCAGGGAGCCGATGGCAGCCTCTGGGGCGGCGAGCTGCTGCGGGTGAGCGCCGATGGCTACGAGCGCCTGGCCCGGCTGCGGCCCTTCCCCCTGCCCGGGGGCGAGCGGGCCCTGAAAGAACCACGCCGCGCGGCCCTCGGGCTGCTGCAGGCGGCCTACGGGGCGGCGGGCCTGGAGCGGCTGAGGCACGGGGAGCCCGGGTGGTTCAGCGTCGAGGAGCTGGCGGTGCTCGCGCGGGCCATCGCCACAGGGTTGAACAGTCCGCCCAGCTCCAGCATCGGGCGCCTGTTCGATGCCGTCTCGGCCCTGCTGGGGCTCTGCCTGATCAACCGCCACGAGGGGGAGGCGGCGATGGCGCTGGAGGCGGCCGCCTGGCGCTGGCATGACGCCCAGTTGGGCCGGGACACGGGAACTCAAGGGGTTGAGGATCCCTCCGCTGCCCATTTCCCTGGCTTTGCGCTGCGGGCCGGCACCGCTGGCGAACCATGGGAGATCGACTGGCAGCCCCTGCTCGATGGCCTGCTGGCGGAGCGCGATCAAGGCATCCCCGCCGAGGCCCTGGCCCACCGCTTCCACACCACCCTGGCCCAGCTGCTGGTGGAGCTGGCCCAGTGGCTGGGGGCCAGGGAGTTGCTGCTGGCTGGCGGTTGCTTCCAGAACCGGCTGCTGCTGGAACTGGCCACCAGCGCCCTGGAGCGCTCCGGGATCGCCCCGATCCGGCCCATGCGGTTGCCCTGCAACGACGGCGCCCTGGCGGTGGGTCAGCTGCTGGCGATCGCGTTGCAACGGGGCGCAACAGTTCCCGCGAACGCGCCGGAGATGCCTAGAAAGGAACCAGCCCCTTCCGGGGCCCTTCATGGCCTTGGAGAGGCGCCCGATGTGCCTGGCGGTGCCCGGTGAACTGATCCGGATCGAGGAGCACGATGATCCGCTCTGGCGTGTGGGGCAGGTGAGTTTCGCTGGGGTGCTGCGGGAGGTGAGCCTGGCCTGCCTGCCCGAGGCCCGCCTGGGCGACTTCGTGCTGGTGCACGTGGGCTTCGCCCTGGGGATCTGGCAACCGGGCGACGCTGCCGACTTGGCTTTTGAGCAGCCATCAGAGCTGCCAGCAGAAGTTTCCATGGAGCAGCCATGACCACCACCGTTCGCAGGCAACCGGGCACCACAAGCAGCGATGCCACCGCTGCCAGCGCCACCATCGACGCCAACGAGGCCGTGGCCCGGGTCGCCTACCGGCTCAGCGAGGTGATGGCGATCTACCCGATCACCCCGGCCACCCCGATGGGGGAATCGGCCGATGCCTGGGCTGCGGCGGGCCGTCCCAACCTCTGGGGCACCGTGCCGGTGGTGGAGGAGATGCAGAGCGAGGCCGGGGCCGCCGGGGTGGTGCATGGGGCCCTGCAGAGCGGCTCCCTGACCACCACCTTCACGGCCTCCCAGGGGTTGCTGTTGATGATCCCCAACCTCTACAAGATCGCCGGGGAACTCAGCGCCGCCGTGATCCATGTGGCCTCGCGCGCCCTGGCCACCTCGGCCCTCTCGATCTTCGGCGACCACAGCGATGTGATGGCCACCCGCGGCACCGGTTGTGCCCTGCTCTGTTCGGCCTCGGTGCAGGAGGCGGGCGACTTCGCCGCCATCGCCACCGCCGCCACGCTGCAGTGCCGCCTGCCGTTCCTGCATTGGTTCGATGGCTTCCGCACCTCCCACGAGATCCAGCGGGTGGCCCTGCTGGGCGATGACGTCCTGCGCCAGCTGATCCCCCAGCCCCTGGTGGAGGCCCACCGCGCCCGCGGCCTGACGCCCGATCGCCCGGTGCTGCGCGGCACCAGCCAGAACCCGGATGTGGCCTTCCAGGCCCGCGAAGCGGTCAACCCCTACACCGATGCGGCCCCGCAGGCGGTGCAGGCCGCCATGGACCACTTCGCAGCGATCACGGGCCGCGCCTACCGCCTGTTCGATTACCACGGCGCCGCCGATGCCGAACGTGTGCTGGTGCTTATGGGCTCAGGTTGCACAACGGCCCAGGAAACCGTTGAGGCGCTGATGGCCCGGGGGGAGCGGGTGGGGGTGCTCAAGGTGCGCCTGTTTCGGCCCTGGAGCAGCGAGGCGCTGGTGGCGGCGCTGCCGGCCAGCGTGCGGGCCCTGGCGGTGCTCGACCGCTGCAAGGAACCCGGCAGCGGCGGTGAACCCCTCTACCTCGATGTGCTCAATGCCCTGCACGAGGCCTGGCCCGGCGAGCGGCCGAAACTGGTGGGCGGGCGCTATGGCCTGGCCTCGAAGGAATTCACCCCCGCCATGGTCAAGGCGGTGCTCGACCACCTCCAAGGAGACGATCCGCTCAACCACTTCACGGTCGGCATCGACGATGACCTCACCCACCGCTCCCTGCCCGTCGACGAGCACTTCGACACCGAAGTCGACACGGTGTTCCGCGCCATCCTCTACGGCCTGGGCTCTGACGGCACGGTGGGCGCGAACAAGAACGCGATCAAGATCATCGGAGACGCCACCGGCCTGCAGGTCCAGGGCTACTTCGTCTACGACTCCAAGAAATCAGGCTCAGTCACGGTCTCGCACCTGCGCTTCGGGCCCCAGCCGATCCAGTCCGCCTACCTGATCCGCCGCGCCCAGCTGATCGCCTGCCACCACTGGGATTTTCTCGACTCCTTCGAGCTGCTCGAGGCGGCCCTGCCCGGGGGCACCCTGCTGCTCAACAGCCCCTGGGGCGTCGATGGCACCTGGGAGCGGCTGCCCGAGCGCGTGCAGCGGCAGATCGTGGCCAAGGATCTGACCGTGCAGGCCATCGACGCCAGCCGCCTGGCGCGGGAGCTGGGGCTTGGGCCAGCGATCAACACCCTGATGCAGACCTGCTTCTTTGCCCTCGCCGGGGTGATGCCCCAGGAGCAGGCCCAGGAGGCGATCCGCTCTGCCATCCGCCACAGCTACGGCCGCAAGGGGGAGCGGATCGTGGCGGCCAACCTGGCGGCCGTGGAGGCCGCTCTGGCCGAGCTGGCGCCCGTGCCCCGGGGGGCAATCAACGCGACCGATCACACCCCGCTCCAGCCGCTGGAGGGGGCGCCGGCCTTCGTGCGGGAGGTGATCAAGCCCCAGCTGGAGCGCCAGGGCGATCGCCTGCCCGTGAGCGCCCTGCCGGCCGATGGCAGCTTTCCCTGCGGCACCGCCCGCTGGGAGAAACGGAACATCGCCGAATCAATCCCGGTCTGGGATCCCGAGGTCTGCGTGCAATGCGCCAAGTGTGTGCTGGTCTGCCCCCATGCGGTGATCCGCGCCAAGGCCTACGACCCCTCCCTGCTGGCCGCGGCGCCGGCCAGCTTCCGCAGCACCGACGCCCGTGATCACCACCTGGCCGGCCAGGCCTTCAGCCTGCAGGTGGCCGCCGAAGACTGCACGGGTTGTGGGCTCTGCGTGGAGGTCTGTCCGGCCCGCAACCGCCGTGAGCCGCGCCTCAAGGCGATCAACATGGCGCCCCAACGGCCCCTGCGCGAGCAGGAGCGCTCCAACTGGGACTTTTTCCTGCAGCTGCCGGAGGCCGACCGCCAGCGGTTGGATCTGCGCCACATCAACCAGCAGCAGCTGCAGCAACCGCTGTTCGAGTTCTCCGGCGCCTGTGCCGGCTGCGGCGAGACCCCTTACATCAAGCTGGCCACCCAGCTCTTCGGCGACCGCATGGTGGTGGCCAATGCCACGGGCTGTTCCTCGATCTACGGCGGCAGCCTGCCCACCACCCCCTGGAGCGCCAACGGCGAGGGGCGTGGCCCCGCCTGGTCGAATTCTCTGTTCGAAGACAACGCTGAATTCGGTCTGGGTTTCCGCCTCGGCTTCGACCAGCGCAAGGCCACCGCCGAGCGGTTGCTGAAAGAGCTGTCCGGCCCCACCGGCAACGGCGAGGCGAGCGCCCATCCAGCCGCCCTGCCGCCGTCGCTGGCCCAGGGGCTGCTGGAGGCTGATCAGAGCGATGAGGCCGGGATCCACGAGCAGCGCCAGCGGGTGGAGGCCCTCAAGCGGCACCTCAACGCCCGTTCAGGCCCAGACGCCGAAGAGGTCGCCGACCCTCGCTCCACCACCCTGCTGAACCTGGCGGACGATCTGGTCAAGCGCAGCATCTGGATGATCGGCGGTGATGGCTGGGCCTACGACATCGGCTTTGGCGGGCTCGATCATGTCTTCGCCAGCGGCCACGACGTCAACATCCTGGTTCTTGACACGGAGGTCTACTCCAACACCGGTGGCCAGATGTCTAAGGCGACGCCGATGGGGGCGGTGGCCAAGTTCGCCAGCGGCGGCAAGCCCGCCGCCAAGAAGGATCTGGGCCTGATCGCCATGACCTACGGCAACGTCTACGTGGCCAGCGTCGCCATGGGCGCCAGGGATGAGCACACCCTGAGGGCCTTTCTGGAAGCTGAGTCGTACCCGGGCCCCTCGCTGATCCTGGCCTACTCCCACTGCATCGCCCACGGCATCGACATGGCCAAGGGGCTGCAGCAGCAGCGGTTGGCGGTGGACTCCGGCCGCTGGCTGCTCTACCGCCACGACCCCCGCCGCCGCGACCGGGGCGAATCGCCGCTGGTGGTGGATTCCCGCGCCGCCACCGTGCCCCTGGCCGATGCCATGGCCAGTGAAAATCGCTTCCGGATGCTGGGCCTGAGCCAGCCGGAGCGCGCCCGGGAGCTCACCCGCAGCGCCCAGGCGAACGTGGCCCGGCGCTGGGATCTCTACAAGCGCCTGGCGGAGCCGGAGTCATGAGCCGCATCGATCTGAGCAGCTCCTGGCTGGGACTGCCCCTGGCCTCGCCCCTGGTGGTCGGCGCCTGCGCGCCCCTGAGCGCCGATCCAGGCAGAATCCCGCTGCTGGCCGAGCACGGTGCCGCCGCCGTGGTGCTCCATTCCCTGTTCCTCGAGCAGGTCGAACGCGACTGGCTGGAGTGGGAGCACCATCACCAGCACGGCGCTGAGAGCCATCCGGAATCCCTCAGCTACCAGCCCGTCGTCGATCCGGCCCACCTGGGACTGGACGGCTACCTGCAAGAGATCGAAACCGCCCGCTCAAGAGTCGACATCCCGATCCTCGCCAGCCTCAATGGCCTGCGGCCCGGCCACTGGGCCGAAGCGGCCCGCGCCATCGAGCAGGCCGGAGCCAGCGCCCTGGAGCTCAACCTCTACAGCGTGCCCACCGACCCACGGCTGCCGGGCGCCGAGATCGAAGCGCAGCACGTGGCGATCGTGCAGGCCGTGGGCGCTGCGGTGACCCTGCCCCTGGCGGTGAAACCGAGCCCCAGCTACACCAACCTGGTCCACATGGCCGCGCAGTTCCAGGCGGCAGGGGCCTCGGGGCTGGTGCTGTTCAACCGTTTCCACCAACCCGACATCGACATCGAAACCCTGGAGATCCGACCCAACCCGCTGCTGAGCACGGCCGCCGACCTGCACGCGCCCCTGCGCTGGATCGCCCTGCTGGAGGGCCGCCTTGATCTGGAGCTGGCCGCCAGCGGTGGCGTCGAGAGCGGCACCGATGTGGTGCGGTTGTTGATGGTGGGGGCACGGGTCACCCAGGTGGTCAGCGCCCTGCTGCGCCACGGCCCGGGCCACCTGCGCCAACTGGAGGCCGAGCTGCGCAGCTGGCTGGAGGAGCACGGCCACAGCTCCCTGCTGGAGCTGCGCGGCTGCATGAGCCAGCGGCGCAGCCCCGACCCCGAGGAGTTCGAGCGGGCCCAGTACATGCGCGCCCTGGGCAGCTACACGGCCACCACCGGGTCGGCGGCGCCGGGGAACGCAAGCCAGGTGAGCTGGTGAACCAACCACTCGATCAGCCCCAGGTGGAACAGGTTCAGGCATTGCTGGCGGCGATCCGCGCTCGCCTCACCCGGCCCTGGACCCTGATGGAGGTCTGCGGCGGTCAGACCCACGCGATCCTGCGCCATGGCCTCGACCAGCTGCTGCCCCCGGAACTGGAGCTGATCCACGGACCGGGCTGCCCGGTCTGCGTCACTGACGCCGCCGTGATCGATCGGGCCCAGGCCCTGGCCGCCGACCCCGGCATGCTCCTGTGCACCTACGGCGACATGCTGCGGGTGCCGGGTTCCGCTGGCCGCGATCTGCTCGCGGTGCGCTCCAGGGGCGGCCGGGTGCGGATCGTTTACGCCCCCCTCGACGTGCTGGCCATTGCCCGGGACCACCCCGAACTCACGGTGGTGTTTCTGGCGGTGGGCTTCGAAACCACCGCACCCGCCACCGCCCTGCTGGCCCACCGCGCCTGGAGCGAAGGGCTCACCAACCTGAAACTGCTGGTGTCCCTGGTGCGGGTGCCACCGGCCCTGGAGGCGATCCTGGCTGAACCCGAGGCACGGGTTCAGGGGTTCCTCGCAGCCGGCCACGTGGCGTCGGTGATGGGCCTGGATGAATACGCACCGATCGCCCAACGCCACCAGGTGCCGATCGTCGTCACCGGGTTCGGGGCGCTCGAGCTGCTCGAAGGGGTGCTGCGCTGCGTGAGCCAACTTGAGCAGGGTGAGCACCGGGTGGAGAACGCCTACCTGCAGGGAGCCCCGAACGGGGGGAACGCCGCCGCCCAAGCGCTGATCGAACGGGTGTTCGCGCCCTGCGACCGCCTCTGGCGGGGCCTCGGGGTGCTGAGCCAGAGCGGCCTCCGCCTGCGCGCCCCCTACGACGCCCTTGCCGCTGATCACCTGCTCCAGGGAGAGACGAGCAGCGCCGAATCGACCCGTTCAGCGCCGGCTGAGCCGGTCTGCCTCAGCGGCCGGGTGCTGCAGGGGCTGGCAAGGCCGACGGATTGCCCCAGCTTTGGAACGCTTTGCAGCCCCGATCGGCCCCTGGGGGCACCAATGGTGTCATCGGAGGGGGCCTGTGCCGCCTACCACCGCTATCGCCCCTGAGCCATGACCTCAGGTTGCCCCAGTCCCACCGAACCCTCCGGCACCATCCAGCTGGGCCACGGCGGTGGCGGCCGCCTCAGCCGTCAGCTGCTCGAGACCCTGATCCTGCCCATCCTGGGCACGCCGGCCGGGGGCGCGCTCGATGCGGCGCTGCTGCCGGCCCAAGCAGGCCCGCTGGCCTTCACCACCGACAGCTATGTGGTGCGGCCGCTGGAGTTTCCCGGGGGCGACATCGGCGCCCTGGCGGTGTTTGGCACCGTGAACGATCTGGCCATGGTGGGAGCCAGACCCCTGGCCCTCAGCCTCGGCCTGATCCTGGAGGAGGGCCTGCCCCTGGCCACCCTGGAACGGGTGCTCCGTTCGCTGCGGGCGGCGGCCGAGCGCTGCGGCGTGGCTGTGGTCACCGGTGACACCAAGGTGGTGGAGCGAGGCAAGGGCGACGGGATGTTCCTGAGCACCGCAGGAATCGGCCGCATTCAACACAGCCTGGCGATCGGCCCGGCGGCGATCCGCCCCGGAGACGCCCTCCTGGTGAGCGGCGACCTCGGCCGTCACGGGGTGGCGATCCTGGCCGCTCGCCATGAGCTGGGGTTCAGCAGCCCCCTGCCCAGTGACCTGGCGCCCCTGCACGAGGACGTGCAGGCCCTGCTGGCCTCCGGCCTGGAGCTCCATGGCCTGAGGGACCTCACCCGCGGCGGCCTGGCGGCGGCCCTCGATGAACTGGCGGCGGCGGCCGGCCTCGACATGCTGGTGCTGGAGCAGGCCGTGCCGGTGGCCGCCGCCGTGCGTGGTGCCTGTGAGTTGCTGGGGCTCGAACCCCTGGCCATGGCCAATGAGGGGCGCTTCCTGGTGGCGCTGCCCGAAGCCCAGGCGGAGGCCGCGCTCGCCCTGCTCAGGCAGGGGCAGCCCTCGGCCCAGCGGATCGGCCATGTGGAGGGTCCTGGCTCAGGCAAGGTGCGGCTGGAGAACGCCCTGGGGGTGCGGCGCTGGCTGGATCCGGGCCGGGGTGAGCAGCTGCCGAGGATCTGTTGAACCCTTGGGGATTCAGCTCAGCTCTGGTTGCCGCCGAACATCTGATCCTCCCCCTGGTAGGGATTGAACTCGTCCCAGCCGGGGCTGGCGTCGTTGAACAGACCGAAGCGGGCCGCCTCGTCGTTGAGCAGTGTGTTGCCTTCGGGGCGGGTGTCGCAGGTGATGCCACCGCCAGGGGCAGGCGCGCAGTTCTGAAAACGCACATCGGCGCGGGCAGCCTCCGGCACGGCCAGAGCACCCAGCAAGAGGGCACAGGCGAGCAGGGGGCGAAATCCTGTGGCCATGCTCAGCGCCGACCGGTCAAGGCGATGATGGCAGATGTCTCCGCCCGCGCAGCGATGTACACCGACTGGACCGCCGTCATCTTGCTGTTGCTCACCGCCGCCCCGCTGGCGGTGGTGGTGGCCACCGCGGTCTTCTTCATCGCGAAGCAACCTGCCAAGCCCCGGCGCTGACCTCAGCCTCCCCCATCACTTCAGGCGCGACTGGATCGGCTTGGCTCGGCCCGCTCAGGAGGCGGCTCAGCTCGGGGCTTGTGCTGAACTGCGGCAACACCCCCTGACCGAGACAGTCCAGGCAGGTGCGAAAACGATTGTGATTGATCCGGAGCACACCACTCCCGCCACAGGCCTGGCAGCAGGGGCGATCACCAAGGCTGGGCGATGGGGAGTTTGGTGATGGGGTGAGCGGGTCGCTCATCAAAACAATCAGGAGTTGAGATCAGTCTGGGACCCCAGGGTGCCCGTGATCCCGAAATCTTTGTTAAGCCTCAGGGGCCCCTCGAACGCCTCCAGGCTCAGTTGCCCCACCAGGTCCCCGGCGCTCAGCACGCTGGGGACCGGCACCAGGCCGAGGCTCCCCGCCAGCCGCCCGATCACCTCCGGGGCGCTCAGTCCCTCGCTCCGCCAGGCCGCCAGGCCCTCGGCCCCCTGGCGTTTGGCCAGGCGCTCCCCGGAGGACTGCCGCCACAGGGGCACGTGGGCGTAGGTGGGGCCCTCTCCCCCGAGGGCCTCGATCACCGCCACCTGGGGGGCCGTGGAGGCCCAGAGGTCCTCCCCGCGCACCACCGATGTGATGCCCAAAGCCATTTCATCCACCGCTGTGGTCAGGTGGTAGGCCAGCACCCCGTCGGCACGGCGCAGCACCGGATCGCCCACCTGCCGGGCCGCCTGCAGGAGCCCAGGGGCCGCGAGCCGTTCCCGCCACTCGATCGGCGCATCCGGCAGGCGCAGGCGCCAACTGGGCAGGCGCCCCGCCTCGAGCCCCCACTGGTTCGGCCGCCCCCGGCAGGTGCCGGGATAGACCGGCGCCTCGCCGTGGGGCGCCGAAGGATCGGCCAGCATCCGCCGGCTGCAGCGGCAGGGATAGAGCGCGCCCGAGCGCCGCAGGGCCGAGAGCACCGAGCCATAGAGGCCACGCCGCTCGCTCTGACGCAGCAGCGGACCATCCCAGTGGAGCCCCAGCCAGTCCAGATCCCGCAGGATGGCGTCCTCGGCGCCGGGTCGGTTGCGGGGCCGATCGAGATCGTCGAGACGCAGCAGCCACTGGCCCTGGTGCAGCCGGGCGTCGAGCCAGCTGAGCAGGGCGGTGCGCAGGTTGCCCCAATGCAGATCTCCGGTGGGGGAGGGGGCGAAGCGACCGCGGTAGGACACAGGCCCACCGGCCTCGGCCGGGCTCCGCCCAGAAGAGGGACGCAGCAGGGGCACCAGATGGGCCGGCAAGGCCACCGGTGGGCCAGCAAAAAGGCGGCCCATCGGGCCGCCCAGCTCAGCCGCCAAGGGGCGGGTTCATTTCTTCTTGGTCTTCTTCGACTCGGTCTGGACGCGGTCCTTGAAGAGCTTGCCGGCGGTGAAGGCGGGTACGTGCTTGGCGGGAATGGCGATCTTCTCGCCGGTCTTCGGGTTCAGACCCTGGCGGGCGGAACGCTCCCGGGCTTCGAAGGAGCCGAAACCAAGGATGGACACCTTCTTCCCTTCCACCACCGAGTCAATGATGGTTTCGATGGCGGCATCGACCACCAGGGACACATCGGTCTTGGTGAGTTCGGTGCGGGCGGCAACGAGGTTGACGAGATCAGCTTTGTTGGTCATCGGAAACGGAATCCTTCGGATCAGCGGAAGCCGTGCGGGTCGAAGAGTCCCCTGCGGCCATGGGTGTGAGCGCGCTAATCGTATGGGTGTTTGCGGTCACAGGCAACCGGAAATTCAATCTCAGCCATTGTTTTGGCCCCGCTCGAAGGCCAGGTGGGGGCCTTTGGTGGCCCAGGGCACAGATTCACCGGTCCCCGTGCTCCGATCCGCCGGCAGCCCATCCGACAACCGATGCGGCCTGATCGGCCAGATCGTCCAGCAGCCGGCGGCCACCGCTGATCAGCTTTTCACCCCGCAGGGCCCCCAGCCCAGCGCCGCTGGCGATCCAATCGGGGACCCCGGGGGGAAGCCAGCGGCGCAGTCGCTCCAGGCTGCGCCCCTGCCGCGGCCAGTGGAAGGTGCGGGCCGTGCGCAGGGGAGCCAGCCGATTCACGCCGGTGGGCACCAGCAGGCGACCGCAGAACAACCCACCCGCCTCCAACGCCAGCACGACGCAGGCCCCCGGCGTGGGCCCCGGCGTCCAGAGCAGGCGCACCCCCGGCTCGGGCTCGGCCTCCTCGGCAAACGTCTCCAGCCGGGCCACCCCCGGCAGCAGATAGGCCTCCTGCTCCTGCACCAGCACCGGCCAGCCGAGCGCCTCCTGGAAACCCCGGCAGCGGCCATGGCCCTCGCGGCTGGTGAGAAGAATCCTGCCCGCGGGGCGCTCCCGCAGAAAGGTCAGGTTGGCCTCGGTGTAACCGGGACAATCGATCAGCACGCCGCCACCGCCCGGCAAGGCCAGCCACCAGGCCGAGCCCCCCTGGCTGTCGCGGCTGGGGGCGAAGACCCAGAGGTCGTCCCGCACCGGCTGGGGTGGCCGTCCAGCTTCGCTGGGGCTGGCGATGGCCATGGAATCACCGAAGCGGATCACCGGCCTAGCTTGTGCCAGCCATCCGCGCGGGCCCTTGGCGTCGATCCAACTGGGACACCCCTGGCCCCTGGGGGCGAGTCTCAACGCCGCTGGCGTGAACTTTTCCGTGGTGGCCCCCCGGGCCACCCGGGTGGAACTGCTGCTGTTCGAGCACGGCAATTCCCCTGAACCAGAGCGGGTGATCGCCCTCGATGGGCGCCACCGCTCCGGCGACCACTGGCACGTGGAGGTGCCGGGGCTGGGGCTGGGGGCCTGCTACGGCTACCGGGTCTTCGGGCCACTGCTGCCCGGCCAGCACAATTTCGATCCCTCAAAGGTGCTGCTCGATCCCTGCGCCCGGGCGATTGACGGCTGGCAGGTCTACCGCCGCGGCGCCGCCGCCGCTGCCGCCCCCAACACCAGCAGCTGCCTCAAGGGGGTGGTGACCGAACGCGACCGCTTCGATTTCGAGGCGGCGCCACGGCCCCGCCACAGCTGGTCGCGCACCGTGATCTACGAATTGCATGTGGGCGGCTTCACCCAGGGCCCCGGCTGCCCGGTGAGCCGGGCGCTGCAGGGCACCTACCTGGGGCTGATCGAGGTGCTCGGCGAGCTCAAGGCGCTGGGGGTCACCGCCTTGGAACTGCTCCCGGTGATGGCCTTCGATCCCCACGACGCCCCCGACGGTCGCCTGAACCACTGGGGTTACAGCCCCCTGAGCTGGCTGGCACCCCACCACGCGTACGTGGCCGGCGGGGATCCGCTCGCGGCCCGGGGGCAGGTGCGCCGGCTGGTGAGCGCCTGCCACCAGCTCGGCCTGGAGGTGCTGGTGGACGTGGTCTACAACCACACCACCGAAGGCAACCAGGAGGGTCCGACCCTCAGCTGGAGGGGCTTCGACGACCGGCTCTACTACCACCAGACCGCCAAGGGGGAGTACCTGGATGTGAGCGGTTGCGGCAACACGGTGGCGGCCAACCGGCCCCTGGTGCGACGCCTGATCCTCGAATCGATGCGCTGCTGGGCCCTGGAGCTGGGGGTGGACGGTTTTCGCTTCGATCTGGGTATTGCCCTCTCGCGGGGGGAGGGTCTTGCCCCCCTGGACCAGCCGCCCCTGTTCGAGGACATCGAGGCCGACCCGGAACTGAGCGATCTCAAGCTGGTGAGCGAGCCCTGGGACTGCGGCGGCCTCTACCGGCTGGGCGATTTTCCGGCCCGACGGGTGGCCGCCTGGAACGGCCGTTTCCGCGATGACCTGCGCAGCTTCTGGAAAGGCGATGAAAAAACCAGTTGGTCGATGGCCCAGCGGCTTAACGGCAGCCCGGATCTGTTTGGCGGCCTGCCGGCCGAGGCCGGCCGCTGCATCACCTTCATCACCGCCCACGACGGCTTCACCCTGGCGGACCTGGTCAGCTACGACCGCAAGCACAACCTCGCCAACGGCGAGGACGACCGGGACGGCGACAACCACAACAACAGCTGGAACCACGGGATTGAGGGCCCCAGCAGCGACCATGCGGTGGTGGCCCTGCGGGAGCGGCAGCTGCGCAACCTGCTGGCCTCCCTGCTGCTGGCGCCGGGGGTGCCGATGCTGCTGATGGGCGATGAGGTGCGCCGCAGCCAGGGGGGCAACAACAACGCCTGGTGTCAGAACAATCCGATCGGCTGGATGCACTGGCGCGCGAACGCTCAAGACCTGGCCCTGCGGCAGTTCTGCCGCCGTCTCCTGCGGCTGCGGGCAGGGCTGACGCCGCTGCTCAACCCAGACCAGGCCTCCCTCGAGGAGCTCCCGGTCCAACGCCACTGGCATGGGGTCGAGCTGAACGCCCCCGATTGGGCCAAGTGGTCCCACTCCTTGGCCTGGAGCCTGGAGACCCCCCACCATGGGGCGCTGCTCTGGTGTGGCATGAACGCCTACTTCAAAGCAATGCACTTCGATCTGCCCCCCTGCCCCAGCGGCTGGCTGCGGGTGATCGACACCGCCCTGCCCGCCGGTCAGGACCTGCCCGAGCGGCCCGAACGCTGGAGCCCGTTGGGGGCGCCGCTGGAGAGCCGCAGCCTGATGCTGCTGGTGGCGGCCCCGCTGCTGGAAGGGGTGAGGCTGTGAGGGAAGCGGGCGGCGGGAATCGAACCCGCATCATCAGCTTGGAAGGCTGAGGTTTTACCACTAAACTACGCCCGCAGTGGTACTCCTCTACCAGCCATTCACGGTTTGGCGAGGCCTGCGGCAGCCGCTCTGCCACGGCTGGCTGGAGCATTATGGCCTGCGTGCGCTCCCCTGCCCTTGGCCCCCATCCCCAGCCCCTCGAGCGAAGGCGGCACGAGGGTCCTCACTGATGCGGCCGATCTGCGCGGGGGAGCCCGGCAACGCTTGCTCTGGGCCTACGGCCTTGGCGATGCCGGCACCGGCATGGCTGCTTCGCTGATCGGCTTCTACCTGTTCATCTTCTACACCTCCGCCGCTGGACTACCTCCCTGGATGGCGGGGCTGGTGCTGATGATCGCCCGCCTCTGGGATGGCCTCAACGACCCCATCGTGGGCTGGCTCAGCGACAAAACCAACTCCCGTTCAGGCCCCCGCCTGCCCTGGATCCTCTGGAGCGCCCTGCCCCTCGGCATCGCCATGGCGGGGATGTGGTGGCTGCCACCAGGGGGGGTCTGGATGAAGTTCACGTTCTTCGTCTTGATCTCGGTGGTGGCCAACAGCCTCTACACCTGCGTCAACCTGCCCTACGCCGCCCTGGCGGCCGAACTCACCACCGATGTCTCCCTGCGCACCCGGCTCAACACGGCGCGGTTCACCGGCTCAATCATCGCTTCGCTGATCGGCATCGTGCTCGGGGCCCTGCTGCTGCGCGATCACTCCGATGCCAGCAGCTACCTCCAGGTGGGCGCGCTCTCGGGGGTGATCATCACCGGCTCCACCCTGCTGTGTGGCTGGGGGCTCGCCCCCGCAGCCCGGCATTGCCAACGACCCACCAGCCACCCCGGCACCACCCGACGCCTGCTCAAGCGGGTGGCCACCAACGGTCGGTTCATCCGGGTGCTGGGCCTCTATCTGCTCCTCTGGTGCGCCCTGCAGCTGATGCAGACGGCCGCGCTGATCTACCTGCCGGTGGTGATGCGCCTGCCGGAGGGCTGGAGCAACTGGATCCTCCTGCCCTTCATGGTCAGCACCCTGGGCGGACTGTGGATCTGGAACACCGTGGCCAACCGCAGCGGCCGGATCCAGGCGCTCAAGTTGGGCTGCGGCCTGTGGATCGGCGCCTGCCTGTCGGCCATGGTGCTGCCGCCACTGGACGGGGCGATCACCCCGACCGGCTCCCCCGACAATCTGCTGCGACTGGTGCTGCTGGTGCTCACAATCGTGATCGCGGGCCTGGGGGCCTCCACGGCCTACCTGATCCCCTGGGCCCTGCTTCCCGACGCGATCGACGCCGACCCCGAAAAACCGGCTGGTCAGTACAGCGCCTGGATGGTGCTGGCCCAGAAGATCTGCATCTCTCTGGCGCTGTTCTTCTTCGGCAACCTGATGAGCCTCAGCGGCTACCAGGCCGCCCAGAGCTTCCTTCAGCCACAGAGCGCTTTGGTTGCGATCCGTCTCTGCATGGGCTTGATCCCGGCGGTGATGGTGGTGCTGGGGCTGCTGGTGATGCGGCGCTGGCCGGAGCGGGGTGCCCACCGGCTCCATCCCCACCCATGAGAGCGCCCCGCTGGCTGCGGCGCCTGGGGGCCAGTGCCCTGATCGGTGGCCAGGCGGTCGCCGCCATCGCCCGGGGACGCATCAGCCTCAACGATCTGTTCGAGCAGATGATGGAGGCCGGACCAGGCAGCTTCCTGATCGTGCTGATCACCGGCCTGGCCGCCGGCACCGTGTTCAACATCCAGGTGGCCGCAGAGCTCACCAAGCAGGGAGCTGGATCCACCGTGGGGGGCATCCTCGCCCTTGGTCTGGCCCGGGAAATCGCCCCTCTGCTCAGCTCCACACTGATGACAGGAAAGGTGGCCACGGCCTATGCCGCCCAACTGGGCACCATGAAGGTGACCGAGCAGATCGACGCGATCACCATGCTGCGCACCGATCCGGTGGAGTACCTGGTGGTGCCCCGGGTGATGGCGATGGTGATCATGGCGCCTGTGCAGTGCCTGCTCTTCTTCGCGGTGGCGGTCTGGTCGGGTCAGATGAGCAGCACGGCCCTCTACGGCATCCCGCCGGCCGTGTTCTGGAACTCGGTGCGCACCTGGATGGAGCCCTCCGATCTGCCCTCGATGCTCATCAAGGCAGTGGTGTTCGGGCTGTTGATCGCCGTGATCGCCTGCGGCTGGGGTCTCAGCACCAAGGGGGGGCCCAAGGAGGTGGGCACCAGCACCACTGGGGCAGTGGTGATGATCCTGATCTCAGTGGCCCTGATGGACGTGGTGCTGACCCAGCTGCTCTTCGGCCAATGACCAATCCCCCCAGGACCAGTCGCCCCAGGACAACTTGAACCCTGACAATGGAGCCCATGTCTGTTCCACTTCCCTCAGACGCTTCCCCCCCAGCGCCCACCACCCCACTGGGCGCGCCGGACCCGAGCGCCGGTGTGATCCTGGCTCCCCACTACGGCCTCGCCCTGTCGGTGGCGGTGCTGGGAGTGGCGCTGCTGCCCCTGACGCTTCTGTGGAGCCCGGCCCTGTGGCTGGCTTCAGCCACCGGCGTATTCGGCCTGTTCCTGCTGCTGCAGACCGCCCTGTTGCGGCTGCAGTTCACCGGTGAGGCCCTGGTGGTCTGGCGCCAGAGCACCCTGTTGCGCCGTTTCCCCTACGAGGCCTGGCTGGGCTGGACCCTGTTCTGGTCTCCGGTGCCGGTGCTGTTCTACTTCCGTGAACAGAAGAGCATTCATTTCCTGCCGGTGCTGTTTGATGCCAGCGAACTGCGTCGCCAGCTCGCCCTGCACGTGCCATGACCGCTCGCCTCGATCCCCCTTCCCCCGGCTCCGACCTGCCAGGCCAGGTGGAAGCTGAGACCACCCAGCCGCCGGGCGCCGAGGCCTCGCCAGAAGCTGCCGCCAAAGAGGAGCTGCTGGATCTGGCCCTGGCTGATCTGCGTTTCAAGCGAGCCGAACTGGAGGCGGAGATCGAGGAGCTCGAAAGCCGGCGCGCTGTCCTTCAGCAGGACCTCGGCGCCAGCTTCGCCGGCCAGTCCGATGCGATCGCTCGGCGGCTCAAGGGTTTTCAGGACTACCTGGTGGGGGCGCTCCAGGAGCTGGTGATCCAGGCGGAATCCATGGAGCTGGTGAACCAGCCGCTGCTGGTGCAGCCCTCCCCCCTGGATCAGCAGGCCCAGGCGGCGGCGGTGGCCACCCAGCAGGCCGCGAGCACGGTGGCCGCCGCTGGCCTGTTCAGCCAGGACGAGCAGCTGATCCGGGAACGGCTGGAGCGCTTCCTGGGGCAGCCCGATTTCTATGCCGACCCCTGGAAGCTGCGCCGCAGCCTGGAGCCCGAAGGTGCCGCCCTGCTCGAGGACTGGTTCTTGAGCCAGGGGGGGCGTGGAGCCCAGCCCAGCAGCGGCAGCCGCAACCGCAACGCCCTGGTGGCCGCCGCGGCGATCGCCTTGCTCGGTGAGCTTTACGGCGAGCGCCTCCAGACCCTGGTGCTGGCGGGTGAGCCGGAGCGTCTGGGGGAATGGCGCCGCGGGTTGCAGGATTGCCTGGGCCTGGCGCGGGAGGATTTCGGCCCCAACAGCGGCATCGTGCTGTTCGAGCGCCCCGATGCCCTGATCGAGCGGGCCGACCGGCTGGAGGAACGCGGTGAACTGCCGCTGATCGTGGTCGATGCGGCCGAGTTGGTGGTGGACATCCCCATCCTGCAATTCCCACTCTGGCTGGCCTTCGCCCCCGGTCCAGCCGAACTCGCCCTCGAAAACGACCTGCTGTGAACGCCCCGATCACCCTGCTGCTGACGCTGCTGGCGGGCTATCTGCTGGGCTCGATCCCCAGCGGCTGGCTGGCGGGCCGCTGGCTCAAGGGCATCGACCTGCGGGAGCACGGCTCCGGCTCCACCGGCGCCACCAATGTGCTGCGGGAAGTCGGTAAGGGCCCCGCCCTGGCAGTGTTTCTGGTGGATGTGCTCAAGGGGGCCGCCGCCGTGCTGCTGGCCCGGGCTCTGCTGCCTCCCCTGGGGCTGGCGGCCGCCACCGACTGGTGGGTGGTGGCAAGCGGTCTGGCGGCCCTGGCCGGCCACAGCTGGTCGATCTGGCTGGGGGGGAAGGGGGGCAAGGCGGTAGCCACCGGGCTGGGGATGCTGCTGGGCCTGGTTCCCCTGGTGGGCCTCGCCTGCTTCGGCATCTTCCTGACCGTGCTCAGCTTCAGCCGGATCGTTTCGCTCTCAAGCGTTTTGGCGGCCCTGAGCCTGCCACTGCTGATGCTCGGCTCGTTTGCCGCCGAGGGCAGTGGCCTGCGGCCCGCCTACCTGCTGCTGGCCCTGCTCACCACCGCCCTGGTGCTCTGGCGACACCGCAGCAACATTCAGCGCCTGCTGGCCGGCACCGAACCAAAGCTGGGAGCCGCCAAGCAGGCCGGTTCCTGAGGCGCGGCCCTGGCGTCATTGGGCCTAGGCGAACGATCGGCTGCGCTCGGCTGCGGCCAGCACCGCTTCAATCAGGGCCGAGCGCACCCCCGCCTGCTCCAGCCGCCGCAGGCCGGCGATGGTGGTGCCCCCGGGGCTGGCCACCATGTCCTTGAGCTGACCGGGGTGCAGCTCCTGCTCACTGAGCAGGGCGGCGGTGCCCGCCAGGGTGCGACTGGCCAGGTGATGGGCGAGGGCCCGGGGCAGCCCGGCCGCCACCGCCCCATCCGCCAAGGCTTCGGCCACCAGGGCCACGAAGCCCGGACCCGAAGAGGTCAGGGCCAGAAAGGCGTCCAGCTGGGTCTCTGGCAACTCGAACACCTCGCCCACCCGAGCAAACAGCTGCAACACCCACTGGCGCTGGGCCGGGCTGACGCGCTCGTCCCAGGCCAGGGCCGTGAGGCCGGCGCGCACCAGACAGGGGGTGTTGGGAACAGCCCGCACGACCGCCCAGCCCGGGAAGAGGGCCTGGAGCCGGGCCAGGCTGACGCCGGCCAGCACCGACACCAACAGCGGAGGAGCGCCACCAACCTCATTCGCCTCAGGGGCTGGGGGGACCAGCGCGGCCAGCTGCTGGGGCTTGACCGCCAGCAGCACCGCGGCTGATCTCCAGGCGCGGCTGGGGTCGGTGCCCACCTCGAGGCCATGGAGCGTCGACAACCGCTGGGCCGAGGCCTCCGTGGCCACCGCCGCCCAGACGGAGCCATGGGCGATCAGGCCATCTTCGAGCAGCGGAAGCAGGAGGGCCTGGGCCATGCGGCCCAGGCCGATCACCCCGAGGGTCTCAGGGGAAAAGGGAGGGGCCGCTGAGGCGATCAAACACCCAGGCCGGCACTGAGATCGGAGCTGCGACCCCAGGCCGGGCTGGGGGCGGCCTCCTGCTCCTGGGACACCTCCCGCGAGACGATCGTGGGGGACGAGGCCTCGTCGCTGCTGGTCGTGGTCACGGTCACACAGCTGGGGGCGAACAGGAAAATGCTCTCGCCCACGCGCTCCTGGTGCCCATCGATGGCGAAGGTGCCACCGGCCACGAAATCCACGGCCCGCTGTGCCTGATCCGGCTCCATCATCGTGAGGTTGAGGATCACGGTCTTGCGTTCGCGCAACGCCTGAATCGCCCGGGGCATCTCATCGAAGCTGCGGGGCTCCATCAAGGTGACCTCCGCCGCCGAGGAGGACAGCCCTGGCATGCCGATCACATTGCTGCCGATGAAGGGGTCATCGGCTCCGAAATCACTGCTCAGCGCCAGGGCACCGGCACCAGGCTGGCCGGAACCGTGGTGGCGGGCTGAAGAACTTCCCTCCGTACCCTCGCCAGCGTCGTAATCGAGTTCGTCGTCGTAGTCACCATCGAGGTAGTCGTCTCCGGAAACGACAGCACGCAGACGTGAAAACAACGACACCTTGAATTCCTCTGTGGTCACAGAACCTAAATAGCGTCCCACGGGATGGGTTGCAAGGTGTGACTGAGTCCTGAAAGGCCGTTCACGCCTGCCTGGAGCCAAACAACGCCCCCCCAAGTCGCACCCAGGTGCTGCCCGCCTCCACCGCCTCGGGCCAGTCGCCGCTCATGCCCATCGAGAGCTCCTTGAGCCCCAGTTCCGCCGCCAGCGCGGCGCAGTCTCGAAACAGCGTCCGCCGTTCGTCAGGCGCCAGCCCCACGGGCGCCAGCGTCATCAGACCCACGGGCCGCAGCGGCACCAGGGCGGCCAGCTCCGGCCACTGCTGCCGGAGGGTTTCTGGATCGAAGCCCCCCTTGGCCGGATCGGGCCGCAACTTCACCTGCAGGAACACGGCCGGGCTCAGGCCCTCTTCGGCGGCGATGCGCCCCAGCCGCTGGGCCAGATCAAGGCTGTCGACGGAATGGATCGTGCCGAAGTGGCGCAGCACCCCCCGGACCTTGTTGGCTTGCAGACGGCCGATGAAATGCCAATCGAGCGGTTCCAGCTCCGCCAGGGCCTCCTGCTTGGCCTGCGCCTCCTGAAGCCGGCTCTCCCCGAAGCTGCGCAGGCCCAGGGCCACCGCCGCGCGAATCACCTCCGGGGGCTGCCCCTTGCTGACCGCCAGCAGTTGCACCGAGGCGGGCAGGGCCGAGCGCAGCTGATCAAGCCTGGCGGCAAGGCCCTCCACCCCGTTGTCCTCCGCTCAGATGAAGGTCTGGTCGAACAGCTGGCGCCAGTGGGCGTGGGCATCGCTGCCGTCCCGACGGGAGCGGGCCAGGTTCTGCTCGGCCAGGTGGCGGGCGTCCATCAGGGGGAGCACCTCAAACTGGGCCCCCCGAGCCTGCAACGTCACCAGGAAAAACATCCGCTGGGCGTAGAGGGTGGCGTAGAGATCCCTGCCTTCACCGGCCTGGGCCACGCGGTAGAGCAACCCAAACGTGGGGTGATTGAGATAACGCTCTGCGCTCACGTCGTCTGTAGGGAATGCCACCGATCAGAGGGCACCGTACTTCCACCGCAAGCCGAACAGCAGGATCAGGGCCAGGCCACCGCCAAGATCAAGCAGGGCCGTACCCCTGGGCGCCTGACGCAGGTCCTGGGGTGCCATCCACAGGCCGCCCCGGGCCAAGAGGGCTTCGGCCCCCTGCTCCGCCCGCAGCAGCACGTTGGCCAACAGCCGCTCCCCAACGGCCAGCACCAGGCCCAGGGAGGCCTTCCAGCCCAGACGCCGCAGGTTCACGGCCCGGGTGGAGACCGAGCGCAGCAGGTTCTGGAACTCCTCCTGCACCAGGGGCAGGAAGCGCAGCGCCAGCAGCAGGGTGAAGCCCAGGCGCTCCACGGGCACCCCCAAGCGCCCCAGGGGGCCGATCGACCAGATCAGGGCCCAGACCAGCTCCTCCGGCGGGGTGGAGAGCAGCAGCAGGTTGGCGCTGTGAATCACGGTGAACAGGAGCGTCGCCCCATTCAGGCCCAGCTCCGCCGAGCGGCGACTGACCACCAAGGGGCCCAGGGGCAAGGGCCCGAGCCGCAGGGGTCCCCAACGCAGCAACTCCCAGGCCTCGCCGCTGCGCTGCGCTGGCGGCACGCCCGCCTTCGTGGGCTCCAGCAACAGCTCCGTCGGGGGCCGGTTGAGCTGGCGCGCCACGGTCTCACCCGTGGGGATCAGAGCAGAGAGCAGACCCACCAGCAGGGCCAGGGCCAACAGCACAGGCAGGCTGCGCCGCCAGAGGCGCCAGGGCAAGCCGCTGAGGGCGGTGACCAGCAGCAGCAGACCCACCAGGGCCAGGCGCCACGTGGGACCGGCCAGGATCGGGGTCACCAGAAAGGCCAGGGTCCAGGCCAGCTTCAGGCGGGGATCAAGGCGACGCAACCAGCTGCTGGTGCCATCGACGTACTGGCCGATGGGGAGCTGCCGGAGCCAGTCCATCAACGACCGCCCGGTTTCCCCTGGGACTTGGCCAGATCCCGCTCGGCGTCGCGCTGCTGCTTGCCGCGCCAGAACAGCTTCAGGGGAGAGCCTTCGAAGCCCAGACCCTCGCGGATCTGGCGCTCCACGTAACGCCGGTAGGTCTCACCGAAGAGTTTTGGATCGTTCACAAACAGCGTGAAACTCGGGGGCCGGATCGCCACCTGGGTGCCGTAGTAGATCCGCCCCTGGCGGCCGCCGCGGCTTGTGGGAGGCGAGCGCCAACTCACGGCCTCCTGCAGCACCTCGTTCACCACCGAGGTGGTGACCCGGCGTCGGTGCTGCTCCACCGCCAGAAACGCCAGGGCGAAGATGCTCTCCACCCGCTGACCCGTGAGGGCGGAGGTGAACAGCATCGGCGCCCAGTCGAGGAAGTAGAGCTTGGCGCGAAGCTCCTTCTCCATCGCCGACATGGTGTGGCTGTCCTTCTCGATCGCATCCCACTTGTTGACCACCACCACGCAGGCGCGGCCGTCCTCCTCGATGCGGCCCGCCAGGCGCTGATCCTGTTCGGTGACGCCATCAAGGGCATCGATCACGAGCACGCAGACATCGGAGCGCTCGATCGCCTTGAAACTGCGGTTGATGCCGAAGTATTCCGGCCCGTAGCTGACGCTGCGGCGGCGGCGGATGCCGGCGGTGTCGAGAAGTTTCCAGGTCTTGCCCTCACGCTCGAGGGTGGTGTCGATCGTGTCGCGGGTGGTGCCGCGGATCGGGCTCACGATCGCCCGCTGTTCGCCACAGATAGCGTTGAGCAGGCTGGACTTGCCCACATTGGGGCGACCGATGATCGCCAGCTGCACCGGCTCTTCGGTTTCCACCTCCTCGGTGGCCGGCAGGAAGGCGATCACCTGATCCAGCAGATCACCGGTGCCGGCGCCGTGGATGGCGGAGATTGGATGGGGTTCCCCAAGGCCGAGGGCCCAGAAGTCTGCGGCCATCGCCAGTCCCGCGTCCGGTGACTCGCACTTGTTCACCGCCAGCAGCACCGGGCACGGCCGGCCCCGCAGCCATTCAGCGATGGTCTGATCAGCGGCGGTGAGGCCCTGCTGGCCATCGACGATCACCACCGCCACCGTGGCCTCCGCCAGGGCGAGGTTGGCCTGCTGGCGGATCTCTGGCAGAAATTCACTGTCGTCATCGAACACCAGCCCGCCCGTGTCCACCACACGAAAGGTGCGATCTCCCCAGAACCCTTGCTGGTAGGTGCGGTCCCTCGTCACCCCCGGCTGATCGTGCACGATCGCCTCACGGCTGCGGCAGAGCCGGTTGACCAGCGTCGATTTGCCTACGTTGGGGCGCCCGATAATGGCGACGACAGGGAGCGCCAAGAGAGCTGATCCAATCAAAAGTTGCGTCTCTTGACCCTACAGAGGGGCGATGCCGTCCTCCGTGGCGGGATCGGCGGGCGGCTCCCGCAGGGTCGGAAGGGGGCCGGTCCCAGGGAGCGGTTCGCCCCGTTCGGCCAGGTGGGCCAACAGCCAGTTCACCGCCGTGGCCCGGCGCGTGCGGCGGGGGTAAAGCTCGCCGATGCGGTATCCAGTGAAGCCGAGTTGCTCCTTGAGCAGTTGCTTGTGGGGCGCCTGAATCGAACGGGTGAGGCGCACGCTCGGGGGGCGCTCGGCGATCAGTTCGGGGGCCAGGGGGTAGGCCTCGGCCCAGTCGAGCGGCGTGGCCGCGCCGGAGCGCCACACGCCCCCCTCAGCCCCCTCAGGCTCGTAGCCCAATCGGCTCCAGACCAGTTCACAGACGAAGCGGTCCGTGAGCCTGTCGGCGAGCGCGGCCTCGAGCAGCGCTCGGCTCAGGGGGTAGGGGGCAGGGGCCATGGGCGGCCGCAGGGGGCAGCGGGAGAATGGCCTTCCATTGTTTCGCCCCGCGTCCCTTGAGCCTCCTGGCGCTCCACGACCTCGAGCCGACCGATCGGGCCTTGGAGCCCGGCGGCCTGCTGCTGCCGGGCCGGGGCACGCCGCGCTCCCTGGCCTGCCGCGTGCTGCAGTCCCCGCTGGCCGGGGTGAGCGACCGCATCTTCCGTGCCCTGGTGCGCCGCTGGGCCCCGGGCGCCCTGCTGTTCACCGAAATGGTCAACGCCACCAGCCTGGAGCTGGGCTTCGGCTCCCAAAAGGTGGAGGAGATCAGCGAAGAGGAGGGGCCGATCGGCGTGCAGCTGTTCGATCACCGACCCGTCGCCATGGCCGAGGCCGCCCGCCGGGCCGAAGCCGCCGGCGCCTTCCTGATCGACATCAACATGGGTTGCCCGGTGCGCAAGATCGCCCGCAAGGGTGGCGGCAGCGGCCTGATCCGTGATCCAGAGCTCGCCTGCCGCATCGTCGAACGCGTGAGCGCCGCGGTGGGCGTTCCGGTGACGGTGAAAACCCGCCTGGGCTGGTGCGGTGATTCGGCGGATCCAGTGGGCTTCGCCCTCGCCCTGCAGAACGCCGGCGCCCAGGCGCTCACCCTCCACGGCCGCACCCGTGCCCAGGGGTTTGCGGGTACAGCCGACTGGGCGGCCATCGCCCGGGTGAAGGCCGCCCTGGCCATCCCGGTGATCGCCAACGGCGACATCAAAGGCCCCGATGACGCCCTGCGCTGCCTGCTGGAAACCGGCGCCGATGGGGTGATGGTGGGCCGGGGCACCATGGGCGCCCCCTGGCTGGTGGGCCAGATCGATGCCGCCCTGCGGGGCCGGTCGGTGCCCCCCACCCCCGGGGCCCTCGAGCGCATCCGCCTGGCCCAGGAGCAGCTGCGGGCCCTGGTGGCGGCCAAGGGCGACCACGGCCTGCTGATGGCCCGCAAGCACATGGGCTGGACCTGCCAGGGCTTCGCCGGCGCCGCCCAGTTGCGCCACGCCCTGATGCGAGCTCCGGATCCGGCCCTGGCGGATGGGCTGCTCGAGAAGGCGGCCCAGGCGCTGGCCGGCCAGGGAGGGCGCTACGCCGGTGGCTGAGCAACTGGCTGAGGAGCTGGCGGGCAGATGCGGGCCTCGAAGTTGCAGGAATAGATCGCCGGCTTCTGCCAGCTCAGCGGGATCTCCAGCAGGTCGCGGGTGCCGGTGATCGCCAGCACCGCCAGCAGAACGGCCGAGAGCACGCCGGCCGTCACATGCAGGCGCCGCATCCGCAGTGAGCGGAAGATCTCCTGCTTCGCCGCCGTCGCGAACAGCAGCAGGCCAACCAGCGACACCCCGGCCCAGTAGTGCGAACCCCAGAAGGCACCGCTCAACGGGTTGTCGGACAGGCGCCAGATCTCGCTCTGACTGCCCAGGCCCAGAACACCCGCCCAGGTGAGCAGGGCGAAACTGGCCCGCAGCCATGGTTTCTTCACCCGCCAGAGGGCCAGCAGGCTCACAAGCGTGCCCACGCTCACCAGCAGCAACAGGGCCAGGCGCGGAGCGCCGCCCGCAAAGGGCGTGGACGGGTTGAGGAACGCGCTGAGGAAGGAATACATCAGCGCCACCAGCACCGCCACCACCACCCCGGAGCTGAGCCAGCGGCCGTGGTCAGCGTGCTCCACCCCCACCGAGGGCGGCAGGGGGTTGATCTTCAGCCGTCGCTCCCTCGCCAGGATCCCCAGCCGGATCGTCGCCCCCACCACGGGGTAGACGAACAGGATGATCAGCACCGGATGCAGGAGGCTCAGCCAGTCGATCGCCGTCATCGTTTGCCCGCTTGCAGGGATTAGGGAAGCACCGGGGGCCAGCCCTGACGCACCAGCACCAGGGAAAAGTAGGGCTGCGCGTCCGCCGGGAGCTGATCACCCGGGCACACCTGTTGATCGGCCCAACCCAGCCGACGGGCGAACAGGCTCTCCGTGAGCAGCCCCCGCTGCTCCAGAAGGGGCCGCACCCAGGCCCAGCGATGGCCGAGCTTGAGCAAGGCCAGCACCGCCGCCGCCGCCGCCGCCTCATCAAGCAACCGACTCAGTTCCGCAGGGGTTTCGGGGGTCGGCCTGATCAGCAGTGGTTCCTGCTGCAGGGCCAGGGGCCAGGCCCCCGCCGCACCGGCCGCCGCCACGGCCGTGATCCCTGGAATCAGCTTCAGCGGCAGGTCCGGATGGTTCTGGCGCAGGGCCAGCAGCACATAGGAGGCGCTGGCATAGAGCGACACATCCCCCTCGCAGAGCAGCACCACGGCACAGCCCGCGGCCACCTCCGCGGCCAGGGCTCCAGCGGCAGCGTGCCAGGCGGCTCGGCGGGGTTCGGCCTCCTCCACCATCGGGAACACCAGGGGCAGACGCCGCTGGCCAGGGGCGATCCAGGGAGCGGCGATGCGGGCCGCCATGCCCTCGGCCTGGGAGCGGGCCACCGGATAGGCCACCAGATCGGCCGCGCGGATCGCCCGCACCGCCGCCACCGTGAGCAGTTCCGGATCACCGGGCCCAACCCCCACCAGGGTCAGCTCCGGCAGCGGTGGGATCTCCGCCCCCCTGTCCTCCAACACACACGGCCCCCAGGGGCTCTCTTTCTAGGCTCGGACCCACCGCACCCATGCTTCCTCTGCCCATGAGCCGCCTCACCCTTTACGCCGAAACCAGCCGCGCCGACGGGCCAGGCGCTCCCCTGCTGGACAGCAGCGATCCTGATCAGATCGCCGTGCTGCTGGAGGCACGGGGCATCGGCTACGAGCGCTGGCCCGTTCAGGCGGAGCTGCCGGAAGCTGCCGACTCAGGCGCCGTGCTGACCGCCTACGCCAAGGAGATCGCCCGGGTGCAGGCGAGCGGCTCGTACCCCACCGTGGATGCGATCCGCCTGAGCCCGGATCATCCCGACCGGGTGGCCCTGCGTCAGAAATTCCTTGCCGAGCACACCCATTCCGAAGACGAGGTGCGCTTCTTCGTCGAGGGCCGCGGCCTGTTCTGCCTGCACATCGGCGCCGAGGTGGCCCAGGTGCTCTGCGAGCAGGGGGATTTCCTGCGGGTGCCTGCCGGCACGCGCCACTGGTTCGACATGGGCAGCGCCCCACGCTTCAGCGCCATCCGCTTGTTCGACAATCCCGAGGGCTGGGTGGCCGTCTTCACCGGCGATCCAATCGCCAACAACTACCCCCTTCTTGATTGAGCCCTGAAACCAGGTCTCAGCTGTGCATGCGGGGCTCAAGGTGGAGGCTCGCCAGCAGACCCGCTTCGAACGCCGCCAGTTCCTCCAGCCGCTTGATCAGCTCAGGCCGCCGCCAGCGCCGCTCACAGAGCACCCAATAAAGGCCGAAGTGGCGCGCCTCGCTCGCCAGCAACTCGCCGTAGAGCGCCGCCAGTTCAGGCTCGGGGCTGTGGGCCGCGAGCAGGGCCATGCGTTCATGGCTGCGGGCCTCGATCAGGCCGGCCACCAGCAAGCTGTCGAGCATCCGCATCGGTTCCCCGCGCCGCACCTGGGCCGCGAGAGAGGCCCCATAGGGGGGGGGCGCCAGGGGGCGCAGGGCCACGCCGCGACGCTGCAGCAAGGTCAGCACCTGCTCGAAGTGCTCCAGTTCCTCCCGCGCCAGCGGGCTCAGGGCCTCCGCCAGATCGGTGTCGCAGGGGTAGCGAAACATCAGCTGAAGGGCCACACCGGCGGCCTTGCGCTCGCAATGGGCGTGGTCAATAAGTACCAGGTCGGGCTGGGCCAGGGCCTGCTCCAGCCAGGCCGCTGAACTGGGCTGAGCCAACCAGCGGATGCGGGCCGTTCCCAGCGGCGGGGAGCTGGGGCTCACGGTTGGGCACGCAGGTGGGCCACCAACCCCTCGAGCCCGAGCCGGTAGCTGAGGGGGCCAAAACCGGCGATCACGCCGATGGCCCGATCCGCCAGGGTGGAGTGGTGGCGAAAGGGCTCCCTGGCGTGGGTGTTGCTCAGGTGCACCTCCACGAAGGGAATCGCGACCCCCAACAGGGCATCCCGCAGGGCGATCGATGTGTGGGTGTAGGCGCCGGCGTTGATCACGATGCCGTCGCACTCTCCCCGGGCGCGGTGGATCCGATCCACCAGCTCGCCCTCGTGGTTGCTCTGGAAGCTCTCCAATGCCGCGCCCAGTTCCTGGGCGCGCTGACGCAGGTCGCTATCGAGCTGGGCAAGGCTCTGGTGGCCGTAGAGATGGGGCTCCCGAGTGCCGAGCAGATTGAGGTTGGGGCCATGCAGCAGGAGCAGATGCATCAGGAAGGTCGGCTGGTAAGTTCTTGCGGTGTGGTTCGGGTCGGTGCCCGAGTGGTTAATGGGGGCGGACTGTAAATCCGCTGGCTCTGCCTACGTTGGTTCAAATCCAACCCGGCCCACCTTTCCACATGCCCTTGTAGCTCAGTGGTAGAGCACTCCCTTGGTAAGGGAGAGGT
>CALRUP020000005.1:0-166588 GCA_943371385.1 Paenacidovorax caeni | reverse complement strand
AACAGCGCTACGGCTACGACCCCGTTGGAGTGGGCGGTCAGCCTGTGGACCTGGAGGTGGAGTGGCTGAGCGTGGAGTGGGTGGCGGCCGGCTTTCCCCTGGCGGAACGGGTGCCACAGCCCGGCGGCGATCCCCAGGGCCCCGAAGGCTGCCCAGCCACGGTTCCCCTGTACATCGACGGGGCCTGGCGGCCAGCGACGCTGTTCCATCGGGAGCGCTTGCGAGAGGGTGATCGGCTCAGCGGGCCAGCCCTGATCACTGAGGCCACCGGCACCGTGCTGGTGGCGCCGGGCTGGGGGGCCCAGGTGTTGGCGGGGGGTGAGTTGCTGCTGCGCCATGACCCCTCATGCGCTGGTCGCGGGTTGGCCCATGGGGTCGACGCAGGCTCGGACGAACCAGTGGCAGCGGATCCAGCGTCAGCTGACCCAGTGGCAGCGGATCCCGTGCTCCTGGAGCTGTTCCACCACCGCTTCGCCGCCATCGCCGAGCAGATGGGGGAGCGGCTGCGCCTCACCAGCACCTCGGTGAACATCCGCGAGCGGCTCGATTTCTCCTGTGCCCTGTTCGATCACTCCGGTGATCTGGTTGCCAACGCTCCCCACATCCCGGTGCACCTGGGCTCCATGGGGGAGAGTGTCGCCAGCCTGCTGGCCGCCGTCGCCCGCGGGGAGCGCCAGCCCCTGGCCCCCGGCGATGCGGTGGTCTCCAATGACCCCTACAACGGCGGCACCCACCTGCCCGATCTGACCGTGATCACGCCGGTGTTCGCCGGTGCTGGTGAGCCCTTGTTCTTCGTGGCCAGCCGCGGTCACCACGCCGATGTGGGCGGCCTCACCCCCGGTTCGATGCCGCCCAACAGCTGCCGCATCGAGGAGGAGGGCCTGCTGCTCGACAACGTGCCGTTCCTGGAGCAGGGCGAATTCCCGGAGGCGATCTGGCGCCAACGGCTCGCGGCTGGAGATTGGCCGGTGCGGAACCCCGATCTACTGCTCGCCGATCTCCATGCCCAGGTGGCGGCCAATCGCCTCGGAGCCTCCGAGCTGGAGCGTCTGGTGGCAGCCGAGGGGCTCGAGCGGGTGGTGGCCTACATGGGCCACATTCAGGACAACGCGGCCGAGGCGGTGCGTCGGGTGATCGATCGCCTGGGGGATGGCTCCTTCCGGGTGGAGCTCGATGACGGTGCTTCGATCGCCGTGGCGGTGCGGATCGACCGGGCCGCGCGCCGTGCCACGGTCGACTTCAGAGGCACGTCCCCCCAGCACCCGGGCAACCTCAACGCCCCCCTGGCGATCACCAAGGCCGTGGTGCTCTATGTGTTCCGCACCCTGGTGGGGGAAGTGATCCCACTCAATGCCGGCTGTTTTCGCCCCCTTGATCTGCTGGTGCCGGAGGGATCCCTGCTGCGGCCCCGGCACCCCGCCGCCGTGGTGGCCGGCAATGTGGAGACCTCCCAGGCGATCGCCAATGCCCTCTATGGCGCCCTGGGGATGATGGCAGCCGCCCAGGGCACGATGAACAACCTCAGCTTCGGAAACGGCCGCTGTCAGTACTACGAGACCATCTGCGGCGGCACCGGCGCCGGGGTTGCCGCTGACGGGCTGGGCTTCGATGGCGCCGATGCGGTGCAGAGCCATATGACCAACTCGCGCCTCACCGATCCGGAGGTGCTCGAAAGCCGTTTCCCGGTGCGGCTGGAGTCGTTCCAGGTTCGCCGCGGCAGTGGTGGCCTGGGCCGGAACCGTGGTGGCGATGGGGTGGTGCGGCGCCTGCGCTTCCTGGAGCCGCTGACGGTGTCGATCCTTTCGGGGTCCCGCCGGATCGCCCCCTTCGGCCTGGCCGGTGGTGGGCCGGGGGCGCTCGGCCTCAACCGCCTCGAGCGCGCCGATGGCTCGGTGGAAGCCCTGGCGGGCAGCGCCGAGCTGGCGGTGGAGCCCGGTGATCTGCTGGAGATCGCGACCCCCGGAGGCGGTGGCTATGGCGCCTAGGTTGAGCTCTCTGTCGTCCCTGACGGTTTCGCTGCTGGCGGGGCTGGCGCTCGTCGCCGGCTGTGCCGGCGATTCCGGCGGCCCGCTGGCGGGCGGTCGCCTCGGCCTGATCCAGCAGCGGGGCCGTTTGATTTGCGGCATCAACGGTCAGCTGCCGGGCTTCAGCAGCGTCGGTGCCGATGGTCGCTTTGAGGGGCTCGATGTGGAGATCTGCCGCGCCGTGGCCGCCACCGTGCTCGGAGATCCCGCCAGGCTGGATCTCAAGCTGCTCAGCAGCAATGACCGCTTCGCCGCCGTGGCCAGTGGCGATGTGGATCTGCTCTCGCGCAACACGACGCTCAATCTCAGCCGCGATGCCCCCGGCGGTAACGCCCTGTCGTTTGCGCCGATCGTCTACTACGACGGTGGCGGTGTGCTGGCGCCGGTTTCGAGCGGCATCACACGGTTGGCGGATCTCGCCGAGCGCACGGTCTGTGTGGTCAGTGGCTCCACTAACGAAGGCGTGCTCGCCGATCGCATGGGCAGCCTGGGGCTGACCTACGTGCCGATCCGCTACCGCAACGCCGACGAGACCTTCGCCGCCTATCTCTCGGGCCGTTGCGCCGCCGTCACCAGCGACCGCTCCGGCCTGGCCGCCCGCCGCACCTTGTTCCCCGATCCCGCCGCCCACCGTCTGCTCCCCGGCATCCTCAGCAAGGAGCCGATGGCCCCCGCCAGCGGCCAGGCCGATCCGGTCTGGTCCGATGCGGTGCGCTGGAGCGTCCGCGCCCTGATCGAGGCCGAGGAGCTGGGGCTGAGCCGCGCCAACCTGGCCGCGCGCACCGCAGCGGCCAGGGCCGATCCCCGCCAGAGTCGGCTGCGGCGCTTCCTGGGCCTCGAGGGTGACCTGGGCCGCCAACTGGGCCTCCCCGCCGACTTCGCCGCCCGGGCGATCGCTGCTGTGGGCAACTACGGCGAGCTGTTCGAGCGCACCCTTGGCAAGGGCTCTCCCCTGGGCCTGGAGCGTGGTCCCAATCGCCTCTGGCGCGATGGCGGGCTGCTGGTTTCACCACCCTTTCGCTGAGGCGATGCCCACACGGTGAGCAACATCGTGGGCTCCTGCCTGTTCAACGTGATGGTGGCGCCACCGCCGCTTGATCGGCCGCTCAGCCCCCCAGATACGAGGCCTGCAGTGCCTCATCGTCGAGCAGGTCGGCGGCGCTGCCGCTGCGGCTCACCCGGCCCGCCTCCAGCAGGTAGCCGCGGCTGGCGATCGCCAGGGCGGCCCGGGCGTTCTGCTCCACCAGCAGGATCGAGAGCCCCTGGCGGTGCAGCTCCGCGAGGATCCCCATCACCTCCGCCACCAGCTTCGGTGCCAGCCCCAGGCTGGGTTCATCGAGCATCAGCAGGGTGGGTCGGCCCATCAGGGCGCGGGCGATCGCCAGCATCTGCTGCTCGCCCCCCGAGAGGCTGCCCGCCAGTTGCTGGCGTCGCTCCGCCAGCCGCGGGAAGAGGCCGTAGCAGCGCTCCAGATCGGTGGCGATGCCGGCGCGGTCACGGCGCAGGTAGGCCCCCAGCTCCAGGTTGGTGGCCACGCTCTGGCGGCTGAGCACCCGGCGGCCCTCCGGGCAGTGGCCGATCCCCAGGCGCACGGTGGTTTCCGTGGCCACCCCCTTCAGGGGCTGCCCTCGCCAGCACACGGCGCCGCCGCTGGGGTCGACCAGCTGGGAGATCGCCTTCAAGGTGGTGCTCTTGCCGGCGCCGTTGGATCCAAGCAAGGTCACCAGCTCGCCGCTGCGCACCTCCAGATCCACCTCCTCCAGGGCGACGATGCGGCCGTAGCGCACGCTGAGGCGCTCCAGCGTCAGCAGCGGGGCGGCGGTGCTCATGGCGCCTGCTCGACGGCGTCCTCGACGGCGCCCCCCAGGTAGGCCTCGATCACGGCCGGATCGCGGCGCACCAGCTCTGGCGTGCCCAGGGCGATGCGCTCACCGAAATTGAGCACCGCCAGGCGGTCGCAGAGGTCCATCATCAGCGGCACGTGGTGCTCGATGATCAGCACGGTGAGCTCGAAGCGCTCCCGCAGCCGCCGGATCAGGCCGCTGAGTTCGCTCTTCTCGGCCGGGTTCAGGCCGGCGGCCGGTTCATCGAGCAGCAGCAGCCGGGGGCCGGTGGCCAGGGCCCGGGCGATCTCCAGGCGCCGCTGGTTGCCGTAGGAGAGGCTGGCGGCGCTCTGCCGGGCCAGGGGCCCCAGCTCCAGCAGCTCCAGGAGCTCATGGGCCTGCGCCTCCAGCTCCCGCTGCCTGCGCCGGAAGCTGGCGCTGCCCAGCAGCCCCGCCACCAGCGGGCTGCGGGCGCTGCCATGGAGCCCCACCAACACGTTCTCCAGGGCGCTCAAGGGGGCGAACAGGCGCAGGTTCTGGAAGGTGCGCGCCAACCCCAGGCGGGCGATGCGGTCGGGGCGCAGGCCGCCGATCGGCTGGCCGCGCCAGAGGATGCGGCCGCCGCTGGCGGCGGTGAGGCCGGAGATCAGGTTGAACAGGGTGGTCTTGCCGGCGCCGTTGGGGCCGATCAGCCCGAAGATCTCGCCGCTGGTCACTTCCAGGCTCACCTGATCGAGGGCGCGCAGGCCGCCGAAACGGCAGCTCAGGGCCTGGAGTTCCAGCAGGGGAGCGCTGTTCGGGGCTGGGTTGGTCTGCGGCGAGCGGCTCATGGGGCGGGTGCCTCCGCGCTCGGCTTGCGCCATGGCCAGCCCAGCCGCTGCCGCAGCCTGCGCAGCAGCTCCGGGGTGATCAGGCCCTGGGGAAACAGGATCGGTCCGAGCAGGATCACCAGCCCGTAGACCACCAGCCGCAGGTCCCCGACGGGGCGCAGTAGCTCGGGCAGGGCCGTGAGCGCCAGCCCCCCCACCACCGGCCCCAGCCAGGTGCGCGAGCCACCGAAGACCACGAAGGCCAGGCTGGTGATGCTGGCGTCGAAGCTGCCCTGGCGGGCATTCCAGGTGTTCAGGAAGTGGGCGCTGATCACCCCTGCCACCGCCGCCACCAGGGCGCTGAACAGGAAGCTCAGCAGTTTCACCCGGGCGGTGTCGATGCCCATGCAGCCGGCGGCCAGCTCGTCTTCGCGGATCGCCTCCATCGCCCGGCCCAGCCGCAGCCGCTCCAGGCGGGCGCAGAGCCAGCAGACCAGGGCCAGAATCGCCAGGGTGAGCAGCAGATAGCCCAGGGGCCCCTCGAAGGGTTGCGGGATGGCGAAGATGCCGGTGGCGCCGCCGGTGAACGCCAGGTTGAGGTTGAGCACCCGCAGGATTTCCACCAGGGCGATGGTGGCGATCGCCAGGTAGATCCCGCGCAGCTTCAGCACTGTCCCGCCGATGGCCAGGGCCAGCGCGCCGGCGATCAGGGCCGCCACCACCAGCTCCAGCAGCAGCGAGGGCAGGGGGTAGAGCGCCCCCTCCCCGGCGAGGGCGCTGAAGCGGGTCGAGAGCAGGGCGGCGGTGTAGCCGCCGATGGCATAGAAGCCGGGTGTCGCCAGCGAGAGCTGGCCGCTGCGCAGGGGCAGATACACCGAGAGCCCCAGCAATGCCCCCAGCAGCATCTGCACCAACAGCGAAGCATCGAGGGGCATGGCGCTGTCCGCTCAGACCTTGGTGACCGTGGGACGCCCCAGCAGCCCCCGGGGCCGCAGCAGCAGCACGGCGAACAGGAAGGCGTAGGCCACGGCGTCCTTGAACCCTGAGAACTCCGCCGGCACCAGGGCCTCGGCCAGCCCCACGATCAGACCGCCGAGCACCGCCCCCGGCACGCTGCCCAGCCCGCCCAGCACCAGCACCCCGAGGCCCTTGAGACCGTAGCCGATGCCGAAGTAGGGCCCGGCGATGCTGACGCTGAGCCCCACCAGTCCGCCGGCCACACCGGCCAGGAAGCCGCTCACGGCGAAGGCCAGCTGCACCATGCGATCGCTGCTGATGCCGAGCAGCCTCGCGGTGATCGGATCTTCCGCCACCGCCTGCAGGGCCTTGCCGCCGCGGCTGCGCTCCAGCCAGAGGGTGAGCGCCACCACCACCAGCGCCGCAATGCCCATCAACAGCAGCTGCACCGTGCGCACCTGCGCCCCCCCCAGGCGCACCGCCGCCGGCAGGTCCCCGAGGGCGGACGTGGGGATCGCATAGCTCTCGGCCCCCACCAGCAGCTGCAGCAGGTTCACCAGGATCACTCCGGCCCCGAGGCTGGAGATCAGCGCCAGGAGCGGGTCGGCGCCCCGGCGGCGCAGGGGCCGGAAGGCGGCCGCCTCCACCAGCAGACTCACCGCCGCGGCCCCGACGCCGGCCAGCAGCAGCGCCACAGGAAACGGCAGGGCGAAGGGCAGGCGCAGGCCCGCCAGCAGGCCGTTGGCGCCCACGGCACCACCGATCAGCAGGTAGGTGAAGTAGGCCCCGAGGGTGAACACCGCCCCGTGGGCGAAGTTGATCACACCCAGCACCGAAAACACCAGGGTGTAACCGAGGGCGAACAGGGCGTAGACGGCGCCGCTGGAGAGACCGTTCACCAGGAGCTGCAGCAGATGGTCCAAGCGCCTCCCCCCTTTCGTTCAGCGGTCAGTTCAGCAGGGCGAAGCGGCCGCTGCGGCCGCCGGGGTCCATGCGCACCTGGGCGACGAAGAACCGCTTCTGCACCACCTCCCCCTCGGGGGTGAAGCTGATCTCCCCGAGCGGGGTGTCGTAGCGGCCCGAGAGCAGCTCGCTGTTGAGGGCGGCGCGGGCGGCCTTGAGGCTGAGCTTGGCCAGGGGCTGGCGGCGATCGAGACGATCGGCCGCCTCGGTGATCACCTGCAGGGCGGTGAACGCCTGGGCCGTGAGCTGGGGCGGGATGGCGCCGCCTTTGGAGGCCTTATAGCGGCGCACGAAATCCTGATTGGCGGGGGTGTCCAGTTCGGGGCTGTAGGCCTGGGCGATCAGGATGCCGTCGCAGTGCTGCTGGCAGATCGGGTAGATGTTCGGCGTGTTCATGCCGTTGCCGACCACGATCACGCCCCGGTAGCCCAGCTCCCTGAGCTGGCGGATCAGGTTGCCCCCGTCCACCGCCTGCAGCGAGAGCACGATCAGATCGGGCTTCAGGCGCAGGGCGGCCGTGATCTGGTTCTGGAAGTCCTGGTCGTTGAGCTGGGTGCGCTGCACCGTCACTGCTGGCAAACTCTTCGCGGCCAGGGCCTTCTGGAAGATGGTGGTTTCCGAGGTGCTGTAGGCGTCGTCGTGGGCGTAGAACACCGCCGCCCGTTTGATGCCGGGGTGGAGTTCGAGCGCCTTGGCGATCGAGAGCGGCGCAATCACTGAGCTCTGGGCCGAGACACGGCTGATGAAGTTGCCGATCTCCGGGATGCCGCTGGCGGTGTTGGAGGGGGCCACCACGGGCACGCCCCGGCGCTGGGCGATCGGATCGGCGGCGAAGGCCTGCTGGGAGAGGGTGGGGCCGACCAGGGCGATGGCGCCGCCCTCGATCAACAGGTTGAAGGCCGAGGTGGCCGCCTGCTCGTCGCTGCCGCCGTCTTCGATGCGCAGCGCCACAGGCTTGCCGCCCGGTCCCTTGAGGCTCTCCTGGGCCAGCTGCAGGCCGATCTGCTGGTCCTGGCCATAGACGTTGGCGTTGCCGGTCAGCGCCAGGGCCGCCCCCACCGGCAGGCCGGCGCTGAGGTTCAGGGGCTTGGTGTCAGCTCCCGGGCCGCAGCCCGTGAGCGTTGCCAGCAGGGCCACCAGGCCCAGACCACGGGCCCCGATCACGCGATCTGGGCGAAGCTGGAGCGGAAGGCGGCCAGGGTGGCGTCGATGTCGTCGTCGCTGTGGGCCAGGGAGGTGAAGCCCGCCTCGAAGGCGCTCGGGGCCAGGTAGACCCCTCGCTCGAGCATCGCGCGGTGCAGCTTGCCGAAGCGCACGGTATCGGCGGCCTTGGCCGCTTCGAAGTTATGCACGGGCCCCTCGCAGAGGAAGAAGCCGAACATGGCACTGATCGAGCCGCCGCAGATCGGCAGGCCCACCTCGCCGGCGGCCGCCAGGATGCCCGTGATCAGCCGGCTGGTGATCGCCTCCAGGCGCTCGTAGGTGCCGGGCTGCTGGAGCAGCTCCAGGGTGTGGATGCCGGCGGTCATCGCCAGGGGATTGCCGCTCAGGGTGCCCGCCTGGTACATCGGGCCGGCCGGGGCCACCATGGCCATGATGTCGGCCCGACCGCCGTAGGCCCCCACGGGCAGGCCGCCGCCGATCACCTTGCCGAGGGTGGTGAGGTCGGGGGTGACGCCGAACTTGGCCTGGGCGCCGCCGTAGGCGATGCGGAAGCCAGTCATCACTTCATCGAACACCAGCAGGGCGTCGTGATCTTTGGTGATTTCGCGGATGCCTTCGAGAAAGCCCGGCTCGGGGGTGATGAAGCCGGCGTTGCCCACCACCGGTTCGAGGATCACCCCGGCGATCTCACCGGGATTCTCCGTGAACAGCCGCTTGACGGCTTCCAGGTCGTTGTAGGGGGCGGTGAGGGTGGCGGCCGTGGTGCTGCGGGGCACACCGGGGGAATCGGGCAGGCCGAGGGTGGCCACCCCGGAGCCCGCCTTGACCAGGAACATGTCGGCGTGGCCGTGGTAGCAGCCCTCGAACTTGATGATCTTCTCGCGCCCGGTGAACGCCCGCATCAGCCGGAGCACCGACATGCAGGCCTCGGTGCCGGAGTTCACGAAGCGCACCATCTCCACGCTGGGGACGGCCTCGATCACCATCTGGGCCAGCTGGTTCTCCAGGGCACAGGGGGCGCCGAAACTGGTGCCTTTGCCGAGGGCGTTGCGAAGGGCGCCGATCACTTTCGGGTGAGCATGGCCGCAGATCGCCGGCCCCCAGCTGCCGATGTAATCGATGTAGCAATTGCCGTCCACATCCCAGGCGTAGGCGCCCTTGACCCGGTCGAACACGATCGGCTGGCCGCCCACGGACTTGAAGGCGCGGACGGGGGAACTGACGCCACCCGGCATGAGCGTCTGGGCGGCACTGAAGAGTTCCTGAGAACGGGTGGTGTTCAGGGCAGGAGCAGTCGCAGGGGCCGTAGTCAAGGCGTGTTCCGCAGACGATTGGGAGGGCAGGGCCACCGGGCGGTGACAGGCCGGAAGCCATCTTGGCCTAAAACAGTACCCACCGGATTCCTCCGTTACCCCGTGCCGCGCCCGTGACCCCGGATTGGTCCCGCATTGAGCGGCAGCTGAGGCACGTTTTGCCGGAGCGGGCCGTGGTGGCCAAGCCGCAGGAGCTGCTCACCTACGACAGCGATGGCCTCACCCTGCACCGCCAGGCGCCGCCGCTGGTGGTGCTGCCCGAGAGCACGGAGCAGGTGGCGGCCGTGTTGAGCGCTTGTCATGAACTGGGGGTGCCGTTCGTGGCCCGGGGCAGCGGCACCGGCCTCTCGGGCGGGGCGGTGGACGAGCAGGGGGCGCTGGTGGTGGTCACCAGCCGCATGCGCAGGGTGCTGCAGGTGGATCTGGCCAACCAGCGGATCACCGTGGAGCCCGGGGTGATCAACAGCTGGGTCACCCGGGCCGTGGCCGGCGAGGGTTTCTACTACGCCCCCGATCCCTCCAGCCAGGTGGTGTGTTCCATCGGCGGCAACGTGGCCGAGAACTCCGGCGGCGTGCACTGCCTCAAGTACGGCGTCACCAGCAACCACGTGCTGGAGCTGGAGGTGGTGCTCCCCGACGGCACGATCACCCGCCTGGGCGGGCCGCTGCCGGAAATGCCCGGCCTCGACCTGCGCGGTGTGTTCATCGGCAGCGAGGGCACCTTGGGCATCGCCACCGCGATCACCCTGCGGCTGCTGCGGGCGCCCCAGTCGGTGGAGGTGCTGCTGGCGGATTTCGCCTCCATGGAGGCGGCCGGCGAGGCCGTGCGGGCGGTCACGGCCGCCGGAGTGCTGCCGGCGGGGATGGAGATCATGGACAACTTCACCCTCAACGCCGTGGATGATCTGTTCGGCGCCGATGAATACCCCCGTGATGCGGCGGCGGTGCTGCTGATCGAGCTGGACGGCCAGGCCCGGGAAGTGGCCGCCGCCGCAGCCCTGACCCGGGACCTGTGCCTCCGCTCAGGGGCCCGTTCGATCCGCCAGGCGGTGGATGCGGCCGATCGCGCCCTGCTCTGGAAGGGCCGCAAGGCTGCCTTCGCGGCGGTGGGCCGCATCACCCCCACCTACTACGTCCAGGACGGCGTCGTGCCCCGCAGCGCCCTGCCGTCGGTGCTGGCGGCGATCGATGCGCTCAGCGCCGCCTATGGCCTGCGGGTGGCCAATGTGTTCCATGCCGGCGACGGCAACCTGCACCCGCTGATCCTCTACGACCGCCACGAGGCGGGGGTGGAGGCGAAGGTGCAGGAGCTGGGGGGGGAGATCCTGCGGCTGTGCGTCCAGGCCGGCGGCAGCATCACCGGTGAGCACGGCGTCGGCTCCGACAAGCGCTGCTACCTCGATTGGATGTTCGCCCCGGATGATCTCGCCACCATGCAGCTGGTGCGCCGCGCCTTCGACCCTGAGGGCCGCGCCAATCCGGGCAAGATCTTCCCCACCCCGAAGAGCTGCGGCGAGTCGGCCCGCCGGGCCGAGACGATCAGGCTGGAGGTTCCGGCCCCGGGGCGTCCGGTGCTGGAGGTGTTCTGAGCGCTTCCGGAGTGCGGCACCCCTGAGCCCGTCCTTTTACTTGCCAACGACACCGGCGCGCCCGCCAGAACGCTCACCCGCTGAGGCGGGTTGGGGAGTTGCCTCTTTCACCCCGAACGCCTCCAGCAGCAAATTGAGGCGACGTCCCAGCACCCTCACCTCGTGCAGCGTCTCCACCAAGGGCGGATGGGCTTCACGCATCAGCGCCAGGGCTTCCTCGGTGGCCTTGCGGGCCGCGGCGCCGGTGTTGTCGATCCGTTGGGCGGTGCCTTCGTAGACCTGCAGGGTCTGGCGGGTGGTGGCGGCGGTGCGGCCCGTCTCCAGCTCCAGACGGCTGCTGAGGCGTCGGAGATCCTGCATCGTTGTCTGGAAACTGCTGATCGCGCGGGGCACATCGCGCTCGGCGACCGAGGCCGTGCCCTCAAGGGTGCGGTTGAGCTTGAGCCGGGTTGTGCCGATTTCTTCGAGCAGCTTGGCGAGATCGGGGCCCTGCTGAAAAGGAATGAGCAGATCGTTGCCGGGCGCTTCCTTCCCAGGCGGCACCACATCGGGGGTGAGGGCGATCTGGCTGGGGCCAATCAGCCCCTCCTGGTAACGCTCGGCCCGGCTGGCGGGACCGATCAGGCGTCGGTAGGTTTCAGCGATGCGCAGGTCGACGGCCACCTTGCCGTCCGTGCCCAGCGCGACTTTCTCCACCCTTCCCACCCGGTAACCCGAGAGGGTGACGTTCACACCAGGCCAGATCCCACTGGCATCGGCGGTGCGGAAACGCACGGCGAAACTGCGAGACAGCCAGCTCTGCTGCTGCCAGGTGGCGATCAGCAGCCAAGCGCCCAGCAGTAACCCGCCCACTGGCACCGCCCAGCTCAGCCCCGTACCGATCGTTTCAAGCGACCAGCGAGGCCGCCAGGCGGGCCTTGAAGGAGGCGTTGGATCGTTCATGGCATTCCGTTGAGGCTGGGCGGGACGACGGCGAGCCAGAACACCTCCAGTAACACCACCGAAAGAGCACAGTTCACGATCGCTGTGCTGATCAGGGTGGCCAGCTCCTCGGGATGCTGGCGAGCGCGTTTCCCGATGATGTGGCAGAGGCTGGCGGACACCGCCGCGAACAGCATGGTGCGCAGGACGGCGCTGCTCAGCACTGGTGGGGTCAGCGATCCCAGGAACAGGGGCAGTTGCTCCGTGAAATCGGGCCGGGGGGAGGCGAGCACGCTGGCGGTGAACGCAGCCAGGACGAAGTAAGGAAGCAGCAGCAGGGCCGCCAGCATTGCCGTGGCCACGCGAGGCCCCAGGATGTGGGCGCCCGGTCGGGCCTGAATCCGTTGGGCCAGCTCCACCTTGGCCGGAACGCAGCAGCCGATCCAGATCAGATTCACCGCCAGCGGCGCGAAGATCTGAACCGTGCTGGAGCTGGTGGTTTCCAGGGCGAAGGTGCTGCCCTGGCGCAGGGGCTCGATCAGCCCGCGGGTGAGCCCGGCGCCGATGACGCCACCCATGACCAGCGTCAGAGGTGTGGCTCTGAGCAGATCACGCCGAACCTGATGCAGCATCGGCAAAGGGAAGCCATGGGGAGCCTAGGGAAGCGGCCTGGGTCGGGACTGGAAGCGGCAGGCAGGTGACTTCAGCAAGGCCCAATCTGTCCAATGAAAGGCACCCACCTCAGATGCAGTGCTGGTGTCCAGCAGGCAGCCGACCGCCTGGGGCACGTTCAGGGAGCGACCTTGGCAGCAGCTCCCTGAGCAGCACAGGGCAAGGGAAGCCCTTGATCCGACGGCTTCATCACCAGCAGCGCCGTTCCTTTGATGGGTTGACGCAGGGGTTGGGCTGGGGGCCCGCTCGGATTACTTGGATAGCGCTTTCCATCAAACGAGAGGACGGCATACCCGCCATGGCCGGCATCCTGACGAACGTTCACGATCAGATCGTTCCAGCCACGATGCTTCCGTTCGGCCACGATCAGCGGTGGCCTGAAGAGGGTCATCCGTGAGATCAAGGCTGGTCCCTTCGGGCCAGTGCGAAAGACATAGAAGTTGCAGCCACCGGTGCCGCAGGTGTACGGACCCAGAACGGTGGCGACGATCTCCGGGCTGCCGTCACCATTGAGATCAACACGATCGTAGGCATAACGAAGGGCACCCACTTGAGCGCAGGCTCTGTTCTGCTGTCGGGCCTCTGCCTGCTTCCATTCGCTTGCGCCAGGATCGGGACCGTGTCCTTGCCCGTCATCGACCCGCACCGGAAACAGCTCACGGCGTAAGGCCGCTTCCAGGCTGGGGTCTGGCCCGCTGATGGGCGGCCGTGATTTCAGAATCACCGGTACTGGGGGCTTCTCCGTTGCGCTCGATGCGGGGCCAGCGGCCCCCCAGATCGCCAGGGGGACGAGCATGAGCGGCAGGGGGGAGATCAGGGAATGGATGACGCTGGCCAAGGGACGTTGACGTCGTTCAGAGCCATTCAACTGTGATGGCTCCTGAGGCGCTCGACGCATGGTTTGATTTTCCAGATCAGAAGAAGAACTTCACCCCGGCCTCAATCCCGTTCTGGTTGATGTTGTAAGCGTTTTCGGGGGTCTGACCGTTGCTTGCCCCCAGGTGCAGATAGCGCCAGGACAGGTTCAGCTGGGTGGAGTTGCCGATCGCATAGCCAACGCCCACCTGGGTGTTCCAGGAGTAGTCATCGGCATCGCTCACGCCGATGCCAACGTCGGCGCGGGCGAACAGGCGCAGTCGTGGGGAGAGAAACACCATCGCCTGGGTTCCCACCAGGGGCTGGACCACGGTGCCGCCGAAGGACTGTTGCCGTTGGAGATTCAATCCCTGCAGCGTCCGCGACTTCTCCAGGCGCGGCCCTTTGAAGGTCAAGGTCCGCTCGGCTCCCTGGCTCCCCACCGCCAGGTCGTACTGCATGTTGACGAACCGCACGCCGGCATAGGGGATGACTGTGAAACTGCCGGCGCGCGCCACGGCCGATTCACGGTCGCCGAAGCGATAGCGCAGGGCCAGGTCGTAGATGCCCTGGATGTTGCCGATGCTCGCTTCGACGCTGCGCTGGCCGTCGGGGGTGAGGGTGAGGCTGCGCCGGCCACGGGGCCCTTCGATCGAGCGCGTCTTGATGTCCATCAGCGTCCCCTCCGCCGCCTTGAGGGAGAGGTAGCTGATGTCGGTGAGGAGGCCGAGACGGCCGTACTCGACGCTGCCCCGGATGAAGGCCGCTCCCGTCAGGGGCCTGAGCACCTGGCCGAGGTCCAGATCCAGGTCGGCGGAGAAGCCTTTGACGGTGGTGCTTCCGGTGGTGCGCAGCGGCGCGAAGCCGTAGAGCTCGACGGTGCCGGCCCAGGGGGAGGGCTCGCTCTGGGGCCCTGGGGCGCTGCCGGGCTCCGCCGGTTCAGCCTGGGCCGTCTCCATCAGGATCGGCCCCAGGGGGGGTGACGCCGCCGGGGCCGGTTCGGCCGCGCGCACGGCAGGAACGGTGAGCAGGCACCCAACCGAGCCGACCAGCAGCCCCGCTCCCGCCACCTTGATCTGATCCTTCAGGCGGGGCGAGAGCAAGGGGGGCACGGAACAGCTCCGTCAAAGTTTGATGGTGGAGCGTACCAAGATTCCGCCTTGCTACGGCCCAGGGCATCGAGACCAAGACAAGGATTGGCCGCTGCTCCGTGTGGCGTTTGTTCCAGATAGGGCCTTCCGGAAGGCATGTCAGCGGAGTTCGCCACTAACTTCGATTCCGCCTGCTTTTGTCCAAGGGCGATGCCTCGACCAGGTCCGATCTGGCTGGCTCTGATCGTGCTCCTCGTGCTGTTGGTTCAGCCGGGCCCATCCCTGGCGGCGCCCCAGGAGTGTCCGGCGGAGATGGTGGCGATCCCCGCGGGCCGCTTCCGCATCGGCGCCGCCGGCCAGCTGGACGAGGAACGCGCCACAGGTGGCCTTCGCCTCTCCCCCTTCTGCCTCGCCGCCCATGAGGTGACGAACCGGCAGTTCGCCGCCTTCGAGGCCGCCACCGGCTACCTGACGGTTGCGGAGCGCCCCCTCTCGGTTGAGCAGTTCCCGGAGTTGAAGGCCCGTGAGCGCGCCCCTGGTTCGCTGGTGTTCAGGCCCGTGGCCGCAGGTGGCCCGATCGAGGAGCTCAGCTGGTGGCACTGGGTTCCCGGCGCCGACTGGCGCCACCCGCAGGGGCCTGCCAGCACGATCGAGGGCCTCGAGGACCATCCCGTGGTCCAGATCGCGTTCGAGGACGCCGAGGCCTACGCCGCCTGGGCCGGCGCCTCCCTGCCTAGCGAGGCCCAGTGGGAGTTCGCCGCCCGGGGCGGTCTCAAGGACCAGGTGTTCAGCTGGGGGAACACCTGGAAGCCCGGCCTGGCCAACACCTGGCAGGGGGAGTTCCCGGTCACCAACACGGCCGAGGATGGCTATCGGGGTACGGCGCCGGTGGGCTCCTTCCCCGCCAATGGTTATGGCCTGTTCGACATGACCGGCAACGTCTGGGAGTGGACCCGGGACTGGTATGCCGTGGGCCATGGAGGCCTGAGCGGTGGCGACGATCCGGTGCTCAGCGACGAAGGGGCCAGCTCCGACCCGCGCGATCCAGGCGTGGCCAAGCACGTGATCAAGGGCGGCTCCTTTCTTTGCGCCCCCAACTACTGCAGCCGTTACCGCCCCGCCGCCCGGGAGGCCCAGAGCCCCGACACCGGCACCTCCCACATCGGGTTCCGGCTGATGGCGCCTGTTTCCTAGGCGCTCCTGAACACATCTGGTCATCGCTTGGGGCGCTGCTGATGGAGCCCGCACCCCAGGACGTTCGTACACTTCATATCTGTCAGGGTTCTGGGCGGCACATCCAGTTCAGACCCTGATTCAGGAGAAATGTCATGAACAGGAGAAATATGATGAACATTCGATGGCTCGCCGCTTGGCCCGTGCTGCTGATGGCTCCTGCCGTCGCCCAGGTCAATTTCTCGCTCAATTTCGGCCAGCCCGGCTACTACGGAAGGGTTGAGATGGGCGACTACTACCCCCGTCCGGTGGTGTTGTACCAGCAGCCTGTGATCATCGAGCGCTCGCCGGCCTATGCCTATGGCGCCCAGCCTGTGTATGTGAATGTGCCGCCTGGGCAGGCCAGAAACTGGTCGGGTTATTGCTCAAGCTACGGATTGTGCAACCGTCCGGTCTATTTTGTGGACAACAACTGGTATGAACGGACCTATGTGCCTGCGTACCGCAAGTACAAGGGGAAGAGGCATGACTACGGCAACAAGACCTACAAGCGTCACGACGATTAGGGCCCAGCGGTGCGCATCCTGAGCGTGTGACTCCCCATCCCAGGACGTAACGCATTGTTTCCAGAGGGCCGGGATTTGTCGGGCTCATCACTGATGAACGCTGGCGACTCGTTCAGAGTGACCCTTCGATTGCCTGGGCTCTGAACGAAGCCCCACCTGAGCCCATGCTGCGCAGCCTACGTTCGATCTCGCTGCGGTTCCGCCGCCGCTGGTGGCGTGCTTCCACCGCCGTTCTGATGGCGTTGGCGCTGCTGATCGGCGGCCCGCTGCTCGCGCCCGCCCTGGCCCAGAAGATCACCGGCACGCTGGGGGCTCCCAACGCCACCACCACGATCCCCGGCACCCAGCTGCCGGTCCCAGCGCCCGCCTTCGGCGGTGTGATCAAGGACGGAGCCCTGCAGTCGAAGCCCTGGTGGGCGCCGCGGATCACGCCGCCGCAGGGCGCGCCCAACGTGCTGCTGATCATTACCGACGACGCCGGTTTCGGGGTGCCCAGCACCTTCGGTGGCGTGATCCCCACCCCGGCGATGGACCGGGTCGCCAAGGCGGGCCTGCGCTACAACCGCATGTTCTCCACGGCCCTGTGCTCCCCCACCCGCGCCGCCCTGATCACCGGCCGCAACCACCACTCCGCCGGCTTCGGGGTGGTCTCGGAGCAGTCCACGGGCTTCCCTGGCTACAACAGCATCATCGAGCGCGACAAGGCCACGATCGGCCGCCTGCTCAAGGACAACGGCTACTCCACCGCCTGGTTCGGCAAGGACCACAACGTGCCGGCCTTCCAGGCCAGCCAGAGCGGGCCGTTCGATCAGTGGCCCAGCGGCATGGGCTTCGAATACTTCTACGGCTTCGTGGGCGGTGACGCCAACCAGTGGCAGCCGAACCTGTTCCGCAACACCACCCAGATCTATCCGTTTGAGGGCAAGGCCCCCGGCAGCTGGAACCTGGTCACCGCGATGGCCGATGACGCCATCGACTACATGACGAGGATGCACCAGATCAATCCCAGCAAGCCGCTGTTCATCAAGTACGCCCCCGGTGCCACCCATGCGCCCCACCACCCCACCAAGGAGTGGGTGGACAAGATTCACGCCATGCATCTATTCGATGACGGCTACGAGAAATTGAGGGAGCGCATTTTCGCGAACCAGAAGAAACTCGGCGTGATTGCCAAGGATGCCAAGCTGGAACCCTGGCCCGCCGATCTGATCACCCCCTGGGACAAGCTTACGCCTGATGCCAAGAAGCTGTTCATCCGCCAGGTGGAGGTGTTCGCCGCCTACGCCGCCTACAGCGACTATGAGATCGGCCGGGTGATCCAGCAGTTCGACGATCTCGGCAAGCTCGACAACACGCTGATCGTCTACATCAACGGCGACAACGGCACCAGTGCCGAAGGCGGGCCACTTGGCACCCCCAACGAGGTGGCCTGGTTCAACGGCCTCAGCAACCTGCCGGTTGAGGTGCAGATGAAGTTCTACGACGTGTGGGGCACCGAGTTCACCTACAACCACATGTCGGCGGGCTGGAGCTGGGCGTTTGACACCCCGTTCAGCTGGTTCAAGCAGAACGCCTCCCGTCTGGGCGGCGTGAACCAGAACATGGTGGTGTCCTGGCCGGCGCGGATCAAGGACAAGGGGGGCCTGCGGGAGCAGTTCGTGCACGTGATTGACGTGGTGCCGACGATCCTCGAGGCGGCAGGGCTGCGGGCGCCTGAAGTGGTGGATGGCATCCCCCAGAAGCCCATCGAGGGCACCAGCTTTGCCTACACCTTCGACAGCAAAAATGCCAAGGTCCCCTCGCGCCACAGGACCCAGTATTTCGAGATGATGGGCCAGTGGGGGCTGTATGACGAGGGCTGGTTCCTCAGCACCAAGGTGAACCGTGCCCCGTGGGAGGCCTTCGGGCCGGCCAACCCGGATCCACTCAACAACCAGGTGCTCGAGCTCTACAACCTGAACAACGATTTCAGCCAGACCACCGACCTGGCGGCCCAGAATCCCCAGAAGCTGAAGGAGATGAAGGAGGCCTTCATCGCTGAAGCCAAGAAGTATCAGGTGTTCCCGCTTGATGCCTCGGTGGCGGCGCGGATCGTGGCGCCCCGGCCGAACATCACCGCCGGCCGCACCGAGTTCGTCTACACCCGTCCGATGGTGGGCCTGCCCCAGGGTGATTCGCCCCAGCTGCTCAACACCTCCTACACCGTCACGGCTGACATCGACGTGCCGGCAGGTGGAGCCGAGGGCATGCTGCTCACCTCGGGCGGCCGCTTCGGGGGCTACGGCTTCTATCTGAATAACGGCAAGCCGGTGTGGCTGTGGAACATGGTGGATCTGGAGCGCCTGAAGTGGGAGGGCACCGAGCCCATCACTGCTGGCAAGCACAAGGTGGAGTTCGATTTCGTCTACGACGGCAAGGGGGCGGGCACCCTGGCCTTCAACAACTTCAGCGGCGTCGGCCGCCCCGGCACCGGCACCCTCAAGGTGGACGGCAAGGTGGTCGCCACCAAAACCATGCCCAAGACCCTGCCGATGATCCTGCAATGGGATGAGAGCTTCGACATCGGCTCCGACACCCTCACCGGAGTCAATGACGCCGACTACCAGCCGCCGTTCAAGTTCACCGGCAAGCTCAACAAGCTGACCCTCAAGCTCGATCGGCCCAAGTTGTCCCCTGAGGACATCAAGAGCCTGGAGGCGGCGATGCGCACCAAGGCAATCAGTGAGTGATCCAGGCTCCAGCAGTCGGTGAGCCCCAACGGTTGCGACCCGTGTGGGTGGGCTTGCTGCTGCTGGCTGCCGCGCTGGTCTGGCAGTTCACCGCAACCATCGCCGCCGGCGCACCGGGGCAGGGGGCATGGACGGAATCGTCGATCCTGATCGGCGGCCTGCGCCGCTGGTACAGGATCTATCGACCCGCCCATCTGCCGAAGGGCGCAGCCACGGTGGTTCTGCTGCACGGCGGCACCCAGAGCATGCGCAAGATCTTCAACAGCCGGGCGGGGGGGACCCGCGCCTGGCTGGAGATCGCCGATCGCCACGGGGTCCTGCTGCTGGTGCCCAATGGTGTGAATCCCGCGACAGGTGACACGGCAGGCGACCGGCAGCACTGGAACGACCTGAGGCCCTCAGGGTCGGATCGTTATGCCGACGACGTGCGCTTCATCACGACCCTTCTCGATCAGGTCGGGAAGACCCAGGGAACGGACCCCCGGCGTGTGTATGTGACGGGCGCATCGAATGGGGGGATGATGACCTATCGGTTGTTGATCGAGGCTCCCGGACGCTTCGCCGCGGCGGCCACCTTCATCGCGGCGCTGCCTGTGGATTCGGCCCTGCTGAGCCCTCCGCAACGGCCCACGCCCCTGCTGATCGCCAATGGCACCGAGGATCCCCTGGTCAGATGGGAGGGAGGCCGAACGGCCGGGCGACCTGGGCTGCTGAGGGGCGCCGAGGCGACTCTGGACTGGTGGATCCGGGCGAACCGGGCCGATCGGAAGTATCCCGTGCGACGTTCGTTGTCCGACACCGATCCGCGGGATGGCTGCCGTCTGCTGCTCACCACCTATCGGGCCCTGCCGGGCGGAGCCCCGGTGCAGTTCGTGAAGATGGTCGGCGGCGGCCATGCCATGCCTTCCAGAGAGCATCGATTGCCGGACACCCGGCTCGTCCGACGGCTGATCGGCCCCGTCTGCCGCGACGCCGAGGGGGCCGAAATGGCCTGGGACTTTCTGTCGAAGTTTCCAGGGCCCCACTGACGAAGGCCTCGACCCTGACCCCCCATGGGCAAAACCACCAGCACCTACTGGAACCCCCTGGCGGCGGATCAGGCGCATCACTGGAGCTGGCTCGAGGGTCTGGAGGGCCAGGTGCAGGAGCTGATTCTCAGTGAGGATCCGGCCACCGGGGAGATCACCCGCCTCACCCGCTTCCTGCCCGGCGCCGACACCGCCGCCTTCGGGGGCAAGGCCCACGATTTCCCCGAGGAGATCTTCATCGTCAGCGGCCGCCTCTACGACGAGGCCTTCGGGATCTGGCTGGAGCCGGGGCACTACGCCAGTCGGCCGCCCGGAGAGGTGCATGGCCCGTTCCGCAGCGAGGAAGGCTGCCTGGTGCTCGATCTCTCCTTCCCCCAGCGAGGCATGGGGGGATGATCATGATTCTGGCTGGCTCAGGCTCTGGAGCTGGGCCTCCAGCTCGTCGATCCGCTCCTGCAGCGGCCGTAGCCGCCCCTCCAGCTCCGCCTCCGAGAAACGGGGCGTGATGAACTGGGGGCAGTTCCAGTCGAAGGCCTCCACCCGGATGAGGAAGAGACGCTCCACCTCCCCCGCCTGGGCCACTTGGGGGCCCAGCAGCTCCACCAGTTGCGGATCGGCCTGAAGCGGCACTACCTCGGCCTCGCCGTCGATCTTGAGCCGGCGGCGGGCGGGGTAATCCATCAGAAACAGGGCCACCCGCGGATCGCGGCGCAGATGGCCGGCGGTGAGCAACTGGCGATTGCCGCCGTAATCGGCAAAACCCAGGGTGCGTTCGTCGAGCACCCGCAGGAAGCCCACCGGCCCACCGCGGTGTTGCAGGTAGGGCGCCCCCGCTTCGGTGAGGCTGGCCAGATAGAAGCTGTCACGGGCACTGATGAAGGCGATTTCCCTGGCGCCGAACTGATCGGGTTCCGCGGCCGGCGGTGGCCCGTGGCTCTGGCCATAGGCCTGGAGTTGGGCCTCCCCCACGGCGGGGGTGAGATGGCGATGCAGGTAGTGCTGGCTCATCGGTGGCGTCTCCGCTCAGGTCTCCAGGCCCTTCATCGGTACATAGCCCGGCAGTGCCTGGATCCGCCCGATCCAAGCGCGAACGTTGGGGTACGGCGCCAGATCGATCCCCCCATCTCCCGCCAGGGCCACGTAGGGGAACACGGCGATGTCGGCGATGGTGGGGCGCCCCAGCTCCAGCCACTGCCGGTCGCCCAGGTGCCGCTCCAGCTGATTGAGGATGAAGGCGGACTTCTCGCTGGCCCGCTCGATCGGAATGCTGGTGACCCCGAAGAGGTGATGCAGCCGGGCGCTCTCGGGGCCCTGCCGCACCTCACCGGCGGCGGTGGAGAGCCAGCGCACCACCCGGGCCTGCTCGAGGGGATCGGTGGGCAGCCACTGGCCATCCCCCTGGCGGGCGGCCAGGTAGAAGAGGATCGCCTGGGCGTCGCAAAGGGTGGTGCTGCTGTCTTCCAGGACGGGCACCTGGCCGAAGGGATTAAGCGCCAGGAACGGCGCGGATTTGTGCTCGCCGGCCATCAGGTCGACGCGGATCCAGTCGTAGGGGACTCCGAGCAGCTCGAGCAGCAGGCGCACCTTGTAGCTGTTGCCGGAGAGTTCGTGGCCGTGGAGCTTGATCATGATGTCGAAGACGAGTGGAGCGGTGGACCGGAGACCACCAGAGCAGACAGACCTGTCTGCTCATGGAAAGGTAGCAGACCTTTCTGTCTAGCCCCCTAGGCTGGCGAAAATTCATCAGGGTCCATGTCCGAGAGCAGCGCCGCCATCAGGTCTTCAGCCAAGCGGGATGCGCTGCTGGACACCGCCGAAACGCTCTTTGCCCGGCAGGGCTACAGGGCCGTGGGCATCGACACGGTGCTGGCCCAGGCCGGGGTGGCCAAGATGACCCTCTACAAGCACTTCAAGTCGAAGGAGGAGCTGATCGCCGCCGTGCTGGAGCGCCGTGGCGACACCATCGCCGCGGCGCTGACCGAGAGGATCGCCGCCGCGCCGGCGGAGCCCAGGGCACGCCTCCTGGCCGTGTTCGACTGGCTGGAGGAAGCGGTTCGCTCGCCGCTGTTCCACGGTTGCCTGTTCATCAAGGCCGCCAGCGAATACCCAGCGGCGGAGGATCTGCCGCGTCAGGCGGCGCTGGCCTTCAAGGAGGGGTGCCGCACCCTGTTGGAAGGGCTCTGCCGCGACATCGGCGCCGATGATCCCGAGGGTCTCGCCCGTCAGCTGCAGCTGCTGCTCGAAGGCACCTTGGTGATGGCCTTCCTGCAGCGGAATCCCCAGGCCGCCGGCGATGCCCACCGGGCCGCCGAGGCCCTGCTGGCCGCCAGGCCGAGGAACCTGCAGGAGTGCAGCCCATGACCAGCTGCGGTTTTTCTCTGATCGGATGCTGATTCCAGCTGCCGATGGCATCGACCCCATGGAGCGGAAAGTTTCCGCAGAACGGTGAGACCCCATGGGGGTGGGCAAAGTCTCCGCCCTGAGCTGAGCTGATCTGACCTGTGCCGGGATCGGCGGTCGAGGCGTCGGCGGGCGCTGAGGCTGGCCTGCTCACCAGCGCCATCCCCCGTAGGACAATCCATCATCCGCTTCCTGAGCGGGTGCCGTCACCGCCGCCTTAGGGATCTTGCTGGAGCCGGTGATCCATGCCAGCCGGCCGCCCGGCGAGGTGCATGGTCCCTGATGCAGCGTCGGGGGCGAAGAGATCTGAACGACGACCCTCGGTTCCCGCCTTCTGCATCTGGATGTTGGGCGCCGGAAACGGGCGTGGCGCTTCTTCTGGACAATGACGATTGATTCTTTAACACTCTGGGCGGCGTCCAGGTGCCGTCGAGGACTGACGGTTCTTTCTCCTTTGGCCAGTACATGCTTAACGCTCAAGATCAGAAGCGGGCAGTGAGTCTGGCGTAGGAGATACCCGCCGCTCCCGTGTTCTGAATCTTGATGTTAGCCATCCCATTACTTCATGACACTCTTCCGAATAGCCTCTTGCTCAACGTCTGAACTTCGGACACCTTCCCTAGCTGGCCTAATGGTAGGCGGCACCTGCATTCAGATCAGCATGCCACATCCGATCATTGCCACAACTTCTGACAATTCAAGATTTAGATCCGAAGAGCCGAGGAGGATGCCAATGCCAGCAACCTCAGCTAGGTCCACTGTGATCTATCGCTTCGGAAGAACTTGCAGCACAATGAATCCCTTATCAGTCAAGTAATACACGCGTCCACCGAAGCCCGGGGTGATCAGGTTGTTGAGCCCCATCGGTTCAAAGAAATCTGACGCAGCCAGAATTCGGCCGGTCGCTGCATCGCGCCATGTGACCTGTTCCTTGTAACTCTGGGTGGCGAGCATCGCTTCAAACGGCAGCCCAGGCAGCTTACTTCTGAAGTTGGAAATGACCAGGACGCGCTTATCCTTGGAGCCATAGAGAGGCTGGAATCCGCTCGTCGGGTTATCCAGGAGAAACTTGGTTTTCAACTGGCCTGTCGCCTGATCGATCGTGATGCCCGCAACTTTCCCCATTCCCATATCGGCCGAATAAATCATGCTGTTCTCTGGGTCGGTTTGGGGCTTCGGCGGGGCGAAACTGACCTCGCCAACCTTCAGCTGGCCGAAGGGATAGATCCTGTTCAACTTCTTCGGATCTTTAGCGCTGACGGCGACGATGCTCGAAGCCGTCTTCTTGGTCAGGATGCCGTTGGTCTGGAAGACAATCCAGTCACCAAGAATGCTGGGTGCGGCTGGGCTGGTTTGACCGTCTTCCAGCACTTCTGGAATCCAGGTTCTGTCCTGCGCGAGTTTCTTTGCTTTCGGGTTCCAGAAGTAACGGAAGGCGCCGCTGTTCGCACCGATGTAGATGGCGATCTTGCCATCGAAGTTGGTGATGGTGTGGGGAACGACAGCCGGTTGCGGCAATTCAATGGAATCGATCACGTCGAGCGTGTCTGGGTTGAGAGCCAGCAAGATCGAGTTGCCCCACTTCTTATCCTCTTTAGAGCAAGCGATGATGGCTAGAGTACCCTGCTTGGTGCAGCCACTAGGCCGGGTCTGATTCTTGACGATCAGCGTTCCGTCGGGAGCGATGGTCACATGCTTGAAGTTCACATCGACCGCTGGTGTTGATCCGGTGGGCAGCGTCTTCTCTTTCAGAATGAGTCCCGTGTCGGGATCAAGCAACACAATGCGGTTGGACCATGCTTCGACGATCTTGCCGTTGGGAAGGATGTTCAGATTGGTGTTGCCGATCCAGGCATCGGATGCATTCCCATTGTGGAGATAGGTACGCCAGATCTGTTTGCCGGTGGTGGCATCAGCCTTCGCCACATAGGGGCCAGCCGGCATCGGTCCACTTGAAGGCGGAGTGTCGCCACCGACGACGAAGATCTCTCCGGGGATGCGGTTGTTAAGATAGGAAGCTCCCTGGTATTTGTCCTGGCTACGCCACGCAAACACTTGATTGGTACCTGTATGGGACCCAGTGAAGGTGGCGCAGGCGAAGATGCCACTCCGTTGAGCATCGGCAATCTCAGCACCGTTCAGCGAAGGGTAATAACCGGTCTTGAGTTTCTCCTGGCAAGCCAACTCTCTGGCGTACAGAGTCAAGTCGCCGGGAAGCGGGCCGTTGGCGGCGAGCTCGTTGGAGGTAAGCCCGAAGCTTCTGATCTTGTTCTCCGCCTTCTGGGCCAGAAGAGGTAGCAAGAGGTAGGCAGCCACAGCCAACACAGGAAGCGACACGATGACGGCCAGGGCGGTGAAAACTCGCTTTGCGGTTGATTGGTTTGTTCTACCCGCTGGCTTTGCTTGACCGTCGCGACCAGTCTGAGGGTCTGTCATTGCTTGGTTCCCTTCGGTTCAAGCGATTTGATGATCCCAGGGCCATTGGCTTCAAACGTGGCCTTGTCTGTGTAGGTCCCTCTTGGGAAGTACGGCCCCATCACCGTTGCTTCGGTGCCGGGTACAACGACTTTGGAAGGACTCTGTGCCCACGTGGGGTTCACATTGATGAATCGCATCAGGATCATGCCGAAATCCGTGCGATTGAGCGGTCCTTCCAGTCCCTCACCCGGCCCCCAGTTGACCCAGGCGATCCCGTTTGAAGCGATGGCATTCGTAGGCCTGTCTTCGGGGCGACTCACCACGATGGTGTAATTGCCATTGGCATCGAGCGGAACTTGCATGTCGGTCAAGGCGTCTCCTCCCGTTCCTATCGGAGGGGCCTGAGAAAGAATGACGGACCAATAGCGAAGCTGCGCATCAGGCATGACGGCGAGCCCTTTTCCCTTGCCGCCATTGTACGTGTTCGGAAACGTCGGCATTTTCCCGCGGAAAACATACACCGAACCGAACTTGCGAGACAGGAAGGACATGAAGTACTGCGTGCCAGGGTCGCCCCCGAATCCAGTGGAGGCGGCATAGGGAATCTTGTCCCTCTGCTCGGGTGAATCGAAGAGGCCTACGAAGCTGTACTCAGTGCTGAAATACTTTTCCCAACGTGCGGGATTGCGAGCTGGCGCTGTCGCGACTGTGAGCTGTGGGTCGTTTTTCGGGGCAGAGGCAATCAACGCTTCCCACTGGGAGACGGACATTCCCGGAGGGGACGAGCCCATCGGCTGGATGAGTTGATTGTTGATCTGCTCCATCGTCAACTGCGTTCCATCAGCCAGCTTCGCTGAGTACGTTGGCAAGCCCCGGCCTGGCGTAGGGTCAGCCATCCTCTGCCATCCACTGCCGTCGTATCCAACGTCGGGTAGATACACTCGGAGAACGTATGAGAATGTGCCGCCAGCTGAACCCGCATACAGCGTATTGGCTTCTACCTGGGCCTGATTCGCGGGAGTATCCTGGGCGGCAATCCGAAGGGTGAAGTTGCGCTGATTGGACAGCCGATCCGCACCCACGCGATACGGATTCTTGGAACCAGCATCAGGCACCAATTGCTCGTCAATCAGGCTCTGATTGGTGGCGATGATGTTGTTTCCTTCCTTTCTGTAAAGGGCTACCCCGAAGTAGCGTGCATGCGGGTATTGACCATTCACCGACAGGACGGCTCCCGCAGGGAGCTTAAGGGCTCCAATCCAATAAGCTGCCTGTTGATCAGGATAGAGGTTCGCTTTCTGCCATGGCTTGGGATTGACGAGGCAACTGTAGAAAACTTTGCCGCGAGGGCCCAGGAAGAATGGATCCCTCCCATAACGCGATTCAGTAGCATAGATGACTTCACGTGACTTGTCTCCCACGCGAGGAGCATTGCACTCGGGTACATCCTTGACCACCGCGTCGATAGAGTTGGGCGCAGGGTTTGTGCCTTTCGCTGTTTCGACGAGCCTGGTTTTGTCTATGCTCCAGGCAGGGGCAAGAAGAAACAGTAAGCTCGCAGCAGATGCGGTTCGAAGGGTGAGGCGAGAGAATCGATTCATTCGGGCATGTCTGCTCAATGGAAACATTGCTGCAAGCAAGTTATTGGAAGGGGATTTAGTAGAATCTATGTGATCTCAGCGAAATGGTCAACACTCGTCAATTATTAGACATCCCAAAGTGGAGCCCAGTGATGGAAAGCCCCATCTGGGCTTGTTGGTGATAACTGTATTGCGAGATACCACTGTTAGGCATGGCCTGCATGCATCTTCGTCTTGACAGAATGCGGCTAACAGGGTGATCTGAGGAGCCCTCCGGCTACCCGGGTCGCCTTTGTCGGCCAGTTCATGGGAGCTGGGGTTATCGCTCGATGATTTCCAGATCCATCACGGCATGAGTTCAATCTCTCCAGGCCGCCAGGTTTTGTTGAACCAGGGCTCGAGCGGCCCATAGAGGCGCAGAAGCATGAACCAGCCCTTGCCTGGAATCGTCTGCACCCAGTTGTTCGCCATGCCGGCAGGGGCCTTCGGACCAAACCACACATCCACCGAGCCGTCGGCATTGGTTTTGAGGCCCTTGTCCTGGCTGCTGACACTCGGAGCCTTCTGGTCGGTCTGCAGCATCGAGCGCGTCTGGTTGTCGTACACGATCACCGACCAGAAGTCCTTCACCGGAATGTTGGGCGGTAGACGCAACCTGTAGGTTTTGCCGCCATCGAAGGGGTTGCCTTTGGCATCCAGAGAAGTCCAGGGGTACTGGGAGCCCTGGCCCACCATCTTCTCCTCCATGGCCGGCGTCACACCGGTGGCGAAGTAGTAGAAGAACGCCGCCCCATCCAGATTGGCCACACCAGGGGAGACCTCAAACCTGTAGCCACCGAAGAACGGCAGCCGCCAGGAGCTGTTGGGGTAGAAGAAGGCTTCCGGGGTGCGGATCTTGAAGGCCAGCGTTCGCGCCGTCACCGCGCCGATGTTGGCAGCATCGCTGAGAATCTTCTTCATGCGCTCGTCGGGGTTGAAGGGCTTGCCTTTGACGATGCCGATCGAGGCGAACAGGCCCAGGGTGGTGGGGTCGGAACCGGCGGATGGTTCCTCCTGAATCACCTGGTTGAGCAGGGTCCAGAAAGAATAATCGCCCGGGGCGACAAAGTTCGCCGGCACCCCGGAGGCATTGGCGAACTTGATCGCCGGTGGGTTGGCGGCATCGGCGAGCTGGTAGATCTTCAGATTCTTCTTGACCGATTCCACCCCGGGTTTGGGGGAACCATTAACCAGGAAGGAGCGGAACGGCATCCAGTTGCCGTAGGTCTTTGGACGAACGACGAAATAGCCCTTGGGAATCTCGCCCGTGTATCCCGGCGGCAGGATCAGGTACTTGCCGCCCTTCCCTTGATCGGGTCCCGTGATGCCGACATCCGTCACCCAGCGGTACCAGAAATCATCGATGGCCCCCAGCACCTTGGGGGGGATTTCGACCACCAGGGGCCCCTTCTTGGTATCGAGCCAGATGAAGCTGTAGACCGTGTTGTCATTGGCGGTGAGTTCCACCGTCCTGGGATCCACCAGGGTCTCCCAGATCACATTGGTGGTGTTCACGGGGCCAAACTTGCGCATCGAATCGCGCATGCCGGCCTGGTTGACAATCGGGATGGCCAGCAGATAGGCCTGCAGGGCCCGGGATCGGTCGAGGTTGTCGTAGATCTTCTCGACGGTGTCCGGCTTCGGGACGCCATCGATCAGGTTCAGGGTGCCGATCGAGGTGTCGAGCCGGTCGGGCGTGGCCACCCCCGGGGCGATCGGCGTGGTCATCTTGTAAGTCTGGGCTGAGGCCGTTGTGGCCACGTTCGCCACAAGGGCGGCGACAGCCATGCTGGTGCGCAGGTGACGAAACGTCTTCATCTCGAGGACTCCTGGGCCTAGGGAGAACGTGGTTTGAAGCCTATCTCAATGCTGCAGTGCTGTCCTTGTGGAGTTGCGCTTCGGAGGCGATTGCAATAGTGGTCGAGTACGTAACTGATGATCTCTGTTGACATGTAAAATTATGAATAATACATGGCATGCATGATCAAATACACACTTTTCCTGCTGCTCTTCGCCCTGCCGCCTGCGGCCATCGCCAGTCCCAATCCCGCGCCTATCTGCAAACGCGGCTGCGCATTGGGGCCCCGGTGGCGATCCTTGCCCTGACGATCGACCGCTACGGCCGCACCGTGGCGGAAGTGATCGGGGAGGTGAACCTCAACCTGGCGCTGGTGGAAGACGGCATGGCCTTTGCCTGCCGGAAGTACCTGGGCCAGTGCGACGCCAGGGAGTATCTCGACGCCGAGTTCCGGGCCTCCCGTCACCGCTTTGGCGTGTGGCAGGTTCCGGGCGGCATCACCCGGCCCTGGGACTTTCGGCGGGGTCGGCTGCGCTGATCGTTGCCCGAAGCTTCATGGCTCTGCGCAGGAACGCTCAGAGCCAGGGAGTTCAGCCGTGCCCCCTGTTAGGTGGAAGGGACTCCTCGGATCCCTGGGTTATGCGAAAGCTCAACGCACTCGCAGTTCTGGCTTCAAGTGGTGTGGCCATCTCCCTGGCCATGGGCGGTGTCGGCCTGGCTCGGCCGAACCCCGGGGGGATCGGGGGCCCGGCATCCGGGGCGGGTGTGGCTCCCGGTGCAGGGTTCGCTGCGGCAGGGCCTTGCCTCCGGCGCAGGGGTCCTGCCCGGCGACGGTGTGGGGGAACCAGGCCTCGGAGAGGAAGCACGGCCTGTGGAGAATCCTGGGGGTGTCGGCGGCCCTGCCTACGGAGCTGCTAGGCCCGCTTGGCCTAATGGCACCGGGGCCAGACACTAGGAGCGACGCTGATCGATCGTCACAACCCCCATGCGTGGCGAGAGTCACTGGGCTGATCGGAGGCACTTACCTTTGATCGACTCCTGCTTTTGGTGTCGGCTTGGTTCGTCGGTTCTTGATCAGTCAGCAGCCCAGTCGTTGGCAATCCAGTGGGCTAAAGCCACAATCAACTTCACTGCGCCAACCTGATGCGAATCCCTGCTCTTGCTGTGGCGGCTCTGCTCGCTCTAACCACTGCGCAGCTGCCTGCCGTTGCCAAAGTCCTGGCGGAAGGGAAGCCCAGCCCGGTGGCTTTTACTGGCAAAAGGTCCAGAAGATCGACAAAAGTCTCCAGTACATCTGCCGGTCCAAGAGGGAATCAGGTATCCAGAAGGACGCCAAGTGCGACGGGACCAAGGCCGCCAAGCCTTGAAAAGGTTGGCGGTGGAGGTTGTCGCAGTGGACTGAGCTTCACTTCGTTTCAAGGTGTGGTGAACCGCACCCTCCACAACTAGACACAGTTGGCTGAGTCGCTCGTTTCCAATCAATCGCTGGACCATCGAATGGCTCTTGCCGGATCTGAACTGCTGGCCAAGGTCAAGGAGCTGGGTGATGTCTCCAAATCGGATCTTGTGCGGGAGCCGGGTTACGTCTCCACCAAGAAGGACGGTGCTGAGCGCCTGAACTTCACGGCCTTTTACGAGGCTCTGCTCGAGGCCAAGGGGGTTGACCTCGGCGGAAACGGCAAGGGGAAGGGGAAAGGTGGGCGTTCCTTGAGCTACGTGGACACTGTCCAGGGCAACGGCAACCACTTGATCGGCAAGGCCTACTCCGCGTTGCTGGACCTCAGCCCCGGTGATGAGTTCGAGATCAAGCTGGGGCGTAAGCAGATTCGGTTGATACCCGTCGGTGGGTGCGACGAGGAGGAGTGAGGGGTTGCTTCATTGAATCCAAGTTGAGCACTCGCCTTCTGGCTGGTTTTGTGATTTCAGCAGCTTCACGTTTCCTCCCCGCCCGTGCCCCGAACAGGGCATCGCTTCAGAGTCTTTGGTGCAGTTCGATCACGTTGCGGTCGGGATCACGCAGGAACAGGCCCCGGGCCTTACCGCCGAAGTCCGCAGGCCCAGCGCTCGGCTCCAGGCCAGCTGCATGCAGCTCTTCGATCGCCGTGTTCAGGTCGGCGCAGAGAAGGGCGAAGTGGGTGATGCCCGCCGGTTTATCGGTGCCGTCCATGAGGACGTTGGTCTCTGCCGCTGTCGGCGCATTGAGGATCAGATTGATTTCCACACCGCTGGGGTGAGTGAGGATCGCGACTGGTTCCGGGCCGATCGGTCCGGCCACCAACCGGAAGCCGAGACTGGAGTAGAAGGCGGCCGATCGCTCCATGTCGTGAACGCGGATACCGATGTGGGCCAGACCGCTGATGCCGGAGAGCGTCGGTGGCATGCCGTCGTCTGTTCCCGTTGGAGGGGATTCATTCTGCCGCCGAACAAAACAGCCAGGAGTGGTGTCAGCCGCATCGGGGATCACCCATGGACGTATCCAAGCTGGCTTGACGGAACGGGGTTCACATAGTTCATCTGGCTGTAATGCTGAGAGCAGAGGGAGGCACTGATCCAGGAATGCACCAAGGTTTGTGACGCGATGGCGATCTGATTCCCCCGCGGAGCTGCAATGAATGCAACCAATCCGGGATTTTCCATGACCCCCGCCGAGGCCTTCGCCGCCATTCCCCTGGCTGCCGTCTGCTGTGACAACAACTTCGACCGGGAGGAGGCGCACGTCCTCAAAGAACAGTTGATCAACCGTTCCCCTTACCGAAGCATGACGCCGCTGGCCTTCGCTGAGCTGATCGATGGTCTCCTGCGCCTCTTCCGGCGCGATCACTGGCAGGAGCTGGTCCGTCAGGCCGTGCCAGTCCTTACCGCCGAACAGCAGGAGGTGGCCTATGGGCTGGCCGTCCAGTTGGTGTTCTGCGATCGGGTGGTGAAACCGGAGGAGGAGGCCTTCCTCACCACGCTCGGAAGCGAGCTTTCCCTGCCACCGGGACGGACGGCCCAGATCCAGGAGGTGTTTGCGCTGCTGCAGCGCGATGTTCTGGCCGGTGAAGTTGGTGCCTGATCCCACCTCTGCCGTCGCCGGCTCCGCTGCTGCCCCCTTCTGCAACCTGCTCCTGCCCACTGGAGCCCAGGCACGGCCGCGCACCCTTCCCGGCCGCAAGGTGGTGATCGTGGGCTGCGGCGCGGTAGGCATGGCCTGCGCCGTCGCGATCCTGCATCGGGGCTGTCAGGAGGAACTGGTGCTGGTGGATGTGGCCCACGATCGGCTGGAAGGCGAGGTGATGGATCTCTGCCATGGACTGCCCTTTCTGCCCCGCACCGACCTGCGGGCCGGAACCGTTGAGGAGGAGGGCCGCGATGCCGATCTGGTGGTGATCACCGCCGGCGTGGCTCAGCAGCCGGGCCAGTCCCGGCGGGAGCTGATCGATCGCAACGCCGGTCTCTTCCGCAGGCTCGTTCCGCCGATCGCCATCCATTGCCCCCGGGCGGTGCTGCTGGTGGTGAGCAATCCGGTGGATGTGCTGACCTACATCGCCGGCCAGCTGAGCGGCTTTCCTGCCCACCGGGTGATCGGCTCAGGCACCGTGCTCGACTCCGCCCGCTTCCGCATGGCCATCAGTCGCCGTCTCGGGATCGATCCACACGACATCCATGCCTGCGTGATCGGCGAACACGGTGATTCGGAGGTGCCTGTCTGGAGCCGGGTGGTGGTGGCAGGATCAGCTCTGATCGATGGCGGCTGGCAGGGCAGCCGCACCCTGGATGATCCAGAGCTTCACGCCCTGTTCCATTCCGAGGTGCGCCAGGCGGCTGAAGAGATCATCAAGCGCAAGGGCAGCACATCCTGGGCGATCGGACTGGCCACAGCAGAGATCGTCGAGGCGGTGCTGCGCAGCAAGGAGCAGATGCTCACCGTGAGCAGCTGCACCCATGGCCACTATGGACTGCCTGATGTGTGCCTCAGCCTGCCCACCATCGTCAGCGACAGCGGTGCTGCCGCCCTGGTGCAGATGGCCCTGACCGAGCGGGAAATGGGGCAACTGTGCATCAGCGCTGAGGTGCTGCGCGGGATGCTCGACGCGGCAGGTTTCTAAATCGTTTCCAGGGGAACGCTGGCTGCTCCGTTCGGCCAGGGCCTGGCCTGAGTCGATCAAGGGGTGGCGTGAGCCCTGATGGAAACTGTGGGGATCTGGCTCATGGCAGCAGAGCTGGTGACGCAGGGCTGAGCCTGATGGGTGCCGGCTCCCGGCTCGGGCAGTGAAACGAGCGGCTGAGCAACACAGCGCAGCGGGGTGACTCGGCCGAACGAGGCCTGCTGCAAAGAGTGGTGGATGCAGGTGGAAGCGTCCCAGCGACTTCACGGGGTATCGAGGGTGTCGTGGATGCAGGATTCTCGGCCTAGAGTCGTCAATACATGCGTACCACTATGCGTATGGGCCCGATGGTCCACCTCAGGCATGGTCCATCAGAACCCAGGCCTGAGTTGATTGAGGAGCGGTCCTGGCTGGAGCCCGATGTGCTGCACCTCTCGTCCAGCCATCGCGTCTGCATGACCTGTCACTGGTTTGGCCATGAGGCCGGGCCGAACTGCATCCCGCTGCTCACCTGCCAGTTGCACCAAGGTCTGCTCGTTCACGGGGAGCACCTCACCCGCCGCTGCCAGGGCTGGACTGACGACCTGGCGCGGGAGCGGGGTTGGGCGCCCGAGGGGGCGTGACTTCAGCGGCCAACCAGCGCCCACCGCTCACCCCCAAAGAAGGCTGGCTGATCCATGGCCGCCAGGTGCTCCGCTTCCGCTCGACCCGCTGGGACGGGGATCTTCAGCTGCTGGAGATCACCAGCGGCGAGCTGCTACCCGACCATGAGATTCCATGGGTTCGGTCCGCCGCGATCCTGCTGATCAGCGCCGTCATCTGCCCCAAGCCCCACGCCAGCGGCGCCGGTCGAGGAGAAAGGCGAAAGCGAAAACCCCTCCTCGCTCGATCCGATCGTCCTGTTCGCCGCCAGCCCCAGCACCAGCTCCAGCGTGCTGGTGCTATCGGTGGTGCATGGCCCTGATGGTGCTGCGCCCCGGCTCATCGGCAGGCCGCAACTCATCCCTGATCAGCCGCTTCCTGGGTCTGATCCTGATTGCCATGGGGCTCCAGCTCGCGCTGACCAACCTGCGCAATTTCTTCAGGGCAGGAGCCTGAGCCAGGTTTCAGCTGAGACAGGCCTTATTCGTTGACCATCGAGGCCTTCACTTCAACCGAGCCATCGCCACATTGCACGAGCCGGCCGGTGGGATTGGCGACCAGGGTTCCCAGCACAAGCTGGGGATCCGACGGACGGATCTGGCCAGGCTGAAGGTTCATGCAGATGATCGTGGTGATCCTGGGGTTCTGCTTGGGGGTGAGAAAGGCCGCTCCCACGTAGGAATTGAGCTGGCCCACCTTGGCCCCCTGCGCTGGGATCACATAGCTGTAGGCGGCCTCAGTTGTGGTGCGCACGGCATAGTCGAAGGTGGCCGGCAGGGTGATGCCGAAATCCTGCTGGATGTTGGAAACCGTGGCACGAAAGGCTCCATTCTTCTGGTAGTAGGTGCGTTGGCCTTCCATCATCTGAGCCACGGCCTTGAGAGCGGCCTTCTGATCTGGATTCGCCGGAAGCTGAGCGTTTGCAGGCAGGCCTACCGCCTTGACCACACCCAGCGACAGGGCGGAGATTGCCATTGACCTCAGCACGGTCTCACGGAAGGCAGGGAGCATGAAAGGCCTCAGTTAGCGGGTGCTTTCCGGCGAAGTTACCAGGAGGGAGGCTTCCGTCACGGCCCTTTCAGGCCGGCACCCCATAGGCCCCCTTGCTGTCCAACGCTTCCATGGAGCTGTCGTTGATCGTGTAGGCGGCGCCGTGATGGCCGCACCGGTGGTCTGGCTGCTGAGCCCCCAGGCGGCGGCGCTGGGCCCCCACCAGGTCCAGGCGGCAGAATTGACCTGTTACCAGCCTGTGCTCCAGGGCCGTACCCCCCAGTAGCCGCCTTTCCCCCAGGCTGGATGAAAGCCCGAGCAGGTGCGAGCGTTCACGCCCCTACCCCAACCCCCGACGGCCACCCCACCGCCGAAGCCGAGGCGAGCCAGGGCTGGCTGGATTCCCGGACTGGGAGCTGCAAAACAGGCGAATCACGTCGCAGGCGGTTCGGCCGAAACCCCTAGATCGACCAAAAGGATCTGGGCCGATTCAGCGTTGGCATCGGCTTGAGTCAAGGGTTGGGCGCCCTGGCGCAGGCTGATGCCAGCGGCAACAGCGATGGCCACGGCTAGCAGGATCGCGCCGATCAGCAGTTGGCGAATGCTCGGCATCAATGGCATCTCCTCATACCGGTGAACCGAAAGCCACCTGGCAAACGGCATTCAGCAGCTGTGCTTCGGCGGCTGAGGCCGGCACCTGGCCGTCCAGCAGGCCCTGCTGGCAGTTCGCTCCGCCAAACAACTGATTGACCCCGCCATCCACGCTGTAGAAGAAGCTGGCGCCACCGGTGCCCACCGCCTCCACCGACCCGTAGTTGAGTTGATAGTTGGTCTGGGGAACCACAACAACCGGCGACTGTTGCGCTGCGGCCGTGTTCACAAGGGAGGTGATCGCGGCACCGGTGGCCAGCCCCGTCAGCCCCCAGGCAGCGGCGTTGGCGCCCCACCAATCCCAACCGGCTGGATTGACCCGGTACCAACCGACGGTCCAGGGCCGTGCCCCCCAGTAACCGCCGTTCACCCAGGCAGGATGAAAACCGGCGTAGGGCCGCGCGTAGAAATCTGCCCCTACTGCGGTGACGCCTACCCCCGTACGCACCCCAGCGCCATAGACGGGGTGATAGCCGCCGTAGCCCACTCCGGATCCCCAGCGGCCCACTCCAACCCCTCCACCCAGTCCGAGGCGTGCCTGGGCTGGATCGGAGGCCGGCAGCAACCCGAGGCCCAGGATCGCGATCAGCGTGGTCAGGGTTGTTCTTCTGAAGGCCATCGCAGCCTGCCATTCGCTGGTGCCAGCCTATTCAGCTTGAACGGCCGGCAGCCTCAGAACAGGCACCTCACTCCACCTCCATGACCCTCAGGTTCCATGCAGGAAGGTCTGCTTCAGTTGCAGCCCTGCACGGAGATCCGGTAGCTGAACCCCAGGGCTCCTGGTTGGCTGGAGGAGCCGATCCTGAAGTTCATCAGGCTCGTGCGCCGGCCAGGGATCGATGGGAACGGCCCGAACATCCTCCCGGTGCCCTGCGGGGGCGTCAGGCTGACGTTGAACAGGCGCAGGCTGTCCCGGTCAGTGAAGATCATGAATCCCTGCACCGGATAGGTGGCCTTGTCCGTGGAGGTGGCCGTGAAGAAGAACCGGTAACTGGTGAAGGGCCGATCGACGATGAAATCGGTGTTCCAGTTGGTGCGTCCCAGCAACCGACCGGGGCCCACCTGTTTGGAGACCACAGGATCCGTACCGCCGCCGAGGGGCATCAGAAAGCTGCAGGTGTTCTGGGCTGAGGCCGGGGCGGTTGTGCCCAGAGCGATGGCTGCCATCAGAGCAGCCACCGCCACCCGGCTCGTCCCTGCCCGTTGGGTCGTTGATGGCGTCATCGTTCGCGGCAGCGGTTTGCGGAACCTTATGGCCGAACGGCCCCCAGCCCGTCAATAGCCCCCGTAGCCACCCTCCTCGTGTTCCTCCTCTTCGGGAAGCTGCAGGTTCACCACCACCGGGGCATGGTCGCTGGGCTTGTCGTTGCCGCGCACGGCCTTGTGGATCACACAGCCCGTGGCCCACACCAGCAGGTCTTCGGAGAGGTAGATGTGATCGATGCGCCATCCCCGGTCCCGGTCCCAGGCGCCACTGCGGTAGTCCCACCAGCTCCAGTGGCCGCTCCCTGGTTCGAAGATGCGGAACACATCGCTCAAGCGCCCGTTCAAGGCGCCCTTCAACGCCGAGCGTTCGGCCTCGCTGGCCATGATCCCGCCCGTGAGCCGCCCGGGGTCGTGGAGGTCGCGATCCTCCAGGGCGATGTTGAAATCCCCCACCATGCAAAGGGGATCTCCTTCCTGCTGCAGGGCCCCCAGATAGCGCCCCAGGCAGTTCAACCAGCGCAGTTTGTAGGCGTATTTCTCTGAACTCAACGCGGAGCCGTTGGGCACGTAGAGGTTGAGCACCCGCACCCCTTCAATGCGGGCACTGATCACGCGTTTCTGCTCCCCCAGCTCGCCCGCTTCGGCGTCGTCCGGCAGCAGGGCGGCAAAGCCGATGCGCACGTCTTCCAGCGGGTGCAGGCTAAGGATCGCGACGCCGTTGTAGGCCTTCTGGCCGCTGATCACCAGCTCGTAGCCCAGGGCGGTGAAGGCGTCGACGGGGAAGCCGCCGTCTTCGACCTTGGTCTCCTGCAGACAAAGCACATCGGGGCGTTCCTGCTGGAGCCAATCCACCACCTGATCCAGGCGGCTGCGCACCGAGTTCACGTTCCAGGTGGCGATGCGCATGCGCTTCCTCCTCTTCTCGGTTGGAGCCACTTAGCATCGTTCCATCACGGCACCAAGGGCGATGGGGCGCAATCGAACGGGTCTTGCGGCGGGCGGGGCCACCCTCATGGCTTCCCTGGCCATGGCGATGTCCACCACGGCGGCGCTGGCCCAGACCACTAATCCCTACGGCGGCAAATCGACGCAGGAGGAGCAGTTCCTCGATTACGGCCCGGGCACCGGCAAGCCAAAAAGCATTTTTGATGCCAAGAACCCCGGCGACCTGATCAACACGCTGCGCAAGGGGGCGGCGATGGATGACGCCACCCCCCCCGGGGATGCGGTGGATCAGGCCCTCAGGGCGCTGGAGGCGCAGAATTCCCCGGCGCCGGCTTCTGGGACGCAGCTGAAGGGACCTTGAGGCTGCGCAGGGGCGCCAGACCCCAATCCGTGGCCACCTGATCCAGCCGCGGGTCGTCCTTGTCAGGGCTGCGCTCCCGCGCCTGGGCCAGGGTGTTCTGGGCCCCCTTGGTGTCGCCCGCCTCCTGCTTGAGCAGGGCCAGCGCCAGCAGCGGCCTCGGGTCCCTGGGGTGGTCCGCCGCCAGCTTGCGGTAGAGGGCCTCGGCAGCGCCCCCCTGCTTCTGGCGCTGAAGTAGGTCCGCCAGCAACAGGCCCAACGGCAGGGCGTTGCTCGTGGCCGGTGCTGTGTTGGCCTTCAGGAACGCCGCCTGGAGCTGGGCCTGGGCCTCCCCGCCTCGTCCCTGTTCCACCTGCAGAAGTGTGCGCAGTTGCAGGGCCTCCATGCGGCCGGGGGAGAGGTTGAGGATCTGGCGCACCTCCCTTTCGGCCCCGGCGCGGTCGTTCTGGTCGCGGCGCAGCTCCGCCAGCAGCAACCGCAGGGGCCAGCGCTCCGGGTTCTGGTCCGCCAGCCGCTCCAGGAGTTTGGTGGCCTCAACCTTCTGCTCGAGGGCCAGCAGGATCTGCAGCAGCCGTTCCTTTTCCGCCTCGCTGGCCCGGCCCTGGTCGACGGAGCGCTGCAGTTGCTGGGCCTGGCGCTGGAGGGCGATCTGGGGGGGCAAAGGCCCCCTGGCCCCCGCTGAGCGCTGGCCCAGCCACCAGCCCCCAGCCAGGCAGATCCCGGCCAGGGCGGCGATCAGCACCCCCAGCCCCAGGCTGATTCGCGCTCCAGTGCCGGAGCCGGGGGGCGTGCGCGGGGCCATGGTCTGGGTGTGGTTGGGGCTCAGTCTGGGGCAAGGGAGCAGGACTACATTGACCCTCGGGCCAAGGGTTGCCCCCAGAGACCATGCGTCACCATCCGATTTCCCCGGTCACCGAACCGCTGCAGTACCGGGCCATCGGCGTGGTCAGGGGGCGCTATGTCCCCGATGACGCCGAGCAGCTCACCCGGGGCCACATCCACACCGATGACGGCACCTTGATCGAAGCCGTGGTGCTGGGGCGGGTGCTGAACCTGATGCGGCGTCACCTGGATCTGGGGCAGCCCCACCTCTGGGTGGTCTATCCCCGTTTTCGTGAAGCCGACTTTCTCCACCTGCAGATGGTGGGGGTATGGGAACCGAGCACCCTGGCGGCAGACCCTGACGGGGCTGGGACGGACGGGTCCGAGCCAGCCGAAGCCAGCACAACGGAAATCAAGGCAGCGGAAGCCACCTCAACCGATGCCCTGCCCGAGGGCGATGACTACTTCTCGGTGCGCGGTGAACTGATCTACACCCGCCCGGAAAGCTCCGATCTGGTGATCAAGGTGCGCCAGCAGCCCCGCCCCGACGGCAGCCGGCCCACCCCGTTCAAGCTGCAGCTCAAGGGGACGGTGCCGATGGAACACCTGCGTCACTTCGTCGCCCTCGACCTGCGCCGCCAGGGCCAGCAGCTTCACCTGGAGCGCTGCGAGGTGATCGCCCCCATGCCCCAGCGGGGCAACCGTGGGGGCAAGGCCAAGGGCAAGGGCGACCGGGGCCCCGCCCGCGACGGCTCCCGCAGTGGCCCCCCCCGCAGCGGCCCCGCCACAGGCCCCGCCTCTGGCCCTGCCTCTGGTCCCCACCGCAATGCCATCAGCCGGCCCGGCCGCTGAGATGGGGCTCTGGCCAGCCACCAGCGGCACCTGGATTCAGGGGTCCAGCGTCGTTCTGCTGGGCTCCTGCCTCGGGGCCCGTCTGGGCCGATCCCTGATCGGGGCCGTGCTCCCATGAGTCGCCCTGATCAGAACGGCACCGCGCCACCGGACGCCCAGCGTTCCAACGACCCAAGCACCAGCGATGACGGTCCGGCCCTGCGGGCGGGCCTGGCGGTGGGGGGCGTCACCCTGGCGGCGTTGCTGGGTCCGCTGGTGGGGCTGGGTCCAGGGCCGATCGCCCTGGGGGCGGCCGCGGCCCTGGCGGCCCTCAGCGTGGATGCCGCCCGCTTCGGTGGCCTGGGCGGCCACCTGCTGGCGGAAGCCCTGCCCGGTGGCCGGGCCCGGCTGCGGCGCATCGCCCTGCACGAAGCGGCCCATGCCCTGGTCGCGGCCGAGAATGGCCTCACGGTGGTCCAGGTGCTGGTGGGCAGCCTGGCCTGCCTGCGGGCCGGATTGCGTTGCAATGGCAGCACCGCCTTCGAGCTGCCGGCGGCGGCCAAGTTGCCCGCTGAGGATCTGCGCCGCTGGAGCCGCATGCTCCAGGCCGGCATGGTGGCCGAGGAACTGCACTTCGGCAGCGCCCGGGGCGGCGCCGATGATCGGGCACTGCTGGGACGCCTCTGGGGGCTCTCCGGCTACGACGTGGCCACGGCCCAGATGGAGCAGCGCCGCGCCCGGCGGGAGGTGGAGCAGTGGTTGCGGCGGGAGGCGGTCCGGCTCGAGGCGGAGGCCGAGCGGCTGCTGGCGGGTGCCCCCACCGTGCTGAGGCCCGCGGCCCTGGCGCCATGACTCTTGCCTATGTCGATTGCCCCACCGGCCTGGCGGGGGACATGCTGCTGGCGGCCCTCTTCGACCTGGGCCTGCCCCGGGAGCGGGTGGAGGAGCCCCTGGCCCAGCTGGGGCTGGCGGGGGCCTACGGGCTGCAGTGGCACCAGGGCTCCAGCGGCGGGCTGCGGGGCATCGCGCTCACGGTGGAGGCCCTGGAGCCGCAGCCGCCTCACCGTCACTGGAGCGAACTGAAGGCCTTGCTGGAGGCGAGCCCCCTGGAGCACGACCTGCGCGCTCGGGTGCTGGCGGTGTTCACCCGGCTGGCGGAGGCGGAGGGAGCGGTCCATGGCCACCCGCCCGAGCAGGTGCATTTCCATGAGGTGGGCGCCATCGATGCCCTGGTGGATGTGGTCGGGGTCTGCGCCGGCTTGCTGCACTTCGGCGTTGAGGAGTTGATCTGCGCGCCGCCGCCGGCCGGCCATGGAACCGTGCGCACCGCCCACGGGCTGCTGCCCTTGCCCGCCCCCGCGGTGCTGGAGCTGGCGGCCCGCGCCGCCGTGCCCCTGGCCAGCAGCGAAGGGTTCCCCGCCGGAGAGCTCACCACCCCCACCGGCCTGGCTCTGATGGCCACCTGGGCGAGCCGCTTCGCGCTGCCTCCGGCCCTGGTGCCCCAGCGGCTGGGCATCGGTCTGGGCAGCCGCCGCCTCGATCGCCCCAACCTGCTGCGCCTCTGGCTGGCCGAGCCCCGCCCCCCATGGACAAGCCAGGGGCCCGATGGCGGTGAGATCCTCGAGCCCCTGCTCCTGCAGCAGGCCCAGGTGGATGACGCCAGCCCCGAGGATCTGGCCTTTTTGATCGAGGAACTGCGCGGGGCTGGCGCCCTCGAGGTGTACAGCCAGCCGATCGCGATGAAGAAGGGGCGCCCAGCGGCGCTGATCAGCGTGCTTGTGCCGCCCGATCGCGCTGGCGCCCTGCGCAGGATCTGGTGGGCCCACGGCAGCAGCCTGGGGGTGCGCGAACAGCTCCAGTGCCGCTGGAGCCTGCCCCGCAGCAGCCGCAGCCTGGCCACCGCCTGGGGCCCGGTGCGGATCAAGGAGGCGTTCAGCCCCCAGGGGCGCCGCTCGATGAAGCCGGAGTACGAGGATCTCGCGCAGCTGGCCCGCCGCCACGGCCTTTCACTGCAACAGTTGCGCGCGGCGGTGCAGGCGGCCTGGGCCAGCGAGGAGAAGCGATGACGGGCCCTGTCATCAGGTTGATCCAGCGCCGCTGGCAGAACCTTCGCCACTGGCTGCTCCAGCGCCACTGGCTGTTCCAGCGCCACTGGCTGTTCCAGCTCCACTGGCCAAAGCTTCCGCCCCTGCCGGGCGGATCCCGCCTCTGGGTGGCTCTGGCGAGCCTGGGCTTCGTGCTCGCGGCCCTGCTCAACAACGGCCGCCAACTGGCCCAGCTCTCCCTGGATGCCCAGGGCTGGGCCTGGCTGCTGCTGGGGGTAGGGGTGAGCCTGCTGAGCCTCGTGGCCAATGGGCTGGCCTGGGGCCTCTGCCTGCGCTGGCTGGGCTTGACCCCCGCCTGGGGGGCCACTGTGCTGCTGTTTCTGGCCAGCAACCTGCGCAAGTACCTGCCCGGCGGCATCTGGCACCTGGTGCAGCGGATCCAGGTCCTGCGCGGCGGAGGCGTCGTCACGGCCAACCCCCAGCCGGCCCATCGGGCGGTGCTGGCGGTGCTGCTGGATCCGGTGCTGATGGCGGCGGCGGCCCTGGCCCTGGTGCCCCTGGGGCTGTGGCCCTTGCAGGGGGCGGATTGGCTGGCGCTGTTGGCCCTGCTGCCGCTGCTGGCCCTGGCGCCCCGCTGGTTCCGTCCCTTGCTGGGGGCCCTGGAGCGGCGGCGGATGGTCCAGCTGAGCGCCCGGCTCCCCGAGGATGAAGCCCTGCAGGCTGCGGTGACCAACCAAGGGGGGGCTGAGGCCGCCGCGCTGACCCTGAGCAGCTACCCACTCGTGCCCCTGCTGGCGGAGCTGGCATTTGTGCTCCTGCGCTTCGCTGGATTCGCCTGCTGTGTGCTGGCCTTCGATCAACAGCTCTCCCTGGGCTGGGGCCACTGGTTGGCGGGCTTCGCCCTGGCCTGGACCGCCGGTCTGGTGGTGCCCGGGGCGCCGGGGGGGCTCGGGGTGTTCGAGGCCACCCTGCTGCTGCGCCTGGGGCTTGAGCTACCTGAGGGGCCCCTGCTGGCGGTCGCCCTCAGCTACCGACTGGTGACCGTGGTGGCGGATCTGCTGGCGGCGGGCACGGCCCACCTCGACCAGCGCTGGTGGGCACGGACCCGCCAGAGCGCCGGCTCAGCCACTTAATCGCAATTAGGCCTACTCTTGAGAAATGCCTGCCATCCCCGGCGCCGGCCCCCCACCGCCGGACCATGCCCTGCGCACGAACCTGCACGACCGTGGCCGGCGGCTCACCCCCCAGCGTCAACGGGTGCTGGAGCTGTTCGAGCGCATCGGCGAAGGCAGCCACCTGAGCGCCGAAGAGGTGCACCAGCGCCTGATCCGCTCCGATGGGCGTGTCTCCCTGGCCACCGTCTACCGCAGCCTGCGGCTGCTCAGTTCCCTCGGCTTGCTCCAGGAGCTGGAACTGCCGGAAGGGGGCCGCCGCTTCGAGCTGGCGAGCGACACCCACCGCAACCACCACCACCTGGTCTGCGTGCGCTGCGGCCGCACCGAGGAATTCGAGAGCCCCGCGGTGCTGAGCGCCGGCGAGCAGGCGGCCGCCGGCCATGGCTTCCGGCTGTTGGAGTGCGTGCTCAACGTGCGGGGGCTCTGTCCCCCCTGCGCTGCGGCGGAGCAGGTCTGAGTTCAGGCCAGCGGGAGCCTGGCAGTTGCAGCTGCTGTTGAGCCCATTCGGCGGCGAGGGCGGCCATAAGGCTGGAGCGATCTCCGTGCAGGCGAACCATGGCGTTGAGGCAGAGAGCTGGTTCGAGCCTGGGGCCAGCCACGGGCGCCGCCAGAACCCATCACACCGCTGCGGACGACCAATGACACATCCCGAAGGTCCGTTGGGCACAGATGCGCTGGAGGGCGAGCTCATACGGCATCGGCCCTGGGCCAGCGCCAGCAGTCAGTTGTGCCGATCGATCCAATCTTGCTATTGAGAATCGCTTGCAAAGCGCATCGTGCTTGTTTAGGTTGAGAGTCATTCGCAACAGGGTCCTTCAGGGCCTGCCCGTTTCCGCCGATGAGCTTCCGTTTCCTGCCCGACCAACCCGCCAGTGCCGTGCGCATGCCCGTCGGCCAGACCGTGCTGCTGGACCCCGCCCTGAGGCCTTCCGGCAGCTGCATCGAGGTGCTTGAAGGGGTGGCCCGGGTCTATTGCCCCTGCGAGGAGACCGAGGGCATGACCCTGGCCTTCCTGCAGCCGGGCGACCAGCTGCGCACCGATCGCCTCTGCAGCGAAGGCGTCTGCGTCGAAGCGCTCACGCCCCTGGTCTTCCGCAGCGACGCCGAGCCCCTGGCCTCCGGCGGCTTCGATCCGGTCAACGAGTGGACCCTGCAACTGCTGCGCATCCGCCACCTGGGCTCCGCCGACCAGCGGCTCCATGCCCTGCTTTCCCTGCTGGTGCGCCGGCTCGGGCGCCGCTGCGGCGCCTGGTGCGAGCTGCCGTTCCGGCTCACCCACGAGCGCATCGGTGAATTGATCGGCACCACCCGGGTCACCAGCACCCGGCTGATTTCGAAGATTCGCCAGGCCAGGCTGCTGGAGGCCCCCGCCGGTGAGAGCGGCCTGCGGCTGGACCCGGAACTGGTGGCCTCAGCCCCCCTGGCGGCCTGAGCACAACCGCCGATGCTCCCGTTCCTGCTGAGCGCCGCTGGACCGGTACAGCTTCCCTGGCCCTGCCCTGAGCCGGCGAGCTGGCAGCTGCTGGCCCAGGTCACGCTCCCGCGTGAGGGCCCTGATGGTCAGCCGATCGGGGGTTTCTCCGCCGCCGTGGCGGAATTCCAGCCCGGTCCCGGCGCCGAGACGGTGCTATGGCTGCTCAGTGACGCCCCCCAACCCTTTCTCCTGCCGGTGCGGGGGGTGGACAAGCTGGGCGCCGCGCCCCTGCGGATCGGTCGGCGGCTGCCGCTGACCACGGCAGCCGGGGAACCCTTCCCCCATCCGCTCGATGGGGAAGGGATGGTGATGCAGGGCGAGGATCTCTGGATCGTCAGTGAAGGGCGCCGCACGGCGGAGCGCCCGGCCCAGCTGCTGCGCTTCGATCGTCGGAGTGGCCACCTGCGCCAGGCCTTCGAGCTCCCCGAGGAGTGGCGCGCCGCCGTCGGCCGTGGTCTCGGGGCGAATCAGGGGCCGGAATCGCTCACCCTGCTGCCCGGGTTCGACGGACTGCTGCTGGCGGCGGAGCGGCCCCTGCTGCAGGACCCTCCGGGCCAGGTTCGGCTGCTGGCATTCGGTCCCCTGGCCAAGGCCCTGGGCCACCTCCAACCGGGAGGCAGCGCTGCGCCTGCCTTTCGCCCGCTCGGTGCCTTCGATCTCCCCCTGGAGGGTCCCGCCTGGGGCCTCACCGACCTGCTGGCCTGGCCCGGCGGTCCTGGCGGTCGGGGTGGACCGGCTGGCCTGCTGGGTCTGATCCGGGGCTACGAGGCGCCGGAGCGCTGGTGGGCCCAGCTGGTGCTGCTGCCGTTGCCGGACCCGGCGTCTGCGCCCGGGCGACCGATGCGGCAGTGGGATCTGCTGGCCGCCGGGCTCACCCCCGACAACTGGGAAGGTCTTGCCGCTGGCCCGCCCCTGTCGGATGGACGACCGACGCTGCTGCTGGTGAGCGATGACAATTTCAATCCACTCCAGTCCAGCCTGGTGGCCCGCATCGCCCCCCGCTGTCCCACGTCCCCATGACCCTCCCCCGCCGCCAGCTGCTCGGCTTGCTTGGACTGGGCGCTGGATCCATGGCGGCCCAGGCCCTGGGACGATCGGCTCAGGCCGGTTCGGCCCGCCCTGGCCCGCCGCTCCCCCCCGCCGCGCTCCCCTTCAGGCCGGTGCAGGCTCCCCTGCCCCTGGCCACCGATGGTCTGACGGCAACGGAGCAGCGCCGCCGCTATGGCCGCCTCGCCCTCGAGGATCGGATGGTGGTGCCCGAGGGCTTCCGCTCCGACCTGCTGCTGGCCTGGGGAGACCCGCTCGGCCATGGCCGGGTGGGCTACAACAACGACTTTCTGGCCCTCACCCCCCAGGGACCGGGCCGGGCGCTGCTGACGATCAACTTCGAGTACATCAGCGAGCGCCCCTGGCTGGAGGGGTTTGCCGAGGTGGTGGGCCAGCCCCTGCCGTTTTCCGAGCTGGTCGATGCCCTCAAGCCTCTGGGTGGGCGGATCGACTGCACCGCCCTGGCGGCGGCGGATCCGCTCTGGCCCCTGCTGCGGGGGGTGGCGGATCAGGCCATGACTGACATGGGCCTCGGCGTGGCCAGTCTCCAGGCCGCCAGCGGTGGTGGCTGGGAGCGCAGCGGCGGGCCGTTGGACCGGCGCATCACCGGCATCAGTGGCCTGAGCCGGCAGGAGCAGCGCCTCAAGGTGAGTGGGCCCGCCGCCGCGGTGTTCCGCCGCCGCCAGCGGCAGGGTTATGACGACGGCCTGGGGGATCGGGTGATCGGCACCTTCGCCAACTGCGCCGGCGGCAAGACCCCCTGGGGCACGGTGCTGAGCGCCGAGGAGAACTTCCAGACCCATGTCTGCGAGCCGGTGTTCGCCGACGGCAGCTCCCAGCACCCCCGCGAGCGGCCCCTGGTCTGCCGGGAGGGCGACCTCGAGGGACTCGGCAATGTCTACGGGCTGGCCGGCAACAAATACGGCTGGATGGTGGAGATCGATCCGGCCGATCCCGGCGATCCGGGCACCAAGCACACCTCCCTGGGCCGTTTCCGCCACGAGGCGGTGGCTGTGAAGGGGGTGGCGGGCCAACCCCTGGTCGTCTACTCCGGCGACGACCGTCGCGGCGGCCATCTCTACCGTTTCGTGAGCGGTGGGGTGGTGAGGGATCTCCTCGACAAGCGCAACTCCGCCCTGTTCAGCCAGGGGCGGCTGGAGGTGGCCCGCTTCAGCGCCGATGGCAGCGGCCGTTGGATTCCGCTGCTGCCCACCACACCACTCGATCCATTCATGCCGTCGGGCTTCGGCGCCGCCGGCCTGCCTGTGCCGGTGATGCTGCCCAACCCCGACCGGCTCCAGGCCGGTGGGGTGACCTTCACAGCCGATGCCGAGGTGCAGGCCTACGCCCAGCGCTTTCCCACCCTGGCGGCGCTCTACCCCGGTGGTGGCGAAGAGCAGTTGGGGGCGATCCTGATCGATGCCCACCTGGCTGGCAATGCGGTGGGGGCCACCCCCACGGCCCGGCCGGAAGACACGGATCTCGATCCGGTGACAGGGGATCTGTTGATTGCCTTCACCTCCGGCAGCCCGGACACCGAAGGTGGCGCCGATCCGGCGATGTTTCAGGGGCCCAAGGGGGAGACGAGCTGGCCCCACGGGTTCGTGATGCGGCTGAGTGAATCGGGGCCGGCAGCTGAGAGCCGGTTCCGCTGGCGGATGGTGGCCACCGGCGGCGAACCCTGGGCCGGCGGCCTGGGCTTCACCAACCCCGACAACCTGGCCCTCGATCGGGCCGGCAACCTCTGGATGGTGACCGATCGCAGCATGGGTTCATCAGCCGCTGATCTGTTCGGCAACAACAGCTGCTGGCTGCTGCCCCGCACCGGGGCCGCTGCCGGCGAGGCCCTCTGCTTCGCCACCGGGCCGATGGAATGCGAGCTGTGCGGTCTGGCCCTGGATCCGGAGGAGCGCAGCCTGCTGCTGGCGGTGCAGCACCCCGGGGAAGCCAACGGTACCCACCGCTCCGGCATGGAGGAGTTCCAGGCCTTCACGCTCGTGGACCGGCAAGGGAGCCGCTTCCCCCAGCTGCGTCAGGTGCCCCTCGGCTCGAACTGGCCCAGCGGTGCCCCCGGCCGTCCGCCGCGGCCCGGGGTGGTGGTGATCCGGCGGGCGGATGGTTCAGCGCTGCTGAGGAGCTGATCCGGGATTTTCGAGGCTGGGCACCAGCGCCAGGGAGGCCGCCAGCCCCAGCAGCAAGATCAGCAGGGCCGGCACCAGCGCCGCCCCCACGCGCTCGTCACTGGCGTACTGGAACACCCGCACCGCCAGGGTGTCGAAGTCGAAGGGGCGCAGGGCGAAGGTGAGCGGCAACTCCTTGACCGTGTCCACGAACACCAGCAGCCCCGCCACCAGAAGGGGCTCCCGCAGCAGCGGCAGATGCACGCGGCCCAGCACCTGGGGCCAGCTGCAGCCCAGGCCGGTGGCGGCCTCATCGACGCTGGGGGGCAGGCGCTCGAGGGCGGCATCGAGCCCCCCCTTGGCCACCGCCAGAAAGCGGTCGCCGTAGCCCCAGAGCAGCAGGAGCAAGGGGCTCAGGGCCAGTGGCCCGCCGATCAGCATCAGCGCCAGGGCCAGTACCGCGCCGGGCACCGCGTAGCCCATGCCGGCGGCGAAGCTGAGCCGCTGCAGCAGCGGCGAGGGCAGCCAGCGCCGGGCGATGGACAACAGCAGAGCGGCGGCCACGGTGATCCCCGCGGCCGCCAGGGCCAGCACCAGGCTGCGCAGGCTCAACCCCAGCAGCTCGGTGGCCGATTCCCCCTGGAGCTGGTCCCAGCTCAGGGCAGCCCAGAGCAGGGGGAGCCCCAGGGTGGCCAGCGGGGGCAGCAGTGTCAGGGCCTGGGCGGCCAGCGTGCGCCAGCCCCCCAGGTGCCAGCGCTGGGGCGCATCGCCTCCCTGGGCCAGGGCCCAGCGGCGGCTGCGGCCGCGCAGCTGGCGTTCGGCCCCCACCAGCAGGCTGACGATCACCAGGGCGAACAGGGCCAGGCCCACGGCGCCACGGGGATCCCCTTCCCCCTGCCAGCGCTGCAGGATGCCGCTCGAGAGGGTCGGCACCCCCAGCAGTTCCACCGCCCCCAGCTCGTTCACCACCTCCATGCCGGCCAGGGCGATCCCCGCCCCGATCGAGGGCAGCGCCATCGGCAGGGCCACCCGGGCGAAGCTGCCCCAGGGGCCCACCCCGAGGCTGCGGCAGGCCTCCAGTTGGCGCTGACCGCTCGCCGAAAAGCTCTCCGTTGCCAGCAGAAACACGTAGCTGTAGGTGGTCAGGGTGAGCACCAGCACGGTCCAGCCCAGGCCGTGCACGCGCAGCTGCCATTGGCTGCCCAGGTCGATCAAGGTGGCGGCCAGCAGGTAACCGGGGGTGGCCAGCGGCAGCAATTGGGCGATCCGCAGCCAGCGGCGCCCGGGAAACCGGCAGCAGGCGGTGAGCCAACCATTTGCGGTGCCGAGCAGGGCGCCCAGGGCCCCGACGGCCACCACCAGGACAACGGTGTTGAGCAGTTGTTCGCGGCCATCGGCCCCCAGGGTCAGGGTGGCGGCCTGGGAGCCCAGGGCGGTGAAGCCGATCAGCATCACGATCGGCGCCAGGGCCAGGCCGCCGATCAACAGAACGCCTCCGGCCAGCACCCCCCGGCTGGGCTGGGCCCCGGCGAACGCCTTGTCAGCGGGGGCCATGGACACGGGAGGAAGGCTCACCCCAGGAGTCTTACTTCCAGCCCCCCGCCTCCATCAGCTCGACGGCGGCCCGGTTCTTCGCCCCCATCTGCTGCACGGTGACGGCATCGGCCTTGAAGGGGCCGAAGCTCTTCAAGGTGGCGTTGTTGCCGTAGCCCTTGAGCGGGTACTCGTTGTTGGCTTCGGCGTAGCCCTTGCCGCCGCTGGGGGAGGCCAGGAACTCGATCAACCGGATCGCCCCCTGGGGGTTGCGGGCGTGGCGGGTGACGCCGGCGCCACTGATGTTGACGTGGGCGGGATTAGGGAAGACAACCCTGAGGTTGCGGGCCAGGGCCTGGTCGCTGGCGCCCCCTTGGCCCGTGAGCATCCGGGCCACGTAATAGGAGTTCACCAGGCCCGCGCCGCACTCGCCGCTGGCCACGGCCCGGGCCAGGGGGGTGTCGGAGCTGAAGAAGGGCTGGCTCACGTTGGCCGTCAGCGCCTTGATCCACTGCCGGGTGGCGGCCTCACCGCGCTGGATCAGCTGGTCGGCCACCAGGGATTGGTTGTAGACACTCCTGCGATCGCGCAGGCAGAGCTTGCCCTTGAGGGCGGGGCTGGCCAGATCGGCGTAGGTGCGGATCTGGCCGGGTTTCACCAGCTTTGGGTTCACCACCACCACGCGCACCCGGCGGGTGAGGCCGTACCAGCGGCCCTTGGAATCCCGCAGGTTGAGGGGCACGTCTTTCAGCAGCGCGGCCGAGCGGGCGCTCTGGAGCAGCCCCATGGAGGTGGCTTTGTCCAGCCGAGCGGCATCCACGAGCACGAGCACGTCGGCGGGGCTGTTCTTGCTCTCGCTCCTGAGGCGCTCGATCAGAGCGTCATCCTTGGCCTCCAGCAGGTTCACCTTGATGCCGGTGCGGGCGGTGAACTGGCGGTAGAGCTCCTTGTCGGTGTTGTAGTGGCGGCCGGAGTAGACCCCGATCTCCGCGGCTGGGGTAGCGCCGCCCGCCTGCTGAGCCCGCACCGCCAGGCCCCCGGCGAGGGCAGACCCCAGCAGGGCGAGGCAGATCAGGCGGCGGTTGCGGGCTGTGGAGTCGGGTCGCAGCGGAGTCAGCGGATGGGGCATTCAGACTGGGGCCCAGCGGGCCGATCACGGCCTGGACGCTAAAAAAACCAGCTGGCCAGGGCTCGCAGCAATGCTGCGGCGGCGCGTGCCAATTGTTACCCAGCCCTGAAACCACCAGGGCGTTCAGAGCGCCCGAAACCCGTCGATGACGAAGGGCGTTTGGCCAGCGATTCGGTCGCTCAGATGCGGCTGCTGCGGCTGGAGCGCACGGGAATCGGCACCAGCGCCGGTTGCATCAGGCCACCGCCGCCGTTGTCGTCGTCGGAATCGATGGTGAGCCAGAACGCGAGCACGAACAGGGCGATCACACCGGTGAAGAGCAGCAGTTCGGCCATAAACCCCGGCGCAAGATCGACCAACCCTAACCAGAACGGCAAGGGCTGTTGTGTCGAGCGTGGCGGTTTGGGACGCCCTCAGCCGAATCCCTTGCCGGCGTCCTTGGCCACGCAGGCCTGGAGCTGCTGGCGAAGTTTGGCGTGGTCGAGGTTCTGGCCGATCAGCACCAGCTGGTTCTTGCGCTCAGCCGGCCAATCGGAGTCATCGATCGAGAAGCGCTTGCCGGCGAGGTGGAACACGTGGCGCCGCTCGCTCTCGTTGAACCACAGCACCCCTTTGGCGCGGAAGACTGAACCGGGCAGCTGGTTGTCGAGGAAGTTCTGGAACTTGCGCAGGGCGAAGGGTCCGTCGGAGCTGAACGACAGGGAGGTGTAACCCGCGATCGCCAGGTGATCGGCGGAACCACCGCTGGGCCCATGGTCATGGCCGTGGGCGTGCCCATGGCTGTGTTCATGATCGTGGCTGTGCCCATGGTCATGGCTGTGATCGTGCCCATGGTCATGGGCGTGGCCAGTGTGATCGTGGGCAGCGTGATCGTTGGCTGGCGCCTGCTGCTCGGCCACCACCCGATCCGATTCGAACAGCCCCACACTCAGCAGCAGCGGCAGGGGCACCTCCCCCTTCACCGAGCGCAGGATGCGGGCCTCGGTCTTGATGGCGCGCAGCTTGGCCTCCAGCTCCGCCAGCCGCTCTTCGCTCACCAGGTCGCACTTGTTGAGCATCAGAATGTCGCCGTAGACCACCTGGGCCCGGCCCACCTCGCCCTCCAGCAGGGTGTCGTCGACGTTCTCGGCGTCGATCAGAGTGATGATCGAATCCAGGCGGGTGGAATCCCGCAGGTCGCTGCCCAGGAAGGTCATCGCCACCGGCAGGGGGTCCGCCAGGCCGGTGGTCTCCACCACCAGGTAGTCCACCGGATCGGGGCGCTGCAGGATCCGCTCGACGGCGCCCAGCAGTTCCCCGTTGATGGTGCAGCAGATGCAGCCGTTGCTCAGCTCCACCGTGTCTTCGCCCGTGGCGATGATCAGCTCGTTGTCGATGCCGATCTCCCCGAACTCGTTGACGAGCACGGCGGTTTTGACCCCCTCCTGATTGCTGAGGATGTGGTTGAGCAGCGTCGTCTTGCCGGCCCCCAGAAAACCCGTGAGGATCGTCACCGGCAGGGGGCTGGGGAGTGGCGCCCCATCCGACAGGGGGCGAGCGCTGCTCTTGGGGGCGGTGCTGGTGCTCATTGAGGCTGGGTCGTTGGTCCCAGTCTGGCGCCTGGGCGTCGCGGGGGACCCCGGCTAGGGTCCGCTGAGCCGATGGACACTGCCATGGAGATCAACCATCCAGGTGCCAAGCCCCTGGGGCCTGAGCAGCTGGTCCTGCTGGAGCAGTTCCGGGCCCGCCTGCAGGAGCGGGTCGCCAGCGTCGGCCTCACCCCTGACGACGTGCAGCGTCTGGTCAAGGAGATTCGCCAGCACCCGGACATCAGCGTCGAGTTGCTGCGGGAGCTGCGGGCCGAGAGCGAAAAACTGCTGCCCGGCCAGCGCCTGGTGAGCTTTGATTGGGACTGAGCGATCAGCAACGTCACCGCCTGATGCCCAGAAGGCCGCTGACGCTCAGTGGGTCGCTGGCGATCAGAAGTTGAAGCTGGTCTTGATCAGCCCGCCCAACTGGTTGAAGCTCTTTCCAGGCGGGGTGTCCTGTCCGAGGGGCCGGCTCAGGTAGAAGAGCGCCGGCGTGATCGAGATGGCGTCGGTGACCTGGAGCTTGTACCAGCATTCCCAGGCGTAGTTTCCATCGCTGGGGCTGTTGCCTCCGGTGAGGGCGGTGGCGAAGACCGGCTGGCCCACCGCCATCCCGAACGTGTTCCCCTTGGCGAACGCATCGCTCCACTGGAGTCCCACCATCCAGGACTGGCTGGTGCTCAGGCTGCCTGCCGACTGGGCCTCGTCGTAGGAGGTGCTGTTGAGGCCCCAGCCGGCGCTGATCGAGGGGAGCCAACCGCTCTCTTTTGGCTGCCAGTAGCCGCTCAGGCCGAAGGCGTTGGTACGGCTGGCGGGATTGGCGAAAGCCACACCCGTGAGCGGCGTGGTGCCGGGTATCTCCACTCCAGCCTGGATGGAGGAATAAATGGCGGCCAGGGCCCATTGCGGTTGGGCGTAGCCGAGCTGCACTGTGCCCGTGCCCGCTGAGGCGCCGGTGCCGATCCCCCCCAGGTTCGGGTTGCCCACGTTGCCGTTGGCGGCCACGTAGCTTCCGCTGATGCTCCAGCCGTTGCTCTGCCACCAGAGGCCAGCGCCGGGGCCGAGGTTCTTGTTGTAGGCCCCCGGCGCGCCGTTGAGGGTGAGGAGGTTGAGGATCGTGTCGCTGGGGTAGACGCTGGGCCAGAGGGCGAGCATGTCCTCCTGCCCCACCCGGCCGCCGACGGTGGCGGTGAAGGAGCGGCCGATCGGGAACTGGTAGAAGAGCTTGTCGATTCCCACCGCGTCGGGACCGGCCTCCTCTTGGAAGGCGGCTTCCAGGGTGGAGAGGTTTCCGGTGGGCCCAGCCCCACCAAAGGCGGAATCTCCGAAGTTGCCGGCCCGCAGGATCGTGCGCAGCAGGTCCTTGCCGGTGAAGCTGGTGTCGAGGCTGAGCTGGAGGTCGTAGGTGAAGGTGGTGCCCCCCAGCTCGGCTCGGGCCGCGTTCCCTGCGGCGCGGGCGCTGCCTCCAAAGGTGTTAGCCCCCGTCACGAAGGTGGCCAGGCCTGAGAGCTTGGTGGTGGTGGAGAACTGGGTGGCCTCCAGCTCACCCACCTTGGCCTCGAGGCCGTCGACCCGGCCGCGCAACACGGCCAGCTCCTTCTGGAATTCCTTGCGCAGTTTCTTCAGCTCGTCGGTCACCTCGGTGATCCGATCGAGGCAGGCGTTGAGCAGGGCCGCTGCTTCCCAGCGGGTCAAAGGCTGAGCGCCTTTAAACGTGCCGTTCGGGTAGCCGGCGACGCAGCCGTAGCGCTCCACCAGGTTGGAGAGGGCTTGGTAGGCCCAGCTGGTGGGCTGCACGTCGGAGAACTGGCTGAGGCTGGTGACCTGCCCCCGCGCGTCGATCGGCCCGCTGTAGCGCTCCACATCCGTGAGGTTGAGCTCGGCGGCCTGGGCCAGGATGGGGCCGAAGGCCAGGGGGACCAGGGCACCGAGCAGGCCAAGGGCGGCGGTGGCTGGATGGCGCCAGGGCAGGAATGGTGAGATCGGCATGGACGCAGGCGGCGACGCGGCGGGATGAACTTGAGCGAGTGTGAGGGGGTTTGCAACGGTGCTCCGCTCACCCAGCACCTGGGCGGTTGCCATCGGGCACGCGGGCGATGGCTGCGGCCAACCTAGTCCATGGATTGAGAATCGTTCTCGCCACCTCAGCCCTGCTGGCGTTCCCGGCAGAGGGGGCAGAGGCCGAAGAACTCGAGGGTGTGGAAAAGCAGTTGAAAGCCGTCCAGCTGCTGGGGGCTGAGATCGTCGCCGTGCATCGGACAGGCGGGCAAGGGCATGGTGCGGCCGCAGTCGACACAGGTGAGGTGGTGCTCGTCGCGTTCGGTGGGAGCGAACAGGGCCTCGCCGCTGGGGAGGTGACGGCAGCGCACCAGCCCCTGTTGCTGCAGCTGGCGCAGGTGCCGGTAGACCGTGGCCAGGCCCATGGCCTGCGGGGTGCTGCGCAGTTGGGCGTGGAGGTCTTGCCCGGAGAGCTCGCTGTTGGCCAGGCGCAGTTGCTCCAGCAGATGCTGCTGCTTGCCGTTGAGGTTGGTGGGACGAAAGGCCTCCATGGAGAGGATCCTATGGAGCGAGGCGAAGACGGCAGCCAAGGAGGGAGACTCAGGCTAGATTGAGTATCATTCTCAAATCGCGCCGGTCCTTGGGCGGGCGCCCTGCCTACAGACCCTGTCGAAAGGCCCTGTCGCCATGCCCCACCTGAGCCGCCCTCCGCTCGCTGCGCCCCGCGGCGGGATAGGCGCCCGCGTCCGGTTCACCGTGGGGCCGCTGGTGGCGGCGATCGGGCTGGCGGTCGCTCTGGCGGGATGTCAGCCCTCGCCCACGGCCTCCAAGCCAGAGAAACCATTGGCGGTGGTCACCACCTTCCTGCCGATCACGGAGTTCACCAGGGCCGTGGCCGGCAGCTGCGCCACCGTGACGGCCCTGATCCCCACCAGCGTGGGGCCCCACGACTTCCAGGCCACCCCCGGAGATCTGGTGCGCCTTCAGAAGGCGGATGTGCTGGTCAAGAACGGCCTGGGTTTCGAGGGATTCCTCGACAAGCTGCTGGCGGGCGCTGAAAACCCGCGCCTGCGGGTGATCGACACCAGCTCGGGCATCACCACGATCACCACCCCCGGGGCGGCTGGCGGCCATCACCATGGCGGGGACAAGGCCGAGGCCGGGGGCCATGGCCATGGCGAGGTCAACCCGCACATCTGGCTGGATCCCCTGCGGGCGGTGCAGCAGGTGAACACCATCCGCGATGGCCTGATTGCCGCCAAGCCCGCCTGCAAGGACAGCTTCACCGCCAATGCCGCCCGCTTCACGGCCGAGCTGCGGAGTCTGAACACCGCCCTGGCGGCCCAGCTCAGGCCCTACGCCGGCAAGACCTTCGTGGCTTTCCACGACTTCGCCCCCTACTTCGCTGAGCGCTACAAGCTGCGGGCCGCCTTCGTGGTGGGAGCTCCCGAGGAGAATCCCACCCCGTCTGATCTGCAACGGGTGGCCGAGCAGGTGAGGCAATCGGATCTCAAGGCGCTGCTCTCAGAACCCCAGGAAGGCAGCCGCTCCTTCAACGCCCTCGCCGCCGATCTGGGGGTGACGGTGATTCCATTCGATTCGCTCGAAACCGGCCCCGACCCGGCCGAAGCACCGGGCACCTACGCCAACACCCTGCGCCGCAACGCCTCGAATCTGGTCGCGGCCCTCGGGGGCTGACGGCGCCGTTGGCGCCGGTAGGCTGAAGTGATGTTGGAAATGGTTCTCGAAGTCAGGAATCTGTCGGTGCGGCGCGAGGGCGTCCGCGCCGTCGAGAACGTGAGCTTCGAGCTGGCGCCGGAAACCGACACGGCCCTGGTGGGGCCCAACGGTGCCGGCAAGAGCACCCTGGTGCAGGCCCTGCTCGGGATCATCCCCCGCCAGGCGGGCGAGATTCGCGTCCTGGGCCGGCCCATGGGCCGCCAGGGCCAGTTGCCGGCCTCGGTGCGCGCCCAGGTGGCCTACCTGCCCCAGAGCTTTGCGGTCCGAAATCGCTGTCCCCTCACGGTGGCTGAGTTCGTCGGCCTGGGCTGGGATCCGGCAGGCCTGCGCTGGCCCTGGAGGGGCGGAGAGCGGCGGCGGCAGGCCGTGGCCGCGGCCCTGGGCAAGACCAGCTGCCTGGATCTGGCCGATCGGCTGATCAGTGAGCTCTCCGGCGGCCAGACCAAGCGCGTGCTGCTGGCCTTCTGTGTGGTGCGCCCCCGGCGGTTGCTGGTGCTCGATGAGGCCCAGGCCGGGCTCGACAGCCAGGCCGCCGAGCAGTTCCACGCTTTGCTCTTCCAGCTGCGTCGCACCGAGGGCTGGACGATCCTCCAGGTTTCCCATGACCTCGACATGGTGCGCCGCACCTGCGATGGGGTGCTTTGCCTCAACCGCAACCTGCGCTGTGCCGGCCACCCCGACCACGCCCTCAGCCCGGCCCAGCTGGAGGGGGTGTACGGGCGCGGCTATGTGCCGTACCACCACCATCACCAGCACGCCCCCAGCCCATGACCGAGGGGCCTGCGCTCAGCGATCTGCTGCAGCTGCCGTTCATGCAGCGGGCCCTGCTCGGGGGGCTGCTGACCGGGGCCCTGGGGGGCCTGCTGGGCAGTTTCGCCGTGTTGCGCCAACTCTCCTTTTTCAGTGATGCCCTGGGCCACTCCGCCCTGCTCGGCATCACCCTGGGCATCCTGCTGGGGCTGAACCCCACCCTGGTGCTGATCCCTTTCGCGGTGGTCTTTGCCCTGGTGGTGAACCACCTGGTGGAGCGCAGCCCCTTGCCCACCGATGCCTTGCTGAACATCGTCTACTCCTCGTCGCTGGCCCTGGCGGTGGTGGCCCTGAGCTTCGTGCGCACCTACAAGGGCGGCATCCACCAGTTGCTGTTCGGCGACATCCTTGGGGTCTCCTGGCTGGATCTGGGGCTGATCTCAGGGCTGCTTGCCGTGGCCCTGGGCTATCTGGCCCTCACCCGCCGCGATCAGATCCTGCTCACCCTCGATGAACCGCTGGCCCTCTCCCGTGGGGTGGCGGTGCCCCTGCACCGGCTGCTGTTCATCGTCCTGCTGGCCGTCGTTGTGGCGATTTCGATCAAGGCGGTGGGGGTGCTGCTGATCAGCGCCTTCGTGGTGATTCCCGCCTGCGCTTCCCGGCTGGTCAGTCATCACTTCAACGGCTATGTGCTGCTGGCCTCGGGGCTGGGCGCCGTCTGCGCCGTGCTCGGTCTGCTGCTCTCGGGCAGCTTTGATCTGCCTTCGGGGCCCTGCGTGGTGATCGTTCAGCTGCTGGGGTTCCTGGCGGCCCTGGGACTTTCCTTCCGGCGCACGGCGGCGGCCGGGATCTGAACGCCCTCAGCCGGGCGGAAGCCAGCGGGCCTGGCGGACCGGCCGATCCACCAGGCGCAACTCCAGGCTGTCGGCGTCGATCAGGGCAGGCCTGGCCTGGGTGCGGCCGCCGCCCACCGCCATGGGCCGCAGGGTGAGCAGCAGCTGGTTGCGGCTGGAATCCAACTCCAGACCCGTGCCGGGTTCCAGCTCCCAGCCCGACAGCACCCGTTTCCCCAAAGGTTGGCCGGTTCGGTCCAGGGCCAGCAGGGTCAGCCGCGGCTGACCCAGGCCTTCGATCGTCAGCGCCCAGATGCGGGAGCCGTTGCGCTCGCAGGCGCTGGCCACCAGGGCCTGGGGACCGACCCAGAGGGTGCGAGGCGCCTGGCCCGGTTCGACGATCTCCAGGGCGCGGGTGAAGTCGGGCCGATGCTGCACCAGCAGGGCCCGGCCGCCCACTGGGCAGAAACTGCTCAGGTCGCGGCTGCCGGGAAGGATCTGCCGCCCAGCTTCAGCTCCAGGCAGCCTGATCAGGCTCAGTCCCTCCACCTCAGGCACCACCATCGCGCCCCCCTGGGGCACCAACAGCACCGGACCACTGGCCCTGAGACCAAGGCTCACCCGGCTGCCGTCGCGCCGCTGGAGTTCGGTGTTGCTCTGGCCGGAGGCCTCACGGGATTCCTGCACCAGGAGGTCCCCGCGCCGGTTCGAGCTCAGGTAGGCGAACAGCAACCGTTCATCGCTCAGCCCCCTCGGGGGGGCGATCCATGGTTCGGCCAGGCCGGTGCTGAGGGGGGCCAGGTTGCTCTGGCGCAGGTCCACCCGCCACACCCGCTGACGTCCCTGCCGATCGGCGCTCACCAGGGCCACCCCGGACCCGTCCCCCAGGGGCTCCAGGATCGGAATCGATGGCCAGATCGGGCCCAGGGCACGCCAGCGGCCGCTGTGGTCCCGCAGCTGCAGCTGCTCGCCGCTCGCCACGCTCACCACAGCCACGATCCGGGGGCGTGGATCCCAGAGCCAGGACTGTGGGGCCAGGGCCATGCCCCGTTGGTCGCGGCCGCCCACCTCGATGCGCAGCGGCCGTTCCACCCGCACCCCCGGCGCCAGCAGGAGCCGCTGCCGGTTGCCGACCCCCAGCCACTGGTGCTTCGAGGCCGGCGTGAGCCGGCTGGTGGCCGCCACGCTGGCCAGGTCCATCGGACGGCTGAAGCGCACATCGAGGGTCCCGGGCCCGGAGCTGGTGTTGGCCGCGTCGATCCCCAGCAGCCGGGGTGGATGCCGCAGCAGCAGCTGTTGTTGCAGCACGGCCAGCGCCAGTCCGCCCGTCAGTGCCAGGGCCCAGGGCTTCATGGTTCAAAGGGCCGGCGTGGGCGCTGGATCGGCGTGATGCGACGAGGGATCACCAGACTTCGGGGCTGGCGGGTGGTTGTGTCCAGTGCCATCTGACCCTCGATCGCCAGCCACTGGTCGGCCTTGGGGAGCGGTTGACCCGCGGGCCAGCGCACGGGCAGACCAAAGGGCGTGGCATCGGCGAGGCAACAGCGCACCAGCAGCCGGGCCAACTCGGGCTGTTGGCCGTCGACCGGCAGCACGAAGCCGCTGATGCGCACGGGGTCGCCGGCGTAGAGCGCTGGGTCGGGCTGGCTGCGCAGCAGCCGCACCCAGTCGGTGAGGCTGCGTTGGGCTGGCGGCAGCACGAAGCTGAGCTCCTGCTCCTCCATTTGGCCACTGGGGCGGTTGGCCGCCAGATCGGCAAAGGAGGGCACCGGAGGCACCAGCAGCATCGCCAGGGCCAGGGCCAAGCCCAGCAGCAGGGCTGCGCGTTCCCTTCGGCTCGTGCGGATCGGCCGGGACGGTCGCCGCTGGCCCCTCAGGCGCACCCCATCGAGGGCCGCAAGGGTGAGAAGCACCACGCCGCTGCCGATGATCAGGGGGTGAAAGACGGCGCGTACCAGCAGATCCAGTCGGCCGCTGAGGCCGCTCTGAACCAGCACCAGGCCCCAGAGCCCCAGGGCCAGGGGCCGCAGCAGGGCGCTCAGAGTTTCCACAGGTTCACCCACTGGCCGATCAGCAAGGTCGCCACGGTTGCCCCTGCGGTGGTGAGGGCGATCGCCCGGGGGCGCAGCAGCACCCCGAACAGACCGATGGACTTGAGGTCCACCACGGGGCCCAGGATCAGGAAGGCCAGCAGCGCCCCGGGGGTGACCTGGGCGGCGAAGCCCAGGGCCAGGAAAGCATCGACGCTGCTGCACACCGACACCACCACCGCCAGCAGCATCAACGCCAGGATCGAAAGGGTGGGGGCGCTGCCCAGGGCCAGCAGCCAGCTGCGGGGCAAGAGGGTCTGCACCGAGGCGGCGATGGCGCTGCCGAGCGCCAGCAGCACCGCCAGGTTGAGAAACTCCCGCACCCCATGGCCCAGGGTCTCTCCAAGTGGCGCCCGGGGCCCCACGGCCGGAGCGGTGGCCGCCGGCGGGGCCCCCAGCATCCCGCCGCGGCGCTCCAGCAGCCCGACGGCCGCCAAGGGCTGGCTGAGCCGGCGTTCCTCGAGCAGGGCAGGGGTGAGCAGCTCAGATTCCGGCAGCAGCCGCAGCAGGCTGGCCAGAACCAGGGAGATCACCAGGGCCCCGGCAGGACGGGCCAGCAGCAGCCAGGGGCGGTCGGGGAAGGCGGCCCAGGTGCTGGCCAGCACGATCGGGTTGAGCACCGGCGCGGCGAACAGGAAGCCCAGGGCGGTGGCCAGGGGGGCACCCCCCGCCAGCAGCCTTCGCGCCACGGGCACGTTGCCGCATTCGCAGGCGGGCAGGGCGAAACCCAGGGCCGCGCCGGTGAGTGGGCCCCCCAACGGGTGGGAGGGCAGGCGCTGGAGCCAGGCCCCTCCGGGGTTGAGCCAGCGGGCGATCGAGGCGATCGTCACCCCGATCAGCAGAAACGGCATCGCCTCGATCACCAGCCCCTGGTACACCGCCCAGGCCGTTGCCAGCCGCTCGAGGGGCACAGACATCATCACGGCAACTCAAACCAGGCCGGCAGCGCCTCGAAGCAAGCGGCGTTCTTTTCGTTCTCCCTCGCTTCCACCTTCCAACAGCAGGCCCTGCCGCCCTCACGCTCCCGCAGCAGCTCATTGGCCCAGCCCCAGACCAGTTCGGCGCTGGCCTCCATGCCCACGTTCGCCATCACCCGCAGGTCCAGGGCGCCCTGCCCATGCAACGCCTGCCACTGGGGCAGCAGCGGATCGTCGGCGCTGGCCAGGAAGGTGTGATCGAACTGGGCGGCCAACTGGGCCTCCAGATCCTTGAGGCTGGAGAAATCGACCACGAAGCCGTTCGGGTCCAGATGCAGCGAGCGAAACTCGAAGCTGAAGCTGCGGCTGTACCCATGCACGAAACGGCAGTGGCCCCCGTGGCGCCATTGCCTGTGGCAGCAGGGATAGCCGCTGAAGGTTTTGGAGCAGGTGTAGGCGGCCGTCATCGTGGTGCGGGAGGATCTGATCCCGCTGGATCGGTTCCCTGTGGTGGCATCATTTCAGCCCCCCGACCCCCGTGACGCCCAGTTCATCGACGGGCTGCACTTCGACGCCGCCGGCCTGATCCCGGCCATCGCCCAGGACTGGCTTGATGGCGCCGTGCTGATGGTGGCCTGGATGAACCGCGAGGCTCTGGAGTGCACCCTGGAGAGTGGGGAGGTTCACTATTGGAGCCGCTCCCGCGCCGAGCTCTGGCACAAGGGGGCCACCAGCGGCCACACCCAGAAGCTGAAGGGCCTGCGCTACGACTGCGACGCCGACGTGCTGCTGCTCACGATCGAGCAGAGCGGCGACGTGGCCTGCCATACGGGAGCCCGCAGCTGCTTTTTCGACGACGGCCCCGCGCCCACGGCCGGCGGCCCCGCGGCCCTGGCGCCACCGGCCGATGCCTGCACCGAACTGGCTCGGGTGATTGAGGGGCGTCGCGATCGGCCCGAGCCGGGCAGCTACACCAACAAGCTGCTCTCGGGCGGGGACAACGCGATTCTCAAGAAGATCGGCGAGGAGAGCACCGAGTTTGTGATGGCCTGCAAGGACGACAACCCCGAGGGGATCGCCTCTGAGGCCGCCGATCTGATCTTTCACCTCCAGGTGGCCCTGGCCCACCATGGGGTGGCCTGGCGGCAGGTGCTGGAGGTGCTGGCGGCCCGGCGCGGGGCCCCGCGCCGGTTCAGCGGCTGAGCGCGAACTCCAGCAGATAGGCGGCAAGGTTGCTGATGCTGCGACCTTCCTGGTCGGAGCGTTCAATCAGGCGCTGGTGCAGGTCGTAGGGAATGGTGACGCTCAGGCGGCGGGGAGAGCGGTGGGCGATCTCGAGCCGGGAGTTGAAGCTGTTCACACGGGTGAGGGTGGTCATTTTGATGAGTGCGAGGGGCGTTGGATGCCCTTTGATTCACTTTTGCCTGAAACCTCCTGCACTCCTTCCCCCAAATGAGTGAGTTTGTTCTGCTGACGGAGCTACGGTCTTGAGGAAGGGGGGGTAAGGAAGGCTGGTCTCCGTCACTCCCACGGGTCAAGCGTCGCTTCAGTCGATCTCGGTGGCCCCAGGACCGATTCATCTGCCGTCGCGGCGGCAGGCCCTGCAATGGGTCGACGACACCAACCTGGTGGTGGCCCTGCCGATCTGGCTGCTGCTGGCCCTGCAGGTCCGGGTGTTGTCGATGGCGTCCTTCAACGTCTCGGCCTTCGCCATCGTGGTCACCTTGAAGCTGCTTGACTACCTGGATCGCATCCAGCAGATGGTGACCGGGCATGAGCCGTTCGTCGCTTCGATGTCCCATGAGCTGCGAACGCCGCTGACCACGATCGGCCTGGGCCTGAACCACGCTCTGCGCGATGTCGATCGGCTCAGTCGCAGCCAGCGCGAACGGCTGGTGGCGGCCAAGGGGGAACTGGAAAGCTGCCGGGGGTTGCTCGATGATCTTCTGGATATCAGCTGTGCCGATTCCGGCGAGATCGCCCTGGGGGTCGAGCCAACCGACCTGGTTCAGCTCTGCCGTGTCAGGGGTCAGGGCGGCCTGGGGTTGGTCAAATCCCTGGTGACGGCCATGGGGGGCCCCGTGTCGGCCTCCCCGAGGCTGGATGGGAGCCCGGGCACCGAGTTTCTTGTGCAACGGCCCTCCTGCCCGGCCCCGATCTGAGCAATCCCCATGCGCCTCTTGCTGGTCGAAGACGACATCCCCTTGCGCATGGCCCTGGCACTCGAGCTGGAGCAGGAGGGCTGCGAGACCACGGTGGTGGCGGACGGGGCGGAGGCCCTTGATCTCCTGGGCCGTGAGCCGAAGCCCGAGCTGCTGATCCTCGACTGGGATCTGCTGGAGCTCTCGGGCCTGGATGTCTGCCGCTCGATCCGCCGCGAGGGGCTGGTGCTGCCGGTGCTGATGCTCACCGGTCACCACCGGGTGGCCGATCGTGTGGTGGCGCTGGATGCCGGCGCCGACGACTACCTCGTCAAGCCCTTCTCGATCGAGGAGCTGATGGCCCGGGTCCGGGCCCTCTGGCGGCGGGCCCAGAGGGGGGGGCTGCCCATCGAATCCAACGGCCATCCCCTTGATGCCCTCACTCCCCGGGAGCTGGAGGTGCTGCGGGAGCTGGCCAAGGGCTGCTCGAACGCTGAGATCGCGGCTTCGCTCTACCTCTCGCTTGAGACGATCAAGACACACCTCAAGTCTCTGATGCTCAAGCTCCACGCCAAGGACCGCACCCATGCGGTGCTGATCGCGCTCCGGCGCGGCCTCATACCGCTGACGACGGCAAATTAGCGGGCCCCCCGGGGAGCATCGAGGGCGGGCTGGGCGTAGAGCCAGCGCAGGGTGGCCCGGTCCCGTTCGCTCAGCTCCAGCAGCGGCACCGGCCCCGGAACCGCCGCCATCGCATCGGTGGGCTGGTCGCTGTGGCCCCAGAGTCCGAAGGCGTGCCCCAGTTCATGCAGGCTGGTGGCCTCGATTCCCAGGGGCCGCTGGCCAGGGCTGATCAGCACCTCCACGTGAGGCTCCAGCCGCCATTGGCCCTGCCGCTGCACCTGTACCAGCTCGAGCAGGGCGCGGCCGTGGCTGGCCCGGAGACGGCCGTTTTCCCGGCGCAGGGGGGGGCGCTGGCGGCGCACGCGCACCTGGGCCCGCTCGGGGTCGTCGACCCGCTCAATCGATACTTCACGCTGCCAGCGCTTCAGGGCGGCCTCCACCGCCCCCAGCCACCGCTGCTCCCACGGGCTCTGGGGGCCCGTTGCCCCGGTGGGCTCCACCCAGACGCACCAGTGATCCAGCCGTGCCCAGCCGGCCGGGGTGGGATAGAGCCGTTCCCGGTAATCGGAGCTGGAGACGGCTTGGGGCGCTGATCTGGGGGCCCGCAGGGGAGCCCGGGGTGCTTCGGCGGAGGATGACCCTGGCGCGGTCCAGGGGCGAATCTCCTCCGCCATGGGACAAGCCTTGGCACTTGGCCCGAACAGGGCAAGGGCGCCGATCAGCAGGGTGTGGGCTGGCCGCATCGCGGCCGTCAGCCCTCCAGTCCCACGCCCCGAGCCATCAGGGTCGCCAGCAGGGGGATGGTGGCGAATCCCACCAGCTCGATGTTGAGAATCCACTTCAATCTCCCGGCCAGGGCTTCGCTGACCTGGGGCAGTTCCCCTTTGCGCAGGGGGATGGCCCAGAGGATGTAGGTGACCGTTGGATACAGCGAAAGGGTTCCCACCGCCAGGTAAAGGCCCACCTTCCACCAGAACACGGGATTCTCGGTGTAGAAGTCGCTTCCCTGGCCGAAATAGAGCACCCGCAGGATGCCGCTGACCAGCAAGGTGAGGGCGGCGATTCCGTAGACCACATCGGTGATCACCATCAACGTGGCTTCCCCGCGGCTGGGGTTGGCCTTGATCAGGCGCCGCTCCAGCACCAGGGCGCCGAAGCTGAGCATGATGCTCAGATAGTGCGCGTAGGCCACCCCGGCGCTGCTGAGCACGTCGGTGGGCAGGGCGGCAAAGCCAGGCATCGGAGCGGGATTCTGAGCCTGCCGACGGTAGCGGGGGCCGTGGCCTGGCGCTTGATCCAAGCTTTCTTGAACGGATGCGGTGGTCGGCTCAAACACCCCTAGCGTCGAGACAGGCGTTCCGGTGGGCCATGGCGAGCACCTTGGGGGACTACCTGGTGGAGATCGGTCGCCACCACCTGCTCACCCCTGAGCAGGAACTCACCCTTGGTCGCAAGGTGCAGGCCATGGTGGCCCTCACCGGCGGCTCGGCGGAACCCGGTGGCCAGCCTGCCTGCGGCGTGCCGCTCTCCGATCAGGAGCGGCGTGCGATCCGCCTCGGGGAGCGGGCCAAGGAACAGATGATCACCGCCAACCTGCGCCTGGTGGTCAATCTGGCCAAGCGCTATCAGGGCAAGGGGCTCGATCTGCTGGACCTGATTCAGGAAGGCAGCCTCGGCCTGACCCGGGCGGTGGAGAAGTACGACCCCACCCGTGGCCACCGCTTCAGCACCTATGCCCATTGGTGGATCCGCCAGGGATTGAACCGGGCCCTCTCCAACCAGAGCCGCACGATCCGTGTTCCGGTCAACGTCAACGAGAAGCTCATGCGGCTTCGGCTCGCCCGGGCGCGCTTGCTGCAGCGCACCGGTCTGCCCCCCCTGGCCCAGGCGCTGGCCCACGAACTGGGTCTGCCCCTGCGGGGCGTGGAGGACCTGCTGGCCTGCGAGCAACGCATGGTCACCGTCAGCCTTCAGGCCGCGCTCCATTCCGGCTCGGAACCATCCGAATTGATCGACCTGCTCCCCAGCGAGCAGACGCCGCCGTTGGAGCAGGCGGAGCGGGATGAGCGCCGCCGCTGGCTCTGGAGCTTGCTGGAGCATTCCGGCCTCAGCGCCAGGGAGCGCACGGTGGTGACCTTGCGCTTCGGCCTCGAGGGCACCGGTGAGGGGCACACCCTGGCCCAGGTCGCCAATCGGCTGGGCTGCAGCCGTGAGTACGGCCGACAGCTGCTGCAACGGGCCCTGGGCAAACTGCGCCGGAGCGTCCAGGGCCATGGCCTGGGGGAGGCCGGCTGACGGCCATCACCCCAGGAGCAGGCGGATAACCCGAGCTCGACCCCAGCTGCAGGGGCGCCCCACAATGGGGACGTTCGTTTTTCAGCGGGCCAGGCCATGTCATCAGCCAACGACGCAGCGGATCCGGTGGACGCAGAGGTGCTCGAAAGCACCGTGGTGGATGAGGGGACCCTGCGCCAGTTGTTGCGCCGAGCCGGCCGCCTGCTGGCCCGCCCGGCGGTCGAATGCCTGGAATTGCTGCTCGATGGCGACACCCCGTACCAGGTGCGGTTCACGATGCTGGCGGCGCTCACCTACCTGCTGCTGCCCCTGGATCTGATTCCCGATTTCATCCCGGCGGCGGGCTTCAGCGACGATCTGGTGGCGCTCACGGCCCTGCTGGGCCTCTGCAGCCGTCACCTGACCCCGGAGATCCGCCTGCGGGCGCAGCGCAAGCTGGATCGCTGGTTCCCCCCCAGCCGTTAATGGCCACCCTCAGCACTGAGCAACTCGATGAGCTGCAGGCCTTCCTCAAGGAATGGCTGCGCCACACCGGCCGCACCCAGGCCGATCTGCGCCGCGCCCTGCGGGCCAGTTCGATCCGCATGCCCGTGCTGCTGGGGGAGCTTGAGCGCACCTACGGACGGGCCGGCCTCACGGGCTTGGCCGAACGACTCTGTGGCATCGAGGAGCAGTGGCAGGGTGAGGAGGCGCCGGCCGATGGGGGCGCTGAGTTCGAGGATCCCCTGGGCCAGCTCGATCTGTTGCTTGAAGAAATCCGCGCCGATCTCAAGCCTTGATGCTCCCAGGCAAACTGTCACCCATACCGCGTCATCTGCGCCCATGTCCTCTCCATCACCCCGGCGCTCCAATCGATCTCTGTTGAAAGGTTCAGCGCTCACGGGATGCCTGGCGCTGGCCCTGGGGGCCACGGAGCTGGTTCTCGCCGCTCCTGGGGCCCTGGCCCAGAGCCAGAATTTTCTGCTCAGCCCGGGGAACCGCGGCAAGGTGGGTCCCAGCACCACGGTCACACCCGAGAACTGCGTCACGGCCGCCGATGGCGCCATCACCTGTGACACCAAGCTCCAGAACCCGCCGGACAACACCCCCGCCAAGCCCCAGTTCAGTCCCTTCAGCCAATGAAGCGGCTGCTGAGGGCCCTGCGCGACGACCAGGTTTTCCTGCACGCCATCGACCGTGGGGAACGCCTGCTGGCCAAGGTCCTCTCGCTCATCCTCGGGGTGGTGGTGGTGGTGGCCACCCTCCAGCTGCTGCAGCTGGTCTGGACCGATCTGCTCAACTCCGAAACCGCCTGGCTGGGGGACGAACTCACCCGAGTGCTCGGTGACGTGCTCAACGTGCTGATCGCCCTGGAGGTGCTTCAGAACCTCACGGCTTACCTGCGCCGCAAGGTGGTCCAGATCGAGCTGGTGCTGGTCACCGCGCTCACGGCGGTGGCGCGAAAGGTGATCGTGCTTCCCCCCGGCTCGGAAGACAAGCCGTTGCTGCTGGCCGGGCTCGGGCTGGTGGTGCTGTCCCTGGCCGCGGCCTACTGGCTGGTGCGCCAGCCGGTGGCGATCAGGTCGTCGTCCCAAGGAACAGGGCGAGCCAAACGGTTCCTGGGGCGGGATCGCTTCCCTCGACCCGATGACGACGGTGGGGACTGATCAGCAGCGCATCCCCCACCGTGAGATCCCGGGGCTGGGGCTCATCCTCGAAGCGCAGCCTGGCGCTGCCCTGGAGCACCAGCACCCATTCCGTTTCGCTCTGGTCGTACCACTGACCCTCCGCGGTGGCGGCTGAGCAGGAATGGATCGACTCCAGGCGCAGGCCGGGGGCTTCCAGGAGCAGCTCAGTCCGCTCCTGGCCGGGGGGGGGACAAGGGCCGGCGAGCAGGTTGCCGGCCCGAGGCTCGCCAGGGCCGTCGGCCTCACCCCAGCGCTTGCCGATGCTGAATCCCCAGCGGGCCGCCAGATCCACCACCTGAACGTGAGTGCCGCAATCCCGCAGGGCGCGGCGCAGCTCCGGCTGGATTTCGCCCAGGGCCACGAAGGCCTGCAACTGGCGCACTTTTTCGAGAAAGCGTTGCAGGTCGGCTTCCGCCATGGTTTCGGTTCACGGTGTGGGGAGGCCTGGGCCGACCAGGGCCTTGCCCATGCGGAAGCGGTTGAACAGCACGCCCGCGAACAGCACCTGTTCGGGCCGCTCCACCCGCCAGCCCCGGCGCTCCAGCAGGGGCCGAGAGAGCTGACTGGCTTCGGTGCGCAGGCGCGCAACACCCATTCTGCGGCCATGGTTCTCCAGCGCCTCCAGCAGGGCCGAGGCGCGACCCTGGCGGCTGGAGCGGCCGCGGCAGTAGAGCAGCGAGAGGCGATCGATCGGATGCAGCAGGGCGAAGGCCTCGATCGTGGCGCCCCCCTCGGAACAGCTGGCCAGGCCGAATCCCGCCGACAGTTCCGTTCTCAGGGCGACTCCCGCGCCATGGCCGGCCCAGGCCTCCACCTGGCGCGGGCTGTACAGCGCCGGGGCCAGCTCGAGCACCGCCTGCTGGTAGACCTCGATCAGCTGGGGCAGATCCTCGGGCTGCAGGGGGCGAAGCAGGGCCATGGGACTAGGTTGAATCAATGCTGCGAAGAATTGAAAAGAGTTTCGCTGCATCCCGGAGCGGGAGCCTCGCGGGGTGGTGTCTCCTTATTTACGGTTTAGCCAAGTCCATGGATCGGAGTTGAGAAGGCCATGGCCACACACAAGCCCCTCACGATCGGCGAGCTGGAGGCAGGGTTCTCCGCCTATTGCATGGCCCTGAGGCGTTTGGTGGGCGAAGAACGGGGCCTGGAGAAAATCGAGCGCACGTTGTGTTGGCACAATCTTCAGCGGCTCCACGATTCCCTCCCCCAGCGCTACAGATCACCAACCGAGCTCTACCAACGCTATGAACGCACCCGCCGCGCCGGTGGCGAGAAGCCGGATTAGTTCGATCATGTGGCTGGCCGAGCTACGCCGCATGGTGTAGTTTCAATAAGTCAAGTTCATCGCAACGTTAATGTCACCCCTTACGGGTTCCGAGCTGCTTTCCAAGGTCAAAGAGCTTGGTGATGTGAGCAAGTCCGATATCGTCCGCGCCGCCGGCTACGTCTCCACCAAGAAGGATGGCGGCGAGCGCCTGAATTTCACCGCCTTCTACGAGGCCCTCCTGGAGGCCAAGGGCGTGGAGCTGGGCTCCAGCGGCAAGGTGGGCAAGGGCGGCCGCAAGCTCAGCTACATCGCCACGGTGCAGGGGAACGGAAATCTGCTCATCGGCAAGGCCTACACCTCCCTGCTGGATCTCAAGCCTGGCGACGAATTCGAGATCAAGCTCGGCCGCAAGCAGATTCGCCTGATCCCCGCTGGCTCCAGCGAAGACGACGAAGATTGATTCGCGAGCGGCTGCCAGGAGTGGGCCCATCAGCCCATTGGCTTCACTCCACTGCAGCGCCACTCCAGCGCCAGAGCCGATCCAGGGAGCTCTTGAGAGTGGGCCGGAATGTTATCCAGGGCACAATCTTGCCCTCTGTCCGGGCGAACTCCGTAGGCGAAAAGTCATCTCCAGCCCTCCATCGGAGCAGCTTCAGCTCAGCCCATGAAGCCTTAGCTCAGCCCATGGAGCCTCAGCTCAGCCCATGGAACGGGCCAACTCCGTTGATCGCGATCCGTTGATCGCCTTCATTGGTGCGGCAGCAGTGAAGCGCCATCAGTGGAGCGACTCCAGTCGTCCGGTGTGGGGGGGTGCGGTCAGCTCGAGATAGTCATCGGGCGTGCAGGTCAGCAGGATCACCTGCACCCCACGGCTGACGCCCAGGGCCAGCATCTGCTTGATCAACGCCAGGCGACCGGGGTCGGTGTTGGTGAAGGCATCGTCGAACACCAACGGCAGGCAACCGTCGTAGGCCGGCAGCAGCACTTCCGCCAGCGCCAGCCGCAGGGCTGCGGCCAGTTGCTCGCGCATGCCGCCGCTCAGCCGCTCGAAGCCGAAGCTTTCGCCCTCCTGGCGCAGCAGGAGATCCCCAAAGCCCTGCTGAGGATCGAGCTGCATCTGGGGGGCATCGGCCGCCTGACCCAGTTCCAGCAGGTAGGGCCCCAGGGCGGCCGTCAGCGGCGCGCCGTAGCGGCTGGCGAGATCATCCTGGGCTGCCAGAAACTGGGTTTGAAGCAGCTGCAGGGCGGCGATCCGCCGCTCGATCGCGGTCCGCTCCGCCTGGGACGCCTCCCACTCCGCCTGGCGGAACTCCAACTCCGCGCGCGGGTCACTGGAGCTGTAGCTTTTGATCAATTGGTCGCACTGCCCCTTACGGGTGAGCAGGCCGTCCTTTTCCTGCTCCAGCCTGGTCCTCTCGGCGTTGATTCTGGCCTCAAGGCCAGAAGGGAGCCCGATCACCGCGCCAGTCACGGTCCCAGTGGCCGCATCCGGCGTCACTGCCGCTGCTGTGGCGTTGCCAGGTGGATCCAGACCAAGCAGCTCCCGCGCCATCGACTCCAGCACCCGTTCCTCGGCCCGCAGGTCCGTGGCCTGCTGTTGGAGGCTGGCGCTGAGGCCGTCCAGGTCGCCGTGGCTGCTGAGCAGCTCCTGACGCCGTTGCTCCAGGGCCAGCAGGGAGCCCTGCAACTGATCACTGCGCTGGCGCTGCTCCGCCAGCTGCTGCGCCAGCGCCTGTTCCCGTTCCCGGTCGCTGTCCAGGGCCAGCTGACTTGCCTCCAGCGCGCTGGTGAGGCTGGTGAGCTGGCCGCGCAGCTCCCCCAACGCCGACTCCATGCTCTCCAGCTCGCCCAGGGCCGGTTCCCCATTGGACACCTCGGTGCCGGGCGCTGCCGCAAGGGTCGCCATCAGCCGGGCCCTCTGGGGGGCCAGGGCGGCGAGGCGGTCGGCCAGGCCGCTCCAGGGGATCGTGCTGGCGCTCTGGCGCAGATTGGCGAGCTCCGTCTCCAGCTGACGCCGCTGGCGCTCGATCGCCTCGGCCGCTTCGCTGCTGCTCACCTGAAGTTCGGCCCGTAAGGCGGTGATCGCGGCCTGCTGCTGCTGCCGCTGGCGCTGGGCCTGGGCCAGGGCGTCGCCCCCCCCCGGGCTGATCCGCAGCCGCACGCCCGTGCCGATGCTGAGGTCGGTGGGCTCCAGAAGGGTGCGCGGGGCCCCGGCCTCCAGCGTCACCCCCCCCAGTTGCACCGTCTGGTCGGAGCTGATCAGCTCCAGGCTGGTGGCCATCGCCTCGCAGCGGGCGCTGGTGCGCTCGGCCAGCTGTTCGGCTTCCCTCAGTCGCCGCACCTGGGCCTGGTCAATCGCCGGCAGGGCCGCCAGGGCGCTTTTGGCCTGCTCGGCCTGCACCTGCAAGGTCTCGAATTGGCGGCGGTGGAGCAGGAGCTGGTGTTCGCTGCGCTCCAGACGGGCCAGCTCCACCTGCAGCTCCAGCCGTTCCTGCCGCTCCCTGAGCGCCTTGGCCTGCGCCAGCTGCAGGGCGTGGCTCTCCCTGCGCTCACGTTGCTGGGCCGAGAGACGGTGCAGGGCGGCCGTGGCCTGATCCAACTCCCCCTGGAGCCGGCGCTGCTCCAGGAGCTGACGCTCCCGCTGGGAACTGAGGGCCTGGTATTGCTGAAGGCTGGCTTCGAGCAGGTGCAGGCGCTGGCGGGAGGGCTCCAGCTCCGCCTGCTTCAGGCGCAGGCTGTGGGCCAGGGCCTGGCGTTGCTCCAGAGCGGGTCGCTCGAGGCCTTCGATCTGCTCGAGGCGCTGCAGGAGCCCATGAAGTTGCTCCATCGAGGCCTCCATCTCCTCACAGCGGGTCTGGGCCAGGTGCACACGCCGCTGGGCCTCCTGATCGTTCTGACGGACCAGGGCCAGCTCCGATCCGGCCCGCACGCGGCCCGTGGCCGTGAAGCTGATCTCCAGCTGCGCGTTGATTCGCTCCAGCACCTGCCGGTCCAGGGGGGAGTGGAAGGCCTCGGTGCCGCCCCGCCGTTGCAGCTGCTCCACCAGGCGCCCCAGGTCGTAGCGCTCCCCGCTGCCCGAGAGGGGGTTGGCCCCTCCTTCTCCCTGGCGCACCCAGAGGTGGGCCCAGCGTTCCGGCAGCTGGGCGATGCGGCGTCCCTCCACCGGCTGGCCCACCCCCAGCAGCTGGGCCAGGGCCTCCTCGGCGGTGCTGCCGGAGAGCGCCACCCCAGCGTCGTTGCTGAGGTGGCAGGTGCCGCTGGCGCCGGAGAAGCGTTTGCGCAGCTGCCAGCGCTGGCCACCCGCCTCGAAACGGATCTCCACCTCCGGCTGACCGCCATGGCGACGGGCCCGCAGCTCCTCCACCCCACGGCCCGTGGCCGTGGCCCGCAGGAACAGCCCCTTGTGCAGGGCTTCCACCAGGGTGCTCTTGCCGGCCTCGTTGGGGCCGCCGATCACGGTCAGACCTGGATCGAAGCTCAGCTCCAGGTCGCTGTGCAGGCGGACCCGGCGCAGGTGGCAGGAGAGCAGACGCATGGGTTCAGGGGTTGCACGCCTGCACCAACCGGTGCAGCTCACTGAGGGCCAGCCGCACCACGGCGCCCGTTTCCATGGACGGATCGGTGGACTGGGCCTGCTCGAGTTGCTGGGTCAGTGCGTGGGCCACCTTGGCGATCAGGGGGTCGCCGGGCCGCTGGGTGAGCTCGGCCAGCTCATCGCCCTCCGGGCTGGCCTCGCAGTGGCCCCGGCGCTTGAGGCGCAGCAGCTGGGCCTCCAGTCGCTCCAGCAGCAGGGCATAACGCCGCTGGCCCTGCAGGCTGAGCTGACCCTCCTCCTCCAGCAGCAGCAGGTCCTGGCCGACCCGATCGCCCAACAGACCAAGGAGTTGTTGCTCGAAGCGCCCCAGGTCCTCATCGCCGTTGAAGCGAAAACGCAGCTGATGCCAGTCCAGTCGGCCGGTGCGCAGCACCGAGACGGCGGCGGACCCGCCCCGCTTCACCTCCACCTGCAGCACCTGGCCGGAGCGGTAGTCGCTGGCGCGGGGGAAGCGGTCCTGCTCCGGGCAACCTGCGTACCAGACCTTGGCCGACACCTGCTTGAGGCCGTGCCAGTCCCCCAGGGCGACGTAGTCGATCGAGGCGAGCAGGGCGTCATCCAGGCGCAGCAGGTTGTTGGCGGCGGGCGGATTCTCCTCGTCGGCTTCCAGATCAACGGCGCCGAAGCCCGAGATGGCGCCATGGGCCAACACGATCCGTGGCCGCTCCGCCGGCAGGGTGTCCCAGTCCAGCTGCCGCAACCAGCCGCTGGGATCCTCGCTGTCCTGGCGCCGCAGCAGCGGGCAGGGGAGCACCACCGCCTGCTCCAGTACCAGGGGCCGGCGCTCCAGCAGCACCTGAACGTTCGGGGCGCGCAGTTCCCGCTCGGCCTGGAAAAAGGCGGAATGCCAGAGCGATCCAGGTGCCCCGTGGTCATGGTTGCCGGGGATCACCAACACCGGCAGCTCCAGGCGGCCGAGGGCGAAACAGACCGCGCTCACGTCACTGGAGCTGGGGGTGGGGGAATCGAACAGATCGCCTGCCACCAGCAGGAAGGCCGCAGCGCTGGAGCGGGCCAGGGGCCCGAGGCGATCGATCACCTCGAGGCGCGCCTGCCGCAGCCGTGCCCGTTTATCCGGATCGTTCACCCGGGCATAGGGTTTGCCGATCTGCCAGTCGGCACTGTGCAGAAACGACACCATCGGCCTCGTGCGCTCCATGGGCAATGTCCCGCTCAGTGTGCCCCCTCAGCCCCAGCGGCCCCAGGCCTTGCCACCGGCGGCCCTGCGTCGCTGGGGCCTGGCCCTGGTGCTGGGGATCGCTCTGCTTCTGGTGCTGTGGCCCCTGCCGGCCTGGGGTTTGAGTGCTGAACCCAACTCAGCCCAGGAGGTCGAGGCAGCGGGCGCCCGGTTGTTCGCGAATCACTGCGCCGCCTGCCACATCAACGGCGGCAACATCATTCGCCGCTCCCAGACACTCAAGCTCAAGGCCCTGGAGCGACGTGGTCTTGCCAGTGCGGAGGCGATCGCCATGGTGGCCGCCAACGGCCTTGGCCAGATGGGGGGCTACGGCGAGGCCCTTGGTCCCGGGGGCGCCGAGGTGGTCGGGGCCTGGGTGTGGGAGCAGGCTCAAAAAGCCTGGATCCAGGGATAAACCTTCAGCTCGGTCCAGATTCCGTTGCGCCAATAGACATCTTGGTGCAGCAGGGTTTCCACCACTTGCTGCGTGTTCGCTTCGTAGATACCGAACACGTGGGTGCTGCCTTCGGTGGGCCCGAGGGTGATCAGAACTCCGTCCTCTTGCTGTTGCCGCAGTCCGGCGAGATGCTCCTCGCGGAAGGGGCCGCGCCGCTGGAGAGCGTTGTCGCAGTAGGTGCCCCAGAGCACGAATTTCGCCATGGCCATGGTGATGGGATCCCCGCGACGTTAGTAGCGGGAGGCCCCCAAGGCCGCAAGGCCGAGCGGAGTCGATCCCGTCAGATCGGGGTTGAGCAACCTCGCCAGTTCTTCGCTATATTCACGATGTCTTTAGCGCTTCAACTGTGGCACTTACGGGTTCCGATCTCCTTGCAAAAGTCAAGGAGCTAGGTGATGTCAGCAAATCCGACCTGGTCCGGGCCAGCGGTTATGTCTCCACCAAAAAGGATGGCTCCGAGCGCCTGAATTTCACCGCCTTCTATGAGGCCCTGCTCGAAGCCAAGGGTGTCTCCCTCGGCTCCAGCGGCGCTGCGGTCGGCAAAGGTGGTCGCAAGCTGAGCTATGTGGCCACCGTGCAGGGCAACGGCAATCTGCTGATCGGCAAGGCCTACACCGCCCTGCTGGATCTCAAGCCCGGTGATGATTTTGAAATCAAACTGGGGCGGAAGCAGATCCGCCTGATGCCTGTCGGCAGCAGCGACGACGACGAGGAGTGATCTAGGCGCCCGGTGCCGGAGGAGTTTCAGCGAATCTCAGTCCGGCGCCGACCATCTGCTCCAGCAAGTGCAGATTGATCTGTTCCTGGGCGTCCAGCGACGCCACCAGATCAGTGCCTGGCAGGAAGTAGCAGATTTCGAACACCAGCCCCCGCTCGGTCAACTGGATCAGGTGGCAGCGATTGAATCGGCTCCCCTCCACTGACGCCACGGCCTGGCGCACCAGCTGTGCCACGCTTGTCGCTTCCGCAGCCTGGGTGCCACTGTGAAGGATGAGGCGCTGCACCACCCGGCGTTCTTTCAGATCTGCGTAATTGCGCAGCGTTTTGCCCAGCAGGTCGGCGTTGTTGATCACCACACGCTCACCATCGAGGCTGAGCAAATGGGTTGAGCGCAACCCCACCCTCAAGACGCGGCCCCAGACGTCATCGAAGCGGATCAGATGACCGACTTCGAAGGGACGATCGAAGAGGATCGTCAGATAACCGATCACATCCCTGGCCGGGCCTTGCAGCGCGAAGCCGATGCCCAGGCCAGCCCCCGCCAGCGCCCCGACCACGGCGGTGAGTCGCACCCCCTGGTTCTGTAGAAACACCAGCAGTCCCAGCACCCAAAGCACGAAACGCAGCAATGGCGCCAGGGCCATCAGGCCCTCCACCGCAGTGGCATCGCCCACCCTGGCGATCGCGACCGTGAGCAACTTGAGCAGGATCCGGTTCAGCAGGCGCACCACCAGGACCACCACCAGCAGCTGAACCAGGCCCCCCGCGAGCCGGTCGGCAGGGCCGCCCAGGGCCAGGGCGCTCCAGGCCCAGAGCAGCACCCCCAGCGTTCCAAGCCCCAGGGCTGTGCCCTCGAGGCGATCAAGGATGAAGCGCTCGGTGAGGGCCGGGTCCCGGCGGTCCATGCCCCGGATCAGCCGGCTGGCGATCAGATGGGCCAATCCCAGCGCGATCAGGCCCCCCGTCAGCCGGAGCAGGGCCTCCAGCAGAGCGGGCATAGGGGCTTCAGTCATCCAGGGCCGCCCGCAGGCGAGCGCAGAAGTTGACAGCCGCCAAGGGGGCCGAGCTTCCTGATTCCACCGCCTCGGCGATGATGTTCACCAGGGCGCTGCCGACAATCGCCCCGTCGGCGCCCCAGGCGCGCACCTGGCGGGCCTGTTCGGGGCCTGAGATGCCGAAGCCCACGGCCACGGGGGTGGGACCGAGGGCCTTGAGCTGTCTCACCCGCTGCTCAACGCCCTGCTGGAGGTTGGTGCGCATGCCGGTCACCCCTGTCACCGAAACCAGATAGGTGAAGCCCCGGCTGGCGGTGGCGATGCGTGCCAGCCGTTCATCGGGGGTGGTGGGAGCCACCAGCAGCACCAGATCGAGACCATGGGCGGCGGCGATCACCGAGAGCTGATCAGCTTCCTCCAGGGGCAGATCCGGCACCACCAGGCCCGCCGCCCCGGCGGCGGCGGCGGCGGCACAGAAGGCCTCCATGCCGCGGTTGAGCAAGGGGTTGCTGTAGGTGAACAGCACCACCGGGATGGTCAGCTCCCCGCGCAGGCCGCCCAGCAGCTCCAGCACCGCCCCCGGGGTGGTGCCGGCGGCCAGGGCCCGACCGGCGGCGGCCTGGATCACCGGGCCATCGGCCAGGGGGTCGCTGTAGGGGATTCCCAGTTCGATCACATCGGCGCCGGCCCCCTGGAGCCCCAGCAGGCAGGCTCGGGTGGTGGCCAGATCGGGGTCGCCGGCGACCAGGAACGGCATCAGGGCGCAGCGGCCCTGCCGCTGGAGCAGCTGGAACCGTTGCTGCAGGGGGGTGCCGCTCATCGGCCGCTGGCGCTCGTGGTTGCCAGTGAGCCTATGGGTTGGCCCTCAGAGCTCGGCGTCGGCCTTGAGCTGCCCCACCTCCTTGAGCAGCTTCTCCTGCTCCGCAGGGGAGAGCGCATCGAATTGGCGCTGCAGCTCATCGTCGGTTTCGGCGTCGTAGGCGGCGCGGTAGCGGCGGCGCTGCTGCATGTAGGTCATGTTTCCCGACACCACACGGAACAGGTAGCTGCCGGTCCAGCCCAGCACCAGCACGATCAGCAGCGCTTCGGCGGCGATCCCGGCGGAGAAGCCCTCAAAGCCCGCCGCCTGGAAGCCCAGGTAGCCCAGACCCCCGAGGCCGAACACCCCCAGCCCGAGCAGGATCGCCATGCCGCGGGTCATCGCTCAGACCTCGCCTTGGCCGGAGAGACGCAGGTTGAGGAAGGGGGCGAACAGGATCAGACCCGGGAAGAACAGGAACACCAACCCATAGACCGCGGTGCGCTCGATCTTGCCCATGGCGGTCCAGCGGCGGTTCATCCACCAGTAGAGGGCCAGGGGCACCACCACCAGGTAGAGAGCGCCCATGGCGCCGTAGGCCCCGAGCACCAGAAGGGTGTTGGTGGAGATTGAGCTCAAGACACCAGGCAAGGCCACGGGAGCAGGGTGCTGTATTGGGGAAATCTAGGATGCGCGGGCCGGGGGCATGGCGAAATTGGTAGACGCAGCGGATTTAAAATCCGCAGACGGCAACGTTGTGGGGGTTCAAGTCCCCCTGCCCCCATCGCTCAGTCCGCCCCCCAGGGGCCCATCGAGAGAGCCTGGCGCAGGCTGGGAACGTGGCTCGATCGACCTACTTGCAGCCCTGCACGGAGATCCGGTAGCTGAACCCCAGGGCTCCTGGGTCGCTGCTGGCGCCCACCTTGAAGTTCATCTGGCTGGCCTGCTTGCCGGGGATGGCGGGGAACGGGCCGAACATCCGCCCGGTGCCGATCGGCGGGTTCATGGTCTCGTTGATCACCTGCAGGTTGGAGCCATCGCTGAATTTCATGAACCCCTCCACCGGGTACTTGGCAGCGGCGTCGGAGGAGTTGGCGGTGAAGAAGAACTTGAAGCTGGTGTAGGGCTGGTTGACGATGAAGTCGGTGTTCCAGTTGGTCTTGCCGATCGCCTTTCCGCGGCCCACCGACTTGGAGATCACCGGACTGGTTCCATTGCCGCCGATCGGTGCGAGGAAGGTGCACACCGGCGCGGCCTGGGCCGCGGCGCCCAGGCTGGCCAGGGCGACCACCGCCGGCAGACTCGCCTGGGCCAGGCGCTGGAACGGACGGATGCAGCGGAACGCCAGGCGATGGGACATGGTTCAGCGGGGATGGGCCCGTTGAAGTTAGGCGAGGCCGCCCGGTGGCCAGCGAGGAGCCGTTGCCGGCGTGGTCCGTTCAATCGTCGCTGGGTATGAGCACGGTGGTGTGCAGGCTGTCCAGACCCAGGTCGCCGGTGATGATCCACACCTGAATCTCCCCACCCACGTCGTACACGCTGCGCAGACCCCCCTGCTGGTGGTAGGCCGCCAGGGTGTTGGCCCGGGCGTCACGCCCATCCACACGCCCCCAGTCGCCGCGCCGGTGGCGCATCAACAGCCGATCGAGGGTTTCCTCGCCGATCCACTCCATCACCTCGGGTCGGACGTGGATCGCTCCGATGGCGAGGCGGGCGGCCATGGTCAGCTCGGCAAGGGGTGGGCTCAGAGTGCCTCGATCAAACGGTAGCGGGCTCTCCAGGTGGCAGCGTCCAGCCGCTCGATCGCCTCGCGATGGCTGCGGGCCAACCGGGCCAGGCCCTGGTCCACCGCCGCGAAGGCCACGGCCTCGGCCACCGCCCGCGACACCACCTGCACGGCTGTCAGTGAGGGCATCAGCGGCGCCTGCGGATCGTTGGCGGCAGGGATCGCCAGGGCCAGGGCCTCCAGGGCCGCATCGATCATCTCCTCGCTCACCTCCCGAGCCCCCACGGCCACGCTGGCCAGTCCGAGACCCGGAAACAGAAAGCAGTTGTTGCACTGCCCGATCACCCGCTGGACCCCCGCCACGGTCACCGGCTCGAAGGGGCTGCCGGTCGCCACCAGCGCTCGTCCGCCCGTCCAGGCCAGCAGGTCGGCGGGCTGGGCTTCCGCCAGGGCCGTGGGGTTGGAGAGCGGCAGGATGATCGGTCGCTGCACCCCGGCGGCCATCGTTTCCACCACGGTGCGGTTGAAGGCCCCGGCCACCGTCGAGGTGCCGATCAGCACGCTGGGTCGCACCTGCTCCACGACGGCCTGCAGCGGGATGCGGCCCTCGGAATCCCGCGGGAAGGAGTCCAGCTCCTGGGCGGGCCGTGCGAAGGCCTGCAGGCTGGGGGAAAGATCGTCGTGGTCGCTGCGCAGCAGCCCCTGGCGATCAATCAGCCAGATCCGCCGCCGTGCCTCCAGGGCCCCCATGCCGCCCCGCTCCAGCAGCCGCGCCAGACGCTCGGCGATGCCGAAGCCGGCCGTACCGGCGCCGAAGATCACGATGCGCTGCTCGGCCAGGGTCTGGCCCAACCCCCGGGCGGCGGCGAGCACGGCGGCGCTGGCCACGCCACTGGTGCCCTGGATGTCGTCATTGAAGCTGGCGAGCCGGTGCCGGTAGGCCTCCAGGTTGTGGCGGGCGTTGGCGGTGCCGAAGTCTTCCCAGTGGAGGAAGGCGTGGGGCGCGAGTTGTTCGACGGCGGCCACGAAGGTGGCGATGAAGTCGTCGTAGGCCTCTCCGCGCAGGCGTGGGTGGCGCCAGCCGGGGTAGAGGGGATCGCTCAGCAGCTCGTCGCGATCGGTGCCCACATCGAGCACCACCGGCAGAGCCCGCTCGGGATCAAGCCCGGCGCAGAGGGTATAGACCGCGAGCTTGCCCTGGCAGATGTGGATGCCACCGATGCCCTGGTCGCCGATGCCCAGGATGCCTTCGGAGTCGGTGACCAGCAGCAGCTCCGGCGGCTGGAGTCCGGTCTGGACCATGCCCTGGGCCAGCAGTTCCGCCAGGCGGTCCTGGTCGGGGGCCGCCAGATAAAGCCCCTGGGAGGGGGTGCGGTAGGTGGCGCTGAAGCGTTGGATCGCCGCACCCACGGTGGGGGTGTAGACGATCGGCAGAACCGCCTCGATGTGCTCTTCGAGGAAGCGGTGGAAGAGGGTGAGGTTGTTCTGGCGCAGGGCCGCCGCGAAGGCGAAACACTGCAGGGGATCAGCCAGCTCCTGGAACTGGGCCCACACCCGCTGAACCTGCTGCTCCAGGGTTTCCACCTGGTAGGGCAGCAGGGCTTCGAGGCCCAGGGCCAGGCGCTCGCCGCGGCTGAAGGCGGTGCCTTTGTTGAGGCCTGGATGAGCGAGAAGTTCGACGCCCCTCAGGGGCGTAGCGATGGAGCTGGGGAGCTGGGCCGTGGTGCTCAGAAAACTCAGGCCCCAGGATGACGCAGGGTGCGCCAGTCACCACTGGCGGTGCTCACTTCGACGCCGATGCCGATCGCCTCCAGGCTGCCCAATCCCTGCTCAGTCCACCACTGCACCGCTTCGCCCCAGGCCGCATCGGGTGAGTCGTAGAGGTCGTCGAGAACGGGGTGGGGGAATCCGTGCTGATCGACCAGGCGGTAGGCCCGGGGGCGGCTGGGAGCTAGAGGAGACAGGATCATCGTTTTCTACGCGTCGACACAAAGCCAGCATGGGGCCTGTGCCAGCTGCTGACTGTCACCGTTGTCACTTGTTGGTGTTCAATCTCCAGGGGATGGTGTCTCCGGCGTGGAACGGCACCAGGGCCAGGCTCTCTCTGTTGGCGGTGGCCTTGCCCACGGCCTCGAACCCCAGCAGCCTCGGCACCGCCTGGGGTTCCCGCCTGAGCTCGATCGTCCCCTCGTTGAGTGGCAGGCCGTAGAAGCGTGGTCCGAATTCCGAGGCGAAGGCCTCGAGCCGATCGAGGGCGCCCTCCTGCTCGAACACCTGGGCATAGCTCTCGAGGGAGACCGGGGCGTTGTAGATCCCGGCGCAGCCGCAGGCCGATTCCTTGGCGCCCCTCGGATGGGGGGCCGAATCGGTGCCCAGGAAGAACTTGGGGTTGCCGGAGGTGGCGGCCCGGCGCAGGGCCAGTCGGTGCAGTTCCCGCTTGGCCACCGGCAGGCAGTAGAAGTCGGGGCGCAGGCCGCGATGGAACATCGCGTTGCGGTTGATCTGCAGGTGATGGGGGGTGATGGTGGCGGCCAGCAGTGGGCCAGCGGCGGCAACGAAATCCACCGCCTCGGTGGTGGTGATGTGCTCAAGCACCACCTTCAAAGCCGGGAATCGGACCAGCAGCGGCTCCAGATGCCGCTCGATGAACACCCGTTCGCGATCGAAGATGTCCACCTCGGCATCGGTGACCTCCCCGTGGATCAACAGGGGCATGCCGATGGCCTGCAGGCGCTCCAGCACGGCGGTGAGGCGGGCCAGATCGCTCACCCCGGCGGCGGAGTTGGTGGTGGCGTGGGCAGGGTAGAGCTTGCAGGCCGTGAACACCCCCGCGCGAAAGCCCCGCTCCAGTTCGTCCGGGTCGCTCGCGTCGGTGAGGTAGGCGGTCATCAGTGGCGTGAAGGCGGCACCCTCGGGAAGCGCCGAGAGGATCTCCTCCCGGTAGGCCGCCGCCGCCGCCACGGTGGTGATCGCTGGGCTCAGGTTGGGCATCACGATCGCCCTGGCGAACACCCGGGCCGTGGCCCCCACGACCGCCTGCAGCAGAGCCCCATCGCGCAGGTGCACGTGCCAGTCGTCCGGGCGCCGCAGGCGTAGGAGCTCGGGGCTGCCGCTTCCGCCCGCCGAGGCCGGAGGCGTGCTCATTTCGGGCCTCGGGAGCCGGGGATGCCTCCGGTCACCAGGTAACCGCTCACCGCCAGCAGCAGCACGCTGGAGCAGAAATAGACGAGCGAAAGCCCATCACTGATCGGAAAGCTCAGCATCGCCTTGAAGGCGGCCACGATCAGGGCCACCACGATCACCTTGACCAGCTTCTCCTTGAGCCCATCGAGGCTGCGGATGTCCAGCAATCCGCTGCTGTTCTGATCGTGGCCTTTGGCCGCCTCGATGTCGGAGATCAGCAGTTCGTAGACCCCATACCCAAAAATGAGCAGGGCGATGCCGATCAGGTACAGATCCACCCCCGACACCAGCTCAGCCAGCAGCTTGGCTTCACCCTTGGGCTCGAACTGTCCACCGAAGATCTTGAACAGCGCCTTGAAGATCTCCCGTGTGCCGAGCACGAAGGCGGCGGCCGTGCTCACCAGGCTCATGACCACCGGCACAATCGCCATCAGGCGGATGCGCCAGAGCCAGCGCTCGAAGCGTTGCTCGAAACGCTTGCGCACGGTGATCTTGGACGGCGCCATTGGAGGACCTTAGGCACCGGCTGCCCCCAGTCGGCGCTCCCAGGGCCCCCGTTGGGTCCGGGCCCGTTCCGGCGCCCTTGGGCGTCAGGCTTCCCTCAGCTCCTGCCCCGGCACTTTCAGGGTCCGGCGGTGGGGAAGGTTGCCGAACTGCTCGCGGGCGATCGCCAGCAGTTCCCCCTCACCGAGGGCGCTGTCGTCGAGGGACACCACCCCGACGATCCGCTCCAGCAGATCGCGGCGGTGGGTCTTGAGATGGCGCAGCAGCACCTGGCGCAGGTCGCTCTCACCGGTGCCATGGCCGAGCAGCAGCACGGCATCGGCAGCGGCGATCGCCTCGGTGATCCGGGTGAGGTAGTCGTGGTCGAGGAGGGCGCGCTGGTCGGAGATGTCACGGTCGTGGCGATGGGTGACGCTCTCGCCTGAGCCCCAGATCCCATGGGGGCGAAGCACGGCATGCTCCACCGCTTCGCCTTCGAGCGTGAAGGCATCCGTGCACTGGTGGCTCAGGTGCAGCACCAGGCGATGGCCCTGGTCGCCTCGGGGGGAATCCGGTTCGGTTTCGGGATGGTCAGGACTGACGCCCGCCTCCTCAAGGAAATGGCGCAGCCGCAGCACCGCCTCCGGATCGAGGGTCGTGCGGTGGTGCCCGCCGCTGTGCAGCCAGGTTTCAGGCCCCGCCTCGAGACGGATCTGCAGACGGCCGCCGTGGTGCTCCACCTCGGCCCCCAGGGCATGGCAGAGCGCCTCGGCTTCGCTGAGCCTGATCCCGTGGTTGACGGGGTGGGCGAACAGGGCGCGCAGGGTCTGGCGTTGGTGGGCTTTCATGGCGGCAGGCCTGCGTCTATCCGCAATGTATGGCGGTTGCCCGCGGTCGGAGGGCCTGGCCTCTCCAGCGTTGATCTGATCGCCGCCGCCGTCGCAGCTGGGCGGCCTGATCATCAGAATCGAGCGACCACAGGCCTCGGCATGCATCCCTTTCACTGGTTCACCCAGACCACCATGCTCGGCCTGGGTGTGGCCTTCTCGCCGATCAACATCGCCCTGGTGGCGCTGTTGCTGCTGGGCCAGAAGCCTCTGCTGCGCTGCGGCAGCTACCTCACCGGTTGGGCCCTGGCCAATGGCGGCGCCCTGTGGGCGTTCGTGGTCTTCGGTCAGCGCTTCAGCCATCTGATGCACCAGGGCGGCCGCGGCCAGGTGCTGGTGGATCTGATCGGTGCCGGGGCCCTGCTCGGTCTTGGCCTGTTCCAGCTCACCCCGGCGGTGAGCATCGGCGAGGAGGGCTGGGCGATGCAGCTCATGCAGCGCCTGCCCGACCTGGACCTGGGCCCGCTGCTGGGTCTGGGCATGGGCTGCGCCCTGATCAGCCCGGAGAACTTCGTGTTCTATGTGAAGGAGGCGGGCCTGGTGCTCACCAACCGCCCCGGCCTGCGCACCGACCTGGAGATCGGTTCGGTGTTCGTGCTGATGGCCAGCTCGCTGCTGCTGCTCCCCCCCCTGTTGTGGATCCTCAGCGGCGGCCGACTCGAGGCGCCGCTCACCCGCGCCAAGGACTGGCTGGTGCACCGGGCCGAACCGATGGTGGGCGTGCTGGCGCTGCTGCTGGCGGCCTACCTGGGCTGGCAGGGCATCGAAGGATTGCTTCAGTTGGGGACCCAGGCCCTGGCCTGAGGGCGGCCCTGTCGGCATGGTTACTGGAGTGGGCCGCTGCCGCTGGCACACTGCTGGCACGTTCCCATGGCCCCGATGGCTCCCCTGCATCGCCGCTTCCTCGCCGCCCCCCTGCTGCTGGCCCTTGTGCTCGGCGGTTGCGCCAACGACAGCGGTGGCAACGGGGTCCAGAGCGAGAAGCTCAACACCGTGCGCAGTCGCGGCAAGCTGCTCTGCGGGGTGGATGGCAAGTTGCCGGGCTTCAGTTTCCTGGAATCCGATGGCCGCTACAGCGGCCTCGATGTGGACATCTGCAAGGCGGTGGCGGCTGCGGTGGTCAATGACCCAGACAAGATCGAGTACCGGGACCTCAACTCCAGCGAGCGTTTCGCGGCCCTGGCCAGCGGTGAAATCGACCTGCTCTCGCGCAACACCACCGAGACCCTGAGCCGCGATGCCGCCGGCGGCAACGGCCTGAGCTTCGCGCCCACCACCTTCTTTGACGGTCAGGGGGTGATGGTGCCCGTGGCCAGCGGGGTCAAGTCGCTCAAGGATCTGGCCGGCAAGCCGATCTGCGTGGAGAGCGGCACCACCACCGAGCTCAACCTCGCCGACCGCATGCGCGAGCTCAAGGTGGCCTACAACCCGCTGAAGTTCCAGACCGGCGACCAGACCTACACCGCCTACCTCGGCGGCCGCTGTCTGGCGGTCACCAGCGACCGCTCCCAGCTGGCGGCCAAGCGCACCGGCTTCCCGGATCCCAAGGCCCACGAGCTGCTGACCGAGGTGCTCAGCAAGGAGCCGCTCACCCCGGCCACGGTGAACGCCGATCCGGCCTGGGCCGATGCCGTGCGCTGGACCATCTTCGGCCTGATGCAGGCGGAGGAGCTGGGCATCACCCAGGCCAACGTGGCCGCCAAGGTGGCCGAGGCCAAGGCCAAGCCCAACCTCGCCGACCTGCGCCGGTTCCTGGGTGTGGAGGGTGATTTCGGCAAGCAGCTGGGCCTGCCCCCCGATTTCGTCGTCAAGGCGGTGAGTGCCGTGGGCAACTACGGCGAGATCTTCGAGCGCAACGTGGGGGCGAACTCCAAGCTGAAGCTGGAGCGCGGTCTCAACCGCCAGTGGAAAGAGGGTGGCCTGATCTACTCGCCCCCCTTCCGTTGAGGCGGTCCCCCCTGCTCCCATCGGCCCATCGGCACCCGTGGTGGCGTGATCGGCGCGTGCTCCCCTGGCTCGTGCAGGCCCTGGTGGGCCTGCTGATCCTGGTGGTGATCGCTTTTCTGCTCGGCAACCTGGTGCGCAATCTCAGCGCCGCTGGCCTCCTGCTGAGCTGGCGCTGGCTGGGGCAGCCCTCCGGTTTCGACCTCTCCGAATCGGTGCTGCCCTTCAACGCGGAACTGCCCTACTGGCGCGCTCTGCTGGCTGGCCTGGTGAACACGCTGCGGGCGGTGGTCCTCGGGCTTGTGGGCGCCACGCTGCTGGGCACGCTGCTGGGCATGGCCTCGTTCAGCAGCAATGGCCTGCTCAGGCGTCTGGCGGCCGTTTACGTGGAGGTGATCCGCAACATCCCGTTGCTGCTGCAGCTGGTGTTCTGGTACTTCGTGGTGTTCCTTTCCTTGCCCAATGGCCTGGAGGCCCTGCAGCTGCCGGGCCTGGTGCTGGCCAAGTCGGGGCTCTACGGCGCCGGCTTCGAAGCGGGCTGGCAGTGGCAGGGTCCGGAGCTGATCAATGGCGTCTGGCACGCCCCCCTGCGGCTCTCGGTGGAGTTCACGGCCCTGCTCACCGGCCTGATCGCCTACACCGGTGCCTTCATCGCCGAGGTGGTGCGCGGCGGCATCGCCTCGGTGCCCCAGGGCCAGTGGGAGGCCGCCGCCTCCCTGGGGTTGCACTGGGTCCCCACCCTGAGGCGGGTGGTGCTGCCCCAGGCCCTGAGGGTGATCATTCCGGGTCTCAACAGCCAGTACATCTCCCTGGCCAAGAATTCCTCCCTGGCGGTGGCCGTGGGCTACGCCGACCTCTATTCGGTGGCTGAAACCACCCTCAACCAGACCGGGCGCGCCGTGGAGGTGATCCTGCTCCTGCTCGGTTCCTACCTGGTTCTGGATCTACTGATCTCGGCGCTGATGAACGGGCTCAACGGCCTGGTGCAGATCCGCGAACGCTGATGACCCGCTCCCTGCCCCAACGCCTGCGCCGTGAACTGATGGCCACCCCCCTCGATGGGGTGATGAGCGCGCTGCTGATCGTGGCGATCGTGGCCGCGACCGTGGCCTTCGGCCGCTGGGCCTTCGGTCGGGCCCAGTGGCTGGTGATCCAGGCCAACAGCACCCTGCTGGCGGTGGGTCGCTACCCGATCGAGCAGCAATGGCGCCTCTGGCTGCTGGTGGGCCTGCTGGCGGCCGCCACCGGCCTGGGCTGGGGGCTGCTGCGGGGTCGTCGCTGGCCCTTCAACGACCGTCTCGCCGCCGGTCTGCTTGTGGCCCTCAGCCTCTGGGCCCCCGCGGCCCTGACGCTCAGCCTGCCCCTGCAGGGGCGCTGGTGGGCGATCACCGCCCTGCTGCTGGCCCTGCGCTGGGCCTTTGGTCGTTGGGGGGCCACCGGGTTGCAGTTCCTGCCGTCCAAGCTGCGGCGCTTGCTGCCCCTGGGTTGGCCCCTGCTCTACCTGGTGGGCCTCTGGCTGATTGCCGGCGGCCTGGGGCTGAGCAACGTGGCCCCCTCCGAGTGGGGCGGTCTGCTGTTGACGCTCCTACTGGCCAGCCTGGCGATGCTGCTGAGCTTCCCGCTGGGTGTGCTGCTCGCCCTCGGGCGGCGCAGCGAGCTGCCGCTGCTGCGCTGGGGTTCGGTGCTCTACATCGAGTTCATCCGCGGCGCGCCGCTGATCACCCTGTTGTTCCTGGGCCAGAACATCCTCGGCTTTCTCCTGCCGGGGGGCCTGGCCCCGGATCGGGTCTGGCGGGCCGCCGCGGTGCTCACCTTGTTCTGTGCCGCCTACCTGGCCGAAGCGGTGCGCTCCGGTCTGGCGGCGGTGCCCCGCGGCCAGGTGGAGGCGGCCCGATCCCTGGGGCTGTCGGTGCTCCAGACCCTCAGCGCGGTGGTGCTGCCCCAGGCCCTGCGCACCGCCCTGCCCACCATGGTGGGCCAGTTCATCTCGCTGCTGCAGGACACCACCCTGCTGTCGCTGATCGGCCTGCTCGATCTGCTCGGTATGGCGCGCTCGGTGATGGCCAACCCGGCCTACCTGGGCAAGAACGCCGAGATCTACCTCACCCTGGCGGTGTTGTTCTGGTGCTGCTGCGCCGCCCTCGGCCTGGGCAGCCGTGCCCTGGAGCGCCGCCTCGACACCGGTCGTTCCACCTCCGCCATCCCATCCGACTCCGCCCCTTCCCCTGCCATCGCCTGAGCCATGAGCCAGCCTTCCGCCGAACGCATGATCGAGGCCCGTGGGGTCCAGAAGTGGTATCCCAACGGGTTCCACGCGCTGCGCGGTGTGGATCTCACGGTGCACCGGGGTGAGGTGGTGGTGGTGATGGGGCCTTCGGGTTCGGGCAAGAGCACGTTCATCCGCACCTTCAACGCCCTGGAGGATTTCCAGCAGGGCAGCATCACCGTCGATGGCCGGGCCCTCTCCAATGATCTTCGCGACATCGACGCCATCCGCCGCGAGGTGGGCATGGTGTTCCAGCAGTTCAATCTGTTTCCGCACCTGAGCGTGCTCGAGAACCTCACCCTGGCGCCGATCCAGGTGCGCAAGCGCCCGAGGGCAGAGGTGGAGGAGCAGGCCTACGCCCTGCTGCACCGAGTCGGCATCCGCGAGCAGGCCGACAAATACCCCGGCCAGCTCTCCGGCGGTCAGCAGCAGCGCGTGGCGATCGCCCGCTCCCTGTGCATGGAACCGCGCATTCTCTTGTTCGATGAACCCACCAGCTCCCTCGATCCGGAGATGGTGCGGGAGGTGCTGGAGGTGATGCGCGATCTGGCCGCCGACGGCATGACCATGGTGGTGGTCACCCACGAGGTGGGCTTTGCCCGCGAGGTGGCCCACAGGGTGGTGCTGATGGCGGAGGGTGAGGTGGTGGAGGAGGCCGATCCCGCCACCTTCTTCACCAACCCCAGCCACGAGCGCAGCCGCCAGTTCCTGGCCCAGATCCTCTAGAGCAACGATTCCAGCAGCAGCTTCAGCAAACCGATCAGGGCTGCGGCGCCGATCACCTTCAGCACCGACCAGCGCCAGCGCAGCAAGGCCCAGCTGGCGGCCACCAGCACCGCCAGGGCCAGCCCGTCGAAGGGTCCGGCCGCTCCAGCGGGCCAGAGCACGTGGCCAGCGAAGAACACCGCCAGGTTGACGATCACCCCCACCACGGCGGCGGTGATCGCCGTCAGCGCCCCGCCGAGCCGCAGGTTTTCGCGGCTGGCCTCGACCAGGGGGCCACCCGCGAGGATGAACACGAACGAGGGCAGGAAGGTGAACCAGGTGGCGGTCAGGGCCGCCGCCACGGCCGCTGGCCAGGAGCCGCTGGCGCCGAACACCGGCGTGCTCCAACCCCCCATGAAGCCCACGAAGGTCACGACCATGATCAGCGGGCCTGGGGTGGTTTCCCCCAGGGCAAGGCCATCGATCATCTGGGGGGCGCTCAACCACTGGAACTGGTTCACCGCCACCTCGCTCACGTAGGGCAGCACGGCGTAGGCGCCGCCGAAACTGACCAGGGCCACCTGGGTGAAGAAGCGGGCCATGGTGGCCAGCACCCCGTTCCAGCCGTTGAGGGCGCTCAGCAGCGCCAGGGGCACAGCGAGGGCCAGTCCCCCCGCCAGCAGGGTGAGGGCCAGGGCCCGGCGGCTGAAGCGGGCATGGGCGGGGGTGGCGGTGTCATCGCCGTGCACGGCGTCGGCCGAAGCCTCAATCCCGTCGACCCTGGGGCCATGGCCCTGCTTCGATCGGAACAGCTCAGGCCGCAGCCTTCCCCCCAGCCAGCCCACCAGGGCGGCGGCGCCGATCAGGGCAGGGAACGGCAGCTTCAGCAGGGTGAGTCCCACGAAGGCGGCCACGGCGATGGCGATCAGTACGCCGTTGTGCAGCGTGCGCTGCCCCAACCGCCAGGCCGCCTGCAGCACGATGGCGGTCACGGCGGGCTTGAGGGCCCAGAACACCGCCGCCAACACCGGCACCGTGCCCCAGATGGCATAGACCGTGGCCAGGGCGATCAGCAGCACCAGCGACGGGAGGATGAACAGGCTGCCCGCCACCAGGCCGCCTGGAATGCCATGCATCAGCCAGCCGATGTAGGTGGCCAGCTGCTGGGCCTCCGGGCCGGGGAGCAGCATCGCGTAGTTGAGCGCGTGCAGAAAGCGGCGCTCCGAGAGCCAACGGCGCCGATCCACCAGCTCGGTGTGCATCAGCGCCACCTGGCCGGCAGGACCACCGAAGCTGATCAGACCCAGCTGCAGCCAGAAACGTGAGGCCTCGCCAAAGGAAACGCCGCGGCTCAAGGGACGGACACTTTGGCTACAGCTAACTGCATGGCCAGCGACCACCCGTGTGGTCCTGGCTACTCCGGCGAGCGCCCTGGCCGGTTCTCCACCTTGGGGCCGTGGCAGGATCGAACCAGCCCTGGTCTGATCCAATAGCGGGGTTCGTTGCGCGTGCCATGGTGCCCCCCGAGCCCCCCATCCCGATTCGGATCGTCAAGGCCGATCGCTCGCGCGTGGCCACCGATGGCGGCCCCAACGGCTGGGAGCTGAGCGGGATCGTCGAAGCTCTGGCCAACCCCACCAACAATTCGGGCCTTGACTGGGCCCGTCACCATCCCTTCCCGCTGCCCTCACCGGAGCTGCTCCAGCAGGTGTTCACGGGGTTGCGCTCGGTGATCTTTCCCCACCATTTCGGAGAGCCCGACCGCTCCGGAGCGGGCCTGACCAGCTTCATCGGCCAGACCCTTGATCACACCCTGAAACTGCTGGCCGAGCAGGTGAAACGGGAGTTGTGGCTCAGCGGCAGCTCCCTTCACCTCGATCTCCATGCCCTGCAACGCCAGGCGATCGAGTTGACGGGCCGCTTCGCCGCCCAGTTGCCCGCGATCCGCCGCCTGTTGGAAGGGGATCTCCTGGCGGCCCACCTGGGGGACCCCGCCGCCAAGAACCTCGACGAGGTCCTGTTCTGCTATCCGGGCATCCGGGCGATCACCACCCATCGCATCGCCCACGAGCTCTATCGGCTCGGGCTGCCCCTGATCGCGCGGATCATCTCCGAGCTGGGCCACTCTGAAACCGGTGTCGACATCCACCCCGGGGCCTCGATCGGCGGCGAGTTCTTCATCGACCACGGCACCGGCGTGGTGATCGGCGAGACCTGCATCATCGGCGAGCGCGTGCGGCTCTACCAGGCGGTGACCCTGGGGGCCCGCAGCTTCCCCCGCGATGAAAGCGGCGCCCTGATCAAGGGTCAGCCCCGCCATCCGATCGTTGAAGACGACGTGGTGATCTACGCCGGTGCCACGGTGCTCGGGCGCATCACCATCGGCGCCGGCTCCACCATCGGCGGCAACGTCTGGGTCACCCGCGGCGTGCCCCCGGGCAGCTTCGTGACCCAGGCCAAGGCCTGCCAGGAGAGCTTCGATGGCGGCGCCGGGATCTAGCGGCAGGCGTCCACATGGACGCTCTCCTTGCTATGGGTTGTCTCAGCGCACCCTTCCTCGTCGGTCTGCCGCTGGTGCTGATCGGCCTGGCCCGCCTGAAGTCAGCCGCTGGCCCGCCGTCACGTCCGGCCCTGGCGCCGTTCAGATGGTCATCGCGATGACGTCGTTGTCGATGACGGCATGGAAGGTTTCGCCGCGAAGGCTCACACCCTTAGTCTTTGCCGTGTGATCCGTCTGTTGACGCCCTCGGGCAGGCGTTGCACCAGCGCCCACGCGAGCACGATCGCCAGCGACAGGATCGGCAAACTCAAGGAGATTGGCTGGGTGAGCAACAGCAGCGTCGCAACTGGAATCAAAAGAATCCAGGGGGCTTGCTCCAGGCGATTCAGCCGTGGTTGGCAATCCGCTCCTTCCACGGGCAGCCCCTGGTCGCGCCAGGCGTCGAAGCCGCCCCCCAGGTGCTCAATCCGCCGGGGGTAGCCCTGCTGGTGCAGCGCCTCAATCGCACGGCCACTGTCCTGGTCGGAGCCACCGATCAGCACCAGATCGCCTTCGGGCGGTTCACCGCTCACCAGGTGGGCGAGGGGGATGTTGTGGCTGCCGGGGATGTGGGCGCTGCGAAAGGAGCGGCGCGGCCGGATGTCCACGACCAGCCTGGCGCTGCCGGCTTCGGTGCTGGCTTGAATCTTCACCAGCTCCTGGGGACTGAGATGGAACGTTGGTCGAGCTGTCATGGTGTTGGCCGTCGTTTGAGCAGCAAGCTGTGGAAAGGGAACTCCAGCAGTGCCTGACTCCCTGAGCGCCAATCCCATGCGGGCTCGCCCATCCTGCGGGGCTCCTCCGAGGCCGGTGGTGCGTGAGCTTGCCCGGGGGCGTGGCCGCGACCACGTCATTACTGCACTTAAGCGATAGGGTTTGTGGGCATTGCTTGCGTTGCCGTGGCACCCCTCTCCGGTCCCCTCGGGTTCGATGAGCAGCGCCTGCCCGACCTTGAGCCCACCCAGGCGGCGGAGTCGATGCGCGACGAGCCTGCTCTCCAACGGGCCCGGCGCCGGCAGCTACCGCCCCTCGAGGCCCGCCGCCTGATCTGGGAAGGTGCCATCCTGCTGGATGTCCGCACGGCCCGGGACTCTTCTGCCGCCCACATCAGGGGTGCCGAGGTGGTTCCCATCGACCTGGGAGATGGGGGCCTGACCCAGCGGCTGCCCGATCGTTCAGCGCCGATCCTCTGCATCAGCGACGGCCAGACCCTCTCCCAGGCCCTGCTCGAACGCCTCAGACAGCTGGGTTACAGCCACGCCTATGGCATTGCTGGTGGTCTTGGTCAGTTCCTGACCGCCGCCCGGTGATGGCGGATCACCTCACCGGCGTTGAGGAGCAAAGCTTCTCCGGGCTCCAGGGCCCGCCAGTGCTCGTTGGTGGTGAGCGGCGCTGTGCTCACGATCGTGACCACGTCGTTGGGGGTGGTCAGCTTGGAGAAATCCAGGGTCAGGTCGTCATCGGCCAGGGTTGCCGTGGTGAAGGGCGCCCGCCGGGTGAGCGTGTGCAGCTTGGTGCTGGCATAGGCGAACAGCCAGGCACCGTTGCTGATCAGGCAGTTGAAGATGCCCTTGGCCGCCAGGGTGTCGGAGCAACGTACGAGCTGTTCGAACAGGCCCTGTTCATCACCCGGGTCGAGGCCCGCGGCGCTGAGGGTTTCGAGAATCCAGCAGAAGGCCGCCTCGCTGTCGGTGCTGCCCAGGGGGCGGTAGGTGCTGCCGCAGGGAAGCGATTCGTGGATGTCGCCGTTGTGGGCGAAGACCCAATCCTGATCGCCCCAGCGGCGGTGGAAGGGGTGGCAGTTCTCCAGGGCCACCTCGCCCATGGTGGCCTTGCGGATGTGGGCGATCGAGCAATGGGCCTTGAGGTTGAGGTCCGCCACCTGGGCGGCCAGGGGGCAGAAGGCCGCCGGTTCCTTCTGGCGGTAGAGGGTCACCCCTCCTCCACGGGGATCGAAGCTGGCCAGACCCCAGCCATCGCCGTGGTCGCCTGTGGCACCGCCGCGCCGGGCCAGACCTCGGAAGGAGAAGGTCATGTCGGTGGGGGTGTTGGCGCTCAGGGCCAGCAGTTCACACATGCCCTGCGGTAGGTGAGCTCGCCATCATCGGCGGACTTTGTCGAACAGCTGGTCCCAGATGCCACCCGCGCTGAAGAAGGTGGACTCGACATTGGCCCAGCCCCCAAAGTCCTCCACCGTGAATAGTGAGCCGATGGGGGCAAACCGTCCCTTGACCTTGGACCAGACCTCGGGGTTCACGGGGCGGAATCCCTCCTCGGCAAAGATCCTCTGGGCCGGAGCCGACATCAGGAAGCTGGCCAGGGCCTCGGCCTCCTTGCGGGTGCCCCTGCGGTCGACGTTTCTGTCCACAACTGCGATTGGACCATCGATTCTGATGTTTGGATCGGGGATCAGAAATGGAGCCTTGAGATCGCCGGTCCTGGTGGCGAGGATCGCCTCGTTTTCGTAGTTGAGCAGGACATCTCCCTGATTGCGCTTGAGGAACACATCGGAGGCCTCCCTGGCATCCTTTGGCAAACTCCTGATGTTGCCGAAGACGGAGCCGACGTAGGCCTTCGCCTGGGCGTCATTGCCACCGCTCTGGGTGATCGAGCCCCACAGCCCCAGGAAGTTCCAGCGGGCACCTCCAGACGTTCTGGGGTTGGCGCTCACCACCTCCACGTCGTTGCGGCGCAGATCACTCCAACCCTTGATTCCCTTGGGGTTGCCCGCGCGGGTGAGCAGGGCGACGGTGGAGTGGGTGATGATTGAGCGGTTGGGGAGTTCGTTCTCCCAACCCGGTTCGATCAGACCGGCCAGCTGAAGTCTGTTGATGTCAGCACCGAGCGCGAGACCAGCGACATCGGCTTCAAGTCCATCGATGATGGCCCGCGACTGGCTTCCTGACGCGCCGTAGCTCGTCCGGATGTCCAGGTCTTCCCCGGTTCTCGATTTCCATTCGGCGCGGAACACGGGAAGGATGCGGTCGTAGGCCCCCTTGGTGACCGCGTAGCTCACCAGCAGGAGCTGTTTGGGCTGCCCGCTTCGGCTCGATTGGTCGGTCGCCCCCCCGCAAGCCGATAGGACGAGAGCCACGGTCAGCCCGGCCACCACCCGATGGTTTCGACGCGGCAACAGGCGGGCAAGCATGGAAACTGCGGTAAGGCGATCAGGAACCAGTCCTTACCTTAGGCGGCCAGCTGGCTCGGGCCGTACCTTGCCCTCAGCGGCTCTTGGCGAAGATCGAATCCCAGAGGCCACCTTTTCCAAAAATCTTGGAATTGATGGATTTCCAACCTCCGAACTCGCCGATCGTAAAAGTCTGCACCGATTGGAACCTGCCCTTGGCGGCCGCTTTGCCCTGCGTGGTCACCGGACGGAAGCCGTTGTCGGTGAAGACTTTCTGGGCCGCCGGGGTGTAAAGGAACGTGCTGAAAGCCTCGGCGATCCTGCGCGTTCCCTTCTTGTCGACGTTCTTGTCGACCACGGCGATCGGACCCTCGATCAGAATGTTGGGGCTGGGGATTTTGTAGGGAACGGTCCACTCTCCGGTCTTCCTGGCGAGGATGGCCTCGTTTTCGTAGTTCAGCAGCACATCACCCTGTCTGCGCTTCACGAAGATGTCGGTGGCCTCCCGGGCATCCTTGGGCAGCACGTCCACGTTCTTGTAGACCGTGGTCACGAAGTTGCGGGCCTGGGCCTCGGTTCCGCCGGTCTGGGTGATCGAGCCCCACAGCCCCAGGAAGTTCCATCGGGCGCCACCGGAGGTCCTGGGGTTGGCGGTCACCACATCGACGTTCTTGTTGTCGAGATCCTTCCAGGTGTTGATCTTCTTGGGGTTGCCCGCACGGGTGAAGAAGACCACCAGCGAGTTGGTGATGATCGAGTTGTTGGGGTTCTCCTTCTCCCAGCCTGGCTTAATCAGGCCGGCTTCCTCAATCCTGAGGATGTCGCCGGCCAGGGCCAGGCCCACCACATCGGCCTCCAGGCCATCGATCACCGCCCGGGTCTGGGACCCGGATCCGCCGTAGCTGGTTTTGACGCTCACGTCCTGGCCGGTCTTTTTCTTGTAGTCGGCCTGGAAGAGAGGAATGATCCTGTCGTAGGCCGCCTTGGTGACGGCGTAGCTGACCAGAAGGATTTCTTTTTTCTGCTGGGCCTGGGCGGGCGCGCCGAAGAGCGAGAAAGAGGAACTGGCGGCCAGGGGGAGGCCGGCGATCAGGGCCACGCCCAGGCCAAGGGCGGCACGCCGCCCGACGACAGAAAACGGATGAACCACGGTAGTCCGATTGGATGCATGGGAAATCTAGGGTCTTCGGGTGGTCTCCTGGTAGTCCCGACTACATCGATCGGGATTTGGGCTGGATCGCTCCGGTGGCCTTACGGCTGCGATGATCACCTCTCGGCGAACTGGAGCACACAGGCCTTGGCGTTCAGTGCGAAGACCGAGTACGGGCTGGTGGCACTGATCGAGCTGGCCAGCATCCACGCCAGCGGCGGGGTGCTGCAGGTGGCCGAGATCGCTGCTCGGCAGAACATCCCGGATCGTTACCTGGAGCAGATGCTCACCAGCCTGCGGCGGGGCGGCATCCTGCGCAGCATCCGCGGCCCCAAGGGGGGCTATCAACTCATTCGTCCGCCGGCGGAGGTGCGCGTGGCCGAGGTGGTCCATTGCCTGGAGGGGGAGAACCCGACCCGGGAGACCACCGGCCGCGAGACGCCCGAATTCGATGTGCTGGACAGCCTGGCGCTGCGGCTTGAGCAGGCGCGTCTGGTCCTGTTGGAGGGCACCAACCTGCAGCAGTTGCTGGACCAGCGCGACGGGTTGCTGCAAGCCCAGGCCATGTACTTCATCTGAGACGGCCCAGGGATCCCTGGGCTGGAGAAAGAACGGTTGACCGATGGGTTATGAGTGCTAGGGTCTGAGTCGCTGAATCCGCTCGCCCATGTGCTGTCGTCGCCGAATGTGCCGAGCCAGTTCCGTTCTGGCCCCCCGTTCGTTCCCCATGGCCCTTCGCATCCTCCATTTCCATGGTTGCTTCTCTGATCCAGCCACAGCTCCGCCTCACGCTCCTGCCCAATGACGTTCTGCCTGAAGGACTGAGCTGGAAGATTCAGGACGGCTACATCCGCACCGCCACCTGGGACGAGGAAGGCGAAACCATCACCCTCGGGCTCTGGGGCCCCGGTGATTGGGTCACCGCCGCCTACTCCGCCCTGCGCCCGCTCGAGATTCAGTGCCTCACCACCGTGGTGGTCGAGCAATTCCACCCCACCGCTGCCGATGTGGAGACGTTTCTGCGCCGGCAGATCCAGAATCTGGAGGAGATCTTCCAGATCAACCGCGTTCGCTCGGCCGAGCAGCGCCTGCTGGGGCTGCTGGCCTGGATCGGCAAGCACTACGGCCAGGTGAGCACCCGGGGCTACAGGCTCTCGCTCAAGGAGATGAACCTCACCCACAAGGCCCTGGCCGAACTCTGCGGCCTCACACGGGTGACCGTCACCAAGATGCTGAACCGCTACAAGGTGGAAGGTCTGCTGCAGCAGGTGAGCAAGGAGGATCTGTTCATTCCCTCCAGCGCTCTGCCGATCGAGAGGGGTTGAGGGTCATGGCCCAACCATTTTCCCCAGAGCGCTACACCCTGGTGCTCAAGAATGGCCAACTCCTGCGCCATCAGGACCTGTTCACCCTGGTTCAGTTCCGTTCGGATGTCCGGCTGGCGTCGTACTGGCCTGAGACCATGCTGCGACCAATCGCACGGGCCAGCGGATTCGATGAATCCTCGCTTTAGGTAGGCCGCAGGAACCTTGGACGAGACGGTGAGCTTGTTCGTGGCTGGGGTGGGCCTTCTGGGTTCACCTTTGTCCTTTTTAATGACCACCACTCCGAGGCACCTGGGCCGAGAAGGGCCTTGGGAACGTAGCGGACTTAGAGATTGTGACGGCTAGCGATGGAGCGGGCCTGCACGCCATGGTCGGCCAGGGCGGTCTCAAGAAAGCTGATCAGCGCCTACCGGAAAAGGCCGCTGTAACGCCAGCTTCGATTCAGCCCTCGTTCGTATACCATCGTAACTCCGATCGTCTTTGCGCTCAATGCATCCGATTCCTCTGCTCCGCAGCCGCCGTCTGTTGATCTCCACAGCCCTTGGAGTGGTCACCACCACGGCCCTGGCCCTTGAGCTGCCGCTTCCCTCGACCGCCAAGGTGGCCCCGGCAGCCAACGCGGCTGGGGTGACCACCCTCCAGCCCGGCAGCACCAGCTTCTCGGTCCTCAGCCCCGAACAGGCAGCCGCCGGTCTGAAGTCGGGAGGCTGGAAGGTGCTCGATGTGCGCCCCGTGCCGCCCCTTGACTACATCGGCGGCCATGTGCCCGGGGCCGTTCACCTCTCGGAGCAGGCCTTCCGTGGTCCGAACGGCCGTCTTCCCTTTCAGATCTGGGGCCCCAGCGAACTGGCCAGCCTGCTCAGCCGCGCTGGCATCAGCAACAGGGATTCGGTGCTGATCTACTCCGATGGCACCAACGTGCTCGGCAGCTCCCTGGTGGCCTACATCCTCGAGAAGAGTGGTGTGTCCAAGGTCGCGATCCTCGATGGAGGTCTCGCCGGCTTCAAGGCAGCCGGTGCTCAGACCACCAAGGCGTTCCCCACCTTCAAGGCGGGCAGCTTCAAGCCCACGACCGTCGAGGGGCTCAACATCTCTTTGAAGGCGTTGCTTCCCCTGATCGGCAAGAAGGATGTGGTGATCATCGACCCGAGGCCCAAGGCCCAGTTTGAGGGCACCGACCAGACCTTCATTCGCAACGGCCACATCCCCGGGGCCAAGAACATCCCTTGGCAGTTGCTCACCGAGGCCAACAACCCCGATGAGGCCAAAAAGAACGCCCATAAGCTCAAGTCGATCGAGGATCTGCGGGCGCTGTTCGTGAGCCGGGGCATCACCCCCGACAAAACCGTGATCGTCTCTTGCAGCACCGGGCGTGAGGCCAGCCTTCAGTTCCTGGCGCTCAAGCACCTGCTGAAGTACCCCAACGTGCGCATCTACGAGGGATCATGGACCGAGTACAGCGCCTCGCCCCACCCCGTGCGGACCGGGCCTGAGCAAGTCACCCCAGGCTGATGATCATGGTGTCCCGTATGAGCTCCTCCCCTCGCTTCCCTGGGTTCAGCGCTGCTGCGCTGGGCGTTCTGGTTGTGCTCCTCACGCTCGCCCCGATCCAGGCCATCTCCTGTGAGACCGGCAGCGAAAGCGCCCCAGCGGCGAAGACCAAGAAGCGTTGAGACGGATCCTTGGTCTTGTCGCCCCTTGGGTCCTCGTGCTCGGGGTGGCGGCTCTACTGACGGCTTTTGAGTTCAAAGCCGGCTTGCTCTGGTTGTTGGGCTGCGCCCTCGGCCAGGTGCTGGTGCGCAGCCGCTTCGGCTTTAGTTCCGGCTACCGCCGGCTGATGGCTGAGGGTGACCCAGTGGGGATTTACCCCCAGCTGCTTCTTGCGGCGTTGATGGTGCTGGCGATGGCGCTGGCTCTGGCCCTGGGCCCGGCCTGGGGCTTCGAGCCCCAGCTGTTGCGCACCCCCCTGACGCTTCCCTTCCTCGGGGGAGCCTTTCTGTTTGGCGTGGGCATGGTCCTGGCGCGGGGCTGCGGCTGCGGCACCCTGGCTGCCACCTCCAGGGGCGGATGGGGAGTGGCCATGGCCCTGCTGGGCCTCTTGATCGGAGCGTTCCTGGGCAGCTTGCAGCGGCCGCTCCTGGCCACTCAGCCCAAGCTGGCCTCGCCGGTGCTCCTGGATCAATTCCCCCTGGCGGCGGCGGTGTTGGCCCAGCTCGCCGTTGTGCTGCTGCTGGCCTGGGGGCTGCAGCGTTGGAGCGGAAAGCCCCTGTGGTCGGCGCAGCCGGCCTATGGCGGCGCTGCACTGCTGGCCCTGGCCGCCACCGGGGTGCTGCTGCTCACCGCTGAGCCCTGGAAAGTGCTCTGGGGGCTTGCGATCACAGGGGCCAAGGGGGCCACCTTGCTGGGCTGGAGCCCGGAAAACTCCCGTTTCTGGGCCGCTCCAGCCCGCCTGGCTCTGCTCCAGGGCGATCGGCCCTGGTGGCTGCTGGAGCCGGTGCTGCTGGATCTGGCCCTGGTGGCGGGCGCCCTGTCGGCGGCAATCGACCAGGGCCGCTTTCGCTGGCGGGGTCACGGGCCGATCAAGGCCGCCGAGCTGGCGCGCCGCTGCACTGGCGGTGTGCTGATGGGCTATGGGGGGCTGCTGGCCTCCGGTTGCAACGTCAATGCCTTCCTTGGCGGGGTGATGAGCTTCAGCCTCCATGGCTGGATCTGGCTGGCGGCGGCGCTGCTGGGGTTTGCCACGGCGTTGCGCTGGAGCCCGGCTCAGATCGAGTAGTCGGGCTCGAACGTCCGGGCCTGACGGCTGAGGATGTGCAGGGTGTCGCCCAGCTTCAGGGCGCTGGGATCCAGCTGATCGCGGGGGATCTGGGCCAGCACCGTCTGGCCATCGATCAGGACGAGTTCCGCCTGCAGATCGCGGCCCATGTGGTTGAGGCGCCGCAGTCGCCCGGGGATCGAGCCAGGGACCGCCTGGGTGAACACCTCCAGATCATGGGGCCGGACGAACACCGGCGTGTCTTCCCCATCGCCATCGATGGAGTGCACCCCCGACTCAGGCAGCAGCCCCCTGGGCAGGATGTTCACCTCCCCCACGAAGCTCATCACAAAGGGGGTCTGGGGGTGGTCGTAGATCTCGGCCGGGGTGCCGATCTGCTCGATCCGGCCCTGGTTCATCACCACGATGCGATCGGCCACCTCCATGGCCTCCTCCTGGTCGTGGGTGACGATCACCGTGGTCACGTGCATCTCGTCGTGGAGGCTGCGCAGCCAGGCGCGCAGCTCCTTGCGCACCTTGTAATCGAGGGCGCTGAACGGTTCATCGAGCAGCAGCACCCGTGGCTGCACGGCCAGGGCCCGGGCCAGGGCGACGCGCTGCCGCTGGCCGCCGGAGAGCTGGGAGGGGTACCGGCCGCCGTACCCCTGGAGCTGCACCAGCTCCAGCAGCTCATCCACCCGGCGACGGATCGCCTCCCGCTTCCAGCCCCGCAACTCCAGGCCGAAGGCCACGTTCTGGCGCACGCTGCGGTGCTTGAACAGGGCGAAGTGCTGGAAGACGAAGCCGACGTTGCGCTCCTGAATCGAGCGCTCGGTGGCCTCCTGACCCGTGATCCAGATGCGCCCGACGTCGGGGGTCTCAAGGCCCGCGATCAGGCGCAGCAGGGTGCTCTTGCCCGAGCCCGATGGACCCAGCAGCGCCACCAGGGAGCCGGTCTCAACGTCCAGGCTCACATCGTGAACGGCCATGAAATCGCCGAAGCACTTGGTGACGTCGGCGACGCGGATGCCCATGGGTGAAGAGCCAAAGAACAAGTTTCGCCCCATGCCGCTGGCACGGGAGGTGGGACTTTAGCTGCTTCCCCACCGGTGAACCGTTGAATCTTGGTCCCGCCGGTGGTACGGTCTCGCCCGCACGTCCAATCAAGGCCTGGAATGCGCCTGCCCATGATCAAGCGCCCGGGCTTCCTGGCCTTCAAACTGCCCAGCTGGCCCTGGCGCATCACCTGGCTGTACCTGGGGCTGGTGTTGTTCCTGCCGATCGGCGGATTGCTGTTGAAGGCCTCCGGGATCGGACCCGCAGACTTCTGGGAGGCGGCCACCGCGCCTGAGGCCGTGGCCACCTACAAGATCAGCTTCGGCCTGGCCCTGGCCTGCAGCTTGATCAATGGGGTGTTCGGCCTGATCATCGCCTGGGCCCTGGTGCGCAGCAGTTTTCCCGGCAAGAGGCTGCTGGATGCCCTGATCGATCTTCCCTTCGCACTGCCCACGGCCGTGGCCGGCCTGGCGCTGACGGCCGTCTACAGCACCAACGGTTGGCTGGGGGCGCCCCTGCTGCAGCTGTTCGGCCTCAAGGTGTCGTTCACCTGGGTGGGTGTCGGGGTGGCCATGCTGTTCATCTCCCTGCCCTTTGTGGTGCGCACGGTCGAGCCGGTGCTGCGGGCCCTGGAGAAGGAGCAGGAGGAGGCGGCCTGGAGCCTGGGGGCCAGCCCACTCCAGACGATCGTTCGGGTGGTGTTGCCCCAGCTGCTCCCGGCGCTGCTTGCCGGTGTGGCCCAGGGCTACAGCCGGGCTGTGGGGGAGTACGGCTCGGTGGTGATGATCTCCAGCAACGTGCCCTTCAAGGATCTGATCACACCCACCTTGATCGTGCAGAAACTCGAGGAATACGACATCCCTTCAGCGACCGTGATCGGCACGGTGATGCTGCTGTTCTCGTTGCTCAGTTTGCTGGTCATCAACTTCATCCAGATCTGGGGGCAGCGCTATTCCGGCGAATTGAAGTCGGCCGTCTGAGCGTCAGTCCCATCGCTCTCCATCCACCATGTTTGTTTCCACGGATCTCCCCATCCAGCCCCAGCAGGCCGGCTCTCCCGCCCCAAAGCGGCCCGGCACCAGGCGGCCCCCATGGGCCGGCCTGTTGATCCCGCTGATCGCCAGCCTTTATGTGGGGGTGGTCATTCTGCTGCCGGCGTTGAACGTGGTGGTGGGCGCCTTTGCCAAGGGGGTGGGGGCCTTCCTGGCCAACTTGAGTGATCCCGACCTGCTCAGTGCCCTGCGGCTCACCGTGATCGTTGCGGCCATCGCCGTGCCCGCCAACGCCATCTTCGGGCTGGCGGCCGCCACCGCCATCGCCCGCCGCAGTTTCCGCGGCAAGGCGCTGCTGCTCACGATCATCGACCTGCCGTTCTCGATCTCACCGGTGGTGGTGGGTCTGATGCTGGTGCTGCTCTACAGCCCCACCCATGGCCTGTTCGGGGAGCTGGTGGAATCGAGTGGTTTCAAGATCCTGTTCTCCTGGCCAGGCATCGTGATGGCCACGATCATCGTCAGTTTTCCGTTCATGGCCCGGGAGGTGATCCCCACGCTCGAGGAGGAGGGCTGGGATCAGGAGGAGGCCGCCCGCACCCTCGGCGCCAGTGATTGGCAGGTGTTCTGGAAGGTCACCCTGCCGTCGGTGCGCTGGGCGGCCCTCTACGGACTGATTCTCACCACGGCCCGCTGCCTCGGGGAGTTCGGCGCCGTCGCGGTGGTGAGCGGCAACATCGCCGGCAAGACCCAGACGTTGCCCCTGTTCGTGGAGGACGCCTACAAGCAGTACCACACCGAACTGGCCTACGGGGCGGCCCTGATCCTGGGCGGTGTGGCGATCATTTCGCTGCTGCTCAAGCTGCTGCTCGAGCATCTGCTGGAGCAGGACAAGAAGGAGGCGCGAGCTGAATGAGGCGACGTTCGTTCCAGATCAACCCCCTGGGCGGCTTGCACCCCAGATCCCTCCCAGGGGGTTCTGGACTGTGGGCCCCCTGGCCTCGATGCTGCCCCTGGCTGGTGATCGTGGCCGGTGTGGCCCTGGGCCCCGCCTTTGGGTTCTCCCCCTGGCTGTTCCTGGCGGTCGGTGCTGGTTGCCTGCTGAGCGGCTTCATGGGCCGCGCCTGAGGCGTGAGCATCGGGGCGGATCAGGCCGCCGCCTCGATGATCGCGATCGTGGTCGCTTCCACCTGCCGCGCCACCTCCGCCAGCTCGGGATCGCTGGAGAGGGCGCTGAGCATCAGCGTTGGGCGCACCATGCCGATCTGGGTGTGGCCCGCCTGGGTGGTCACGCTGATCCGGCAAGGAAGAGCCGTGGCCAGATGGATGTCGGCCCTCAACACCTTGGCGGCCTGCTGGGGGTTGCAGACCTCGAACACAAGGCACTGCTCCGGGAAGTCGAGCCCCTTGGAGCGGAGCGTCTCGCCGAGGTCGTGCACCGTGAGCAGACCGAAGCCGTGGGCGGGGATGGCCGCTTCCAGGGCCGTGCAGGCCGCCGAAAACGATTGGTCAGTGTCGCGTTGGTAGAAGGGATTCATGGGGCTCGATCAACGGTGATGGTTGGTCTGATTCGCTCTGGTGGCGGCCCCTGGCCATGGCTGATGGCTGGCCACCTCTCTGTGTTGCCGTTGCCAGGCCTCGCCGCCGCTGAGCAGGGCGGATCCCACCAGCAGGGCGGCAAAACCCCGGCGCAGCTGACGCTCGGGGAGGTGTGGCGCCAGCCGCTGGCCGACCACCGCCCCGATGAACCCACCCAGCAGCAGGGGCAGGATCAGGGGCAGGCCGGCGGCGGGCCAGTGCCCCAGGGCGGCCATGGCCACCAGGCTGTTGACGGCGATCAGCACCAGGCTGGTGCCGCTGGCCAACGGCATCGGCAGGCCCGCCAGCAGCACCAGGGCGGGCACGATCGCAAAGCCACCGCCGACGCCGGCGATGCCCGTGAGCAGACCGATCAGCGCCCCTTGGAGTGCGAGCGTCCCAGGCGCCCCGGCGCCCTGCTGGACCGGGGTAACGGAGCTGGATGGACGCCGGGTGAGCAGCCAGGCGGCGATCAGCGCCGCCGCGGCGAACACCCCCAGCTGCAGCGGTTCACCCACGTAGCCCGCCTTGACGAGACGGCCGCCGATCCAGCTGCCCGCCAGGGCTGGCACGCCCAGGATCAGGGCAGGTTTCGGGGCCACCAGGCCGCGGCGCAGGTAGGGGCCCATATTCCCCAGGGCCATCAGTGTGACCACCAGCAGCGACAGGGGAACGGCCTCCCGCATGGGCAGCGCCGCTCCGCTGATCAGCAACGGCATCAGCAGGATCGAGCCGCCGGCACCGAGGACGGCGAGCAGGAAACCGATCACGGCCCCTCCGGCGCCCAGGAGAACCAGGAGGGAAGGGGTCAAATGGACACCCTGTTCCAGGGCATCACGGCCAGCAGCCGGGCCATGCCGCAGAAGCCGCTGACGCCGGCGAACACCAGGCCCGCCCCTACGAAGCCGCTCAGCCAGATCCAGCCGGGCGCCAGCAGCTGGCTGAGGATCACCCCGATCAGCACCAGGGAGCCAGCGGTGATCTGCACCTGCCGCATCAGGGGCAGGGGGGCGCCTTTGAGCTTGCGCACCGGCAGGCCGGCCTGCTGCCAGCTGGGAAGTCCACCCAGCAGATCACTCACGCTGTGGGGGTGCCCCAGCCGCTGCAGTTCAGCGAGGGCCTTGGAACTGCGGTTGCCGCTCTGGCAGACCAGCACCAGGGGACCCCGGGGGAGATCCGCCTTGGTGATGCGCGAGAGCGGGATGTTGAGGCTATGGGCGATGTGGCCGGAGGCGTACTCCATCGGTTCGCGCACATCGATGACCGTCACGTCGTGCTCGGCGAGCTGATCAGCCAGGTCATGGGCGGAGATGCGGCTTTGGATGGCCATGGGACGTTCGTGGTGAGGGGTGAGCTGGATGGCGCCGTGGGCGCCATCGAGAACACCGGCTGATGACTATGACGATAGCCGCATAAGGAGCATGAACGCAAGCCCGAAAGCGATCATCGTTGGCTTTCGCTGCCTGAGGCCAGGCCCGTGATCCCGTCGCCCCATCACCCCGTTGCCCATTCGACGCGCCAGGCATCATGCTGCTAGCGGCATAAGCTCTTGAGATGCGTCAACCCTCCGGCGGGGGGCCACCGAGCCCCCAGCTCCTCGATGAGCTCAGCCAGTTCTTCCGGCTCCTGAGCGAGCCGGCCCGGCTTCAGCTGCTCTGCCAGCTCAAGCACCAGGGGCCGATGGATGTGGCCAGCTTGATCGCGGCCACGGGCTTCAGCCAGTCCCACATCAGCCGTCAGCTGGCTCAGTTGCAGCGCTCCGGTCTGGTGCGCTCCGTGCGCGAGGGCACGCGGCTCAGCTACGAACTGGCCGACCCGCTGGTGGAGGACCTCTGCAACCTGGTGCAGGGTCACCTCAAGCAACGGCTGGAGCAGCAGCTGCGCCTGCTCGAGCCAGCCTGATCGGTTTGTTGGCGGGCCAGGCCAGGAGCCACCGGGCTCCCGTAACGAGTGGAGACCCCGCATCCCTGCCGCCCGCAGACCCGGGCGTTGGCGCAACCCTGGCGCGGTGCACCCCAGCGTTGCGCCAGGATCCAGGCCATGGCTGAACCTGAGCTCACCCTTCTCTTCGACGGGGCCTGCCCCCTCTGCCGCCGCGAGGTGGACAGCCTGCGGGGCCGTGATCGCGGCCGGGGGCTGATTCGTTTCGTCGACATCGATGCACCCGACTACGACCCCTCGGCCCATGGAGGCATCAGCTACCAGGAGGCGATGGGCAGCATGCGTGGGCTCGCCGCCGACGGCCACGTGATCAAGGATGTGGCCGTCTTCCGGGAGGCCTACCGGCTGGTGGGACTGGGCTGGCTCTATGCCCCCACCGCCTGGCCACTGATCGCTCCCGTGGTGGATGCGCTCTATGCCCTCTGGGCCCGGTGGCGGCTGCGGCTGACCGGCCGTAGTGAGCTGCAGACCCTCTGTGATCAGCGTCAGGGGCGTTGCGGGGCCGGGATCCAGGGCCGCGCCTGATGGATCGTGGTGCGCGGCCCTCGCCGCCAACGACTTGGACGCCGCGCTGAAAGCCGTGCTGGCCCAGGCGGAGCTTCTCTGCGCCGCCTGGGTGTGAGACACCGGTGGCACTGGATGGTGCAACTGCTCTCGCCCTTTGGCCACCCGCGCCGTCTACACCTTCACTGGCTTTCCGGGCACGCCGGAGCGCCACCTCTACCTCCACCACGACGGCTACCCCACCGGTGCCGCCTGGCGCTTCGCCACGGCCCGACGCCACGGCGGTGACGGCTCCGCCTTCCTTGCCTGCTTCCTGGCCACCCAGCCCGGCGCCGAACCCATGGCCTGCCCGGAGCAGGCCGCCGATGCCGAGTACCGCTACCGGGTGCAGCTGCTGGACGGCGAAGCGGCCTCGCTCCAGGTGGTGTGCTGGCGGAGGTTGCCAGGGGGCACGGAATGGCAGCCACGCTGCGATCCCATGGAACTGGCCGTGTTCATCCAGCGCTTCCTGCCGGGTGAGTCGCTCTGAACCAGAGAGCCGGGATCACGAGGGCGGCCTCAACGAAGACCCTGGGAGCGCTTCGTTGCCGTCAACTTTGAGATCGGCTCGTCGGGCGATGACGCCATCGGTCATCGCCGTGCCAGCACGGTGGCCAGGTTCGATCAGGACGGGTGAGGCTTCGGCAGAACGGTGATGGAGCCACTGTTTTCCAAAATGGCCACATGGACATCATCCACTCCGGTGCAGCCGGCTGATCGGATCGCCGCATCCAGTTCATTGCGCGTCAGCTGCGAATGGCGAAGCACATTTGCATAGATCTTGCCATTGTGCACTAACACTTGAGGACGCCCTTCGACGAGGATTTCGATTGTCCTGCTGGAACTTGTTGCAACCCCAACGAGATGATTCAGCACCACCAGAGTCACGGCGGAAATCAATCCACCGACCAGTGAGTTATCACCGCCATTCATCGAATTCTGCACGGCATTGGACAGAATCAGCAGCAGCACGAGATCGAACGTGGCGAGCTGGCCCACCTGACGCTTCCCCGTCAGCCGCAGGAGCACCAGGAGAAAGATATAGACAACGACACCACGAAGGATGAACTCCCAGATCGGGATTGCAAGTTGCCACATTGATGAAATTTCAGTTGAGCGGCTCCATTAAAATATAATTCAGAGGTCCAGAGATGCTTCCGGCAGGCAAGCGATCACCTACCGACGCGTACGCCGCGGATGGAATCCATCAAGCCGACCGCGTTGAGCAGCCAGACCACGACCGCAACAACAACGACGATGTTCAAGATGCGTTTGATCTTGCCATCCATCGGTATGTAATTATTGACCAGCCAGAGCAAGACTCCGACAACAATCAGGGTGACAACGAGAGATATCAGGGACATGAGTGGTTCTCCTATCGTTCAAGGTTGAGCTATTGAGGGCTTTACGGGAGGCCCTCCGAGGAGCTTCGATGACTCGCTTCTTCAGTTTGGAGCCTATAGAGCCTCAGGAGTTACAGGCCATGGTCAGCGGGTTTGATACAAAAGGTTTGCTGATTCACGGGGTGGCATCTGTTGTTCGCTGCACATCTGCCGCAGATGCGCATTTGTATTGTTTTTGGTGGTGCGTCGATCCTCCAATCAAGCCTTCTCCGCCTCTCTTCAGACCGATGAGATCGCTTCGCAGGTGGCTTGCATAGCATCGGATGCTTGCCGCGGCTGACGCCATCAGATGAACGCCACCAGAACAACGGCATCGATCTGATCAGCCTGAATCCTGATGAAGCTCATGCGGCACGAACACTGATCAAGCGCAGGGCGATGGCGACCACGGCAATGACCAGCAGGATTTGGATCAGGCCGCCCATGGTGTAGGAGGTCACGAGTCCAAGCAGCCAGAGAACGACCAGAATGACGGCGAGTGATTCCAACATTGGGTGCTCCTATCTGTGGGGTCTGGTGGGGCTGGGTGATTTGGTGGCTGGGGCAGGGATGCGGCGTCAGGCTCCCTGCCGTTGCCGTTGTTCAGGACGCCGTGGCGCTTACTTGATCTTGTCCGCCAACTTGTCTGCGGAATCGCTGGCTTGGCGGGCTGCGGACCTGGTGCCATCCTTCACCGCTTCCGCCGTAGTCATGGCTGAGGCCTGCACCTGCTTGGCTTTCCCCTGGATCTGGTGACCCGTGTCGCCGGAGAGTTCGCCATAGGCAGACTCCAGCTTGCCCTCGGCTTCCTTGGCTTTGGCCTCGATCTTGTTGGACATGGTTCCGATAACGATGGGAGTGATGGATGGTGCCTGGCTGGCCATGGCCATGTCAGGCCACTGGACCATCAGGGAGACAACCAGCGTGGCCATGGAGGCCAGCCTGATCAGGAGTTTGTGGAAGCGACTTCGCATCAGACTTTCCTGTGAAGTGGTCCCTCCCTCCATACTCACGTCCCAGCGTCGTGGCGGTTTCCGAGTCGGATCGGTGCTGGTGTGGATTGGAATCAGCCTGGGCAGCTTCAGTGAGGCCAGGGTGTTTCAGGGATGTGGCGAAAGATTTCTCCCCTGATGCACTCTGCTGTCCATCTGCACGACAACTGGGCCATGGCGTTGTCGGCATCATTCGGAGATCATCCAGCCAGGTCAACCCGGAACGCACCATGACCACCACCCGCATGGAGGCCTTCAGCGATGGCGTCCTGGCCATCGTCATCACGATCATGGTGCTGGAGATCAAGGTGCCTCACGACACGCAACCGGCGGCCCTGATTCCCCTGATCCCCGTCTTCCTGAGTTATCTGCTCAGCTTCGTCTACATCGGCATCTACTGGAACAATCACCACCACATGCTGCACACCCTTCAGCGCGTGAATGGCCCCGTCATGCTGGCCAATCTGCACCTGTTGTTCTGGTTGTCGCTGGTGCCGTTCGCCACCGGCTGGATGGGTCAGAACCACCGGGCGATCGCGCCGGCTGTCCTTTACGGGGCGGTCATGGTCATGGCGGCCGTGGCCTACTTCATCCTGCAGGGGCGGATCATGGCCCTCCAGGGCAGCGACTCCGTGCTGCGCCGGGCGGTGGGTCGCGACTGGAAGGGGCACACCTCCTTGACCCTCTACCTGGTGGCGCTGCTGGCCAGCCTGCGCTCTCCGGCGATCGCCCAGACGATCTATGGGCTGGTGGCGCTGCTCTGGCTCCTCCCTGACCCTCGGATCGAGCGGGTCCTTCATGGGCCCCCTACCTGAGGCTCATCTGATCCCCCTCGGCCTAGGCCACCGCCCAGCCCCCTTGGCCTGCCCCCTGGCCAGCCTCGCCCTCTGCGCTGGACACGGTTGGGCAGGCAGAGCGCGTTGGGCAGGCAGAGCATGTTGGGCGGTGACCTTCCTGTCGAAGGCCCTGTCATCGGGGGAACCCTCCCTACGGTCAAAAGGTCATGAACGGTTGATCGCTGCGATGGATGTTTCCGCACAACGGCAACGGCTCCAGCCAGGCGCACTGCTGACAGCTCTGTTCCTGGCTCTGCTGCTCTGGCTGCCACCGGAGCCGGCGCAGGCTGGCGTGGCCCAGCACTGGTCCAGCACCGATTCCCATGGAGACCGCTGGCAGCTGAGCCTGTTTGAGCAGCCTGATCCCGCCTATGCCGGCGGCTGGCGACTGCGGCTCAATGGCCTCAGCCCCGGAATCCAGCCCGATCACGCCCAAGCCCTCCAGCTCCGTGATGGTCTGGGCGGCGAATGGCAACTGGGCAACCTCAGCGCTGAACTCGTGCCGCCCGGGGGCTCAGCGCCACCGCCTGGATCGGCCCAGTTCGATCTGGCGCCCCTGCAACCACGTCCCAGCGACGTCCTGCCGCTGGGACTGGAACTCACGCTGGCCGATGGCAGCGTCCGTCGGTTGACGCTGGGAGCCGGGAGCGTGCAGGCCCTCAGTCAGCTTCCCTCTGGCGATTCCCCCTGAGCCTGGAGCGAGAGAGTCCGCCCCTGTATGGGGCGCACCTGCCGTTGCTGAGTGGGCCTGGGACGGTGGTCGTCGATCGCGTCTCAGCGAGCCTGGTGGGGCTCCGCCGCTGGATGGTGCCAGCAGGATTGAGATCGCTGACGGCCCTCGGGCCTTCATGGTCTTGAGCACCGCGCTGGCGCGGATCGCCCGGTCTGGTCGGGGCTGGTGAGTTCGGTCCTCGAACACCAACGAACCGCGCTCAACACCTGTTTCAGCGCTTCGCGTCCGACTGCAGCAGGGCGTTCTTGCTGTCTTTGAGGGATTTCCAGATCGCCTTGATCTCGGCGTAGGCCTGCTCCTGGCTCACCTTGCCGTTGCCCTGAAGGCCCACGATCAGGCCCACCCGTTCGGCGAACTGCTCGAGATTCTGGTGAAAGGCGAGTCGTTCCGGGCTCCAGTCGTCACCGCGGTAACCACTGTGGCCTTCCATGGGGGAACGGGTGGCGCCCTTGGCGAGCCATTCACTCTCCAGAGCGTCGTCGTTGGAAGCCGTCACACGTTCAACTGCGCCGGGTAGACGCTAGTGCAATCTCCGAATCTGATCGCTCCAGCGATGGGTTCATGTGCGGTGGATCACACCGGCCGCTCCAACTAGCCTCAAGCCTCCACTGGATTCGGGGCGATGTTGGAGTCGCATGGCATCCGTCCGACCCCCGGGGCCCTGGAGACCCGGCGGCTGGAGAACCGACCCGGTGACCTGCCCGCCGCCCTCGCCCGCCACGACGGCCCGGCCCCCACCGAGTTGTCGGTGATCGTGTTCGGCGAGCGGGGGGTCCAGAGCCACAGGCTGCGCAGCGTCGCTGAACTGGAGCCCCTGGCGGCCCTGGGGCGGCCCCTGTGGCTGCGGATTCAGGGTCTGGCGGAGATCGGCCGGATCACCGAGGCCCTGCGGCTGCTCAATGTGCCGAGTGACTTTCACCGGCCCCTGCTGGAGCAGCCCCAGCGCACCCGGGTGGATTCCTTGGGCGATGGGCTGGTGGTGGTGCTGCACCGCATGTCCTTCGCGCCCGACAGCCTCACGGTGGTGAGTGAGCAGCTCGGGCTGCTGCTGCTCGATCGTCTGCTGGTGTCGGTGGAGGAGGTGCCCAGCGCGGAGCCCTTTCCGGTGCTCAGCCACTGGCTGGTGGGCCATGGGGTCCCCGGTGTGGCGGATCTCGACGACGTGCTCCATTACGTGATCGATGAACTGCTCGATGGGATCGCTCCCTTGCTTGAGCAGTTCGCCAATCGCCTCGACGATCTCGAGGAGCGGGCCCTGCGGGAGCCCAGCCCCAGGGTGATCAACCGGGCCTATGAGGTGCGTGCCAATCTGCGCGTGATCCGGCGTCAGGTCTGGCCATTGCGCACCGAGATCCAGTCGTTGCTGCGCCAGAACCATCGGGTGCTGGGTGAGCAGGCGCTGCAGGGCTTCACTGACATGGGCCAGCAGGTGGAGATGCTGTTCGGCAGCTGCGAATTGATGCGCTACCACTGCGATGCGGTGACCGATGCCTACATGGCCAGCACCGGCAACCGCATGAACCAGGTGATGAAGACCCTGGCGATCATCACCAGCATCTTCGCGCCGTTGACCTTGATCGCCGGCATCTACGGCATGAACTTCCAGAACATGCCAGATCTCAACTGGAAATACGGCTACTACGTCAGCTTGCTGGCGATGGTGTTCGTGGCCGGCCTTCAGTCCTATGTCCTCTGGCGCCGCGGCTGGTTCGACAACTGGACGGCGAGCCGCTCCCCGCGCCGTTCTCCCCAGGCGAGGGGGCGGCGATGAGCGCCCCAACACCACCTGAGCCGGCGGCGATCGATCAGTACCTGAGCGCCGGCGCCTATGCCGCCGATCGCCTTGCCGTTGCCCTCAGGCGCATCGTCGCCCTGCACGCTGACGTGCTCGCCGATGAGGACCCTGAACCCCTCCATCAGTTGCGGGTGGCCATGCGCCGGCTGCGCACGGCCCTGGTGCAGTTCGAGCGGGCCCTGGTGCTGCCCGAGGCCGTCAGCGATGAGCGGATCGCCCGGGTGGCACGCCGGCTTGGGGTGGCCAGGGATCTCGATGTGCTCCGCGACCGCCTCCACGACGACCTGCCCCTGCTCAGTGCAGCGGAGCAAGAGCGGTTCAAGCCGATCCTCAAGCGCTTGCGCCGCGACCGCCGGCTGGCCTTTCTCGATCTCGAGCACCAGCTCAAGCGCGGCCGCTACCTGGCGATGCTTGGGGCCCTCCAGGGCTGGTTGCGCCAGCCGCGCTTCACCCCCCTGGGACTGGAACCCGTGCGCGACTGGCTGGGGGAATGGCCCGCGCCCTGCCTCAGCGGCTTGATGACCCATCCGGGCTGGTGGGCCGCCGATCCCCACCGGGACGCGACGGTGCTCCACGATCTGCGCAAACGGATCAAGGGGGCCCGCTACGGCCTGGAGAATCTGGCGCCGCTGCTGGAGGGGCGCCCGAGCGGTTGGATCGAGCGCTTCAAGGCCGTTCAGAGCTGCCTGGGGGATCTGCAGGATCTTCAGGTGTTGCGCTCGGCCCTGGGCGAACAGCTGGACAAGCCCCTGGCCCAGGCGCTGCCGAGCTTGGCCGCCGAACTGGAGCGGCGCGAAGGGCTCAGCTGGGGCCGCTGGCGGCTCCTGGCTCCGGAAGCCCTCGATCCGAACGAGCGGGGAAAGCTCAATCAGATCTTGAGCGGGGGTTAACCAGGCCATAACGATGCCGGGGGGGTCCAGCGGCTAAACCTTGAACGCTCCCACCATGGCCGCTCTGATGACCTTCGCCAAGAAGGCCCTGACTCTCACCACCCTTGCCGCCCTCGGCCTCGGTGCTTCCGCTCTAGCGGGCCCCAACCTCAACGGTGCCGGTGCCTCCTTCCCGGCCCCGCTGTACCAGCGCTGGTTCGCTGATCTGGCCAAAGCCAAGGACATCCAGGTCAACTATCAGTCGGTGGGCTCCGGCGCTGGCGTGCGTCAGTTCATTGCCGGCACCGTTGATTTCGGCGCCACCGATGAGCCGATCAAGGCCTCCGACGCCGCCAAGGTGAAGCGCGGTGTGGTGCAGTTCCCCGCCACCGGCGGCACGATCGCCATCGCCTACAACAAGCCGGGCTGCAGCCTGAAGCTCACCCAGAAGCAGGTCGCCGACATCTTCCTCGGCAACATCAAGGACTGGAAGCAACTCAAGTGCGCCCCGGGCAAGATTTCCGTGGCCCATCGCTCCGATGGTTCCGGTACCACCTTCTCGTTCACCAGCTCCCTCTCCGCCTTCTCCTCTGAGTGGAAGAGCAAGGTGGGCGAAGGCAAGAGCGTGAACTGGCCGGTCGGTGTGGGCGGCAAGGGCAATGAGGGTGTGGCCGGTGTGCTCACCAACACCCCCGGTTCGATCGGCTATCTCAGTCGTGCCTTCGTCAAGGGGCCGCTCCAGTCTGCGGCTGTGCAGAACAAGTCCGGCAACTTCATCAAGCCCGACCTCAAAGGTGGCGCCGCGGCCCTCAACAGCATCAAGCTTGATGGGATGCTGGCCGGTGAAGATCCCAACCCCGCCGGCGCCCAGGCCTATCCGATCACCACGCTGACCTGGATCCTGGCCTACAAAACCGGCAACGGCTCCAAGGCTTCCGCCATTCGAGAGGCCTTCCTCTACACCCTGAGCCCCAAACCCCAGGGCCTGGCGGATGATCTGGGCTTCGTGCCCCTGCGTGACAGCATCCTGAAGTCGTCGCGGACCGCTGTCGCCAACATCGGTTCCTGAGACACTGATGGCTTTGATGATGGTGGCTCGATTGTTATTGATCGTGCTGTGATCTCAAGGTTTTATCAATGGGTTTTGAAGGGGTCCTTTCGGACCCTTTTTTATTGGCAGGGATTCTTCTGAATCCGTTGGGGGTTCGCCGGTCCAGAGCGCCGAGCCGGTGCCACCCATCCGATCACGCCTTAGCCAGAACTTAACCGTCTGGATAACAAAGCTTTGCCCGTTTCCATGTGTTCCTCCATACGCTAGCCACGTTCCTTTTGGTCACTCCGATGGTTGCGACACCGCCCCGTGATGCGGGCCGCAGTGATGGCCTGCGCGAGGTTCTCGAATCCAGTTACCAAAAACGCAACCTCGTTCATTTGAGCACCGGCAGTTCCGTGCCGCTGCTCAAGAACACCATCTGGCTGGTGGTGAGGGGCATGGTGAAGCTGGGGGCCGTCTCCATCCATGGCGATGAGCTGCTGCTTGGTCTGGCGGGGCCGAATGAGCCCTTCGGTGATCCGCTCTCCAATGTGGAGGCCTACGAAGCGATCACCCTTTGCGACACCGATCTGCTCTGCCTGTCCTGCGCTGAGATCGAGCAGAGCCCCCATCTGGCCATGGCGCTGATGCAGGCGGTCTCCAGCCGCTACCGCCAGGCCGAAGTGCTGCTGGCGCTGCTCGGCCTGCGCCGGGTGGAGGAGCGGGTGCGGGGGTTCCTGGAGCTGCTGGCCCAGGAGTACGGCCAGCCCTGTGACACCGGCCTGCGCCTGAACCTGCGGCTCACCCACCAAGAGCTGGCCAGCGCCCTGAGCACCACCCGGGTGACGGTGACCAGGGTGATCGGTCTGCTGCGGGATGAGGGCTGGCTGAGCATCGATGCCCAGCGCCATCTGGTGATCACCCATCTGCCCCGGGCGACGACGGCGCTACGATACTGAGATTCAGTTGCAATAAGCCCGCCCATGGGCCTCCCTCCTCCGGGCCACGCCCTCTCCCTGGCTGGTCTGGAGGTGGGACGCTCGGGCAGGATCCTGGCGGTGGCTGCTGAAGCGGGTCTGTTGCAGCGGCTGAGTGCCCTCGGCCTCTGCAAGGGCCGCACGGTGCAGGTCCTCCGCCGCGCCTGGTGGTCAGGACCGCTGCATGTGCGCGTCGGCATGACCGAGCTGATGCTGCGCCGCTGCGACGCCGAGCGCATCTGCATGGATCCTTGCGAGAATGGGGCATGAACAGGCGCGCCATGGGCCCCGCCACCACCTCGCCATCCGCTCCGCCACCGGCTGTTCAACCCGTTTCCGGGCCGGGCCCTGAAGCGTCTGTGGTCCCCCAGGCTCCGGAGCCCCAGGGGCCCGATCGCCCCCCCTGCGTGGCCCTGCTGGGCATGCCTAACACGGGCAAATCCACCTTCTTCACCAGGCTCACCGGCGCCCATGCCCAGATCGGCAATTGGCCAGGGCTCACCGTCGATCTGCTGCAGGCCCAGCTGGAGCTGGGCGGTCGCCTGGCGCGGGTGGTGGATCTGCCGGGCATCTATGACCTGCGCGGCTACTCCGAAGACGAACTGCTGGTGCGGGGATTCCTGGAGCGCACCCCGCTCGATCTGGTGCTGGTGATCCTCAATGCCAGTCAGATCGACCGGCAGCTGCAGTTGGTGCTCCAGGCCCAAAGCCTGGGCTTGCCGGTGCTGCTGCTGCTGAACATGGCCGATGAGGCCCGCCGCTTCGGCTTGACGATCGACCATGACGTCCTCAGCAGCGAGCTGGGCCTGACGGTGCTTCCGATCAGCGCCAAGTACGGCACAGGATTCGCTGAGGTTCGAGCGGCGATCGAGGCCCGGCTGGCGTTGGCAGAGGCCCCGGTGCGCTGCCTTGATCCCGCGCGCTTCCTGCTCGCTGATCCTGCCCTCGATGCCGCCCTGGCGCCCCTGCTGGAGGCCGCCGTGCGGCTGCCCGATCGCCTCAAGGACCGCACCACTCGCCGCCTGGACGCGCTGCTGCTGCATCCGGTGCTGGGGCTGCCGCTGTTTTTTGGGGTGATGTTCCTGATGTTCCAGGGCATCTACGCCCTGGGGGTGCCGCTGCAGGCGGGGCTCGCCACCGTGCTCAATGGCCTCGGCGCTCAGCTGCTGAGGCCCTTGCTGGGCGGCCTTCCCCCCTTTCTGAGCGGCTTCCTGATGGATGGCCTCTATCAGGGTATCGGCACGGTGGCGGCGTTTCTGCCGGTGATCTTCCTGTTCTTCCTGGCCATGGGAGTGGTCGAAGACAGTGGCTACCTCTCGAGGGCGGCCTTCCTGATGGACGGTCTGATGGAGCGGCTGGGGCTCGATGGCCGCTCGTTCGTGCTCTCACTGATGGGCTTCGGCTGCAATGTGCCGGCGCTGCTCGGCACCCGCGTGATGCGCTCCAGTGGCCTGCGCCTGCTCTCGATGCTGGTGATTCCGTTCTCGCTGTGCTCGGCGCGCCTGAATGTGTTCCTGTTCATGGCGGCGGCGCTGTTTGCCCCAAGCCAGGGAGCCCTGGTGATCTTCAGCCTCTATCTGCTGAGTTTCGTTGCGATGATTCTCACTGCGGCGCTGTTCAAGGGCAGCTTCAGCAGCGATGAGCCGCTGATCCTGGAGTTACCTCCCTATCGCTTTCCCACGGCGGTCCAGATGCTCAACCGGGCCTGGTGCGAAGTGCGCCATTTCTGGATCTGGTCACGGCGTTTCATCATCTTCGGGGTGGTGGCGATTTGGTTGATGAACAACCTGCCCGTGGGGGTTCCCCCCGCCAGTGCCGGCACCCTCTCGGGGATGCTCGGCCAGGCGCTGCAACCGCTGCTGGCCCCGATCGGCATCAACCCCAAACTCACGGTGGCGCTGCTGTTCGGCTTCATCGCCAAGGAGATTGTGCTGGGGGGGCTGGCGGTGATTTACACCCAGGCCGACCCGGTGCGGCTGGGTCAGGCCCTGGCCCTGGACCTGGATTGGGCCCAGGCCTACAGCTTCATGATCTTCACCCTGCTCTACACCCCGTGCCTTTCCACGGTGGCGGTGATCCGCAGCGAGTCCAAGAACTGGCGGTTCACGGCCTTTGCGGTGGTCTGGTCGCTGCTGCTGGCCTGGGTGAGCAGTTTCGTGTTCTACCAAACGGTGCTGTGGCTGAGGGGCTGATCAACAGAGATGCGCTTTGAACTCGAATCCCTGCTGAGCCCCGAGGCGGCCTTGAGCTTGCGTGGGGCGTTGCAGGCGGAGCCGGGGGCCTGGTTGGCCGGGAGCTCCACCGCCGGTTGGCACGCCCGCCAGGTGAAGCGCAACTGGCAGCTGGATCGCGGCAGTGCCCTGCATCAAACGTTGGCGAGCCAGGTCAGTGCGGCTCTGCTGGCGCACCCGCTGCTGCAGTCGGCGGCCCTGCCGGTGCGTCTCCATGGGCTGTTGTTCAGCCGCAGCGGCCCCGGGGACGGCTACGGCCGCCACGTGGACAACGCCTTCATGGACGGAGGCCGCTCGGATCTCTCGTTCACGGTCTTTCTCACCGCTCCCGATCACTACCAAGGCGGCGCGCTGGTGCTGGAGCAACCCCACGGCGAGGAGGCGTTCCGTCTGCCGGCGGGCCATGCCCTGATCTATCCGAGCACCCTGCTGCACCGGGTGGAGCCGGTGAGCGCCGGTGAGCGACTGGTGGCGGTGGGCTGGATTCAGAGCCGGGTGCGCAGCGCCGAGCGGCGGGAGCTGCTGTTCGAGTTGGACACGGCCCGCAGGACCCTGTTCGCCGGCGGTGGAAAGGGCGAGGTGTTCGACCTGCTCTGCCGTAGCTACAGCAACCTGCTGAGGATGTGGGGGGAGTGAGCCGGTGAGCCGCCCGTGACTCAGCCGTAGCGCTGCTGGTCCATGGGCAGATCCAGGCAGTAGCCCACGCCGTACATGGTCTTGAGATAGGTGGGCCGGTGGGGGTCGGGTTCGATCTTGCCGCGCAGGTGGCGGATCTGAACCCGCAGGCATTCGATGCCATTCACATCCGGCTCATAGCCCCAGACCTCCGCGAGGATCTCATCGGGGGGGACGGCCTGGCCGTGGCGCTGCAGCAGGCAATGGAGCACCTCCAGTTCCAGGCGGGTGAGGCGGATCGCCTGGTCGAACCAGATCGCCTCCAGCCGCTCGGGCAACAGGGTGAGGGGCCCGTAGGTGAGAACCTCTCCCCGCAGGGAAGGCAGCGCCTGAGAGCCGCTGCGCCGGAGCAGGGCACGCAGCCGGACGATCAGTTCCTCGCTGTTGTGGGGCTTGATCACGTAGTCGTCGGCGCCGGCATTGAAACCGCTCACCTTGTCGCTGATGTCCCGCAGTGAGGTGAGGATCAGGACGGGCACAGCGGTGGTGCGCGGATCCCGTTTCAGCCGCATGCAGAGGGTGAGGCCATCCACCTTGGGCAACATCAGATCGATCATGATCAGGTCGGGGCACAGTTGGTGCGCCAGGGCCTGGCCGTGGATGCCATCGAGGGCGTAGCGGGTGTCGAACCCGGCTGCGTTGAGTTCGACCACCAGCCGCTGGCAGAATTCGAGGTCGTCGTCGATCAGCAGCAGAGAGGGCTTCATTGCAGGAACGGTCTGGGGCAAGGATGTGCCGCTCCCGTTATCAATGGGTTTGCGTGCGGTGGGTCTAACGCTTGGAGCTGGAGAATCAGGCGATTAGCGACTTTATTTTTGATTGCTTTAATGATTGGCCCAACAATGATGTTGAAACCTGGATAATTGCTGGCGAAGACCTCATCAGGGCTGGGGGCCCCCACGGTTCAGCCAGCGCCCCAGCCAGCGCCCCAGCTGGCCAGGCCAGTGCTGGGGCCGATCGCGGGCCTGGAGGCGCAGGCTGAGCATCGAGCTGATCAACGGCCAGCCCCCCAGCCGCAGCGCAGCGCCAAGGTGCCAGAGCAGCGTGAAGGTGATCAACAGCCAGCTGATCAGGTGCAAGCTGTAGATGAGGTGGTGCAGCTCGCCGTCCCGCAACCAGTCCTCCTGCATGAGCTTGCCGCTGACGAGGGCCAGGGCGAGAGCCGCCAGGGGCAGGGCATTGCCGATCCGATTGAGCTGGCGCCGTCCCAGGGTGAAGGCATAGAGGGCCAGCATCACGGCAAGGGGCAACAGCACCACCCCGGCGCTGCCATGCAGGTCGATCCAGTCGCCGGGAGGCTGCCAGCCCAGGCGCCCCCAGCGGCCGTCGTAATGGCTGTAGATCAGCAGACCACTGAACCAGGTGGCGGCCACCAGCAGGGCGGTGCCGCCATGGACGAGTCGCAGCAGCGAGGGTTGGTAGGGACGGGCCATCGGTGGGGCGGCACAGGCGGGCTTCAGCTGGGTGGATCAGTGGGCAGATCAGTGGGGGGCGGCTCCAGCTGCAGGGTGCTGTGGGCGATCCCCAGGGCCGCCAGCCGGCGTTTGGCCTCATGCAGCAAGGCCATGTCGTCGGTCGTGTCGGCCCGGCGAATGATGTGGGCGGTGAGGGCGTTCTGGGAGGTGCTCATGCCCCAGATGTGCAGGTGGTGCACCTCGATCACCCCCGGCAGCTCCAGGATCGTGGCCTCCACCGAGCGGCGATCGATCTCCCGGGGCACCCCGTCGAGGGCCACCGCCAGGGATTCCTTCAGCAACGACCAGCCGCTCCAGGCCACCGCCAGGCCCACGCCGATCGCGGTGATCGCATCGAGCACATTCCACCCCGTCAGGCTCACCAGCAGAACGCTGCCCAGCACCGCCGCCGAAACGGCCGCGTCGGTGAGCAGGTGCACCACGGCGGCGCGGCGGTTGAGGTCGTGCTGGTGCCCATGGCCGAACAGGCGGGCCGAGAGCAGGTTGACGACGATGCCGGCGGCGGCGGCCCAGGCCACGGGCCCGGTGGACATCTCCACCGGCCGCCCCAGCCGCTGCAGCGCTTCGACGATCACCACCGCGGCGGCCATCAAAATCAGGACCGCGTTCACCAGGGAGGCCAGCTGGGTGCTGCGGCCGTAGCCGTAGGTGAAGCGCTCGCTGGCGGGCCTGGCGCTCAGCCTCTCCGCCCCCCAGCCCAGCAGCAGCCCGGCCACGTCGCCGAGGTTGTGAACGGCGTCACCGACGAGGGCAAGGGAGCCGAAGCCGAAGCCGATCGCCAGTTGCAGACCCGAGAGGGCACTGTTGAGGATGATGCTCCAGCGAAAGGCCGCCGCCGAACCGGGTTTGTGCTCGTGCTGCCGAGGGTGGGGCTGCTGCTGGATCCCCACGGCGGGATGGCTGTCGTCACTGGTATGGCTGTCGTCTGGGGCTCCGCTCTCCTCTGGGGCTCCGCTGTCGTCGTGGTGATGGCCGTGACTGTGGTCGTGACTGTGATCGTGGTCAGCGGCGTGGGGGGAGGAGGGGGGCATCGGCCGGTTCAGGCGAGGGCTTGGCGCAGGGCCACCGCGGCGAAGACGAGGAACAGGCCACCGCTGAGCTGGAACAGCAGCCGTTCGCTGATCCGCTGGCCGATCCAACGGCCCGCCCCCACCGCCAGGGCCGTGACCAGGGCGTGGCCCAGCAGGCTGCCCGCCAGCAGGGCGGCGAAGCCGAAGCCAGGGCCTGTGGCCAGAAAGATCGTGGCGAACTGGGTGCGATCCCCCAGTTCGGCGATGAACACCAGCGCGAAGGCCTCGCGCATCACGCCCCAGGCCGTGGCCGAGGGATGGCGGGCTTCGGCCTGCTCCACCAGTTCTTCGGCCTCCTCGGCCTCCTCCGCGGCCGCGTTCGCGCCCAGACCCTGGGCATCGATCAATAGCTTGAGGCCGAAGCCTCCGAACAGCGCCGCCGCCAGCCAGGGCACCAGGCTGGCCGGCAGCAGGCTGCGCAGGCCGTAGCCGACGGCCAGGGAGACCACGGTCACCACCGCCAGGGCGGCGAAGGCTCCGGTGAACACCCAGCGGGCCCGGTGGCGGGCCGCCAGCAGCAGCGCCACAAAGAAGGTCTTGTCTCCCAGCTCGGCCAGGGTGATGGCGGTGAAGCTGGAGCCGAAGGCCGCAAGAGCCGGGTCGGAGGGCATCGGCAACGCGCTGGGCCGGTGGTTCAGGATCCCACGCAGCTTGGCAACGGCAGACCCTCGCGGAGCACACGCTGCTGATGGATCCAATGGCGTTTCAGCGCCGCACCCGCCAGCGGCGCCGCCAGGGCCAGGGCGCAGCGCAGGAACCCCTGGGAGCGCAGCAGTTCGCCCCGGGCCGCCTCCTTGGCCTGAAGACCCTGAATGCGCGTGATCTCAGGGAGCCTGGCCGCCTGGATCCCTCCCAAGGCCCCATCGATGTCGGCTGGATCGGGGCCCTGACCGCCCGCTCTGGTGGCGGTCCCCCAGAGCGGGGCCAGCATCTGGGCGGCCACCAGGCTGTCCCGCAGGGCCATGTTCAGGCCCTGGGCGCGCACCGGGCTCATCGGGTGGGCCGCATCCCCCAGCAGCAACAGCCCGCTGCGGTGCCACAGGGGAGCGCGGCCCACCTCCACGTTCAGGCGCACCGGGCCCACCAGGGCCCCGGCCTGCCGGTGCAGGTGTTGGGCCAGGGGTTCGGGGGCCAGCTGGGCAAAGGTTTCGCACCAATCCGTTGCGCTGCGTTCGCTCGATGACGCCGAGCCGTCTGGCTTGCTGGCCACCCAGCCCAGCTGCAGTTCCCCGGCTCTGGTGCCGGCGAAAAGGCTGCAGATCTGCCCTTGGGCCACCAGGGTGGTGAACCGGTTCGGTTGCTCGAATTCGGGCGCACTCGGCAGCCGGAACCAGAGCACATCGATCGGCGAACCCAGGGCGTCGAGGGCCAGGCCGGCGCGCTGGCGCACCAGTGAACGGCGCCCGTCGGTGCCGACCAGGAGGGCGGCCTCCAGGCAGCGGCCATCGGCCAGGCGCACGCCGCTGATCCGCCCGCCCTGCTCGATCAGATCGGCGATCGATGTGCCCGGCAGCCAGGTGAATCCGGGCTGCTCCCGGGCCTGTTCCACCAGGGCCTCCAGCAGGGGGCCCTGGGAAACCAGGGTGCAGGGGCGGGCCGATCCGAGCGGTTCATCGGCGCTGAACAGCTCCCGGCCATTGATCCAGAAGCTCCAGCCCTCAAGTTCACGCTGCGGCAGCTTCGCCAGCAGGTCCGCCAGCCCCATGGCAGCCAGGGCCTCCAGGCCCGAGGGCATCAGCGCTTCGCCGCGGAACTGGCGGCTGAACTCCCCGGTGGCCTCGATCAAGGTGACGGGCACCCCGGCGCGGGCCAGCTGCAGGGCCAGGCTGGCGCCGGCCGGACCAGCGCCCACGATCACCACCGGTGGGTTCAGAGGCGTCTTCATGGCTGCAGCCGGCGGGGGGCGCGCAGCAGCAAGACCAGGGGGATGGCCGCCAGGAACACCAGCGCCAGCAGATGGAACACATCGCCGTAGGCCAGCAGGGCCGCCTGGCCGTCAAGGCTCTGATCCACCAGCTTGAGGGCGCGGCGGGCGGCCAGCTCCGGATCCACCCCCTGCTGCTGGAGCATCAGCTGCAGGGCTTCGAGGCGCTCGCGCAGGCCCGTGTCCAGGGCGCCGGCGGCCTCGGTGAGGCGGGCCCGGTGCTGGGCCTCGTGGTGGCTCAGCTGGGAGGTGAGCAGGGCGATTCCGAAGCTGGCCCACTGCCAGCCATGGGGGATGGGCGCCGCCAACAGCGCCAGCAGGTTGGTGGCCAGCGCCCCATGGTTGGCGTCCTTAGGTGTGTCGTTGATGTCCACTAAACCGGGGAATCCGAACGCAGCGGTTGATGACAATGGTGCCGGGCGCCCAGCCAACCAGCCTGCTCTTCATGTCATCCCCAAGAGGATGGGCTGGGTGAGACTGGCTGGGCCAGGGACCCTGCTGCCCGGCACCGTCATTGTCGTCGTCTTTGTCGCCGTCTTCGGCGCCGGTCATGTTGGGGGACGGGGTTCATCTTCAGGGCTGCTCCTTCCCGTCGCTCCGCCCACGCACGATTAGGTGGATGTTTGGTGCATAGGGTGAGCCAGATGCTGGCCCCAGCGTGCAGCTCGATCGCAACGATCAGCCCTACTGGAGTGTTCCCCTCCCCGACCTGCTGGCCTCTCTGCAGGTGGGGACCCAGGGTCTCAGCCAGGAGCAGGCGGCCGAGCGGTTGCGGCGCCATGGGCCCAACAGCCTGGCGGCGCCATCGCGGTCCGGGGCCCCCGAGCTGTTGCTGCGTCAGTTCACCAGCCCGATCATCCTGATCCTGGCCGCCGCCGCGCTGCTCTCCTTTCTGCTCGACTCTCCGCTGGACGGCCTGATCATCCTGGTGATCGTGCTGGTCAGTGGGCTGCTGGGGTTCATCCAGGAACACGGCGCCGAGGGGGCGGTGCGGGAGCTGCTGCGCACCGTCGAACTGCGCACCAGCGTCTGGCGCGATGGGGCGGTGAAGATCATCCCGAGCACGGCGGTGGTGCCGGGAGACATCGTGTTGCTCTCGGCAGGAGCCAGCATTCCCGCCGACGCCCGCCTGATCGAGGAGTGCGACCTGAGCGTGGATGAGGCCGCCTTGACCGGCGAAAGCTTTCCGGTGAGCAAGCAGCTGGGGGAGTACGCAGCCGCAACGCCCCTGAGTGGCCGCCTGAACCTGCTGCACCTGGGCACCCACGTGGTCAGCGGCACCGGACGGGCGGTGGTGGTGCAGACGGGCCGGGGCACCGCCTTCGGGGCGATCGCGGCAAGGATGCGACTGCGCCGCAGTGAGACGGAATTCGAGCGCGGTGTGCGCCGCTTCGGCTACCTGCTGTTGGAGGTGACCTTGATCCTGGTGGTCGCCATCTTCGCCTTCAACGTCTACCTGCAGCGTCCGGTCATTGATTCGTTCCTGTTTTCCCTGGCCCTGGGGGTGGGGCTGACGCCCCAGTTGCTGCCGGCGGTGATCAGCGTCAACCTGGCCAGCGGCGCCCGGCGCATGGCCCGGCGCCAGGTGATCGTCAAGCGCCTGGCCTCGATCGAGAACTTCGGCAGCATGGATGTGCTCTGCTCCGACAAGACCGGCACCCTCACCGAAGGGGTTGCTCGGGTGCAGTTCGCCCATGGCTTGGAGGGGGAGGTCAGCGAGCGCACCCTGCTGCTGGCCTACGCCAACGCCACGTTCCAGAGCGGTTACGTCAACCCGATCGACACGGCGATCAAAGAGCAGGGTCCGCTGGATCTGGAGGGCTGGAGCAAGCTCGATGAAGTGCCCTTCGACTTCCTGCGCAAGCGTCAGAGTGTGCTGCTCTCCCACCGCGGCCAGAGCCTGCTGGTGACCAAGGGGGCCCTGGGCCGGTTGCTGGAGGTGTGCAGCAGTGCCGAGGGAAGCGATGGGCGGCCTGTGCCGATCGAGGCCGTACGGGAGCGGTTGCTGGAGCAGTACCACCAGCTCAGCGCCCAGGGCTACCGCCTGCTGGGGGTGGCGGTGCGCGATGACCTCACGGGCACGGTGGCCACGCGGGAGTCGGAGCGGGGGATGCGTTTTGTGGGCCTGGTGGCCCTGAGCGATCCGCTCAAGCCCGCCATCGCCGCCACTGTGGCCGAGTTGCGGGGGCTGGGGGTGCGCCTGAAGCTGATCACCGGCGACAACGCCCTGATCGCTGCCCGCATCGGCCGGGAGGCCGGATTGCTGGAGCCGGAGGTGATCACCGGCTTCCAGCTGCAGTCGATCAGCGATCAGGCACTGCCGCTGCGGGCCCAGGCCTGCGACATCTTCGCCGAGGTGGAGCCCAACCAGAAGGAACGGCTGATCGCGGCCCTGCGCCGGGCGGGCCACGTGGTGGGCTACATGGGCGATGGCATCAACGACGCCCCGGCCCTCCATGCCGCCGATGTGGGCCTGTCGGTGCAGGGGGCGGTGGACGTGGCCAAGGAGGCTGCTGACATCGTTTTGCTGGAGCAAGATCTGGCGGTGCTCGCCGACGGCATCCGCGAGGGGCGCACCACCTTTGCCAACACGCTCAAGTACGTGTTCATGGCCACCAGCGCCAACTTCGGCAACATGTTCTCGATGGCCGGCGCCTCGTTGCTGCTGCCGTTTCTGCCGCTGCTGCCCAAGCAGATCCTGCTCACCAATCTGCTCACCGATCTGCCGGAGATGACGATCGCCACCGACCGGGTCGATCGTGACTGGATCGAGCGGCCCCGGCGCTGGAGCATTCCTTTCATCCAGCGCTTCATGCTCACCTTCGGACTGGTGAGTTCGGTGTTCGACTACCTCACCTTCGCCGTGCTGCTCTGGGTGCTGCGTGGGGATGCCGCCCAGTTCCGCACCGGCTGGTTCGTGGAATCGGTGATCTCGGCGGCCTCGATCGTGCTGGTGGTGCGCACCCGGGGTCCGCTGCTGCGCAGCCGGCCCTCCCGCCCCCTGGTGCTGGCCACCCTGGTGGTGGTGGTGCTGACGCTGCTGTTGCCCTATTCCCCCCTGGCGGCACCCTTCGGCTTCGTGCCCCTGCCGGCCAGCTTCCTGGCGCTGCTGGCCCTGATCCTGCTGGCTTACGTGCTGGCCGCCGAGGCGGCGAAGGGCTGGTTCTACCGGCAGACGGTGAACACGTGAGCCCGAGGCTGGTCACCTTTGCCGTCGAGTTTCGGCAACTGGCCGCGGATTTTCTGCTGCCGGCCCGCCACCGCCAGCCCCAGCTCTCCCAGCCCCCCCAGGCCCCCCAGCGCCCGCTGCTGGCTTTTGCCGTTCTGCTGCTGGTGGCGGTCGCCCTGGCCCTGGGGCTGTCGGCCCTGGTGATCGGCGCTGCGGCCCAGCTTCTGGATGCGGTCCTCGGCCAGGCCCGCCTCGATCTGGCCTTCCCCTACCTGCGCTCGGCCCTGAACCTCTCCGGCAGTGCCCAGATCCGCCTGCTGGCCGTGGGGCTGACCCTGGCGGGGCTGCTGGGGGCCTGGCTGGCGGCCCGGCGGCTGGGTCGGGTGCTGGCCCGGCGCTGGCTCGCCCTGGCCGCTCTGGTGCTGGTGCTGGTGGTGGCCACGGCGGTGGATGTGGCCTTCACCGAGGGCAATGGGGCGGTGATGGAGGCGCTCAATGTGCGCAGCGCCGAGCGTTTCTGGGGCACGGCGGCGGGCCTGACGGCGATCTATCTGGTCACCCTGCCGGTTCAGTACCTCAACAGCTACGGCCAGCAGCGCTTTGCCCTGGCCTGGCGCGACCGCACCACCACCGTGCTCTCTGACGCCTACCTGAGCGGTCAGAACTACTACCACCTGGAGAGCCGAGCCGCCGGCGTCGGCGGAATCGACAACCCCGACCAGCGCATCGCCGATGACATCCAACGGGCGGTGTTCAGTTCCACTGATCTGTTCTTCGGGTTCTGCACCTCGTTGCTGTCCCTGGCGGCCTACGTGCTGGTGCTGTTCCAGATCAGTGGACTGTTGGTGCTGACCCTGCTGGTGGCCACCGTGCTGGGCAACGGTGTGATCGTGCAGCTGGTGCGGCGGCTGGCCACGCTGGGCTTTCGCCAGCAATCGCTCGAGGCCGATTTCCGCTTCGCCTTGATGCATGTGCGCAACCACGGCGAAAGCATCGCTTTCCTGCGCGGCGAGGCCCGAGAAGCGCGGGGGCTGCGGGGCCGTTTCGCCCGTGTGCTGCTCAACCTCGAGCGGGTGATCCGCTGGCGGGCACTGGTGGATCAGGGCACGGGGCTCTACGGCTTCCTGATGCAGTTCGTGCCCTACCTGGTGCTCTCGGGCGCCTATTTCAGTGGCCGCGTCAGCCTCGGCCAGCTCACGGTCGGCAGCATCGCCTTCGGCCAGGTGCAGGCGGCGTTGTCGTTTCTGATCGTGCGCGCCGATGATTTCTCCAGCCTGTTCGCCAGCCTGCACCGGATCGGCGAACTGCGCGGCGCCATGGCGGATCGCCCCCGGCCCACCCATGCAAGTCCCCCGGGCGCCAATCCCCCTGGCGCCATCGCCGCACCAGGGCGCGCTCCGGAGCGGCCCAGGCTGGAGCTTTGCCAGCTCAGCGTGGCGGATCCGGGGGGCGGCCCACTCCTGATCGAGCGCCTCGATCTACGCCTGGAGCGGGGGGAGCGGCTCCTGATCAGCGGCCCCAGTGGCTGCGGCAAGACCAGCCTGTTGCGGGTGCTTTGCGGGCTGGCCCCCGCCGCCGCCGGCTCCTTCAGCGGACCATCCCCGTCCGAATGGATGGTGCTGCCCCAGGCTCCCTACATGACCCTGGGCAGTCTGCGGGAGCAGCTGCTTTATGGCTTGCCACTGGAGGCGCCACCACTGCCGGATGGCGTCCTGCGTGAAGCGATGGCCGATGCGGGCCTCAGCTCCCTGGGGGAGCGCTACCCGGATCTGGGGGCCCAGGAGGATTGGGCGCGGCTGCTCTCCGGCGGTGAGCAGCAACGGCTCGGCTTTGCCCGCCTGCTGCTGGCGGCCCGCCCGTTCGTGCTGCTCGATGAGGCCACCAGTGCCCTGGATCTCGACGCCGAGCGCCAGCTCTATGGGCTGCTCCAACGCCATGGCATCGCCGTGATCAGCGTGGGGCATCGCCCCAGCCTGCGGGAGTTCCATCAGCGCCTTCTGCGGCTCGATGGCCATGGCGGCTGGAGGCTCGAGGCCGCCTGATGCCGTTCAGACTGGATCCGTAGGCCAGCTCCTAGCCAGGGGAATCCGGGCCCGCTGGAGCTCCTCGAGCAGCCGTCGCTGCAGCTCCCGACTGCAGAGCCATTGCTCGCCGGAGCGGGTGGTCAGAACCACGCTGATCTCGATGCCTATTGGGGTGATCGCATTCACCCCCCGCAGCCATGGTTGCTTCAGCAGCCGGCCGTTCCAGTCAGGGTCGGCACTGAACCCCGCCAGCACATCGGCGAAGACGGCGAGGGCCCGGTTGATGTCGTCGATCTCGGGGGAGAGCTGCAGCCTCACATCGGCGCCGGAGGCGAACTTGGTGTGGTTGATCACCCGATCGAAGCTGCTGTTCTGAATCACCACCACCCGCTGGTCGGTGCAGCGGAGCTCGGTGCTCAGGACCCCCACATCCTCCACCTCCCCCTCGTTGCCGCCCAGCTCCACCCAGTCGCCGATGGCGTAGCGATCATCGAGGAGCACCAGCAGGCCGGCGACGAAGTCCCGCAGCAGCCCCTGGAACACGAAGGCCAGGCCGCCGATCAGGGCACCGCCCGCCAGCAGGGCGGTTGAAGAGGCCTCCTGGACGCCGGGGATCCCGACCAGGATCCAGACCGACACGATGGCGATACTGGTCAGATTGATCAGCCGGTGGGACACCCGCAGCAGGCTCCGGTAGCGCTGGTCGCGGCGGGCCCGTTGCTCCACGGGCACATGCAGGCTGCCGGCCCATTGGTGCAGGAGGAAGTTGGCCAGCAGCCGCAGGGCCGCCGCCAGCAGCCCCATCACCAGCACCTTCACCAGGGCACCGAAGGGCTGCATCACCAGGGCCAGCCCCAGGGGGATCTGCCCGGGAAAGGCCATCACCGCCAGCCCCAGCATCACCACCAGCTGGCCGAGCACCAGCAGGAACAGCAGATTGGCGATCCCATGGCTGAGCTGCAGCGTGAGCTGCCGTCGCGGCGTGGGCGGCAGCGACGCACTGGCTTCCTGCAGCCGCTGGGCGAAGCGACGGCTCTGGCCGAGCAACAAGAGGGCGAGGGTCAGCAGGGCCGCCAGCCCCAGTTCGATCAGCAGGGTGATCTGCAGTCGACGCTCGAGGGCGTTCTCTTCCATCGTTCGGCGGGCATGGCGCAGGCGGCGCTCCAGCAGCGAGCGCCAGCGGCCCGCCAGCACATCGCTGCTCACCCCATTGAGCCGGGCATCGGCCTCCGTGACCGTCAGCAGAGGGAGGGGCTGCGGGTGGTCCGGCAGCCGGGCTTCGAGCACGGTGGGGCCGTTGCCATTGCGGCGGACTTCGATGCGGAGATCATCGGGATGGCCGCGCACGCCCCAGCGGGCGCCGGCGCAGGCCCGATCGCTGCCTTTCAGCACCAGTCCCTCCAGCACCTCCTCGCTGATGGCCTCACTGTTGGTGCAGATCGGCTGGGGGGCATAGAGGAGGGAGAGGTTGCCCTCGATCACCTCCGCCCGACGGGATGCGGCGGGACCTGACTTCGCCTCCGTCACCACCGGTGAGGCCACGGTGAGGGCCGGGACGGAGAGGATGCGCACATTGGCCAGCTCGTAGCTGCCGGCCGCGGTGGGGGTGGAGGACTGTGAAGCCTCAGGGCCGGAGATGCTGGCCATCCCGGGCAGCGACGCCGAGGCGACCGGCAGCAGCAGGCTGAAGGTCAGGGCAAGCACGCCCAGCAGCGAGGCGCACCATCGCCGGCTCCCGCTGCTCAAGGGGCCGGTGCGAAGGCGCAGGTTCCGCTGGAGCTGCCCGGTTCGTTGCTCACCTGCTTGGTGATGGCGAGCGTCTTGCGATTGAGGCGAAATTCGATCTCATAGCTGACATCCCGGCTGATCTGTTTGGGATAGATGAAGAGAATCTGGCTGGGGGTATAGAGGGCACTGAGGGTTCTTCGTTCACCACGGGTGTTGACGAACTCAACGCTCTTCCTGGCTTCCTGACTCAACATGTGCCAGCTCGCCAGCTTGGTGGGATCGGTGGGGGTGGGTTCCGAGAAAGTGCACTTCAGCCAGGGTGGTGCCGCCAGTGCCGGCTGACTCAGGTCCTTGAGGAGGGCCAGGGTCAGGAGGCTGAGGGCGAAGACGGCAGCGGAGCTGGGTTTCATGGCGGTGATCGTGCCTTCCTTCAACTCCGAGAGAGTACCGGGTTTCGATGCCACCACGTTTCTCCAATTGACAGCCCTGTTTTGTCGTACCGGTAGGTCGGACTAGGTTGATCTGACCCTCTACCTGATGGTTCCGATGCGGGCTGCCTGTGCTGTTGTCGCCGCTGGCCTGGTGGCCCTGAGCCCGCCGGTTGGAGGTGCCCTGGCCCAGGTGGCGATCGAGAGCCGGAGGGTCACGTTCCCTGCTGGAGCCAGTTCCACCCTGCTCAAGGGCCAGCTCAAAGGTGACCAGACCGTCGACTACAAACTGCGGGCCGGTGCCGGCCAGACCCTGACGGTGGAGCTCAAGGGCTCCAACCCGCAGAACTACTTCAACGTGCTGGCGGCCGGAACCGCCAACGCCCTGTTCATCGGCAGCAGCTCAGGCAACCGCTTCCGGGGGCTCCTGCCCAGCGACGGTGACGTCAGGGTGCGTGTGTACCTGATGCGCCCGGCGGCGCGCCGCAACGAAACCAGCACCTACAGCCTGAAGGTCTGGATCGGCGGTGTTCCCATCGCCCCCGTGCCCGCTGCCCGAGATGCCCTGATCCCCGGCACTCGCTATCACGCCTCAGCGGAGGTGCCCTGTGTGTCTGGAAGCAGCAGCGGTAAGGCCGCCCGCTGCAAGGCTTCGGTGATCCGCCGGGCCAACAACAGCGCCACGGTGGTGGTCATGAACCCCGAGGGTCAGAAACGGCAGTTCCTGTTCGTGAAGGGCAAGGCCGTCGCTTCTGATCAGCCAGAGAAGCTCTCGGTGCAGCGGCGCGGCGATGTGTCGGTGCTGCTGCTTGGGGAGAACTTCGAGCGTTATGAAATTGTCGACGCCCTGGTGGTGGGGGGCTGAGGCCTCAGCCCTTGGTGAGGGATTCAGCAGTGAATCGGGCTTTGGTTGGTCTGTCCGCCCTGCTCCTTTCGATGACGGGAGTGCCCTCTCGTGCCATCCCGCCGCCACCGGATCGGGAACCCCGGGTGCTCACCCTTGCCCCGGGCACGACCGTGCGCGTGGAAGACCGGGTGCTCGCCTACGACCACCCGGTCTTCGCCTTCGCCGCCCGCAAGGGAGAACGGCTGCTTGTGCGCCTGGACGACCCGACCCGGACCCTTGTGCTGGCCCTCGAGGCGCCCTCCGGGGCGATGGTGCTGGATGGGGCCCGCCCTGGCGCGGACGGCCTGCAGATGCTGCTGAGCGAGACCGGGCGCTGGCGCGCCTCGGTGCTCATGGAGGGGGACGCCGCACGGGTCGGGGGCCGTGCGGTCTTCACGCTCACGTTGGAACGGCGCTGATCAGGGCGGAAGGCGTCGCTGCAGGCGTGCCGCGATCCACCAGAGCACGAGGGCTGCGCAGGCTCCCAGGGCCCCCATCACGCCGAACCAGATCAGCCGAGCGTGTAGGGATGGCATCACCCCCGGCTCCCCGCCCCCCGCAACCAATACGAACAGCGCGAAGCCAAGACCTGCGACCCACCCCTCGCAGGCAGCGCCGAACGCCTGATCGGCACTCGTCAGGCGGCGATGGGAAAGCCGCTTCCTCAAGCGGCGATACGCCACCCCGGAGATCACACCGAACGCGACCACCAGCCCCCCGAACCGGGGGGGTGGTGGTCGGTCAGCTCCTGCCAGCGCGACAGCCGACAGGAACAGAAACAGACCGCCCGCGCAGATCGCGGCAATCCTTGCTTCCCCTCGGGACCTGCTGCCCCGAACGTCACTGTTGATCACGGCCGCCGCTTGCCCTGGCGGGTTTGGCCGTCCTGTCGGGCAACCCAACCTTTGCCGACGGGCTCCCGCTGACTCCCGAAAAATGAATGCGGCCGGAGGCTGGACCTCAAGGCTTGCCTGGCCTCACTCAGCCACACGAACCGCATCCGTGCATAGGCGTGAGGTGGCAATGGGGCCCGCCGGTTGGTAGCCCCACTTGGGATCGTTGCCGAAGCTGTACACCTCCCGCCCGTTGCGCTCGATCCTGAACAGGGTCCAGGTCTGACGCTCACAGTTCAGACCGATCACGGCCTTGCCATTGGCGAGGGGCAGTTCCACGTGGCGGATCCCGTCATAGATCCCCAACAGTCGTCCTGCTCCGTTCTCGAGCAGGGAGCGAATCGGGCTGCCCTGGACCTGAGGCTGGGCTCTGGCAGGTGCGGCCTGTCCTGCCAGTATCACAAGGCCGGTGAGGATCAGCGCCCAGGAGGAGGAGCGATTACCCATGGGTGGGGGGGAAACCTTCATTGTGCGTCCAAGGAGGGCCCCGTCCGCAGCACGATGCGGAGAAAGCCGTCGGTATTGGGAACCGCCGCCCTGGCTGCTGGTGCCGCGCAACGGGGAGGACCCGCCCTATGCCTACGGCTACCTTTCATTGCCCGCATCCAGCAAGGTCATGCGTTGGTCTCCGACGTCCCCACCAGCCGGGTGCCGATCGTGGTCAGGGACTTCAGCGTTCAGCCACAAGGCTCGATAGAGGGGGCAGGCAGCCGATACCCTCAGGGCCTTCCAGTCGAATCGCACTGGGACATCCTTCTTCCTACCTCCCGATGAAGAACTGCCTCCAACGCGCCGGTGCCCTGCTCGGACCTGGCCTCCTGCTGCTCACGGCGGCCGCTCCGTTCCAACAGCTCGCATCCGCCGAGACGCTGGTGCGAGCCGGGGGCCGCTGCAAGCTGGAGAGTGGGGGGTATGTGTCCTTCAACGGCCATTGCACCTTCAAGCACAAGGCGGCTGGCGGCACCGATGCCTTTGTGGTGAAGCTCGATGACGGCACCGACTTCAACTTCTCTGGCCCCAGTCCTCAGGCCCTGCAACTGCAGACCTATCGCGGGATCGTGAACGTGCGCCACAACGCCAAGCCCGACCACGATCTTTTCCTCTGGAACGACGGGGAAGAGAGGCGCCTTTCCGTGAAACTCGACAACGTCCAGAACCCTGACATTCAGTTCGAGGACCAGCCCCAGAAGGCCACCACCGGTTCCCTGCTCGGGGCGGCGGTGGGAGCGCTGCTCGGCGGCCTGATCGCCGGATCGAACAAGGGCGGCAGCAGCGAAACCGCCCGCGTGGGGGCCCCGGTGAGCTCCCTGCAGTCGCTGGTGGGGGCGAAGGCCGCCGGTGCCGAGGGCGAGTTGACCAGCAAGGGGTACACCTACCGGGGTGGCGACCAGATCGGTGACAGTGCCTTCACCTACTGGAAGCAGCCGCGCACCAACAGCTGCGTGGCGGTGCGTACCACCGATGGGCGCTACCAGTCGATCACCTTCACCGAACCAAGCAAGTGCAAGTGATCGCCTGAACGCTCAGGCCGTTGGCCGCCCTGGCCGCCGATACGGGGATCGGCAGCCTTCCTTCAGTACCGGCTAATGAATCAGCCAGCTCCCCAAGGGATCAGATCCATCCGGCAGGATCGAAACGATGCAGGCAAGGCTGCAGGTCGTTCAGTCTTTGGGGCTTGATCCAGCGGGACCACAGCCCGGTCGCCGAACCTGCTGGTCAGGATTGCTTGCCGGTGAGGCTGTCGAGGGCATCACTCACCGCGCTGGCGGCCTGCTGGGCTTTGTCCTTGAGCGTGCCGGCGGCATCGATCAGGTCCGCCTGCAGCTGCTTGGCTTCTCCCTCCGCTTTGAGGCGATCGTCATCGGTGAGCTCACCGGCAGCGGCCTGGAGCTTGCCTTCGACATCTTTGGCCGAGGCCCTGATCTTGTCCTCGAGGCTCATGATCGTCCAGCAAAGGGATGGAAAACGGGCAGGGATCTCGCCCCGTCCATTCTGAGTGAACCGTAGCCATGGCCCTTGATTCAGGCTCTCTTCAGCGCATGGGAGCAGGGGCGGCCGCTGTCACTGGATCGAGAGATCGAGGTTGAAGCCCACGGTCTTGCCGGCGTCCTTGTCATTTCCCATCAGATACACCCGGATGGTGTAGACGCCGTTGGCGGGCAGTTTCACGAGTGCGGATTTGTCGTTGTCGGTTTGGCCGACGTAGATCGCCTCGCCCTTGCTGCCGGGAGGCAGGATGTTGAAGAAAGCCGATCCATTGCCATTGGTGCCGCTCACGGCAAGCTCAGCAAACATCTTCTGCCCTTTCTTGGCGCTGAGCTTGTAGTCGATGTATTCACGACCGGTGATTGTGCCACTCACCATGGTGCCGTAGTTGCCGGGCTTGAACTGCACCGTTGAGGAGCGCTGCGCCAAGGCTGGCCCTACGCCGAAGCCGCTGACCAGGATCAATAAGCATCCTGAAAGGACGAGGGCTTTTCGGATCGAAGCCATGGAGTGACGATGTTCTGTGGCTGGAGTGACCTTGGCCGGCGGCCTTCCCGCTGAGCAGGGGGGATGAACACAAGCCACTTCATCGCTTAAGGCGCAGCAGGATGGAAACGAGGCCCCACAGCCCCAGCCCGCTGAGCAGCGGTGCGATCAGCAGGATGTCCACGCGGATGTTGGCTTCCGGCGTGAACGCCAGGATCAGCCCTTCCCATCCAGCGAAGACCAGCCAGGCCACTGTGTTGGCCACGAGGGCTTGGCGGCTGCGGGGAAGCGCCAGCGCCGTCAGGCCCCACAGCAGACCCACCATCAGGATGAGCAGCGGACGACCGATCAGCAGCGCCAGAGGAGCCATCAGCGCGTCCGTCTTGCATGTGACGATGTTCTACTTCCGCGCGTCCACGCGCTCCTCGGGTGCCGCTGAACGGAAGTGAACGAATGAACGCGCCTTCAGGCGGCTGCATTTCGAATGCTCGTTGTCGCTGGACAACCTGCCCTGCTGCTTTACGTAACCTCTGATCGACCTCCCTTCACACCAGTTCCCCCGTCATGAACGTTCTCTGGTTTCTGCTCGTGGGTGTGATTGCAGGCTGGCTCGCCGGGGTTCTCGTCAAAGGGGGAGGCTTCGGGCTCGTCGGCGATCTGGTGGTGGGCATCATCGGCGCCCTGCTCGGTGGGCTTCTCTTCGGCGGTCTCGGTGGAGCAGTGGGAGGCGGCCTGCTGGGCAGCATCGTGGTGGCGACCCTCGGTGCCGTGATCCTGCTGGTGGTGCTCAGGGTGCTCAAACGGGCCTGAATCGTTGGTGGGTCAATCACCTCGTTTCGGGTAGGGTCCAGTCAGCCTCCTGTCACGCCACCACGAGCCTGGATGACAAGATCAGGGCCTCCACCAAGGATGGCGATGCCGTGAGCAACGCGCTCTAGGGGATTAGCGACCAGGTCTGACCCGCAGCTGTTCCCTCCGCCTGCAGCCATCAGCCACGGGGTCTATCGAAACGTACGCAGGATTGCCAGGTCGACGGGATCGCCAACACGGGCCAGATCACCAGGAGATCAACGCGGATGTTCGCCTCCGGGGTCCTGAACTGCACCAGCCATTCCCAGCCGGCATAGCTCCCCCAGGCGATGGCCCCGATCAGCAACGCCCCAGGATGCCGAGCCTGGCCGGGCCACAGAAACCGCAAGGCCAGAAAGCCCGTCAGAAAAACGACGGCCACCATCAGGATGGCTGGCGGCTTCCCGACGAACAACCAGAAGAGCAGTTCCATGCTGGCTCAGGCATAACGGCTTCACTTTCCTCGCTCTCCACCCAGCGCCGTTGGTCCTCCACCAGATCCTCCCGCTGGACCTCTGGGAAGGAGGAATGGTCCCGCACACCAGCACGGTGATGGCGCTGGCTTAGGGCTCCCAGCGGTATCACCCTCATCCAGATGCGACCGACGGGCCCTGATCGTGAAGGGCCCGCCGGTTGGGTTCAGTTCCAGGCCACGCTCAGGTCCTGCACCTTGCCGCTGTTCGAGACCAGGCAGCGCCATTTTTCATTGCTTGAGCCGCCACGCACACCGATCGCCTTGACGATCACTTCGGAGTTGGCCTGGGAGAACTCGCTGCGCACCACCTTGAGGTGGCGCACATTGCCGCCGTACTGCTTGTTCACCGCCACCATGCAGGCCGATGTGGCATTGCTGGAAACTTCAGCTGCCCGGCTTTGAGAGGTGGCCACCACCATGCTTTAAGCGGTGATCAGGGCGAAGCTGAGGCTTGCTTTCATACGGGTGATGAGGGGGGGAGTCAACCTTGATTCGGCGGCAGGTAACCCCGAAGCAGGTTTGCGCGGCCTCGTTAGATGGCTGTCAGACGACAGCGAACACTGAACCACTTGCTCCATGCCCGAAGGCATGGGCGCTGGCAGCACCGTCACGGCTGAGGTTGCACCAACCGCAGCAACTGCTCCCGCACAGAAGGGTCGTCGGGCGACTGATCGAGCAGCTTGAGCAGCCATCCCACGGCCGCAGATGTGTGGCCAGCCCGCTCCTCTAGATCCGCCAGGGCTGCCCAGATCATCCGATCCGCCTCAGGCCAATAGAGATGGCGAAGGTAGGGGTTGAGGCTGGCGGGGTGGAACGCCCCGACCGGGCCTGGACCCACCTGGGGGCGGTGGCGCTCGATGATCTCGGCACCCCGCTGCAGCCAGAATCGCTCGCCCGCCAGACGCCCCAGGGCCCGCAGGTTCACACACAGCAGGCAGATGGCCGGCAGGTAGTCCGGATCTATCGTCAGCAACTCGGCCAGCAGACGGCTGGCCTCCTCATGCCGCTGGAGCTGGTAGCCATAGAGGGCTTCTCGGTAGAGGCGGGCCGTTCGGTAATGGTCAGCGTCCGGCTGATCGAGGGAAGGCAGCGTTAGGGGCAACTGCCGCAATCGATCGAGTGCCTGAGAAATATCCGCCATCGTGGCCGTGGCCTGCAGATCCGCCTCCTCCAGCATCGGCAGAACGGGCCTGAAACGCTGAAAGAAATCCCCCATCTGCTGGTCACGCCGTTCGGGGGTGAGCCCAAGACGAAGCATCAGGGCCTCCAGCTGGGGACGTTCCTGCTCAAGCAGCACAAGGGCCCTTTCGACCATCTCAGAGCCGAAATCGAAGCGCAGCTGCTCGTTCATGCGCTCAGCGATCTCGGCGCTGTACAGCACAGCGCCACACCGCAGGCTGTTCATCAACAGGGTCGACACGCCCGCCGCTGCCGCATCGGCATGGCGGTAGACGACCTCCGGTAGGGCAACGCCATCAGAAGGCAGCGGGTCCGAGAAGGCTTCGGGCAAGGCAAGGCCCTCCCGTTCATCGAACACCTCCTTGTAGAGATGGCCGACCCGTAGCCGTTGATCGATCCGGCAGTGGTACCCACAGATGCCGGCAAGCATGGAGAGGAAGCGGTCCTCATGGCCCCAGTCCTCCAGGAAATCCGGAAAACCCTCCAGTCGTTCGTAGACCCGACGGCGAATGGCAAAGAAGCCGCCATTCACGAAGGGCACCTCTATCCCCACCAGTGGCTCAGCTTGCTGCTGCACCCAGGCCGGATTGAGGTGATCCAGCCGCTTGCTGCTGTAGATCGTTCCAGCTGTGGTGGCACCATTGCGACTGTCGAAGCAGTCGATCCCCAGAAGATCGCAGGCCGGGTCACGGAACTTCTCCTGAACCTTCAACCAGAGATCGCTCTGGGGAAACTCCAGATGGGCATCAAGGAACACCAGCACCTCTGCGCGGCAACCGGCCGCACCCTGGCGTCGGCCCCGGGAGACCCCGACACGGACAGCACCGCGTTGCAAGCGAAGGGCCCCCTGGTCGCGGAGTTGGCGCCAGGGTGGTTCGTAGCAGAACGCCGCGCTGCCATCGCTTGAGGCGTCGTCGTAGAGCGAACATTCAAGACCGCCCTCGGGTGGGGTGAGCGCAAAGGCTCCCTCAACAGTGCGCCGTAGATAGGCACCCTCGTTGCGGCTGCCGATGATCAGGCTGAGTCCTGGTGCAAGGCTCGGCATGGCTCAGCCCATTCAGGGTTTGCCGATCGTCAGGGTGAACGAGCCGGTGGTGCCACTGCGGGTCGGAACGAGCAGGAGCACGTCGAGCGGTAGAGAGATTTTCCCGTAGCTCTTGATCTCGAAGGTCTGGCTGAAGGGATCGAATTCGACTCCAGGTGGCAGGGCACGTCCGTCGAAGAGGCGTGCGCGGCTCTGCTCTGGGATGGCACCAGGGATGCGTTGTTCGATGAGCCCCCTTGGGATCTGGTAACTGAAGGAATCGGTGCGTGGAACAGGCCGCATTCCAGAGGTGGGCACCCGCTCCTCCACGGGAAGCGGCCTGAGGACGGGACCAGGAACCGGCTTCGGCGCAGCCGTCGGTTGCGGCACCTTCTGCGGTGCCAGTGTGGGCGTCAGCAGCGGCTGCCGTAGGGGGGCCTGGGTTGGTGACGGCGTGGGTTGCGGTGCCGACGTCGGGCCCTGAGTTGGCGTCAAGGTCGGGGCCAAGGTCGGTGTCACTGACGGGCCCTGAGTTGGCTTCGGCGCAGCCGTCGGTTGCGGCACCTTCTGTGGTGCCAGTGTGGGCGTCAGCAGCGGCTGCCGCACGGGGGCCTGGGTTGGTGACGGCGTGGGTTGCGGTGCCGACGTCGGGCCCTGAGTTGGCGTAAAGGTCGGCGCCAAGGTCGGTGTTACTGACGGGCCCTGAGTTGGCTTCGGCGCTGCCGTCGGTTGCGGCAACAGCCCCGGAGCCATCGTCGGAGTTAGCAGCGGCTTGGGAGCCGTGGTGGGTTGTGGTACTAGTCCAGGCGCCATCGTCGGAACCTGACCGGGCTTGGGTGCGGTGGTGGGCTGCGGCACCTTGATCGGCGCCATGGTGGGAACCGCGGCCGTAGGCGGCTGAAGGGTGGGAGCTGTGGTGGGCTGCGGCACCTTGATCGGCGCCATGGTGGGAACCGCGGCCGTAGGTGGCTGAAGGGTGGGAGCTGTGGTGGGCTGCGGCACTAGAGCGGGCGCCATGGTTGGCACCTGGCCTGGAGTGGGTGCTGTCGTGGGCTGCGGCACGGGAGCCTGGATCACCAAGGGTGGCGGCGTCGGCCGCTGCCAGTTGGAGGTGGCGGAACCCTGGGGCACCGTGGCCTGACCCGTCAGGGGAAGCGCCTGCTGGAGCTGCACCACGGTGGGAGTGCCCGGCGTGGTGACCTGCTGGTAGATCGGCGGCGTCACCACCTGGGTGGGTGGATTCTTCGGTGTGGTCTGGGGATTGAAATTGGCCGCATCGGTCACGTAGGTCCGGCCACCGACCACGTAGAGCACATGGGTGGGAGGCACATTGCCAGCGGTGCTGAACTGCGGGCGGCCGTTGCTGTCGGTGGTGAAGTGCCCCCGCCAGTAGGTCACCTGACCGGTGACGGGATTCACATAGCGGCAGCCAGGGCAAGGGCTGGTTCCTGCGTACTGACCGTTATTGCCGTGATAGTAGTAACCCTCCTTGCTGACATATTGCTGGCTAATTCCAGCTTCCGGTGGCCTGGTGAAACCAGGATTCGTCTGCCCCTGATTGATCGTGAACGATCCGCCAGGAATCGCCACCATCTGGGTCGTGGGCGTTCCCGGAATTGTCTTGGTCCAGGTGATCAATCCCGTCTGCGGGTTATAAGCCGCCTTCGCCCCGTTGCTGCCCACCACCGACGAGGCGCCACCGTCGATCGTGACCTTCAGGGCCCCGCTGCCGAACTGGTTAATAAAATCTTGATTGGCCACCGCATCGGGGCCCGGCTGAACCGTGAGCGTTGCGGTCAGGATCTGCCCGGAGGCTGGATCGACGCGGACACCGTCGGCGTTCAGTAATACAGCCCCTGGCGGCAACGTCAGGCCAAGGATGCTGGCTTCGTCCCTCTCCTCGGCGACGAGGTTGCCCTGGGCGTCGGTATGGGTGAGGCGACGCCTGAGGGAACCTCCATTGGTGCTTTCGCGGTGGCCCTCTTCGATCGCGGCGATGCCGTCATAGACGTAGAAATCTGCAGCTCTGAAGCTGGGGGAGAAGAACAGCCCATCGAACTGCCCGACCGTGGCTCCCTTGGTGTTGACCACGAAACGCTCGAGGTCGTAGGTGGCTTGCAACGCCAGCGACGCGCTCTGGGGCGAGGGTTGGCCGCTGATCTGGACGAAGCCGAAGCCGGTGGGCAACCCCGGAGGCGCCGTGAAGGGGCTGGCTGGCAATCCGGTGGTGCCGATCCAGAGTGAACCTTCGGCTACGACACCGTTCACGGTGGTGTTGACCCCATCGGTGCCGGTGGATGGGGTGCGGAAGCCGCGGGTGACGATGGTGGCCGATGGGCCGATGGTGACGGATGGGGCCACAAGGCCGATGCCGCCCCCATTGGTGGAGCGGATGCTGCCGTCCACCTGAACCGGCCCATCGCCATCGGCCATGACGATGCTGATCAACGGCGCATTCAGGCCGTTGCCATAGGCCGCACCAGTGAGGAACTTCTCCACCCCGTCGGAGGTGAGCGTGCCACTGGTGAGCAGGATGCTGGGCACGGAGATCACGGCCGTCGAGCCCACCGTGATGCCCTGGTTGTTGATCAACACCAGGGGATTGATGGCATTGAGGGCGCCATCGAGGCGAGAGGCCCCGCCACCGCTGCGTACGTAGTTGAGAACGGCGCCACCGTTCTGGAAGTTGACCGCTTCGCCCCGTCCGATGTTGAAGCTGCCCCAGCTGATCACCGCCCGGCCCGGCGTGGTGACGGTGAGGGTGTTGCCCGAAGGGGTAGCCGTGTGGGTGCCGCTGCCCACCTGCTGGTTCCCGGTCGGCAACGCCTGGGCAGGACTCAAGGGAATCCCGCTGGCCAGGGCGAGGGCCGCCATCCCGGCGTGGGAGGCACGCCACAGCAGCAGGCGCAGGCTGATCGATCCGCTGTTCATTGACTGTTTCATCAGAACCACCACCGCAGAGAACCCCAGACCCTCACGCCCTTGTTGAAGCCGTCCGCATCGGTGTCATCGAGACTGCCGGGATTGTTCCCCATGGGAAAAGCCACCTTGACGGAGGCGAGCCATTCCCCCGGGGTGCCGAGATCCACCCCGAAACCCGCACCGGCCAGTCCATAGCCATTGGGCTCAAGGGAGCCTTGAAAGGGATTGGTCCAGCGCCAGATGTACCCCCCATCGATGAACGCCACCAGAGAAAGCTCCGGAGTGGCCCGGTAGATCAGATCGAACTGCCCGCTGAAGCCGCTGTCTCCTGGGGCTTCACCCGGGGGGTAGGCCCGCACACCGTTCGGATAGCCGAGAGAGAGCTTCTCGGCACCGTCGAGATTGTTGAAGGCCTTCTGGGCCTGGAGGAACACCTTTGCGTGCCAGCGGTCGGAGAAAACCTGATAGCGACTCACCACCAGCCCCACCTTGTTGAAGACCCCGTCGGTCTGGGCCGTCAGGGAATCGAGGAGCAGATCATTGGCATTACCGGAGCGATCCAGATTGCCGAGGCTGTACTGGAACAGGGCCGTGTTCAGACCTGTGCCGAGGATCGCATCCTGCTTCTGGCCCAACAGCGAGAGGCGGGCCACCTGGCTGTCCCGGTTGCGGATCTCCGTGGTCTGAATCCGGTCGATGTAACTGTTGACCTCGCCACTCACGCTGCCCCAGAGCGACTCCTTCGGCCGGCGCCACAGGGGCTGCTGGAACCCCAGCCGCAGGTTGCCGGTGCTGCCGTTGATGTCGGCGTCATACAGCTCATCGAGCAGGCGGTAGGCGTTGTAGTTGCCGTAGAAGTTGAGCTGGGCCCCATCGGGGGTCACGGGCAGGGTGGCATTGAGGGAGCCCACCAGGTTGCCGGTGTTGACGTTGTTGCCCCACCAGGCCCCCTCCAGGGAGATCCGCTCACCTCGGCCGAGGAGGTTGGATCCGGTGAGGGTGAGATCGATGTCGGTGGAGCCGAGGAAGCGGTTGATCTCGTTGCTGATGTTCAGCTCGCCGCTGGTGCGGTCGGTGTCCCTCAGGGTCAGCAGCACATCGGTGGTGCCTGCGGTAGCCCCGGGCTGGAGCGTGGAGCGCACCCGTACGCCGGCCAGATCGTTGAGCTTGAGCAGGGCGGAGGTGAGCTTGTCGAGCCGCAGCAGGCTGCCCTGCGGAACCGAGGCCCGCACGGTGGCCTTGGCGATGCCGTCATTGAGGTGATGGCGGACGCTTGAATCGATCTTCACCTCCCCCATGCGCGCTTCGGTCACCGTGATCACAAGCACTCCCCCCTTGGGGCCGCTGGGATCGATCCGCACCAGGCCGAGCAGGTTGCGGGTTCGGTAGGCGTCGCGGATGGCGCTGCGCAGGGTTTCCAGATCCCGCAGGCTCACGGGACGGTTCAGATAGGGCGCCGCCAGGCCCTCGAGTTGGCCCTTCCACTCCACCGACACGCCTTCGAGGCGCACGCTGCCGTAGAGGAAGTCAGGCGCGGTCTCCAGTTTTGGTTCCTTGCCCTGGGGCAGGGATTCGGGAACCACCGGCTTGTTGCGCTGCTCCAGCAGGCGCCGGTTCTGGTCATCAAGCGCATCCCGCAGGCGCTGGTCGCGCTCGAAACGCTGGATCCCCCCCGAGGGCAGGGACTGGGCCCAGGCGTGCTGTGACGTGCAGCCGATGGCCACGATCAGGCAAGCACCTATTCTGGTCCGAGTTGATGGCAACGAAATAGGTAGTTAATCAGTACGAGAAATTATCATATTGGGTAATATAGACGGTGGTTTCTTTTCCAATTGCTGATAAGCCCAGCCCAGCCCAGCCCAAGACAGGGCCACATTCAGACCCTATTTCCGGGTCACGATGATGAACAGGGCATGCACCACGGCCACGGGCCACATCACCGCCATCAGCGGCAGCCCGAAGGCCCCGAAGCTGAGCAGCCAGAACACCAGGTTCAGCCAGAAGGCCCCGGTGAATCCCACCTGGGTGGCCACGGCCAAGGGAGGAAGGATGAAGGCAACGATGATCCGGAAGATGTCGCCGAAGGTCATGACGGGCTGACGGCTGCCTCCCTTTCCTAGCCCGATTCGCCTGGATTGGCAGTCAGGTCGCCGTGAGCAGGTTGAGGGCGGAGAAGAAGAGGGCAACCCCGAACAGGGTGCCGATCGCCATGAGGCTGTCACTGGGCCACTCGGCCACCAGCAGCCCGCCAAGAATTGCCGTCACCACCCCATCGGAGAGCACCAGGCCCCGGGCTGGGCCGCTGCCGGCCGTTGCTCCGGCCACTGCTGCGATCACGGCTCCGCCGAGGCAGTCCGGTGCATCGGCCTTTTGCACTAGACGACAGCTTCACCCTGTGATCAGCTGGTTGTGGCCCTGTCGCTGCTTTGGTTCGGCGGTCCTGCCCACGCGCCTTCCATATGTCCACTCCTTCGGTCCTCCGCCTGGGGGCAGGCTTGGCAATTCAGGCTTCATGTCAGCCCCAGGCCGCCGATCCAGGCACTGGCGCCCAGATCGACCGCTCCCGAGTGATGGCTTGACCTGTGCCCCCAAGGCCGCTTCGCGCTTCTCCTTGGCCCAGGGCCTTTGAGCCGAACGCGGTTCACTCCTCAGCCATCAAGGGCGGCAACCGTTGTCGCCGCCCTTGATGCAAGGCCAGATTCAAGCACCCTCTGAGACAAAAACCTTGGGGCAAACCGTGCCATACTTAGCTTACTGGAGCCAGACTTAGCCAATACTCTCCACGAGCGATGGATACCACTGAATGAATGTCTTACTGGTTTATCCCGAGTTTCCCAAAACATTCTGGAGTTACGAGAAAATCCTCGAACTGGTGAATCGAAAGGTTCTCCTGCCGCCGCTTGGATTGATCACCGTGGCGGCCATCCTGCCCCAGGATTGGAACTTCAAGCTGGCTGATGTGAACATCCTGCCCGTCACTGATCAAGAGTGGATGTGGGCTGATCTGGTGATCATGTCGGCGATGATCGTTCAGAAAGACGACATCATTCGCCAGATCAATCTGGCCAGGCATCACGGCAAGCCCGTGGCCGTAGGCGGTCCCTATCCATCCTCCACCCCCGAGGAGCTTGTGGCCGCCGGGGCCGATTACCTGATCCTCGATGAAGGTGAGATCACCCTGCCCATGTTCGTGGCGGCCTGGGAGAGGGGCGATCAAGGAGGACGATTCAGCTCCAATGGTGTCAAGCCGGATGTGACATCCACGCCGATTCCCCGCTACGACCTGCTCGAGCTCAAGGCCTACGACTCGATGAGCGTGCAGTTCTCGCGCGGCTGCCCATTCCAGTGCGAATTCTGCGACATCATCGTGCTCTATGGCCGCAAACCCCGGACCAAGTCACCGGATCAACTCATCGGCGAACTCAACAGCCTCTATACCCTCGGCTGGCGGGGTGGTGTGTTCATGGTCGATGACAACTTCATCGGCAACAAGCGCAACGTCAAGATGATGCTCACGGCGCTGGAGCGTTGGCAGCGAGAGCATGGCTACCCCTTCCGCTTCGATACCGAAGCTTCCCTCGATCTGGCTGACGATCAGGAACTCATCGATCAGATGCTGGCCTGCAACTTTGCCGCCGTCTTCATGGGTATCGAAACCCCCGATGCCGACAGCCTCGCCGCAACCATGAAGTTCCAGAACATGCGCTCGCCCCTGCTCGACTCGATCGACAAGGTGACCCGCTCTGGCTTGAGGGTGATCGCCGGTTTCATCATCGGCTTCGATGGGGAGAAGGTGGGAGCCGGTCAGCGGATCGTGGCCTTCTCAGAAGCTGCGGGGATTCCCACCACCACCTTCGCCATGCTTCAGGCCCTGCCCCATACCGCCCTCTGGCACAGGCTCGAGAAGGAAGGGCGGCTGATCGACAAGGTCGGCAACATCAACCAGACCACCCTGATGAATTTCGTGCCGACCAGGCCGGTGGAAGACATTGCCCAGGAGTATGTCGAAGCGTTCTGCCAGCTCTATGAACCGCGTAAGTATCTCGACCGGGTGCATCGCTATTTCCTTAAACTCGGCCCAGCCAGGGTGAAGAGCGCCTTCAAACTTCCCGATCCGGTGGTGATCCGGGCGCTGCTGATCGTCTGCTGGCGTCAGGGGATCAAGCGCTCCACCCGCTGGGCCTTTTGGCATCACCTGTTCAGCATCCTTCGCTCCAACCCCAAGGTGACCGAGCAGTACCTGGCCGTGTGTGCCCACAACGAGCATTTCATGGAGTACCGGGAGATCGTGCGCCGGCAGATCGAGAATCAACTGGCCGCCTATCGCCAGGGGCAGCTCAATCAGCCGAGCGTTCCGTCGCCGGTGAAGGTCGAGCTGGCAGCCACAGCCTGAAAGGACAACGCAGACGCACCAGAGAGGAATCGGCCCGCCCCAGCTGACCAGCAGCCTGTGGAGCAGCCCCATCGGCTCGCAACTGGGTAGATCAGGGGCCGAGAGCCCTCGGTAGGCTTGCCGCCAAGCGCTTCAGAGTTCCGTGCGTTCTTTGCTGATCCTGCCCCTGCTGGCGATTCCGTTGGCCTCTCCGGCGGCCCTGGCCCAGGCCAGCTGCAAAGCCACCAAGGTGTTCAAGGGCGAGGCCCCCTCGGCGATCGTGCAGCAGGCCTTTGCCGAGCGCTTTGATCGACCGATCAAGGCGGTGGCCTGCAACGACGACGGCATCTGCACCCAGACCTGGGGCAAGAACTGTCAGTCCTGAGGTTTCCGGGACCGCGGTTCCCGATGGCGATCTGGGCCTTGCTCGGGCCTCTGGTCCGCCGGATCAGGCGGCGGGAGCAGAGGGTGCCGTGAGCAGATTGATCGCTGAGAAAAACAGGGCCACCCCGAACAGGGTGCCGATCGCCCAGAGGCTGTCACTTGGCCACTCGGCCACCAGCAGCCCGCCCAGCAAGGCCGTCACCACCCCATCGACGATCACCAGCCCCCGGGCCGCTCCGGCCCCGGCGGCGGCGCCCGCCAGCTCCATCACCCCCTCGAACACCAGCAGCAGGCCGGCCAGCAGGGTCAGGCTCACCTCGCTGTCGAGCGGGTGGATCAGGATCCAGGCGCCGGTGGCCCCATAAAAGAGACCGGAGAGTCCGCGGAAAATCCTGGCGTTGAGCTCCGCTTCACCGGTGAGCCGCAGCAGCTGGGCCACCCCGGCCGCGATCGCCACCCCGCCGATGGCGATCGTCAGCGCCGTCGCCGAGACGAATGGCACCAAGATCGAGAAACCGGCGGCCAGCAACAGCAGCAGCGCCGTGATCCAGCGCAGGGTTGGATTTGAGCTCATTGCGCTGGGCAGGAGGCAGGCCGAAGGCAGCCTAGGAGCCTTAACCGTGAAGGCTTTTGGTGACATTGGCCGCCTTGGCCTGCGACTTCGGACACACTGTGGTGACGCGTGACCAGGCGCAAGCGGTCCATGCTCGAGCTACTGCCGGCCCTCAACGACCACAACCTGCCGTGGCCCGACACCCTGCACCCGATCGTGGTCCATTTCGTGATCGCCTCGGCCCTGATGGTGGTCGTGTTCGATCTGATCGCCTTGGTGGCGCGGCGTCCTGCGCTGCTGGAGGTGAGTTTCTGGAACCTGCTGGTGTCCACCGCCACCATCTTCGTGGCGATCATCATTGGCCAGATCGAAGCCGGTCTGGCCAACCCCTACGGCGCCTCGCGGGAACTGCTCAACCAGCACACCACCCTGGGCTGGGCCCTGGCGGGAGTGCTTTCGGTGCTCACGGCCTGGCGCTACGTCATCCGGCTGCGGGATCCCAGGCATCTGCCCGTGGCCTTTCTCGGGGCGGGCGCCTTGCTCAGTGCCCTGGTGGTGGTGCAGGTGGTGCTGGGGGATCGTCTGATCTGGGTCTACGGCCTGCACACGGTGCCGGTGGTGGATGCCCTGCGACGGGGGCTGGTCTGATGAGCCCTGAGCTGGCCCTTGGCCCCAACGGCCTCCCCTACGCCCTGCCGATCCATCCCAACCTGGTGCACCTGAGCATCGGTCTCTATGCCGTCGCCATCGGCTTCGACATCATCGGCGCCCTTTATCCCTTTGAGAAACGGCTGTTCCGTTTCCTGGCCCTGCCGGTCACCCGCGCTGGCTTCCACGATGTGGGCTGGTACAACCTCCTGGCCAGTGCCCTGCTCAGCTTCTTCACCGTGGCGAGCGGCTTCTACGAGATCTTGCTGGCCCAACCGCTCGAGGGGGTTCTCAGCGCCTTCGGCCTCGGCAGCCAGGTGACGATGCTCTGGCACGGGGTGGGCGGTGTGGCCCTGCTGCTGCTGATCGCGCTGATGGCGATCTGGCGTGGTTTCCAGCGCTTCTCCTGGCGCAAGGACATGGGCCGCCAGGTCCAGTGGAGCTACCTGCTGGCCGGCCTGGGGATCGCCGTGCTGATGGGCGTGCAGGGCACCCTCGGCGCCCAGCTGGCGGCAGAGTTCGGGGTGCACATCACGGCGGCCCAGCTGCTGGCCGCTGGCGCAGACCTGCGGGAGGCGCTGCCGTGATCCGCGCCCTGCTGCTCGCCCTGTGGCTGGTGTTGCTGGTGCTGGCCAGCCTCTGGATGGGGGATCAGTCCTACCGCTGGTTCCCCGTGCAGGCCTCCAATGCGGCGCCGCTGGTGGATGGCCTGTTCAGCCTGGAGACCGCTATCGGCACCTTCGTGTTTCTCGGGGTGCTCTCAGTGCTGCTCTGGGTGCTGCTGTTCAACCGAGCCGAGAAGTACGACCAGGAGGACGGCCCCCCGATGGAGGGCAACACCACCTTGGAGATCGTCTGGACCGTGATTCCCCTGGTGGTCGTGATGGCGATCGCCGTGGCGGGCATCCGCGTGAACCGGCAGCTGGGGGTCCTGGGGCCGATGGAGCACGTGCACGGGGGGGGAGCTGGGGCTGGCGCTGGGTCTGGGGAGGTGATCGAGGCCGTGGCCCGAGGCCCTGCGGCTCCCCCAGGCCTTGCCCCCCTGCGGGTCGAGGTGGTCGCCCGCCAGTGGTCGTGGGAGTTCCGCTATCCCCAGGCGCAGGTCTCCTCCACCGAGCTGCATCTGCCCTTGGATCAGCCCGTCACCTTCGAGCTCACCTCCCCGGATGTGCTGCATGGCTTTTACGTGCCGGCCTTTCGCCTCAAGCAGGACGTGGTGCCCGGCCGTGCGATCGATTTCTCACTCACCCCCACCCGCAGCGGCCGGTACCGGCTGAGGGATTCCCAGTTCAGCGGTGCCTGGTTCGCCGCCAACCAGGCCGATGTGGTGGTGGAGCCACCCGAGACCTTCGCCTCCTGGCTCGTGGCAGCCGCCCAGCAGCCCCTGCAACCGGGCCTGAGCCTGGCCGTGGTGGAGGCTGAGCAGCTCGCGCGTCAGCCGGCGGGGGGAATCCGCTGGGCCACGGTGCCCCCCGCTCCGCCCCCCCTGGTGAATGTTCCAGGCTCCTCTTCCCTCCCCCACGACGCCTGAGCCATGACCGTCCTCACCCCCGCTGCTCCCACACCGCCGTCTCCACCCGGTTGGCTGCGTTATTTCAGCTTCTGCACCGACGCCAAGGTGATCGGCATCCAGTACGTGGTGCTCTCCTTTGCCTTCTTCTTGATCGGGGGCTTCCTGGCGATGGTGATGCGGGGGGAACTGCTCACCCCGGCGGCCGATCTGGTCGACCGCACGGTCTACAACGGCCTGTACACCATGCATGGGTCGATCATGTTGTTCCTGTTCACCTTTCCGGTGCTGAACGGGCTCAACAACCTGCTGATCCCGGTGATGATCGGCGCCCCGGACATGGCCTTCCCAAGGCTGAACGCGGCGGCCTTCTGGATCTTCCCGGTCTTCGGTGTGGTGCTGATCGCCAGCTTCTTCGTGCCCGGCGGGCCGGCGTCAGCGGGGTGGTGGTCGTACCCGCCGATCAGCGTGCAGAACCCCCTGGGCCACCTGATCAATGGCGAATCCCTCTGGATCCTCGCCGTGGCCCTCTCGGGTGTCTCCTCGATCATGGGAGCGATCAACTTCGTGACCACGATCCTGCGCATGCGCGCGCCGGGCATGGGCCTGTTCCGGATGCCGATCTTCTGCTGGACCGCCATGGCGGCCCAGACGATCCAGCTGATCGGCCTGCCGGCTTTAACCGGTGGCGCCGTGATGCTGCTGCTGGATCTCACCGTGGGCACCAGTTTCTACGACCCCGCCGGCGGCGGTGATCCGGTGCTTTATCAGCACTTCTTCTGGTTCTATTCGCACCCGGCGGTATACGTGATCATCCTGCCGGTGTTCGGCATTTTCTCGGAGCTGTTTCCGGTGTATGCCCGTAAGCCCCTGTTCGGCTATCCCTTTGTGGCGATCGCCTCGTTCGCGATCGTGGCCCTGGGCCTGGTGGTGTGGGTGCACCACATGTTCCCCAGTGGCGTGAGCCAGTGGATGCGCGATCTGTTCATGGTCACCACGATGCTGATCGCCGTGCCCACAGGCGTGAAGGTGTTCGCCTGGCTGGCCACCCTCTGGGGCGGCAAGCTGCAGCTCACCACGCCGATGCTGTTCAGCCTGGGGGGGCTGATCAACTTCGTGTTCGCCGGCATCACCGGCATCATGCTGGCCACGGTGCCGATCGACATCCACGTCAACAACACCTACTTCGTGGTGGGGCACTTCCATTACGTGATCTACGGCGCCGTGGTGATGGGCATCTTCGCGGCCATCTACCACTGGTTCCCCAAGTTCACCGGCCGCAAGACCTACGAGGGCCTGGGCAAGCTCCATTTCCTGCTCACCTTCATCGGCACCAGCCTCAACTTCCTGCCCATGCATCCCCTGGGGCTGATGGGCATGCCCAGGCGGGTGTCGTCCTATGACCCGGAGTTCGCCTTCTGGAACGTGATCGCCAGCCTGGGCGGCTTCCTCCTGGGGGTCTCGATCATCCCCTTTCTGATCAACATCGTCAGCTCGGTGGTGCGCGGTGAGCGCGCTGGCGCCAACCCCTGGCGGGCCATCGGCCTGGAGTGGCTGCTGCCCTCGCCGCCGCCATTGGAGAACTTCGAGGATCATGTCCCCACGGTGATCAGTGGGCCCTACGGCTACGGCACCGGCAAGCCCCTGGTGGAGCACCAGGCTGAAATCGAGCGGGAGCTGGCCCTTCTCGAGCTGCGCCCATGACCTCCACTCCCGCCACACCCGAAACCTACGCCCCCCTCGGCGGTGCCCCATCACCCGGCGGCCACGGGGCCCACAGCCATGGCAATCACACGCTCACCGGCTTCATCATCTTTCTGTGCTCCGAGAGCGTCATCTTTCTGGCCTTCTTCAGCGGCTACGCCGTCCTGAAGCTCTCGGCCAGCGACTGGCTGCCGCCGGGGGTGGAGGGGCTCGAGTGGCGCACCCCCCTGGTGAACACCGTGGTGCTGGTGTCCAGTTCATTCACGCTGGCGCTCGCGGAGTGGTTCAAGGGCAAGGGCTCCCTCCTCGGCTTCCGCGCCCTCTGGCTGCTGTCGATGGCGATGGGGGTCTACTTCCTCGTGGGCCAGGCGTTGGAATGGCAATCCCTCAGCTTCGGCTTCACCTCCGGCACCTTCGGGGGCACCTTCTACCTGCTGACAGGCTTCCATGGCCTGCACGTGGCCACGGGGGTGCTGCTGATGGCCCTGATGCTGGTGAGGTCGTTCATTCCCGGCAATTACGACGGGGGTGAGGAGGGAGTGGTGGCCACGTCACTGTTCTGGCACTTCGTCGATGTGATCTGGATCGCGCTGTTTCTGCTTCTCTACGTCTGGCGCTGAGGGAGTGATGCCGTGATCATCGACGACCACACCTACGACCTGATCGTGATCGGCACCGGTGCCGGCGGCGGCACCCTGGCGGGCGCCCTGGCCGAGAGCGGCAAGAGCGTGCTCGTGCTGGAGCGGGGCGGGGCCATGGCCCTGACCGATCAGAACCTGGGGGATGTCGATCTGATCCGCAACACCCGCTACCACCCCGGCGAGCAGTGGTTCGGCACCGACGGAGATCCCTTCCCACCCCAGATGATCTACGCCCTCGGGGGCAACACCAAGATCTGGGCTGGGGTGCTGGAGCGCCTGCGGGAGCAGGACTTCGCCCCCCAGCAGCTGCTGGATGGCCCCAGCCCCGGCTGGGAGCTCAGCTACGCCGATCTCGCCCCCCACTACGACCGGGCCGAACGGCTCTACCGGGTGCATGGGCGCCAGGGCGTCGACCCCACCGAGCCGCCGCGCTCGGGGGATTACCTGCATCCGCCCCGGCCGCTTGAACCGATCCTGGAGACCCTGCGCACCGACCTGGCCCGCCTCGGCGTCACCGCCTACGACCCGCCGATCAGCTGGTCGATGTCGGAGCTGGATCCCAGCGGTGACGCCGAGCGTTTCGGGGTGGATGGGGCCGTGGGCTCCCAGCGGGTGACCCTGCGAACGGGGGCCCGGGTGACGCGGCTGCACGTCAACCCCAGTGGCCGCGAGGTGAAGGGGGTGCAGGCGGAGATCGATGGCCAGAACTGGCTGTTCAACGGCCATGTGGTGGTCCTGGCCGCCGGTGCCATCAACACCGCGGCCCTGTTGCTGCGCTCCTGCAACGACCAGCATCCCGACGGCCTGGCCAACGGGTCGGGCCAGGTGGGCCGCAACCTGATGAAACCCCAGCTTTCCTCGATTCTGCAGTTGGCGACCCGGCCCGATTCCGGCCGCTACGGCTGCGGGCTGGCCATCAACGACTACTACTGGGGCGACAAGAACGTGTCCGTGCCCTTGGGGCAGATCCGCAACGGTGGCGGCGTGCTCCAGGACCCCCTGTTCGCCGAATCACCGCCCCTGCTCTCCTTGGTCACGCGGCTGTTGCCCAAGGCCCTGTTGGAGCAGCTGGCGGTGCGCACGGTGAGCTGGTGGGCCAGCAGCGGCGTGCGGCCCGATCCCGCCAACCGGGTGAGCCTGCGGGGCGAAGGCGTGCAGATCACCTACACCCCCAACAACCGGGAGGCCCATGACCGCCTCGTCTACCGCTGGCTGTCAACGATCAAGGATCTCGAGGCCGACCCCGCCACCACGGTGGTACGGGCTTTTCCGCTCCATCCCCGCGGGGAATCGCCGCTGGCGGTGCTGGGCTTCGCCTGCGGCACCGCCCGCATGGGCCGTGATCCCACCACCTCCGTGGTGGATCTGCACGGCAGGAGCCATCAATTGACGAACCTCTACGTGGCCGATGCCAGCGTGTTCCCGAACTGCTCCAGTGTGGGCCCGGGGCTCACCGTGATCGCCTTGGCCCTGCGGCTGGCGGAGCACCTCAAACGGGTGCTCTGAGCGCTTGAGGCGCTCAGGCCTTGAGGCGACCCAGCAGACGCAGCAGCCGGCGGCGGTTGAAGCGCTGCACCAGCAGGCAGGGCAGGTTGAAGAGGGCGGCGAAGGCCAGATTGACGGCCACGGCCCAGGGCGGGCACCACAGGGCTGTGACCAGGGCAAAGGGCAGCAGGGCCAGGTGCACCAGCTCCGCCCGGCGGGTTTCGGCCACGAAGCGCTCCAGCTGGAACTGCTGCTCCGCCGCGGTTCCAGGGCCCTCGCCCCCGGTGAGGGAGCGTTTGCTTCGACCGCCCGGGAAGAAGGCGCCGGCCTCAGGCAGGTGATCCTTCCAGCGGCGGATCCCCAGGACGCGCTGGCACCACTGGGGGTCGTCGATCCAGGGGAGGGGGCCATCGAGTGCCGTGAGGCCGGCCAGCCAGTGCGGGTCGAGGCGCTGGGCGCCGTAGCCGATCAGCAGCGACCAGGCCAGCCAGCCCAGGGCGCAGCTGGTGGCGATCGCCCCATCCGAGAGCTCCAGCGCCGGCAGCTCGATGACTGATTCCACCATGACCGGTCCTCAGCGCTGCTCCATGTGGGTGTCCACCCGGCGGCCTTTCCATTCGATCCGGCCCCGCTTGAGGTTGAGGATCGCCTGCACGAACACGACCAGAAAGAACAGCACCGGCAGGGGGAACAGCAGTCCGGCCAGGCCGAAGTTGCCCACCGGGCGCACCAGCAGCGTGAGCTGCAGGGCAAAGGCGAGATAGAGCAGGGCGCTGGCGGCAAGCGATGGGTTTCCCATCACCGGCAGGCCCAGCAGGCTGGCCGGCAGACACCAGGCCGCCCAGAACAGGGCCGAAAGCCACAGCACCACCGCCAGCATCCGCAGCCAGGACACCTCCCCGGCCGCGGCGGCGAAGTTCTTGTCGAAGCCATGGATCAGGTCCTTGAGCCCCCCCGGGTACATGCGGTAGTTCAGCTGCTGCCAGCCGATGTAGGCGCTGGTGGTGAGCCCCGCCGACTGGTAGGCGTGGGCCATGAACCAGTCTTCGACCACATGGCCAGCCACAGCCGCATGGCCCCCGGCCCGCTCGTAGTCGTTTCGGCTGGTGGCCATCGCCGGGCCAAAGGCCACCCCGCCTCCGCGACCCAGCCTGACCGCCATCACCCCGAGCAGGTTGAACAGGATCGAGAGCCGCTCGTAGGCCCGTTCGGTGCGGTGGTACGGCTGCACCGACACCAGACCGCCGCTCTGCTGCACCGCGGCCACCAGACGCCGCAGCAACTCCGGTTCGGGCTCGGTGTCGGCGTCGAGAAACACCAGAATCTCGCCGGAAGCCTGCTGCACCCCCGTATGCAGGGCCCAGTTCTTGCCGGTCCAGCCCCGGGGCAGTTCCGGGGTCCTCACCACCTTGGCCCCGCCTGATTGGGCGATGGCGGCGGTGCCGTCGCTGGATTGGTCGTCGATGATCAGAATTTCATCCGGCTTCAGGCTCTGCCGTTTCAGGGCCTCCAGCAGGTGGGGCAGGGTGCGCTCCTCATCGCGGGCCGGGATCAGCACCGAGAGCCTCGGGGTGCCCTGCACCGGAAGGTCCGGCAGGCCGGGAGGGCGCGCCATCAAGGCCCAGCCGATCAGCCAGCGCACCAGCAGGGAGACGCCCATCGGATCGAGTCCCCATTGGGCGCCCGCCTGCATCGTCTTCGCCTGTTCAAGCTGGTCTCTGCAACCTAAAGAGGTTGGGGAATCTTCAGGCTCTTTGCTGGATCAGCCAGAGCTCGTCGCCATCCACCCACAGCAGCAGCAGAGTTGTTCCATAGCTGATCGAGAGGCCGTGGGGTTGGCTGAGACCCTGCCGGCGCAAGGCGGCCAGGGGCAGGCTGCGCAGCTCCACCCCTTCGGGTAGATCCGTTAAGGCGGCCGGGCGTGGCGCCAGGGGTTGCCCCTGTTTCCAGAGCAGCAGGAAGGGTTTCTCGCCACCAGCGCTCAGCTTGAGATGGCGACGGGCGATGGCTTCGGCGGCTTTGTCAGGGCCAGGGGAGTCGGCCGCGCCGTCAGGACGGGCGCTGAGGGCCGCGGCGAGCTTGAAGGCCACCAGCGGATCGCCGGGTAGTCCCTCCAGGGAAGCCCGCTCAGCCGGCACCAGCTCCCCCAGGCGCAGGGGTGGCGGCGCCGTGGGCGCAAGCACTCCTTTGGGCGAGTTGGGGGAAGGGACCGTGGCTCCGCCGCTCGCGGGCTTGGCGCCAGGGGGTATCAGCCCCCGACCTGTGAAGGCCAGGTCGGGGGGTGGAGGCGGCAGGGTGCTGTCCAGGGGCAGAGGAACCAGGCTCAGGTTCGGAGCTTGACCCTTGCCCGACAGCGGCCCCGACGCAGAGCTGGCCCGGCGGCTGAAGCGCAGCAGTTCGGGGGTGTCGTCGCCGCTGGTGAGCGCCGCCGGTGCCGGGCGCCTGGACTCCACCAGGCTGGCCCCCGCCAGCCACAGGGCATGCAAGGCCACGGCGACCCCCACGGGCAGGGCCAGGGCGCGCCAGGGCAAGGGCCAGCGCGTCATCAGCGCCGCCGGGAGCTTGGACGCCCTGGGCCGAACCGCCAACCAACCTGGAGCCGGGCGCTCAAGGTTGGGCCGGGGATCCGGGAAGTTGAACTTCGAAAGGAAGGACACCGAGTTCGAGCATGGGAAGAACGGACTGCACCACGCCCCAGGGGGTGGCGGGGTCAGGGATCAGCCGGATCCGGGCCTGTGGATTGATCCGACCAGCATCCCGCAGCACCTGGGGCAGCTGTTGGGGGTTGATCGGGCGGTTCCAGAGCCGCAGGCCGCCGTCGGCGGCCAGGTGCAGCGCCACCACCCCCCTGTGGGCGGGGCGCTGGGCGAGGAGCTGGGGCACCACCAGGAGCCCGACTGTCAAAAGGGCCAGGGCGGTGGAGAGGGCTCCGTAGGCGAGGCCATCGAGGCTCCCGGCAGCGCCCGTGGCGCTTCTCATCGAGGGGCTGAACGGGCTCATCGCGGGTTGTGGGCGAGCTCCAGCAGCACCGGCTGGCGGCTTTGCCGGCGCAGCCAGGCCAGGGAGCGGCTCACCTCGCGAGTGGCCAGGGCCGAGGAGGCCAGGAAGCGCACCGTTCCCCCCGGTGGAGCGGCTTTCAAGTGGGACATCAAGGCCACAGCCTGGATCGGAGATCCATTGAGGAACCAGCTGCCTGTCCCGGAGCGCACCACCACCCAGGGGGGACGGCTCTCCTGGGCTGGAGGCAGGATGACCCGGGGGTCGTTCACCCGCAGCAGCTCCGGCACCGTCGCCACAGCGCTCAGCAGCACCAGGGTGAGGCCAGTGAGAGCGAACAGCGGCGGCGTCATGGCTGAGCCTCCAGGGCGAGACGCAAGCCCGCGGTTTCGAGCTGCTGCCGCTGCCGCAGGCGCAGGCCCCGGTTGGTGCGCAGCACCACGGTGGCGATCAAGGCCACCACCAGACCGAGCAGAGTGCTCACCAGCACCTGGGAATAGCTGGTCAGGCTGGCGCCGCCGCTGGGCAGCACCAGCTGGGGGCCCAGGTCCGCCAGGGCCCGGATCAGCCCGGCGACGGTACCGATCAGGCCCAGCAGGGGGCCGATCACGGCGGCGGCTTCCAGCACCGCCTCGCCACTGGCTCCCTGGCGTTCCAGTTGTCGCAGCAGCAGCTCCTGACGCAGCTTTGACTGTCCAGGGTCCGCGCTGCCCTGGAGGGCCTCCGCCAGCAGCCGTTCGCCCCGGGAGGAGCCGAGGCCCTGAGCCCGCCAGTAGCGGGCCCGATCGACGCCGATGGCCACGACCACGACCGACAACAACAGCAGCGGCAGGACCGCCGGACCACCGTGCTGAAGTGCGGTGAGGCCCATCGCTGACGACTCCTTGCGGGACCGTAATCGCTGAAATGTACGGCTCTGCAAGGCCTGAAGGTGGTGTCTGAAGGACTTGACAACCGGCTTTGGCCCGAATCGGAAGGCTCCCTTAGGGTGCGCTCACCTACCCAGACCTTTCGATGGGCGCCGTCTTCGCTGACAACAGCCTGAGCATCGGCCACACCCCCCTGGTGCAGCTCAACCGCGTCGTCGGTGATGCCCAGGCGCGGGTTCTGGCCAAGATCGAGGGCCGCAACCCCGCCTATTCGGTCAAGTGCCGGATCGGGGCGGCGATGATCTGGCAGGCGGAGCGAGACGGCCTGCTGGGTCCCGGAAAGGAACTGATCGAGCCCACCAGCGGCAACACCGGCATTGCCCTGGCCTTCGTTGCGGCCTCCCGCGGCATCCGGCTCACCTTGACGATGCCGGAGACGATGAGCCTCGAACGGCGCAAGCTGCTCACCGCCTACGGGGCCCACTTGGAGCTCACAGAAGGCCGCCTGGGGATGAGCGGTGCGGTCTCCCGGGCCCAGGCCATCGCCGCCTCCGATCCCGATCGCTACGTGCTGCTGCAGCAGTTCGCCAATCCCGCCAACCCCCAGGTGCACCACGACACCACCGGCCCGGAAATCTGGGAGCAGACCGATGGCGTCGTCGACGTGTTCGTCTCGGGGGTGGGCACCGGCGGCACCATCACCGGTGTCAGCCGCTATATCAAGCAGACCCTGGGCAAGCCCCTGGTGTCGGTGGCTGTCGAGCCGCTCAACAGCCCGGTGATCAGCCAGACCAAGGCGGGGGAGCCGATCAAGCCCGGACCCCACAAGATCCAGGGCATCGGAGCCGGTTTCGTGCCGGACAACCTCGAGCTCGATCTGGTGGACCGGATCGAGCAGGTGAGCGACGAGGACGCCGTGGCCATGGCCCGGCGCCTCGCCCGTGAGGAGGGCATTCTGGCTGGCATCTCCTGCGGTGCGGCCACGGTGGCGGCGGTGCGCCTGGCCAACGAACCCGCCTACGCCGGCAAGACGATCGTGGTGGTGCTGCCGGATTCCGGCGAACGCTATCTCTCCTCGGTGCTGTTCGAAGGGGTGTTCAACGAGAAGGGCCTGGCGGCCGTCTGAAGCCCGTGGTGCAGCCCTTCTCCGATCCTTCCCCCCCAGGCTGGGAGCCTGGCGATGCCCAGGCTCCCGAGCGCTTGAAGCTCTCGATTCCCATCGCGGAGGCGGGTCCCCTGGTGCCCGTCTCGGCGGCGGTGGAGGTTCCCTCTGAGCCCCCAGCGGCGGGGTCGGCCCCAGCCCCTGGGGCGGGGCTGCCCTACCCGCTGGTGCGGGAGCTCCTGCGTCAGATCAGCGCGCTCCAGCTGAGCTCCCTGCGTGATGTTGTGCCGGTGCTGCAGGTGCTGGCGCTGGCGGTGGTGGCGGTGCTGGTGCTGCGAATCACCGGGGCCACCCTTTCGGCCATCGATGGGATCCCCCTGGTGGGGGGACTGCTGGAGTTGGTGGGGGTGGTGAGCGTGCTGGGGTTCCTGGCCCGCCATGCCCTGCGCCAGCGCAACCGGGCTGAGTTGCTGGTGCGGATCCGCAAGTTGCGCAAGCAGCTGCTTGGTTGAGCCGCCGCACCCAGCACCCTGGTTGAGGCGGGCTGGGGGTCGATTGGCAGGGCCGCCAGGCAGCCCGGAGCCCACAAGTCGAGCTAACTCAGCAGGGCGCCCTCCAGTTGGGCCCCCTCCAGCTGGGCACCACCGAGCTGGGTGTCGCGCAGATCGCACCCCCTGAGGTCGGCATCGCGCAGGTCGGTATCGCGCAGGTTGGAGCCATACAGGCACGCCCCCTGAAACACTGCCGCCCTCAGCTGAGCCCCCTCCAGGCTGGCGAAGCTGAGATCAGCGCCGCGGAAATCCGCTCCCCCCAGGTCGGTGTGCTGATCGAGTCCTGAGCGGAAATCGGCCTCCACCAGGCGGCTGTCGCGCCAGCGGCTGCCGGCCGCCACCACCCCCCGCAGGCAGCAACGGTGCAGCAGGGCCCGCTCGAAATCGGCCCCCTGCAGGCGGGAGCCGGAAAGGTCGGCTTCGTGCCAGGAGGAGCTCGCTGCCCGCAGGTTCGAGAGATCAGCGCCCCAGATCAGGGCCTGCTGGAAGCTGGCGCCACAGACGTTCGCGCCACTGAGGTTGGTGTGGCCGAAGCGGGATTCCTTGAAGCAGCCACCGCTGAGATCGCAGTGGGAAAGATCCAGCTCACCGCCATCAACGTCGTTCAGCTGCAGGCCCGGGAAGGCCCGTTGCCCGGCCGCGAGCGCTTCGCGCAGCGCTTCGATCGTGGAGGGTGTCATCTAGATCGAAGCGGCCAGGGCCTTGATCTTCTGGCGGCGGGAGGCCAGCAGCAATTTCTCGGCCTGTTGCATCAGTTTGAACACCCCCTTGTCGATCACTTCGTAGTACACCAGGCTTCCTTCGGGCCTACGCCGCACCACCCCGGCGATGGTGAGCAGCTTCAGGTGCTTGGAGACCAGCGCCTGGCTGAGGCCCGTGCGTTCCACGACGGCGGTGACGTTGATCGCACCGCCGCGCAGGGCCTCGAGCACCGCCAGCCGGTTCGGCTCGGAGAACACCTTGAAGTAGTCGGCGAGCGCCTCCATGGTGCGGGTCGATCAGGGGGGTGGGGTGGTGGGCGCCATCGGGCTGGCGAGGCGACCCGTGGAGCCTGAATCTAAGCCGAGGGCCCTGCGCGCGGCTGAGCTGTGACGGGGGTGCGGTATCACGCTGTCGGCATGGGCTCCTGGCGCGGAAGGACCACTGCCGCAGGGGTTGCTTGGCGTCCCAGCCAGAGCGACCAGGTCGAACCTGTGAAGCCACAAGGCCCCAGGACCCTGAGCCAGTAGTATCACGATGTCGTTATGTCGTTGATCGATGGCTGCTGTTCTCGAGGTGGTTGGGCCGCCCAAGGCCAGGCCAGTCAAAGGCGGGCCGGATGGGTCCCGCTGGCCCCGCTCATGGAGTGAGCAGCAGCTCCTGCTGGAGCGCCAGCACGATCGGCTTGAAGCGGCTCTCACGCACCAGATCGAGACCCACTGCGATGGCCGCTCCGAGCTGGACGCCTCCGAGGAGCAGGCGGAGTGGGCCGCCTGCTCCACCCTGCTGCGCCTGCTGGGCTTGCACCTGCGGCTCGAGGAGCGCTGGCTGAGCCAGTGGAGTGCCCTCTGCGGCGGCCACCGGGCCAGCCACCGCCAGGTGGCCACCAAGGCGCTTGGGTCCTTCCGCAGCGGCGGCCATCTCCGCCTGCAGCGGCTCCAGTGGCTGATGGACATCAACGACTGGTTCAGCCAGCACCGCCACGGCGCCGACGCCATCGCCTACGCCCGCGCCAGCCACAACGCCAACCCCACCATCCCGCAGCCATGACCACCTCCGCTCCCCACCTGCGCGAAAATCTGCTCACCCCGCGCTTCTACACCACCGAAATCGAGAAGGCGGCTCGCACCGATGTGGAGCCCCAGAGGCCGGCCTTCGAGGCGATGCTCGCCGAGATGGAGGCCGACTACAACCGCGATCACTTCGATCGCCGTGTTCCCCTTGATCGCCTGTGCGACCTCTCTCCCGGGGAGAAGGACGCCTATGAGAGCTACCTGGTGCGCTCCTGCGTGTCGGAGTTCTCAGGCTTTCTGCTGTTCAAGGAGCTCTCCCGTCGGCTCTTCCAGGAGGGTCGCACCGAGCTGGGCCGCCTGTTCCAGCTGATGGCCCGTGATGAAGCCCGCCACGCTGGTTTCCTCAACCGCGCCCTGGTGGCCGAGGGCATCCAGCTGGATCTGCCCAGCCTCAGCACCCGCCGCCCGATCACCTGGTTCCCCCTCGACTGGGTGCTGTATTCCGTCTTCCTCTCGGAGAAGATCGGCTACTGGCGCTACATCCTGATTGATCGCCACCTCAAGGCCCACCCCGATCACCACGTCGCTCCCCTGTTCGATTTCTTCGAGCCCTGGTGCCAGGACGAAAACCGCCATGGCGACATCTTCAACATGCTGATTCGCTGCTGGCCCAGCCTGCGACGGGGCATCAAGGGCAAGCTGCTCAGCCGTTTCTTTCTGTGGTCGGTGTTTCTCACCCACAGCCTCACCGTGGCCGAGCGGCATGACTTCTATGAACTGCTGGGCATGGAGGCCAGCCGCTTCGATGCCGAGGTGATGCGGCAGACCAACCGCACCGCCCGCCGGGCCTTCCCCTGGGTGTTCAACCTGGATTCAGGTGACTACTTCCGGCTCCGCGACCAGATCGTGGCGTCGTTTCTTGAGATCAAGGCGGCCAAGCAGCAGCCGGCAAGCCTGCTGAAGCCCCTGCAGCAGCTCGGCCGCAAGCTGCGCCTGGCAGGCCTGATGGCCTGGCAGTTTCTCCAGCCGATGGTGATCGCGGAGGCCGCATGAGTGTCGGATTCGCGCCCCTGAGGATTGAGCCGGTGGTGCCCGCGCGTCTGCGCACCAGCTGGGCCACGGTGGGCTTCATGCTGGTGCTTCATCTGCTGGCCCTGGTGGCGCTGTTGCCGCGTTTCTGGAGCCCGCTGGCGCTGGTTGTGTTGCTGGTGCTCTATTGGCTTACCGCCTGCATCGGGGTGACCCTCGGTTATCACCGGCTGCTCGCCCACCGCTCCTTTCGGGTGTCGCCGTTGTTGGAGGTACTGATCGTCACCTGCGGCAGCTTGAGTTGCCAACACGGTCCGCTGGCATGGGCGGGCCTGCACCGCCACCACCACCTCCACTCCGATGACCCGGCTGACCACCACAACAGCCATCTGGGCTTCTGGTGGAGCCACTTCGGCTGGATGCTCAAGGAGGTGCCGGCCAAGGCCCACATAGCGCGGCTCACCCCCGATCTCCAGCCCAACCGCTACTACCGCTGGCTTGATCGCAACTTCCTTCTGCTGCAGATCCCCTTGGCCGCCTTCCTGTGGTGGCTGGGCTCGGTCACGGGCGCCGGTGGGCTGGCCCTGGTGCTCTGGGGGATCCCCCTGCGTCTGGTGATCGTCTACCACTTCACCTGGCTGGTGAATTCGGCCACCCACCGCTGGGGGTACGTCAGCTACCCGAGCGGTGACCACTCCCGCAACAACGGCTGGGTGGCCCTGGTCACCTTCGGCGAGGGTTGGCATAACAACCACCATGCCTTTCCCAGCAGCGCCCGCATGGGATTTCGTTGGTGGGAACTGGATCCCACCTGGTGGCACATCGCCGCCCTGCGTCGCCTTGGCCTGGCGCGCCACGTCCGCTTGGCCCCCATTCTTCAGCCGTCGTTTCTTCGCCAGCTTTCACCATGACCGAATCCCATGGGGCTGCCTCGAGAGCCGACATCCCCCGCGTGTTCATTGGCTATGACCCTCGGGAACGGGTGGCGGTGAACGTTCTTGCCGACTCGATTCAGGCGACGTCATCGGTGCCGGTGCTGATCGGCCAGGTGCGCCTGGAGCAACTCCTCGGGGTGTACGGGCGGCCCCACCACAGCAAACAGAGCACGGCCTTTTCGTTCAGCCGCTTCCTGGTGCCCTGGCTGAGTGGTTTCCAGGGTTGGTCGTTGTTCATCGACGCGGACATGCTTTGCCTCGGCGATGTGGCCGAACTGTGGGCCCTGCGAGATGAGCGCTACGCGGTTCAGGTGGTGAAGCATCAGCATGACTGCGCTGAGGGGGTCAAGTTCCAGGGCATGCCGCAGACCCCCTATGCGCGCAAGAACTGGTCGTCGGTGATGTTGTTCAACGGCTCCCGCTGCACCGCCCTCACCCCGGACTTCGTCAATAGCGCAACCGGGCTGGAGCTCCACCAGTTTCGCTGGCTGGCCGATGGGGCCATCGGTGAACTGCCACCCGAGTGGAACGTGCTCGTAGGGGTTCAGACGTTGCCGCGTGAGCCGAAGCTGCTGCACTACACACTCGGCGGTCCCTGGTTCGATGATTGCCTCGAAATGGCCGAATCCGGCCGTTGGAATGGCGCCCGCTCGGCGATGAACCATCCGATCGCAACTCAGCCCCTGATGCTGAACCAGTAGCCACTGGCAGCCTTGGGATCCGTCCGCTCCGCTGCCCCTGGCCCGAGCGGCCGGTCGTGCCCTGACCCAGTCGCCCTGCTGAAGCGGCGGCCGCTATCTCGCCGGTGGCCAGACGCAGGGTTGGTCTGGCTCGATCAGCCGATGGCCGCGACCTCCAGGGGGACGCTTGGGGCCGCCGCTGGCCGATGGCTGGCCCAGCGTTCCAGCTGACGAGCTGTGGGAACAAACGTGCGCTGGGTGCCCCCGAAGCGCAGTTGCAGCCAGGTGATCACGCCAGCATCGTCGCAGGCGACCCCCTCCTGCAACGGCTCACCACTCTCCAGACCGGCGTTGGCGATGGCGCTGGGTGTGAGGTACCAGAGCTGGCTGAGCCCCGGGTGGTCGCCTCGCTCCTTGAACAGTTCCAGCAGCTGGCCATCGCCGCTCAGCTGGCCCAGGGGGGCCAGCAACAGATGGAGTTCCTGGCAGCCGAGCGGGGCAGGGGCAAAGGGATGGGAAACCATGGGGGATGGCGTTGCGTCGTTTGGCAACGTCGTGACAGCGAAACAACGATAGTGTTATAACGTTGGCCAGGATGAGTTAGCAGGGCTCCTCCTTCACCTATCGGCACGGTTCGCCATGACAACCAGCATCCCCGAAGCGATCTCCAGCCATGCCCACGGCGCTGATGCCGTTGCGCGCAAGGGGTTCGGCCCCCGGGTGCGCAAGCTCCACGCCCGCATCGGCGCCGCCCACCGCAAGACGGAGAGCATGGTCTTCTCCCGAGCGCTGCTGGAGGGCCAGGTGTCGCCACTTCAGCTGGCGGCGCTGATCCGCACCCTGGCTCCCGCCTATGCCCTGATCGAGGAGCGGGGCCCTGATCTGGCCTGCGCCCTTGGGGCCACCGATCTGCCCTGGAAGGCGCTGCGCCGGGGCGCCGCCCTGGAAGCCGACCAGAAGGCCTTGGCCTCCCTTCCCGCCACACCCGCTTCGGCTGCCGCCCGAGGCTGGCTGGAGCGACTCGCCACCTTGGCCCAGGAGGCCCCCCACCGCTTTTTGGCCCATGTGTATGTGCGCTACGGCGGCGATCTCTCCGGCGGGCAGCAGCTGGCGGAGCAGGCCAACGGCATCCTGGTGGACCACGGCCTGAGCCCCCTGCAGTTCTGGCGCTTCGAGCGGCCCGTGGCCGAACTCAAGGGCGCCTTCCACGACGCCTATGAGCAGTTGGAACTCAGCGAGGCCGAGGAGGCCGAACTGCTCGAGGAGGCCGAGACCGCTTTCCTGGCCACCCAGGCCCTGCTGGCAGAACTGGCGGAACTGGAGCCCACGCCGGTCGGCTGAATCGGCCGCCGATGCGGCTTTTTCCCATCCCCCTGTCTCAGCCCAACCCCGTCCGTTTCCCATGTCCGCCACGCTCAACGCCGCGCCCGTCACGGCCCCCAGCACTTCTGCAGGAACCACACCGCTGGATCTGCTGCTCAAGTACGACCGGCCCGTACCGCGTTACACCAGCTACCCCACCGCCGCCGCTTTCACACCGGAGGTGGGCTCCGGCGATCTGGCGGCCCAGCTGGCCCAGCCCAGCTCCGATCCCCTCTCGCTCTATGTGCATGTGCCCTTCTGCCGCCATGCCTGCTGGTATTGCGGCTGCAACCGGATCACCACCCAACTGGGTTCCAAGGTGGTGGGTCCCTATCTGGCGGCCCTGGCCAAGGAGCTGGAGCTGATTTCCGCGGCCATGCCCCAGCGCCGGCGCCTGGCCCAGCTCCACTGGGGCGGCGGCACCCCCAACTACCTCAACGCTGAGGAGCAGACGATCCTCTGGGATCTGATCGCCAGGCACTTCGATCTGGACGCTGAGCTGGAGGCCTCGATCGAGGTCAACCCGGAATTCCTCAGCGAGGCGGCAGCCCGGCATCTGCGTGCGCTTGGTTTCAACCGCATCAGCTTCGGCATCCAGGATGCCAATCCCGAGGTGCAGCAGGCGGTGAACCGGGTGGTCGCCGTGGACCAGCTGCGCCGATCGATGCATTGGCTGCGTGAGGCGGGCTTCGAGAGTGTGAACGTGGATCTGATCTGCGGCTTGCCCCTGCAGACCCCCGAGCGCTTCCGCTCCACCCTGGATCTGGTGCAGGAGCTCAGGCCTGATCGCATCTCCCTGTTCTCCTTCGCCTACCTGCCCCAGCAGTTGCCCCTGCAGCGCAGGATCGCCGCTGAGGATCTGCCCAGCCAGTGGGAGCGCCTGGCGATGCTCGACGACGCCAACCGGCGGCTCACCGCCTGTGGCTACGACGCCATCGGCATGGACCACTACGCCCTTTCCGATGACAGCCTGGCGGTGGCGGCCAGAGAGCAGCGGCTGCACCGCAACTTCCAGGGTTACACCACCGGTGGTGAGCTTGACCTGCTCGGAATCGGCCCGACGGCGATCAGCCAGTTCCCCCAGCTGTTCAGCCAGAACCAGCGCGACCTCAAGGCCTACTACCGGGAGCTTGAGCAGGGCCGGTTGCCGGTGGAGCGCGGCCTGGTGGTGAATGATCCTGCCGTGTTGGAGCGCCGCGCCTTGATCAAGGAGGTGATGTGCCACTTTCAGGTGGATCTCGACCTGGAGCGCTTCGCCGTTGAATGGCAGGACCTTCAGGTCCTTGAGGACGACGGACTGGTGCGACTGGAGCACCAAGGCGCCCTGGGCCGGGTGGAGGTCACCACCGGGGGCCGCTGGCTGATCCGCACGATCGCGGCGGTGTTCGATCCCGGGCAACGGCTGCAGGCCACTGGCTCGCGCCTGGTCTGAACGGCTTCAGGCTTTGTGGTCCGCCTGGGATCAGGCCGTGCCCAGGCCCGCTGGCCTGACCAGCTTCTTGCCCAGGGCCGCGTGAAAAGCTGGGTCGAGCCAGCAGCGGGGCAGGGGCTCATCCGAAAGGAAGCGCAGGTCGGATTTGGCGAAGTCCTGGGGATCTTGAAGTTCCTCTCCCGCATGCAGGCGACCCTGCAGCACATGGATGAACGGGTCCCAGAGCTGGGCGGGCTCGAGCAGCTCCACCAGGCTGTCGTCCTGGTTCAGTTTGAGAAACATGGCTTGGGCCTCCAGTGCTCTGAACTCGTTGTAGGAGCGCTTCCGTGGGGCGAAAGGGATCGAAACCAACCGTTTTATGTAGTGAATGTGACAGCGTTACCATTGACACTGTGATCCTGTCCAGGGTTTGAGGAGCTCTTTAGAAAAAAGTCAGAACCGTTCTGGACTTTTCCATGCGTACCTCTCTTCAATCCCTGCTTCTGCTCGGTGTCGGTGGCGTCCTGATCGGCGGCACCCTCGCCTCCCAGCCCGCCAGCGCCCAGGAATGGGGCACCACCCCCGCGTCCTATTCGAGCGTCACCGGCTGGTACGCCACCGTGGGCCTCGGCGCCAGCTGGCCCCAGGACCTCAGCTGGGATGCCCGTAACTTCCCACTGGGTGGCAACATCCAACAGGGTGGTGGCTTCTCCGGCGAGGCCGGCATCGGCTACGACTTCGGCGCCATCCGCACCGAGCTCACCTACGGCTACAGCCGCAGCAGCGTCAATCGGATCAGCGTGGATGGCTTCGGCAGCGCCAGCACCTCGGGTGTCGTCAACAAGAACGATGTGCTCGCCAGCGCCTACTGGGACATCAACACCAACAGCCGTTGGACCCCCTACATCGGCGGCGGCATCGGCTACACCAACCTCAGCACCCCCAGCATCAGCACCCCGCTGGGCCGCACCGGCAGTGACAACCAAGGTCTGTTCGGGTATCAGGCCAAGGTGGGTGTGAGCTACGCCGCCAGCCGCAGCACCGATGTGTTCCTCGAAGGCGTGTACCAGGGCGCCACGAGCTTCCAAGGATCCAACGTCGACTACGGCTCCACCAACAACTGGGGCGCCAAACTCGGTGCCCGCTTCCGCTTCGGTGGTGCCCCGTCGGCTCCGGTGGCCGTTCAGCCCGAACCCGCTCCCGCCCCCTACGTGGCCCCGGCTCCCCAGCCCGAGCCCTACGTGGCTCCCGCACCCCAGCCGATCCGCGGCCTCTGGTGAAGCCAGCCCCAGGTCCCACGGGGCCGAGGGAATTGCTTTCTGGAGCGGTGCCTGGCACCGCTCCTTTTTTCATGTCTCAGGCCGAAGCGATGGTGGCGTGGGGCAGGCCCGCAGACCCGAAGGCCCACAGGTGGCGCAGGCCAGCAGGCAGCGCAGGCCCTGTGCTGGGAAGGCACTAGAGATAGAAGCCCACCGTGGTGACCACCCGGGTGCCCTGGCGGCGCAGGGCGCTGCGCAGCGAAACCGTGGACTGGTTGTGCAGCAGGTTCTCCCAGCGGTGGCGGGTGACGAACACCGGCAGCACCACCGTGCAGAACTTGTCGCGGTCCTTGCGGTGGTCGATTTCGAACTGGTTCACGAACTGCAGCACCGGCGCCTGCAGCGAGCGGTAGGGCGACTCCAGCACCACCAGCGGCACCTGGGGCAGCTGGCGCTGCCATTGCTCCCGGAAGGCGTCGGCCTTGCCCAGCCCCAGGTCCACATGCACGGCCACCAGTTCTCCGGCGATGCTGCGGGCATAGCGAATCGCCTCGAAGCTGCCCCGGTGCAGCTGGCCCACCAGCACCACCACCGGAGCCCCGCCGGCGGCGGGAGGATCGGGCAGGTGCAGCTGCACGTCGGCCGCCAGCCGTAGGCGCTTGGCCACCTGGCGATAGTGGGCCTTGATCGTCAGAAACAACCCCACCAGAAGGGGCACGGCCACCACCACCAGCCAGGCCCCATGGGTGAACTTGCTGAACAGCAGCACCACAGAGACCACCGCGGTCACGAGGCTGCCGAAGCCGTTGATCAGGGCCTTGCTGCGCCAGCCCTGGCCTCTCTGCTTCCACCAGTGCACCACCATGCCGGCCTGGGAGAGGGTGAAGCTGGTGAACACCCCCACCGCATAAAGGGGGATCAGCCGGCTGACGCTGCCGCCGAAGATCACCACGAGCGCCCCCGCCAGGGCGCTGAGCATCAAGATGCCGTTGCTGAACACCAGCCGGTCCCCCAAAGAGGCCAGCTGGCGGGGCATGTAGCCGTCCTGGGCCAGGAAGGCCGACAGGCGGGGAAAATCGGCGTAGGCGGTGTTGGCCGCCAGCAACAGGATCAACAGGGTGGCCAGCTGCAGCACAAACAGCAGCGGGCCGTTGCCGAACACCGCCTCGCCGATTTGATACAGCAGGGTCGGCCCGTTCTCCCGGTAGACGACCCCCAGTTGGTGCGCCAGGGCACTGATCCCGGTGAACATGCTGGCCAGCAGCAGCACCATCACCGTGAGCACGCGCCGGGCGTTGCGCCATTCCACCGGACGGAAGGCCATGACGCTGTCGCTGATCGCCTCGATCCCGGTCAGGGCGGCGCAGCCTGAACTGAAGGCCCGCATCAGCAGCAAGCTGCCCATGGCCATCGTCTCCTTGCCATGGGCCTGGGCCAGCCTCAGGCTCTGCTCGGCTTCCGGAAGGGCGGCGAGTTCACCCTGGGCCAGCTTCACCAGCCCGCCCACGATCAGAACGAAGATCGTGAGCATGAACAGGTAGGTGGGCAGGCTCATGAGCTGGGCGCTGGAGCGCAGGCCACGGAGGTTGGCCACCATCAGCAGCAGGACAGCGAGCAGGCACAGCGGCACCCGCTCGGCCTCCAGCACGGGGAAGTAGGAGGTGAGGGCGGAGATGCCCGCCGCCACACTCACCGCCACGGTGAGCACGTAGTCGATCGAGAGCGAGGCTCCGGCCACCAGACCGGGCAGGGGGCCCAGGTTTTCGATCGAGACGCGGTAGGAACCGCCCCCCTGGGGATAGGCCTTGATGGTCTGGCGGTAGCTGATCGCCACCACCACCATCAACAGCACGATCAGTCCGGTGATCGGCAGGGTGAAGCCCAGGGCCGCGGCGCCGGCCGCGCCCAGCACCAGCACGATCTCCTGGGTGGCGTAGGCCACCGAGGAGAGGGCATCGGAGCTGAGGATCGCCAGGGCCTCGGCGTTGTTGAGCCGTTCTTCCCCATGGGCGCTGGTGGGCAGCGGATCCCCCACCAGGGTGCGCTTCACGCTCTCCAACAGCGACCGCGGCATGCCGATGCGGGGAGCCCGCTGGAGAGATGAACAGCAACGCTACCTCTGCCGTCTGGTCCCGTTCTTCGCGCCAAGCTGAGCGAGCCGGGAGGGGTTGGCTGAGCGTGCTGGAGCCCACCAATCTGTTGCTATTGGCCTGCGCCGCCATCTACGGCCTGATCGGTGAGCCCACCGATGGGGCGGTTCTGCTGGCGTTCGTGGCCTTCATCTCCCTGCTCGATGCGGTTCAGCAGCAGCGCAGCCGCCGGGCCCTGGCAGCCCTGGCGGCCCTTTCGGCCCCCCTGGCGCGGGTGCGCCGCAACGGAGCCGAGCTGCGGATCCCCGTGGAGCAGGTGCACGTGGGCGATCGGCTGCTCCTCGACGAGGGGGACCGGGTGGCGGCCGATGGGGCGGTGCTGGAGAGCCTTGGCTTGAGTCTCGATGAATCCTTGCTGAGCGGGGAGTCGTTGCCGGTGCCCCGGCTGGAGATCGGTGCGCCGGTGCGCGCCGGCACCCTGGTGGCCGGCGGCCGCGGGGTGGTTCAGGTGGAGGCGGTGGGAGCTGCCACGGCCCTGGGACGCCTTGGCGCCAGCCTGGCCACGCTGAAGGCGCCCCCTACCCGGCTGCAGCGCCAGACCCGCCGCCTGACCCAGCGGCTCACGGTCATCGCCCTGGCCCTCTGCGCCCTGCTGACGGTGTTGAACGGGGCCAGCGGCGGCGACTGGCCCCAGGCGTTACTCGCGGGCCTCGCCCTGGCGCTGGCGGTGTTGCCCAATGAAATTCCCGTGGTGCTGGCGCTGTTCCTGGCCCTGGGGGCCCTGCGTTTAGCCCGGATCGGGGTGCTGGCCCGCTGGCCGGCGGCGGTGGAGAGCCTGGGGAGCGCCACGGTGCTGGCGGTCGACAAGACCGGCACCCTCACCGAGAACCGCATGGCGGTGAAGGCGCTGATCACCTGGCCCGAGCGGGCTGTCTGGTCTGAGCTGTCTGCCTGGCCCGAGAGGGTCGGGACCTTGCCCGGTGGTTCGCCTGGGGCGGCGGTGGCACAGGCGCAGCTCGGCGAACCCTTCCACCCGTTGCTGGAGCTGGCGGTGCTCGCCAGTCGGCCGCACCCGGTGGATGCCATGGAGCAGGCGATCACTCGCCTGGCCCAGAGCCAGTTGCAGGGCACCGAGCACCTTCACCAGGACTGGCCCCTGGAGCGGGAGTACCCGCTCACCCCCGATCTGCTGGTGTTCTCGCGCCTTTGGCGCGATCCCGCCAGCGGCTGGCAGCTGGCGGCCAAGGGGGCGCCGGAGGCGGTGAGCGAGCTTTGCCATCTGCCGGAGCCTGTGGCCACGGCGTTTCTGCGCGAGGCGGATCGGCTCGCCGCCGGCGGCCTGCGGGTGCTGGCGGTGGCCAGGGGGTTGCAAGGGCTCCCGCTACACCTGCAACCGGATGGCCTGAAAGAGGGGGATCTCCCTCCGGAGGCCCTCCACGACTACCTGTTCGAGCCGCTGGGGCTGATCGGCCTGGCCGATCCCCTGCGCGCCGATGTGCCCGCCGCCGTGGCGCGGGCTCAGGCGGCGGGGGTGCGGGTGGTGATGATCACGGGCGATGGGCCCACCACGGCCCGGGCGATCGCCGACCAGGCGGGCCTGGGGGCCGGCGCGGTGCTCTGCGGTGATGAGCTGGATCGCCTCGGCCCGATCGAACGGGCGGCGGCGGCGAAGGAGGTGAACGTGTTCGCCCGGGTGCGGCCCGAGCAGAAGCTGGCCCTGGTGCAGGCTCTGCAGGCCGCCGGCGAGGTGGTGGCGATGGGGGGCGACGGGGTCAATGACGCTCCCGCCCTGCGGGCCGCCGACATCGGCGTGGCCATGGGCCGGCGGGGCACCGCCGTGGCGCGGGAGGCCTCCGACCTGGTGCTGCTCAACGACGCCTTCGCCGACCTGGTCGAGGCCCTGGCCATGGGACGGCGGGTCTACGCCAACCTGGGCCGCGCCCTGGCCTACACCCTGGCGGTGCACCTGCCCATCGCCGCTTTGGGTCTGATTCCGTTGCTGGTGCCCCAGCAGCCGCTGCTGCTGCTGCCGGTGCACATCGCCCTGCTGCATCTGGTGATCGAGCCGGCCTGCACGGGGGCCTTCGAGGCCCAACCGGAGGATCCTGCGCAGATGCGCCAGCCGCCCCGCACACTGCAGGACCCCCTGTTCGGAGCGGCGGCCTGGCGCCTGGCCCTGATCCAGGGCGGTCTGTTGCTGGTGGTGGTGCTGGCCCTGGCCCTGGGCTGGCCCCTGGGGGGAGATCTGCTGGAGCGCCGCACCCTGGTGATCTCGGTGCTGCTGCTCTCCAGTGGCGGCCTGGTGTGGATCAACCGGGTGCGCCTTCCCCCTGCTGCGGGCCCCTCGCCAGAGATGGTCCGGGGCCGCCTGCTCACAGCGGCGGTGGCTGGCTCCGGCCTGCTTCTCTGGGCGTTGATTCTGGGCTGGTCGCCCCTGCGCCAGCTGCTGCTG
>CALRUP020000004.1:0-183296 GCA_943371385.1 Paenacidovorax caeni | reverse complement strand
CCGCGTGATCAACACCTGGGCTGATGTGGTGAACCGCGCTGGTCTGGGCATGGAAGTGATGCACGAGCGCAACGCTCACAACTTCCCGCTCGATCTGGCGGCTGCCACGGCCACCCCTGTGGCCCTGACCGCCCCGGCGATCGGTTGAGTCGCCTAGCGACCTCCATCAGTTGAATCATTGCCCCCTCCAAGGAGGGGGCTTTTTTATGGGCCTAGGGGCTGGCCGCAGCCGCTCTCCCTGACAACCCCGACTTTGTAGGCTCCAGCCAACGGGATTCAGCCATGGGCAGCAGCTTCGGGCAGCTCTTTCGCATCAGCACCTTCGGTGAATCCCACGGCGGCGGTGTCGGTGTGATCGTTGATGGCTGTCCGCCCCGGCTGGCACTCGATCTGGACGCCATCCAGGCCGAACTCGATCGCCGCAAACCCGGCCAGAGCAAGATCACCACCCCACGCAAGGAAGACGACCGCGTCGAGATCCTCAGCGGTGTGCTGGACGGGGTCACCCTGGGCACGCCGATCGCCCTGATGGTGCGCAACAAGGACCAGCGCCCCGGCGACTACAGGGAAATGGCGGTGGCCTTCCGGCCCTCCCATGCCGATGCCACCTACCAGGCCAAGTACGGCATTCAGGCCACCAGCGGTGGCGGGCGTGCCTCGGCCCGGGAGACCATCGGCAGGGTGGCGGCCGGTGCGATCGCTCGCCAGCTCCTGGCCAAAGCCCATGGCACCGAGGTGATCGCCTGGGTGCAGCGCATCCACACCATCGAGGCGGCGGTCGATGCCGCTGCCGTGAGCCGCGAGGCGGTGGAGGCCACGATCGTGCGCTGCCCCGATATCGCCGTGGCCGATCGGATGATCGAGCGCATCGAGGCGATCGGTCGCGACGGCGACTCCTGCGGCGGCGTGATCGAGTGCGTGGTCAGGCGGCCCCCGGTGGGACTGGGGATGCCCGTGTTCGACAAGCTCGAGGCCGACCTGGCCAAGGCCTTGATGTCGCTGCCGGCCACCAAGGGCTTTGAGATCGGCTCGGGTTTCGGCGGCACCCTGCTCAAAGGCAGTGAACACAACGATGCCTTCCTGCCCAGCGAAGACGGCCGCCTGCACACCGCCAGCAACAACTCCGGCGGCATCCAGGGTGGAATCAGCAACGGCGAGGAGATCCGCCTGCGCGTCGCTTTCAAACCCACGGCCACGATCCGCAAGGCCCAGCAAACGATCAATGCCGCCGGTGAAGCGACGACACTAGAAGCCAAGGGACGCCACGATCCCTGTGTTCTGCCACGGGCGGTGCCGATGGTGGAGGCGATGGTTGCTTTGGTGCTGGCGGATCACCTTCTGAGGCAGCAGGGTCAGTGCAGCCTCTGGTGATCGTGAGCGGCGGTGGAACCTGAAGACACGGTTCCGTCAACCATCACTCGGCAGGGGTCGCCGTGATTGTGGCGGCGGTGGCGCCATTGGGGCTCGGGGCCGCACCGGTGCTGCCCAGACGGGTGACCGCCTTGGCCATGCGCTGGGCCACCGAGGAGCGGGTGGCCTTACGCGGCGTGGTCTTTGCCGTGGACTTGGGAGCAGTCTCAGGCTTGCTCACGGCCTTGGCCGGGGCGGTCTTGGCGACACCGGCCTTGGCGGTGGCCGTCTTGCGGGTCGTCGTCTTGCTCAAGGCGGGCTTGGAAGCGGTTGTCTTGGCAGCCGTTGCTTTGGCAGCCGTTGCCTTGGAAGCGGTGGGCTTTGAGGCCGCAGCCTTGGTGGCGGTGGCGATGCGAACAGCTGGCTTCTTCACGGCCGACTTGGCGGTCGCGGTCTTGGTGGCGGCTGCCTTCGCCCGGGTGGACTTGGCAGCGGGGGCCTTGGCCGCCACCGCCAGCTTGGCAGTTTTGCTGGGGGTCAGCTTGGTTTGGGCCTTGGCGAGAGGAGCCTTTCGAGCCGACGCCTTGGCGGGCCTTCCGGAACGGGTGCGGTGGCTCAGCACAATCGCCCACTCGGCGTCCGTGAGATTGGCGGGCTTGCTGCCATGGGCATCGGCGACCTTCGCCGCCTTTTCGATGTCGGCGACCAGGTTGGTCCAGGAGGTGGCGAAGCGCTTGTCCGACTGGGACTTGGCACCGCTTTCGACGAGGGTTTCAATCACCCCGGCGGCAGAAACCTTCTTGCGGCGCCGGTTGAAAATTTCCTTCTGAAGCTGGGCAATCAGGGCGTCGGCCTTATCGCTGAGCTTGATGGTGATTTGGGACATGCAGGTGGCGAGGCTGACGTATAGTTAACACCTCGACTCAGCGTTGACAACTGATCGACAACCGTGGAGGTTGCGATCAGCGTGAAATCTTCTCCCCCTCGGGAGGCTTCTGGAGCGCTTCAAGCCCCCGCATCACCTCGCCCAGGTGGGGATCGAGCAACGGCTCCTTGGCCGCGTCATCCAAGGGAATGGCAAACAGTCCCTGACCAAGGGCGACCGCATCCACCCCCTGCCGCAACCACTCCGGCACGTCGAAGGCACGCAGGCCACCGGCAGCGATGCAGAACGGCAATGGTCCCATCGGCCCCGAGAGTGATCGCCAGTAGGCGGGTCCAACGGTGGCGGCCGGGAAGAGCTTGACCAGAGCGCAGCCGAGACTGATCGCTTGGTGCACCTCCGTGGGGGTCATCACCCCAGGCACCAGGAGGATGCCGAGATCCGAGGCCTGATCAATCAGCGTTGGCTCCAGCACGGGCGCCATGGCATAGCCAAGGCCCGCTTCAGCGACGCTGGCCAGAGCCTCTGCCGAGCGCACTGAGGCAGCGCCGAATTGAATCTTCGGGAAGCTCAGCTGAAGTTCCCGGCATTGCTCCGCCCAGGCCGGGTGGGTGCTGAAGGCGATCTCCACGTGGCGCAGACCCAACCCGTTGAGCTGGGCCACCCGATCAACGAGCGCCAGAGGCTGGTGCGAGCGCAGGACCGCCAGCAGGGGCTGGCAGCGCAGGGAACTGAGCAGTGGTGTCGGCTCAGACGTACTCAGCCACCTTCACATCTCGGTTGATCAGCAGCTCCTGAAGCTCCTCCGCATCCACCGTTTCCTTCTCGACCAAGAGCTCAGCCAGTTCGTCAAGGACCGGCAGATTGCTCGAGAGCACCTCGTTGGCCCGCTTGTAGGCCTGGGCCACCAGGACGGACACCTCATCGTCGATCGCCGCGGCGGTGTCCTCGGAGAAGTCGCGCTCGGCGGCGATGTCACGGCCGAGGAACATGCCCCCCTGGGTGCGACCCAGGGCCACAGGACCGAGGCGGTCGCTCATGCCGAAGCGGGTGACCATCTGGCGGGCGACGCGGGCCACCTGCTGCAGGTCGTTGGAGGCTCCGGTGGTGACCTCGTCCTCGCCGTAGATCAACTCCTCGGCGACCCGACCGCCGAGGGCCACGGCCATCTGGTTCTGCAGATAGGAGCGTGAGTAGAGGCCGGATTCCATCCGTTCCTCGCTCGGGGTGAAGAAGGTGAGGCCGCCGGCCTGACCACGGGGAATGATGCTGATCTTCTGAACCGGGTCGTAATCGGGCATCAAGGCCCCCACCAGGGCATGGCCGGCCTCGTGATAGGCCACAAGCCGCTTACGCTTCTCACTCATCACCCGGTCCTTCTTCTCAGGACCCGCCATCACCCGCTCGATGGCGTCGTTGACCTCATCCATGGAGATCTCGGTGAGCTGGCGGCGGGCGGCCAGGATCGCCGCCTCATTGAGCAGGTTGGAGAGGTCAGCGCCGGTGAAGCCAGGGGTACGGCGGGCCACGCGCTCGAGATCGACATCCTTGGCCATGGTCTTGCCTCTGGCATGGACGCCGAGGATCTGAAGTCGTCCGGCGAAATCGGGCCGGTCGACAACCACCTGGCGGTCGAAGCGCCCGGGTCTCAGGAGCGCTGAATCGAGCACATCAGGGCGGTTCGTGGCCGCCACGATGATGATGCCGTTGTTGCCCTCGAAGCCATCCATCTCGGTGAGCAGCTGGTTGAGGGTCTGCTCCCGTTCGTCGTTGCCGCCGCCCAGGCCCGCGCCCCGCTGACGACCGACAGCGTCGATCTCATCGATGAAGACGATGCAGGGGGCATTCTTCTTGGCCTGCTCGAACAGATCGCGCACGCGGCTGGCGCCGACGCCGACGAACATCTCGACAAACTCTGAGCCGGAGATCGAGAAGAAGGGAACCCCCGCCTCGCCAGCCACCGCCTTGGCCAGCAGGGTCTTGCCGGTGCCTGGAGGCCCCACCAGAAGCACGCCTTTGGGGATCTTGGCGCCGACGGCGGTGAAGCGGTCGGGATTCTTGAGGAAGTCGACCACCTCGGTGAGCTCAAGCTTGGCCCCCTCGATGCCGGCCACGTCACCGAAGGTGACCTGGGTTTGTGGTTCCATCTGAACCCTGGCCTTGCTCTTGCCGAAGCTCATCGCAGGGTTGCCTCCGCCCCCCTGGGCCCGGCGCAGCAGGAAGAAAAGACCCCCCAGCAACAACAACGGGAACAGCAGGCTGCCCACGGCCTGCTGCCAGGCGGCCGGCTCCCGGTTGGGCTGCACGGCGATGTCGACGTTGTGGTCGGTTAGCAGCTTGAGCAGGTCCTTGTCGGGGGCCAGGTTGACCACGGCCCGCTGGCCATCGTTCTCCACCACCTGGGCTGTGCCCCGATCCGGAGAGATCAGCACCCGGGCGATCTGGTTGTCGGTGACCGCCTCGACGAAGTCGCTGTACCGCAGCACCCGCGGGGCGTTGGCCGGATCCGGACGGTCCAGGAAGGCCGTGCCGATGGCGATCATCACGACCGCCAGCAGCACGTACAGACCGGCATTGCGCCACCGCTTCTTCACGTTGCGATCTCCGCTCTAAAAAGGTAAAGGAATGTTAACCGGCGCTCAGGACCTCAGGCGGCCCGCAGCACCTCCACCACGCTACGGAAGGCGAACCATTCCGGAATCGCTTCACCGCTGCGCAGCATCTTGCGGAACTGCGTCCCGCTCAGATTCTTCACATGCAGCCCCCGGGCCTCGGCGTGCTCGGCGGTGACGTAGCCCTCCTCCTCTGTGTAAACCAGGTTCAACGACGGCACCGTCTCCATGCCCAGCTCCGGGGCGTGGTCGCGGGCGAAATCCTGGGCCTGGTAGGGGCCATAGAAATCATTGCCGCTGATCGAGGACTTGCAGCCGGCCATGTCGCGGCCAATGATGAAGTGGCTGCAGCCATAGTTCTTGCGGATGATCATGTGCTGGAGCGCCTCCCGCGGCCCGGCCATGTGCATCGAGTAGGGCAGGTAGGCCCAGCGGATGCGCGGATTGGCCACCTCCGCCGCCAGGCGCTCGTAGGTCTGGAAACGCACCTCACCGGAGATGTCATCCCCCTGGGTGGGACCGCAGGTGGGGTGCACCAGCACCACCGCATCGGCGCTGACGTTGCTGGCGTGCAGCGCCCGGGTGAACAGCTCGTAGTGGGCGCGGTGAATCGGATTGCGGCACTGAAAGGCCACCACGTCCTCGCCCGGGGGCAGGGTTGCGCGCACCTCGGCGGGGGTGCGGCAGGGGAAGACACGGCTGGGCAACTCCAACCCCTGGAGCGATCCCCCCAGGTAGAAACGGCCGCGTTCGGCCATGATCATGCGCACGGCCGGGTGTTCGATCGAGGTGGTGCCGTAACAGCCCAGCGCCTCAACGGGCTTGTCGGGCTCCCAGCGGCTCTCGACTGTCATCGCCGCCAGGGTCTGACCCCGGTAGGTGAGCAACAACCGATCACCGACGCCGATGCGGGCGTCGTTGGTGTCCATCACGATCGGCAGACCGAACAGCAGGCCCGAGCTGGTGCGGTGCCGCTCGACCACCGACTCATAGTCTTGCTGGTGCATGAAACCGCCCAGCGGGGAAAAGCCCCCCACCAGCAGCAGTTCCACATCGCAGGCGTTGCGGTCGGAGCACTCGATAACGTGATCCACCCCCGCCTTGAGCTCCTCCCAGAGCGCTTCACTCACCCGCAGATCGACAAGCACCCCGCCATGGGGGGCGATCAGATCGTGGGAGCGGCCTGGGCTGGCGGTGGCGATCATCAGGTCGAGGGCGAACGGTTGGAAGCCAACAAGTGATTCTCCCAGAACGACCGCTGGCGGGGTGGCGGGAGGTCTCTCAACCGGGCTCGATGGCGAGCAGACCGACTCGGGCGCTCATGAAAAAGGGGCCCGAGGGGCCCCTTTTGATCACGCATCAGCGGGGCGGTCAGACCTGCTCGAGGCGGCCGTAGAGCTGGCCGGTGATCTTCACGTCGACGGCCTTCTTGGTGCCCATGTCGGTGTCGGAGGGTTGAATCGCGGTGAACACCCCCGCAAACTCGCCCGTGGCCGAGTCGACCTTGGTGATCGAGAACTCCATGGTGCCGGTGCCATCCACGTAGCGCTTGATGCTCTCGCTTCTGAACTCGTCACCGGCTGGAACCAGGCCCTGGGCGTACTCGACACCGGTGGTCAAACCACGGCCCTTGGGATCAAGGAAGTTGCTGGTGCGGTAGCTGGGGGCGCGGAAGGGGCCTTTGAAATCCGTGCTGGTGCTCAGGGCAGAACCCTGGGCCTCAGCCAAGAGCTCCTTGCTGGAGAAGGTGAAGGTCACTTCCTCGCCGCCGGGGAGCAGCACGGTGATCGGCTGAAAGTCGATCCCACCGAGCTCTTTGAAGGTGAGCGTGTCGGCGTTGACGTTCAGGTCGCCATAGACCTGATCGAGGCTGGAAGTGAATCGGGTGAGGATCCGGCCGCCCACGAACTGGGCTTCCTGGCGCTTGTTGGCCGGTTCGCCCTTGACGAACACCTCGGAGGGATGGAGGCAGATTTCCCGCAGCTGATAGCGGCTGCCGGAGCTCAGGGGGATGGAACCACGAGCGGAATCGGGGAGGGTCGGGCAATCGTTGGCCTTCCCGGTGTTCACGATGTCGTCATAGGTGACGTTGGCCCGTTCAACGGCCTTGGCACCCCCGCCACAGGCGGTGACCAGGGTGAGACAGAGCGCCAGCGCGAGGGCCAGCAAGGGACGAAAACGCATGGTGGGGGGGGAGCCGCACAGGCAGGAGAAAACCTCTAATCGGGGTGCGCCCGAGCGGGATCCTACAGGTCCAAAAACGTGATTCCGCGTAGCATGTCGCGGCTCTCAACAACCCGACTTGCGGGAGCTTGCCGCCCCTCTTTCATGACCACCGCAGGCCAGCCGCCGACCGCCCAGAACAGCCTCGAAGACAGCCTCGAGACCCAGCTGCGACCCCTGCTGGAAGCCATTGATCTCCTGGCCCAGGACTTCGCCTCAGACTCCTATGCCCTGCTGACCTTGCTGCGCCAGATCGAAGGCCTGCACCGCTCCATTCAGGACGGTCCCTTTCGCGCCAGCCTGCCGGAGGATCGCCAGCGCCTGTTCGATCTGCTGCAGAGCATGGAGCGCAGCGGCGGCTGGCCCTACATCCCGCGCTTGCAGTTGCGCACGTTCATGGACCTGCTCAACCGGGAGCCCGAAGGCGAAGGCAGCCCCCTGCCGGTCTGAGCTCAGACCGGCAGCAGCGCCCCCAGGGCCGAGAGCAGCCGGTGGGCCACCGCCAGCTTGGTGGCCGGTTCGATCGCCTCCTCCCGCCCGTCCGGCCCCAGCAGCCAGCCCTGGTTGAAAGCGGAGCCGAAGCCGGCACCGGGGCGATCGATCGGATTGGCGAAGAGCAGATCGCAGCCCTTGCGGCGGTACTTCTCCCGGGCCTGGGAGAGCACATCGCCGCTCTGGGCGGCAAATCCCAACAGCCTCTGGCCCGCCGGGCGCCGGGCCACCAATTCGATCAGCAGATCGGGCACCTCTTGCCAGCCCTGGGCCAGAGCCGCCGCCAGGGATCCCTTATCAAGCTTTTCGGCCAGGGGCTGGGCGGGCCGGTGGTCCGCCACGGCGGCGGCCATGGCGATCGCATCGGCCCCCGGCTGCAGCTGGCGCAGGCGCTCCTGCAGCTGGGCGGCTGAGTCCACCGGATGGCAGACCAAGCCATCGAGCCAGGCGGGCTCCACAGCCAGGGGGCCATGGACCAGATCCACCTGGGCCCCCCGAAGGCGGGCGGCCTGGGCCAGCAGCACCCCCATGCGCCCGGTGCTGGGGTTGGTGAGGCAGCGGGCCGGGTCCAGATGCTCCCGGGTTGGTCCGGCCGTCACCAGCAGGCGCCGGCCGGACCAGTCGCGGCGCCAGCCCCAGACGGCGAGGGATTCCAAAGCCAGTAGCAGCGCCTCGGGCTCAGCCATGCGGCCCTCACCCTGGCGATCACAGGCCAGCAGGCCGGCCTGGGGCCCCAGGGGCAGCACCCGATCGAATCCCTGCAACGCCTGCCAGTTGGCCCCCACCGCGGGGGCACCCCACATGGCGGTGTTCATGGCGGCGGCAGCCAGCACCGGTGCTTCGGAGGCCAGCAGCACACTGGCCAGCAGGGTGTCGCCGAGGCCATGGACCCAGCGCCCGAGGCTGGTGGCACTCAGGGGCGCCAGCAGGATCAGCTCGGCCCACTCGGCCAGTTCGATGTGCAAAGGCCGCGGCGCCCGGTGGCTCCATTGATCGGCCTCGAGCTGCACCGGCTGGCGGCTGAGGCTCGCCAGGGCCACCGGGCTCACGAGCCGCTCGGCGCTGGGGGTGAGCACGCAGCGCACCACGGCTCCGCGCTGGGCCAGGGCACTCACCACCAAGGGCAGCTTGACCGCCGCGATGCTGCCGGTGATCGCCACCAGGATGCGCCGACCGGCGAGGGGGTCAGCCGCTGGCGGGATGGGTCCGTCAGCCTCACTCCTCATCGAAGGGTTCCTGGTCCACCAGGTGGACGTAGGGCCGAGCCAGCTCGGGACGATGGATCGCCAGCGCACGCATCAGGTGCCAGTCCTGGAGAGCTCCAAACGGGGTGGGGTAGTCGTCTTCATCAAGACGGTGAGCCAACTCGGCGGCGGCCGCTTCGTCGAACGCCTCGAGGAGTTCCGGGGTGATCTGGACTGAGGAGTCGGCAGTGGGGTCCACCAAGGCGGGAGGGCGTGAGTTTTCAGTGATAAGTTTCGCCCAGGGGGAATTAGCTCAGCTGGTAGAGCGCTGCAATCGCACTGCAGAGGTCAGGGGTTCGAGTCCCCTATTCTCCATCTGAGAGACCCCACAACCCAGTCGCTAGCGGCATTGGTGCCAGGTCAACGTGCTGGCCAATCACTTGATTGGGATTCCCTCTGCGCCTGCCATCGGCTCGAGCCGACGGGCAACCTTTGATGGTTTACGAACCAGGGAGCCTTCAAGCTCAAGCCTCAGCCCATGGAGCTGCCACCAGCTCAAGCGCCACGGCAGCGGCGACGACCTCGAGATCAAAGCGGCGCCGAGTGGTGCCTGCTCAGGCGGCGATTGCAGCAGGCAAGGGCGCCTGCAGCCCTCGGGGCTGCAGCGAGCCGCGCTGAGAGATCCTGGCGTTGCGGAGGTTCGGATGGCCCAGCTTGAAAACGATCCAGGCCGTCGCCCAGGGCGGCCTGGGGCTGATCGCCGTTAGCACGATGGCGTCTGCCAGAACAGCTGTGGCCGCACTGCTGGGGGTCACGCCATGGGTTTCTGGGCTGTCAGAGCCAGCCGCACGCTCGATTCGCAGCGCAGCGAGCTGGGGCAGCAGGCTGGAGGGAGGCGCCTTGGCCGCCGCGGCCGCGAAAGGAACATTCAATGAGACGGTCGAAAGCCATCCCTAAGGGCGTTCGAGCTTGGTGGACCGATTTCGAGTTTCTCAGCACCGGCCCACCTGCCGTCTCCCTCTCGTTGGAAGCCGCCAGGCACGGCCATGACTTGAAGACCTTTTCGTTTCGGGGGGACGATGACCACCGAAGCGGGCGAAGCGCCACACCCCTGGGCTTTCCGGCGGCCAGCTGAGATCCTGTGATCCAGTTCTTCTGACCAGTTCAACCCCCATGCAGTGGACCCCTGAAGCGGAAGCCAAGCTCAAGGAGATCCCCTTCTTCGTCCGTCCGGCGGTTCGACGGCGCATCGAGTCCCTCGCCAGCGACGCCGGCCTGGAGGCAATTGACGTCAGCTTTTATGAATCGGCCAAGCGACAGTTCGGCCAGAAGTGAAGGGCCCGACCGAAGGCGTTGGGGCAACAGAAAACGTCCTGGGGCGGCGATGGGGTAAAAGAGAGGTCGATCGAGGCTCTGTTTCTTCATGTCGCAGTCCAAGCGCGAACAGGTGGTCAGCCATCTGCGCTACATCCGTCAGGAGCTGCGGGAGATGCACCAGGGCGTGATGGACGACGGACTGCTGCCCGAGGCCGGTGAGGTGCGGGGTGTGATGGCCCAGATGGAGGCCCTGCTGGAACTGCTGGAGGGCAAGGGCTCCCGCAAGAACAAGGATGCCGACGGCTAAATTGTCGGTCTGACCCTTGACAAATCAGGCCGCAGCTGACGGCTTGCCTGGGGGAGGCCCCCAGGCTTTTCTGTGGCCGTTCCCATCATTCCGGCCCGGGCTTCGCCCGGGCTGTTTTATTGGAATCCCCTATCGGTGGTGGGTGAAGACCACCAGGACGCCAGAAATGGTGTAGACAAGGGCCGGCAGGATGCCAGGCCGGGTGATGGGGATCATCCTGGGGGCCGTCCTGCCCCCCTCTTCCCACCCAGGGTCGTGGCTCAAGCGCAACAAACCCGATTGCACCTGAGCCTGGCCCGATCGGGCCAACGGCTTCAGGAGTGGGCTCAGAACCCCTGGCGACGTGCCTCTCTGCTGCTGATCGTGCTGCTGAGTGCTTTCGCCTGCGGGAATGCGGTGACAACAATCACCGGAGCCCTGGACCTGCTGGATCCGGTGGGGGCCCTGGTGTGCGTGGTCTTGGTGGAGTTGGCCATCCGCCTGCGGCGGCCCCTGCTGCTGGAAGGAGGAGATCCCCTGATTCTGCAACTGCTCGACATGGCCCGCATCGGCCTGCTCTACGGGCTGCTGATGGAGGGCTTCAAGCTGCTCTGAGGCTTTTCCCCCAGGGGGCCGATACGCTCGCGCTCGGCAACGGCTGGTCCCCTGGGCGATTGCATGCAGCTAGCGCTGCTCCCTAACGCTTTCCTGATCGGCGGCGGTCAGCAGGTAGAGCAGCGCCATGCGGACCGGGATGCCGTTGCGCACCTGCTCCTCCACCAGGCTGCGCTCTGGGTCTTCGAGCAGGGTGCCGCTGAGCTCCACCCCCCGGTTCACCGGCCCTGGGTGGAGCACCGGCACCGCCTTTCCCAGGCGCGCCAGCCGAGCGTGATCGAGACCAAACTGGCGGTGGTAGGTGTCCAGGCTGGTGAGCAGGTGCTGGTGCATGCGTTCCTTCTGCAGCCGCAGGGTCATCACCGCATCAGCACCCTCCAAGGCCCGCTCCAGCTGGCGCTCGATCCGCACCCGGCCGCGGCCGCTCACCGGATCCACGGCCTGACCCGGCGGCGGCGCGTCGACGAAGGCGGCGAAGGCGTCCGGCAGCAGAGTGGCCGGACCACAGAGCACCACTTCGGCGCCGCAGGCCGTCAGGGCCCAGAGGTTGGAGCGGGCGACGCGGGAATGAAGCACATCCCCCACGATCACGATCCTGCGGCCTGAAAGAGCCTCAAGGGTGGGGTCGTCGGGGGCGAAGTGACGCGCCAGGGTGAACAGATCCAGCAACCCCTGGCTGGGGTGGCTGTGGAGTCCGTCGCCACCGTTGAGCACGGCCACCCGCTCGCCGCTCGCCTCCAGGGCCCGGGCCAGGCTGGCGGGCACATGGGCGCAGCGATGGCGGACCACGAGCACATCGGCCCCCATCGCCACATAGGTGCGGGCCGTATCGAGCAGGCTCTCCCCCTTGCTCAGGGAACTGGAGGCGGGAGCGAAACTCTGCACATCGGCGGAGAGGCGCCGAGCGGCCAGCTCGAAGCTGCTGCGGGTGCGGGTGCTGGCTTCGAAGAACAGGGACACCACCAGGCGGCCCTGCAGGGCCGGCAGCCGGCGGGATCCGCTGCTCGGCAGATTGCGAAAGCGCTGGGCCAGCTGCAGCACGGTGGCGAAATCATCGCGGCTGAACGCCGCCAGATCGAGCACATGGCGGTGGTTCCAGCGGCTCATCGGTCGATGGCCCCCTGAAGACTCCAGGCCTGGGATGGGGCTGGTGGCCGATCCCCCGGTGCCCGGCGGCTGACACTCCGGCTCGCCCGCAGGTACCAGCGCCAGGGCAACTCCTGACCTCGGGAGACCCCGATCCGCGTGGTCTGCACAAGATCCAGGGGCTCCGGCAAGCCAACGGGGCGGGGCGCCAGCCAGAGGCCACTGTCCAGGGTGGCCGGCAGGCCGTCATGGGAGCGATCGAAGCCGAACCTGCGCGCCAGCAGACCGGGGCCGGCGGCGCTGCGCTCACCCTCCTGAGGCAGGGCCAGGGCCCGCAGCAGGACGCCGCTGGCCCAGTCGCTGTGGGCGGTCACCACGTTCACGCAGTGATGGATCCCGTAACTCACGTAAACGTAGAAGCGGGCGGGCGCTCCGAACAGGGTTTCATTGGCTGGAGAGCGGCGACGGTGGCCGTGGCAGCCCGGTTCGCTCTGGTCATAGGCCTCGGATTCGACCACCACACCCCAGATGTGGGAACCATCGGCGAGACGGCGCACCAGCAGGCAGCCCACCAGGTCGGGGGCCACCTGCTCAGCGGCACGCTCGAAGAAGGCAAGCGGCAGCGCCTGATCGGCAGCGGCGGGGATGGAACGACTCACGGAGCCATGATGCTTGGGCCCGAGGCCGCCGGCATGGGAGCCCCTGATCCCGCCCTGATCACGATCCCCGTCTCCATCGGCGAACTGATCGACAAGATCACGATCCTGGAGATCAAGGCCGAGCGTCTTGATGGGGTGGGCAAAACCAATGTGGAGCGGGAACTGGCACTGCTGAACGCCACCCTGTCCGCCAGCGGGCTGGCCATTGATGCGCAGCTCCAAGGGGCGCTCAAGGCGGTGAACCTGAAGCTCTGGACGATCGAAGACGACATTCGTGAGCAGGAACGCCGGCAGGAGTTCAATGCCGCCTTCATCGCCCTGGCCCGTGCCGTCTACGTCACCAACGACCGACGGGCGGCACTGAAACGGCAGCTCAACCTGCGCCATGGTTCAGCCCTGATCGAGGAAAAGTCGTATCGCCCCTATTGAGGCTGCCCCAAGGGAGGCCGCCGCAGCCCCTCGCGGGGGCCAGAATGAAACGACTTCGCCTCAGGTTCGGTGTCCCTCGCCCTCTCCGGCTTCAATCTCGGCACGGTGCTGCTGGCCGGCAGCGGCCTGTTCGTTATGGCCACGCTCTACTTCGGCACCAGGGGCGGCTACTACAACACCGACGACTACGACGGCAACGGCACGGCCCACTGATCTTCGCCGACTGATCTGCGCCGACTGAGCCCCAGGGCCTCATCCCTGGCTGCGCAGCTGCTCAGACTCCGGACAGTCCTCGGCCGTCTCCAGATCCTCGGCCAAGGCCGTGCGGCTGAAGAAGGCCAGGCGGGTGCTCACCGCACCGATGGAATCCAGCCGCACACTTTCTTCCCAGCTGTGGAGCTCGTCGTCCTCCTCGGCGTCGTAGCGCAGGGTGACCAGGTCGCCTTCTAGCTCGACCACCAGGGCCTTTTCAATCCAGCGCTGCTGGTCCCGAAGAAACACCCACACCGGGCGCTTCTCGCAGCAGAAGCGATGGAGCTTGCGGTGAAGCATGGGGGCCTCCGGCGCCTGCACGGCTCCGTCCGGATCCAGTCCGGTCGCTCACGATCCTAGGGATGATGGTCCCATTCGCGCCCGATTCCCCCGCGCGCTCCCCCCACCAGCCGTGCCCGAACCCTCTCTGCCCTCCAGCATCGAAACGATCCGCCTCCAACTGCGCAGTTGGCCCGAGGTGGAGGCCTACCTGGGGCACCACAAGGGGGTGATCGTGCCTCTGGGCTCCACCGAGCAGCACGGCCCCACCGGCGCCATCGGCACCGATGCCCTGACCGCCGAGGCGGTGGCCCTGGAGGTGGGGCGCCGCACCGGCGTGCTCGTGACCCCCACCCAGGCCTTCGGCATGGCCGAACACCACCTGGGCTTCGCTGGCACGATCAGCCTTCAACCCTCCACCCTGCTGGCCGTGCTCCACGACGTGGTGCTGTCCCTGGCGCGGCACGGCTTTGAGCGCATCTACGTGATCAACGGCCACGGCGGCAACATCGCCACCACCCGGGCCGCCTTCGCCCAGGCCCATGCCAGCGCCGCCAGTCGGGGCCTGGCCAACGCTGGGCGCCTGCGCTGCAAGCTGGCCAACTGGTTCATGGCCGGCCCGGTGATGCAAACGGCGCGGGATCTCTACGGCGAGCGCGAGGGGCACCACGCCACCCCCAGCGAAATCGCCCTGACCCTGCACCTGGAGCCCAGTCTGGTGGCCAAGCAGCGCCCCCTGCCGGAGCCAGCCCCGGCCGGTCCGATCCATGGACCGGAGGATTTCCGTCGCCGCCACCCCGACGGGCGCATGGGCTCCGATCCTTTTCTGGCCTCAGCGGCGGATGGGGCGCGCTTCCTCAACGAAGCCGCCACCGCACTGGTAGCCGATCTGGAGGCTTTTCTGAGCGATGACACCGCCGCCGCCGATTAGTTTGGCGAGCAGATCCCGGCCCCTGGCGCGGGCCCTGAGGTTCCATGAGCAAGATCACCGCCGACGACGTACGCAAGGTGGCCAAGCTGGCTCGCCTTGACCTCCCTGAGGAGAAGATCGCCACCTACACCGTTCAGCTGGAGCGAATCCTCGACTACGTGGCTCTCCTGGAGCAGGTGGACACCACCGGAGTGCCCCCCACCACCAGGGCCGTGGAAGTGGTCAACACCACCCGCGAGGATCTCGTTGAACCCACTCCGGTGCGTGAGGACCTGCTCGAGCAGGCACCCCAGAGGGAGGGGGACTTCTTCCGGGTGCCGAAGATCCTGGCGGACTGAGATGCCCCAGGGGCGCCGAATCACGGCCCTGGGGCCTTTCAGCGCAGCGGCGAGACGGCCGTGCGGTGCAGCAGTTCGAGCACGTGGCGGCGGGAACGGAAGGTGGGCATCAGGGCCGCCAGGGGACGCAGCTTGCTGCGCCGCCGGCGGTGGCTGCGGATGCCCAGCAGGATGTCGTAGAGCACGTTGAGGATGTCGGTTCGGCTCTCGAAGATCCCCAGCCGCTGGGGGGAGCCTTTCGCATCCAGCAAAGGCTTGGTGGCCCGGTAGGCCGCCTGGTATTCAAACCAGGGGATCGAGGGCCAGAGGTGGTGAACGAGGTGGTAGTTCTGACCCAGGATCAGGATGTTCATCAACCGACCGGGATACACCCGGGCGTTGTGCCAACGGCTGCGTGATTGGAAGGGCCGGTGGGGCAGGTAGTCGAAGAACAGCCCCAGGGTCACCCCCAGCATCAGGGCGGGGGCGAACCAGCAATTGAAGACAAAATCAATGAAGCCGTATTTGATCGAGGCCAGCACGATCGTCAGGAACAGACCGCGCGCAAGACCCCACTCAAGCAATTCATTGTGACGCCAAAGGCGCCGCCGGAAGAAGAAAACCTCGTGGTAGAAAAAGCGCGGGGCAATCAACCACAACGGACCAAATGTGGAGACGATGTGGTCCGGATCGTGCTTCGGATCGTTCACATGGGCATGGTGCTGCAGGTGCACCCGGGTGAACACCGGAAAGCTGAACCCCAGCAGAAAGGCTGAACCGTGCCCCATCAGCGCGTTGCCGAAACGGCTGGGATGGGCGGCGTTGTGACAAGCGTCGTGGACAACCGTGCCCTCCAGGTGCAAAGCCAGAAATCCCGTGGCCAGCAAGGCCGGCAGGGGCCAGCCCCCCACGAACCAACCCCAGATCGTCAGACCCGCCAGGGCATAGCCCCCCAGAAACAGCCCCACGGTGGGATTCCATGGCGACGGCGCATCCAGAAACTCCCTTGGCACCGAGCGCAGCGCGTGGGGCAAGGGCTCAAGGGCCAAGGGCCGATCAGGCGAAGGGTGCAGAGCTTGCGTCATTGCCCGGGTCCGCACCTGCCAACCAATCGACGCACCACCATAAGGAGAATTCGATCCATGCCCACCGGGGGACTTGAACCCCCACGACCAAAGCCACTGGTACCTAAAACCAGCGCGTCTACCAATTCCGCCAGGTGGGCAGGTTCCGACTGTAGGGACCGGCCCAGAATGGTGGTGCTCCGCCCTGCTTTCCCATGCTTGCCATCGTCGGTGGGACCCTGGCGCTGCTGCTGGGGGTCCTGGCCCTGCTGCTGCCGCTGCTCACCACCGAGTTGAGCCGACCCCGCGATGCCTTCTGGGGCGCCGTGGTGCTGCTGCTCGGACTTGTGCTGGTGACCAGCGCCGACCGGCTCACTGGCGCGCCGATGCTGGCGGTGCTCTGCGGCGGCTTGCTGATCGGCCGGCTGGGCACGGAGGTGGTGCAGCTCCGCTGGCGCCAACTCAGCCCCGAGGAGCAGCAGCGCCTGGCCTCGAGCGAGCGCTGGCGTACGGCCCTCTCCGAACTGGCCACCACCCTGGCCCGGCTGCTGAGCCAGGGGGGCCAGGCGGCCTCCAGCCTGCGACAAGCCCTCGCGCCCCAACCGAAAACCACCACCAAGCGCTGGGTGCGGCCAGAGCCGCCTGCGGCTGAAGCGCCCCCGGCCCCCGGCCACAGCAAAAGCCATTCAGGGGACTCAGGCGTTGAAGCGGCGGCCCCCATGGCCCCCGGCATGGAGAGGAGCCAGGACACCAACGGCGAGCCTGAGGTCGTCGCGGTGAGCTCCTTTGCGGCCATCGATGCCCTGATCGAGGCCCACAACGACGGAGAAACCGCACCTGCGGAGCGCCCGGACCAGGCCACAGTGGGCTGACCCGCCAGCGGGATGTGGGCTGAACCCGCCAGCGGGATGTGGGCTGGGGCTTTCCCACCCCAGGGTCGATAATCCCCAGTTGCTGCCCCCCGGCGCCGTGACCGCCAGCCCGGTCTCCTACAAGGACACGCTGAACCTGCTGCAGACGCCCTTCGGAATGCGGGCCAACGCCAAGGTGCGCGAGCCGGAGCTTCAGGCCCTTTGGGTGGAGTGGGGCCTTTACGAACGCCTCAGCACCGCCAACACCCTCCCAGACGGCGGCGTCGAGACGTTCACGCTCCACGACGGCCCCCCCTACGCCAATGGGGCCCTGCACGTGGGCCACGCCCTCAACAAGATCCTCAAGGACATCGTCAACAAGCACGCCCTGCTGCGGGGCCAACGGGCCCGGTTCGTGCCCGGCTGGGACTGCCACGGGCTGCCGATCGAACTCAAGGTGCTCCAGAGCCTGAGCAGCGACGAGCGCCAGGCGCTCACCCCCAGCTCCCTGCGCCAGAAGGCCCAGGCCTACGCCCGTGAGCAGGTGGCGATCCAGAAGGCGGGCTTCGTGCGCTGGGGCATCTGGGCCGACTGGGAGCGCCCCTACCTGACCCTTGACAAGGCCTACGAAGCCGCCCAGATCGAGGTCTTCGGGCGCATGGTGCTGGCCGGTCACATCTACCGCGGCTTCAAGCCGGTGCACTGGAGCCCCAGCTCCCGCACCGCCCTGGCCGAAGCGGAACTGGAGTATCCCGAAGGCCACACCTCCCCCAGCGTCTACGTGGCCTTCGAGGTCGTCGAGCTGCCGGCGCCGCTGGAGGCGACGCTGGCGTCCGCCGGTGTGGCGGCCGAGGCCGGTTCCCTCGCTGTGGCGATCTGGACCACCACCCCCTGGACCCTGCCCGCCAACCTGGCGGTGTCGGTGAACGGCGCCCTCGACTACGCCGTCTGCCGGGTGACGCGGAAGGAGGCAGATGCGGGCTCAGGCCGCCTGCTGATCGTGGCCGCCGAGCTGGTGGAGAGCCTTCGCGGCGTGCTGGGGCTTGAACTGGAGCCGATCGTCACCCTCAAGGGCGCTGAGCTCGAAGGCATCCACTACCGCCATCCACTGCTGGAACGCCTCAGCCCGGTGGTGCTCGGAGGCGATTACATCACCACCGAGACGGGCACGGGGCTGGTGCACACCGCCCCAGGCCACGGCGTCGACGACTTCAACACCGGCAAGGCCTACGGCCTACCTGTGCTCTGCCCCGTGGACGAGGCTGGCAACCTCACCGCCGAAGCCGGCCCCTTCGCCGGCCTCAACGTGCTCACCGGCGCCAACGGCGCGATCATTGAGGCCCTGGAGGCCGCTGGCGCCCTGCTCAAGCAGGAGCGCTACGCCCACCGCTACCCCTACGACTGGCGCACCAAGAAGCCCACCATCTTCCGCGCCACTGAACAGTGGTTCGCCTCGGTGGCAGGCTTCCGCGAGCAGGCCCTCGCGGCGATCGATCAGGTGGAGTGGCTGCCGGCCAGCGGCCGCAACCGCATCGAGGCGATGGTGCGCGATCGGGGCGACTGGTGCATTTCGCGCCAGCGCACCTGGGGGGTGCCGATTCCGGTCTTCTATCACCGCAGCAGCGGGGAGGTGCTGCTGGATCAGGCCAGCCTCGCCCACGTGCAGCAACTGATTGCCCAGCACGGCTCAGATGTCTGGTGGGAACGCGACGAGGCCGAGCTGCTGCCGCCGGAGCGTGCCGCCGAAGCGGAGCAGTGGCGCAAGGGCACCGACACCATGGATGTTTGGTTCGACTCCGGCTCCTCCTGGGCCGGAGTGCTCGGGGGCCTGGGCGGAGAGAACCCCCGCGGCGAGGGCCTCAACTACCCCGCCGACCTCTACCTGGAGGGCTCCGACCAGCACCGGGGCTGGTTCCAGTCCAGCCTGCTCACCTCGGTGGCCGTCAACGGCCGTGCCCCCTACCGGCGGGTGCTCACCCATGGCTTCACCTTGGATGAGAAGGGCCGCAAGATGAGCAAATCCCTCGGCAATGTCGTCGATCCGGCGGTGCTGGTCGAGGGGGGGAAAAACGAGAAACAGGAGCCCGCCTATGGCGCCGATGTGCTGCGGCTGTGGGTGAGTTCCGTGGATTATTCCGCTGACGTGCCCCTGGGGCCAGGGATCGTCAAACAGCTGGCCGATGTCTACCGCAAGGTGCGCAACACGGCTCGCTATCTGCTCGGCAACCTGCACGATTTCGACCCGCGGCCAGTCAGCGAAGGCGGTGATGCCGTGGCGTTCGCCGATCTACCCCTGCTGGACCGCTGGATGCTGCAGCGCACGGCCCAGCTGATCGATGAGGTGGGCGGTCACTTCGAGAGCTTCGAGTTTTACCGCTTTTTCCAGGCGCTGCTGAACTTCTGTGTCGTCGACCTCTCCAACTTCTACCTCGACATCGCCAAGGACCGCCTCTATGTCAGCGGGGCTGCGGCGTTCAGGCGCCGCAGTTGCCAGACGGTGCTGGCGCTGGTGGTCGAACGGCTGGCGGGACTGATCGCACCTGTGCTCTGCCACATGGCCGAGGACATCTGGCAGAACCTCCCCTACCCGGTGGCGGAGCGCTCCGTGTTCGAGCGGGGCTGGCCGGTGGTACCCGCCGGTTGGCGGAGCGGCGATGATCAGGGCGGCTCGGCGGTGATGCAGCTGCGGGAACTGCGGGCCCAGGTGAACCGCCAACTGGAAGACGCCCGCGCCCAGGGGGCGATCGGCTCCTCGCTCGAAGCCCAGGTCCAGCTGGAGCCCGCGGCCGGCACGGCGGGAGACCCCTGGCGGGCGGCCCTGGCGGCGCTTGAGGCCAGTGCCCATCTGGAGGTGGACAACCTGGTCGACTGGCTGCTGGTGTCGAAGCTGCAGGTGGGTGGGGAGCCCCTGGCCGCCCCCCTGGCCGAAGCCACCGAAGCTGGCCTCAGCGTGCGCATCGCCCGGGCCGAGGGCCACAAATGCGAGCGCTGCTGGCACATCGAACCCGACGTAGGTCAGCACAGCGACCATCCCCTGCTCTGTGGCCGCTGCGCAGGGGTGCTGGCCGGCGTGGCGCACTGACGTGCGACCCCTAGCGCCAGGCCTCGGGATCCAGATACCGCTCGACCGCCGCCGGACCCGCCAGAAGCCTCTCCGCACCGGGGCTCAGGGGTCCTTGCAGCAGCTCGGCCGCCGTGATTTCCGCACCCCCCGGCAGGGCCGGCTGATCGGGATCGAAGGCGGTGGGATGGGTGATGCTGCTGGAGAAGCCCCGGAAGATCAGCAGCTCGAAGGCTTCGCCCGCCCCGTCACCCTCCGCCGGCAGGGTGCCCCGCAGGCGCAGCACCCGGTCGGGATGCTCGCGGCTGATCGCCTCTAGGGCCCCAAGCATCAGAACTCTCCAGCCACGCGCCCCTGCTTGGGCAGCCGCACCAGCAGCCACTGCAGCAGGCCCACCAGGTAGGCCACCAGACCCAGATAGCCCACGAAGACGGCGAAGGATGGTGTCCAATCGGCCCCGAAGACAAAATCGAACAGCCGCGCCAGGCCCACATTGAGCCCTTTCGGCGCCTCCAGCCACACCTGGCAGGCGGGACGCGACACCGAACCCCAGGCGCAGCCCAGGGCGGTGGCGCTGAAGCCCGCGCCGATCAGCGCGAACAGGGTGAGTCCCCAGCGCCAGGCACGCACGGTGAACGGCAAAGGCCGCCAGGGGGGGAGATCAGCCAGTTCCTCGTTGATGTCGACCCAGAACCAGAGCGAGGCGATGATCAGCAGCTGGGCCACCACCCCGAGCAGATAGCCCAGGGGCTTGCCGTCGGTCATCAGCAGCACCGTGACCACCAGCAGGCTGGCCACCTTCCAGTAGATGGTCAGCAGGCGCAGCATCGCCCCCTCCCGCCGCACGGCCGCCCAGATCAGCAGCACCAGCGGCAGTCCGATGGTGAACACCACCGCCAGGCGGTAATCGAGCCACACCAGGGAGCGGTAGAGCAGATCCGGCACAGAGGTGGTTCAACAAGGCGTCATTATCTGTTGCGCCCTGCAGCTGTAGGGTCCGCCCATGGCTCCGTTCCCCTTGCTCTCCTGGTGGCGACCGGACGGCGAGTCGGCCCTCTGCCGCACCGCCACCGCCAGCGACGCCTCCCTGGAGGCGGCGGTGGGGGCCGTGGTGCGCGACCTGGACAGCCGCGCCTTCAGCGCCGCGTGGCCAGCCGACCTGGCCCTGGTGTTCTGCTCCACCAGCTACGCCAGCGACCTGCCGCGGCTGCTGCCGCTGCTGCGCGCCCAGCTGCACGCCCGCCACTGGATCGGCTGCGCCGGGGCCGGTGTGGTGGTCACCGACGCCGCCGGAGAATGCCACGAACTGGAGCAGCAGCCAGCCCTTGGGGTGACGCTGCTGCGGCTCCCCGGCGTTGAGTTGCAGCCCTTCACCCTCGACACCGAGCAGCTTCCCGACCTGGATGGGGCCGCCCAGCCCTGGATCGACTGGGTGGGGGCCGATCCGGGCGCAGCCCGCTCGATGCTGCTGTTCGTGGACCCCACCAGCTCTGGGCTCAACGACCTGATCAATGGCCTCGACTATGCCTTCCCCGGCCTGGCCAAGGTCGGCGGCATCGCCGGTCACCACAGCGCCGACCATGGCTCCCTGTTCGCCGGCGACCGTGTGCACACCGGCGCGGTGGGCTGCCTGATCGGCGGGTCCTGGCGGCTGGATCCTGTGGTGGCCCAGGGCTGCCGGCCGATCGGGCCGGTGTTCGAGGTGGAACGGGCGGAGCGGAACGTGGTGCTGCAGCTCAGTGCTGGTGACCTGAGCAACACACCGGTGGCCTGCCTGCAGAGGGTCCTCGAAACCCTCACCCCCAGCGAGCGCGAGCTGGCGCGCCATTCCCTCTTCCTGGGGGTGGCCCGTAACGCCTTCAGCCTCGAGGGCGGCGGCCACGAGGCTGATGTTGCTTTCCTGGTGCGCAACCTGATCGGCATCGACCCACGCAATGGCGCTGTGGCGGTGGCGGAGCCCATGCGAGTGGGCCAGCAGGTGCAGTTCCAGCTGCGGGATGCCGCCGCCTCACGGGACGAGCTCCAGCAGCTGTTGGTGCGCCAGCAACAGCTGGCACCGCAACCGCTGGCGGCCCTGCTGTTCGCCTGTCTGGGCCGGGGCCAGGGGCTCTACGGCCAGCCCGACGGGGATGTGGCTGTGGCCCGGGAGTTGTTCGCGGGTCTGCCGATCGTCGGTGCCTTCTGCAATGGCGAAATCGGCCCCCTGGCCGGCAGCACCCAGCTGCACGGCTACACCGCCAGCTGGGGCTTCCTGGTGAACGAGCCCGCTCCGGAGGCCTGAGCCGATGGTGCGTCAGCATGTCAACCCCCTCGGCCGCCTCTACCAGCAGCCGCTGGTGCTGCCGCCCCTTGTGGAGCTGTTCACGGCTCCGGATCAACCCCTGCATCTGGATGTGGGCTGTGCCCGCGGGCGCTTCCTGCTGGAGATCGCCCAGCGCCATCCCGAATGGAATTTTCTGGGCGTGGAGATCCGCCGCACTCTGGTGGCGGCCGCCGAGGCGGATCGCCGCGCCCTTGGGCTGACCAACCTGCGCATCCTGTTCTGCAACGCCAATGTCAGCCTCCAGGACTGGCTTGGGGCCTTGCCAAGCGGCCTGCTGCGCAGAATCAGTGTGCAATTCCCCGACCCCTGGTTCAAGAAAAAGCACCGAAAACGACGGGTGCTGCAACCGGCTCTGCTGCGCGCCTTCGCCGCCGCCCTGGAGGGGGGCGAAACGGCGGGGGAGCTGTTCCTGCAGAGCGATGTGCTGGCCGTGATCGAGCCAATGGTGACCCTGTGCGAAGCCAGCGGCTGTTTCGATCGCCCCGCCGGCGACGGCCGTCCCTGGCGCCAGGACAACCCCCTGCCGGTGGCCACCGAACGGGAGCGGCATGTGCTGGCCCAGGGTCTGCCCGTCCACCGGGTGCTCTACCGGCGCAACGGCCAGCCCCTTTGCGACCTGGCCACCCTGGAGGCGGCGCGCGAGGCCGCCGATAATCCGGCCCTACCCACAGCGGCCTCGGCCGCCGTGGTCCCAGCCGGCGCCTGAATGTCCCCAGCTCTTGCTCCCGTTCCCTTGCTGATGCGCTGGCAGGGGCTGCTGGCCGGATCCGCCCCTGGCCCCCTGGCCCGCCAGCTGCCCACCGTGGCCGGCCTGGTGCTCTGCGCCCTGATGGCGGGCATGCCCCTGGTCACCCGCGGGGGACTGAGCCTGCTGATCCTGGCCTCAGGGTTGATCTGGGTGCTCTGGGCCCTGCGCACCCCGCCCGGGCCGATCGGAGCGATCAGTGGCTGGCTGCTGCTGGCGCTAGGAGTGAGCGTGCTCGCCACGGGCTTCTCTCCAGTGCCCAAGGAAGCGCTGCAGGGGCTGTTCAAGCTGGTGAGCTACCTGGGGGTCTATGCCCTGATGCGCCAGCTGCTGGCGAGCGAGCCGGTCTGGTGGGACCGGATCGTGGCGGCCCTGCTGGCGGGCCAGCTGGCTTCGGCTGTGATCGGGATCCGTCAGCTCTACGGCGACACCGATCAACTGGCCCGCTGGGCCGACCCCAACTCCGTGGCCGACGGCACGATCCGCATCTACGGCCCCCTGGAGAATCCCAACCTGCTGGCGGGTTATCTGCTGCCGATCCTGCCCCTGGCGGTGGTGGCCCTGATCCGCTGGCGGCGACCCGCCCTGCGACTGTTCGCCCTGACCTCCCTGGTGCTGGGCGCCGCCGCCACCTACTTGAGCTACAGCCGCGGCGGCTGGCTGGGGATGCTGGCCGCCCTCGGGGCGATCACCCTGCTGCTGGTGCTGCGCGCCACCCGTCACTGGCCGCCCCTGTGGCGACGCACCCTGCCGCTGCTGCTCCTGCTGCTGGCGGTGGCGGCCCTGGTGGTGGCGGTGAGCCTGGTGGAACCGCTGCGGATTCGCGTGCTCAGCCTGATGGTGGGCCGCGAGGACAGCTCCAACAACTTCCGGGTGAACGTCTGGAACGCGGCGATCGAGATGATCAACGACCGGCCCTGGCTGGGGATCGGCCCTGGCAACAAGGCCTTCAACGCGATCTATCCCCTTTACCAGCAGCCCAAATTCAATGCGCTGAGCGCCTATTCCGTGCCCCTGGAGCTACTGGTCGAAGGGGGCGTTCCTGGGTTGCTGGCGGTGCTCGGGCTGCTCTGGACCAGCGTGCGCATCGCCCTGGGGCAGCTCAAGGGGGAGGCCGCCTTCGCCCTGCCCGCCCTCGGGGTCCTGGCGGCGATCGCGGGCCTGGGGGTGCAGGGCATCCCCGACACGATCTTCTTCCGCCCGGAGGTGCAACTCACCGGTTGGTTCTGCCTGGCCACCCTGGCGGTCACGGCCCGCTCACCCCGGGGAACCTGAAAGGCCAGCCGCCTTCCATTCGCCAACCTGGGCCATGACCAACCTGATCGACGGCCTGATCGACGGCCTGATCGCCGGCTTCGACGCCGGCCAGACCCACACCAGCTGCCGGCTTGCCCTGGTGGCTGCGGACGGTGTGATCCAGCCGGTGGCGAGCGGTGAGGGTCCGGGGGTGAGCCATCTGGCGGCCAGCGGCGGCGAGGAGCGTTTTCTGGCCGCCCTGAGCCTCAGCTACGCCGCCGCCCTAGCCGCCCTGGGGAACCGCTCCAGGCCGTCCATGACCCTGGGCGCCGCCGTCGTCGGTGCCAGCGGTATCGAAACCGGCAGCGACCTGGAGCAGCGCGGCCAGGCCCTGATCGCCCAAGCCCTGGGGCTGCCCCTCGAGCGGGTGCGGGCCAGCGGTGATGAGCGCACGGCCCTGCTGGGGGCCTGCGGCAACGACGCCGGCATCCTGGTGATCAGCGGCACGGGCTCGATTGCCATGGGGCAGGACGGCCGCGGCCACGACCACCGCTGCGGCGGTTGGGGCTGGCAGCTGGACGGGGCCGGATCGGCCATGGACCTGGGCCGCGATGGCCTGGCCCTGAGCCTGCGCATGGCTGACGGGCGTCTGCCGGACAGCCCCCTGCGCGCCAGCCTCTGGGCCGCCCTGGCCGATACCGAAGGGGCAACGGCCGCCACGGTCACGGCCGGGTGGATCAAGGCCAAGGTGGTGGACCCCGAGTTCGGGCCGGCTGGCTTCGCCCGCCTGGCCCCAGCGCTGAACCGGCTGGCGGCTGGCGGTGATCCCGATGCGGGCCGCATTGTTCAGCATTCCGCCGAAGCCCTGGTGGAGCTGGTGGTGGGAGTCGCCGCCAGGCTGGATCTGACAGCCCCGGCCGTGTTCACCACGGGGGGTGCACTGACGCACCTCGATCAGCTCAGAAACCGTTTCGCGGCAGTGCTCCAGAGCACCCTGCCCGCCTCACGGCTCAAGGAACCCGCGGGCGATGCCCTGGCGGGGGCCCTCCAACGGGCCGCTGCCCTGCTCAGCTCCGGTTGAGACTCGCTTCGGCCAGATCCGCCAGGTGGCGCGACCAGTGCTCCACCTCCCGCTGCTGGGCGGCCTCCACCATCACCCGCAGCAGAGGCTCGGTGCCACTGGCCCGCACCAGCACCCGCCCGGATCCAGCCATCGAGGCCTCGGCCTGCTCCACGGCGGCGCGAAGGGGCTCGCAGCTCTGCCACTGCTGGCGCCGCTGGCGATCGGGAACGATGACGTTCAACAGAATCTGGGGGTAGGGCCTGAAGCTGGTGTCCAGCCAGTCGGCCAGGGAGCCACCCCTGGCAGCGATCAGCGTGGCCACCTGCAGGGCTGTGAGCAGCCCATCGCCGCTCATGCCATGGCGGGCCGAGAGGATGTGACCCGATTGCTCACCCCCCAGGGCCGCCCCGGAGCTCTCCATGGCGGCATGGACGTACTGATCGCCCACGGCGGTGCGCTCGAGCACACCACCCCGCTGCTCCCAGGCCCGCTCGAAGCCGAGGTTGGACATCACCGTGGCCACGAGTCGATTGTCCGGCAACTGGCCGGCCTCCAGCAGGGCGCCGCCCCAGAGGTAAAGGATCTGATCTCCATCCACCACCCGGCCCTGGCCATCCACCGCGAGCATGCGGTCGGCGTCGCCATCGAAGGCGAAGCCCATCGCCGCCCCCCGCTCCAGCACGGTCCGACGCAGGGCCTCCAGGTGGGTGCTGCCGCAGCCCACATTGATGCGGCGGCCGTCGGGAACGCCATGGAGCACCGTCAGATCGGCCCCCAGGGCCTCGAACACCTCAGCTCCGCAGGCCGTGGCCGACCCCCAGCAGAGATCGAGCACGATCGGCACCCCCTCCAGCCGCCCACTGCCGACGCTGGTCCTGAGCGCCTCGCGGTAGTCGGCCATCAGGTCGCGGCGATCGAGGACGGCGCCGCAGGCGAGCTCCGCCAAAGGAACCGTGTGGGCGCTGGACTGCCCCCGCAGGCCGGCCTCGATCGCCTGCTGCTGCTGCCGATCGAGCTTGGCGCCGGAAGCGCCGAACACCTTGATGCCGTTGTCGTGGGGGGGGTTGTGGCTGGCGGAAACCATCAGGCCACCGGCCGCCCCCTGGCGCCGGATCGTGCCGGGCACCGCAGGGGTGGGGCAGAGCCCCAGGTCCCACACCTCCCGCCCGGCCGCGCTCAGGCCGGCGCTCAGGGCCGCGACCATCATCGGGCCGCTGGTGCGCGAATCAGAGCCCAGCACCACTGGACCCTGGGGCGGCAACACCTGGCCGCACCAGTAGCCCACCTGCAAGGCCAGGGCAGGGGTGAGCTGGGTGCCCACCCGACCGCGGATGCCGTCGGTGCCGAAGCCCGCGACGGCCGGTCCCAGGGGGGGACCCACCGGCGGGGGGGGCAGATCGGGCATCGCTGCGACTCGGCTGGCGATGAGGCTAAGCCGACCCGCCGGGACCTCCAGGCGACTCAGCGCCAGCGGCGGGGCCACCAGGCCCAGCGCAGCAACTCGATCACCGCCCAGAGCAGCAGGCCGCCCACCACCCAGCCGGGCAGCAGAATCAGTGGCCACCAGGAGCGCAGCAGCAGCACCAGAGCCGCCGTCACCAGCACCATCAGGGCGCGGCGGCGTTGCTGCGCGCCAGGCAGGTTGCCCAGCCAGGGGGGCAAGCGATCGCTCAAGGCCGTGGGCAGACGCATCGGGGCTTGATCGCTGCTCCCCAGAATGCCAACACCGCCAAGACCCCGTGAGCGAACCGCCCGCACCCGCAGCCCAGCGCCAGGGTCCCCTGCTGATCGCCCTGGGCTGCGCGGGCACCCTGGCGCTGCTGCTCAGCGGCCGCTGGGCCCTGCAGCAACGGCCGCCGCTCACCCCCGACAGCTCCAGCGCCCAACTGAGCTGGGTGCGCCATCGGGAGGTGGACCCTCAGCGGCGCCGGGAGGCCAGCCTGCTGCTGCTGGAGCGGCTCCAGGGGAACCCAGGCGAGCAGTACCAGCTCTTGGCGGGCCAGGGCTGGGGAGAGAGCACCCTGGCGGCGGTGGCCCTCAAATGGCAGGCCCTGGCCGCCGAACGAGGCGGTCGCAGCGGTGAGGCCGATGACCTCTGGAGCGAACTCTTGCGTCGCTTCCCCAACGATCCCGCCAGTGCCGACGCCCTCTACGCCCTCGGTCGGCGGACACCGGACCAACGGCTCGATCTGCTGCGACGCTTCCCGGCCCACCCGGCCGCCCTGGCCGGCGCTTTGGAGCTCGGTCCGGCTCCCGACCAGGAGCGGTTGGGCACACTCCACCTGGCCCGCTGGGGTCCCCGCTGGCCTGGCGCCGAAGCCCGCCTGCGGCGCGCCTGCGGCGCGAAAGCCGCTGGACCAACCCCTGGGCAGCGGCGAACGCTGGCCCTGGCCCTCTCGGAGCTGGGGGATGGTGCCGCCGCCCTGGACTGCCTGGGCAGGGTGAACCTGCTCGATTCCGCTGCGGCCCTCCGCCTCGGAGCGGCCCTGCTCAAGGGCGATGGGCCCCACCAGCGCCAAGGAGAGCAGCGACTGCTGGAGCTGGCCCGGCGCTGGCCGCAGACGCCCCAGGCCCTGGAGGCCACTCGGCTGCTCAGCCAGCAGCCTCGGCCTGAGGCCCTGGCCCTGCTGGCTCAGTTGCCCGCCGAGCTGCAGGCCACGGCCCCGATCCAGGCGCGCCTGGTGCTGGAGCAAAACGGCGACTGGCGAGCGGTGCTGGGGCGTTGGCCCCGGGATCCCGCCAGCTGGGATCTGCAGTGGGAGCTGGCCCGGGGGCGGCTGCTCAAGGGACAGTGGCGAGGGGCCGCTGAGCTTCTGGGTGCTCTGGATCCAGCGCAGCTGGCCGCTCCCCTGGCGGCCCGCCAGCAATTCTGGCTGGGCTACGCCCAGCGGCAGCTGGGCCAGGACGCGGCGGCCCGGACGACCTGGAAGCAGCTTCTGAGCACCTCCCCCAGCGGCTACTACGGCTGGCGAGCGGCCATGCAACTTGGCCAGACAGAGGCGGCGGATCCCCCCGCCTTGAGCGCGCTCAAGCCGCCCCCCTGGCGCCCGCTGGCCAGCGGTGCGGCCGAGTTGGACCTGCTCTGGCGGCTGGATCAGCGCCTGGAGGCCTGGGAACGCTGGCGGAACCAGCGCCGCAACAGCCCCCCCCTTGAACCCAAAGATCTGGTGGTAGAGGGGCGGCTGCGACAGGGAGTGGGCGATGACTGGACGGGCCTCGCCCAACTGGAGCAGGCCCACCTGAGGCTCCCCTCCGGCAGCTGCAAGGCCCGACAGGGTTTCGATCAGGACCTCCACCCGGTGCGCTTCGCGCCCCTGTTCCTGAGCGCGGGCGAGCGCGCGCGGGTGGATCCGGCGCTGCTGCTGGCGGTGACTCTGCAGGAATCCCGGTTCACGCCGGCGGTGCGCTCCGTCGCTGGCGCCGTCGGCCTGATGCAGCTGATGCCGGCGACCGCCGCCGAGCTGGCCGGCAAGCCCCTGAGCCTGGAGGTACTCAAGCAGCCCGAAACCAACGTGTTCCTGGGGGCGCGCTACCTGCGCCAGCTGCTGAGCCAATGGCAGGGCGATCACCTGCTGGCGGTGGCCAGCTACAACGCCGGCCCCGGCGCCGTCCAGGGTTGGCTCGGGCCCCTGCTGCAGCGGCATCCCGAGCTCTGGGTCGAGGCGATTCCCTATCCGGAAACCCGGCTGTACGTCAAAAAAGTGCTGGGCAACCGCTGGAGCTACCTGCGACGCGGCCGCGAACCTGCCTGCTAGGGGACTCTGATCAGGTTCTCGGCCTGCAGATGGGCACCAAGGCTCATCCCCAGCAGCACCATCAGACTCAGGAGGAGGGCCCCCAGCAGGGGCGGTGGCACAACGCGTTGACGGATCAGGTCCAGGCGGGCCAGCAGCACCGAACAGGCCAGGATCACCACATCGGCCAGCACGTTGAGATGAAGCAGGTAAAGCCCCCCGGTGATCACCATCAGCAGGGTGACCACCAGGGTGATCGCCTTGCTGGCGGCCATCAGCAGTGAGAGCTGGCGCATGAGCAGATCCGGCATGGCGCAGACCATGACCACCGCCAGGGTCTGCAGGCACTGAAACGGCCAGTAAATGTTGTAGGCAAGCCAGATCCCCTGGGCCGCTTCCAATGAGGGGAGTTGGCGTTCCGCCATCCATTGGGCCCCCATGTAGACGCTGACCGCCAGCAGCAGCAACGTCATCGGCGCCCGGATCGGCAGGGTCAGGTAGCGGAGCATCGTTCTCAGGACGGTCTTGTCTCAGGGCCTTCGGCTTCCAGGCAGCACCGTATCGACAACCGCATCGGCGGCCGGCCGGTCGAGCACCAGGGCAATGGCCTCCAGCGGGCAACTGGGGATGCACTGCTCGCACACCAGGCAGATCTTGGCGTCGAAGTGCAGCCGCCAGCCCGGCGCGCGACTGGTCAGCGCGCCGCTGGGGCAGACGCTCGAGCAGATGCCACAGTCGATGCAGCGCGCTGGATCGATGCGGATCTCCCCGGGGGCCCGGTTCAATCCGAGGCCCAGGCTCTCCAGCCAGAGCTCCGCCGCATCCAGCTCGTCGATGTCGCCGGAGAGCTCCACCACCATGGTGCCGCTCTGGTTCGGGGCCACCTGAGCCCGCAGGATCTTTGCGGCGATGTCGAAATCGACCGCCAACCGATAGGTGATCGGCTGATGCACCACCTGGCGGGGGAAATGAAGGGTGAGGCGGCGTTTCACGCGTTTCGACCCATCTCCTGGAGGCTAGCGCTGCCAGAGTGCGACAACATCCCTCTCCGACTGACCGTGTCCGGCGACCCCTCCCCCTCCCCAGCGGCCGGCGCCGCCGCACCCCTGGGCCGAAGGGAGCAGATCCTGCTGGCCCTGATCGCCGCCCTGCTGGCGGTGGTGGTGTTCGTCTTCCAGGGGGGTCTGCGCCGGGAAGCACCCCTGGAGCGCCTGGCCCGCCAGTCTCTCGATCTGCCCGTGGCCCTGAGCGACGGACGACCCACCTTGGTGGAGTTCTATGCCGACTGGTGTGAGGCCTGCCGGGCGATGGCTCCGGCCATGGAAGCGATCGAAGATCATCACCACGGCGAACTGGATGTGGTGCTGCTCAACGTCGACAACCCTCGCTGGCAGGGCGAGGTAGAGCGCTACGAGGTCAACGGCATTCCCCAGCTGGAACTCTTCGATCGAGACGGTCAAGCGATCGGACGCTCCCTGGGCGCCCGCAGCCGAGGAGAACTCGACGCCCTCACCGGCGCCCTGATCGCCCAGACCCCCCTGCCCCGCCTGGCCGGAGTCGGCAGCACCAGCCCCCTGGCCGGCGGCGCCGCCGCCGCGGCCGTGGCCGGTCCCCGCAGCCACGGCTGATTCCTGCCGCTAAAAAGGCCCCGTGCTTCGCTCACGCCCACCTGTTCCACCGCCATGAACCGCTTTCGGGTCGAGCTGATCGCCGCCACCCCCAACCCCCAGCAATGCGTCTATGCCGCCATGCACCAGGACTACTCCGAGGATTTCGTGGCGGCCGACCGAGCCAACTGGCCCGACGAGACCCGGGCCGGAGAAATCTGCGTCAAGCGCCTGCTGGGGGGCGAGCGCGGCCACTACGGCCCCCTGGAGCACGGCCAAATCATTCTGAATGTGGGCTGGTTTCCCCATTCGGTGATGCAGCAGGCCCGCACCCACCGGGTGGGTGTGAGCTTCGATGTGCAGTCGATGCGTTACACCGGCGATCGCATCCGCCGCGCCGCCAACGGGGAGCTGGAGCTTGAGGAGGTCTTCTATCTGCGGCCCGTGGGCAGCTACAGCGACCGCCAGGGCAAGAAATACTCCTACACGGCCGAAGAGCGCGGCAAGGATCTGGCGCTCTGCCGCGCCGCCGCCGAGCGCTACCGCGACCTGCTCGACGCGGGCTTCGCCGAGGAGCACGCCCGCGGCATCCTGCCCTTCGACTACCGCCAGCACTTCGTGGTGAGCTTCAGCCTGCGGGCCTTCCTGCACTTCATGGACCTGCGGGCCAAGCTCGACGCCCAGGAGGAGATCCGCCAGCTCTGCGACCTGCTCTGGCCCCACTTCGTGGCCTGGGCGCCGGAGATCGCCGGCTGGTACGAGAAGAACCGGCTGCACAAGGCACGGCTGGCACCCTGAGCGGGTCCCGAGCGTTTCTGAACGCTGGGAGCGTCGCTGAGCCCTGCGCTGGCTGAGCCGCAGTGGCTGTGCCAATGGGTCCAACCTCAGCAACCTCCCCCCTTGCGCCGACACCAGCGGCGCTCCCAGGCGGCAATCGGCAGCGGAGGCGGGCCCCACACCCCCAGCCCCTGGCGCTGGGCCTGCCGTTCCGCCACGAGAAAGGCCTTCGCGTCACAGCGGCTGAGGTTCTGGCGGTAGACAAGCGCCTGACCCCGGCGCGCCAGGATCCAGTTGATGTTTCCCCGTTCGCTGAGCACCTTGGCCACCGTTCGGCCGTGGCGATCGGTGCCCAAAGGCTTGAGCAGGATCGGGCTGCCCGGCGGCAACAGGGCCTTCAGGGCCGCCCGCGACGCCGCACCCCAAGGGGGTTGAGCGAGCTCAGGCGCATCGATGCAAGCCAACCGCACCTTGAGCCGTTTGCCCTGGGCCGCCACCATCAAGGTGTCGCCATCGACCACGGACAACACCTTCGCGCCCACCCGGCTGACGGAGTAATCCACCGAGAGCGGCACGGCGGCGTGGGCCGAACCGCCGGCGGGGACCAGCAGCGGCAACGCCGCAAGGAAACAGGTGGCCCAAGCGCCCAGGATCGCCGCCGATGGGACCCCGCCGTTCAGGGATGCACTGGCCAGCCCCTGCGCCCCCCGTTGCCAGGCCCACGCGGCGCTCAGACCTTGGCGAGGGTGACCCGCTCGGGCTGGTGCTGGTACTTGCCGGAGCGGTCGCTGTAGGTGGTCTCGCAGGGATCTCCCTCGAAGAACAACAGTTGGCAGATCCCCTCATCGGCGTAGATGCGGCAATCGGCGCCCGAGGAGTTGCTGAACTCCAGGGTGAGATGGCCCTCCCAGCTGGCCTCGGCGGGCGTGGTGTTGACGATGATCCCAAGGCGGGCATAGGTGCTTTTGCCCAGGCAGATCACGGTGATGTTTGCCGGGACCTTCATCTTCTCCAGGGCCACACCGAGGCCGTAGGAGTGAGCTGGCAAGATGAAATACGACCCGTCCTCGTCCCGGTGCAAGGCGGCGGGTTCGAGGTTGGCGGGATTGAAACGCTTGGGGTTCATCACCGTGCCGGGCACATGGCGGAAGATCAGGAACTCTTTCGGCGAGAGCCGGAGGTCGTAGCCGTAGGACGAGCACCCGTAGCTGAGCACCGGAGCCGTCCGGTTCTCAGGGTCGAGATGGCGCACCAGCGTGGGCTGGAACGGCTCCAGCAAACCGGCGGCGGCCTGTTCGTTGATCCAGCGATCGCTCTTGAGCATCAGCTCCCCCGCCGCAACTGGGTGACCTGGTCGGCCATCGCCATCAACGGCGGTGGCATCGACGGCCCGGTGAGGATCACATCCAGGTGAGAGGGTCGGCGCTCCAGGGTCTCACTCACCTCGGCGGCCTCGAGATAGCCCAGCTCGACCGCCAGCCCCAGCTCATCGAGCACCATCAACTCCACCGAACCCGCGAGCAACTGCTCTCGGCTGAACGCCCAGACCTCCTGTACCGCCAGACGCTCCTGCTCGCTGGCGGGGGGGATCTCCAGACAGCCGGGCACATCGGGGCGCAACCACTGAAGGCGGCCGCAAAGCCAGAGGCTGCGCCCCAGGCCCTGCTCCACACCCCCCTTGAGGAACTGACTGATCAACACCCGGCTCCCCAGACCGGCGCTACGCAGCGCCTGGCTGAACACGCCGCCGAAGCTGCCACGGAATGGGGCCGTGTGGATCTGCAGCAGACCCTCCTGCTGGCTCACGAGCCGCAGGCTGCGCAGGGGGCGGGGGGCCCCGTGGTCGTGGCCGGGTTTGCTCAGGCTGGCGGTCATCGGCACAGAGGATGGGAAGGGTGTAGGCCTGCCTCTCTCAACGCAGTCAGCGGCAAGAGAGGCCTGAGCCACCCGATCGACAGGTGAACTCGTCAAGCGCAGCGGCGGACGGGCCAGGGCGAAGGAACCTGAATGTAGCGGTGTCAGCCCCGTAGACAAGGCAGCGGCACACCACCCCTAGCGCGAACGCACCTACGAACATCCAGGGGGCTGAGAACCTGGGCCGGAGGAATGGTGTCTGTTGCTACAGGGGTAGCCAGGGGCGATCCGTAGCTTCTGCTCACTTTCTCCGCCTTGATGGTCGGCGCCACTCGCGGTTTCAGCCGCTACAGCAGCGGTCCCACCTCCGGAGCGAGCGGCATGGCCTCCCCCGGCGCGGCTGGATCCGACCCCTCCCCCACCCTGCTTGATGTGATCCGGGGGCTCAGTGGCAGCAGCGTGGAAACGGTGGAGCGCAGCAAGACGATCTTCTTCCCCGGCGATCCCGCCGAGCGGGTCTATCTGCTGCGGCGCGGGGCCGTTCGCCTCTCGCGGGTCTACGAATCGGGCGAAGAGATCACCGTTGCCCTGCTGCGGGAGAACAGCCTGTTCGGGGTGCTGTCCCTGCTCACCGGCCAGCGCTCTGACCGCTTTTATCACGCAGTGGCCTTCACCCGGGTGGAGATGGTGACGGCGCCTGCCACCTCCGTGCGCCGGGCGATCGAGGTGGACGCGAGCGTCGGCCTGCTGATGCTTCAGGGCCTCTCCTCGAGGATCCTTCAGACCGAGACGATGATCGAAACCCTCACCCACCGGGACATGTCATCACGGCTGGTGAGCTTCCTGCTGGTCCTCTGCCGCGATTTCGGCGTGCCCGGCAGCGAGGGGATCACGATTGACCTGCGCCTCTCCCACCAGGCGATCGCCGAAGCGATCGGCTCCACCCGGGTCACGATCACCCGCCTCCTGGGTGACCTGCGAAACGCCGGCCTCTTGCAGATCGATCGCAAGAAGATCACGGTGTTCGATCCGGTTGCCCTGGCCAAGAAGTTCAGCTGAACTCTCCGGCTCCATCTCAGCCGAGCTGCCGCACGATTCGGCCCTGATGGATTCGCCCCTGATCGATTCGACCCTGATTGACTGGGCCGTGATCGATTCGGATGGATACTGAGAACCTCCGCTTGGTTCCGTGTCCGGCTGGCTGCTGATCCTGGCTCTGCTGGTGCTCGGCGGAGTGCTCTCCACACTCGGTGACCGCCTCGGCAGCCGCGTGGGCAAGGCACGGCTGAGCCTGTTCAACCTCCGTCCCCGCAACACGGCGGTGCTGATCACGGTGCTGACCGGCAGCCTGATCAGCGCGGTGTCCTTGGGGCTGATGCTGATGGTCAGCGAGCGGCTGCGGACAGGGCTGTTCCAGCTCGATCAGCTGGAGCGCAAGCTGCGGGACAGCCGCCGTGATCTGGCCAGCAGCCAGGCGGAGATCCGCCGGGCCCAGCAGGCGAGCGCACGGGCCGAGCTCGGCCTGCGCCAGGCCCAGGGGCAACTGGCCACGGCCGATCAACGCGCCCAGAAACTGCGCAACGAACTGCAACCGCTTCAGCGACAACGGGTCCAGCTGGAGCGGCAGCGCGATCTGCTCAGCCAAGACATCCGGGCCAAGGACGCCGACATCCGTCGCAACCAGGCGGAGCTTGCAACGGTGAAGCAGCGCATCTCAGCGGGAGCCAAGGAACTGAAACGGCTCGAAGTGAAGCTGATCGATCTGCGCCGGGGGGACGTGGTGATCAGCAGCGGCCAGCCGTTGGCCACAGCCAAGATCAACCTGGAAAACGCCTCCCAGGCCACCCTTGTGATCAAGGCGCTGCTGCGGCAGGCCAACCTGGCCGCCTACCAGCGCGTGCTGCCGAACCAGGCGGCCGATCGCCAGATCCTGCTGGTTCCCCGCAGCGAGATCACCAGGCTCCAGGGAGTCATCACCAAACCAGGATCCTGGGTGGTGAGCATCATTTCCGCCGCCAATGTGCTGCGCGGCGAACAGCAGGTGCTGGCCTTCCCGGACGTGCGTCCCAACCGCCAGGTGATCCGCCGCGGCGACGTGATGGCCTCCACCGTTGTGGAGGGCGACCAGCGCAGTCCGGAGCAGGTGCGCAGCCGCTTGAATCTGCTGATGGCCGCCACCTTCACCCGGGCCCAGGGCCAGGGCTCCCTCGCCGACGGCGTGCAGTTCGATGTGGCCAGCTTCAACCGCCTGGGCAAGGAACTGAGCGAGAGGACCCCGGGCCTGGCCGTTCGCCTGGAAACCGTGTCCGTCCGCGACAGTGACATCGCCGATCCGATCACCGTCGACCTGCGCTGGATCGACGGCCCCTCCCCGGCGGCGCGCAGCCTTCCGAGGCCATGACCCGGGCACAGGTTTCCGGGGCCAAGGACGGCGCCCTGGCGGCCCTGGATCCAGGCCGCAGCAAGTGCGGTCTGGTGCGCACCGATCGCTCGCGGCGGAGGGTGATCGAGGCCCTGGTCTTGCCACCCGAGGAGTGCTGGCAGCGGATCCAGCACTGGCAGGCCGAGGATCCGCTGGCAGCGCTGGTACTCGGGAACGGCACCGGCAGTGCCGCCTGGCGCGCGAGGCTGCTCACTCTGGTGCCCGTGATCCTTGTGGATGAGCACGGCAGCACCCTGGCGGCGCGGCAGCGGTTCTGGCAATTGGAACCCCCCGGCCCCTTGAGGCGCCTGCTGCCGGAAGGTCTGCGAATTCCGCCGCGGGATTGGGATGACGTGGTGGCCCAGCTGCTGCTGGAGCGTCACCTGGGGTGGCCCCTTACGCGGCAGACCCCATACGGGCGAGCTGTTACAGGCGTGCCCGCACGGTGAAGGCGTAATCGCCTCCCGGCTCAAGCTGATAGTCGGCCTGCAACAGAAAGCGCAGCAGAGCGTCCTGAATCAGAGCGCGCCCCAGGGAGGGCTCAACGCTGAGTTCGCCCCGATCGAAAGCCCAGCTGAAGGTCCAGTGAAAACCTCCGGCAGTGACCTCGCCCTCCAGCAGCCGTCTGCTGAAGCTTTGGTGCAGCACGCGCAGCTGCGCGGTGGTGGTGGGAAGGCGACTCAGCGCGGTGGGAGCGGATCCGAAGCCAGATTGCCACCGGCCGTCACCTGAAAACTGTTCAGGCGGGTGGCCGCCCGCTCCAGCCCAAGACGCTGGACGATCTCCACGCCGGCGATCACCTCATCAAGCACCGCACGCAGCAGCGGTTGCTCGGGGGCCTGGAAGCGGCCGAGCACATGGGACACGGTGCGCGCCTTGCGCTCTTCAGGGTTCAGGGCCGGGGCACCGATGCCGATGCGCAGGCGCGGAAACTCCTGGGTGCCGAGGTGGGCGATGGCACTGCGCAGGCCGTTGTGGCCACCGGCACCGCCGGAGGCCCTCAGGCGCAGGCGCCCCAGGGGCAGATCCATGTCGTCGACAACCACCAGTAACTGGCTGGGATCGAGATCGAACCAGTCGAGGGCAGCTCGGATCGAGCGGCCGCTTTCGTTCATGAATGTCTGGGGCATCAGCAGCCGCAGGCGCTGGGGACCCTGGTGCAGGTCGGCGAGCAGGCCTTGGAGCTTGGCCTGGGCGCGAAAGCGCACGCCGGCCGCTGCGGCCAGCCGCTCAAGGGCCATGAACCCGACGTTGTGGCGGGTGGCCTCGTACTCAGAGCCGGGGTTCCCGAGGCCGACGAGCAGCTGGAGCGGCGCGGCCTGAGGAGATGCCATGGACGAAGTTGAAAGACCTGGGCCTGTCAGAGGTGCGGCTGAACCACAGTGTCGAGCCAAGAAGGAGCGATTGGCCTGAGCTGGCCAGTGTGAGCTAAAGGGCGAGTGGCGGTGTTTCAGGGCCAGCGCCGGAGACTGTGGTGGCTTGAGATCCTTGCTGGGAATCGCCAGCCTTGCCGGCCAGCTCGCCGATGCTTGCGTCCGTGCTGGCTTCTTCAGCGCTGGCCAAGGATTCAGCCGCCAGAGTTTCGGCAACGACCGTCTCGGAGTCGACGGCGCGGCGGAACTCCTGCTCGAATTCCCTCGAAGCAGACTGAAAGCCCTTCAAGGTGCGTCCCAGGGTCTTGCCCAGTTCAGGCAGGCGCTTGGGACCGAACACCAACAGACCAATGGCGGCGATCACCGCCATTTCAGGCAGGCCGATCCCGAAGATGTTCATGGGTTGGGGCCGGGCATCAACCCAGCGGGTTCCAGTTGACGGTGATGCCGTCGAGCAGAAGCGACTTGTTGTACACCTGCAGGATCACCAGCAGGAACACGAAAAAAAGAAGCATGAACACACCCATCACCGGGGTCGTCCCCCAGCCGGGCACAACCTTGCCGTACTCGGAGTTCAGTGGGCGGAGCAGATCTCCCAGGCGGGTTCGTTGGGCCATGGCGTCGCGGTCCTCTCAGACGGGGATGCTTCTCGGTACTCTAAAGGACCGCCGCCGGGGAGCGGTCGCTGTCGGGTCCTGTGACGGAACGCCACCCCAAGGCCCCCTTCCCCTCCCCTGAGATTGTCCATGGAAAGCTCCCCTGCCGTTCCGATCGCCATCGCCGTGCTGGGGGTGCTGCTCGGTCTCACGGGCTTCGGGGTCTACCTGGCCTTCGGCCCCCCCTCGAAGGGTCTGACCGACCCCTTCGACGACCACGACGACTGACCTCAGGCCGACCACGAGCGGCGTAGGCGCCAACGGGCCAACTGCCAGGGGCGCAGCAGCAGCCCATCATCTGGCGCATCGTTCTTCGGCCCGGGCAACCCATCGATCCGCTCCAGCACCGTCCAGCCCCGCGGCAGGGCCAGCCAACGGCGGCAGGGCCCAAGGTTCTGGACGCTGAGCAGCAGCACGGGCCCCTGGGGCGACGGCCCCTCGACCTTGAGCCCCAACAACTGCAGATCGGGATGGCCCAGATGCAGACCATCGCCCACGTCGCCCTCCAGACCTGACCCTGGCCCGGGCCCGGCCGGCCGCAGCCAGAGGGGTTCGCGGAAGCGCACCGCCTGCTGGGGAACCGCCCCGGCGCGCCAGCCCCCCGGCAGCGGAAGCAGCGCCACCCGCAGCCGTTGATGGCCTCGATCGGCCCCTGGATCGGGCCAGGTGGGCCCCCGCAGCAACGACACCCCCAGCCGCTCCGCCGAAGCGGAGACCCCCTGGGGGCCATCGAGCAACACGGCCAGTCCGCCCGCGTTGCCGGTCTGGCTCGCCAGCCAGCTGATCGCCGGCAGCTCCCAGCGACTGCGTTCACGCGCCGTAAGGGCCTCCGCGGGCCGCTCGATCACCCCGCCGCTGGTGTCGGCCGCCCAGCGCTCGGCCCTCTGGGCCAGGGGCAGCTCAAGCCGCAGCAGCTCATGGGTTTGCCGCCAGTCCACAGCCAGGATCAGCTCCAACCAGGGGCAGGCGGCCCGCAGGCGCAGCTCCAGGCGCAGGACACTGGTGCCGCAGCGGCCACGCCAACGAAATCCGGCGCAGAGAGGCCCTTGATCCAGGGGCTCGGGGGGACCGTCCCACTCCAGCGGCAAAGGATGCTCGCGGTAGTCATCGGCCAGATCCCAGGCATCCCAGAAGGCGCCGCGATCGCGCCAGCGGCGCCACTCCAGGGGCGCCTTCAGCTGGGAGACTCCGTCCTGGCTCCAGAGCTGCTCCACCCCTTGGGGCCCCACCTGAACGGCCAGCAGGCCGTTGCCGAGCCAGTGATGGCCCTCGACGCCGCTGGGGCGGCTGATCACAGGCCAATCGATCGCTCCCTGGACTTCGCCAGCACCCTCTGGATGGTTCCTCTGGAAACGGCGTTCCAGGGGCACCGCCGCCACCCCCCGCGGCCCACGCAGCTGCACCCAGTCGCCACCGCACCTGGCCGGCTGCCGCGGCAGGGGTGAGCCATCGGCCAGGCGCCAGTCGCCCCGGGGCAACCGAACGGTGAGCGGCGCCGCTTCAAGGGCCTGCAGCTGCACCAGCCACCAGGCGTTCGCCACCGGCCGTGACCGGGGGGCCAACCAGCGCCCCAGGGCCTCATCCCGCTGGCGCCGTGCCAGGCGCCGGGCCTGACGCCATTGGGGCTCGGCCTGCTCGAACACCTCCGGCACCGACGTGCCTGGAAGGATGTCGTGGAACTGCTGAAACAGCAGCGTGCGCCAGGCCTCAGTGAGCTCGGCCCGCCCGGAGGCCTCGGTGGCGATGGACTCCCCAGTGCCGTGGGACTGAGCACTTCGGAGGGCCTCCGCCAGCTCCGCCTCCCTCAGCAGACGCTCCAGGCTGCGGTTGTGGCGCTTCTGGTCGGGGCGGCTGGTGGCAATGCCCCTGTGAAGTTCCAGGTAGAGCTCATCCCGCCAGATCGGCAGTTGAGCCTGGTGGGGCTCCAGCTCCGACAGATAGGCGCGCAGGCTGCCGTGGCGCTGGGGCGCCGCCAGGGGTTGCCCCTGCCAGAGCTCCAGTTGCTCCAGCATCTCGGCGGTGGGGCCGCCGCCGTGGTCCCCCACCCCAGGCAGCCAGAGGGCGGTCTCCAGGCCGGTGGAGCGCCACCAGCTCTGGCGGTAGCGCTCCATCGCCACCGGATCCCCATCCGTGCCGATCGGGGCCGTCATCAGGGCGAGCACCTCGGCGCCGCAACGGCTGCGCCAGCGAAACAGCCGATGGGGGAACGGATTGGTGGCATTCCAGGCCAGCTTGTGGGTGCAGAACCAGCGCACCCCGCTGGCGGCGGCCACCGCCGGCAGACCGGCCCCGAAGCCGAAGCTGTCGGGCAGCCAGGCCACTGATGGCTCCCACTCAGGAAAACGGGAGCGGCTGTAGGCCTGCCCCTCCTCGAACTGGCGCCAGAGGGAGGCCGTCGCAATCAGAACGCAGTCGCTCTCCACCCAGGGACCGTTGATCGGCTCCCAGCGGCCCGCGACCATCGCCGCGCGAATCGCCGCGAACAGGGCCGGGCGGTGGCGCTCCAACCAGGCGTAGAGGGCCGGGGTGGAGTGGCCGAAATGGAGCTGGGGATGGCGCTCCATGAGCTCCAGAGCTGAGCCGAAGGTGCGCTCGGCGGCCTGCCAGGTGTCGGCGACGGGCCACAGCCAGGCCAGATCCAGATGGGCATGGCCGAGCACATGGAACCCCGGCTCCCCAGCAGGGAGAGCCATCCCCCTGAGCTGACCACGCAGGAGATCCATGACAGCGGCCCGCTCGGACGGGGAGGCTGGATCAAGGGCCGCCAGCTGCTTGGCCAGTGGCCCTGGGGCGCCCTCGCCCTCCCCCCGCAGGGCCACGAGCTCCAGGGTCTGGGCCAGCAGCACCCCATGGGGATCGTCCAGGCCGGTGGGCTCGAGCTCGAGGCGGCTGAGGATCAGGGCGCCGTCGTCATGGAGCGGGCTGCGCAGCGTCAGCGCCAGCTCCAGGGGCTCCCCTGTCCACCAGCGCTCGGGCAGGGTCCAGCGGCAGGCGGTGTCGAACAGATCGCCGCGGTGCGCGGTCTCTCCGTCGACCCGCAGTTCGGCCGCCTCGGCCCACCAACGCAGCACCAGGCGGGCCCGCAGCTGCCCCCAGGCCCGCCAGGGCTCAGGGCAGACGAGGCGCTGGCTCAAGCTCAGCTCCTGGCCACCGCGGGGCCAGATGATCAGCCCCCGGGCGAACCAGTCGGGCCGGTGGCGCCGGCCCCAGGGGTCATCGATGGCCAGCGACTCCAGGCCGCCGCCAGGGCGTTGCACCCGCCAGTGGGGGTGGAGATCGCGGCTGGAACGTGACCGAAACGTTTCAATCCAGGGGTGAAGCACCGCCTCCAGGCCCTCAGCCATCGTGTGCCGTCGTCGGTGACCCATAGGATGATGGCGCTGCCTCAGGGTCGTTCCGGCCCCACCGGGCGCCTGTCATCCCCTGTCACCCGCCGGACGGACCATGCTCGCCCTCAAGGTTTCGGTTTACTCCGTAGTCTTTTTCTTCATCGGTATCTTCGTGTTCGGCTTCCTGGCCAGCGATCCCACCCGCACCCCCAGCCGCAAGGATCTCGAGGACTGAGCCAAGCCCGACGCGCCGATCGGCTACGCCTCATTCCTGTGGCCGGTCTGATCACCCGTCCCCGGCACCCTTGATACCCGCCGTGGCCATGGGAGGATCAGCCCCGTTTCGGCAGGCTTGGTGAGCGAATGTCTTCCAGCTGGGCTGGCCCTTGGCCTGCTTGGAACACTGGCCTGCGTCGGATTTGCCCCCAGCGTTCGCGCCGAAATCCTCAGCGATGACGCCTCTGAGCGCCCCCGCTCCGCCGATTTGGCCCAGGTCACGGCGCCAGGGACCGCCACCAGCGTCGAACCCACCCCAGCGTTGACGCCAGGGCAAGCTTTGCCCCTTGTGCCTCCACCGCTGCCGCCGGTCCCCAGCGCGGAGCAGCCCAACACTCCAGCCCTCACCGGGAGCGCAACAAAGGTGGAGGCTCGCACCGCCTCCAACAACTTCCCAGCCGAAATCCAACTCACCGCCGACGCGCAAGCTCTCGACACCCTGCTCAACCGGGCCGTGGCCACGGGCAAGGTGCGGGCCCTGTTGGCGGGGGGACGAATCCTCGCCGATCGGGTCGAATACGACTCGATCAGCGGCACCCTCTATGCCAGCGGCACCGTGCGCTTCCAGCGCGGCAACCAATACCTGCAGGCCAGCCGCCTGCGTTATAACCTCAACGACCAACGGGGTGAGGCCGAGGAGGTCTACGGCTACCTCGATCTGGAGCAGTCGAAACAGGATTTCGATCTCGAGGCCATCCCCAGCCTGCCCCTGGGCCCGGAGCAACCCATGGCCTGCCCCCCCAAGGTGCCGCCGGTGCCGAACTGGCATCCGTATCCATGGGCCGCCACCCTCTGGGGCGGCCAGGCCATCGACACCAACTTCGGCCAGACCTTCCTGTTCCAAGGAAGGATGCGGCCGGAATACCTGCTGGGGGTGGGTCTTAACCGCCGCCTCTACGAAGCCGGTCCGATCGCCCTGGAGCTTGACTCCACCTTGATGGGCCACAGGGCCAATCCCGACCGGGGCGGCGGCTTCAACCAGGCCGTGCCCTTCTCCCAGAACCCCGGCCAGAGCTTCGGCGAAATCACCTTGGGTGTCGGCATCCGGGCCTGGCTATTGCCCAAGCTCAGCGTCGCCTTCGTCCAGGGGGTCAGCCTGTTCAGCCAGAACAGCCTCTACGAAAAGACCTACCGCGAAAACTACGCGCAGCTCCTCAACTACCTGGGCTTCGAGATTGAGGCGCTGGTTTCGCCCCAGTGGTCGCTGGTGGGTCGGATTCACCACCGCTCGGGTGCCTTCGGGGTCTACAGCGGTGTGAGCGAGGGCAGCAATGCCTATCTGTTGGGACTGCGCTACCGCTTCGGGAGTGATTCCAACCAGAAGGGGCCGGTGCAGGTGGCGCTGGCCCCACCCCTGGGCTGCCCGGATCCGGAACGCGGCCGGCGCCGGCGGGTGCACACCCTGGCCGAAGCGCTTGAGCAGGTGGCCATGGGGCCGCCCACCAGCAGCCTGCCGGCAGCGACGGGAAGCGCCCAGGGCCGCAGCGCCGCTCCGGGCGCACCTGGCTCGGGCCAGGCCAGCCAACCGCTCAGCCCCAAGGAGCAAGAGGCGGCTCGCTACAAAGCAATCCAGACCATCGACCAACGCATCGGATCGATCACCCAGCGCCAGGGGCTTACCGCCGGCCGCCGCTTCGGCACCGGCAGCAATGGCCTCTTCACAGCAACGGACACAGAGGTTTCCTTCGGTGGCGTGCGCCCGGCCCAGATTCAGTCCCAAAACACGGCCGCAAACAAGAAACTGGTGAGCGGCACCGTGGGCCGCTGGCGCTTCCAGGCCGCCAAACTCACGATCACACCCGATGGCTGGCAGGCCGACCGCGTCGGCATGACCAACGATCCCTTCACCCCGGCCCAGAGCTGGCTGGATGCTGAAAACGTCGTGGCCCGATCACAGCCCAACGGCGACATCCTGATCAGCGCCGACCGCAACCGCCTCATCCTTGAGGATCAACTGCCGATCCCGGTCAGCCGCAACCAGCGCATCCAGAAGAAACAGCAGGTGGAGAACCGCTGGGTGCTGGGCAACGACGGCAAAGACAGGGATGGCAACTTCATCGGCAGGCAGCTGAGGCCGATCAAGATCGGCTCCACCGGAGAACTCGCGCTGCAGCCCCAGTTCCTCGTACGCCGAGCAACCCTTGGAACCACCGACAGCTACGTGCTCCCGGGCCAATCAGCCGGTGCCAGCCCCAGCAGCCAGCCGGCCGAATTCTCCGATCTGTTCGGCCTGGTGGCCTCCTACACAGGGCCGCTGCTGGGTTTCACCAGCGATGCCAACTTGAGCATTTCCACCTTCAACCCAAAGAACTTCGCCAACGGCACCCGCAGCTGGGGCGATCTCCAGCGAGATGTCACCTTGCCCCTGCTCGGCACCAGCACCGCCCGCCTCTTCGGGGCCTACCGCTTCCGCACCTGGAACGGTTCCCTGGGGGAGCAGGACATTTATTCCGCCTATGGCGTTTCCCTGGAAAAGCGTGGGACGCTGCCCAACTGGGGGCGCGTGAGCAACAGCTACATCTGGCGGCTGGGGATCGGCAACTTCCAGGGCAACCAGTTCGAGAGCGTCAACCTCACCGATCGCTGGCGTGGCAGCGGCGTTATCGCCATCAACAGCTCCCTGCCGGTGTGGACCGGCAAGCCCCTGCCGCTCACCGCCACCGAGGCCTACCGCAATGTGGGCACGGCGATCGTGCCAGGGCTCACGTTCAGCACCAACCTCATCCTCATCGGGGCTTATTACGGCACCGGGGACCACCAGAACCAGTTCAGCTTCTCGGCCGGCCCCACCCTCACCCTGGGGCATTTCAGCAAGCCCTTTCTCGATTACACCCAGCTCACCATCACCGGCGGCGGCACCTTGCTGAATGGACTGAGCCCATTCAGCTTTGATCGGGCCGCTGATCTGGCCACCATCGGTGTCGGCCTCAGCCAGCAGATTTACGGCCCCCTGGTGCTCAGCGGCGGCATCGGCTTCAACGTCGATGGGGGCTCACCCAACTACGGCGACCTCACGGGCTCCTACGTGGAGCTCAAGTGGCAGCGGCGCTCCTATGAGTTCAGCATCTACTACAGCCCCTACGAACAACTTGGTGGCGTGCGGGTCAAGCTCAACGATTTCAGCTTCACCGGCACGGGGGTGCCGTTCGTACCTGTCCACCCAGGGACCGATGTGGGCAGGCGGCCGTTCTGAAACGCTCTCTTGAGCCCATGGGAGGCGTGATGTTCAAGGCAGGGTCGGCAGGGGCGGCGGACCGTCGTCAGGACCGCCGATCACCAGATCGCTGCCGTAGAGATCAGCCCCGGCGATGCGGATCCCAGCGGTGCGCACACCGGGGGAGAGGGCATGGATCGCCACCGCACTGCGCAGATCGGCGTCGCGAAGATCAGCGTCGGCCAGATCGGCATTGGTGAGGGTGGCGTTCTCCAATCGGGCGCCCACCAGCCGGGCGCCGCTCAGATCGGCCCCCTCCAGGTTGGCCCCACGAAGGTCAGCGCCGCTGAGGTCGGCGCCTCGCAGATCCAGGCCGATCAAATGACGGCCGCGCAGGTCGGCGCCGCGCAGATCGCAGCCCCGACAGGCGGGCCACGGAGCCAGGGCTGAGGTCCAAGAACCGGGAAGCGCCGCCGTTCCGGCAAACGGCACCACCGCGATCGGCACCGAGCCGCGCTCAGGCAGCGGCAGGGGAGAAGCGGCCAGGGAAGCTCCCGCCAACAGAGCCACGCCCGCAGTGGCACCCTGCAGCAGGCGAATCCAGGCGGGGAAAGGGCGACCGGCCATGGCTTTGCCCTCCTTGGGCCTCACTGATTCCACTTTGATGGACGATCACCTGACCGGCACAAAGCCGGTCGGGCGGATTCCACGCCGCTCTGGCCAGGCGTCGTCAGGGATTCAGGCGTCAGCGAAGCCGCTGAGGTAAGGCAGTCGGGCGGCGGTGGCACGCAGCGCGGCGTCGTGGGCCAGCAGCTGAGAGGTGGCATCCCACTGGCCGCTGAGCAGCATCTGCCGGGCCCCGCCCGCCAGCTCCAGATCCCAGGAGGCGCAAGCTTCCGTGCCAACGCCAGCGGCCTGAATCCGTCCGGCACGCACGTCGAGGGCGAAGCTCCGGGAAGGGTGCGCGGTGATGGCCGCCTGCAGGCTCAGCACCTGCCCATGGGGAGCGGTGAAACAGGGAATCCCCAGGGCCAGGCAGTTGCCGTAGAAGATCTCGGCGTAGCTCTCCGCCACGATCGCCCGGATGCCCCAGCGCATCAGCGCCTGGGGAGCATGCTCGCGGCTGGAACCGCAGCCGAAGTTGCGGTTGGCCACGAGGATCCGCGCCCCCGCGTGTTCAGGGCGATCGAAGGGATGGGCGCCCTTGAGTTCAAGCCTGTCATCGGCGAACACCTGCTCGCCGAGACCCTCGAAGGTGACGGATTTCAGGAACCGGGCCGGGATGATGCGATCGGTGTCGATGTCATCGCCGGAAAGCACCAAGGCCAGGCTTTCGATGCGCTCGATCGGACCAGCAGGAAAGTTCAGGGAAGGGCTCATGGAATCAGGAGGCCAGCAGCGTGCGCACATCGGAGACATGGCCGGTGACGGCAGCGGCGGCCACCATCGCCGGACTCATCAGCAGGGTGCGGCCGCTGGCGGAGCCCTGGCGACCCTTGAAGTTGCGGTTGCTGGAGCTGGCGCTGATCTGGCGGCCCTCGAGGCGATCGGGGTTCATCGCCAGGCACATGGAGCAGCCGGGTTCCCGCCACTCGAAGCCCGCCGCCTTGAACACCGCATCGAGGCCTTCAGCTTCGGCAGCGGCGGCCACCTGCTCCGAGCCCGGCACCACGAAAGCCAGGATGCCGGGGGCCACGTGGCGGCCCCGGGCGACCAGGGCGGCGGCCTGCAGATCACTCAGCCGGCCGTTGGTGCAGCTGCCGATGAAGCACACATCGACCGGCAGCCCGGCGATGGGCTGGCCGGGCGTCAGGTCCATGTAGCGGCAGGCCTCCTCGGCGATCGGGCGCTCGTCGGGCTCGATCTGCTCGGGGGTGGGAACGGTTTCATCCACACCGATGCCCTGGCCCGGGGTGATGCCCCAGGTGACCGTGGGAGAGAGGGAACTCGCATCGAAACGCACCTCAGCGTCGAATACCGCGTCGGTTCCGCTGGCCAGGGTGTTCCACCAAGCCACAGCCCGCTCCCAGGCGTCTCCGCTCGGGGCGGCAGGGCGCCCCTTGAGGTAGGCATAGGTGGTGGCATCGGGGTTGACATAGCCGCAACGGGCGCCGCCCTCGATCGCCATGTTGCAGAGGGTCATGCGCTCCTCCATCGAGAGGGCCTCGATCGCGGGGCCGGCGAATTCATAGGCGTAGCCCACACCCCCCTTGACCCCAAGGATGCGGATGATGTGCAGCACCAGATCCTTGGCGTAGACGCCAGTGGGCAGGCGCCCCTCCACCCAGATGCGGCGCACCTTGAGCTTGCCGAGGGCGAGGCTCTGGCTGGCGAGCACGTCGCGCACCTGGCTGGTGCCGATGCCGAAGGCGATGGCACCAAAGGCGCCATGGGTGGAGGTGTGGGAGTCGCCGCAGGCAACGGTCATGCCGGGCTGGGTGAGGCCCAGCTCCGGAGCAATCACGTGCACGATGCCCTGGCGACCACTGCCCAGGCCGTGCAGGGTGATGCCGTGCTCGGCGCAGTTGCGCTCCAGGGCGGCGAGCATCGCCTCGGCCAACGGATCGGCGAAGGGGCGGGCCTGGGAGGTGGTGGGAACGATGTGATCCACCGTGCCCACGGTGCGCTCGGGGTGACGCACCCCGAGGCCCAGATCCCTCAGGCCATCGAAAGCCTGGGGAGTGGTGACCTCATGGATCAGGTGCAGCCCGATGAACAGCTGGGTGGCCCCGCCCGGCAGCTCCGCCACGGTGTGCAGATCCCAGACCTTGTCGTAGAGGGTGCCGGCGCTCACTGGTCCTCCTGCTGTTCCTCTGATCCGCCAGCCTAGAAGGGGCTCCGGCTCCGCCGGTCAGGGGACCACCATCAGCTTGACCCGGTCCCGCCAGGGGCGATCGGGATCCACCCGAAGCAAGCAAGGGCGAATGGGGTCAAGCTCCCTCAGCCACCCCCTTGAGCAAACGCAACCGCAATCGATCCAGCGCCTCCACCACCGTCAGGGCCTGGATGCCGGCGCGGCCGCGGCGGTCGCCGAAGCGCACCGCTTCGCTGGCGCTGCCGCTGGGGCCAGCCAAGGCGAGGTGCACCAGCCCCACGGGCTTCGCCTCGCTGCCCCCGCCTGGACCGGCGATGCCCGTCACGGCGATGGCCCAGGTGGCACCGGTCAGCCGGCGGACCCCCTCGGCCATGGCGATCGCCACCGGATCACTCACGGCCCCGTGGACGTCGAGCACCTCGGCATTCACCCCGAGCACTCGCTGTTTGACCGCATTGGCGTAGGCGATCACGCCGCCCAGAAACACATCAGAGGCCCCATTCACCGCCGCCAGGGCCGCCCCGACCCCGCCCCCGGTGCAGGATTCGGCCACCGCCAGGGTCTCCCCCCGCTCCCGCAGCAGCTGGAGCACCACCGAGGCCATGGTGTCGTCACCCGTGCCATAGCAGAAACGGCCGGTGCGCTGGCGCAGCTCGGCCTCCAGCGGGGCCAGCAGAACCGCCGCCGCCTGCTCCGACTCAGCCCGGGCGGTGAGGCGCAACTTGACTTCCCCCAGGCCGGCATAGGGCGCCAGGGTGGGATTCTCCCCCTCCAGAAGATCGGCCACCTGCTCCGCGAGGTTGGATTCACCGATCCCGGCGAAACGCAGCATGCGGCTGGCGTAGACCCCACCGGCACCTCCGAAATCCAAGGCGTGCGCCTTCAACCAGGGCCTGGCGGTGTGCTCCCACATGGCTCGGAGCTCGCTGGGCACCCCCGGGAAGGTGATCAGCGTGAAACCGGGCAGGGGGCTCCAGATCATCCCCGGCGCCGTGCCAGTCGGGTTGGCCAGCAGCTCGGCCCCCACCGGCAGCAACGCCTGCTTGCGGTTGCTGGCGGCCACCGGTCGGCCCCGCCCTGAGAGCTTGGCCTGGATGTCATCCCACACACCAGCACGTTCCTGGAGTTCGGCGCCGAAGGCGGCCGCGAGCGCCTCGGTGGTCAGGTCATCGGGGGTGGGCCCCAGGCCGCCGGTGCAGATCAACAGGGAACTGCGGGCGGCCGCCTCCAGCACCGCCTGGATCAGCCGCTCCCGGTTGTCCCCCACCACGGTCTGGCGGTAGTGAGGCAGGCCCAGAGACGCCAGCTCCTCAGCCAGCCAACGGGCGTTGCCATTGAGGATCGAGCCCATCAGCAACTCGGTGCCGATGCAGAGGATTTCCACACCGAAGGGGCTCAAGCTGGGGGTCACGGCTAGGGGTGCAGCGAAATCAGCGGTGGGGTTCGATGCCGGCCGAGGCTCCTTTGGAGCCGACCGCGCCTGGCTCCCCCTCAGGCGAATCCGAGCGGGTGGCGAGCTCGGAAACGGATTCGACCTCCTCATTGCTCACCAGAGCGGCCATCTGGTGGCGGCTGACGATGATCACCCCGATCAACACCGCCGTGGCCAAACCCAGCCAGAGGAAGCGCATCTCAGCGTTGGCCAGCACCAGGGCCAGGGCCGCCAGCCACTGGGTGAAGGCATAGATCAGCACCACCGTGCGCCGGTGGCTGAAGCCCGCCCGGAGCAGTCGATGGTGCAGGTGCCGTCGGTCGGGATAGAAGGGGGAGCGGCCGGCGCTGAGGCGCCCCATGATCACCGCTGACATGTCGGCCAGGGGCAGCGAGAGAATCAGCAGCGGCAGCAGCACGCTGACGGTGGTGAGCCCCTTGGCCGGCCCGACGATGCTGATCGAGGCCAGGGCGAAGCCGAGGAAATAGGAGCCCCCGTCGCCCATGAAGATCCGGGCGGGATTGAAGTTGTAGCGGAGGAATCCGAGGCAGGCGCCCGCCAGGGCCGCCGCCAGCACCCCGGCGGCGCTCTGGTGCAGGCTGAAGCTCACCGAGATCAGGCCAATGGCGGCGATGCCGCCCACCCCCGCCGCCAGGCCATCGAGCCCATCGAGCCAATTGATCGCATTGGTGATGCCCACCAGCCAGATCACCGTGGCCAGCAGGCTCAGGCCATCGGGCAGCCCGATCGCTCCGCTGCCTGGCCCGGCGGGGTTGAAAGGGAGATCGAGGGCACCGATGCGCACCCCCTGGCTCCAGACGGCCATCGCCACCGCCACCTGGGCCGCCAACCGTGGCAGGGGAGGCAGGGCGAAGAGGTCGTCGCCCAGGCCGATCACGAAAAAGCAGAGGGACCCCGCCAGGGTGGTCCAGATCAATTGGTCCTTGGCGGGCTCCAGGCTGCCGAACCAGCCCAGGCCCCAGACCAGGGCGAGGGCCAGGGCGAAGCCGGCGACGATGCCCACACCCCCGAGGCGCACCATCGGAATGGTGTGTTGCTTGCGGGCATCGGGCTGGTCAATCAGCCCCCAACGGAGCCCCAAATGGCGCACCAGTGGCACGATCACGGCGGTGAGCAGGGCCGCGCTCACGAAGGTGATCATCGCGACGGCAACAGGGTTGCTGGTGATCGTCACGCGGGGGGAGAGGCAGGACTCCCGGTGGGGCCAGGAAAGCTCACCGAAAGCTTAGGGACCCCTGGCGCCGAATCAAACGCTCTGCAATTCACGCGAGCGGCCATAGAGGGGGAACCGGTTGGCCAGGGCCGCCACCCGCTCACGGCAACGCAGCTCGATCGAGGGATCTTCAGGCTGCTGCAGCCGGTCGGCGATCACATCAGCCACCTCAATGAAGGCCCCAGCGTCGAAGCCCCGGGTGGTGAGGGCAGCGCTGCCCAGCCGCAGGCCGCTGGTGACGAAGGGAGATTCGGGATCGAACGGCACCGTGTTCTTGTTGGCGGTGATGTTGATGTCGCTCACCAGGGCGTCGGCCCGTTTGCCGGTGAGGCCCACCGAACGCAGGTCGAGCAGCACGATGTGGTTGTCGGTGCCTCCGGAGACCACCCTGATCCCCCGCTCGATCAATCGGCCCGCCAGGGCCTGGGCATTGGTCACCACCCTGGCGCTGTAGGCGCGGAAGGAGGGCTGAAGGGCCTCGCCGAAGGCCACGGCCTTGGCGGCGATCACGTGCTCCAGGGGGCCCCCCTGGCTGCCGGGAAACACCGCCTTGTCGAACTGCTTTCCGAACTCGGCATCGCCTGTGAGGATCAGGCCGCCGCGGGGTCCCCGCAGGGTCTTGTGGGTGGTGGTGGTGACGACGTGGCAGTGGGGGATGGGGCTGGGGTGGTCCCCCGTGGCCACCAGGCCGGCGATGTGGGCCATGTCAGCGAGCAGATAGGCCCCCACCTCATCGGCGATGGCACGGAAGCCGGCGAAATCGATCGTGCGCGGGTAAGCGGAATAGCCGCAGATGATCAGCTTGGGCCGGTGCTCAAGGGCCAGCTGGCGCACGGAATCGAAGTTGATTTGTTCGGTGCTCGGATCGACGCCGTAGTGGAACGCCTTGAACCACTTGCCCGACACGTTCACCGGCGAGCCGTGGGTGAGGTGGCCGCCGTGGGAGAGGTCCATCCCCAGGATCGTGTCGCCGGGTTGGAGCAGGGCCAGAAAGACGGCGAAGTTGGCCTGGGCGCCACTGTGGGGCTGGACATTGGCCCAGGCGGCCCCGAACAGCTGCTTGGCCCGTTCAATCGCCAGCTCCTCGATCGCGTCGACGTGCTCGCAACCGCCGTAGTAGCGCTTGTGAGGAAGGCCCTCGGCGTACTTGTTGGTGAGCACCGAGCCCTGGGCCTCCATCACCGCCTTGGAGGTGAAGTTCTCGCTGGCGATCAGCTCGAGATGGCTCTGCTGACGGAGCAGCTCCTTGCCGATCAGGGCTGCAATGGCTGGGTCGGCGCTGGCCAACGACTGGTTGAGGGCCATGCCCGAGAGGTCCGCCATGGCTGTGCCGCCGCCGATGTCACCTGATCGTAAGGAGCCGCACCCCTCGCTGCCCCCCGCAGGGCCAGATCGAGAGCGGGCCGACGACGGCAGCCCAAAAAAAACCGCCCCGGGGGGCGGTTACCAAGCGCGCCTGGAGAGATTCGAACTCCCGACCCTCTGATCCGTAGTCAGATGCTCTAATCCGCTGAGCTACAAGCGCTTACTTCGCCATTCTTGACGCACAGGGGGGCCATCCGTCAACTCCGCAGAGCGGCCACCAACGGGGGGTCCCAGGCTGAGCCGCGCAGACCGAGCGTCACAATCGGTTGATGCGCCCCGGTCCGCCAGGCGGGCCCTTCCCCATGCCAATCCGCTGGTACGGCCCCGCCGATCCTTCCGACCCCACCTACCGCCACTTCGAGCGGATCGTGAACCTCACCTTGCACGGGGCCCTGTTCGCGGCGGTGAACAGCGGTCTGTGGGTGTTGCAGGGGCTGAGGCACCCCTGGGGGCACCTGAACCTGCTGTCCCTGGGCTGGGGCGCGGTGCTGGCGACCCAGCTGATTGTGGTGTTGAGCCTGCGGCCCCAGCCGGGCCAGGAGCCACCATCGTGAGAGCAAGACCGCCCGTAGTCCGATGACCCTTAACGCCGACCAGCTGCGCGACCTGCGCAACGCCCTGGCCGATCGGATCTACGTCCAGGTGGCCAGCTGGCATCTCTACCTGGGGGATGCGGGTCTGGCGGAGGATCTGGCGGGTGAATGCGCCGCTCGGCTGGAGCTCGGGCCTGTGATCTGCGCCCGCCAGGCGCTCGAAGCCGTGCAGGTGTCGATCGGAGGCGGCAGCGGACGACTGCCGCTCTCAAGGCTGGTGCCAGCTGGGCAATTGCAGGATCTCGAAGACGTCCTTCGGGACTTCGAGGCCTGACCCAACCACGCGCCCAGCTCTCGTGGTTGGGTCGTTCTGGAACTCCTCTGCCGGGGGCTGGCAGCGGTGCGACCGATAGGGTGGCGCCACCTGCAGAGCTTCCGTGCTGGTGATCGAGGTGACGAACGCCCGCGAGGTGGTCCGCCAGCGCATCGGCCGTCTGGGCAGTCGCCTGATCGGCAAGGTGGTGGACGCGGAGGCCCAGGTGGAGCGGGCCCTGATCCAGGAGCTCGAATCGGCCTTTCGGGACTTCGGCATCGAAGCCCGCATCTTCTCGGTGGATGGCCCCCAGATGATGGGCCGCAGTCACCTGGAGATCCCGGTGCAGGTGCGCGAGGAACGCGTGGTGCGCCTGGCCGACGGCAACCCCTAGCTACCGCCCGCTGACCAGTGCCAGCAGGCGGCGGTGCAGATCAACCGTGAGCTGGCGGGCCTCGGGAACGCCGATGGCGCTGGCCAGGGCCCCGTAGACCAGCAGGCCCACAGCACCACAGACAGTGGTTTCGAGCAACCGTCCGATCAGGTGAGCTGGCCAGGCCACGGCCACCGAGAGCCCCCAGGCCAGCAGACCAGCGACGATCGCCGCAGCGAGCATCAGCAGGCTGTCACGGCCCCAGACACGCAGGGGCAGCCCCCCCAGCCGCTTCTGCAGGGCCAACAGCAGCCCCAGGCAGGTGATCAGGTTCACCGCCACCGTGGCCAGCACGAGACCTGGGGCGCCGAAATTGAGGTCCGGCAGCTGCAGGCCCCAGGGGCTGGGCCCCCCCACCAAGGTCCAGTCAAAGATCACATTCATGCCGATGCCCGCCATCGACCAGCGGAACGGCGTGACGCCATCGCCGAGGGCATAGAACACCCGCACGATCACATCCCGGCCCAGGTAGGCCGGCATGCCCACCCCGTAGGCCATCAGCAACCCCGTGACCAGGGCCGTAGCCCCGGAATTGAAGGCGCCCCGCTCGTAGACCAGCGCCACGATCGGCCCGGCCAGGGCGACGAACAACGCCCCCAAGGGCAGCATGCTCGCGGTGGAGAGCATCAATCCCTGGCGGATGCGGCCGATCAGCTCAGGCCGGTCCTGCGGCGCCGTGAGCCTGGCGAACGCGGGCAGCAGCGGCACCAGCAGGGCATTGGAGAGCAGCCCCAGGGGCGTCTGCACCAGCAGACCGGCATAGCCGAGGCCCGCCGCCGCCCCAAGGATGCCGGAGGCGAAGAACAGATCGGTGAACACATTGATCTGCAGCATCCCCGAGGAGAGGGTGGCCGGCCCCATCACCTGCAGCACCTCACGCACCCCCTCATGGCGCCAGTCCCAGACCAGGCGGAGCTGGCCGAGCCCCTGACGAGCGAGGGCCGGCAACTGGATCAGCCATTGCAGCACCGCCCCCAGCAGGGTCGAGCCGGCCAGAACCGCCCCCCCCAGCAGCGCTTTGTCGGGGGCGGAGATCGTGGGTCCGAGCTGCCACCAGAGGATCCCCAGGCCACCGATCACCGCCACACTCGACAGGAGCGGGCTGACCGAGGGCAGCCAGAACTCATCGGCAGCGTTGAGGGCCCCGAAGCCGAGGCCGATCAGACCCGCGAACAGCGCCATCGGTGCCATCCAGCGCAGCTGGATCACGGCGTTGGCATGGATATCAGGCGCCAGGGCCGGCCCCACCAGCCGGATCAGCGGATCGGCGGCCAGCACCAGCACGATCGTCACCCCGATCAGCGCCACCCCCACCAGGGTGTTGATCGCCGCGAGCACATGGGCCCCCTCGGCGCGGGGACGCCGGGCCAGCACGCTGACCATGGCGCTGTGGAACGGCCCGTTGATGCCCCCCAGCAGGATCAGCAGGAACCCCGGCAGCACGTAGGCGTAGTTGTAGGCGTCATAGGCCGCTCCCACCCCGAAGGCGGCGGCGATCACCTGCTGGCGAACCAGGCCAGCCACCTTGCTCAGGGCCGTCGCCACCGCAACGATCAGGGCAATGCGGCGCAGGGACTTCGCCATCAGGTACTGACCGCCGGCCGCACAGTTCGGCTGATTCTCCACTGCGCCCCCTCGTTCGAACCAAGCCCATGGCTCCGCCCCCCAGCTCCCAGTGCTCCAAAGCAAGCTCCAGCACACCCGTGCTCACCCTCGAGAGCCTGGTGGAAGGGACTCTCCTCCGGCGCTACAAGCGCTTCCTGGCGGACATCGAACTCGCCGATGGTCAAGTGGTGACGGCCCACTGCCCCAACACAGGCCCGATGACCGGCGTGCTGATCCCCGGCGGCCGCGTGCGGCTGCGCCACGACCCCAGGCCCGAGCGCAAGCTGGCCTGGACCTGGGAGCAGGCGGAGGTGCCCGGGGCCGATGGAAGCCCCTGCTGGGTGGGGGTGAACACGGCCCTGCCCAACCGCTTGGTGCGGGCGACGATCGAGGCGGGCTTACTGGAGCCCTGGCTGGGGCCGATCGGCGCGATCCGGCCCGAGGTGGCGTACGGCGCCGGAAAGCGCAGCCGCATCGATCTGCTGCTGACCCCCAGCGAAGGGGCCCCGGACCCGAGGCCGATCTACGTGGAGGTGAAGAACACCACCTGGAGCGAGGGCACCCTGGCCCTCTTCCCCGACACCGTCACCGAGCGGGGACAGAAACACCTGGTGGAACTGATGGGTGTGATCCCCGGCGCCCGCGCTGTGCTGGTGCCCTGCCTGAGCCGCGCCGACGTTGATCATTTCGCCCCGGGCGATGCCGCAGACCCGCGCTATGGCGAGCTGTTCAGGCAGGCCCTGACAGCCGGCGTGGAGGTGATGCCCTGTCGCTACCGCTTCAGCGCCGAGGCCGTGCACTGGCTCGGCCTGGCGAACCTGGATGTTCAGACGTGATGGTGGTAGGTGATGCCCCGGTAGTGCAGTTCAGCTTCGGTATCGACCGCCGCAGGCTCATGCTGCAGGGGCGCGTCGAAGTGCTGACCTCGGTAGACATGCTCCACCGGATGGGCCGAAGGCTGGGGATGAACGGAGCGGTCGTGGGCGACGCCGCGGTAGGAAAGCTTGGTGCTGGCCATGGTGTCGGGCTCGGAAGAGGGGACTGTCACCTGCCCTGGGCAGATGCCGCTTCGCGTGTAAGGAGCGTTGCTTCGCCGCGCGGTGGCTACTTCCAGCAGGCCTTGCCCCTAAGGGAGCCTGGTCAACGGTTGATCCTTCACAACGTTTGTAGCGCCATCCGACTGTTCACAGTGAACGATTCGAGGATCCCTTCGCACTCCTTCACATTGTGATCGTTCGGCTGGGCGCCCAAAGCTCCTGGTCAGGCCTGTGATCGGACTCGGATCCGATCCGACTTGCTGGTATCAATTCGTACACGATGATCCAAAAAGTGGATCGATAGTCACAACCCAGTGATGGCTAGAGGCCATCTCTTTCACTTTTCATTGATGTTTTCACCATGACGGTCGCCTACCAAGAGCCAAAACGCCGAAAGCCGAAACGACTCATGGAAGCCAGCCTGCTGGAGGCTCCCCTCCAGCTGATGCGCAGCATCCGCGGGCTTTCCTCCAGGCAGGGTCTGATCTGGCTGGCCTGTGTGCCCGTTGCCCTGTTCGGCCTGGGGGTGTTCAACCTCGCGGCCCACGCCGCTGAACTGCCCGCACTGACTCCGGCGTTCCTGATCAACAATCTCTGGCTGCTGATCGCCGCCATTCTGGTGATCTTCATGAACGCCGGCTTCGCCATGGTGGAGGCAGGGATGTGCCGGCAGAAAAACGCCGTGAACATCCTGGCCAAGAACCTGATCGTGTTCGCCCTGGCCGCCAGCGCCTACTGGGTGATCGGCTACTCCCTGATGTACGGCTCGGCTGTCATCCCCGGCTGGCTCTTCTTCGGTAAGGGCGGTCCGTTCGGACTGTTCTTTGATCCAGCCGTCACCCCCCAGATGGTCACGGACGGTTCACTGGTCCCCAGTGTCGACTTCCTGTTCCAGGTGGCCTTTGCCGGCACCGCCGCCACGATCGTCTCGGGACTGGTGGCCGAGCGGATCAAGTTCGGGGAGTTCGTGGTTTTCTCGTTGATTCTGGTGGCCTTCATCTATCCGATCGCCGGCAGCTGGAAATGGAACGCTGACGGCTGGCTCAACCAGCTGGGCTTCATCGACTTCGCCGGCTCCACGCTTGTGCATACGGTGGGCGCCTGGGCGGGCGTGGTGGGGGCGATCATCCTCGGCCCCAGGATCGGCAAGTTTGTCCAGGGCGAGACCCAGGCCATCCCAGGCCACAGCATGGCCCTCGGCACGCTCGGCTGCCTGATCCTCTGGATCGGCTGGTATGGGTTCAACCCGGGTTCGGTGCTCTCGATGAACGAAACCGTGCCGTACATCGCCGTCACCACAACCCTTGGGGCCGCAGGAGGTGGCATCGCCGGCACCCTGGTCTCCCAGCTGAAATCAGGCAAGCCCGACCTGACGATGACCATCAACGGCATCCTGGCTGGCCTGGTGGGCATCACCGCCGGCTGCGACGGCTTTTCGATGCCCGCCGCCTGGGTGGTGGGCTTCATCGCCGGCACCCTGGTGGTGTTCTCGGTCAGCTTCATCGATGGCCTCAACATTGATGATCCGGTGGGCGCCTGGTCCGTCCATGGCACCTGCGGCATCTGGGGCACCCTGGCGGTGGGTCTGTTCAACACCGACAAGGGCCTGCTGACCGGCCATGGCTTCGGGCAGCTCGGCCTTCAGTTCATCGGCGTCATCTCCTATAGCCTGTTCGCCGCCATCACCGCCTGGATCGCCTGGTCGGTGCTAGGTGCCCTCTCCGGCGGCATCCGTGTGAGCGAGCAGGAAGAGGCCGAAGGTCTCGACATCGGCGAACACGGCATGGAGGCTTACCCCGACTTCGTCTCAACCACCAGCTGAGTCAGGTCCGTCCATCGTTTTTCCCTACTGACCCGCGGCTCCCGCCGCGGGTTTTTTCGTCCGCGCAGCCGGCGGCCCCCATAGAGTCGTCGAAGCCTTGCCTTGACCACGTGGATACCCGTGCTTTCAAGCGCTCGCTTCACCATTCCGAGCGCTACAACCGCCGGGGCTTCGGCCGGGCTGAGGAGGTCGCCGGCAGCCTGGAGCAGGCCTACCAGAGCGACCTGATCGCCAGTCTGCGGGACAACGGCTATCAGCTCGACCATGGCCGCCTGAGCGTGCGCCTGGCCGAGGCCTTCGGCTTCTGCTGGGGGGTGGAGCGGGCCGTGGCGATGGCCTACGAAACCCGCCGCCATTACCCCAGCGAGCGGATTTGGATCACCAACGAGATCATCCACAATCCCTCGGTGAACGATCACCTGCGCGACATGAACGTGCAGTTCATCGCCGTGGAGGAAGGGGTGAAGGATTTCTCCGAGGTGGGCACCGGCGATGTGGTGATCCTGCCGGCCTTCGGGGCCACCGTGCAGGAGATGCAACTTCTCAATGAGCGGGGCTGCCACATCGTCGACACCACCTGCCCCTGGGTCTCCAAGGTGTGGAACACCGTGGAGAAGCACAAGAAACACGCCTTCACCTCGATCATCCACGGCAAGGTCAAGCACGAGGAAACCCTCGCCACCAGCTCCTTCGCGGGCACCTACCTGGTGGTGCTGGATCTGATCGAAGCCCGCATGGTCTGCGACTACATCCGTGGCCACGGCGATCGCACCGCCTTCATGACCCGCTTCGCCAACGCCTGCTCCCCCGGCTTCGACCCCGACCGCGACCTGGCGCGGGTGGGGGTGGCCAACCAGACCACCATGCTCAAGAGCGAAACCGAGGAGATCGGACGCCTGTTCGAGCGCACGATGCTTGAGCACTACGGCCCGACCGCGCTCAACGACCACTTCCTGGCCTTCAACACCATCTGTGATGCCACCCAGGAACGCCAGGACGCGATGTTCGCCCTGGTGGACGAACCCCTGGATCTGATCGTGGTCATCGGGGGCTACAACTCCTCCAACACCACCCACCTGCAGGAAATTGCCGTCAGCCGCGGCATCCGCTCCTTCCACATCGACACCCCCGAGCGCATCGGCCCGGGGAACCGCATCGAGCACAAGCCCCTTGGTGGCGAACTGGAAACCGTCGAGCCCTTCCTGCCTGACGGCCCCCTGCGGGTGGGTATCACCTCCGGCGCCTCCACCCCTGACCGGGTGGTGGAGGATGTGATCCGTCAGCTGATGGCCCTCAGCGAAACCTGATCCGCTGGCACAACCGCCACGGTTCCCCGCGGGAGGAGCGCCTACATTGCCTTCCTCAGCTCCATCAGAACCCTTGGGAGATCGGAGCCCATTGACCTCGTCTCTCACGCGCACGGAACCGCCCACGGGATCTGCTCCAGGGCTTCGCCGCAGCTCTGATCCCCGGGTGCGCTGCTACCAGAGTGGGTTCGCCGATCTGATGGAGATGCGCGCGCCGTCCGAGCTGGTCACCCACTATCTCGATCGCCACGAGAGCTGGTTTCGCCGCTGCGCGGCGCCGATGAAGGTGGCGCCGATCGCTGCCAACGGCTATGCCCTCACCCTGGGGCGTTTCGGCAACTTCGGCTTCGAGGTCGAACCCAGCATCGGCCTGGAACTGCTGCCCCAGAGCGCCGGGGTGTACCGAATCGTCACGGTGCCCCTGGGGGCGGCCGAAGGAAGCGAGCCCAGCTCGCTCTACGACGTGGAGTTCAACGCCTCCCTGAGGCTGGTGGACTCCATCGACGAGATCAGCGGTGCTCCAGCGGCCCCCCTCACCCAGGTGCGCTGGGAACTCGATCTGAGCGTCTGGATCAAGCTTCCCAGCTTGATTGGTCTGCTGCCGGAAGCTCTGGTTCAGAGCAGCGGTGACCACCTGCTCCGCCAGATCGTGCGCCAGATCTCCCGCAAGCTCACCTGGAAGGTGCAGGAAGATTTCCACGCCGCCCACGAGCTGGAATGCCCGCCCAGGCGCCGGGCCCAGTTCTGAGCTTCAGGCCCTAGGCCGGTGGATTCAGGATTCGGCCGACGATCTCAAGGCCGGTGTAGGTCTGCCAGAGGAACAGGGTGAGGGCGGTCATGTTCAGCCCCACATGCACCTTGCGGGCGATCAGGTTGCCCTGCTGGATCTGTGGCACCAGCGCCACCGCCATGGTGATCAGGGCGGCGATGCCGAGGCCGGCGATCAGGTGCGGAGCGACGAACAGCTTGCCGTTGTTGATGTAGGTGACCGCCATGCCACCGAAGCTGCCCAGCACGGTCAGCACCAGCACCAGGCTGCCCACCTTGAAATGACGCTGGGCGTACTTCCCCTTGATCAGTTCCTTGCGCTGCTCGGGCTCGGCCAGCCGGGTGCGCTTGGCCTTGACGCCCAGATACAACGCATAGAGCGAGAGGGCTCCCAGCGCTGCCATCACGAGCGGATGGACGAAATTCAGGGCAAAGGCGAGGGCGTCCGGCATGGGAGGTGGCGCGATGCAGCTGAAGCTAATCCGGCAGGCCCTTCCTGAGACGACCGCCAACGACGATCCCCGCCCTCCATGGAAGCGCCCTCAATGGAGAAAGTGGCGCCGCCCGGTGGTCACCATCGCCAGGCCCAGTTCATCGCAGGCGGTGATCGAATCGCCATCGCGCACACTGCCCCCGGGCTGAATCACCGCCGCGATGCCGTGCTCCGCCGCCAGTCGCACGGTGTCATCAAAGGGAAAGAAGCCATCGCTGGCGAGCACGGCCCCCCGGGCCCCCCCGCCGGCCGCCTCCAGGGCAAGGCGGGCCGAGCCCACGCGGTTCATCTGACCGGCGCCGATGCCCAGGCTGCGGTTGGCGCGGGCCACGGCGATGGCGTTGGAGCGCACATGGCGCACCAGGCGCCAGGCGAAACGCAGATCGTCGAACTCCTCGGCCGTGGGCGCGCGGCGGCTCACCACCTGCCAGCCACTCTCATCAACAGGCCTGTCGTCGAGCTGCTGCACCAGAACGCCCCCGAGCACGCTGCGCAGTTGCTGATCGGCGGCCCGACCGATCGCCGCCGGGCTCAGTTCCAGCAGCCGCAGGTTGCCCTTGGCCGCCAGCCGCTGCCTGGCCTCCGGTGAGAAAGAGGGCGCCACCACGCACTCCAGGAACAGGCTGGTCAGGTGAGCCGCCGCCGCCCCATCCACGGGTGTGTTCAAGGCCACGATCCCCCCGAACGCCGAGACCCGATCAGCCACGAGGGCGCGCTCCAGGGCCTCAGCGGTGCTGGCGCCAGTGGCCACGCCACAGGGGTTGGTGTGCTTGACCACCACCGCCGCCGGCCGCTCGGCCCCGGGGGCACCCGCCTGGGCGTCGCCGTAGCCGAACTCGCGCACGGTCGCCAGGGCAGCCTCCAGATCGATCAGGTTGTTGTAACTGAGCTCCTTGCCCTGGAGCTGCTCAGCGCCTCCCCAACCGGCCGCAGGGGCAGAGAACCACTGGGCGCTCTGGTGGGGGTTTTCGCCGTAGCGCAGGCTCTGGCGCAGGGGCAGGGCGAGCGCCAAGGCGCCGCCCGCGGCTTCGCCTTGGCTCTCCGGGCGCTCCGGCGCTGAGGCGGCCAAACGCTCCCCCATCCAGGCGCTGATGGCGGCGTCGTAGCTGGCGGTGTGGCGAAAGGCCTCCAGGGCCAGTTGCGTCCGATAGGCCCCGTCCACGGCTCCGGCCGCCAGTGCCGAAAGGAAGCCGTCGTACTGGGCTGGGCTGGTGAGCACGGCCACATCCGCGTGGTTCTTGGCCGCCGCCCGCACCATCGCAGGCCCGCCGATGTCGATGGTCTCGATGGCCGTGTCCCAACTCACCATCGGATCGGCCACCGTTTCCCTGAACGGATACAGATTCACCACCACCACGTCGATGGCGTCGATTCCCTGGGCGGCCAGATCCGCCAGGTGGGAGGGGTCCTGGCGCTTGGCCAGGATGCCGCCGTGGATACGGGGGTGCAGGGTCTTGACCCGCCCACCGAGCATTTCCGGCGCCCCGGTGTGCTCGGCCACGCGGGTGACCGGCAGGCCCGCCGCCTGGAGGGCAGTCGCGGTGCCACCGCTCGAGAGCAACCGGAAGCCGTGGGTGTGATGGAGCGCCTCGGCCAACGCCACCAGACCCTGCTTCTCCGACACACTCAGAAGGGCAGTGGGCGCCATCTCGATCGCTGAGGCTGCCGCCCCAACCTACGCAGCGGACCCCGAACACCCATGGCCAACGATCAACTCAGAGCTGGCCCCGCTGGGGCCAGCCACCGCCTAGTGCTGCTGCATGGCTGGGGGGCCGATGCCGACGACCTGATGGAGCTGGGAGAGCTGCTCGCCGATGGCGACACCGAATGGGTGGCCCTGCAGGCGCCGGAACCCCATCCCATGGGTACGGGCCGTCAGTGGTACGACCTGCAGCAGCCGGGCTGGCCGGGCCTGCCGGCGGCGCGGACCGACCTGAAGGCGAGGCTGATGGCCTTGGGAGAAACAGTGCCGATGGAGCGCACCAGCTTGCTGGGATTTTCCCAGGGGGCGGCCATGGCCCTGGATGTGGCCAGTGGCCTGCCGTTCGCCGGGCTGATCGCCTGCAGCGGTTATCCCCATCCAGGCTGGCAACCCGAAGCGCCGCTCACCCGTGTGCTGCTGACCCATGGCCGGGCTGATCAGGTGGTTCCCTATGCGGCCAGTGAAGAACTGGCCCACCAGCTCGCAGAAGCCAGTGGGGCGGTGGAGCTGCACGGCTTCGACGGCGGCCACACGATCGACCCGGCGTTGTTCCCGATGCTGAAAGGGTTCCTGCGGCAGAACCGCCCAGCCCCACCACCCGAGGGATGATCCCCGGCGGAATCAAGCGTCTTCAGACGAAGGCGTACTCGTACTCCTCCATCTCCTCCCAGTCGTCAGAGCCCATGGACTCAAGGCCAGCGAAGAGAGTTTCCTCGCCGATGCGATCGACGATCACACGCAGGGAAGGGAAGAGGAAATGGTTCTCCTCGGCGTACTGAGCGCTGAACAGCCCCTTTTCGCCCCAGAAGAAGCGATCCGTGGTGTGCTCATTGCGGCGCACGTTCAAGATGGCGGGAGCCGAGAGAGCGGACTCGGCGATGTAACGACGAGCTGCCGTGACGGGCTTGTGCTCACCGGTTTCTAGGTTGTGGGTCGGCACGTGGGCGAGAACCCGTTGGCCGGCGAGACGACGACGACTGATCCGCTTGCGCTTCTTGGACATAGGACCACTCCCGATCAAGGGAGGATTAAGGAGGAACAGGGTGGGTGGACGCAGGACGAACCACCACGACCGGGTCTCCGCTGGGGGAGGCTCGATACGCCCATACATCTGTCGACCCGACGGGGGCCGGAGGTTCCGATCAGTGACCCACTGGCCCAAGGAAGGCAAGCGGTGACAGAGAGGGGCGTCCGCCTCTGCTGTAATCTTGTCGCAAGCGATTCGCAACAAGGGCTGTCACGACGGGAACCTGCGGTCCGCTTCCGGGCTGCAAAGTATTGGTCGATACCCCATCTTAAGACTTTTTCCCGGATTTCGAACATCGGATCTGGAAATTCATTCGCCCTTCCGCGGCCGAGTCCCTGAATGCAGGTCTCCGAAAGGTTTCTTGCCCTGATCCAGCAGCAGCTTGCCCAGTTCACGGACCGCTTGGAGCTCCGTTCGCTGGTGGTCTATCTGGCCCTGCCCACGCCCGAGGGCAAACCAGCCCTGGTGCCGGTGGGCTCCTGGCCCCTGGATGGGGCCCCTCTTCCCCCGGTCGAGGACGACACCGAGCTGCGCCTGCCGGATGCCCAGCGCCGCTGGCTGGCCCTGCGCCATGAACAGGTGCTGCTGGGGGCCTTGCGGGTGGAGACCAACCAGCTGCCCTGGTCCGAGCCCCTGACCCAGCGCCTGCAGGCCACCGCCAACAGCCTCACGTTGGCCCTTTGCCTCGATCTTGAGCAGCAGCGCCTGCGCGATCAACTGCTGCGCCAGGACCAGCAGCTGCGCCTGCTGGTGCACCAGCTGCGCAATCCCCTGGCGGCCCTGCGCACCTTCGGCCAGTTGCTGCTGCGCCGGCTTGACGGTGATCAGGCCAACCGCTTGCTGGTGGAAGGCCTTCTGGCCGAAGAACAACAGCTGAACCGCTACGTGGACGCGATCGATCGACTGGCGGGTCCGCTGCAGCTGGCGCCAGGGCCGGCGGAACCCCAACCGCTGCTGCTCCCCCCCTCGCTCACCAGCACGGGCGAGCGCGACCTGCAGGAGCTGCTGACCCCGTTGCTGCACCGGGCCGCGGCCACCGCGTCGCTCCAGGGCCGCCGCTGGCGCTCCACCGATCCACTCCCTCCCTGGCGCGGAGATGCCGGGGCCGTGGCCGAAATCCTGGCCAACCTGCTGGAAAACGCCTTCCGCTACAGCCCCCCGGGGGCGCAGGTCGGCCTGCTGGCCCAACCCCTTGGGGCGGGCCTACGACTCACGGTCTGGGATGGCGGAACGGCGATCGAAGCGGACGAACGGGAGGCGATCTTCGGCCGAGGCGTGCGGGGCGCCCACGGCAACGGCAGCAGCGGCACTGGACTGGGTCTGGCCCTGGCACGGGATCTGGCCCGTTCCCTTGGCGGCGACCTGCGGCTGGTGGTTCCGCCGGCGGCACTGGATCCGGCTCTGCCGGCCGACGGCAATGCCTTCACGCTGGAGCTGCCGGCGGCCGCGGGGGCGCTCACCTCCAGCCCATCACCACCAGTGTGGCGGTGAGGACCAGGGCCAGGGAGGCACTCCACTCCACGCAGGCGCCATAGCTGTCGCCGCTGTGCCCCCCCAGCCGGCGCCCGAGACCGAGGGGCACCAGCAGGGCGGGGATCACGCCGCTCCAGAGCAGCCAGGGCCAGGCCCCGACAAGCCCCAACCCGGCCCAGAAACCCAACAGCACCAAGGTGGGCCTCAGCTCACGCCCCAGCCCCTGCCAGTGGCGACGGTGGAACTCCGCCGTCCCTCCAGTCTCCCGGCGCAGGTAAGGGAACCGCCCGATCGCCACCAGGGGGGCGATCCGCCCCCACACCGACGCCGCCACCAGCGCCGCCGGCACGGCCGCCGGCGCCAGGGCCGCCAGGGTGACCAGGGCCGCGGTGCGGAGCAGCAGCGCCTGCACCAGCGCCTGCACGCCCGCAGCCCCCACCCGGCTGTCCGCCATCGCCTCCAGGCAGCGCTCCCCCGCCCCGAGACCATCGGCGGTGTCCATGGCTCCATCCATGTGCAGCCCCCCGGTGAGCCAGAGCTCCAGGGCGATCACCAGGGCCACCTGGGCAGCCACGGGAATCCGGCCGTCGCTCACCCACCAGAGCAACCCCTGAAACGTGCCGATCACCAGGCCGATCCAGGGGGCGAAGCGGGCGATGCGCTCGAAGCGCGGCGGCGGCCAGGGGCCCAGGGGCAAGACGCTGTAGAAGACCCAGGCCCCCGCCAGATCCTCCAACCAGCGGGGGGCAGGCCATCGCCGCTGCAGAGGCATGGCCAGCCAGACAGAAGAGCTCGATCCTGGCGCGGCGTGGCCTGGACAACTCTCTGGGCATGATCCCCACAGGAGTGACCTGAATTGATCACCGGATGTTCCGCGGCGCGGCCTAGGTTCGAAAGCTGTCCCCGCCTGCCTTCCTTGACCCGCCCGGCTGACGGGGCCGCCTTCGCCTTCGAGATCACGGCCCGTTGCCCCCGCACCCGGGCCCGCACCGGCCGCTTTCACACCCCCCATGGCGTGGTGGAAACGCCCCGCTTCATGCCCGTCGGCACCGCCGCCACGGTGAAGGGCGTGACCGCCTCCCAGCTGGCCGCCACCGGCGCCCAGATGGTGCTGGCGAACACCTATCACCTGCACCTGCAGCCGGGCGAACAGGTGGTGGAAGAGGCCGGAGGGCTGCACCGCTTCATGGGCTGGGAGGGCCCGTTGCTCACCGATTCAGGCGGCTTCCAGGTGTTCAGCCTCGGGGCGATCAACCGCATCGACGACCACGGCGTGGTGTTTCGCTCTCCCCGGGACGGGGCCCGGATCACGCTCACACCGGAACGCTCGATGGAGATCCAGATGGCCCTGGGCGCCGATGTGGCGATGGCCTTCGACCAGTGCCCCCCCTATCCGGCCAGCGAGAACGAGGTGGCCGAAGCCTGCGGACGCACCCAGCACTGGCTGGAGCGCTGCTGCGCCGTGCACAGCCGCGGCGACCAGGCCCTGTTCGGCATCGTGCAGGGGGGCGTCTATTCCCATCTGCGCGAACGCTCCCTGCGGGAAGTGGCGTCCTTCGATCTGCCTGGTCTCGCCGTCGGTGGGGTGAGCGTGGGCGAACCGGTGGAGGAGATGCACCGGATCGTGCGCCAACTGGGTCCGCTGCTGCCGGAGCGCAAACCCCACTACCTCATGGGGGTGGGCAGCCTGCGGGAGATGGCGATCGCCGTCGCCCAGGGCATCGACCTGTTCGACTGCGTGCTGCCCACCCGCCTCGGGCGCCACGGCACGGCCCTTGTGGGGGGCGAGCGCTTCAACCTGCGCAATGCCCGCTTCCGCCATGACCACACTCCCCTCGATCCAAGCTGCCCCTGTGTGGCCTGCCGCGGCCACAGCCGCGCCTACCTGCACCATCTGGTGCGCAGCCAGGAAATGCTGGGGCGCACCCTGCTCAGCCTGCACAACCTCACCCAGCTGATCCGCTTCACCGACGCCATGGCGAGGGCGATCGCGGAGGGGATCTTTTCGGAGGATTTCGCTCCCTGGGAACCGGCCTCGAGGGCCGCACACACGTGGTAGCGTCCGGATTCAGACCTCGTTCACCTTCCGGGATGGTCGCTTTCAATCTGCATCTGCTGGCCCAGCTACCTGAGGCCTATCAGGCCTTCGGTCCCCTGGTCGACATCCTGCCGATCATCCCCCTGTTCTTCCTGCTGCTGGCCTTCGTGTGGCAGGCCTCGGTGGGCTTCCGCTGAGCCGGCTTCCCTCCGGCCCATCGCCCCTGTCCCGCCAGGACTCCTCAAGACCCTGGGTTCCAGCAAAGGCTCCAGCCGGCAGCTCTGAACCGCCACCTTCAGCCACCATTCAGTACGGCCCAGGCGAAGGCCGGCAACGAGAGCATCCGGCGCCAGCGGGTTGGTTCCTTCAGCAACCGGTAGAGCCATTCGATATGGAGCGCTCCCATCCAGCTGGGGGCTCTTTTTTTGTGCCCTGACCAGACATCGAAGCTGCCGCCGACCCCCATCCACAGGCCGGGCTGGCCCTGATGCAGCCTGTGAATCCAGAGTTCCTGGCGGGGCACCCCAAGGGCCGCCAGCACCAGGTCGGGCTGGGCCGCCAACAGCTCTCGCTCCAGGGCGGGCCAGGCTTCTTTGGGCTGGTAGCCATGGAGCGCCGAGATCAGTCGCAACGCCGGCCAGCGCTCCAGCAGCTGCCGCTTCAAGGCCGCCATCACCTCCGGGCTGGCCCCGACCAGGGCCACGGTCCAGCCCACTTCAGCGGCATGGGCGAGCAGGTCGTGGGCCAGCTCGATGCCGGGGCTGCGCCGCACCCTGAACCCCTGGCGCCCCAGGGCCCAGACCACCCCCGCCCCATCGGGAATCACCAGCTGGGCCGCCGCGATCGTCTGCCCCAGGGGGCGATCCGCCCGGGCGGCCATGGTCATCTCCGCATTCAGCGTCACGAGCTGACCGCCGCCGTGGGCATGCAGGGCGATCGCCGCCGCCCGCACATCCGGGCAGACATCCACGGGCACCCCGAGCACATGGGCCCGCTCCCCCAGCTCAGGCACCCGCTCAGTCGTCATCGATGCCATCAGGGCCAGGGCTGCGGGTGAGAATCTATGGCTGGATTGGCGCCCGTCCCCGCCGATGCCGCCGCCCCGCCACCCAGGATGACCATCTCCAGCGCCGACATCGCCAGTGGCACAAGCGCCAGTGCCCTCCCTGCGGCCTGCGCCTCGGCCGAGCCGCCCACGGCCCCGCAGCAGCTGAGCGACGCCGAAGCACGCCTAATCCTGAGCCAGCTGGACGAGCAGATCGAGGCTGTGGTGTTGAGGCGTCAGCATCCGATCTCCGGTCTGCTTCCCGCCAGCACGGCCCACACGGTTCACGGCAACTACGGCGACGCCTGGGTGCGTGACTGCGTCTACTCGATCCAGTGCGTCTGGGGGCTGGCCCTGGCTCACCGCCGCCTTGGGCAGGATTCCACCCGGGTGTTCGAGTTGGAGCAGCGGGTGCTGCAGCTGATGCGCGGGCTGCTGAACGCGATGCTGCGCCAGGCCCCGAAATTGGAGCGCTTCAAGCTCAGCCTGGCGCCCCTCGATGCCATCCACGCCAAGTTCGACACCGCCACGGGCAATCCGGTGGTGGCCGACGACGGCTGGGGGCATCTGCAGCTGGACGCCACCGGGCTGTTTCTGCTGCAGATCGCCCAGCTGACCCGTGCCGGACTGGTCGTGGTCCAGACCAGCCACGAGCGCGACTTTCTGCAAAACCTGGTCTACTACGTGGCTCGGGCCTACCGGGTGGCGGATTACGGCATCTGGGAGCGGGGCGACAAGGGCAACCACGGCCTGCCCGAGCGCAATGCCAGCTCGATCGGCCTGGTCAAGGCGGCCCTGGAGTCCCTCGACGGCCTCGATCTCTACGGGCCCCACGGCGACGGCCGCAGCAAGTTGCACATTCCCCATGATGCGATCGTGCGCCTGCGCCGCGCCCTCCAGGGGTTGCTGCCGCGCGAATCGGCCAGCAAGGAGGTCGACAGCGCCTGCCTGTCGGTGATCGGCTACCCGGCCTGGGCGGTGGAGGACCCGCGCCTGATCCAGCGCACGCGCACCAAGATCCGTGAGGTTCTGGGAGGGGCCTACGGCTACAAACGCTTCCCCCGCGACGGCCACCAGACGGTGGTGGAAGACCACGCCCGGCTCCACTACGAGCGGGAGGAGCTGGCGGCCTTCACAGCGATCGAGTGCGAATGGCCCCTGTTCTTCGCCTACGAGCTGGTGACGGCCTGCTGCGAGGAACGCTGGCAGGAGGCCTGGCAATGGCGCCAGCGCCTCGAGGCCGTCAGCGTGGTGGTCGATGGGGTGCCGCTGCTGCCGGAGCTTTACCTGGTGCCGGAAGCGGCGATCGAGGTCGAGCGGGCCAGGCCCGGCAGCCAGCCGCGGGTGGCCAACCCCAATGTGCCCCTGCTCTGGACCCAGAGCCTCACCTGGCTTGGCGATCTGATGCTCAACGGGCTGCTGCTTCCAGCCGATCTCGACCCCTGCGGCCGCCGTCATGGCCGGGCCCTCGGCGCCGAGAAGGTACTCGTGGGTCTGGTGCCAGCCAACGAGTCGATCGCCGCGAGCCTCAGCGAAGCAGGCCTGCCGGTCACCGAGCCCGCGGGCGCCGCCGGAGCGGGCCCCGTGCGGGTGGCCAGTTCGAAGGAGCTCGCCGAGCGCATGGCCAATGTGGGCCGCAATCCCCGCCTGGGGTTGAGCGGCCACCCGCCCGTGCGCATGGAGGCCATGGCCACTGGGTGGCTTTACAAGCACGGCGACCAGACCCTGGCCTTTCTGCCGGCGGTGCTGGAGGAAGGCACCTTCTACCTGGCCGATGACCCGGAGCAGCTCGCCGACACCGTCGGCAGCGAGCTGCGTCACTTGCAACGCCACTGGCGCGGCGGCGGCGTGCCGCTGCTGCTGATCCCGGTTGCCGAGGGGCCGTTCCAGCGCAACCCCGAAGCCTTCCTGCGTCTCGGGGAAAGCCTCCGCAGTGGCCTGCTCGAATCGGTTCCCGTGCAGCTGGCCAGCCTTGAGGCGGTGCTGGATCAGTTGGGCTGTGTGGCCTTGCCGCCCGAGGCGCGACCGGAATCTGCACCGGTCGAGGATGTCGATCCGCTGCTGCGGGCCAGCACCAGCCGGCAGCCGCTCACCGCCCGGCAGGAACTGGAACTCGAACTGGAGGCCGTTGCTGTGGCCGATCTGGCCCAGCGGTTGTGGCAGAGCACCTCACTGCCTGAACAGGCTGAGCTGCTTGAGCAACTGGTGCGCCGGTTGGGGCCGAATGCCATCCTGCAGGGCCCCTCAAGCCGGGGTCCGGTGAAGCTGCTGGCCCTCGTGGAAAGGATCTACCACCGGGCCCTGGGCGAGGCCGACTGGAGCGTGGTGCGGCGCTGCGCCGGCGTGATGGGATTGGTTCATCCCCAGCTGGAGGATGCCCTCACCGATCTGCTCGTGCGCCAGAAGCAGGTGGTCGTGGGGCGCAATTACACCCACGACTCTCTGATCAGCCAACCCCAGGGCAGCCTGGCGATCGCGGCGATGATCGAGCGCTTCAGCGGCGAGGACGGCCGCGAATGGATGCTCCAGCAGGAACTGCTGCTGGCCCTCGATGGCCTGGCCCGGCTGGAGCCGTCCCTGCTCAGCGGCAGCCTGACCCTGCAGCTGGGTCAGCTGCTGCTGCTGCTCACGGGCGAACTGGCCAGCGAGCGCGACCTGGCCGCCGATGACGCCTTCGAAGCCCTCTGCGGCCTGCCGCCCCACGCGATCCGGCGCCGGCTGCGGGCGGTGCTGGCCGACGGTGACCACGCCAAGGCCGCCCTGCAGCGCAAGGAGCAGCTGCACGTCAGCGGGCGGGTGCGCTGGGAGGTGCCTGACCCCCTGGAAGATCTGCCCAGCGGTGGCAACTGGCTGCAGCACCGGCAGCGGCTCGGGGCGTTGCAGCGGGTCCCGGGCGAGTTTTACGCCGGCATCTGGAACCTGCTACACCATTGCAAGGGAGTGGTGATCGGCGACAAGCTGGAGAGGCGCAACCGCCTGGATTGCGATCTGATCTCGGAAATGACATCCGGGGAACGCAATTTCGCCACCCTTGTGGAGCACCTGCTCAGCAAGATCGAGGCCCCCGAGTACCGGCAGCTATGCACCGAAACGCTGCTCTCCCTGATCGCCTTCATCGAGGCCAACCCCCGGGTGGAGTTCGCCGATTACCTGGCGTTGGATGTGGTGATCGGCCACGCCGTTCGCGTGGGCTGGCAACAGAAGCACACTTACCAGAACGCCTCCAGCTATCCGCTGCACAAGGCGGAAGCCTGGGAGCACTTCTATGGAGCCTCCCCGGCGGACTGCCGGCGTTGGCAGATCATGGCCCTGAAGGAACTCACCCAGTTGAGCTGAGGGCTCGTCTGGAGGCACTGCCAGCACAGAGGCATCGGATCGGTGGCCCCAGATCAGATGCCTCAGATCGGATGCTTCAGGGCCATGCACTGGGCGGGATGCTCCACCGCCTGCTCGATCAGGTCGGCCAGCTGCAGGGCCCTGGAGGCCTGCAGCCCATCCACCGCCGGGGTCTCGCGGCCACGGACGCACTGGAGGAAGTGCTCCAGTTCAGCGTAGAGGGGCTCGATCGATGTGGTGATCACCTCTTCGATGAAGCCATCGTTGCGGTAGAGGAGTTCGCCGTGGTCGGCGGAGATCGACTGGCGGGCCCGCCGGTGAATGCGCAGGCTGCGGTTGAGGAAATCCGTTTCGACCAGGCTGTCCCGGCAGTGGGCGCTGAGGCTGCGAATTTTGCGGTGGGCCATCTTGCTGGCCGTGAGGCTCGCCACCACCCCGTTGGCGAAACCCAAGGTGGCGTTGACGTAATCGATCGGTCCTTCGGCGCTGCAGCCGCCGGCGGCCGCCAGCCGCACCACCGGGGCCCCTGCCAGCTCCAACACCAAATCGATGTCGTGGATCATCAGGTCGAGAACCACCGACACATCGTTCGCCCGGTCGGGGTTGGGGCTGTGGCGGCGGGCCTCCAGCACCACCACATCCTCATTGGCCACCACCTTGAGCAGCTCGCGGAAGGCGGGATTGAATCGCTCGATGTGACCCACCTGAAGCAGCCGGCCAGAGGCCTCGGCCGCCTGGATCAACTCAGCGGCCTCCTCCTGGCTGGCGGCGATCGGCTTTTCGATCAGCACATGCACCCCCGCCTTGAGGCAGGCCATGCCCACCCCGTGGTGCAGCAGGGTCGGCACGGCGATGCAGACCGCCTCCACCTGGCCGAGAAGCTCTTGATAATCGGCAACCCAGCGGCATTCGAACTGGTCCACCGCCAGCTGGCCCCGTTCGGCGTCGGGGTCGGCCACCGCCACCAGCTCGGCGTCACGCAGCAGGCTGAGCACCCGGGCATGGTGCCAGCCCATGTTCCCGATACCGATGACGCCCACTTTCACCGGGGTCATGGCATCGGTCATTGCGTCACTGTCCACCGGACACCCAGTGAAGGAATTATCAACGATCAGCCTCCCTCCCGAACCGATCGTTCACTGGAGCGGTCCTGGGGGCGTTCATCGGGGTGGTCGTCGCTGGGGCGCCGGACGATCTGCACCCGGTCAATGCGGGGGCCGTCCATGGCCACGATCTCGAAAGCATGGCCCTGCCAACGCAAGCTTTCGCCGGCGGCCGGGATGTGCTGCAGGCGCTCCAACAGGAAGCCCGCCAGGGTGTGATGGCCATCGGCCTCGGGCAGGTGAAGCCCCAGCTGACGGTTGAGTTCAAAAATCTCCAGATCCCCCGCCACCAGCCAGGTGTCGTCCTGGAGCTGCTGCAGATCATTCTGGTCCGCTTGCGGGTCCTCCTCCTCCCCGACAATCTCGCTGGTGAGGTCGGCCACGGTCACCAGACCTTCGGTGCCGCCATGCTCATCGACCACCACCAGCAGGGGCTGGCCGCCGCGGATCACCGGCAGCAGCTCCGCCAGGGGGGTGATCTCCTGCACCCGCAGCACCGGGGTGACGTAGGGCGCCAGGGGGGTGTCGCCCTGGAGTTCACCCCGGGCCATCGGCTCCGCCAGACGGCGCAGGTCCAGCAGGCCACGCACATCGTCGAGGGACTGGCCGATCACCGGGAAACGGGCGTGGTGGGTGGCATGGACCACCTCCATCATCTGGGCGAAGCGCACCTCGATCGGCAGGGTGACCATGCCGGAGCGAGGCACCATCACTTCGCGCACCGGGGTGTCCCGAAGGGAGAAGAGTCCTTCGAGGATGTTGCGCTCGTCGGGCATCAAGCCGGTGACACTGTTCGATTCGATCAGCGTCTCCAGCTCGCCCGCTGAGAGGGCCGGCACCAGCTGATCCCAGTTGCGGGGTAGCCCCAGCAGGTGCAGCAGCCCATCGCCGAGGCGCTCCAGCACGCTCAACAGCGGTGCCAGGGTGCGGGTGGTGGATTCCAGCAGGGGAGCCAGGCGCAGGGCCGAGGATTCCGGCCGGTGCAGCACCCAGGCCTTGGGCAACAGCCCCCCCACCAGGGTGGCCAGCACCACCAGCACGACGAACACCAGCAGATCGATCCAGGGCCGGGTGATGGTGGGGTCCAACCGCACCGCCACGCCGCGGCCGGCCCAACCCAGGGCCACCAGGGCAAGGGCCGCCCCCAGCTGGGTGGCCACAAGGGCCCGGCGCAAGCGCTTCTGCAGCCTTGCCACCGCCTCCGCCCCGGGGCGGCCGTCGGCCTGCAACAGCTTCACCCTGCTGGGCCGCAGCCTGATCAGGGCAAACTCCCCGGCGGCGAAGAAGGCCAGCAGCACCAGAAGACCGGCCAGGGCGAGGTAGCGCATGGGCAACAGCAGGAGCCCGTTGAACGGGCGATTCAGACGAATCCGGTCGACGCGACCCTAGGGACGGAGAAGGAACCCTGCCCGGAATGCTGGTCGCCTGCTGAGCCAGGGCAGGCGGCCGTGCGCCGTGACCGCGTCACCCCAAGCAGGGGCGGTCTTTCCCCCTGAGTCGCCACAACTGGCCAGTGGCCTGATCGAAGCTGGCGGCCTAACAATCTCCCAAGGGCCGGCCACTGACCGCGTTCCGAGGCAGCTCCAACGAGGCCTGCACGTGCCTGGGCGCCTCCAGATAACAGGGAAGAGGCCGTTCGAACAAGGATGGGAAAGGGGGAGTGCTCGCCGCGCATGCCCACTCAAGCGGCGGGAATGGGGGTCCCGGGGATCGAACCCGGCTCGGGCGAATTATGAGTTCGCTGCATTCACCAGATTGCTAGACCCCCCGCTGCGTTCTTACCAGAGACCTCGCACGGGTGTGTAGGTGGTGAGCGGCTGGCGCGGGGTGGGGAAGGACTGCACCGACATCCCGCAGGAATCCTGGGGCAGACCGGAGCAGAAGCCGTTACCCACATCGGCGGTGCGCCAGGGGATCGGGCTGCTCTGCTCCTCCAGCAGGGCCTGGTAGGTGTTCTGCAGGGCCGAGCTATCCCAGACGATCGTCTGATCTGGGAAACCGAACCCCATGAATTTGTTCCCATCACGCCCACCGATTGCGATACCCAGGTTGTCGGTGATCTGATTGCGAAGGCTCACCCCCTGGGCGAAGGGAACGGTGTAGCTGTAGAAGCGGCGCTCCATCAGTTCAGAGGTGGTCTGCACGACGCCGCAGCGGGTCACTTCCACGGTCGCAGCGGGGAAGCCCCCGTTGCCCCCGCGCCCAGGAAGCGGCGCCTCGATCGTGGTGTTGCAGACCACTGGGCCAGCCAGGGCCGCAGACGGGTTCAGCAGCGCAGTGGCCACGAGTGCGGGACCAAGGCCGAGCATGGCGCTCCAGGCGAGCCCTCCAGCGGAGCTCAGGCGGGTATGACGGGGCGCGCGAGCCATGGAGACACATCTGGATCTAGGCGCAAACTAGACAACTTGACCGCGCTGTGCCAGGTCCTGTTACCGCCCATGGCTTCTCCGCCCTCCCAAACCCTCCCCACCGCACCGGCCGAACGGCGCGCCACCCTGCTGGGGTTACTGGCCCGCGGGGCCTACCGCCACGGCCAGTTCACCCTTGCCTCCGGCCGCAGCAGCCACCACTACGTGAACTGCAAACCCGTCAGTCTCAGTGGCTTCGGCCTCGCCCTGCTCTCCGCCGAACTGCTGGAGCGGGTGGAGCCGGAGGCGGTGGCGGTGGCAGGGCTGACCCTCGGGGCCGACCCCCTGGTGAGCGGCGTTGCCCTGGCTGCGGCCCTCTCGGGCCGCCCCCTCGATGCCCTGATCGTGCGCAAGGAGGCCAAGGGCCATGGCACCGGCGCCTGGCTGGAGGGGCCCTTACCCGATGCCGGCTGCCGCATCACCGTGCTCGAGGACGTGGTCACCAGCGGCGGCTCCTCGCTCAAGGCGGTCCTTCAGCTTCGGGAAGCCGGCTACCGGGTGGAGCGGGTGGTGACGATCGTCGATCGCCAGGAGGGCGGTGAGGCGGCCATGGCCGCCGCTGGACTGGAACTGGTGAGCCTCTATCGGCTCGATGAGGTGGCCGCCACGGCCGCCCTGCAACCGTGAGCGCCACCCCTTCCCCCTGGGCCTGGGGGCCCGCCCGGCCCAGCCGCCTGGTGGAGTCCGTCAGCCTGATGCGCCTTGAAGGCCGAGACAGCCTGCGGGTGCTCCACGGCCAGACGAGCCAGGCGATCGAAGGGGCCAGGGCCGGCCAGCTGCTGTCCACCTGCGTCATCGGTCCCACCGCCCGCCTCAGGGGCCTGGCGGAGGTTCTGGTGGATGCGGGCGGGGCCTGGCTGGTGGTCACGGCCGGGGAGGGGGCACTCGTGCACCAGGCGCTCGATCGGGTGCTGTTCCCCGCCGACCAGGTGACTCTGGGGCCCGTGGAAACGGCCACGCTGGTGACCCCCCTCGGGCCACCGCCCGCCGACCCCCTGCCCGCCGCTCCCCAGGGCCAGTGGGAGCTTTTCGAGCGCGATGGCCACCGAGGCTGGTTGCTGGGCCCACGGCTGCTCTGGATTGGGGGGCCCACGCTTGCGGACCCCTGGGAGGCCCTTAGTGCGCTCGATCCCGTTGAGCAGGAGCTGTGGCGGCTGCGCCAGGGCCTCCCCGCCGCCCCCGGTGAACTGAACGACGACACCAACCCCTTCGAGCTGGGGCTGGCCGATCGGGTCAGCCTCAGCAAGGGCTGCTACGTGGGCCAGGAGACCCTGGCCAAACTGAGCACCTACGACGGCGTCAAACAACAGCTGAGGCGCTTCGCCGCCCTCCCGGGGGCCGAGGCGGCCGCCCTGGCACCGGGCACCGTCCTGGTCACGGCGGCGGGTGAACGGGCCGGGAAGATCAGCTCCTGCCTGGGGCTCACGGCCAGCGCAGAGGGGGCGAGCAAGGCTGCTGGAGGTCCATCGGTGGTCGGTCTGGCCATGGTGCGCCGTCAGGCCCTGGCCGAACCCGTGCTCTGGGCGGGTGGACCTGCGGGCACTGGGTTGGCCCTGGAGCTCTCGTTGCCTGAGGCCTTCGTGGCCCCCCCGCAGAGCGCCGGCCGGCCGGCGCTCTGAGAGGTCGCCCGGCGCCGGCCCCGATCAGCCCTTGACGTCCTGCTCCAGCAACCACTGGGCCACCCGCCAGGTGGCCAGGCCGTCGTCGTGGTTGTAGCGAAAGATCCGGCGCAGATGGTGGTGACTGCCCCGGGGGGCGGTGGCGGTTCCAAAGCGCCATTGCCGCCACCAGAGCAGGCAGCGGGCCCCATCCACTCCCTTCTGACTCCAGTGGAACCCAAGCCAGCCGGCCACCGCCTTGAGCCCGTAGCTGTTCACCGGCAGCAGCCAATGGCGCCGCAGCCGCTGGTGCAGATCCAGGCAGCGGGCCCGCAGGGCCTCCAGCTCGGCGTCGCCGGCCCCCTGGCGCTGGGCCAGGCGCACCAGCGCCAGCGATTCGGTCTCGCCGTAGTGGAGCACCGGCCAACCGGGGTAGCGCGCCAGCAGGCGGCGGAGGCGCTGCCAGAGGCGCGCCTCACCGTGTTCGTAGAGCGCCATCAGGGGGTGGTAAGGGGCGGCGTCGGCCTCTCCCCAGCCAGCTGGTCCGCGCTCCAGGCGCAGGAATCCATGCAGAAAATCATCGCGGGCATCGGGATCCGATTCGATGTCGTAGATCAGCACCCCCGGCGCCGACTCCAGCTCCGGCAGGGCGGGCCCGGCCACCAGGCGCCGAGGGACCCCCGACTGCTGCACCCTGGCCTGGGCGACCAGCTGGGCCGCCACCTCCCGGTGCTGCTCCCCGTGCACCTCAAGGGCATCCGCCAGCTGCTCGGGATCGGCCGCCGCCAGGTCGGCGAGCCGCGGCAGCCGCAGCTCCATCAGCAGCTCCCGGCGCTTGGCGCCGATGCCGCTCACCTCGCTGAGATGCCCCTCCGCCGCCGCCTCGCGTCCGCAGAAGCCCCGCCAGCTGCAAAGGGTGCACTTCTTACGGTCGGTGGTCAGCGGCGGCATCGGCCCAGCCCCGAGCTCCTCACCCAAGCGCAGCAGCTGCGTGTCCAGCTGGCGCTCCAGGGCTGGGGTCAGTGCCAGCCGTTCCTGCTCCAGCACGCCACCTGAAACCGCCACCACCAGCGCGTGGCCCACAGGCCCCTGCTGGGTCTGGGCCAGAAGCCGGCCCCAGAGACTCAACGTGAGCCGATGCTCGCGGGTAAGGCGGCGGCCCTGGCGGGCGATCACCGGCCGGTAGGCCCAGCCCCCCCAGCGGCTGTGCCCCTCCACCCGCTGCAGCAGGGGCGGATGGGCCTCCAACTCCAGGCCCCCAGGCCCTGGCCCCCTCAAGCGCAGGCCCACCACCGCCTCGGCCCCTTCAGCGCAGGCCGCTTGGCCATGGCGGGGACGCTTGGGGATCAGGGCCGCAAAACTGCGGTATTGATCCTCCAGTTGCAGGCTGCGGTGGGCTGTCCAGAGCCGCTCGGAGCCCTCCCCGTGCCGATCCAGCCAGGCGCGGCGATGGCAACGCAGCCAGCCACGCAGCAGACGATCGGTGATCGGTGACCGATCGTTCGACATGGAAGGCCCCATTGGCGCACGCTACGGCGGCCGGTGGCCTGCCACCAGGCCGGCACTCCGGCGCCCACAGCCCCCCCTGGCAGCTGCTACGGCTAGGCCAGCGCATCCCCAACGATGGCCTCTGCCCCCCTGCCCCTGGTCCCCAGCCCGATCGCCTTCGGCACCGATGGCTGGCGGGGCATCCTTGGGGTGGACATCACCATCGAACGTCTGCTGAGCGTGGCCGCGGCCGCCGCTCGGGAATTGGAGCATTCCGCCCCCGAGGGACTGGAAAGCCGGGAGGTGGTGATCGGCTACGACCGTCGATTCATGGCGCCGGAGTTCGCCGCCGCCATTGCCGCGGCCGTGCGCGGCGCCGATCTGGAGCCCGTGCTCACGGACACCCCGGTGCCCACCCCCGCCTGCAGCTGGGCGGTGGTGGAACGCGCGGCCCTCGGGGCGCTCGTGATCACCGCCAGCCACAACCCGCCCGAATGGCTCGGGCTGAAGATCAAGGGCCACTTCGGCGGCTCGGTCGAGGGGGATTTCACCGCCCGGGTGGAGCGGCGTCTGGCGGCGGGGGGGCTGACGGTGCCGATCGAGGGCGACACCCCCTTGATCGATGGTTGGGGCGGCTACCTCGACGGCCTGCGCCGCCAGGTGAACACCACCGCCCTGGCGGCGGGGCTGGCTGAGCTGGGCCTGAAGGTGATCGTCGATCCGATGCACGGTTCAGCCGCCGGCGGGATGGGGGCCCTGCTGGGGGAGGGAATCACCGAGATCCGCTCACAGCGGGACCCCTTGTTTGGCGGCCATCCCCCCGAGCCCCTGGCCCCCTACCTCCAGGAGCTGATCGCCCAGGTGAAAGCCAGCACCAGCGCCGGCCAGCCGGCGGTGGGGATCGTCTTTGATGGCGATGGCGACCGCATCGCCGCCATCGACGAGCAAGGCCGCTACTGCAGCACCCAACTGCTGATGCCCCTGCTGATCGACCACCTGGCCAGGGCCCGGGCCCTCCCGGGGAAGGTGATCAAGACCGTGAGCGGCTCGGATCTGATGGCGGCCGTGGCCGCAGACCTGGGCCGCGACGTGATCGAAAAGCCCGTGGGCTTCAAGTACATCGCCAGCGAAATGCTCACCGGGGAGGTGCTGATCGGCGGAGAGGAATCAGGTGGGGTGGGCTTCGGCCTCCACCTGCCCGAGCGCGATGCCCTGCTCGTTGCCCTGCTGCTGGTGGAGGCCCTGGTGGAGGGGGGCCTGCCCCTGGGGGCCCGCCTCGATGCCCTGCAACGGCGCTGCGGGGGGGCCAGCGCCTACGACCGCCTCGATCTGCGCCTCAAGGACATGGCCAGCCGAGCGCGGCTCGAGCGGCAGCTGGCCGAAGCGCCCCCCGCCGAGGTGGCCGGCGTGGCCGTGCGCGAGGTGATCCGCACCGATGGGGTGAAGTTGCGGCTCGGGCCGAGCCACTGGCTGATGCTGCGCTTCTCCGGCACCGAACCGCTGCTGCGCTTGTACTGCGAAGCGCCCACCGAGGAGCGGGTGGCCCAGGTGCTGAGCTGGGCACGTGAGTTGGCGGAGCAGGCATGAGCGCCGAGCGGGGGTTCCAGCTCGGCCCCAGGGTGCTGGTGATCGCCAGTGGCAACGCCGGCAAGCTGCGGGAATTCACAACCCTGCTGGGGGATCTGAACCTGGAGCTGCAGCCCCAGCCGGCGGGCCTGGAGGTGGAGGAAACGGGCGACAGCTTCGCGGCCAACGCCCGCCTCAAGGCCGAAGCAGTAGCCCGGGCCACGGGCCACTGGGCCCTGGCCGACGACTCCGGCCTCAGCGTGGAGGCCCTCGGCGGTGCACCCGGCATCCACTCGGCCCGCTATGCCAGCGACGATGCTGCGCGCATCGCGCGGCTGCTGAGAGAACTTGAGGCGGCCGGCAGCCCCGCAGCTCCCGCCCATCGCCGCGCCCAGTTCACGGCGGCCCTGGCGCTGGCGGATCCCAGGGGCCAAACGGTGCTGGAGGTGGAGGGGAGCTGCCCGGGGGAGATCCTCAAGGCGCCCCGGGGCGATGGGGGCTTCGGCTACGACCCGATCTTCTGGGTACCCGAGGCGGCCCAGACCTTCGCCGAGATGGACCCGGATCTCAAACGGCGCCTGGGCCACCGCGGCCGGGCCCTGGAGGCGCTCCTGCCCCGGCTGCGGGCGCTGCTGGGCTGACCGGTTTGCGCTGATCGCGGCTGGGCCAGGCCCTGGCCGGCCATGTCACCCTGCAGCAAGGTGAGCGCTGAGAGCTGGCCGAACTTGCGGCCAACCTGCTCTGAGCCCAACCAGAACCTTGGCCGAGGATCGCCTTGAATCAAGTTTCGGAACCAAGCCTTCCCTCCCCCAGCTCAGCTGCCATGCCGGAGGCCGATCCGCTTCGCTCACCCCCAAGCCGCCGCGATCAGATTGAGCGGGTGGCAGGTACTGCGCTGGGATTCACGGTGGCCTTTCTGGTCGTCGGCCGGTTGGAGACGGTTCCCTCCACCCTGGTGAGCTCGATCACCCTGGCCGCTGGCGCCTCGATGGCCGGGCGGGTGGCCCGCCCCCTGCGCTGGTGGGCCCTGCTGGGCGCGGCGGCCGGCAGTGTGCTCGGCACCGCCGGGGTGCTGGCCGGGGCCCTGCAGGCGAGCGAGCCCCAGGCCCACCTTTCCGCACGGGCGATTTCCGTGTGCCTTCTCGCCGTGGCTGGTGCCCTGGCCGGCCATGCCTTCAGCACCACCCCTTCCCTGTCGGATCGCCAGCCGAAAGACCTGTTGCGCTCAGCCAGTGCCCTCACCACTGGTCTCTTTGCCGTGCTTGTCACCCTTACCTTCATCCATGGGGGGCTCGATACCGCCCGCACCTTCTCCAGCCGCTTGAGCACCTCGCTCACCATCCTGGTGGCCTCCCTGAGCGTGCCAGGCTGGCTCATCCACCTGCTCACCCATCCCCGCCAGCGCAAGGGTCATGGCTGAATCCGCCGAGAGTCTGTTGCTGGTGCTGGCCGGCGGCCTGCGCTTCGTGCTGGAAGCCCTCTCCGTCGCCACGGTGCTGGTGGGCCTGCTGGCCACCGTCTCCCAGTTGCTGGGTCGCCGTCGTCCGCGCCGCTCCCTCGCCGCAGCTCGGATCACCTTCGGCAGCTGGCTGTCGATGGCCCTGGAGTTCCAGCTCGGCGCCGACATCGTCGCCACCACCACCACTCCATCGGGCCCGAATCTGATCCAGCTGGCGGTGGTGGCCGTGATCCGCACCTTCCTCAACGTCTTTCTGGCGCGCGAACTTGAGGCCGAGACCCGGCTGGAGCGGGAGTCGGCCACTGGGCCAGGTCAGGGAGAATCGCCGGCATGAACCTCACCAACGAGCTGGCCAAGCAGCGCAACCGCGACGCGGCCGAGCGCACCTTGATGGCCTGGATCCGCACCTGTCTCTCACTGATCAGTTTCGGGTTCGGCCTCGACAAGATCGTCGCCGCGATCAAGAGCCAGGGAGATGGAGCTGTCAGCCACGCAGGCCTCGGGGTGAGGCTGGTGTCGATGGCCTTCGTGCTCACCGGCATGGTCGCGATGGCCTCGGCCACGCTCCAGCACAGGCGGGATCTGCGCCGCCTCAACAGCGACGCGTTTGTGTATCGCGAGCAGCGCTCGATCGCCACCGCCACGGCCGTGAGCCTCACCCTGATCGGCGCCGTCGCCCTGGCGATGCTCGCCTATGGCGGTCTGTCCCTCTGAGACCTCGTCTACCTTCCCTACCCGTCTGAGATCTCCATGGCCCAGGCCACAGCCGCACTCGTCGGCCTCACCCTGTTCACGATCATGTTCGCCCTCGGATTGGGTCTTCAGACCGAGGCGATCGGGCAGCTGCGCCATCGGCCCGCCCTGGTGATCCGGGTGCTGATCGGCTCCTGTGTGCTGGTGCCCCTGGTGGCGCTGGTGCTCATGAAGTTGCCCCTGAGCTTCGCCCTCTCGAAGTCCGCCCGCTTCGGCATCGCCCTGATGGCGGCCTGCCCGAGCGCCCCGCTCACCCTGCGCAAGGCCGGCAAGACGGGGGGCGATCGCCAGCTGGCGGCCGTGCTCCAGTCCTGCGCGGCCGTGGCCGCGATCGTTTCGATTCCCCTGCTCGCCGATCTGTTCCGGGCTTCGTTCGGCATCGATGGCTGGGACATCGCCCCCCGGGAGGTGGCCCTGCAGGTAGGCCAGGCCCAGGTGCTGCCGCTGCTGGCCGGCCTGCTGCTGAGGCGCTGGAAGCCCGAATGGGTGGCGCGGCTGGAGGGACCACTCAACAAGCTTGCCAACGGTCTGCTCCTGCTGGTGATCGTGTTGGTGCTGATCAAGGCCGGCCCTTTGCTGCTGCCGTTCGTGGCCTCCAACTGGCTGGCCCTGGGCTTCATGGCGGTGATGGTGGCCGCTGCCCTGGCCATCGGCTACCTCATGGCTGGCCCAGAGCCTCGCGAGCGCACCACCGTGGCCCTGGTCACCTCGATGCGCAACCCTGGCCTGGCGCTGCTGTTCGCCACCACCTACGGCACCGGGATGCCCGGCCTGAAGCTGGCCGTCCTGGCCTACCTGCTGGTCACCGTGCTGCTCTCGATTCCCTTCCTGCGCTGGCAGAAAGGCCTGCCCGGGGCGGCTTGAGCCCTCAACCGGCGGCGGGTGGAGTGGGGGTCGGGGTGCCGAAAGACTCAGGCGGCCAGGGGGGCACCGTGAGGCCGTTACCGTTCCGCATGGCGTGGTAACCCGGCGACAGGATCTCGACGCCGGCGCCGGCGAACTGATCCTGGATGGCCCCCAGCAGCTCGGAGAGGGTGCTGCGGTAGGTGTCCACATCCTCCACGTAGGCGTTGAGCTCGTAGCTGATGTGGAAGTCGTTCAGTGAGGTCTGGAGCACGAACGGAGGCCTCTCCCGGCTGATACCTGCGGTGGCGCTGGCCGCATCCAGCATCAGCCGGTGAACCTGGCGCCAGGGCACGTCGTAGCCGATGGTGACGGTGGTGGCGATCACCACCGGCTCGGCGATCTCCCGGCGCGCCAGGCTGTAATTGACGATCGAGGCCCCCAGCACGGTGGCGTTGGGGATGCTCACCACCTCATTGCGGGGGGTGCGCAGGCGGGTCACCAGCAGGGCGGAGTCGTGAACGATGCCGACGGTGCCGTTGATGCTGACCCGGTCGCCTTCCTGGTAGGCGCGGGTGTAGGTGAGCATCAGTCCGCCGATCAGGTTGGCGGCCACGGCACTCGAGCCCAGGGCCGCCAGCACCCCCACAAACAGACCGGCCCCCTGGAAGGCCTTGCTGTTGGCCCCCGGGATGTACGGGTAGGCCAGCACCACGCCGAGCAGCAGGATGCCGATCCCCACCAGCCGGGCCGTGGGCCGGGCCCATTCCGGATAGAACCAGCGCAGGCGCAGGTTGCCCAGCTCCACCGCCCGGAACCAGGCGTTGCTGGCCCGCATCAGCAGCACGCTGAGGGCCAGGATCACCACGACGGAGATGAGGTCAGGGATCGCCCTCGAAAAGGCCTGGGCGCCTCCTAGCACCAGGCCGGTGATCTGGCCCTGCAGGGTTTCGGAGAGGCCCTGGGTGGGGGGGAACAGCCCCAGGAACAGGGGGATGGAGAGGTAACTGACCAGCAGCAGAACGGCCCCGTTCACGATCCGGCGCAGGGGATCAAGAACACTGCGCACCTGATCGGCGGTCAGCCACTCGTTACCCCCCACCTGCAGTCCCCGGATCCGATGGTTGGCGGGGTCGTTGATCCAGCGCTCCAGGCGCCGGTTCAGGGCCATCTGTCCCCGCAGCCAGAGGATGTAGAAGCCCAGGGCCAGCAGAGCCAGGGCGGTGCCCCGCAGCCAGTCGGAGCGCCGGTGGGTCTGGCGGTAACGCACGATCGCCGCGCGGATCTGCTCCACGTAGCGCTGGGCCAGCTGCTGGCGGCTGATCTGAAAGCGGGCCGCGTTACGGTCGTCCACCGAGATCCTGGGCTCGAAGACGCCGCCCCGCATCACGCCGATGGTGGTGTAGGGCGGGTCCTCCTGCACGACGATCTGGGCGGGCTCGATCGAGTAGTTGGCGGCCAGCTCGGCCAGCCGCTGGCTGCCCCGCCGCGCCATCTGCGCCGGGGTCTGGGCGCCGACTCCGGCCCGGATTTCCAGCACCCGGCGGCCATCCAGTTCGATGTAGGCCGGCGGGGGAGTGGTCTTCTGGGCGGAAGCGGGGGCCGGGGTCGGGGCGTCACCCGCCCGGGCCAGGGGGGCCGCCACCAGCAGCTGCGTCGCCAGCAGAACGGCCAGCAGAGGCAGAAGAAAACGCCACCAACGGGCCCGCAGGCCCCAAGGCTCGGAGTGACCCACGATGTCCCGTTCCGACGGTCCTGGGACCCTATCTTCTCGGAACCGTCCAGGCGCAACGGGTGTCCATCGCTGCTTCCCACCGGATGCGCCGAAGCTTCTGGAGCCTCAGTTCGCTCGCGGCACTCCTGCTTCTCGCCATGGTCCCGTCGGCCGCCGCCTCCCCTGCCAAAGCGAAAGACGCCCTGCCCTCCTGGCACAACAGGGCCGCCAAGGCCCGCCTGCTCTCGTTCGTGGAGGCCGTCAGCCGAGAGGGGAGCCCGGAGTTCGTGCCGCCGGCCGAGCGGATCGCCGTGTTCGACAACGACGGCACCCTCTGGGGTGAGCAGCCGATGTACGTGCAGCTCACCTTCGCCCTGGAGCGCGCGCGGATTCTGGTGGCCCAGCGGCCCGAGCTGGCGACCAGCCCCGTGATCGCCGCAGCGGCGGCAGGCGATCTGAACGCGGTGATGGCCCACGGCAGCGAGGGGGTGCTTGAGCTCGTGGCCCTGACCCACGGCGGCATGAGCACCGACGCTTTCAGGGAACTGGTACGCGACTGGTTCCGCACCGCCTGCCACCCCACCCTTAAGCGGCCTTATTCAAGCCTCACCTATGCGCCGATGCGGGAGCTGCTCGACCTGCTGAGGGCACGGGACTTCCAGACCTGGATCGTTTCCGGGGGCGGTAAGGACTTCGTGCGGCTGGTGTCCGAGGGGCTCTACGGCATTCCCCCCGAACGGGTGGTGGGCTCCACCGTGCGCAGCGAGTACGTGGTGCAAAACGGCGTGCCGACGATCCTGCGCCGCCCCGAGGTGGCCTTCATCAACGACGGCGCCGGCAAACCGGTGGGCATCCACGACGCCATCGGCCGCCGCCCGATCGCCGCCTTCGGCAACTCCGATGGCGATCTGTCGATGCTCGAGTGGACCACGGCGGGGACGGGCGCCCGGCTGGGGATGCTCCTCCACCACGACGACGGCGAGCGGGAGTTCGCCTACGACCGCCACACCCTGTTCGGCCGCCTCGATCGGGCCCTGCAGGAGGCGCCGAAGCGGGGCTGGACGGTGGTGAGCATGCGCAACGACTGGACCCGCGTCTACCCCCTTACGCCAGGCGACTGCCCCCGTTGAGGGTGACGCTGGGGCGCTCGCCAAACAGCTGCCGGTAGGCGATGGCGAAATGACCCGCGTTGAGGAAGCCGAAAGACCCGGCGACTGAGGAGACGCTGGTGACCCCCGGGTCGGCCGTCAGCAGCACCCGGCGGGCGCCGTGGAGCCGTTGGCGTTTGAGGTAAGCCATCGGCCCCATCCCCAGGTGCTCACGAAAGCCCAGGATCAAGCTGCGGCGGCCGGCGTGCACCTGGCGACAGAGGGCATCGAGGGTGATCGGCTCGTAGGGATGCTCCTCCATCCAGTCCTGGGCGGCCTTGACCAGCTCGATCCGGGCTGACGAGCGGCCCCCCCGTTCCCGGGGACTTCTCACCGGTGCCAGAGCCTCGATCACCAGGGGCACCAGGTCCTCGGCCGCCAAACGGGACCAGCCAGGGGCCGTGAGCCGCTCTGGGTCCCGTTCCGCCAGCGCGAACAGCTGGCGCAGGTAGGCCCTCAGCCCCTCCTGGCGGTCCGGGGCGACGGCCAGCCAGTTGGCGTCAAAAGCCGCCCCGCCGAGCTCCGGGGAGCCCAGATCAACGGCCCAGCGCAGGAAGCTGCCGGAATCGATCGACAGGATCGCCAGGGAGCAGGCCCCTCCGGTGCTGAGGTGGATGCCACCCCGGGGAGCCAGGCCGAACAGGCAATCGTCCGGCAGCCGCTGGCCATGGGCCACCAGGGGCCCGGGGTGGCGCCACGGCTCCAGATCCAGAGCAACGATCTGGCGCCCGAAGGGTTTGGCTCCGTGGCCATGGAGATTGCGCTCGGTCCTGAGCCGCAGCAGCTGCAAAGGGCCCACCCGCAGGGGCAGCAGTTCCCCCGCCATTGGCCCGGACTCCAACTGGATCAGCTCCAGCGGCAGGCCCACGGCCCGCATCCGTGCCCCCAGTTGCTCAACGCAGCCGAGGGAACGCGTGCGAACGGTGCTGACGGCAGTGGGGCTGATGGAGCTGTGCACCTGTGGGTAAATGCACTTCTGGAGTAGTCCAAACCTGCCACGGCGATCATGATCCAGGCGTTTCGTGGCCCTCCCAATGGAGATCTCCACCTGACCAGCTGCGGGCTGCATCCGCCAACCCCTGCCACCTGCCGGCGCTTCCCACCATGCCCAACGGACAACCCAACATCCTCATCCTCTGGGGCGATGACATCGGCCAGAGCAACCTGAGTTGCTACAGCGATGGCCTGATGGGGTACCAGACCCCCAACATCGACCGCGTCGCCAAGGAGGGCGGGCGCTTCATCCACTACTACGCCGAGCAAAGCTGCACCGCCGGGCGGGCCGCCTTCATCTCCGGCCAGAGCGTGTTCCGCACCGGCCTCAGCAAGGTGGGGCTGCCCGGCGCTCCGGTGGGTTTCCAGGCTGAGGATCCCACCATCGCCGAGCTGCTCCAGCCGCTGGGCTACCGCACCGGCCAGTTCGGCAAGAACCACTTCGGCGACCGCGACGAGCATCTGCCGACGATGCACGGCTTCGATGAGTTCTTCGGCAACCTCTATCACCTCAACGCCGAGGAGGAACCCGAACTTCGCGATTACCCCAAGGCGGATGATCCGGAGTTCCCGAACTTCCGCAAGCGCTTCGCCCCACGCGGCGTGTTGCACTGCTGGGCCAACGGCGACGGCACCCAGCGGATCGAGAACACCGGCCCGCTCACCAAGAAGCGGATGGAAACCGCCGACGACGAGTTCATCGTCGAGGCCAAGCGCTTCATCCGTGAGGCGGTGGCCTCCGGTGAACCGTTCTTCGTGTGGTTCAACACCACCCACATGCACTTCCGCACCCACGCGCGGCCCCAGGATGTGGGCCAGTCAGGGCGTTGGCAGTCGGAATACCACGACGTGATGATCTATCACGACAACTGCATCGGCCAGATGCTGGATCTGGTGGATGAGCTGGGCATCGCCAACGACACGATCGTGATGTACAGCACCGACAACGGCCCGCACATGAACAGCTGGCCCGATGCCGGCATGACCCCCTTCCGCAACGAGAAGAACTCCAACTGGGAGGGGGCCTACCGGGTGCCAGCCTTGGTGCGCTGGCCGGGCAAGATCGAGCCCGGCACCCTCTTCACCGGCATCGTCAGCCATCTCGACTGGCTGCCTACGTTGCTGGCCGCCGCCGGCGAGCCCGAGATCAAACAGAAGCTGCTCGATGGCCATCAGGTGGGAAGCAAGAACTTCCACATCCATCTCGATGGCTACAACATGCTCGATTACTGGACGGGCAAAACCGACAAGAGCCCGCGGGTGGAGTTCTTCTACTTCTCCGACGACGGCGATCTCACCGGCCTGCGCTACGACAACTGGAAGTTCGTGTTCATGGAGCAGCGCGCCGCCGGTACGCTGCAGGTGTGGGCCGAACCCTTCACCGCCCTGCGGGTGCCGAAGATCTTCAACCTGCTCACCGATCCCTACGAGCGGGCCGACATCACCTCCAACACCTACTGGGACTGGATGCTCGACCACGCCTTCATGCTGGTCCCGGCCCAGGCTTTCGTGGCCGACTTCCTCGGGACGTTCAAGGACTACCCCCCCCGCCAGAAGGCCGCCAGCTTCACGGTGGGCGATGTGCTCGAGAAGATGATCTCAGCCGGGGGAGCGAGCTGAGCTGCCGATGACCGTTGCTCCCAGCATCAGCTGGGAGCAACTTTGTATTGGATAGACCTCAACCATCAACAAAGCAGTCCCACATGACCAAAACCAACAAGCCCAACATCTTGATCATCTGGGGCGACGACGTTGGCATGTGGAACATCAGCGCCTACCACCGCGGAATGATGGGTGGCAGCACGCCAAACATCGACCGGATCGGCAGGGAGGGCATGACCTTCATGGATCACTACGGCGAGGCCTCCTGCACGGCGGGACGCGCAGCCTTCATCACGGGGCAGTATCCGATCCGGGTTGGTCTGGCCACCGTCGGCCTGCCGGGTGCGGAACAGGGCCTGAACAAGGCTGACCCAACGCTGGCCAGCCTGCTCAAGCCGCTCGGTTATGCCACAGGGCAGTTTGGCAAGAACCACTTGGGCGATCGCGATGAGCACCTGCCCACCGCCCACGGCTTCGATGAGTTCTTCGGCATCCTGTATCACCTCAATGCCGGGGAATACACGGAGCAGTACGACTTTCCGAAAGACCCCGAGGTCGCCAAACAGTTCGCCCAGCGCGGCGTCATTCACTCCTGGGCGAATCCGGATGGCACGCAGAAGATTGAAGACAAAGGCCCGTTCGGGCAGCAGCGCCAGCGGACGCTGGATGCTGAAATCCTTGTGGAATCCAAGCGCTTCATCAACGACGCGGTCGAGGCAGACACACCGTTCTTCGTCTGGCACAACACCACGCGGATGCACTACCGCACCAACCTGTCGCCGGAGTACGAGGGCAAGAGTGGCTATGGCCTCTATGCCGACGGCATGATGGAACTCGACGACACAGTCGGCGAACTCCTCAAGCAGCTCGACGACCTGGGCGTCGCGGACAACACGATCGTGATGTTCTCCACCGACAACGGTCCGGCCATGAACAGTTGGCCCGATGGCGGCAACACCCCGTTCGGCGGTGAGAAAGGCGTCGGCGGCAAGGAAGGTGGTTTCCGGGTGCCGATGCTGGTGAAGTGGCCCGGCAGGATCCCCGCAGGACAGACCACCGGTGAGTTCATGACCATGCAGGACTGGATTCCCACCCTCATGGCCGCCGCCGGCGAGCCGAACGTGAAGGAGAAACTCCTCACCAACTACAAGGCCGGCGAGCAGACCTACACCCATATCCACCTGGATGGGTACGATCAGACTGAGCTCATCACCGGCAAGGGCAAGTCCAAGCGCAAGGAGTTCTACTACTTCACAGAAACCAAGCTCCACGGCATCCGCTACGGCGACTGGAAGTTCCTCTTCGTCAAGCAAGACAAATGGTTCAACGGCGTCCAGCAGAACATGCTGACGCCGCTGGTCACCAACCTGAAGCTTGATCCGTTCGAGCGCATGCATGAGGCACGCGGTTTCGACGAATGGCAGGAGAACCACGCCTGGACCTATGCGCCTGCCTTCGCTCAGGTCGGCGTGCTGATGCAGTCGCTCAAGGAGTATCCGCCGCGCATGGCGAGCCTGGACTTCGATATTGACGAAGCCATGAAGTCGCTCACGCCCAAGGGGGACTGAGACCGCTCCAAAACGATGACGTTAAGCCAGCCAAACCAGAGCCTTAGCTGGCTTAACAATAGAAGGTTATTGAAGCAAACTCCCAAATCATCATGAAGCAGACTGGCCTGAATCGCTCGTATTTCGCTGCCATCGCGATCGTGTTCTACGGGGCGGCCGTGGCACTGCCGGTCTGTGCGCAAAGCCCCGTTCCCAAGGGAAACATGACGCAACAACGTCCCCCTGAGGCCAGCGTCAAGGTGACGCCGGAAACCTACATCCGTGCCGAAACCGATCGGCAGTTCGCCGAGATCGTGAAAATGGCGGGGGGCATCAATCGCTTCTATCACTTCCGCACTCCCACGCCGCTCGATAAGCAGAACGTCGTGAGGATGAACCGCGATACGCTTTACTCCATGGCCGTTGTCGATACATCCAAGGGTGCAACGATTACTGTCCCCGAATTGCCGAGAGGTCGTTACGCGTCGGTCTATCTTGCGGACAATGACCACTACACACCGTTCGTGATCTACAAGGCGGGAACGTACGAGCTGCCGAAGGACACCAAATACATTGCCCTCGGGATACGAATCCAGGTGTTCAATCCGAAGGATGCAAATGAAATCTCCTTGATCAACAAGTTGCAGGATCAGTTCGTCATCAAGGCTGGCAGCGCCGATTCACTTCCCGCCTTCCAGTGGGACCGCCCGTCGCTGAAGTCCTTGACCGCACAGTATGAAAAGGATTCCGCGATGTACAGCAGCTGGAAGGGAATGCAGGGGCCGCGCGGCAAGGTTGATGAAAAGACCCGTCACATTGCTGCCGCAGCGGCCTGGGGGCTCTTCCCCGAATGGGATGCCACCTACCTGAACTACAGCGGGGGCCATGATCCGAAGGTATGCCACAAATCTACCTACAAGGTGCCGGATAACAACGCTTTCTGGTCCATTACCGTCTACGGAAACGACGGCTTCATGAAGAGCGACACCAATATTGTCAATTCCTCTAATGTGAAGCTGAGCACTGATGGCACTGCCACTGTGTACTTCGGGTCAAAGGAACAGTGCGGCGCCGTTCCGAACCGACTGGATGTGACCGAGGGCTGGAATTTCCTGATGCGCGTGTACCGCCCGGGGCCATCTGTTCTGAACGGAAGCTATAAGTTGCCTAAGGCAACGCCCGTTCAATGAGCAGAAATGACAAACTCAACGCTCGCTTCGCCGGCCGATTTTGGAGTTACGGACACCGCTTACAAAGTCTCGGAGACTGATTTCAATATTAAACGAAGTCTTGCTAAGGCGGATATCAACAAGTGGGCGCATCAGAGTGATGTCAGCAACGTCAAGACGCAGCAAGTCATCCGGGAGAATCAGGATGTCATCTATTCCAGCGCCGTCGTTGACATCCGGAGCGGCGCAACCTTCTCCGTACCCAACAGCAATACCTATCACATCATCGAGATCATCGATCAGCAGAACTACATTGTTGGCGTGGTGTATCCCGGCAAGACTCTTACCATTACGCTCAAAGATCTAACCTACGGCAACTATGTTTACCTCAACATGCGGATTCGAATGCTTCCGGATTCGGCAGGTGGCGTCGAAGCCACCCGAAAACTTCAGCAGATGGCAACCATCGAGGCGGCTTCAGCCGTTCCCTATGTAACTCCAGACATTGTGATCGATCAGGAGCAACTGGAGGCGATCCGTATGGCGCTGATCAAGGACGTTCAGGCTGGAAAACTGCCTGACACCAGCAGGGCCCAGGGTGGAGTGACGGAGACCGACCCACAGGCTCATCTTTACGCCACGGCCTACGGCTGGGGAGGCCTCTCTGTCGAACATGCAGCCTACGCTCCAATCGCGAATCGTACGGAGATCAAGGCCGGCAAGGCGTTGCCATCAAGCCTCACCTTTATGCCACCGGAAATCGATGAGGGCCGAGGCGGTTTCTGGTCGATCACCACTTACAACAGTGAAGGCTGGCTGGCCAGGGACAAAGCCGCCCTATCGAATTCTGAGGCAACTCCCAACCCAGACGGAACTTATACGATTTGGTTCAATTCTCCGGGCAGCCCGAACAACATCGAGACACCTTCACCGTTCAGCGCCCTGCTGCGTATCTACGTTCCCAGGTCAAAAGAGAGTGCCATCCAGTTTCTAAAGAATGAGAGCAAGAATCTGCTCATTCAGTAGTGATGCTCACGCGAAAGAGGTGTTTCGATCAGCAATGGCCGTTCAAGCTGACTTCCTCGAACGGATCTGTCACCCTCAGGTCTTCCTTCTCTTTGTCGCCGAAACGCTGCTCAACGTGGTCGCTGCCTCGAGAGCCGGCGAGGCGGTCTCAGGTTGAACCCAGGCCTCATCCCGATGGCCAGAGAATGCTTGATCAGGTCCATCATGTGCTGTCCTGATCTTGGATTTTTTACACATTGTTCAGGAACCTGCTGAGCCCCCTGAACAATGTTTGCGGGCCGCGTCCCTTTGCGTGGCTGAAGCCTGAATTAACCTAAAGTTGCTTACATCAGCATCCATTGCCACACCAAAGGCCCAGGCTCGACCGATTGCTGATGGTGTTGGAGGCTGGAGCCAAAGTCCATTGCATGCCCCGTTCTGCGTCCAGGTCACCAACCGTGAGGACCACCTTGAAGCCGGCCGCCCCCCGTGGGCCAGGTCGCCCCCCGGCCCGGGCCATGGTGTGGATCCCTGGGGGCTCATTTGTGATGGGCTCCGACGCCCACTACCCCGAGGAAGCCCCGGCCCACCGGGTGAGCGTGGAGGGGTTCTGGATCGACCGCACACCGGTCACCAACGCCCAGTTCCTCAAGTTCGTGAAGGCCACCGGCCACGTCACCCTGGCCGAGCGGCCGGCCGATCCGGCCTTGTACCCCGATGCCCTGCCGGAGTTGCTGGCCCCGGCCTCGATCGTGTTCGTGCCACCGCCCGGACCGATCGGCCAGGGCGATCCCTACCGCTGGTGGCAGTACATCGCCGGCGCGAACTGGCGCCACCCGGAAGGCCCCGGCAGTTCCATCCGAGGGCGGGAACAGCATCCCGTGGTGCACGTGGCCCATGCCGATGCGGCGGCCTATGCCGCCTGGGCCGGCAAGCAGTTGCCGAGCGAGGCCGAGTGGGAGCGGGCCGCCTGGGGTGGCCGCGAAGGGGCTGAGTTCGCCTGGGGGGAGGAGCTGCACCCCGACGGCCGGCCCGTGGCGAACACCTTCCAGGGGGACTTCCCCCACCACAACTCCCTGCTGGATGGCTACGCGGGCACCTCGCCGGTGGGGGCCTTCCCGGCGAACGGCTTCGGGCTTGTCGACTTGATTGGCAACGTTTGGGAGTGGACCGACACCTGGTACGCAGTGCATGGGCACAGGGCAGCCCTGACAGAAGGCTGTTGTGCCTCCGCGGAGCAGGCCCGCGAGGCCAGCATCGACCGGGCGTCCCAGCACGGCGCGATTCCCCGCATGGTGATGAAGGGGGGCTCATTTCTGTGCGCCCCCAGCTACTGCCGCCGTTACCGGCCGGCGGCGCGCATGGCCCAGGGCATCGACACCTCCACCTGCCACCTGGGTTTCCGCTGCATCGTGCGCGTCAGCGGAGCCGGCGCTGGGGCCTAGCGGAGATGTTGGCGACATGAAAAGGCCCGCCACAGATGAGTGGCGGGCACCATGGAATCGATCGACCCCGGATACGCCAGGGGTCCCTCTGCGCACTTAAACGTTGCCGAAGGCCACCTGGCAGGCGGCATTGAGCAGCTCCGCTTCCGCGGCACTCTGGGGCTCCTGGCCGTTGAGCAGGCCCGACTGACAGTCGGCCGTCAGCTGATAGGTGCTGCCACTGTCTGTGACGGCGAAGCTGATGGTTGAGGTACCGGAGGGCTGGACCGAGCCGAAGACCAACTGGTAGTTCGAGTTGGGCACCACGATGTAGGTCGCGTTGTTGTTCACGGCATTGTCGACGGCGTTGTTGATGATCGCCGCGGTGGCCAGGGTGCCCACGCCCCAGGCAGCGGCGCGGGCTCCCCACCAGCCCCAGGTGGGGGTGGACCAACCGCCATACCAGCCGTAGTTCCAGGGGCGTGCCACGCCCCAACCGGGCCGGGCCCAGCCCGGGCGCACGTTCACGTTGTTGATATTGACGCGGCGATCCCAGTTGCGGTTGACGTTGACATTGCGATCGATGTTCCGGTTGACGTTTCGGTTGACGTCGCGATTGACGTTTCGGTTCAGATCACGGTTGACGTTTCGGTTCAGATCGGCATTGAGGTCACGGGTGCCGGCATTGGGGCGGCTGAGATCCCTGGTTCCGGCATTGGGGCGGCTGCTGAAGTCTCGGTTGCCTGTATTGGCACGGCTGAAGTCACGGGTGCCGGCATTGGGACGATCCATCGAGGGGCGGGCTCCAGCGCTTCGCGCATTGTTGCTCCAGCCACCGCTCGGCCTGGAATCTCCGCGGTTGAGACCGCCGCCGCCGCTGAAGCCCGTGTTGGCCCGGCCGGCACCACCACCGCCACTCCGCTGAAAGCCCCCACCACCGCCACCACCAACTCGGGCGCCACCGCCGCCACCACGGCTCCCACCGCCACCTCGGCCACCACCGCCACGGCCGCCACCCCCTCCTCCTCGGGCGATCAGCTCGCTCGCCGGGCTTGCGGAAGGGAACGAAGCGCGCTCAAGGGCGAATCCTGCTCCAGCCGGTAGGGCCAGAACACCTGTCAGCACAAGGCTGCCGATACCTGCGAGGCCCTTCATTTCTGCACCGCCGCAGTTTTCTGGATCAGCGCGCAGCCTTCGTCGTAGCAGGTGATGTTGATCCGACCGTCGTCACCGAAATGAACCCGCACCAGATCCCTCTTCGCCATCGCCGTGGCGTTGCCCTGGCGGACACTGTTGAGGTAGTTGGGGTTCACCACACACAGATCAAGCCCGTTGAAGCAGACCGTGTTGGTGGAGAAGCGCGCGCCCGCCTGCTGCAGGGGTTGCCACTCCTTGGTGGCGGCAATCCAGCGGCTCATGCGCACGGGGGAATCACTGACGCGGATGGTTTCCGTGGCCGTTCCGATCCGATGGCGATAGAGGGTGGAGGATCCTTCGTCGATGGCTTCCACGCTGCAGGGGACAGGGGCGCCTCCCTTGATCGTGCAGGTGGTGTCGAGCTTGTACAGCGCTTCGGCGCGCCCGGGGGATGCCCCGGCCAGGAGGCCGAGGGCCAGGCCACCCCAAAGAAAACCTCGGCCCAGCGCACGCTTGCGGTTCAGCATCGAATCGAACATCCAGGGATGTCTTGACCCTAGATCGATAGTCCCCACATGAAGCGGTCAGCCGACCCAGGTGATTCGTATATCGATACATCTGAAGGTCAGTCTTGGTGATCGAGGAACTGGCGGATCGGCAGGGCTATGCCTGGGCCCAGTGAATCGATCGTGGAGCCGTGTTCAACTCTGGAGTGGCTGGGATTGTGCTGCGGCATCAAATCCCTCATCTGATCGAACTCCTGCCAGGTCAGCCCCCAGGAATGTGGCCCCATCCAACTTCGCTCCCCTGAGATCGACTTCTCTCAAGATGGAGTTGGTGAAATTCACCTCCCGGAGATCTGCATCACGCAGATCCGCTCCGCTCAGATCAGCGTTCATGAAGCTGGCTCTCTGCAGGTCCGCCTGCGTGAAGTTGGCACCCTTGAGTAACGAACCCGTGAAGTTCGCACCTCTCCAACGGCTGCCGGGCAGTCTTAATCCTTCCAGGTAGATTCCGTGCAAGTCGAAATCGTCCTGCCAGAGGCCATCGGCGGAAAGATCCTCCAGGGCTCTGATCCTTCCAAGATGAACCTGGATTCCTGACTCCTTCGCGGCAAGGATCAGCTCATACTTCTCCTGGTGCTCTTTCTCCTTGCGGCGCCCGGCTTCCATGATGTACACCAATCCTGCAGCAACGATGCTGAAGGATTCGACATTGCCAATGCTGACGATCTCGTAGAAGCTGCTGGTCAGACAATCGTCTTTCGCATGGTTTCCATGGCAGTTTTCGAACCGATTGACTGCTGCCAGTAAGCAGAAGGAAGCAAAGGCGGCCATCAACACCCGAAAGCCGAAGGAGCGATCCAGCAAACGGAAGAAGGGTGATTTCCGTCGCCGCTGCTGCTGCTCGTACCAGGTGGCTCTTTGAAAAAGGGGCATGACTCGGTCAACCAGATGAAGTTTGAGGCCGATGATCGCGGGGATGAATCGTTCGCCTAGAGGGCGATCTCCCCCAGCACCAGCGCCGCCTGCTTGAGATTCAACGGCTGGCCGTGGGTGTGCTTGGCGATCAGGCAAGGCCGGTCGTCGCCGATCGCCGGGGTGAGAGCCATGACCAGCATCAGGCTCTGATCCAGCAGGATCTCGATCCCGGCAACAATCGCCTCCAAACCTTCAACGCAGAGCGTAGGAAGCCGGTGGCTGCGCCGCTGAGCCGTTCACAACCCTGCAGCACGTTGGCGGCGATCAGCAGCTTGAAGACGTTGAGCTCGAAGTTCCCCTGGCTTGAGGCCAGCACCATATGGCCCCCATGGGTGGCCGCCGATCGCCACGTGCAGGGCAGTGGGGACGGTGTCGTTGCTCGACTGGATGAGGTTGACGTGCTCGTTGGGGTTGGATCGGTCTCTTTCTGCCCATCACCCCTCTGAGCAGCTGAATCGCCCACTTGGCGATCGCCTCCTTACAAGGATCGTGATGCTCACTGGGGAAGCCTCGGCCAACCCCCTACCTGCCCTAGGGCTCGATGGCGGCGAGAGCTTGCCTGAGCCCATCAACCCGGGCTTGGTTCACCCCCAGATCCGAATCACCCAGACGGGATTCGGAGCGCACCTGCAGCACGCCCCGCTCAGGGTCAGCCAGCAACTCCAGATCATCCACGAAGCCAAAGAAACGGCTGGTGGCGGTGGCGTGCAGATAGGGCTGAGGCTCGTGGTCGTCGAAGCGTTCCACGCAGGTGCCGGGGGTGGCCGCCAGTTGCGGGGCCAGCCGCCCCAGGGCCCGCACAGGATCGGCCACGGGCCAGTCCTCGCGCACGCAATGGGCCGGGGCTGTGCAGGCGGGCAGCTGGCCTGCCACGGGGCCGAGGGTGTCCGGCACCGGGCCGGCGAAATGGAACACCAACAGCAGCGCTGGCAACCAATGGCCCAGAACCGGGGCAACCAGCAGACCAAGGGGAGCCAACAGGACAGCGAGCATCACGGCTGATCGAGGGGGGATGTGGCCAGGTCACCAACGGCGGCGATCCAGCCCTGCAACTGCCACTCCACGCAGCCGTTGACGATCAGTGGATCCTGCCGCACCAGCTCCAGGGCATGGGCATGATCAGGTGCCTCCAGCACCAGCAGCCCGCCTCCACCGGGGCGCCCTTCTGCGTCGACGAGGTAGCCGCTGCTGATGGAGCGGCCCTCGGCCTGCAGCCGTTTCACCCAGGCCAGGTGCTCCAGCCGGTGGGGTTCCACCTCCTCCCGGGGGCGCCGAAAGGTTTCGGTCTTGACGAACCAGGCCATCAGGCCGCCGCCCAGCTGCCATGCAGGCCGTAGGGAATCGCCAGGGGCAGGGGGATCACCGCCTGCTCGCTCAGGTCGTGGGCGTTGAGGATCACCAGATCACTGGCGCTGCGGGCCCCGTTCCAGACCAGCACCAGCACCCAACCATCGTCCTCGGCGGACTGGTCTTCGGCACTGGCGCCGGGGCGCGGCACCATCACCGGCTCGGTCACGAAGCCCCGGGGGGCGGCGCTCCACAGCCAGCGCTCGCCCGTGCCCAGATCCAGCTTCTCGATCGCCTGCAGCGGGTCGTTGCCGCGCTCCCGCTCGGTCACCGCCATCCAGGCATAGCGGGCCTCGAGGCCCTGCCGAGCCGGGTTCACCATCGCGAACTCGCAGCAGCGCGGCTCCAGCAGCTCCGTACGCACCGCGCCCGTGGCCAGATCGATGCGGCAACGCTTGAGCTGCCCCTCCGGCAGGGCCTGGAAATCCACCTGACGGAAGTCCACGTCGGGGCCGATCGATGGGAAATCGGCGTAGAAAATCGAATCCACCACCAGCTCACCGGTCTCGGAATCTTCGAAGGCGTTGAGGTGGTGGAACACGAAGCCCTCAGGGGCCTCGATCAGCCGCGGCTCCCCCTCGCCTGATCGGGGAACCAGCCAGAACTGCCCCTTCTGGCCGGGTTTGGAACTCAGGCACTGGGCCGCCCCCTTCTGACCAAACACGAAGGGCAGAGGGTTGAAGGCCACGGCGTTCTGCAGGAACACCGCCCAGTTGGGCGTGATCGCGAAGTCGTGCAGGAAGGCGAAGCCCTTGAAACTGCGCCGTTGATCGGCCACCAGTGCCCCCGCGGCGTCGAACTCCATCAACCGCACCGTGCTGGTGGGGCCCGCCTTCACCCCGAAGGTGACGAGGCGGGGTTCGCCGTGGTGGCCGGGGTCGAAGCGGGGGTGGGCGCTGAAGGCCTCGCCCGGGGCGAGCACCCCATCCAGCAGCGTGAGGCCGCGGGTTTCGAGCGTCTCGGGGTCGAGGGCGTGGGGGGAGCTGGCCTCCCACAGGGCCAGCAGCTGATCCCCCAGGCGCACCACGTGGGTGTTGGCGATGTTCTTCAGCCGCAGGTCGAAGGCGTTGGCGAGCAGGCCGCCGGGTTTCTGGGTGCCGAACACCCCGCGGTAGAGCAGCTTGCCGGCCTTCTCCTCGGCCTCAAAGCCCTCCGTGCGCACGAAACGGTTGCGCAGACGCGCCCGGCCGCCCTCGAAGCGCAGGGCCGTGATCATGCCGTCGCCATCGAAGGGGTGGTGCATCCAGACCCCGCCACGCTCCAGCCGGCCCGGGCCATTGCGGTAAAGCGTGCCCGCCAGCTCCGCCGGGATCGTGCCGCTGACCGGCTCGACGGCCCCATCGAGTTCCTGGCCCACATTGCGGAAGGCGCTGGACCAGTCGGCGCGATCAAAGGACGCCGGTGGGCTGGGGGCAACGGTCATGACGGCGGAACACGGTCCCCCATCATCCCGTAACGGAGTGTGAAGCGCGGCCACGGGTCCGGGCGGCTCAGCCCCAGCCGCCCGCCTGCTCCAGCACGCCCTTGCTGCTGGGCACCGCTCCGGCCCGGCGCGGATCGAGCTCGGTGGCCTGGCGCAGGGCACGGGCGAAGGCCTTGAAAGCCGCCTCCACGATGTGGTGGGAATTCACCCCCTCGAGCTGGCGGATGTGCAAGGTGAGGCCGGAGTTGTTGACCACGGCCATGAAGAACTCCCGCACCAGTTCGGTGTCGTAGGTGCCGATGCGCTGGGCTGGAATCGTGAGGCCATAGCTGAGATGGGGCCGGCCGGAGCAATCCAGCGCCACCTGCACCAGGGCCTCATCCAGGGGCGCCGTGAAATGGCCGAAGCGGTGGAGGCCTCGGCGATCCCCCAGGGCCTGCGCCAGGGCCTGGCCCACGGCGATGCCCACGTCCTCATTGGTGTGGTGGTCGTCGATGTGGGTGTCACCCGTGGCGCTGATCTCCAGATCCAGCAGGCCATGGCTGGAGAGCTGGTGGAGCATGTGATCGAGAAACGGCACACCGGTGCCCACCTGGCACTGGCCGCTGCCATCGAGATCCAGGCTCACCCGCACATCGGTTTCGCCGGTGACGCGGTGCACGGAACCGGTGCGGGGGGAAGCCATCGGCCTGGGGTTCGAAGGATCGGAGTTGGCCCACCATGCTGCCAGCGTCCGAGGGGCCGAAGCTGGCTCACATGCCGGTGATGCAGTAACCGGCATCCACGTAGATCACCTGGCCGGTGATGCCGGAGGCCAGGGGGCTGGCCAGGAAGGCGGCGGTGGTGCCCACTTCCTCCTGGGAGACCGTGCGGCGCAGGGGGGCTTTTTCTTCCACGTTGTGGATCATGTCGAGGATGCCACCGATGGCTGAGCTGGCCAGGGTGCGGATCGGGCCGGCGCTGATCGCGTTCACACGCACCTGCTGCTCGGGGCCGAGTTCGGCAGCCAGATAGCGGACCGAGGCCTCCAGGGCCGCCTTGGCCACCCCCATCACGTTGTAGTTGGGGATCGCCCGCTCAGAGCCCAGATAGGTGAGGGTGATCACGCTCGCCCCCTGGCTGAACAGGGGTTTGGCGAAGCGGCACAGGGGCGCCAGGGAATAGGCACTCACCTCAAGGGCTCGGGCGAAACCCTCCGGGCTGATGGCGGAGTAGTCGCCCACGAGCTCCTCCTTGCCGGCGAAAGCCAGGCAGTGCACCAGCACATCCAGCTGGCCCCACTGCTCCTTGACACGCTCGAACACCGCTTCGATCTGGGCCGGGTCCTGCACGTTCAGGGGCTCGAACAGGCTGGGGTTCAGGGGCGCCGTGAGCTCGCGCACTTTTCCCTCGAAGCGACCCTTCTCATCGGGCAGGTAGGTGACCCCAAGCTCGGCGCCGGCCGCGGCGAGTTGCTGGACGATGCCCCAGGCGATCGAGCGGTTGTTGGCGATGCCGGTGACGAGGGCCTTCTTGCCGCGCAGATCAAGGAGCATCGCCGGGGGATCAGGAGTGCGCCGATTCTCCCCCAATGGCGGACGATCAAGGCAACCCTGATTCAGGGCGGAGGCCCCTCCGGCGCCGCTCCGCCCATGGCGTCCTCCTGCTGTCGCACCGTCTCCGGGTCCGCCAGCAACTGCTTCTCCTCCAGCAGCGGGAACCGCTCCGCCTTCACCGCTTCCGGGCTGCGGGGCGGCTCGATCCAGCTCCAGCTGCTGCGCGGGGCGCGCTCCTTGCATAGGGCCTCCAACTCCCGCCGCAGGGCTGCGCGCACGTCCTGGCGGGCCACCGCCTCGAACCATTCGGCTCTGGTGGCGAGGCCCGAGCTGAAGGGGGCACTGCCGTTTCCGTTGAACAGGCGCGCCGCATCCACCACCCAGCGGGGCCTGCAGACGCCGGACTCTCTGGTGTCGGTCTCCAGCCAGATGTGCAGGCCGTAGCCATCCGGTTGGCTCACCACCGCCAGGCCGTCGTGGGGCTGGTTGCGTTGCAGGGGGTAAACGCTCCAGCTGGGGCGGCGCTGGGCCGGCACACAGGCGGCGAGGGACAGCCCCAGCAGCGCCGCCAGCAGGGGCGCAATGGCGTCCTTGGCTCGTCGATTCAGGGGGCGCAAGGACGGCAGGCTGGGGGCGCCGATCTTCCCGCATTCCGTAGTCTGAACCCGTCGCCGGACGAACCACCTCGGCCGCCCACCATGGCCCTGACCGCTTCCACGATGCTGGCCCTGGGCACCCCCCTGCCGGCCTTCACCCTTGATCTGCTGGGCGGCGGCCGGTTGAGCAGCGGCGCATTGCCGCCCTTGCCCGTGCTGGTGATGGTGCTCTGCGCCCACTGCCCCTTCGTCAAGCACGTGGAGACGGAAATCAGCCGCCTGGAGCGCGACTACGGCGCGCGGGTCAGCCTGCTGGGGGTGGCCAGCAACAGCCCGCTCACCCACCCCCAGGACGGCCCCGCCGGCCTGGCCGAGCAACGGAACCGCCTGGGCTGGCGTTTCCCTTACCTGCTCGATACCGATCAATTCCTGGCCAAAGCTCTGCGGGCTGCCTGTACCCCCGATTTCTTCCTCTTCGATGACAACCAGCGGCTGGTCTACCGGGGCCAGCTCGACGCCAGCCGACCCAGCAACGGCCAGGCCCCCGACGGGGCCGCACTGCGCTCCGCCCTCGATGCCGTTCTGAGGGGGCAGGCACCCGCCATCGAACAGATCGCCGCGATCGGCTGCAACATCAAATGGCACCCCGGCCAAGCGCCTGACTGGGCTTAAGGTGCCCTGCATGCAGGTGCCCCCCTTCGACCTCACCGAGCAGCTCCAGCAACTCGGTGATGCCCTTGATGACGCTGTGCTGCAGGTGTTGCGCAGCGGCCAGTACATCGGCGGGGCCACGATCAATGCCTTTGAATCGGCCTTCGCGAAGGCCACCGGCTGTCAACACGCCATCGGTTGCAACAGCGGCACCGATGCCCTGGTGCTGGCCCTGCGGGGGCTGGGCATCGGCCCCGGCGATGAGGTGATCACCTGCTCCTTCAGCTTCTTCGCCACGGCCGAAGCGATCAGTGCCGTGGGCGCCAAACCGGTGTTCGTGGATGTGGAGGAGAGCTCCTACCTGATCGACCTGGATCAGGTGGAAGCGGCGATCACCCCGGCCACCCGGGCGCTGATGCCGGTGCATCTGTTCGGCCGCCCGGTCGACATGGGCCGGGTGATGGCGATCGCCGCGGCCCATGGCCTCAAGGTGATCGAAGACTGTGCCCAGGCCACTGGCGCCAGCTGGGACGAGCGCCCCGTGGGCAGCTGGGGCGATGCGGGCTGCTTCAGCTTTTTCCCCACCAAGAACCTCGGCGCCGCCGGCGATGGCGGTGCCGTCACCTGCCGCGACGACGCCCTGGCCCAGCGGGTGCGGGAGCTGGCGGTGCATGGCATGCCCCGCCGCTACCTCCACACGTCCCTGGGCTACAACAGCCGCCTCGACGCCCTGCAGGCAGCGGTCCTCAACGTCAAACTGCCCCACCTGGAAACCTGGGTGAACCGTCGGCGCGCCCTGGCCAAGGCCTATCGCCAGCAGCTGGGCGACCTCCCCAATCTGCACCTCCCTGAGGCTGGACCAGCCGGCCACAGCTGGAACCAATTTGTCGTGCGGGTACCCAGCTGTCCCAGCGGCCAAAACAGCTGCGGCGGTCAATGCAGCCCCTCGCTCGACAGCGCCGATTTCGGTCTACCGGAAAGCTGCTGCCGCGACTGGCTCAAACAGGAGCTTCAGGCCGCAGGCGTCAGCACGATCATCTACTACCCGATCCCCATCCATCGGCAGCCGGCCTATGCCGAGCTGGGCTACGGCCCGGGCAGCCTGCCGATCACCGAGCGGCTCACCGCCGGGGTGCTCAGCCTGCCGATCTTCCCCGAGCTCAGGCCCGCCCAGCAGCAGCGGGTGGTGGAGGTGCTCCAGGCCCTGGCCAAGCAACCGATGGCGGCCTGAAACGCCGGCTCGAAGTCGGGTGTCGTTCAGCGCAAGGCGGCGTAGAGGGCCTTGAAGTGGGCCTGCTGGTCCCGGTGGTTCACCAGCGGCGGCGGATACCCGCGCCGCTCCAGGGGGGCGATCGCACCACTGATCAGATCCGCCGTGGCCACGTGGGCCAGCTCCGGAAGCCAGGTGCGGATGTAGTCGGCGTCGGGGTCGTAGCGGCCCGCCTGGGTGGAGGGGTTGAAGATGCGCAGGGGCCGGGGATCCATGCCGCTGCTGGCGCTCCACTGCCAACCACCGTTGTTGGCGGCCAGATCGCCATCCACCAACTTGCCCATGAAGAAGCGTTCACCGAGGCGCCAATCGCAGATCAGATCCTTGACCAGGAACGAGGCCACGATCATGCGGCAGCGGTTGTGCATCCAGCCCGATTCGTTCAGCTGGCGCATCGCCGCATCCACGATCGGCACACCGGTGAGCCCGTCGCGCCAGGCCTGGGTGCGCACCGGGTCGTTCTCCCACGGGAATTGCTTCCAAAGGGGGCGGTAGGGACCATCGGCCAGCTCGGGGCTGTGGAACAGGGCCTGCTGGTAGAACTCGCGCCAGGCCAGCTCCTGCTCCCAGACGGTGATCGCCTGGCGCTGCTCATCGCTGCCGGCGGCGGGCCCCATGGCCTGGGCCGCGGCCCAGGCCTGGCGAGGGCTGAGCGTGCCGAAGCGCAGGGCGGCACTGAGCGCTGATGTGCCAGCGAGGGCGGGCAGGTTGCGGCCGTTGTCGTAGTCGAGCAGAGGGCCCTGGGCGAAGCGGGCCAGCTGTTCGGCGGCGGCCGCCTCGCCCGGACGGCAGGGGCAGAGGCCGGCCCCGGCAAACGGAAACCCCAGCGCCTCAGCCGTGGGCACGGCCTCCAGCAGGGGCAAGCGGCGCCAGAGATCTGCGGCCCTCTCTGGCAGGGCCGCCGGATCGAAACCCTGCAGCCCCTGGGGAGCGGGCCCGGGCACCAGCTCCTCCCCCAGGCCCTCCACCTGGCGGCGCCAGCTCCGCCAGTAGGGCCCGTAGACCCGGTAGGGGCCGCCGCTTCCGGTCTGGAGCTGCTCCGGCGGCTCCAGCAACTGGTCCCAGGGAGCCAGCACCTTGGTGCCCTGGGCCTGGAGCGCGGCCGCCACGAGCCGGTCGCGCTCCCGGGCGGCGGGCTCCACATCCCGGTTCCAGGCCACCACCTCGGCGCTGATCGCCGCCGCCAGCCGCGGCAGCTCGATCAGCGGATCACCGCGCAGCAGCAGCAGCTCGCTGCCCGCCTCCCGCCAGCGCCGCCGCAGCTCCCGCAGGCTCTCAAGCAGGAACCAGACCCGCGCCGGTGCCTGATCAGCGGCCTCCAGCTCCGCTGGATCGAGCACGAAGACCCCCGTGACCGCCGGGGTGGCGGCCACCGCCGCCGCCAGGGCCCTGTGGTCGGCCAGGCGCAGATCGCGCCGCTGCCACACCAGCCACCGTTGTGGCCCCATCAGAGGCCCAGCAGCTGTTTGGCGCGGAACCAGGCGGTCACGCTCTTGCCATCGAGGGCCTCATCGCCGCTGGCGAGGGCCGCATCCAACTCGGCAGGCTCCAGCAGGAGCACCTCCAGGTCCTCGTCGTCGTCGCCGGCGGGGGCCTCGGAGAGCTCCGAGAGCTCCCGGGCCAAAAACAGGTGGATCACCTCATCGGAGTAACCGGGGCAGGGCAGCATCACCCCGAGCTCATCCCAGCGCTTGGCGCTGTAGCCCGCCTCCTCCTGCAGCTCCCGCTCCATGGTGCCCAGGGGTGTCTCACCCGGATCAAGGGTTCCGGCAGGGAACTCCAGCAGCCGGGTGGCCACGGCAAAGCGGTATTGGCGCAGGATCACCACCCGCCCGTCATCGAGCACCGGCACCGCCAGGGAGGCTCCGGGGTGGCGAATCACACCGAAGCTGCCCTCGATCCCCATCGGCAGCTTGACCCGATTGAGCTCGAAGCGCAGCTTGCGGGCCTCCAGCACCGCCTCGGTGGCCAGCAACTGATAAGGCTCGGGGGAGGGAAGGGGCGCCATGGCCGCAGCCGCTGAGGCCCCCCAGTGTGGCCGCCGCCGATGAGGGGCCGTGAACGCCTGCGGGGGTCAGGGGCTGCCTTCAGGCCAGCCCGCCCGAGCCGGCAGCTGTTCCGGCGGGGGCAGCCCCGGTGTGGCCGGGAGGGCCGCCAGCCGCTCAGCCACGGTGCCGGCGGCCCATGGCAGCTGGAGCTGCGGATCGATCGCCGCCAGCGGCGCCAGCACGAAGGCCCGCTCCAGCAAGCGCGGATGGGGCAGCTCCAGGTCCGCGAGCCTCAGGCGCTGCGGGCCGCACCACAGCAGATCGAGGTCCAGAAGGCGGGGGCCCCAGCGCTCCGCTCGCACCCGCCCGAAGCGACGCTCCACTGCCAGCAGCTCCGCGAGCAGGGCCTGCGGATCAGGGCGCCCCGGGGCACCCAGCGCCGTGAGCGCACCTCCCTGCGGCAAGGAGGCCACGAGGGCGGCATTGAGGTAAGCGGGCTGGCCGGGGGGGCCGCCCACGGGCGCCGTGCGGAACAGGGGCGACCAGCGGCAACACAACGGTCCCAGGAGATGCTCCAGCCGTTGCTCCAGCAGAGGACGCAGCGCCAGCAGCGTGGCCAGCGGGTCGCCCAGATTGGCCCCCAGACCGATGGCCAGGGTCTGATCAGCGAGACTGGCGCTCACGTCCACGGGCCGGTCCCCCATGCTCGCAAGCGGCTTCCCCCTGGCAGCCATCACCGGCCACGGAACCTTGAAGCTGGCCCTGCTGCTGGCGGCGGTGGATCCGGCCCTGGGGGGAGTGGTGATCGCCGGCGGTCGCGGCACGGGTAAATCGGTGCTCGCCCGCGGCCTCCATGCCCTGCTGCCCCCGATCGATGTGGTGGAGGGCAGCCTCAACGGTGACCCCCAGCGCCCCGATGAATGGGACGCGGCCACCCGCCAGCGCATCACGCAACTGGGGGGCGATGCCACCGGCGCCGACCCCACCGTCCTGCTCGCCACCCGGGTGATCCCGGCTCCCTTCATCCAGGTCCCCCTGGGGGTGAGCGAAGACCGGCTGGTGGGTTCGGTGGATGTGACCGCTTCGTTGGCCAGCGGCAGCGCCGTGTTCCAGCCCGGGCTGCTGGCCGAGGCCCACCGGGGTGTGCTCTACGTCGATGAGCTCAACCTGCTCGATGACGGCCTCATCAACCTGCTGCTGGCGGCGGTGGGCTCGGGCGAAAACCGGATCGAGCGTGAGGGGCTCAGCCTCAGCCACCCCTGCCGCACCCTGCTGATCGCCACCTACAACCCCGAGGAGGGGGCGGTGCGCGACCACGTGCTCGACCGCTTCGCGATCGTGCTCTCCGCCAACCAGGTGGTGAGCACCGCCCAGCGGGTGGAGATCACCGAGGCGGTGCTGTCCCATGGCGAAGCCAGTGGCGATTTCCGCGCCCGTTGGCAGGAGGAAACCGATGCCCTCGCCACCCAGCTGTTGCTGGCCCGCCAGTGGCTGCCGGATGTGACCATCGCCCGCGAGCAGATCGCCTACCTGGTGAACGAGGCGATTCGTGGTGGCGTCGAGGGTCACCGGGCGGAGCTCTACGCGGTGCGCGTGGCCCGTGCCCATGCGGCCCTCTCCGGCCGCGATCGGGTGGAGGCCGACGACCTTCAGGTGGCCGTGCGGCTGGTGATCGCCCCGAGGGCCATGCAGCTGCCCCCCCCGGATCCCAACCAACCGCTGGAACCGCCACCTCCCCCTGAGAGCCCACCGCCGCCCCAGGGCGAGCAGCCGCCCGAGCCACCGGAGCCACCGGAGGAACCCAATGCCGATGACACGCCCGAGGACGAGCCCGAGGAGGACCAGGACACCCCGGAGGACCAGGCGCCCCCCTCGATTCCCGAGGAGTTCCTGCTCGACCCAGAAGCCATCGCCATCGACCCGGACCTGCTGGTGTTCAGCGCCGGCAGGGCCAGGAGCGGCGGCAGCGGCAAGCGCTCGGTAGTGCTCAGCGACTCCCGGGGCCGCTACGTCAAGCCGATGCTGCCCAGGGGACCCGTGCGCCGCATCGCCGTGGACGCCACCCTGCGGGCGGCGGCCCCGCACCAGAAGAAACGCCGGGAGAAGGAACCCCACCGCACCGTGATCGTCGAAGACGGCGATCTGCGCGCCAAGCTGCTGCAGCGGAAAGCGGGAGCCCTGGTGATCTTCCTGGTGGATGCCAGCGGCTCGATGGCACTCAACCGCATGCAGAGCGCCAAAGGGGCCGTGATCCGGCTGCTCACCGAGGCCTACGAGAACCGCGATGAAGTCGCCCTGATCCCCTTCCGCGGCGAGCAGGCGGAGGTGCTGCTGCCCCCCACGCGCTCGATCACGGCGGCGCGGCGGCGGCTCGAATCCATGCCCTGCGGGGGTGGCTCACCCCTGGCCCACGGCCTCACCCAGGCGGCCCGCGTGGGAGCCAACGCCCTGGCCACCGGCGACCTGGGCCAGGTGGTGGTGGTGGCGATCACCGACGGCCGCGGCAACGTACCCCTGGGCCGCTCCCTTGGCCAGCCCCAGCTGGAGGGGGAGGAGCCCGTGGACCTCAGGGAGGAGGTCAAGCAGGTGGCCAGCCGCTACCGGGCCCTTGGCCTGAAGCTGCTGGTGATCGACACCGAGCGCAAATTCATCGGCAGCGGCATGGGCAAGGAACTGGCCGAAGCCGCCGGAGGCAAATACGTGCAACTTCCCAAGGCCAGCGATCAAGCCATCGCCGCCATCGCCATGGAGGCCGTGGCCAGCCTCTGAGGGGGGTGTCCGGCCTGGCTCCGGGTCCAGCAGGTCCAAGCCTGGGCCCTCAGCGCATCGGGACCGCCAGGCGGCCGCCCTGATCATTTGCCACCGGCTTGGAGCTCGCCTTGGCACCTCCTTTGGAGCCGGATTTGGAGCCGCCAGCCTGCTCGGGGTAGAGCTCATCAAAGAACTTGCCCAGGCCCAGGGTCACGCTGCGAACCCCATCCATGAACTGAGGATCGGCCGTGAGTTTGTTGACGTCTCCGCCGACGGCCTCCCAGCGGGCCGTGAGCTTCTCGGCGTTGGCGGCGGTGCCCTTGAGCTGGGCCACGGTGCGCGGATTGTCGAAAGCGGCGGCGACGTTGCGGATGTGGCGCGAGGCCTGGGACGCCTCGGAGGTGGCCGACTTCAGGTTCGCCAGAATCGGATCAGCCTTGAGCACGGCGGCATTGAGATCCTTTACCAGCAGCCTGGAGTCCACCAGGAAGCGGTTGGCCTGCTTGGACGTGACATCCATGCTGGAGGTCACGCCAGCGATCCGGGACACCAGCCTCTGCTCGTTGGCCTGATCCAGCAGGTTCTGCATCAAGGCGGTGACGGAGCTGAGGCTGGCGGCCGACACCCCAGACACCTCTCCGCCGGAGCAGACCATGGCCTTCGGGTCGCAATCGGGGGAACGGGGCCGCGAGGTCGGTTCACGTCCCGGCGGGGCCGTGGAGATCAAGGCCACCTCGGCGTCGCCCCCCAGGAGCGAGCTGGTCTTGACCTCGGCAATCGCCGGCCGACGCAGGCGGAGATTGGGATCTGTGATCTCCAACAGAGCCTCCACGGCTCCGGAATTCACCTGGATCTTGCGCACGCTTCCCACCAGCACTCCGCGGTAGGTGACCGACGAGCGGTCGGCCAGGCCGGCTGCATCCGCGAAGCGCACCCTGACCGTCCAGATGTTCTGGTTGAGGGACATGCCCTTGAGCCAGGCCCAGAGCCCGACCGAACCCGCGATCGCCGCCAGCAACGAGAACCCCACGATCGCCTCGCGAAGACTGCGGCGCATGGGTTCAGAGCTCCGCCGGCTGCATGGGGCCATCCAGGCTACCGCTCCGGAACTGCACCACAAACGGATGGTCGGTGCAGCGGAATTCCTCGACGCTGCCGACCCAGTGGAAACGGCCGTCGTAGAGCAGGGCCACCCGATCGGCGGCCCGCTCGATCGTGCTGTGAACATGGCTGACCACCACCGCTGAGCCCTTGGCCACCTCGGTGGTCTTGACGATCAGGTCTTCGATGCGGGTGCAGGCCACTGGATCGAGGCCCGCCGTGGGCTCATCGAAGAGCAACAGGGGCGCGCGGCCCGCCGGCTGGGTGGGGTCATCGATCAGGGCCCGCGCAAAGCTCACGCGCTTCTGCATGCCGCCGCTGAGCTCACCGGGGAACATGTCCTCGATGCCGTAGAGGCCCACCGCCTCCAGGCAGCGGCTCACCCGCTCCCGAATCTCCGCCTGCCCGAGGCGACTGTGGCGGTAGAGCAGAAAGCCCACGTTCTCCCGCACCGTGAGCGAGCCCAACAGGGCGGGGTTCTGGAACACCAGACGCACATCCGGGGGATGGCGCTGATCGAGGCGCAGGTAACGCTGCTCGGAGCCGTGGATGCGCAACCGGCCGCTGGTGGGCAGCTGCAGTCCGGCCATGATCCGCAGGATCGTCGATTTGCCCGCCCCCGACGGACCCACCACCACCAGGCGTTCATCAGAGGACAACACCAGGTCCACCTCTTCAAGCACAAAGCGATCGCCCCAGCGCATGCTCAGGCGCTCCATCACTGCCACGGGCTCGGTGGTCGAAACCGGATCGGTCACGGAGAAGGCAGCGGAGCTGGGGCCATCTTCGCTTTCGTTCGTACAGTTCTTGAAATCCTGAACCGGCGCTTCGCCCCAGTGGCTTGAGCCCCCAGCCCCCCAGCCCACGGATCCGCGCCGCCCGCCGGCGCCAACAACGCCCGGGGTGGGTGGGCCGTGGGGATCTTCGCCAGCAGGACCTGATGAGCCGCTCCTGGCGGGCGGCACGCTGGCTGCAGCCCGGTCTGGTGGTCAAACGCTGGATCCTTACATCCGGGCTGGGGCTGCTGGTCGCGCTGCTGGGGGTGGCCGTCTGGGCCGACCTCAAGCCCATCTACTGGTTCCTGGAATCCATCAACTGGCTGCTCAAGAACATCACCACCGTGCTGCCACGGGCGATCACCGGCCCACTGGTGCTGGTGATCGGTGGTGCCCTGATCTGGCTGGGTCAGAGCCGCAGTTTCGGCTCGATCCAACAGGCCCTCGCCCCGGAAAAAGGCACGGTGCTGGTGGATGCCCTGCTGGCCCAGCGGCGTTTGAACCGTGGCCCAGCGATCGTGGCGATCGGCGGCGGCACCGGCCTCTCCACCCTGCTCAGCGGCCTCAAGCGCTACAGCAGCAACCTCACGGCGATCGTGACCGTGGCCGATGACGGCGGCAGCAGCGGTGTGCTGCGGCGAGAGCTCGGGGTGCAGCCCCCCGGTGACATCCGCAACTGTCTGGCGGCCCTATCCACCGAGGAGCCGCTGCTCACCCGCCTGTTCCAATACCGCTTCAAGGCGGGCAGCGGCCTGGAGGGTCACAGCTTCGGCAACCTGTTCCTCTCAGCCCTCACCGCGATCACCGGCAGCCTGGAGTCGGCGATCACCGCCAGCAGCCGGGTGCTGGCGGTGCAGGGCCAGGTGGTGCCCGCCACCAACGCCGATGTGCGCCTCTGGGCCGAGCTGGAGAACGGCGAGCGCATCGAAGGGGAATCGCGCATCGGCCAGGCTCCAAGTCCGATCGTGCGCCTCGGCTGCACACCGGAGCGCCCCCCCGCCCTGCCCAGGGCCCTGGAAGCGATCGCCCATGCCGAGCTGATTGTGCTCGGACCTGGCAGCCTCTACACCTCTCTGCTGCCGAACCTGCTGGTGCCCGAACTGGTCGAGGCCATTTCCCGCAGCAAGGCGCCCCGCCTTTACATCTGCAACCTGATGACCCAGCCCGGTGAAACCGACGGACTGGACGTGGAGGGTCATCTACGGGCGATCGAAGCCCAACTGGCCAGCCTGGGAGTGGAGCAACGGCTGTTCAGCGCCGTGCTGGCCCAGGAATCGTTGGAGGATCCAACCCTGGTGGCCCACTACCGCAGCCGGGGGGCCGAGCCGGTCACCTGCGACCTACGCCACCTGCGCAGCCAGGGCTACGAGGTGATGCTGGCTCCCCTGCAGGGGGCGCGGCCGAGCGCGACGCTGCGCCACGACCCCCGCAGCCTTGCCCTCGCGGTGATGCGCTTCTACCGCCGCGGCAAGGCTCAGTAGGCGTCCTGGAGTTCGTAGAAATCAGGCTGGACGTAGTCCTTGCGCAAGGGGTAACCCTTCCAGTCCTCGGGCATGAGCAGCCGTTTGGGGTGGGGATGGCCCTCGAAGCGGATGCCGTACATGTCGAAGGTTTCGCGCTCCTGCCAATCAGCTCCGCGGAAGAGCGGGTAAAGGCTGGGGATGGTGAGGTCGCCATCACGCTCAAGGAACACCTTGAGGCGTAGCTCCTCCGGGCGGCTTTCAGCAGCGGGGCTGGGGTTGGCCGCTGCGGCCAGACGCACCAGGTGATAGAAGCTCACCAGGCGACCGCCGGAACCTTCGTCGTAGCCCCCCTGCACCTGCAGATAATCGAAGCCACGGGCCTTGAGGGCCGCCGCCACGATCGGCAGCACCTGTGGCTCCACGCCGATCAGCTCGACGCCCAGATGGTCGGGGTCGAGGAACTGGTGGTCAAAGCCCTCGGTGCTCAGCCACTGGCTCCAGGGCCCTGGTTGGGGGGTGGCCAGGACCGGCGCAGTCTCGGGGGCAGGGGTCGACTCTGGGGCCATGGTGGGCTCGGTGGGATCAGGCATCTCCCTTGCCAGCAAAGGAGGGGACGGTTTCGGTCAGGGCTACGGGCAGGGCGGCCGAGGCGGCAAGGGCTGCCTGCTGGGTTTCCGCCCGCAGGTAGGTGCCATCGACGATCGGCATAACCGGCACCATCTGGTGCTCGATGGTGAGATAGCGGTGGGTCTGGGCGAGCTGGCCGCGCTCAGCGACGGACTCATTGGCCACCTTCTTGCGCAGCTTGATCACCGCATCGAAGATCGCCTCCGGCCGAGGCGGGCAACCGGGAAGGTAGAGATCCACGGGGATCAGCTTGTCAACCCCACGTACGGCGGTGGTGGAGTCGGCGCTGAACATGCCGCCGGTGATCGTGCAGGCGCCCATGGCGATCACGTACTTGGGCTCAGGCATCTGTTCGTAGAGCCGCACCAGGGCAGGAGCCATCTTCATGGTGACCGTGCCGGCCACGATCAGCAGATCAGCCTGGCGGGGGCTGGAGCGGGGCACCAGCCCGAAACGGTCGAAATCGAAGCGGGAGCCGATCAGAGCGGCGAACTCGATGAAGCAGCAGGCCGTGCCGTAGAGCAAGGGCCAGAGGCTGCTGAGCCGGGCCCAGTTGTGGAGATCATCCAGGCTGGTGAGGATGATGTTTTCCGAAAGGGCGTTGGTGACGCTGGGGGCACCGACGGGGTTGCAGCTGGCGGCCCGCAGGTCACGCAGGGCGTCGATCCCATTCGTGGGCGCCGATGTGGGGGAGGAGGGGGTCAAGGTCATGGTTCAGCTCCATTCCAGAGCGCCTTTGCGCCAGGCGTAGGCAAGGGCCAGCACAAGGATGGCGATGAAGATCAGAGCCTCGATGAAGGCCAGCAGACCGAGGCGGTGGAAGGCCACCGCCCAGGGATAGAGGAAGACAGTCTCGACGTCGAAGATGACGAAGACCAGGGCGAACATGTAGTAGCGAATGTTGAATTGAATCCAGGCCCCGCCAATGGGCTCCATGCCGGATTCATAGGTGAGCTGGCGCTCTCCGGCCTGGGAGCGGGGGGAGAGCAGCTTGTTGGTGACCAGGGCCAGAACCGGGACCGCCGCCGAAATCAGCAGAAACCCAAGAAAGGCGTCGTATCCGGAGAGAACGAACATGGACGGAGCCGACCTGGGGCGGATTCTGACACCTCCCGGCGAGAGCCGACGCATCAAACCGCTGAATCCTGAGTCGCTGGATAGAGTCGGCACAGCGCAAGGGGCGACGACAACGATGGAGGCCATCCCCCAGGAACCGGCGCTGGACGCTGTCGACTCACCCGTTGATGAGCCCGCGGATGCCGTTCCCAGCGCCGCAGACCACCCGGTGAGCAGCCCGAACGCCGCTGAGGCCGCCGCGGACGGCTCCAGCCAGGAGGCCCTCGAAAAGCCCGAAGACGACGTCCGCGACCATCGTTTCGAATGCCGCAGCTGCGGCTTCGTCTTCGATCCTTCCGAGGGCATCCGCAAGCTCGGGATCGATCCTGGAGTGGCCTTCGAAGACCTCGATCCGCTCGGTTTCCGCTGCCCGGTCTGCCGCAGCAGGGTGGGCGCCTTCATGGACATCGGGCCACGGAACAAACCCAGTGGCTTCGAGGAAAACCTCGACTTCGGCCTTGGGGTCAACAAGCTGACACCCGGCCAGAAGAACGTGCTGATCTTCAGCGCCTTCGCCCTGGCCATCGCCTTCTTCCTTTCCCTCTATTCCCTTCGCTGAGTCCCGTGAAACGGTCGCTGCTCTCCACCCTGTTCAGCCTCGCCATCGCCCTTGGCCTGGCCCTTGGAGTGGGCGGATGCTCCAGTTCCCACCTGCCCATCGCCCAGACCAGTCCGTGGCAGGAGGTGGAACTGCCCAGCCGCTCCAATCCCCTGGATCTGGCCTTCACCGATGACCGCCACGGATTGCTGGTGGGAAGCAACCGGCTGATCCTTGAAACCGAGGACGGCGGTGCCAGCTGGCAGGAACGGGCCCTCGAGCTGCCGGCCGAGGAGAACTTCCGGCTCTTGAGCATCGATTTCCAGGCCCAGGAAGGCTGGATTGCCGGCCAGCCGGGTCTGTTGCTGCACAGCGAGGATGGCGGCCAGAGCTGGACCCGACTGCTCCTCGACACCAAGCTCCCCGGGGAGCCGTATCTGATCACGGCCCTCGGACCCCATCAGGCCGAGCTGGCCACCAACGTCGGCGCCATCTACACCAGCAGCGATGGGGGCACCAGCTGGCAGGCCAAGGTCAGCGACGCCGCCGGAGCCCTGCGGGACCTCCGCCGTGGCCGCGAGGGCGACTACGTGGGGGTCTCGAGCCTGGGGAACTACTTCGCCACCTGGGAGCCTGGTCAGGAGCTGTGGCAACCCCACCAGCGCATCAGCAGCCAGCGGCTGCAGAGCATGGGCCAGCAGCCCGATGGCCACCTGTGGATGCTCTCCCGCGGGGCCCAGATGCGCTTCGACGGCGCCGCGGACAGCCCCGAGAGCTGGGGCAAGCCGGTGATTCCGATCAACAACGGCTATGGGTATCTCGACATGGCCTGGGACCCCAGCGGCGCCATCTGGGCCGGAGGCGGCAGCGGCACCCTGCTGGTGAGCCGCGACGGGGGCAAGAACTGGAGCACCGATCCGGTGGGCCGCAGCCAGGCCAGCAACTTCAGCCGCATCGTCTTCCCAGGCGGCGACAAGGGATTCGTTCTGGGTGAGCGGGGCCACCTGCTGCGCTGGGTGGGCTGATCAACCGCCGCCAAACCATGCCGTCAACCCGGCCTGCCAACTGCGTCCCTCTGTAACCAACCGGCGGCCGCGCTCCCGGGGGTCTCCTGGGGCGCATTAGGATCACTTAGCTGAATTGCCCGCTGCTATGGCTGCCGGCTCCACCGGGGAACGCCCGTTCTTCGAGATCATCACAAGCATCCGCTACTGGGTCATCCACGCCGTCACCCTGCCGGCGATTTTCCTGGCCGGATTCTTTTTCGTCTCCACAGGCCTGGCCTACGACGCCTTCGGAACCCCGCGTCCGGATGCTTATTTCCAGGCCCAGGAAAGCAAGGCTCCGGTCGTGAGCCAGCGCTACGAAGCCAAGAGCCAACTCGATCAGCGCTTGAATTAAGCCATGAGTCAATCCCCCATCGCCACCACACCGCGCAACTATCCGATCTTCACGGTGCGTTGGCTCTCGGTTCATGCCCTCGGCATCCCGACGGTGTTCTTCCTTGGTGCGCTGGCGGCCATGCAGTTCGTCCGTCGCTGAACCAAACCAATGCAACGCACCCCCAACCCCAACAACCTGCCGGTTGAACTCAACCGCACCAGCCTCTACATGGGGCTGCTGCTTGTGTTCGTGACCGGTGTGCTGTTCACCAGCTACTTCTTCAACTGATTCGGAGCCTCAGCCATGAGCGGCAAGAAATCATCCCTGCCTGACGGCCGTCTCCCTGATCGTCTTCCCGACGGTCGGCCGGCTGTTGCCTGGCGCAGCCGCTGGACCGAAGGAGTCCTGCCCCTTTGGCTGGTGGCCACTGCCGGAGGCATCGCCGTCATCTTCGTTGTCGGCCTATTCTTCTACGGCTCCTACGTGGCTGTGGGATCCGCCTGATCGCGGGATTTCCCCCAACCAACAGCCATCGTGCGGGTCCAGGGGCCCGCTTTTTCATGCGCCTTCCGACCCACGGCGCAGGAGATCCCTCAATCCCGACTGAATCTCGATCAGCGATCAGCCCCGTTTGTCGGCCTCCTTTTCCGATCCCAGGCCCGAACGCCGCAGCCGCCGTCCCCGACGCCATGAGCTGTTCTGCCCCGCCCACCCCGAGCAACGCATTGAGGGCAACGGCAAGAAGCACTTCCTCCATCTGCACACCCCTGAGCAACTCAAGGCCCGGGGCATGGCGAAGCGAAAAGCGCGGTTGGTGATCAACGCCTACCCCGTGCTGGTGCTCAGCAACGAATGGCTGGAGGAGCTGTTCTGCCCCAGTTGCGGCATGGCCCGCTGGTGCCACGTGCTGCGCCACAACCGGGTGCATCACAGCGTCAGCTGGGCCAAGCGGGATCTGTGGCTGCAGGTGGCCCATGTGGATGCGATCGGCGGTAACCCCACCGTGAGCCAGTACACCGCCCGGGAAGCCCAGCGCCTGCCTCACCGCCGGGTGGACCGCAAGACCTACTTCGACACGGGATGGAGGCCTTCGGGGTACTGAGAGCGGTACCAACGGGCGAACTGGCCGATCCCCGCTTCGAGGGGAGTGTGGGGAGCAAAGCCCACCCAGGCCTCGAGCGCTGAGGTGTCGGCTGCGGTGGCAGTCACATCCCCGGGTTGCATGGGTTCGAACTGGGGAATGGCCTTGGTGCCCAGGGCGTCTTCGAGCACCTCGATGAAGCGCAACAGCGGTGTGGGCTGGCTGTTGCCGATGTTGAAGAGCCGGTGGGGCACCGCGGCCGTGGCCGGGTTGGGAGCAAGGGGATTGAAGGCCGGATCAGGGGTGGCCGGCTTGTCGAGGCAGCGGATCACCCCTTCAACGATGTCGTCGATGTAGGTGAAGTCGCGCTCCATGCGGCCATGGTTGAACACCCGGATCGGTTCGCCCGCGAGGATCGCCCTGGCAAACAACATCGGCGCCATGTCGGGGCGGCCCCAGGGGCCATAGACCGTGAAAAAGCGCAGACCCGTGGCGGGCAGACCGTAGAGATGGCTGTAGGTATGGGCCATCAGCTCGTTGGCCTTCTTGGTGGCGGCATAGAGGCTCACCGGATGGTTCACCGGCTGCTGCTCGGAGAAGGGCATGCGCCGGTTGCCGCCATACACCGAACTGCTGCTCGCGTAGACCAGATGCCTCAGCCCCTGGTGTCGGCAGCCTTCGAGCACATGGCCGAAGCCCACCAGGTTGCTCTGGATGTACAGGGCGGGGTTGTCGATTGAATGGCGCACCCCCGCCTGGGCCGCCAGGTGCACCACCCGATCAGGGCGCTCGGCGTCGAACAGGGCCGCCATCGCCGCGCCGTCCTCCAGATTCAACTGGCGGAAGCGGAATCCGCCCGAGGCGGCTTCCGGCAGGGCCTGCAGCCGCTCCAGGCGCGCCATTTTGAGGGCAGGATCGTAGTAGTCGTTGAGGTTGTCGAGGCCGACAACCACTTGCCCCCGCCGCAGCAGCCGCTCCGCCACCGCCGAACCGATGAAGCCGGCGACCCCGGTGACGAGAACAGGACGAGCGCTCACCTCAGCCCCGACCCACTTGCCACACCTGGAAGCCGGCGGCGCGGGCGGCCTCGGCATCGGCGATCCGGCGTGCATCAAAGACCCAGGCCGGCTGGCGCATCACAGCGGCAAGGGCAGGCCAGTCAAGGGTGCGGAAGGCGTCCCATTCCGTGAGAATCACGATGGCATCGGCGCCACGGGCCGCCGAGAGCGGATCAACGGCGAGCTGCCAGACCCCATCGCCACTGAGCGCTGCGGCCCCTGGGGTGGGTGGTGCCCCCAGATCCTGGCCGATCTGCTCGCCGTCCACCTTGGGATCAAAGATCGCCAGCTGGGCCCCCTCCTCGAGCAGATCGCGGCAGATGGTGATCGCGGGGGCCGCGCGCGTGTCGTTGGTGTCGGCCTTGAAGGCGAAACCGAGGATCGCGAGGCGCTTGCCCGTGACGGTTCCGAACAGATCGGTCACCACGAGCCTGGCGATGCGGTGCTGCTGCCAGGCGTTCAGTTCGACCACCTGCTGCCAGTAACGCGCCACCTCGTGGAGGCCGTAGTGGCCGCAGAGGTAGACGAGGTTGAGGATGTCTTTCTGGAAACAGCTGCCGCCAAAACCGGGGCCGGCCTTGAGGAACTTGGAGCCGAGGCGCGAGTCGGTGCCGATGGCTCGGCCCACCTCGTTGACGTCGGCGCCGGTGGCCTCGCAGAGGGCGGCGATCGAATTGATCGAGGAGATGCGCTGGGCGAGGAAGGCGTTGGCGGTGAGCTTGGAGAGCTCACTGCTCCAGAGATTGGTGCGCAGGATGCGCTCGGCGGGCACCCATTTGCCATAGATCGCAGCCAGGGCCTCGATGGCGGCGTCCTCCTCGCCACCAATCAGCACCCGATCGGGAGTCTCCAGATCGGTGATGGCGGTGCCCTCGGCGAGGAACTCAGGGTTGGAGAGCACGGCAAAGGTTTTGCCCGCCGGGCCCGCCGCCAGAATTGTCTTGACGGTTTCGGCGGTGCGCACGGGCAGGGTGCTCTTTTCGACCACGATCGTGTGGCCAGAAGCGCTGGCGGCCACCTGACGGGCGGAAGCCTCGATCCAACGCAGGTCGGAGGCCTGGCCGGCCCCCACACCCTTGGTCTTGGTGGGGGTGTTGACCGAGAGAAAGACCATGTCGGCGCTGCTGATGGCGCCATCCACCTCGGTGCTGAAGTGCAGGTTGCGGCCGCGGCGGCGGCCCACCAGCTCGGCCAGGCCAGGTTCGTAGACGGGAAGCTTGGAGAGGTCGTCATCGTTCCAGGCGGCGATGCGGCGGACGTTGAGATCGACGACCGTGACCTGGATCTCGGGGCAACGATCGGCGATCACGGCCATGGTGGGGCCGCCGACGTAGCCGGCGCCGATGCAGCAGATGGTGCGGATCAAGGGGTCACCTCAACGCGGGCGCGAAAATCGGCAATGGTGCTCACGAGCCCCTGCCGCAGGGGAATGGTGGGCTCCCAGCCGAGCTCCGCCCGGGCCAGATCGATCATGGGTTGACGCTGGAGGGGGTCGTCCTGGGGCAGGGGCTGGGTGGTGAGCGGCAGGTTGGGGTTGATCGCGTCGCGCACCAGTTCGGCCAGTTGACGGATGGTGAATTCACCGGGGTTACCGATGTTGATCGGCCCGGGGTGGCCGCCGTTCATCAGGCGGACCAGACCCTCCACCAGGTCGTCGACGTAGCAGAAGGAGCGGGTCTGGCTGCCGTCGCCGTAGAGAGTGAGCGCTTCACCATGCAGGGCCTGCACGATGAAGTTACTCACCACGCGGCCGTCGTCTGGAAGCATGCGCGGCCCATAGGTGTTGAAGATGCGTGCGACCCGGATCTCGACCCCGTGCACGCGCTGGTAGTCGAAACAGAGAGTTTCAGCGACGCGCTTGCCCTCGTCGTAGCAGGCACGGATGCCATGGGTGTTGACGGAGCCGCGGTAGCTCTCGGGCTGGGGGTGCACCTCGGGGTCGCCGTAGACCTCGCTGGTGGAGGCGAGCAGCAGGCGGGCGCCGACGCGACGGGCAAGACCCAACATGTTGGCGGTGCCCAGGAAGCTGGTCTTGGCGGTCTTGATCGGGTTGTACTGGTAGTGAATAGGAGAGGCAGGGCAGGCCAGGTGCCAGATGCGGTCGACTTCGAGGCGGATCGGCTCGGTGACGTCGTGGCGGATCAACTCGAAACGAGGGTGCCCGATCCAACGAGCGATGTTCTCCTTGCGGCCGGTGAAGTAGTTGTCGAGGCAGAGCACCTCCTGGCCGGCCTCCATCAACCGGTCCACCAGGTGGGACCCCACAAAACCGGCACCGCCGGTGACCAGGTTGCGGGTGATTGAGGCGGGCATGGGGCCGAAGGAAGGGAGGAACGATCAGAGCCGCACCAGCTGCTGCTGGAGCTGCTCGCGGAATTGGGCGACCGTGCTCGAGACGCCCTCAGCCAGGGGAATCCCGGCTCTCCAACCAAGCCCCGCCAAGCGGCTCACATCCAGTTGCTTTTTGGGAGTGCCATCGGGCTTGCTGGCATCCCAGTGGATCGCGCCTGCATAGCCCGTAGCCACCGCGACGGTCTCGGCCAGGTCGCGGATCGTGAGATCCACGCCGGTGCCCACATTCAGATGGGTGAGCAGCTGGCCCTGATCATCCCGGGGGGCCCCAGATGAGGCGGGATCCCAGCGCTCGAGGGAGAACACACAGGCCGCGCCCAGATCATCCACGTGCAGAAACTCCCGAAGGGGCGAACCGGTGCCCCAGCAGGTCACCGATGGGACCCTGGCTTCCGCAGCCTCGTGGAAGCGGCGGATCATCGCCGCCATCACGTGGCTGTGGCTGGGGTGATAGTTGTCGCCCGGGCCGTAGAGATTGGTGGGCATCAGGCTGATCGCATCGAAGCCGTATTGCTTGCGCAGGGCGGCACAGAGCTTGATGCCGGCAATCTTGGCAATCGCGTACCACTCGTTGGTGGGCTCCAGTGGCCCGGTGAGCAGAACCTCCTCCTTGATCGGCTGCGCTGCCAGGCGGGGGTAGATGCAGCTGCTGCCGAGGAACAGCAACCGCCTGGTGCCCGTGCGCCAGGCGCTCTCGATTACATGGGTCTGAATTTTGAGGTTGTCGAGCAGGAAATCGGCGGGGTAGGTGTCGTTGAAGTGGATGCCGCCCACCTTGGCGGCCGCCAGCACCACCACCTCCGGACGCTGGGCCTCGAACCAAGCGCGCACGGCGTTGCCGTCTTCCAGATCCAGCTCGCTGCGGGATGCGGTGAGCAGGTTCGTGTAACCGGAAGCGCCCAGAGCGCGGGCGATGGCCGAACCGGCCATGCCCCGATGCCCTGCCACGAAGATGCGGTCGCTGGGTGTGATCAGGGGTTGGCTGTCATGGGGCAAGCCTGCGCTGCTCATGGCTTGCCTTTGCCGGCGGTGCCGATCACCGCGTCACTGCTGGGAGGGTTCTCCATCGAGCCCACCACATTGAAGCCCTTGAGGCGCAGGTAGGCCTCCTTCTTGGCCTCCTCCACGTCGTGGCGGACCATCTCCGCCACCAGCTCCTCAAGCGTGGTGGTAGGGGTCCAGCCCAGCTTCTGCTGCGCCTTGGAGGGGTCTCCGAGCAACGTTTCCACCTCCGCCGGCCGGAAGTAGCGCGGGTCGATGCGCACCACCACCTCGCCGCTGCCCGCACGGGTGCCGATCTCCTCGATCCCCTCACCGCTCCAGACGATGCCACCCCAGCCCAGTTCCATCGCGGCCAGTTCGATGAACCTGCGCACCGTTTCCTGGCGGCCGGTGGCGATCACAAAGTCTTCCGGCGGGTCCTCCTGCTGCAGCATCCGCCACTGCATCTCCACGTAGTCCCTGGCGTGGCCCCAGTCGCGCAGCGAATCCAGATTGCCCATGAACAGGCATTCATCCAACCCCGCATCGATCCGCGCCAGGCCGCGTGTGATCTTGCGGGTCACAAAGGTCTCTCCACGCCTCGGGCTCTCGTGGTTGAACAGAATCCCGTTGCAGGCATACATCCCGTAGGCCTCGCGGTAGTTCACGGTGATCCAGTAGGCGTAGAGCTTGGCGACGCCGTAGGGGCTGCGGGGATAGAAGGGGGTGCTCTCCTTCTGGGGGATCTCCTGCACCAGGCCATACAGCTCACTGGTGCTGGCCTGGTAGATGCGGGTTTTATCGATCAACCCGAGGATGCGCACGGCCTCAAGGATTCGCAGGGTGCCGAGGGCATCGGAATTGGCGGTGTATTCCGGACTCTCGAAGCTCACCGCCACATGGCTCTGGGCGCCGAGGTTGTAGATCTCGTCGGGCTGAACCTGCTGGATAATCCGGATCAGGTTGGTGGAATCGGTGAGATCGCCGTAGTGGAGCGTGAGGCGCGGTGAGGTGCCGCTACTGTCGCGCTCGTGGGGGTCTTGGTAAAGATGATCGATGCGATCGGTGTTGAAGCTGCTGGCGCGGCGCTTGATGCCATGCACCGTGTAGCCCTTCTCCAGCAGCAGCTCGGCGAGGTAAGAGCCGTCCTGGCCCGTGATGCCCGTGATCAGGGCGGTTTTGGAACGGTTTGGACTCTGCATAAATTGATTCGGCTGCCGTTGCCGGGCTGCTGGTAGTCCAGTATCCCAGTGACGAAGACCGACCCATAGAGTCGTGAATCTGAACAAGGCAAGCCAGCATGTGGTGGAGGACCCCCTGGCTGAGGCAGCGCTGGTTGCTGCTGGGGCTGGCTCTCCTCGATGCCGCTCTGCTGCTGGGGTTCTACAATCTGCTCTTCTGGCACCGTTTCAGCCACTGGGCCGGCTTGACGCCCTCGGTCTTGGCGCTGACGGGGTTGTGGGTGGGGTGCTCCTATCTGTTGGGGCGCTACTCGAAGCCGGAGCAGGGCCAGCGGGATTCCCAGAGCTGGCGCCTGATCGCCACCGGCCTTGTGGCGCTTCTGGTGCTGGCCAGCGTGGTGGTGATCTTCAGCTGGGGCCTGAAGATCGAGGACCCGCGCACGTTCCGAGGCTTCATCCTGCCGTTGCTGGCGGCCACCACCGGTGGATCAGCACTGGCCCAGCTCTGGGCCAGCAGGGGGCAGCGGCGCCGGCATCACTGGCTGCTGGTAGGGGACAGCGAAGAAATCAGGATCCTCCAACAGGAGCTCTGCAGAGATCAGGCTTCCCTGGGGCTGGAACTGATCTACTGCGATGGGGCGTCCCTGCATCTGCTGCGCCAGCGCATCGAAGCCGGCCTCGATGGCATCGCCCTGAGTGAAGCGGCCCCCCTGGACGATGGCCTGCTCCAGGAACTGCTGGCCATTCGAGGCAAGGGAACCGCCGTGTGCAGTCTGGTGGTGTGGGCCGAGCAGCACCTCCAACGGGTGCCCCCCGAATTGTTCTCCAGCCGCTGGCTGGTGCAGGCCGAGGGGTTTGAGCTTCAGCCAGGGCGCTGGGGCTGGCGCATCAAGCGACTCGGTGATGTGGCGGTGGCCTCGTTGCTGCTGCTGTTCAGTGCACCTCTGCTGGCGCTGGCGGCCGTGGCCATCAAGATCACTGATGGGGGACCGGTGCTTTACAGCCAGCGGCGCACGGGCCTGTACGGTGAGCCGCTGCGGGTCTGGAAACTGCGCAGCATGGAGGTGCGCGCGGAAGCCCAAGGCGCCCAGTGGGCCCGGCGGAATGACCCGCGGATCACCTGGATCGGCGCCTGGTTGAGGAGACTCCGCCTCGATGAGCTGCCCCAACTGGTGAGTGTGCTGGCGGGCGACATGAGCCTGATCGGTCCCCGCCCGGAGCGCCCGGAGCTGGAGGGCGAGCTCGAGGAGGCGATCCCCCACTACCGCGTGCGCCACTGGGTTAGGCCAGGGCTGAGCGGCTGGGCCCAGGTGTGTTACCCCTACGGCGCCAGCGTCGCAGACAGCCGCATGAAGCTCAGCTACGACCTCTACTACCTGCGCAATGCGAACTTGATGCTCGATGGGCTGATTCTGATCAAGACCCTACGGCTGGTCGTGCGGGGGCAGGGGGCTGTTCCACGACTGGGGGCAGCATCCAGTCCTCTTGCTCGGGCGGTAGCCCTGTCGGAGTCAGAGCAGTCGGATGTCGGTCTGCCGGGCTGAGGCCAGGGGATCGGCTGGAGCAGAGGATGAAGGGATTGTCGGCCGAATCGTCGCCGGGGCGAACTCAGGCACCATCTGGCCAAGGATCGCGAGAACAGCCTGATCATCCCAGGCTTCAAGCGCCGCTTCCATCTGAGAAAGGAGCCGCTCCAGCCGCTCATGGGGCAGGCAGGCTTCCTGGGCCTTGCGGATTAGAGGGTGCGCAGTCGGGACATCGTTATCGGAGATCAGCAGCTCTTCATAGAGCTTTTCTCCCGGGCGCAGCCCTGTGTAGACGATCGCCACGTCGCCGGCCGGATTAGCGGGCTCCCGCACGGTGCAGCCCGAGAGGAGGATCATCTGGCGTGCCAGATCAGCTATGCGCACCTGTTCGCCCATGTCGAGCACGAACACCTCGCCACCTCCCGCCATCCCGCTTGCCTGGAGCACCAGCTGCACCGCCTCGGGGATGGTCATGAAGAAGCGCGTGATCTCGGGATGGGTGACCGTGACCGGCCCCCCCTCGCTGATCTGTTGGCGAAAGCGGGGGACAACGGAGCCGGAGGACCCCAGAACGTTGCCGAAGCGCACCATCGAGCAGATCGGACCCTCTCCCTTCACGGCGATCGCTGACGCTGCGTCCTGAACGAGCAACTCACAGGACCGCTTGCTGGCCCCCATGGCATTGGTGGGGCGCACAGCCTTGTCGGTGGAGATGAGGACGAATCGCTCAAGGCCACAGTTGATAGCGGCCTCCAGGGCCGAGCGGGTACCGAGCAGGTTGTTGGCCAGGCCGGCGCAGACATTGGCTTCCACCATCGGCACATGCTTGTAGGCCGCGGCATGGAAGAGCACCTGGATTCGGTGCTGCCTCAGCAAAACCTCCAGACGGCACCGGTCGCCAATGTCGGCCAGCGCGCAAACCACGGGCAGCTGCGTTCCGCTGCGTTCCAGCTGAGCCTCCAGTTGCTGACTGATCGCATAGAGGGCGTATTCGTTGCGCTCCAGCAGCACCAGGCGGGTGGGCCCCAGTTGCAAGATCTGACGGCAAAGCTCCGATCCGATCGACCCGCCGGCCCCGGTGACCAGCACGGAGCGGCCAGCCACGGCGGCGGCGAGCAGGGCCTGATCGGGGACGGAGGGTTCACGGCCCAGCAGATCGTCGATGGAGACGGGCTTGAGATCAGCCACGCTCATCTCGCCGCTGGCCAACTGGGCCAGAGAGGGCATGGCCAGAACCTTGAGACCCTCATCGCTGAGCAGCCGCACCAGGTCCCGCTTGCGGGAGCGCTGGGCCGAAGGGATGGCCAGCAACACCTGGCGGATGTCATGGCGCTCGATCAGGTGGCGCAGGTTGTCCGGAGAATGGATCGGCAGCCGCTGCAGGCTCCGTCCCCACAGAGCCGGATCGTCATCAAGCACGGCCACCAACTGGAAGCTGGGGTCGTGGCGCAGGGCCTCCAGCAGTTGCATGCCAGCGGAGCCGCCGCCGTAGATCAAGGTGGCGCGGCCTATGGTGGACGTAGGGTCCGACGATTCGAGGGTCCAGCGCAGCAGATCGCGAAGAGCGATGCGACTGGAGATCTCCAGAAAGGAGAACAGCAGCCAGAAGAGAATCCAGAAGGAGCGCGGCGGCTGGGGTGACCCCAGAAGGGTGCTGACCAGCAACAGCAGCAACACGGTCAGGCCAGACCGGGGCAGAAGGCCATAGAGGGAGTGACTGCCGGAGAAGCGGGTCAGGCTGCGGTACCAACCGCTGAACAACAACACCGTCAGGCCGATCGACACCGCCCAGGGCAAAAGCCGAAGCTGAAGTTCAAGCTGCGGCGGATCGTTGTCGAGCAGCCTGAGAGCAAAGGAACCCCAGAAGGCGAGAACAAGCAGTAACGCATCGAGCCCCAGCAGAAACAAACGCCTGGGGATCAGCGATTGATCGATACGAGCCTGAGACCAGCGGCGCGTCACAGCTAGGAAGAGCTTTCCGAGGAGCGACAAGCGTCTGCCAGGTAAAAGTCTGATCGGTGCTGAGGTTAGGGCTCGTCCTTCGATGATCATGTTCTTATTGTCACAGCCGATGGGAGCCATGGGCGCCTGTGTGTGACAGACGCGCAAGGGCCTGTGTCAAAGACTCGGCGTCTGGGCTGAAAAGGGCACGGCGACAGTGCGGTCAAGCCAAAGCCCTAGCAGCAGCTCCAAGGCAGCGACGGTTAACACCCCAGGGAGTCCCGCGAGTACCAAAGAAAGGGCCAGGAGGCCCGTAGCGACGATGTAGAGCCCTGCAACACGGGCATGGGACCAGCCCGCCTGATGGAGACGCTGGAACAGATGTAAACGGTGGGCACGAAACACAGCCTGTCCAGCAAGGCCGCGACGCAACACGCAGAAAAAAGCATCACCGAAAAGGGGGAAACCGACGAGCAGCAGAGCGAGGGCAGCAAGTGGACTGGACTGCTGAAGCACCAGACCCGCAAAGACGGCTCCAAGAAAGGTGCTACCCACATCGCCCATGAACACCTTGGCGGGGCTCCAGTTCCAGAAGAGAAAGCCGATCAATCCACCGACGAGGGCCGCAATCGGAAAAAGCGCACTAGATGAGACGAGGCCTCTGCAGGTGATCACAAAGGACGTGGTAAGCATCAGGACCATGCAACCAGCTACAAGTCCATCGAGACCATCCATGAAGTTGGTGAAATTGATCACCGCCGTGATCGCTAACACAACTACAGGCAAGACCAGCACTGGCCACGGCCAGGCCTGCACCCATGGGGAAATGACGACGAAAGAAACAGCCGTAAGCAATTGGACGGAATAACGCAAAGCCGCAGGTAGATCGAAGCGGTCATCCGCCAGCCCGACAAACGCCAAGGGAAGTGCCAATGCCGGAAGCCATGCCAATCCACCGAAAGCGAAACCTGAGATCACTGACGTGAGGCCCGCGATCAAGACAAAAGCCAAACCTCCGCCACGGGGAGTCGGGCACTGGTGGGCACTGCGGGCGTTAGGAGTGTCTGGCAATCGACGACTCAACAAGGGCAACAACTGCCTAACGAGCATATAAACAATTACGAAGGAAAAGGTGAATACAGCCAGAGTGAATCTCATGCGCTATCTACTTAATACCCATAATGGTCAAGAATCGCTGCATATAGCGAGCTAAAAAAGGTAATGCCCACATCGGTCCGAAATGGAGGCGATAAGCACGGCGAACCTCGCTGATTCGGCGCCTATGCTCCAAACCACTCACACCGCCGATTGACATTCGGACTAAACTGCAATCTGACCTGGAGACACGAATACTCTGAATACGTGAGAGTGTAAGAAAATAATCAAGATCCGCAGCCAGAATGAAACTCTCGTCATATTGAAAGAGCAATCGTCGGGCCTCTGGTCCAATAAAAGTAGCCTGATGCGGGGGGGTCGATCCAAAAAACATCGTCAACCAGAAAGTCCTGAACCAACGAAACGACGTGGGCCGCACAAGGCATTCCTCACCATCACGGGAAAACCTTATATAGGAACCCTGACAAACCAACAAATCACAAGCCTGAGCCTCTAGTGCCCTGAACGCCTCTGCCAATGAATCAGGGTGATCTGCCCAATCATCGCTACCCCAAAACAAAAGCCAATCATCTGCTGCAACAGAGGAAAAGCCTGTATTCATTGCCCCATAAATGCCAACTGAAGAAGGTTGTTGCTCAATCCATGAAAAACGAGAGTCTTCCTCGCTAGTTATCTGCAGAAATGACCGATGCTCTTCAGATGAAGGACCATCAACAAACAGGACACGCCAATCCTTGGTGGTCTGATTCTTCAGTGACTCGACCAACCTTGGCAATAACAACCACGAATTCAGTGTGGGCACAATAATGACGAGCCGCAACTTTGCTTTCATTCGATGCAACGGCTCCTCTTATGATTAGACAAAGCTCCTAAATATACATCGCAAGTACGCCTAGCAGCCTTAGCCCATGTGAAGGTAGCAGCGTGCTGCTGTGCATGATCAGTAAATGAACAGCGCGTTTCCATCGGCCATTCCAATACTCGGCTAAGCGCAACAATGAGCTCGGAAATCGTGCGTGGACTGAAGAACATTGCATAGCCGTCGGCGATTTCTCTAGAGGAGGGAATATCACTACAGATCACAGGGCAGCTTGAGCGCATGGCCTCTAGAATAGGCAAACCGAAACCTTCCCGCCAAGAAGGATAGACAAAAGCAACTGCAGACTGATAAAGCTGAGATAATCGTACTGAATCAGCTGCAACTACGGCTACGCGACGCTGCAAACCCAACCGAAAAATCTGCTGTTGCTCAGCGCCACCAAATTGAGCACCAACACAAATAAGGTTGCAATCATAAAGTGTTACCAAATGAGCCATCGCAAGCAGCAAGTCCGCAAATCCTTTATAGTGGTTTCGCGAACCCACGTATAATATATAACGGCCGAATGGCAGGCCATCGCCACCATGCTCAGCTGGACGGAGAGGTGGCAAAGCACTGAAATGGTCGGCACCGTGATGAATCACATGCAGCTTTGACTGCGGAAATAGTGGATAGACCTCAAGCAGATCGCACAAGGTGGCCTTAGAGACCAGAATAACTGCATCAGCGGAATAAATACATCTGCGCTTAGCTGCAACATAGCGCTTGATCGAAGAATTGTACGAGCTCTCGAAATAGGCTGAGCATAATTCATGAATCAAATCATGAACAGTAACGATAACGGGATTGCAAGAAAGTCGAATAAACGGGTTACGATAATAGCTAGCGTGATAGACAATTGGGCTTTCACGCCATATAGAAGGCAGCAGAGGTGATAAGAATGAGCCCAGCAGCCTTAACAAACCAGCGTGTCGCCACAACATATTATGTCGACCAGCTGGGAGAATCTCGCTAATTACTTTCCAATCAGGCGACTTAATCTGAGAGGAGCTAACTTCATTGATTGCCTTGATTAACTCTGAAAAATAAAGCCTAATACCCCCATGCCGCTGGAGCATGAAGATATCACAATCAAAAGCCACCCTAGGCAATGGAGGCGAGTCAAGAAGCATTAATGTTATGTCAGTAACAATAAGTCTACTTTGTTACGCGCCGCCAACGGGCAACCTTCCAAACAAGTAAACACCGTGAACATCACCCTCAAGGGATAATTCCAAAGAAATATCGACCAAGCCACAATTAAAACATTGCAAGAGCAATTGATTAATATTGTAGGAATTCATCTGCATTGGCGGCTCAAAGATAGGGCGCTTTTGAAGCACATTTCCGACGTAATGAACGGGTCTTAGACTCAGGCGAAGCTGGCTTAACGTCGTTCGCAACAATCCAATTCTCTTAGAGTATGGGAAGTGGATGGCAATGACTCCGCCAGGAGAAAGCCGGCAAAGCAGTTCACCAAAGATCTGCATTCCCTGCCGCCTAGGAATATGCTGAAAAACAATATAGGAGTGGATAAAATCGAAGCTTGCGTCAGAATGATTAAAAAATTCACAGCTTTGCTTAAAGTAGATATTATTCAGTTGAGAGGAACCCGCGTTTTTCCTGGCCTCATTGAGCATTGAAGGAGATATATCAACACCAGTGACAGACTCAAACAAGAATTCAGAGGCCAGTGGTACGGTCAGACGACCAACACCGCAGCCGAAATCAAGAGCAAATCCACGCTTAATGGGGCCAAGACGCGCCTCCAGACGCTCCATGAGACCGGAAATATGCTGACAACCGGATTCAAAAAACCGCCTACGTGCTTCAACCCCAAAAGCCTCCCGCCTATAGCTATCGGACGTCAGAACGCCATAGTATGGGTCGTTAACTCCAAATTTTTCCCAATCTCGATCGGCCTGCCCAGAGAAAATATGCATCAGGGATCTCAAGATTGGAGCACATCACTGATTGGACTAAAAAAATACATGTTTCCCTGCCATGCAAAGACTTAGTGGAATGAGCCTACGTGAGTTCATGGTGGATTTGCATGATAGACTAGGTTGCAGGATAAATAATAGAGATCGGCAGCTCAACAGCTGGTCCATCCATGAACCTTGGTGATCTTACACCATGGACAGTATGCTGCCTATATTCAGAGTGGTTCGCGTCGAAATGACACCCAAGCGTCCGCTCAGAACTAGCTAAAACACATGTTCTGATAAATTCTTCATAGCTTGTAAATCTGAAATTAGTTAATCGTCTTCCAAAATGGTTTCCCAATTGATGAATTGGGGATGCAGAAGGTTCGCCAAGGTGTGTAGTGCCACCAGGTTGTTCATGCCTGCAGCTGGGCAAGCCGTTGCCGGGGGGTGAGGCCACCCAGGGCCATGTGGCACCTGTGGCCGTCATCGATCCGCAGGCAGGAGGGTAACAGCTTTTTCCTGGCGGCCGAGCTGCCGTACGGCATCACGCAGGCCTACTGCTCCAGCAAGGTTTTGATGTAGACGAAGTCGGCCGTAGGCCATAGCGCTCGGCCTTGCCATTGGTCCGAGGGGTGTAGGGCCTGGTCTCTCTGACCTTCAACCCCTTGGCCTGGCAGGCCTTTCGCCACCCATGGGACTTGTAGGCCGAGCCATAGTCGCTGAGCACCCGGCGGCACTCAATCCCCTGGCCGTTGAACCAGGCCACCGCACGGCCCAGGAAGCCCACTGTGGTTGGTCCCTTCTCGTCAGGCAGGACCTCGACTTAAGACAGGCGGGTGGTGTCGTCCACGGATACATGGACCTTTTCGTAGCCAGCCCCCGGAGAGCAGCCTTGACGCCGGTCGGCCGTGATCCAGTGGCCCACACGGTTGAACCGGGCCAGCCTCTTGCGAGCGGTGCGCTCAATGATGCCGTTGTCTGCGGCCAGTTGAGCAAGGCTCCTACCCCCATCGAGAGGCTGCCTGGTCAGGCGTTCCCTACCGATCGGTGTCAGGCGGGCATTGGGGTGTGCATGCATGGGGTGTGAGGTCTGGGGCTGTTGGGTCGCACCACAACCCTGTCGGCATCACACCCCTTTGTCAGCCGAAACAACCTGGTGGCACTACACAGCTGGGAGCCTGCTGAAAAAGCCGACAATCCGAGCCCCAACACTTCGGTCTGCTCTGAACTGTCCATCTACAGCGCCAATTGGCGTCCTTATTGGTCAAATCGTGTGGTGCTTCCAGGCCTCTTTGCCGGTGTCCCTGTGATTGCTCTCTCCTGATCCCGTTGCTTTGCCCCTTTCATGCCATGGCCTCCCGTCGACTGAACAGATTGGCCAAGCGGATCAGGTATAGGCCACAACATGCAGCCGGAACACCGCTCCCACCCTTTCTCGCCCTCTGGCCTTGAGCTGCCGCAGCCCAGCAGTCTGTCACTCCTTCGAAGGAACCTTCGGCTAGATCCAGCCAAACACCTGCTCAATGCGCTTCGTGGCATGGATGGAATGGGAGTAGCCCGGATGCCGAATGGTACGGCCATCGACCGCGGCCCTGCGGCGTATCTGACTGTTCTGGGCCGCATGCGGCGTGATGCCTGAGATGCGCGGATCAACGACGAAGTCCTTGGTGTCGTAGCCCCTGTCAGCTCCCAGTGTCGTATGGTCCTCACCCGGTAGCGAACGCGCCATCCTCCGTGCTGCTGGTCGCTCGCCATAGCCATCGGCTGGGTGAGCTCACTGGCCAACACCAGACCGTGGCGGCTCTCCATGGGGCAGTGGCCCAGATGACTGAGGAACGCTCCGGCTCCGCTGGACTTGCGGAACAGCCGTGCCTCACTGTCACTGCTGGAGAACTGGGTCTGGTTGGAGAACAGCAGCACTCTGAAATCTCCTGTGGCTCGCTTCTGCCCTTGGCAGAAGCTGTTCCAAAACCGTTGCCACCACTTGGAGGTGGCAGGTCGACATTGAGGCTGTCAATCCGCTCCAACGAGCTGCGGGAGGCCCAGGCCCTCAGCAGGGTGCCATCAACCGAGAAGTGATCCGAGCTCAGCAGCGGCGTGACCTCAGGAGATGCCAGCAACAGTTCGAGGAACCGGGCTGTCAGCTGCTCGTTGAGCAAACGGCCCTGGTTGTTGGTGAATGTGGTGGGATGCCAAACAGGATCGTCAGGATTCAGGCCGAAAAACCAGCGGAACAGCAGGTTGTAGTCCAGCTGCTCGATCAACATCCGCTTGAAGCGGATGTTGATCACCTGAAGCAGAAGGGTCAGTACCAGCTGATCCGGCGGGAGGGAGGGCCTGCCTCCCTCGGGGTACAGCCAGCAGAAGGTGGGATTCAGCCGTTCGAAGGCCTGATCCACCAGCCGCAGCAACTGCCGTAGGAGATGGGCCTTGGGGAATCGATCCTCGGTGGAGAGGTAGGAGAAGGAGTGAAATGGTCGGCTCGCTCCTGCTGGTCGCGCATCCGCTCAGTGACGTTGGGTCATTCTCTCGCGGGTGCCAGGGCTTTTAGCCGCCTCTTGGCTCAGCCATGTTGATGTATATTAAAAACCCATAGCGACCTCATCGGCAGTTCTCGTCACTCAAAATCCATCTTTGCACATGTTTCGGATGATGTTTGTCAATTCTCACAATGGTACAATTTTTGATTCCGGCTCTCGATATACCATAGCGTGCCAAAGGCCCCTGAATCTGCCAAGTGATGATGTTGACTGCAAGAATAAATTCATCCCATGAAGACCGCAGGCATAGAATTATGGATGCGGGAACGCCTCCTGAAAGCAAAGGCAAAACATACCACAAAGCAATTGCGTTATCAATAGCACTACTACCAGCCCAGATTAAAGAAAAAACAAAATATTGGTAAAAGATAGAATGCGGATTTGAACAATAATTCATTCCATCTGTTCTTCAATCAATGACCCACAGCGCCGAGGACGTGTTGAGTACTAAGCCGCATCTCATTCTGCATATAGGCACGGAGAAGACAGGGACAAAGTCGATTCAAGAGTTTTTGCGGATCAACACTAACTTACTTCTTGAGACTGGAGTATTCATACCTTCGTACCTTGGGAGAGCCAATCACTCACTGCTGCCAGCCGTGATGTACAAGGACGAGAGACATGATGACATATCAGACTGGCTCAAACTTTCAAGTCCAATGGTACGGTTAAAAAAAAGAAAAGAGGTCATAGATCTACTGCGTAAATCTGCAGCCTTATACCCAAATCATACATTCATAATCTCATCAGAATACTTGCAATCCCGTCTCACAGACAACGCCGAACTTGCGATTCTCAAAGAGCAGCTATATAATATATATGATAAAGTTACAATTCTATTGTACATCCGCAAGCCAATCGAAACTGCAATCTCCTCCTGGTCTACTGGCGTTAAATGTGGCACAACAGACACTTGCCTGAGACCACCCTCGGATCCATACATCCATAATCTTTGCATGCACAAAGAAACAGTAGAGCGATGGGGCTATTTTTTTGGCAATAACAATATACGAGTAAGGGTCTTCGACAATGACTTTTTCTACCGAGGCAACCTAATAGAAGACTTTGCAAATGCTTGCGGAATTGGATTAAGTCCTAAGTTCTCGACTCCTTGCATTATCAACAAAAAACTTGGCCACACACCGCTCATCGTCCTAGCCAATTTAAACAAGATTTTTGGCAGCAGATTCCCAATCGGACGCGCTAGGACAATACTAATTAATAGATTAGCTCGATACTATCAAAATTACCCATCCTATGCACCAAGCAGACAAGAAGCTCAGCTTTACAGGGATTACTACCGTGAATCTAATTCATGGATAAAGAAGATGTATTTTGATGAATCCACTAACTTATGGGATGACGCTGATCTATGACTAATCTCCCTATAAAACAACATTCTATCGGTGCCCTTCTGTCAGGAATGTTGACGACTCTCCATCCCGAGCAGTTCTTTGACCAGAAGGGTTGATGGAGCAGAGCAAGGCGGCGTTATAGCGAGGCCGTCAAGGCTGATTGACCTAGGGGCACAAGCCCGCCGCACCACCAAAAGAGTCGCTCGTGTTGCCGAAAACTGGGCATTCATCTGATAACCCTCGACAACGGGAGGAAGGCTTGGCGAATGCAGGGAGAGGTGGTGTGGAGCGAAAGTCACGAGAAGAGACAGAGTCAGCTTTGGCGGTACCATTAATACAAGTCGCCTAAATGCCAGCCAAAGAGTGACACCTTTCCTATAAGTCACCGTACTCGACGACCTCGATGAACCCATGCATCAACGTTACCTCCAGCGGCACATCATCAAAATTTTTACCTTGAAGAATACAACTAAAATCCCTAGGGGTTTAAAAAGTATTAAAAATGAATCACGAAGCCAGCTAGAGATGAACAAGACAAAATAGCCAGGCTTTCATTCTACCTGCAAATGCATGAAGGAGATGCAGAGCGCTCGTCGACTCCGAACGTGGCGCAATCACAGGCCTTGGCCCCAAAATTAGACCTAAACTTCCAAAGTGCAATCAGCTAAGTGAGCGAATAACTCGCAATGAGGCGAAAGCGTGAACGGCGAAAGCGATCACGATCGAAAGAGGAAGATTGGCATAGATGAAAATTGGGAACAATGAAAGCTGCATTAAAATGACGAAAGCAAAAATCGATTCTCTGTGGGCCAAAAAATATTCGTAAGCAAACCGCTTCACCAATCCGGATCCAATCCCAGAAACGAAAACACCGATAGTACCAAAATCCAAGTACGACAAAGACCAGCCAAGAATTCCCGGTGTATGACCAAGCTCTGCCATTCCAGGATAAAGAATTTGGTGAATAAGTGTCAAACCATACTCAAAAGGTTTACCAGGATAAAGTGCTCGAGGGACATAAAACCAAAAATCCGATATATAGGCGGATCCATAATGAAGCCCGAACTCGTTAAACCTTCCGATAAAGTTAGCCGTCGTCACAACATAGTCCTTAAAATATTCCAGAGCCTCCGAAACATCCGAATAACTACCCTGCAGGAAGAGCAAAGCAAAGAACAAAGGCAAAAACAATCCAACAAAGATACAAAATATGATGATTGGTATTTTCTTGACTCTAAAATTATAAAAAGCTGTCCAAAGAACAATCCCACAAACCAAAGAAGCCTTAGATCCGGAGAAATATGAAGCCGGAAGATAAACCACAAGGGACATAATACTGGAGCGTACAGTCTGTGGACGACCGAAGAGATAAATAATCAAGCCAGAAACTAAAATCCATTGAACAAGCAAGAACAAAAATCCACTGCCTGCACGATTGTTCTGATAAGCAGAGCGGGGATCTGTGATCCAAAGGAAACCCGCACGGCTCTGCACCATCAAAGCGATAAATGCAACAGCAAATCCCAGAGCAAGAAAAAATAGATGGTAGCGACGCTTTCTTGAAAAAAGAGCAGAAGAAAGGGCACTAGAGCGTAATACCAGCTTCAGTCTTGCCTGTCGAAATCTCGGTAAACGAAGCGGAATAAAAGGCAATGCCAAACCGAGAATATATATACAAGCCAAGACAAGCGTTGCAGAGACATCCTTTTCTGGAACAAAAAGAATGGTACGGGCAATCCATGCAGATAACAATGTCTGAAAAAGTCCATCGTTAATAGCAAAGAAAAGAAGCGGGTTGAAAGCATTGCGATAATAAATTGTTCCCCAAGCACCGATAAACAAAAGAATAGCCCCCGTAGCCGCAAAGACAAAGTCAATGGGGAAAACAGGAACAAAGGCTAAGCCTGTATTCATGAATCAGCTAGACTTAGAAGAGAAATGCTCGATAGCATGGCCAAGATACTCAAGATATACATTTCCAAATTGGCCAAGTCGCTGCTCATAAGAAGAAATATGTAATTCAGGAGTCAGATCATCAGGCGCTTTGCTCAACACGCCCAGCATTTGATCTGCCAGCATTCTAGGATCATCAACGTCAAAATAAGTCCCAAACTGAGGATTTTGCTCTCGGTGGACATCAATTGACGATAACAGAATCGGCTTCCCCATTGTTTTGGCCTCCTCAACCGAAGTACTCCATCCTTCGAATCGCGAAGGATTGATGACACACACACTATGGAGCATGAGCGCCTGTACATGCACAAGAGGCACAATGCCAAGTACTCGAAAGTTGTCGGAGAGTCCAGATGTGGAGACCCATTGCATCAGCAGATCAAAATAGTGCGGCTGCCGGCCATCAAATGTTTTGCCTGTGCAGACAACTTGAACTCCGTCGCAACCTGATGCCCTCAGAATCGAAAGTGCCTTGACGACAAGCTCATGATTCTTGTTCTGCCAAAATTGATTAGGCAGATAAAAGTATTGATCCTTGATACCATACAAATCCTGCAGCTCCTTCAGGCTGGGCAAGCCCGCCAGGGACACAGGATTGGAGACAAAGTGGAGGACCCCGCGTACGGGGGTGCCAAAAGGTGCAAAAGCGTTGAGATCCGCCAATGCAGCAGCACTGCTCACCAACACAGCATCACAGTTTCTACAAGCTGCTCGGTACCACTGCGTGGCCCATTTAATCTGACTTTCTGTCCAAAGCTCCGGAAGATGGAGAAACTGAAAATCATAAAGCCAGGCAAGAGTTACGATCCCAGAACGAGGGCCAAGATGCATGCAATGGCTAAGCACTTCAATGCCATTTCTCCTGAGATAGCCTGCGAGCAAGCGATCACGATCCAATAGGCGCATATCAATCGTGCGCAACCACCATCCTATGCTCTTGCGATCAAGCAGTGATGTTCTCAGCACCTTAAGGTCAGGAAATTCATCCGGCAACGTTGTGCAGATCTTGCGTCCGGTCACCAAGGTGACCTTGATTCGGTCCGCCGCGACCAGGCGAATAGCGCGAATCAGATTGGCAAAGTAGTTACGACCACCCAGCCAGTCGTCGTCATTGAAGATGTATGGGATTGCGACCTGAATCATCAATGGCCCCTTTGAGAATGAAACCACTGCACATAAGCTGACAAGCCCTGCTTCAGATCAACAGAGGGTGACCAGCCAAGAACAGAACGAGCGTGCTCGGAGCTGCCCGTCAAGCGCTGGGGATTACCTGTGTGCGCAGCTCCTGTGAAGACGGGATGAAGTTGGGCTTGATCAGCAGACAAAGCAAGCAGTTCGAGGATGTCACGCACACTCCTTTGAGAGTGAGAGGCATTGAATACGACAAAACCAGGAAGGAATGAATCCAATGCCACATCACACAACAATTGGGATAGATCATCGACGTTAATCCAATCACGCATCTCATTTCCTGTGCCTAAAAAAGTATAATCATTGGCGACAATTTTGTTCATGGCATCCCATAGCAACTGCTTCCTTAAACCAATGCCATAAACCGAGAAAGGACGGATCACGGCGACTCGTACTCCGAACGAATGACTGTAGGCTCGACAGAGATCTTCGCCAGCCAGCTTCAGAAAACCGTAGGGAGAAACCGGCTGGCAGGGCGTAGCCTCCGTGGAGTCCCCATCCGCATGTGATCCGTAGACCGCTGAGCTGGACACATAAATCACTCGGGTCCGCTGACGACAACGGGTGCGCGCATATTCGAGGATGGCTGCGGTGCTTCCCACCGAACTGATGTACGCTTCGTGAGGAGCTTCGTACACCGCTCCAACCGAACCAGTGCCAGCGCAGTGGATGATGGCCGATGGTTCCTCCCCCTGAAGGACATCGTGAAGGGAATCCAGACTGACTTCAGCGGAATGCCATGCCGCCAATCGGAGATGGCGCTGATCCTCAGCGCTTAGGGAACCACGACCCAGCCCGAAGGCAGTGATCCCCCTACGGGTCAAATGCTCGCAGACATTGCGGCCAATGAACCCCGCCGCACCGCAGACAAGAACGGGAGATCTCATGAGAGATGATCGGCAAGCGTCGTGACGCCATTGGTTGCCACATCAATCAAGGGGAGAGATGCGATCGCTTGCTGACGCTCCTGAAACGATGGGAGGGCAACAACCCCTTTCTCATCCCTGCTTTCGCGGAAAGCCGCCTGAACATAGGCATCTTCAGGCGAACATGGTCTCAGACCATCAAGACAATCTTCACGAACAAAGAAAACATTATTGCCAGCCGTGTTTCCTGCAACCAACCGATAGCCTTTACGTTGGGCCAAAAAGTCCAGAGCCGAAATAGAGGCCCCGTAGTACAACTTGGATTCGTGTTTCTGGGCTCGCACAAAACCAGGGTCATAGGGAACGGAAAGTCTTGCCGTAGGGCCAAAAACACTATTATATTCAGCAATGACTATTCGCGGAGAGACGCACTCAATAGCTTGCCAGATCCAATAGTCATTACCGTCAACATCAACGGATAAAATACCTATATCCCCCTGGAGGTCCGCGCCCATAATCACCTGATTAATGTTATCCCTGGTGATGAATGCGCAGACAGCCTGGAGATCATGTTTCCAATAAGTGCCGCCACGTATGATCGAATCGATATTGTCACGCGAGCCATCAATGATGAGTCCTCGCCAATTGCGATGCATCAATAGAAATAGCGTGTTGGCCTCAACATAAGTTTCGACACCGAACTCAACGAACGCCTTGTTGGGGATGGGAATAACACTAGTGAGATAGTCAATGATGCCGTCCTCGCCCCATTGAGAGTATACCTTGAACTCGTACTCCTGCGGCGAGAGAATTGCTGGGCTTCCTAGCATACGTTGATGATTAAGGCGAGACTCAACGCGCCCAACTGCTTCCTGGAGCAACTCGATTTGCCCTGGCAGACGGTAAAGCCTCAGCAACTTACTCAAAATGTACGAGAGGGACATAATCGGAAGTTACTTATACGAAGTGCCGAAGCCCTGTGCCTTGGCCCACCTAGTACGTTAAACGAAGCCACATCCCTGGTCACGATGGGTACGCCAGCGATCACGGTGCACATTGCATCGCGAAACGTACGTGGACAGCTAGAATTAACAAGCTCGTAGGAGGCCTTCCCGAGCGGCCTACTGGGTCGGGGACTCAAGCAACAAACGCATCGGCCACCAACGCAGCCGAAGACTTCTCCGGAAGTGTAACTGTACAGATTCCGTAAACCGCAGCAGATGGTTTTGGAGGCCGCGACAAGATGAGTAATAGGACAATGGCTCATAGGCTTGAGCCTGATCAGAACAGCCATAGCTGGTCGCCACAGCAACGACCGTCATTCCTAAGTGATTTCAATGGTAACTGGGTGTCGTTATTGATGCGTACTTCCACGTTAGCAGCAAGACATCCCAATCGCTACGATAAACTCAAAACCAAATAGTATTAATCTAAGCATACGGCGAAGAACGAGTCCCTCAGCCAATACAATAATCCAGTCAGGGAAGCTGCACATGCCCACGGAAGGAAAATAATCGATGATGGTATTATAAAGCTGCTATCTTCGTGAGCTGGCTAAGCATTATGCTCAAGCCCTTGATCAAAAGGCTAAGTAAAGTGAATGTGTTTAGATTTAAGTCAAGTTCGCCAACGGCTCAGTCAGGGCAATTCTTAGACCCATATTGGAATGATGACTTTGCGCAGATTCTTGAAACATGGGGCGAGAAAACCGCTTGGCATGAACTTGATTTTCTAATGGCCTGCCGGTCAGGGAAAGTTCTTGATATTGCCTGTGGCACTGGGAAAAACATATACGACCTGAGTAAATACCAAGAGCTAGAACTCTATGGATGCGATATATCTGATTTCTTGATAGACAAAGCCATATCACGAGGGATCCAGCGGGATTATCTTACAGTCTGCAATGCCGCAAAACTTCCATTCGACAATCAATATTTCAATTTCTGCTATTCTATTGGGTCTCTTGAGCATTTCGACCTTGAAAGCCTGGGCCAAGTAATAGCTGAAAGCGCTCGAGTAACGAAAGAAGGAGCATTCCATATGGTGCCAGTATCTCGCAACAAAATCAACAATGGATGGATTGTCAGAAATCAAACCTATTGGAATAATTCACCTCAATGGTGGGAGGAACAGTTCAAAAGACATTTCCATAATGTATGTGCTCTCCCATCACTCTGGGAGGACAAGGATTCCACAGGAATGTGGTTTCTGTGCAGCACATAAACGAAGATCCTGATCGCCCATGATTAGATCACGACAAAGGATAATTCATCCTTTTCTCCATCATAGCTCTACTCAAGTTGTTAGTAGTTAATTGAAGTCTCGTTTAGCAATTATACAATTACAAGTCTCAAAGCCAACAAGCCAGCACGGTATGAGGAGCTGAAATAATGCATCCATACTTTTCAAGCAACAAATACTAGATAATGCCCCTATGACATCATTACAAGGGCGCTAGTAAAGATGCTGATCATGGCATTAAGAGTTACGCTTTATGAGGCTTAAATATTACTCCTTGCTCTGTAGGAAGAGCCAAGATCTTGACTCCCTTCTCAATAGCAAACTTGTCGAATGCCAACTTCTGCTCCCGATGCCGCGGATGACCGTAATCATCCAAAAGTATAACAGCTCCAGGAACAAGTAAGTTCCAAAAGTAATTGGCAGCGGCTATTTCAGGCTCCACACAGTTCATGTCGATGGAAAGAAAGGCTACTTGTGTCGATTTGACAGCTGGAAGTGTCCGTGGCACTCTTCCGCGAACAATCACAGCATTGGGAAAAGAAGAAAATGTATGAACGACTTCTTCATAGCATTCACTATAGTCATATGCTGAAGCGATCCCAGCCCGTAACTCACGCGGATTAAGAGAGTCCGCTGCAAATCCACTATAGGTATCCAAAAGATAGAATTTCTTAGCTGAGTGCTTAAGGGGGGTGTAATCAAATACCATCCTCGCAAAGCCACCCCGGTTTACGCCACACTCAACAAAATCGCCCTCGAGTTGAAAAGCCTGCAAAGCAAACCAGGAATACACATGGGCTCTCCATCGCACTCCAGCCCATGAACCCGTTTGCAGACCAAGTGAATAAGCGCGGGAAAATTCAGGATCTTGGATAAAATCTGCGTTATGTATTGTAGCCAGTCCATCCTCCGCGTAACTTGGCTTGTCAGGCAGAATTATAACATTTTGATAGCGAAAAAGAATTTTGCAAATCTTCTTAGCCCAGTCAGGAGCAACTGTTTTGATCAGCTTAGAAATAGAGTTTGATTTCATTTGGGAAACGCTAGATCATTGCCTGATTGATAGAAATTGCGATTGGGGACTTAAGAAGCATGGAAAGTGCGAAAGCTTCTAATCAACTGCAGACATGGAAGCAAGCAGAATATAATATAGCACGCTGCAGTAGAGAGAGGCATACTTAGCACACCAAGCCAAGGCAGAAGCGCCAGCTTGCAGAGCAGGGATGCAACAGCAACGGCCATGCCTGCCATCATGACAAATCTAGCCTTATCAATTGTATAGATATAAACCGAGAGCGACGCTCCCATCGCTTCAGTCACCCGCCATATGCCCATGGCGAGGGCCAGACTGAGAGGTACAAGAATAGTGCCAGAGCTCAGCAATGAAATAGCTGGATTAACCGTAACCACAATAAACACTGTGATCACTAATGCCGTGAGCATGATCCGGCGCGTCCACTTCTTCAGCGTATGAAATGCTCGGTCATACTGACCGGACCCATGGGCCTCACCATAGGCAGCCCAAAGTGGAGCAGTGACAATTGAGGTTCCAACCGCCACCATGCTGAAGCAGCGCTCCGCAAGGGCATACTTTGCTGCTTCGATTGCTCCCACACCTCTTGCTATCAATACGGCATCCAGCCCGTAGGCAACGAGGTAAATCACCTGCATGACAAGGTAAAAAGACGATCCATAAATCAACGATCTCCATAAACTCACATCGATTAGGTGAAAACTTGGCCGGTAGGTGACCTTGGAAGACAAATGAAAGAAGGTGTTCACCAAACCGCAAAAAAGGTTGCCAACAGAGAGTCCAATCACAACACCTACAATGCCCATTCCCATCCACGCTGCAACGCTGGCGAACGAGAAATTCATTACCGCCGCAACCACTTGCCAGAGATTGGCAACATGTCCTCTCTGAAAGGCGAAATGAATCTTATTGACCAGCGTCAACGGTGTGCTGACGGCAAACATCAGCACCATCACAGCGATGGCTCGCGATGCTTCGACCTGAATAGCGTCGCTGCTTCTTGGAAACAACTGAGCACCGAGATCAATATTGAACAAAACAATGGAACTCAGAACCAGGATGAGGCCCATCAGGCCAACGACGGCAAAACCATTAGTCTGCACTCGGGCAGCTTCTTCGTAACGCTCTTCACCAACCAGAAGGGAAAGCGTCGTGATTAGATTAGATCCAATTCCAAGATCACTTATTGAAAGGAAAGCGACGAGCGAAGAAATTGTCAGAACCACTCCGAATCGCTCAGCCCCCAAGATCGGCAGCAAGAACTTGGGCATAATCAGCACAGGAAGCACCAAGGCGCCCTTGGCTATAACCCCTGTCCAGACTGACTTACGAATCGATGGGCGGCGAGCTCTATCCGCTGTAGGCAACCCAGTAACTACCATCGTTCGCAAGCTGCGCTTAGGGATAGCGTAGAACTACTCACTAATAGATTCAGGCATCTCGGCAAAAGCTGTTCTTATAGCCATGCGACTGTTCTCAGAAAGTTTGACATCAACCGCTTTGATGACATCCAGAAGGTTATCAAGGCTAGTGGTACCGAAGGCACAACTGCTGACATCACGGTTGGCGAGGACATAGGCAAAGGCGGCCTGGGATGGCGTCATGCCCGGCACAGCCTCCAAAACACGACGCATGGCATGCGAAGACTGGGCCAAGCGCCGGCTAGATGGCTTAAGCCAGGTACGTGCTAGATACCAAAAAAAAGATCCTGAACGAATTGAGCCGATCTTCCCTCTGACCAAATGACCTTGAGCAAGAATTGTTCCCGCAACCACTCCAACCCCTTTTGCAACTAACGCTTCAATAAGTGGCTCACGGTCCAATTGAAGGACATTGTAATCGATCAATACCATTTCACAGAGATCTGGGTGGGCTGCGATCATGCGCATCATCTCGGAATCGTGGGTATTGATCCCCAAAACCCGGAACATGCCTTTTTCCCTCATCTCCATGAGCCTATCCAGCAAGCTATCAGTTAATGAGAAAGCCTTGATGCCATGCAATTGGAAAATATCGAGGTAGCCGCAGTTAAGATTTTCAATCGATCGTCGGCACGACGCTTCAATGGCATTTGCAGAAAAGTTTTGACTTACGCGCTGATCGAGTGGAAGTAAAGAAGCAGAGCCCAAAAGAGATCCACCTTTTGACGATATCACGAGGCTCGAACGATCGTGCTGGGCAAGGATCTCCTTGATCGCAAGCCCAAGTCTAGGCTCAGCGTTGAAACCCGAGTAATTGTGGCCTGTATCGAAAAAGTTAATGCCACGCTCGAATGCCTCACGAACAAGACTAATGGCAATGCTTTCATCAAATCGCCGATTCCCCCAGTACCCGGAACACCCCAGGGAAACTTCAGAAACCATTAAGTTAGTTCGCCCTAGCTTGCGCTTCCGCATAACCTCAATTCGTCCAAGCGTAATAAAGGAAGTTCGAGAACATCTTCAGAGACCAAGTATCCTATCCTATCCTATCCTATCCTATTGAGCGAGCACAAAACACCGAACTATACTCAGAATTAGCTGTCTTGCTTCAAGCCCTGCCATAATGGAATACTTTTACTGACCCCCCTTAGGACGCTCCAATAAGTGGCTGCAAATGCAGTGGGATTATTCAGACGTGAAAGACAATTGCCACTATGGAAAAGAGAAATATGCGCTGCGGCTTAAACTTCAAACTGGACCGGCCGTGGCACACTCTCTGAGCTGTACCATTATGTAGCCAAGTGAGCAGTCTTGGTAGCGCCTCAACCCGTAAACTAACTCTCTAAAGCTCGCCATTCATTGTCCAGTCATACCCTACAGAACCAATCAGTGCCATTCTTCAGCGGTGCTGGGTTATTGATAGCCACTATCATCACGGCAGGATCTGCCCAAGCCGTTGAGCCATACACAACCAAGCCAGTCAAAGTTGTATCTCCAAGCATTACCGCCCCTGTCAGCTCTAATCGCCTGCCCAAAGAAGGTCCAGAGCGAGCTAAGGTTATTTACGACACTTACATCATTGGTCCCGGAGACACCCTGCAGATAGAATTGCTCGATATCCCAGAATTCAGTGGAAATTTCTCAATCGGGCCCGATGGTACAATTTACCTTCCAAGACTTCGGGCGCTCTACGTTGAGGGCCTCACTATTGAGGAGCTGCGCTATTTCCTAACCCAGCAGTTCAAAGCCTACGTGCGCAGTCCCGAGATCTACATCCGTCCAGTGGGCTATCGAGCTGTAAGGGTCTACATTGGTGGAGAGGTTAAACGGCCTGGCTTCTACAGGCTTTCTGGCAGCCAAGAGCTCGGAGGCGTCTCCACATCTGCCGACACCGCCATTCAGCAGAGCGGTGGCGACCAGGCCACCACCCGGCCTGGAGTGCTCTCGACTCCTGGCTCCGGCACCAGCACGTTTGGTGCTTTCTTTCCCACCCTGTTCGATGCCATCCGCACCGCCCAGGGAATCACTCCCTACTCAGATCTGTCCCAGGTGAGTGTGACCCGCCGCCAGCCCGTCAGTGCCGGCGGCGGCAAGGTCAGAGCACAGATCAATTTCCTTTCACTGATCACCGAGGGCGATGAATCCCAGAACATCCGCCTGTTTGATGGCGATGTGGTGAATGTCAGCAAGAGCCCGATCGTCCTGCGCGAGCAACTTCTCAAAGCGGGCCAGACCAATCTCACCCCACAGTTTCTCCAAGTTTACGTGAGCGGCCGTGTAAAAATACCTGGCCCAACAACACTACCCCAGGGATCATCCCTCAACCAGGCCATTGTGAGTGCAGGAGGACTAAGGCTGCTCCATGGCAAGGTTGAGTTCGTGCGCTTCACCCGTGAGGGTGAAATCGATCGCCGCCTGTTCAAGTACAGCGCCAACGCTCCTCTTGATGCCCCCAACAACCCGGTTTTGATGGCTGGCGACATCATCCGCATCAACGATTCGGCCCTCTCTGGCTCCATTGAGGTGCTCAATGAGTTGACCGGTCCTTTCGTTGGCATCTATTCTGTCTATAGCCTTTTCGGCATTAACAGATAATGACGATGGTCACCGCAACGCCTCCTCCCGGCACATCTCAGGCCAATGACAACGAAATTGATCTTGGTCAAGTTGTAGGAGCCCTGAGAAGGCGTTGGAAGATCCTGGTTGGTGTGGCTGGTGGAACAGTGTTGTTGGCGGGATTGTTCACACTCATCCAAAAGCCAACTTGGGAAGGAGAATTTCAAATCGTGCTGGCCGACAAAGAAGAATCTTCAGGAAAAGCTGTCAGTATTTTGGCTCAGAATCCCAGCCTAGCTGCATTGGTCGGAGCTGGTGGCAATAGTAGTGATAGACTAGAAACCGAGGTGAAGATTCTCGAAAGCCCTTCAGTACTCAAGCCTGTTTTCGATTTTGTACGAACTACCAAAATTAATTCCGGAGAAAAAGTAGATGATCTGCGCTTTGCTGAGTGGCGCAAAAAAAATCTAGATATTAAACTTGAAAAGGGCACTTCCGTGCTCAACTTATCCTATCGAGATAAGGATCAGAGCCTGATTCTTCCCGTGATTGAACGCATCTCAAAAGCCTACCAAGCCTATTCTGGAAGGGATCGGAAACAGGGGCTTGCCCGCGCTGTTGACTACCTCGATCAGCAGATCAAGATCTACAAAGCCCGAGCGCTTTCGTCATTGAAGGCTGCCCAGCAGTACGCGATTGAACAGGACCTCACGGCCCTCAGAAGCGACGATGAAACGGTCAACAATCTCAACTTGGATGCCGTTCGGGTTCAGGCCGCCAATGAAATACGTAATTACGATCAGCAACTCCGTCAGCTGAGCAAGCTGGGTAACGATTCGGAAGCTATTCAATTCAAAGGTCTGACCATCCCCGAACTGGCCGGCAAGGGCCTACCCCAGCAAATCGAATCGATCAATGTTCAACTGGCGTTCCTGCGACAAACCTTCACAGACAAAGAGCCTCAGATCAAGAACCTGGTGGAGCGTCGGCAACTACTGATTGATGTATTCAAAAGAAATACCATTAGTTACCTATTAGCCAAACGGGCCGATGCCCAGGCCAGGCTAGCCGCCGCCCAACGGCCCAAAGGGGTCTTGATTCGCTATAGGCAGCTGCTTCGAGTGGCGTCCCGCGATGATGCCATCTTCAACAAACTTGATGATGATCGACGGGGGGTTGCCCTGGAAAAAGCCCGTCGCACCGACCCATGGGAGCTGATTTCCACACCAACCTTGCTTGACAAACCGGTTGCTCCGAGGAAGGTCCGCAATCTGGCCCTCGGGCTGCTGGCGGGTCTTGTGCTGGGCTCCGGTGCGGCCCTCGTGGTCGATCGTCGCAGCGGCCGGGTGTTCAGCCGCGAGGAACTCCAACAGCTGCTGCCCTATCCCCTGCTGGCGGATCTCGATTCCCATACCCCTGAAACCTGGGACGCCTCCCTGCAGCTGTTGGCCACTGGGCCGCTCCAAGGGGCCCACACGGTGGCCCTGGTGCCGATCGGCGACGCCCCTGTGCACGAAACCTCAATCGCTTTGGCCGAAGCACTTCAAACGGTGCTTCAGCAACTGAATCCCCAGGGGCCTTCCCCCCTCGTGAGCGCCAGCAGCGATCTGGTCGCAGCCCGCCAGGCCGATCGCCAGCTGCTGATCACAGCCACAGGGGCCACCAGCCGGGAGCAACTGGCCCATTGGCGCCAACAGCTTGACCTGCAGGGCAAACCCGTGGCCGGCCTGATCCTGCTGGCGCCCTCTCCACTTGCTGATGGCTGATCACCGCCTGGGGCGTCGGTTTTGCGCGAGCTTCGGCCCCTCCTTGCTACTTGTCACCCCATTGTTGGCCGGCTCGGCTCTGGCCCAGCCCAACTGGCAACCCCTGGCACCTGCGGGAGATCCCTCCCAGGCCAGGCCGAACCGCAGCCCGGAGTTTCTGCCGGTGCCGGGCAGCGCCACCAGCAGTGGGCAGGGCCAGGGCCCCATTTGGCGCCCCGTCGAAGGGACAGCCTCCGCACCGGGCGGTCCGCCCCAATGGATGGCTGTGGAACCGGGTCCTCCAGGCCCAGAGGCACCCTTTACGGCCTTAAGCCCTGTTCATGGAGGGGCAGAATCCTCAGGTGCCTCTCCACGCACATCACAAAAAGCAGCAACCCCATCAACCCCTAAGCGCAGCGCCCCCACCAGCTTTGCGGAAGCACAAGAGCTCCTCAAAACGCTCATGCTTCCTAGCCCCCTTCTCACCCAGGGATTTCAATATTCAACGGCATTCCAGCTACCCGCCGATGTCGTAAAAATCGGCACCAACTTCAGGACATATTTTCCCTCCACTTCAATTATACCGAATTCCAGCACCTCTGTTTATGCCGGCTGGACGTTTAATTTCGGCATCACAGATACAACCGAGTTGGGCATTGCCTTCAATAGAGTAGACAGCTCGATGCCTGGCAAACAGGGCCCCTTCTTAGCGGATGTCACCGATGGCAAGAACCCCGCTGCAAATGACAATGTCTACACAGTGCAACTCCAACAGCAATTGTGGAGTAATCGATCAAAAACCCAAGCTCTCGGAGCGATTGTTAGTGCCGTTTTCGGCACGCGTTCAAGCACTTTTAGGAGCTCAGGTGATAGCAATTTAAAGGGAGAGTCGTATACCAATAATCAGGTGGTGCCCTCGCTGCAGCTACCTTTCAGCGTTCTCGCCGGTTCGGCCTGGCAGTTCACACTCTCACCAACAGCGGTTTTCTTCCCCCAAGATTCAGCACTATTTCTACATACCGCACCCATCGAGAATCCGGGTTCGTTTGGCACCCTTGCCGGATTGAGTAGCAATATTTCCTATCGAGTCAACCAACGAATAACCCTATGGAGTGACACATTCTTACCGCTCGCAGGCAATAACTCCATCAATCGATCAACAGGCAAGCCTAGCAAGGAATTCATTTTCAACGCTGGCCTACGCTATTTTGTTAATCCCAGCTTGGGCCTCGACCTTTACGCATCCAATAGTCAAGGCACCATGGGGCCCATTGGCTTTTTGGCCAATCCAAATCAGGTGGCGATCGGAACAAATCTCGTCTTTCTTTTTTCCCCTACCAGCAGCACATCCTACGCAGAAACATTCAGGCAATCAGCCAATATTACACCTCTCTTTAAAACTGGTTTTGGTCTTTATGAAGGTGGTGTAGCTCCACCAAGAACCATCATTGCCGATGCAGCCTATGGCAATCAAGGCTTTAACGGATTGATTGGCTATAGCTATGTCAATGACTTAGACTTGAGCCTCTATCTCGCCTACACAAGTGGCGTGATTGATGAATCCGAGCAGGGACTCGCAGGCCGAATACGACTACTCGACCAGTATCAGGGTGATCCGTTCACAGCCAACTTGGTAGCAACCATCGGCAAGACAAATCAACCCTTTCTCAACTACTTGAACAACAATGCCAATCAATTTCGCGAATCCGGCTTGTCAAAAACCATCCCTTTCTACGCCGATCTTGACAGCCTTCAAACTGGACAACTATGGGTTACTACAGCCTCAATCCCGCTTATTTATCAATTTTCGCCCAAGGCTGTCAACAGTTCTGCGCTCTGGATCACTCCCATCGCTGGATTTGTACAACGCCTCACTGGTCTGCCGCTGCTAGGGGTCAACATTGGTGGCGCGTGGGCAGCGACAAAAGAGCTCAGCCTGATCGCCGAGCTAGGAGCGAATTTTGGTAACCGTGACAATTCGTTCAGCGGAAACTTCCTTACGAGTGAACTTCCTTGGAGCGTCGGCCTACGCTGGAATCCGATGGGACTGCTTGGCGAAAAGATTGAGGCTGGCAATAGCTATCCACTCATTTACGCCTATCTCACCAATCGCGTGGGACAGACGCCTTGGCTTAGCACACGCGTGAGAGCAAATAACGAGCCAGCGCTGGGAATTGGAATCACAATTCCTTGGGGAATTCAGCAATAAACTATTGCCTCATTGAATTCACTGCCTCCCTGATAATCATTGTGTTCGTCTGCTGATAGAAGTGCTCGGCACTGGAACCCACCTCAGTGTCAACCACTCGTCAGCTGCAACGGCTCCAGGCGCAATTGAATCCCATCGCGGGAGCGCAATGGGAACCGGGCCACCAGACCCCGGGTATGGCCGGGCTAGGGCCTCCTCCTGGGCTCGCCGAACTGGGGCATTTGTGCGGCCCCAGCCCGAAGGCCAGGGATGCCTCCCTGGCCAGCCGGCGTTCCTCCGCCGTGGCGGTTTGAGCCAGGAAGCGTTCGGGCCGGAAACCATCAGGGGCACTCCCGTGGTGCTGATGGCGCTGGATCACCCAGGGGGACATCGCCGAGAGCGACCCCATAGGGCCGCAGCTTCCAGTTGATCCCCGAACTCAATCTCGTGGGCTCCGAGTTCAGCGCCAGCAACGGCACCCTCGCCCTTCGCTGGCTGGCCAGCGGCAACGGCGCCATTGATCTCTACGTAAGCAACGCCGCCGGCCTGCTGGACATGGGCCAACTCATGGGCAACAAGCAGTTTCGGGTCGGCGGGCGCTTGATACTCGCCTTCTGATCTCGCCCGATCTGCTTCAACGCGTTGCCGGTGAATTGATCACCAACACGACGCAGACCGCCATCCCATCTAACGCGCCGGAATCAAGCTCAAACCAACAATAACATCCTGGAAAACCTGATGGGATAGAGATAAAGTCTCCCACCCATGGCTACACCTACTCACCCCGCAGTTGCCGCACCAAATCCTCAACAGGCATGGCCGCAACCGCTTCAAGCCTTTGATCCCAGGCGAAATTGGAAGCTGAAGTTTCCAATGAATCAGGCGGTGACGGCTGCGGCGATGGATCGGTCAGGAACAGCACCTCCACGAGGAAGTGCTCCACCAGATCATCCACCGTGGGCTTCTCGAACACCAGCGATTCGGACAGCGAAACGCCCAGGTTCTTCTCCAGCAGCACATTGAACTCGAGCGCCATCAGCGAATCGAGCCCCATGTTGAAGAGTGGTTCGGACGCATCGACCTGTTCCACGTCGGCCAGACCCAGCACCTTGGCCAATTGCTCCTGCACAAACCTTCTCAGCACGGCCTGCCGTTCCATGGCCGGGGTGGCCTGCAGCACAGCCAGAAAGGCGGGTGGGCCAGCGTCGCCAGCCGGTGAGGTACCGGAAGAGCCGGAGGCCAGCAGCTTCGCCAGGAAGGCCCGCTGGCCTCGGGGAGCCTGGCGTGCCAGGCGCTCCCAGTTGATGTTGAGCACCGCCACGTTGCCTCTGCTGCTCCTGCTCAACAGGCTCTCCAAGGCCACCAGACAGCCCGCTGGTGGCAACAGTCCCACCCCCAGGCCCTTGAGCCTTTGTTGATCCCTCCCGGCCATCGCCGCCGCCATACCCTCCCCCTGCCAGGGGCCCCATTGGATCGCCAGGCGGTGGGCGGCGGCGGCCCGGCAAGCGCCATCGAGAGCCCCATTGGCGGCTCCATAGCCGCTCTGACCGGGGGAACCCAGCAGCGAGGCCATCGATGAGAAGGCCACCCCGAAGTCGAGGGGCTCCTGCGCCAGGGCCGCCTCAAGGGCCAGCCAGCCGTTGTGCTTGACGGCCAGCGCCGCCGCCAGACGCTCCGGTGTCTGGCGATCGATCAGGCCATCATCCAGCTGACCCGCCGCGTGGAAGAAGCCCCGAAGCGGGCGCTCCACGCTCTTGAGGCCGAGCCGCAACCGATCGGACGCCTCCGCCGCCGTCAGATCGATCGCCAGGCGGTGCAGGCGAACCCCCCGCTGCTCAAGGCTTTTCAGCAGGGCTAGGGCCGCCTCTGGGGGCTCCTCCAGGCTGCGGGAGACCAGCACCAACTCCCTCGCCCCCTGATCGGCGAGCCAGGGCAGCAACTGCCGGCCGATCCCCCCCAGGGCGCCACTGACCAGATAGGCCCCTTCGCCATGAACCCCCAAGGCCGGTGGCCTGGGGGTCTGGGTGATCACCACCTTGCCGGTGTGGCGGGCCTGGGCCAGCAGCCGGAAGGCCTCGACGCTGCGCTCGTTCGGGAAAACGGTGACCGGCAACGGGCTGAGCTGACCATCGCTGAGCTGGTCGATCAGCTGCACCAAAAGACCACGGACCAGACCAGGCCTGGCCGCCGCCACCTCCAGCAGATCAAACGGCAGGTAGCGGGCATCGGGGCGCCGCTCGAGAGCCTGCTGGCGGCTCCAGATCTCGATCTTGCCGAGCTCGATGAAGCGCCCCCCCGTCGCCAGGGCTCGGAAGCCGGCCTCCACCCCGTCGCCCTTGAGGCTGTTGAGCACCACATCGACGCCGCGGCCACCCGTGTGGGCCAGCACCTGCTCGGCGAAGGCGAGGCTGCGGGAATCGAACACCGCCTCCACCCCCTGCGCCAGAAGTCCCCCGTGCTTCGCAGCACTCGCCGTGGCCAGGATGCGGGCGCCGCAACGGCGGGCCACCTGCAGGGCCGCCTGGCCCACACCGCCGGCGGCCGCATGGATCAGCACAGTTTCACCGGCCTTCAGACCAGCGAGCTCCACCAGCCCGTACTGGGCGGTGAGGAAGGCGGTGGTCACACTGGCGCCCACCTCAGGGTCCATGGTGGCCGGCAACGGCACCACCAGCTCAGCGCGGCAGCAGACATGGCTGGCCAGGCTGCCCACGGCCAGGGCCGCCACCACCGTCTGGCCGATCAGTTCTGGGGGAACGCCCTCACCGCAGGCCTCCACCTGGCCGACACACTCGCCGCCGAAGGGCACCTGGGCTTCCTCATCGAGCCCGAGCTGGCGGCTGTAGGTCCGCAACAGGCCAAGGGCATTGAGCACATCGCGGAAGTTGAGGCCCGTGGCCGCCACGGCCACAAGCACCTCCCCCGGCGCAGGCCCCCGGTCGAGCAGGGGCTCCGCCTGCAGGGTTTCAAGGATCCCAAACGAGCCGATCCCCCAGCGGAAGCGATCGGGGGGGAGAGGCATGAGGCGCGCCAGGCGGGGGGCGCCGTTCTGCCAGCTGATCGCGGCCTCCTGCTCGGCCAGCCCCCAGAGCAGCGGCCAGTCATCAGGCCCAGGAGCCAGGGCCCGATCCTCCGGCAGCCACAGACGGCTCCAGCTCAGCTGGCCCTGCTCGAGCGCAGCGGTTTTGCTGAAGGCTTCCAGGGCGCCCTGGGCTGGGCCATCCCCCTCCAGCACCAGCATCACCCGGCGGGGCTGGGGGGAGCGTTTCGGGTCGCTGCCGAGCTGCTGGGCGAGGAGCAGCAGCGCCTCCAGCACCGCCTGCAGCGACGTGCTGGTCAGATCCGGCCAGAACAGCACCGGTCCCGGGCCGGGCACAGGCTCCCCGAAGCCAAGCCGGCATACCTCGACAGCCCCCTGGGCCATCCAGGCCAGGAAGGAAGCGGCCTGGTCCTCGCTGGCTCCCACCAACCAGGGGACCTGGGGCGGGCGCATCGGCGCTGGCGGTGGGGAGAGCTGCGACTCTGGCGGCAGGCTCGTCCAGACGCTCTGGTACAGCCAGTCCGTTGGACTGTCGGCCCCGTAGCCGGCCTCCTCCTGCAGCGGAAACAGCCAGTCCAGGGCCTGGCGGGGAAGCCGTCGCAGGCGGAAGCCTTCGATCCAGCCGATCACGGCGTCCTGCCTGGCCAGGGACGGGTCGAGCACCAGCAGGTCGGCTTCCACGAACGCCGCCTCGTCGGTGGGGACCAGCCGCACCTGGACCTGCAAACGATCCGGCAGCGGCAACCGGGCCAACCAGAGGCGATCAAAGCCAACAGGAAGGAACACCTGGCCGGCCACCGCAGCCGGATCGATCGTGGCCGCCACCACCTGCAGGCAGGCGTCGAGCAGGGCCCAGTCCCTGGCACCAGGGGGGCGGGCCAGCTCGGCCCAGGCGCGGCCTTGCTCCTGCCTGAGCCCAACCACCCCACGGAAGCTGGGTCCGTACACCAATCCGATGCGCTCCAATGCCGCGTAGAAACCCGCCAGCTCCACGGCCACGGCGGTGGGGGGGCCTTCGCAGGGCTCAAAGGGCGCGGCTGGATACGAATCGCCAGCAGCGGGCAGCAGACCCCCGCCATGGAAGCTCCACTGGGGTTGTTGATCGCCTTCCTCAGCGCCGGCCTTGGGCCAATCCAGGCTGTGAAACTCCAGGCTCTGGGAGGTCGGACCCTCAGCGATCACCAGCTGCAGCCGCATTGGGGACTGGTGCAGCTTGAGGCTGCGCTCCAGCTCCAGCCCCTCAATGGCCAGCGGCTTGCCCAGCTCCTGGAGCTGCTGCAAGGCGAGGATCAGGAAGCCAGCGGCGGGGAACACCACCTGGCGGCGCAGGGCGTGGTCGGCCAGGTCGGCCTGTCGATCCGTCCGGAGCACGATCTCGAAGCGCTGCTCCCGGCCACCGGGAAGGTCGAGCCGCCTCAGCTGCCCGTCGTCATCCTTGAGGGGGGCGGATCCGGCCAAGTCGCTTCCCGTGCGTGCCGCCAGATCCGCCGTAGACCCAAGGATCTGATTCAGCCAGAGACTGGCCGGTTCCATCGACTGCCCGAACACGGGCCACCAGAACCGCTGCCGCTGGAACGGGTAACCGGGCAAACTCACCCATCGCTGGGGGAAAGGCCGGTGGAAACCGATCCAATCGACCCGGTGGCCCTGACGATGCAACTGGGCCAGGCTGGTGAGCATGACGCTGAGATCGTCTTGACCGGGGCGCAGGCTTGGCCACCAGGCCAGCGCCGGATCCGGTAGGCATTGGCGCCCCATGCCGGTGAGGGTGGGGCGGGCTCCGATCTCCAGGAAGGTCTGGGCTCCCTGGGCGGCCAGGACGTCCATCCCCCTGGCGAACTTCACAGGACGGATCAGGTGATCACACCAGTAGGAGGGATGGGCGATCTCCTCACCGGCCAGCTGGCCGGTGAGATTGCTGACCAGGGGCTGCCGGGGGGGGTGGAACTCGAGCTGGGCCAGTTCCTGCGCGAACGCGTCGAGCATCGGTGCCATCGCCGGGGAATGGAAGGCATGGCTCACCGCAAGGCGGTGCACCAAAAGCCCCTGGGCCTGGGCCTGACGTTCCAGGCGATCCAAGGCCTGCAGCGGGCCGGAGAGCACGGTGTTGGCGGGCCCGTTGCTGGCGGCGACTGTGAGCTGAGGATGCTGCTGCAACAGCCGTTCCAGCTGATCGGCCGTCGCCAGCAGGGCCACCATCCCGCCACCGGGGGGCAGTTCCTGCATCAGTCGCCCCCGCGCCACCACCAACCGGATGGCGTCTTCCAGGCTGAACACCCCCGCCAGATGGGCGGCCACCACTTCACCGACGCTGTGACCCATCAGCAGGTCGGGACGAATTCCCCAGCTCTGCCAGAGCTGGGCGAGGGCGTAGCCCACCACAAACAGGGCCGGTTGGGTGTATCGGGTCTGGTTCAGGGCAGAGGCGGCCGCCTCTTCCATGCCGGCGGCTGGATAGATCACCCCGGCCAGGGGCTGGGGCAACAGCGGATCCACCAGCCGGGTGCAGGCCTCGAACGCCGCCCGGAACACGGGATGGTGACGAAGCAGCCCTTCGGCCATGCCCAGGGTCTGGGATCCCTGGCCGGTGAACAGGAAAGCGAGCTTGCCGGGGCGCCGCGAGGCCTGGCCCCAGATGATCCCCTGGGGCTCCCCGCCCGCGGCGAAGCCATCGAGCTGCTGCTGGAAAACGGCGTGATTCGGGGCCAGGCAAACCAGCCGGCGCGACAGCTGACTGCGACGCTGGTTGGCCGTGGCACAGAGATCAATCAAAGAGAGCTCAGGCTGCTCTCGCAGCAGGCCGGCCAGGTCGCTCGCTTTCTGCCGTAAGGCCGCATCGGAGTGGGCCGAGAGGCTGAGCAGTTGAAGCGGCAGTGGCTTCAGCGCCTGGGGCTGCGCAGCCGCCGCCGGCGCTGGATCGGGCCGCTCGCCCAGCACGACATGGGCATTGGTGCCGCCGAATCCAAAGGAACTGACCCCCACCACGGCCTCCCGATCCGCTTGCGGAAAGGGCTCCAGTGAGGTCTGGACCCTGAGCTTCAGCCCGCTGAAATCAACCGCGGGATTGGGGGTCCGGCAATGCAGGCTGGGGGGGAGCTGCCGGTGGTGGACACAGAGGGCCGCCTTGATCAAGCCGGTGATGCCGGCAGCAGTTTCGCCGTGGCCCAGGTTGCTCTTCACCGAGCCCACCCGACAGGGTTGTCCAGGGGGCCGGCCTTCCCCAAGCACCGTGCCAAGCGCGCGCAACTCCACAGGATCGCCCTGGCGTGTGCCCGTGCCATGGGCTTCGACGTACTGGGTGGCGGCCGGATCGATGCCGGCCCGCTGGAAGGCCTGGCGCACACAAGCTACCTGGGCGCGTAGGTTGGGGGCCACCATGCCATTGCTGCGGCCGTCGGAATTGATCGCCGTGCCGTGGATCAGGGCGTAGATCGGATCACCGTTGGCCCGTGCCACCGAAAGGGGCTTAAGCAGCACCGCTCCGGCCCCTTCGGAGCGCACATAGCCATCGGCGCTGGCATCAAAACTCTTGCAACGACCCTCGGGAGACAGCAGGCCGGCTTTGCAGAAACCACTGTGGATACCAGGGCTGATCAGGGCCTGGACGCCCCCCGCCAGGGCCGCCACCGACTCGCCCCGCCAGAGGCTCTCGCAGGCCAGGTGCACCGCCACCAGGGAGGAGGAGCAGGCCGTATCGACCGTAAAGCTCGGACCTTTGAAATCGAAGAAATAGGAGAGCCGGTTGGCCGCGATCGAGCCCGTGTTCCCAGACAAAAGGAAGGGCTCGTTGTCGGGAATGGCAAAGCCCTCTTTAGAAACCCACATCAGCTCCCTGTAATCCGAAGTGGAAATCCCTACGAACACCCCCACCGCCTGACCGCGAACCGACTCCAGGGGCTGCCCCCCGTCTTCGAGGGCCAGCCAGGCCACCTCCAGCAACAGCCGCTGTTGCGGATCCATGCAGATCGCCTCCCGGGGCGAGATGCCGAAGAAAGCCGCGTCGAACTGGTCGATGCCCTCGATGAAGCCCCCATGCCGCACGTGCTGATGCAGGGGCCGTTGGGGATCGGGATCGAAATGGAGCGCCAGATCCCAGCGCTCCGGTGGCACCTCGGTGATCGCATCCCGCCCTTCGCTCAGCAAGTCCCAGAAATCCGTGGGTGAATCCACCCCTCCCGGCAGGCGGCAGCCGATGCCCACGATCGCAATAGGCTCCGGCGGAACCTGGGCTGGGGGCTTAAAGCGGCTCAAGATTTCCATCTAGGGCGGCCAGACAATTCCCGCAGGAACAGGCCGGAATAGCGTTCGATCAGCTCCTCGCGGCTGGGACACACCACCCCGAGCGCTCGCAGGACCACCTCGGTTTGGTGGCAACTGGGCCTGGAACGCAGACCGGGTGTCATCAACTGGGAATAGGTGAGTTGTTCACTCCCCCAGCGCTGGGAGAAGAAGGGGAGGAGGGGGTAAAGGGGATTGCTGGGCTGCTCCGACAACGCCCGTAGCCAATCTTCAAGCGGAACCGGCCGGGGGCTCTGATCGCTGAATCCCGCCAGTAGGTCGCTCCAGAGCACCGGCTGGGGATGGTTGAGGTGGAACACCTGGCCGGCATGCTCCCCCTTCCAGGCCAGGGCGCCGACGGCGTCACTGACGTAATCCACGGGCACCAGATCCAGCTCCGTCATCACGTCGAGGGTCTGGCCCAGCTCGAGACCGCCCCGCACCAGGCGGTGGATGTAGTCGTCGGCGTTCCAAGCGCCGGTGCGGGAGTGGCCGCCGATCAGGGGTGGCCTGTACACCGTCACCGGCAGGCCCCGGGCGGCGGCGGCCAGCATCAGGCGCTCACTCACCCACTTGGTCTGGGAGTAGCCGAGAACAATCCCCCGCCATTCCGAGAGGTCATCGGACTCGAGGAAGTCCCGACCGCGGTAGGCGGCCGCCTCGGCCACTGAGGTGCTGGAAATGAACTGGACGGGCAACGGCCGGGGGCCCGCCACCGCCAGCCGCAGCACCTCCAGGGTTCCCCCCACGTTGGCGGCGCGGAGCTGGCTGTAGGGGAGGGTGTAGCTGAGCTGGGCGCCGTTGTGGAGGATGCCGTCAAGGCCGTCCGCCAGGGCGCTGTAACGGGCGGCATCGAGGCCGAAACAGGGCCTGGCGAGGTCGCCCGCCACCCCGACGATCCGCTCGCCGTAGACCTCCCGCCAGAGTCCGTAGCGGCGCAGGTTGGCCTGCACCCGCTCCCAGGCCCCCAGGTCGGACTCGGCGCGGGCCAGGCAATGGAGGCTGAGATCGGGCCAGCGCTCCAGCTGGTCGGCCAGCAGATGGGCGCCTAGGAAGCCTGTGGCGCCGGTCAACAGCACCGCGCGCCCTGGCCCATCCGAAGGGGGCAGGCCAGGAGTGAAGGGCACCTGCCAATCCTCCGGCAACACCGCTTCCACGGCCAAATCCGTTTCCCCCTCGTCGGCGCTCGATGAGGGGTTTTCGACTCCGAGCAGCACGAGCAGATGGCTGGCCAGGCTCCCCAGGGTGGGATCCCCCGCCATGGCCCCGAGCCCCAGGCTCACCCCCAGCCCAGCCTGGACCGCCGTGGCCAGCTCCACAGCCATCATCGAATCCATGCCAAGCACCTGGAGGTCGGTGCTGGCCTGAAGATCGGCCTGGTCATAACCTCCCAGCTCGGCCAGCACATCCGCCAGACACCTCAGCATGGCGGCCTTGGCCGAAGCCCAGGCCATGTTCCCTTCCCGCTCCCGGATCGCCAGGAGCTCCTGGGTCAGGGCCTTGAATCGGGGCACGAAGCGATCATGGGCCTGCTCTTCGAGCTCCACGACCACAGCCCGGGCCCCAGCGCTACCCAACCAGCGTTCCAGGCTGGCCAGGGCCTGATCAGGCTTGATCTTGCGCAGGAAATCGGCCGTCCCCGCCGCCATCCCCTCCCCAGCCCAGGGGCCCCAGTTGATGCTCATGGCCGGCCAGCCCTGGGCTCGGCGCTCGGCCATCAGACCATCGAGGGCTCCATTGGCGGTGCCGTAGGCGGCCTGGCCAGGTGACCCCAGCAGGCCGGCCACGGAGGAATAGCAAAGGAAAAAATCGAGCGGCAGACCACGACTCAAACGGTCGAGGTGCTGGGCACCCAACACCTTGGCGGCGGCAACCGCGGCGCACCGCTCGGGAGTCTGGTTGATCAGGAGGCCGTCATCGAGGACCCCGGCGGCGTGGATGATCCCTTGCAGGGGCAAACCGCTGGCGGCGATGCGGGCGAAGACGGCTTCGAGGGCAGCGCCATCGGCCACATCAGCGTTCTCCACGATCACAGTGGCACCGAGAGCTTCGAGCTCGGCGATCACGCCAAGCTGGGCGGGATTGGCAGGCCGCCGCGCCAGCAGCACCAGATGGCGGCTGCCGGCGCCCACCAGCCAGCGGGCCGTGGCCAGGCCAAGGGCCCCCAACCCCCCGCTGATCAGCACCGTGGCCGCGGCACGAAACGCCGGGCCAGGGGCAATAAACAACTCTGGTGGCGCCGGATCCAGCGACACCCGTTCGACCTCGCCAGCGTGAAGCCGCCGTTCTTCGAGCGTGACCGGGGGGCGCGCCGGCAAGAGCAGATCTGGCAGATCAACGCCGGCGGGATCACACCACAACAGCCCACCACCCTGGGGCCCGGCTTCCCGGATCCAGCAGCGGGCCAGGGCCGCCAGGGCCTCGCCACCGGCCTGGTCCAGACCGCTCAGGGCCCAGTGCACGGCATCGAGGCGGCCACTCCGCTCCAGCAGGCCCTGGAGCAGGGGCAGCCACTCCTGCCAGAACGGTTGCCCGGCCAGGGCTTCGGCCGCAGGAGGCTCGAGAGCCGCGAGCAACACGACCGAAGGCCGGCTTTCAGCCTCCTGATTCGCCAGCGGTCCATCGAGCCAGAGTTCGAGGTCGTCGAGGTCCGCACACCAGTGGGCCCCTGCACCGATCCGCTCCGCCAGTTTTGAGCCGTTGGCAGCGGTTCCACCGAGCAAGGCCAGGGGAACGGAGCCAGGATGGGCGGAGCCAGGATTGGAAGCTGGTTCCAGCGCCTCCAGCCGTGTCCAGCAACGCCAATGGTCGAGGTGAAAAGCCGCTCTGGAATGGATCCGATCATGCTCCTCGATCCAGAACGTTCCGCGCTCGAACGGAACGGTGGGGAGCACCTGACGGGGCCAGAGTTTCGGCGGGGAGAGCGGACGCCAATCAAGCTGGCAGCCGGCCAGCCAGAGTTCAACGGCTCGGTTGATTCCCGGAGCCTCCAGTGGAAGCCGCAAGCCATACCCATGGAGCGTGAGTTCCTCGCTGGCTGCTGAGGCTTCGACCAGACGAGGCCGTGACGGGAACGCCGCCATCGTGTTGGCCAGGTCGACCGAATCGGTCCCATAAACGACGGCGCCGGGTTCCAGGCCGAGTCTCTGCCAGTCCACCACCCAGCCACTGGCCCCTGGCGACGCTGGGCCGAGAAGGTCCCAGGCCAGGCGCGGAGGGGAGGATGGAGCTTCACACCAAAGCACCCCTGGCGACTCTGCCGCCTCCAGCCACTGGCCCAGGGCGGCAGCGGCGGCGATCGGTGCTGCCGAGCGCAAGGCCAGGCGCCAGCGCAGGCTGCGCCGGCCCTCACGACTGGTGGCACAGACGGCCTGCCAGCTCGATTGGGGGACTCCGGGCAACCAGGAGGCAAAACGCTCCACCAGCTTGTGAAGACTGGCCTCCGTGGAGGCCGAGAGCAGCAACCAGTCGTCACCCGACGGGGAGTCGGTTGGCTCGAGGATCGACTCAGCCGGGGCCTGCTCGAGAATCACATGGGCGTTGGTGCCGCTCCAGCCGAAGGAACTCACCGCCGCCCGCCTGGGGCCAACCTGGCGGGGCCAGGGTTCCAACACCTCGGGAAGCCGAAGCGCCCAGTGATCCCAGTCCATCAGGGGGGTGGGTTGGCGCAGGTGCAGGTGCGGCGGCACCAGTCCCTTCTGGACCATCAGGATGCCCTTGATCAGGCCGGCGATTCCGGAGGCCCCCTCCAGGTGGCCGATGTTGGTCTTCACCGAACCCAGCAACAGGGGCGCGTCGCGGCCGGCTGTGGCATAGATCGGGGCAAGGGCCTTGAGCTCGATCGGGTCCCCCAGGGCGGTGCCGGTGCCGTGAGCCTCCAGCACATCGATCTGATCCCCCTCCAGCTGGGCCAGGGCCAGGGTCTGACGCATCAAGGAAGCCTGGGCCTCGCCATTGGGAACGGTGAGCCCTGCCGTGGCCCCGTCCTGGTTCACACCACTGCCGCGCAGCACGGCCCAGATCGGATCACCGGCCGCCATCGCATCGGCCAGCCGCTTCAGCACCACCACCCCACAGCCCTCGCTGCGCACATAGCCATCGGCGGCCGCATCGAAGGATTTACAGCGGCCATCGGCGGCCATCATTCCGCTCTTGGCCAGACAGAGGCTGTTCACCGGCGAGAGGATCAGGCTGACGCCGCCGGCGAGGGCCAGGTCGGAGCCGCGATCCCGCAGAGAGCGGCAGGCCAGGTCCACCGTCACCAGCGAGGAGGAGCAGGCGGTGTCCACCGCCAGGGAGGGCCCGGTCAAGCCCAACAGATAGGAGAGTCGCCCCGGCGCCATGCTCAGGCTGGAGCCGGAGGCGAAATAGAGATCGAAACGCTCGTCACCGACTTCGCTGCGCAACTGGCGCCAGGAGTAATCACTCGTGCAGATGCCCATGAACACCCCCGCGGCCGTGCCCTTCAACCGATCGGTCGCGATGGCAGCCGATTCCAGGGCCTCCTGGGCCACTTCGAGGATGAGCCGGTGCTGGGGATCCATGGCCTGGGCCTCCCGGGGGGAGACGCCGAAACTTGCTGGATCGAACTGATCGATATCGGCCAGGAAACCGCCCCGGCGGAAGTGCATCTTTCCTGGCCGGCCAGGGCTGGCATCGAAAAAATCTTCGATCGGCCATCGGCTGGCGGGCACCTCACTCAGACCATCGCCCCCTTCGCACAGGAACTGCCAGAAGGCCTCGGGAGTCTCGAGGTTCGGCTTGCCTTCCCCCCCTGGGAAACGGCAGCCCACACCAACAACGGCGATGGGCTCGGCCTGGAGCAGTTGACGCTGGTCATGGGCCCTCTGGGCCAGTAATGCCAACTGAAGCGCTGAAAGACCCTTGACCATCGGGCCAGTATTTCATGACCCTCTCAGGATCGGCCTGAAGCAGGCACCGCCGACGGCGAAGCCGCAAGCGCTGATGGCGGGAAGGATCGGCCAGTCAGTCCTTCGAAACGACTGCCGGATTCGGCCCTGTTGGTGCAGGTCCGCCATCGTCTAAGACCCCTGACAATCCAGGGCTCGGTTCCCCAGCGCCGGGGGTGGGCTGACATGCGCCCCACCCCGCCAGCGCTTCCCTGCGCTGCTTTGGTCGTCCACACAGGCCCGCCAGCTGCCATTGACCTCCCAAGGGGAGCGGAGGCTCCAGCAGGTCCAGATGGTGGTCGGCTCCGTAGGCGCCGCTCGCCGAACCAGGAGCGACAGACCAGGGAGGGTGAGTGGGCCAGGACTCCTGCCTGGAAGGCCCCAGATCAGGATTCTCGAGGCTGCAAGGCGCTGGGAGCGAACAGTCGCCGCCTCACCCCGGCGGACACGGGCTCATCAATGGCCCAGCAGCGGTCGGCGACTCTGTCTGGTCAACCGATGACAGGTGTTGCCGAAGCCACCATCGCTTGATGTTGACCCATTCATGCTGAAGATGATGCAACTCAGATGTGGCTTGGCGAGACACTTGGCCGGAATGAAATGACCTTGGCTCGCGGAGGAACCGATCGAGATCATTCAGAACCGGTCGACATCAGCCCAACGTCTGTACCATAAGACCACGAACCATTAGGGTGCCACAAGACGTGCCTAAAGTCTCATCCTCCCAGTTTCGCGAATAGAATGAAAGCATTCAATTTTACGCATCCAGGTGTGTGCCTTCAAGGCGCTTGACCAGTCAGGTCAAGCGCCGCGTCGCAAACGAGATGAACCTGCCCTGGATATGAAGATCAGAACGCGCATCAGAAAAGCGTTGCCGCAAGGCGTCCCTGTCGCTTGATTTCCTCCGACTGCCAGATAAGAACCATCAGCAGCAACCAGCCGACGGCCCAGAGACCGATCGCCATCGGTCTGCCGGCGGAGGAACCCATCGTCTCCCGGATCCAGCGGGGCCAGAAGGTCCAGGTCATCGCTGGCTGAAGAACACGATCAATGAGCAGGGCACTGCTGGAAAACGCCGCCAGTCGCGCACCCCACTCCATCGCGTAACGCGCCGCAAACAGGCGCGGCTGCTGCTCCACGGGAATCACCGCTTGCCAGAGGCACTGAAGGGCCGCACCGCTGATCGGGACGCCCGCTGAGAACACGGCAAGACCAAAGAACCAGATCACGGGCAGCCCCTGGAACACCACCAGACCAGCCCCGATCAGAATCACGCTCTGAAAGGCCAGGGAGGAAAGAAGCGCCGCCGCCCAGTGCCGACGCTGAACCCAGCGCCAACTGATCGCGCCCAGCCCAAACCCCCCTGCTCCAACCACCAGGGCGACCCCGAGACGGGTTGCGCCGCTGGCCGTGAGCACCCAGGCAGGAAAAAGGATTTCACAGGACGCCAATGCGAAGGACACGGTGGTGCCCAGCAGCAGCAACGGTCGGGTCAGGGAGCCCGTCCACAGCTCCGACACTCCAGCCCGCAGACCAGGCACCCAGGCCTGGCGCGGCTGCAGGGGGGCCAGAGCGGCCCTCGGCCATCGGACCAGGCCCACACAGGCCAGCGCCAGCAGGCAGGTGCCGCCGTCGAGGGCGAGCGCCCCGACCAAACCGCCCATCCCGACGAGAACAGCCCCCAGCAAGGGGGCCGTGGCCATCACCAGTCCGTCAGCGCTGGCGAACAGGCCGTTGGCCTTGCCCAGCTGCTCGATCGGAACCATCTGCGGGATGAGGCTCGCGAAACAAAGCACCAGCGTGGCTTCCGCCACGGCAGACAGGGAGAGCAGAGCCAGGATGACTGGCAAGGGAGCGGCCTGACGGTAAAGCGCCATGGCAAGGACCAGGGTGACGATTCCACCGAGGCCGTTGGCATAGAGCATCACGCGGCGCCGGGGCCAACCGGCCATCCTTCTGCCCAGTAACGGCAACGCCAGCAGCTTGGCCAGCAGGATCACGATCGCCACCGTCGTGAAACTCGAGAGCTGGCCATCCCGTTGGAACAACCAGAGTCCGAGCGCATACAAACTGGTCTGGGTTCCGAAGTTGGAAACCAGTTGACCGGCCCACAGAACGGTGAAGGCTTTCGGCAAGCGGATGCCTTGCATGGAGAGGGGGGCCGGATCCTAGGAGTCGCTCTCGGATTGAAGTCCCGGGCCCGGTGACCCAGAAGGGACAGGTGTGGCCGGCCCGTTCACCCGGGCCAGAGCCTCCCAGTAGGCCTCTCTGAACCAGGCGATCCGCTGCTCCTCAAGCCCGAGCAAGGGCGCTTCCATGATTGAGCCTGCAGTGGTGTGCATGGCCTCGCAGATGACGTGATCCTCATTGGTAATCCGCTTCAAGTAAATACCAACAAAGAACGTCAGCCAGAGGTCGGTCCATTTCCAGAACAGAAGGCGAGGCCATGAAGCATTTGAGCTGGCAAAAGGCGCCTGATAATACCAACTCCGAACGATCGTTTGATCAACAGCTATGGGGATGTATTGGGTAATTGATATATACCAAGTATGAATAACTCGATAATGATTAACCAAAAAATTGGGAAAGATATTTAGCACTTTATAGCCATCGGGGCGGTAGCCTCCGGTCCCACAGCTCCTGCCCATGGCCGAAAGATCGCCATCTCTTCCTTTATGAAAAAATCCACTGTGTGGCTTAAATCTAGGGTAATAGGCCTCATCGGGATCAAGATATCCATCCTTCCCGAAGCTGGTGGGATGGACCGCGACAGCGTGGTACTCCTCAAGCGTGATTTCATAAAGAAGTTTCCAATTCGCCTTGACATCACTGGAGGTGAAGGCCGCACGAATGCCAGGTCGACAGAATGCCTGCAGAATTGGCCAAGCTTGGCCTAGATACTCCTCAAGACTTTCGTCCTGGCCTGATGATGAGAGGTCTGCGTTGGTGGCTGGCTCCGATCCAGTCAATCGCTGACGCGGAAAGCGACCGAACATCAGCACGCCGCATGTGGCGATCTCCACCTCACGAAGGCGTGCTCCCAGTTCCTTTGGAGAAACACCAAACAGTTTCTTGCACTGGGGGATGCCCACTGCCTTCCCATCTTGGTTGTAGACCCAATGGTGGAACGCACAACGGATCACACCTGACCCCTTCGCTGCCGTGCGAATCGGATAAAAGCGATGGCGACAGACATTCTCGAAGCCCTTAATCGATGCCCCGAACCGTTGAACAAACACCGAGAGTCCACCCAGGGTGCAGCGGATCCAGTCGTTGTCGTTGGGGATGTCGGTGCTGAGGCCGAGCAGCGTCCAGACATGGCCCAGGGCGGCCTGTTCGCTGGCAAAGGCCTCGGGATCCCGCATCGAACGGGCCCAATCGGCACGGTGCTGCTGACCCATCGGGGAGGCACTGCTTGCCATTGAATCTCAAGCCACCACAATTTGAAGTATGACCGAGCTTGCAAACTTCCACTCGACTTCTTCAATTCGTAGCCTGAACGGTTGAATCGACTGGGCCGACAGAAGCACCTCACCCCACGATGCCGAGCGGATTGAGGAGCTACGGAGCGACGCTGCCGCGGTGCATCAGGGGAGCGAGGGGGTGCGTCGAAAGCCCGTGTAGTCGTCAGGCCTCTGTGCAGCGATCGTGCTTCTGCCGGTAGGGCTGCGTTGAGTACGTCGGCGTCCGTCGGTGAACCGTGGTCTGGGTGTTGACGCTGACGCAAGCCTCCTCGTTGATGAGAGCGAAAGACCTGAGCGGAGATGAGGAGAATGGGATTGTCTCGGGGTGTCTGCAAGCGTGGTCCTTCAAGCCAAAACCTGGCGGCCGGAACAGTCCTGGGGTGAGCTGGATCCTTCGCCAGAGGCAGCTCCAGCGCTCTGGCTGATCGATCGTCGCCAGGATGGTCTGGCCGAGCAACGTCCAACGCTGCTGGGTCTTTTAGAGCCTGAGGAGCGTGCCCGACTGGAGAGGTTGCGGCGGGCCGATGATCGTGATCGATTCCTGCTCGGTCGTGCTGGCCTGCGGCAGCTGCTTGGCGCGTTCTGTGGCGTGCCGCCGCAAGCAATTGAGCTGGTGGCCGGCCCGAATGGCAAGCCGCAGCTGGCGGCTGGCGCCACAGCACAGATGCCCTTCAGACCGCCTGAGTTCAATGTCGCCCACTCAGGCGATCTGGTGCTGCTGGGTGTCCATGCCACGCGCGCGGTGGGAGTTGACGTGGAGTGGCACCGCCCTGGCCTGCCATGGCAGAGGATCGCTAGACGTTGCCTGGCACCGGAGCTCTGCCAGGAGATTGAGGCACTGCCTCCAGCTGCCAGGCTGCCGGCCTTTCTGCGGCACTGGTGTCGGCTCGAGGCGGAGCTGAAGGCGCGCGGAACTGGCTTTGCGACTTCCCTAGCGCCACAGCCGGCCTCTCTCTCGACAATCGTCCTTCACGATCTCCAGTTGCCGAAAGGCTACAGCGGCGCCGCTGCCTTGGTCTGACATCCTTTTCTGGAGATTTTTCGAGCCCCAGCGGACCCAGCGTGGGGGGTGATGTGATCACCTTCAGTGTGAAGATGTTGACTGGAAAGCTGCGGTTCCTCCTCGCGCCAGAGCCAAGGCATCGGCTGGGGTTCAAGCTCCAGCCATCCAGGGGAAGACGCAGGCAGAATCGAAGCCAAGGCGCTTGATGCGGACAGCGTTGGCCTCCGGCCGTAACGCAGATGCACCCTACAAGCTCCAGAATCCGCTGAGAGTATTGGAGATCCTTGATGTCTACCACCGCAAAGACGGTTGGTGGTGGGTGGTTCGATATCGGTCCACCAGGCGACAGGCCCGATGAGGTAGGTGCCAGAGGTGTATTAATAAAAAGCTGTAAAATCAACAGAGCAATCTCGATGATGCCCAGCCTGGATCCTCCTCAACGTTGATGAGATTGGTTGCCAGCCAGAGGAATGCCTCAACCCAATCACGCTTGGAATCATCTCTGTTCAGCCTCTTCAGAATGTCGGAACTCGTCAAGACCAAACCGGTGCCGGCATCGCTGAGAATGGCCGCCAGGCTTTCAAGCCGCTTCAGACCTGGTGGCGTCTGAACCGAAATGGCCGCGAGCCCTGCATACAGGCAGCCGAAAAAAACCTCAATGAAGCGCAGACCTGGTTGGTAAAGCAGGCCAACCGCTTCTGAATGGGGTTCGCAGAGCTGCAGCCAGGCTCCGAGTCGTCTGGCCTGTTGGTCGAGCTGAAGGTAGGTGATCTCCTCCGCCTCCCGCTCTCCATCACTCAGGAAGACGTAAGCAACGAACTCTTGTTGGTAGCGAGCCCTGTACCGAAGCAGATCGACGAGGGTTTTGAAGGGCCGTTCGTCCAGGCCTGCGCCACAGCCGGCAGGTAGCCACGAAGCATCAAGTGGCACGATCACAGCGGCCGCAGCATCACCCTGACACCATTCAGCGAGCGTAAGGTCAGCCTCGCCACCAAATCGGGGCTGTGGTCGGGATCCGGCAGGATCTCGTAGCGACGTACCAGTTCGGCCAGCACCAGCAGCGCCTCCTGCAATGCGAAGGCGGCGCCGGGGCACTTGCGCGGCCCCAGGCCGAACGGCAGGAACGCCTCCTTGGCCAGGCGGCGCTCCTCAGCGCTGGCCTGGTCCACTAAAAATCGCTCGGGGCGGAAACAGTGGGGGTCGCTCCAGTGCTGCTCGTGCCGCTGGATCACCCAGGGGGAGATGGTGAGCAGGGAGCCCACCGGGCAGCGCTGCTCCAGCAGGGTGATGGGCTGGAGGGCTTCGCGCATGAAAAAGCTCACCGGCGGATAGAGCCGCAGGGTTTCGTTGAAGAGGGCCACTCCGTAGGGCAACTGACGCAGGGTCTCGCAACTCAAAGGTCCGTCCTGGCCCGCAAGGGCTTCCGTCACCTCCTCCCGCAGGCGCACTTGGGCATCAGGGACCTGGGCGAGCAGATACACCGCCATGCCAAGGGCGCTGGCCGAGGTTTCATGGCCCGCCAGGAACAGGAAACAGACCTGATCGACCAGCTCCTCCAGGCTGAAGGACGTGCCGGTGAGTGGATCGTGGGCCTCCAGCAGCGCCTGAAGCAGATCCTGGCTGCCCGTTGCCATGCCACTGGCGCAGACGGTCAGGCGCTCCTCGATCGCCGAGCGAATCCAGGCCCGGATCCGCCGGGCATGGGTGCCCAGGTAACGGTTCAAAAGGGCCTCGGGCAGCCGCAGCAGGCGCAACATCACCGCCTGGCCCGCCCGGCGCTGGTAGCGGGCGAAGTCTTCGAAGATCATGGCTGCATCAGGGCCTGCCAAGGGCCGCGACAGGATCGTTCGCACGATCACATCGGCCGCCACCAGGGTCATTTCGGCATCGATCGCCACGGAGCGGCCATCGGCCAGGGGGGCGAGCCTGGCGATCAGATCGTTGGTGGCCCCCTCCATCTGGGGGAACACCCGCTGCAGCTGGGCCACCTGAAAGGCCTGATCCACCAGACGTCGTTGCCGCTCCCACTCCGTGCCGTTGACCGAGAAGATCGCACGGCCGATCAGGGGCTGGAGCACCCAAAGTGTGAAAGGGTGCTTCGGGAATTGCTCCATCTGCTCAACCATCAGCTGCCGTACCGCTGCGGGCTGGTTAACCAGGAACAGATTGAATCCGAAGAAACGGATCCCGCCGATCGGAATCTGGAAATCCCAGACGTTCAGCAGGGCCAACCAGGAATGCAGGCCGCGAATCAGCCGGAGCACGTAGTTCCGTGTTTTGGGGTCAGGGCGGGGATGGACCGGCTCGAAACCAAAGGGGCAAGGCATCAGGGTGGCTGAGGACGCGTCAGCTCCGGCGTCAACACGGGTTCCAGCACCAGCTCCAGATAGTCGAAGCCCCCGCGGCATTCCGGGGGTGCGGTGGCGAGGTACTCGAAATGAAGTCCCAGCTGACCTTTGATCACCTGCCAGAGGGAGGTGAGGCCCTGGCGTTGGGCGAGAGAAATCAGCTCGACAACCGGATAAGGGGGATAGGGGGCCGAGAGACCACAGCTGAGATAGGGATTCACCCCACGGAAGGACATGAAGTCATCGATCGAGCTGATATCCCTCCAAGGAAGCGGAAGGCCCCTGGCAAGTTCCTCGAGATCCCGACGAAAGGATAGGGCCCTTGGTTGAATGGCCAGCAAGCTGAGACTCTGGCCAAGGCTGAGAATGCTCAACCGGGAAGCAATCGCACCAAACGCACGCTGGCGACGAAGTTCTGCAGCCAACATGGCCATCACAAAAGAGCCATTGCTGTGACCCACAAGTAGTATTTCATTCGCTGGATTGTGGGCCTCCAAGCGTATGATTGCTTGGGCATGGCTTCGCAGCCGCACCCTTAGATCAGATTCATTCTCAGAAGCAAGTCGATGGGCAAAAGAAAGTGATCGAAATAACCATATAACTCCGATTTGATCGGCCAGCCTCCAAGCAAACACCATCATCCCCAGGAAGATTGTTGAAGCTAACGCAAGGTTAATGGGTGTCAGGAAATGGAAAAGTCCTGCCATCCAAAAAGCTAACCATGCAACCAAACCAGCAAAGAGAACCGAAAGAATAGTGAAGATCATGGGAGAAATAACGATTATCATTGTTGGTAGTGACATATGAGCAATTCGCCAAATCACTCCATGCATTAAATGCTCTCCATACATAACTAGACCCGCTCCAAGCAGGCGAATGGGATGGCGTTCCCAATTCTGACGGACGATGTCATCCCAGTGAAGGAAGCAGTAATCGACATCACAAGCTGACCCGATAGCAGCGCCCTGTTCCTTCACGTGCCAACGACTCAAAAAAAATTGTTTCTCCTTACGGCGAGGGCCCACAGACAGGCTTCGACCCGTGTGATCGGCAAATCGCTTCAGCTGCTGGGAAAACAAGCCATGATAGTAAGAGGCTCCACGTGGATCAAAGCCACTGACATAGTAAACTCTACGTCCAACAGAGTGTCCGACCGCATCTATCATTTTTTCCCTCTGAAAACCATGCTCCCACGATCCAGCTCTTGGCTTGCCACGAGCTTAGCGGCCATCACCCTGATCGCCCCCAGTGCGAGCGGCTCGCCCAAGGCCCAGCCGCTGCTGAAGGGCAGTCAAGGTGCTTACATCGCCTCGATCATCGTGGCCACCACGCCTGAGAAAGCCTGGAAGGTCCTCACCAACTATGAGGCCACCGCCACCTCCATGCCGGACATCAAGCAGGCCAAGCTGATCGGCCGCCAGGGCAACAAGCTCGAAATCGCCCAGACCTATCAGGCCCCCTACACCTTCGGGCTGCGCATCAAGGCCCGGCTGGCGATCACGGAATCCCCTCCCCGTCAGATGAGTTATCGACTGATCAGCGGTGATCGCATCCGCAGCTTGGAGGGCAGCTGGACCCTCACTCCGGTGAACGGGGGCGTGCTGGTGAAGCACCAGATCAAGGTCGATCCTGATCTCCCTGCTGTGTTGCGTCCGCTCTATTTTGAACTCAGTGAAACCAACCTCAAACAATCCATGGACATCCTGCGCAACCTGATGGAACGCAGCTGAAAGACTCCATGTCCCGCCATCTCAAGTCCTGTAGGCAGACCCCCCACCGCAGCAGATCCACATCATTGCGAAGCTGTTCACATCGCCAGGAAGGCGACTGCCCATGGTCACGATCATGAGCGGGTCGCGGGGGAAGGCCACTGGAGCTTGCTGGGGTTCCTACGGCCTGACTCAGGCCTGCGTCGAAGCGTGGGAGAGGAGGAAGCGCACCACAGCCACTGGATTGGCGCTCAGACGGGCCTGGAGATAGTGCTCCCGCCAGGCTTGATAAGCATGTGGCTCATCGAGCAGGCGCCGAACATGGTCTGCCAGATCGCTGGGCTTGCGAATCGAACGTTCAAGATCACGTGCTTGGAAATAGCGGAGGGCCAACAGTTCCTGCGGCATAAGGACACCATGGCGATTGAAGATCAGCGGACAGCCCAGGGCGAGAGCTTCGGTGGCCGTGCGCGCGCCCGGCCTAGCCACCATCGCCCAGGCTCCGCGGTAGAGCTCCACCATCTCCGCTGGATCCTGAAATCCAAGCGCCCGCACGGTCAGCCCCGGGTGGGCACGGGCCCAGTCGTCGAGCTGCTCAACCACCCCAGCACGCTTGCCGCAGAGGGCCACCACCCGCAGCCGACCAGCGAACGGAAGCAGAGCATTCAACAGCGCCTCGTGGTTGTTGGCCCCGTTGGAGCCGCTGCCAAGCACCAGAAGGGGCAGCACTGTCGGATCGGTCTCAAGAGCGTGAGTGACTCTTTGATCAGCCGATTGACCAGCTGATGACGGTTCGCTGGACGGCTGTTGGCCCGTCAGCTGTTGGGCGTCATGGAAGGGCGGGTGGAGCAGAGGTCCGAGCACGGTAATACGCTCGGACGGATAACCCCGGCTCCGCACTTCCTGCGCCACCTCCTCGGTGATCGCCCAGAAATTGTCGGCCTTGGGGCTCACCCAATTGTGGGTGAATCCGAAGCCCCCATCCAGTTCCGTGCAGCACGTAACGCAACGCAACTGGGGTCCAACCACTCGTTTAGCCAAATCAAAGTGGCCACGATTGCTATGGGGATGAGTAGAAATCAACAGATCGGGCCGCAGGCTGCTCAGGGTGCGCACCAGATAGCTGTGGCCCCATATAACCGTGCCAGGCTTGGCATGATCTTCAAACTCCAGAAGCCGCCAGTAAATCTGATGCAACCACGGCGCTCGCCGCTGGATCCAGTTATAGAGATCGGTCCCGGCGCGGCCCACCATGCTGGCGTTCTCCAGCACCGAATCGATCGTCACCTCGACCTTGGGAGCCAAGTTCTTGAGCCACTCGGCGATCGCTTCGGCGGCGGCGTCATGGGCTGTTCCTGAGCTTGAGGTGTAAATCAGCACGCGCATGACCTCAGCTTCCCATCGTTGTGGCCCAGGCAGGTGATCGGCGGTTCAGGTTGACAGCAGGATTCACCCACTGCGCCCATGGACTCAGCCAATCGGGCCAGAACCTCTGAGCCAGAGCGGGCCGCAGGATCGGCTCCACAACCAGGGCCATGGCGGAGAAGGCCATCAGGAGCCACCGATCCCAGGCTATGCGGGCGCCGAATCGTCGCGGTTGCTCCCCCGGGCGACCGCTGGTTGCCAGAGGCTCTGGCTCTGTAGGCGGCCAGCCCCCTCCACCGGCACGCCGTCGGTGAAGGGGGCCCGTGAGTCGAACCCGTTCCAGGGAAGACGCGCGATCAGCACCAATCCCGCGCCGATCAAGGTCACGCTGGAGGGCCATGGCGCAAGCAGGTTTTCACCCGGTGGTACCGGCCCCACAACCAAGGACAGACTGGGACAACCGTGCCCCAAGGCGGCCACCTCCCCGACCAAGAAGCGCGCTTCAAAGGCCACAACCAAAGACCACCACCGAACTGAGAAGCCATCAGGTGTGGGTGCCAGCGTTCATGCGCAGTTCTCCCAAGCCATGACGCCTCCCGACCGCGCGGCAAAGACCAACTGGGGCGCGCTCGGATCCATCGGCGCCAGGGCGTGCAGGGGCCAACGCACCAGACCCACTTACAGAGCAATGATCAGGACAGGGCGCCATCGCAGGTCATCACCCCAGGCAACCCAGACAGCCGCGCCTGCAGCCCAGCCAGATCGGCCAGGGGCAGACGAAGCTCCTGGGCTGGATCGCCGGATCCCTCCCGCAGGGGCTTGAGCAACAACTCACCCGTTTCCGCCTCCCCCTCGCCGATCACCGCCGCCCAGCGGGCTCCGCTGCGGTAGGCGCGCTTGAACTGCTTGGCGAAGGGCGAGGCACTCAGATCCAGCTCCACCGCCAGCCCCCGTTGGCGCAACCCCCGGGCCAGCACCAGGGCCAGGGGCTCGGCCCGCTCCCCCCGGCTGACCAGATAAAGATCGGGGGCCGGTGGCAAGAGCGGCACGGCAGCGGAATCGGCCTGGGACAGCAACACCAGCAGCCGTTCCATCCCCAACGCCCAGCCGATCGCCGCCGTTGGCGCGCCCCCGAGTTGCTCGATCAGGCCGTCGTAGCGGCCGCCGCCGCAGACGGTGGCCTGGGCCCCGAGCTGATCACTGGTGATCTCAAAGGCTGTGTGGCTGTAGTAGTCGAGGCCGCGCACCAGACGCGGGTTGAGCTGGAAGGGGATCCCCAGAGCGCCCAGCGACTCCTTCACCCGCTCGAAACGCTCGCGGCTTTCCGGCGCCAGGGCCCCCTCCAGGGTGGGGGCATCCGCCAGCAGCGCCTGGGTGGCGGCGTTCTTGGAATCAAGAATGCGCAGGGGGTTGGTGGCCAGGCGGGCCTGAGAATCGGAATCAAGGCCACCTTGGCGAGCCTCCAGAAAAGCCACCAGCTCCTGGCGGTAGCGGGCTCGATCGTCTGCGCTGCCAAGGGAGTTCAGCTCCAGGGCCAGGCCCTGCACACCGAGATCCGCCAGCAGATCCCAGGCCAGGGCGATCACCTCGGCATCGCTGCGGGGGTCGTCAAAGCCCAGATACTCGATGCCGATCTGATGGAACTGACGCTGGCGCCCCGCCTGGGGCCGCTCGTAGCGGAACATCGGCCCCCCGTACCAGAGCCGCTGGGACCCCTGGCTGAGCAGGCCGTGCTGGAGGGCGGCGCGCACCACCGAGGCGGTGCCCTCCGGCCGAAGGGTGCAGCGGCGCTCACCCCGATCGAGGAAGGTGTACATCTCCTTGCCCACCACATCGGTGGCCTCGCCAATGCCGCGGGCGAACAGCTCGGTGACCTCCATCAGGGGCGTGCGGATCTCAGCAAGGCCAGCGCGGCGGAAATGCTCCCGGGCCCTGGCCTCCACCCCTTGCCACAGCGGCGTGGCGGCGGGCAGCAGGTCCACCATGCCCCGCAGGCTCTGCAGCTTCTCCAACACCCTGGGCCAGAACTGGGGCCATCTTGGGCGATGGCCACCGCCCTAACCTCCTCCCCATGGCTCAGCTCCTGATCACCGGCGGCGCCGGCTTCATCGGCAGTCACACGGCTGTGGTGCTGCTGGAGGCGGGCCACCACCTGGTGGTGATCGACAACTACAACAACAGCTCACCGGAAGCGCTGCGGCGGGTAGCGGAGCTGGTGGGGCCAGAGGTGGCGGAGCGCTTGAGCTGGATCGAAGGCGACATCCGCTCAAGCGCCGATCTGCAGCGGGCCTTTGCGGCCGCCCCCGCGCCGATCGAAGCGGTGATCCATTTCGCGGGCCTCAAGGCAGTGGGGGAATCCGTGGCCGAACCCCTGCGCTACTGGGACGTGAACCTCAGCGGCAGCCGTTCCCTGGTGGCGGCGATGGCAGAGCACGGCTGCCACACGCTGGTGTTCAGCAGCAGCGCGACGCTTTACGGCACCCCGGAGCCGGATCAGGTGCCGCTCCCTGAAACGGCACCGATCCGCCCGATCAATCCCTATGGCCACAGCAAGGCCGCCGTGGAGCAGCTGCTGGCGGATGTGGCCTCCAGCGAGACGCCGGAGGTGGCCCGCTGGCGCATTGCCCGCCTGCGCTACTTCAATCCCGTGGGCGCCCACCCCAGCGGCAGGATCGGCGAAGACCCCATGGGGCTGCCCAACAACCTGTTCCCCTTCGTCAGCCAGGTGGCTGTGGGCCGACGCGAAAGGCTCACCGTGTACGGCCGTGACTGGCCCACGGTCGATGGCACCGGCGTGCGCGATTACATCCACGTGATGGACCTCGCCGAAGGGCACCGGGCCGCCCTGGAGGTGCTGCTGGCCGAACCACCCCAGCTGCTCAGCCTCAACCTGGGTAGCGGCCAGGGCCATTCCGTGCTGGAGGTGGTGCGAGCCTTCGAGGCCGCCAGCGGCCGATCGGTGCCCTATGAGCAAGTCGGCCGGCGCCCGGGCGATGCCGCGATCACCGTCGCGGACGCCTCCCTGGCGGCGGAGCGGCTTGGCTGGCGCACTCGCCGCAGCCTCGAGGACATCTGCCGTGACGGCTGGGCCTGGCAGAGCGCCAATCCTGACGGCTACGGCCGCCCCGGCTCCAACAGCCCCTCTTGAAGCCTGCCTCTGAGCCCCAGCGTCAGCTGCTGCTGGCGGGCGGCGGCCACAGCCATGCCCTGGTTTTAAAGCGCTGGGCGATGCAATCCCAGCACCAGCGCATGGCCAGGGCCCGCGCCTGCCGCATCACCCTGGTCAGCCGCGCCAGCACGGCGCTCTATTCCGGGATGGTGCCAGGCCTGGTGGCGGGGCTCTACCCGCGCGGGGCCTGCGCCATCGACCTGCGGCAGCTCTGCCGCCAGGCGGGGGTGAGCTTCGTGCGAGCCGAGATCACGGGGCTCGAGCTGGAGCAGCGGGAGCTGGTCCTGGCGGGCCGGCCGCCCCTGCGCTGGGATCTGCTCAGCCTCGATGTGGGCGCCGAAACGGCGGTGGTCCCCGAAGGAGCACGGGCGGTGAAACCGCTGGAGCCTTTTCTGGAGTGGTGCCAAAGCCTCGGCTCCAGTGCGGAGGACCAGCGGGCGGGCCTGCAGATCCTGGGGGGCGGCGCGGCGGCGGTGGAGCTGGCCCTGGCCCTGGCCCCGCGCTTCACCCCAGGGCTGCGGCTGCGGGGGGAGCAGCTGCGCCTGGGCTCCGACGCCGCCAACCGCTGCGGCGAACGTCTGCTGAAGCAAGCTGGCATCACCATCGAGCGCGGGGCCCGTGGGCCGTTCAGCGCCCGCGGCGGCGGGGAGGAACCGCCCACCCTCGCCTGCACCGGCAGCCGCGCCCCCACCTGGCTGGCCGCCTCGGGGTTGGCCGCTGATCCGGCCACGGGGCGCCTGCTCACGCAGGCCAGCCTGCAGGTGAAGGGTCAGCTGGATGTCCTGGCCAGCGGCGACTGCGCCTTGATCACGGACTCCCCCAGGGGCCCCTCGGGGGTCTGGGCGGTGCGGGCCGCCCCGGTGTTGGCCATCAACCTGGAACGCCGGCTGGCGCAACAGGCCAGCCCGCCGAACCAGCCGGCGCCACGCCCCCTGCGCCGCTGGCGCCCCCAGCGCTGGGCCCTGCAACTGCTCGGTGATGGCGGGGCGCTCACGGGACAACCTCAGGCGATGGCCTTCTGGGGTCCCTTCGCCCTGGGGCCCTCGACCCTGCTGTGGCACTGGAAGGAGCGAATCGACCGGCGCTTCATGGAGGGCTTCGCGGCCCTGGGGGCGATGACCATTGGCCCTGGCGAAAGGGCGGCCGCCATGGCCTGCCGGGGCTGCGCCGCCAAGCTGGCGGCCGCCCCCCTGCGCAACGCCCTGGCCCGCCTCGATCCCGGGGCGGACACCGACCCAGAGGATGCCCTGGTGGTGGGCCCAACGGCGGAGGGCGGTCTTCTGCTGCAGAGCGTCGATGGCTTCCCGGCCCTGGTGGACGACCCCTGGCTCAACGGGTGCCTCACCACCCTGCATGCCTGCTCGGATCTGTGGGCCTGCGGTGCCCAGGTGCGTTCGGTGCAGGCGCTGGTGACCCTGCCGCGGACGGGCGAGGCCCTGCAGGAGGAGCTGCTGCTGCAGACCCTGGCGGGGGTGCGCTCCGTGCTGGAGCCCCAGGGGGCTGCCCTGATCGGTGGCCACAGCCTGCAGCGCCTGGACGCGGGCGAGGAGCTGAGCCTGGCGCTGACGGTGAACGGGGAAGCCCCGCCCGGGCGCTTCTGGGCCAAGGGGGGCCTGCGGCCGGGTGATGCGCTGCTGCTGAGTCGGCCGATCGGCAGCGGTGTGCTGTTCGCCGCGGCCCAGGCGGGTGCGGCTGCGCCGGAATGGATCGATGGGGCGCTGGCCCTGATGGGCCAGAGCCAGGCGGGGCTGGTGGAGCAGCTCGCGGGCTTCGAGGTGCACGCCTGCACCGATGTGACTGGCTTTGGGCTGCTGGGCCACCTGGGCGAGATGCTGGCGGCCAGCCGACGGGTGCATCCGCTGCTGAGCGTGGCGCTGGAAGCCGCTGCCGTCCCCGCCCTGGAGGGGGTCCTGCCCCTGCTGGAGCGTGGCTTCGCCAGCAGCCTCGCCCCCGCTAACGCCAGCGCCTTGGCCCTGCTGGAAGGCCCGATCCAATGGCTGGACTCCTGCGCGTCTGGTAGGGACAGCCGTAGCGACCTCGAAGGCCTGCTGATCGATCCCCAGACCTGCGGCCCGTTGCTGGTGGCGCTGCCCAGTTCCCAGGCCCCCGAAGCGCTGCAGGCGCTGCACGGGGCCGGCTTCCCCCAGGCGTCCGTGATCGGGCGGGTCTGCGGAGGCTGAAGGGACCGCCCTCCCCGAGAGGCCCTCAGGGGAGCTGGCTTGGAACGCCGGCCGCGGCCGCCAGGCGCTCGCGGAACTCCCCCTTGGGCAAGCCGCCCCTGACTTCGCCGTGGACCTCGAAGCAGCCCTCCGGATCACTCACCACCAGGTAGGTGGGCCAGCCCATCCCCTCCTTGTTGGGGTACTGGCTGAGCAGCACCTTGCGGTAGCGGCGGTAGCTGACCGTGTCCTGGAGCATCACGCTGACGAACTCGAGCCCCAGCTCGGAGGCCACCTTGGCGTCGTAATGGGCCATGCGGTGGCAGGTGCCGCAGTCCTCGGAGCTGAACTTGAGCACGGTGGCCATGGTTGTCTCGGCAACGGTCCGCGAAGGTAGCGAATTCAGGGGCGCTCCCGGTCGAGGCGCTGGGCCCGCCGCGCCCGCAGCGCCTGCCCCAGGGCCGGCCCCGGTGCCAGGCCTTCGGCCATCAGCTCCGTGGCGGTGACAGGTGGCGGCAGGTGGCGCCAACGCAGCCACCAGCGCAGCAACGGCCGCCGGGGGTCGAGGCCCGCTGCCAGGGCCAGGGCCACCGCCTCCGCCGACCAACCCCGCTCTTCCAGCGCTCCGCTCCAGCGGGAGGGGGGCCAGCCGGCGGTGGAGCCATGCACCTCCCCCAGCCAGTGGCGCAGTTGAACGAACTGGTGCAGCAGTTTCTGGCCGTGGTGGGGCAGCTGCAGCCGGGCCGCCACCGCCGTCGGATCGGACGCCGCCGCCAGCCAGGCCGGCAGCAGCGGCACCCCGAAGCGCTGGGCCCACCGCAACCGGCGTCGCCAGTGGGGATCGACCTGCAGGGCCTCCTCCACCAGGGGCAGGGCCCCCCAGGTCTGCAAACAGCCCAGGGCCTCGCGCCAGTCCTCCCGCTCCAGCAGCAGATCCAGCTCCATCCGCAGTCGGGTGCCCAGGGCTGGTGGGGCCAGCTCGGGCGGATCTCCTGGCCGCCAGGCCCAGGGCCACGCGGCCAGGGTGCGCGGCAGCTGCTCGAGGCTCTCGGGCGCCAGCTCGAAGCCAAGCCGGGCGGCGTAGCGGGCCGCCCGCAACATCCGGGTGGGGTCATCGCTGAGGCTGCCGCCGTGGAGCAGGCGCAGACGGCGGGCCGCCAGATCCGCCTGGCCGCCATGGGGATCCAGCAGCTCCAGGGCCACCACCCCGCCGGCGGCGGGGGCCAGCTCCAGGGCCATGGCATTGATCGTGAAGTCGCGGCGGGCCAGGTCATCGGCCAGGGTGGCGAAGCGCACCACTGGGTTTTCACCAGGGGCGGGGTAGCTCTCCTGGCGGGCGCTGGCCAGGTCCAGCAGCACCCCATCGAGCTCCAGTTCCGCCGTGCCGTAGGCCCCGTGGATGTGGCAGAACCCCAGCCGCTCCGAACCGGCCCAGACCCGCAGACGCTCCGCCAATTGCGGGGCCGAGCCCTCCAGAACCAGATCCAGATCCACCAGGCCGCGCCAGGGGTCGTTGTGGACCTGATGCAGCAACAGATCGCGCACGGCGCCCCCCACCAGGGCCAGGCGCCGGCCGCCGGAGTGGGCCACCAGAGCCTCCAGCAGCCCAGGAGGCAGACCAGGGATCTCCATCAGGCCGAATCGCCGCCCAGGGCTTCGATCGGCGCCAGGCGCGGATCAAGGATTTTCGGTCCCATGCCCTCAAACTTCACCGCGATCGAAACCTTCTCGCCGCTGCCGAACAGATGGGTGACCTTCCCCTCGCCGAAGTTCGCGTGGCGCAAGCGGTCCCCCACGCTCCAGGCACGGGAGATCCCCTTGCGGCGCACGGCGTTGGCCGGAGCCCCCGCGGCCCCGCCGGATGCAGTGCGCAGACTCGCTTCGCGGTCGACACGCGTGAGCCGCTCCAGCCGCTGCTCCCGCCGCAGGGCGGCGCCGCCGCTGCCCGGCAGATCGCCCTGGATCAGCTCACTGGGCAATTCCGAGAGAAACACCGAAGGTACGGCCGGCTCGCGCATGCCGCCCCAGAGCCGCCGTTCACTGGCGTGGGAGAGGAACAACCGCTCCTTGGCCCGGGTGAGGCCCACGTAGCAGAGGCGCCGTTCCTCTTCTAGGGCGGAAGGATCCTCCAGCGAGCGGTAGCTGGGGAACAGCCCCTGCTCCAGGCCCACCATGAACACCACCGGAAACTCCAGGCCCTTGCTGGCGTGCAGGGTCATCAGGGTGACCCGGTCGGCGGCGGTGTCCTTGCTGTCGGCATCGCTGGCCAGGGCGGCGCTGGCCAGGAACCCCTCCAGGGAACCCTCCTCGTTCTCCTCCTGGTACTGCAGGGCGGCATTCACCAGCTCCTGCAGGTTGCGGCGCCGCTCCTCGGCCTCATCGGTGCCATCGCTGATCAGCTCGGCCACATAGCCGCTCTGCTCCATCACCCGCTGCACCAGCTCCGAGGGGGCCGCGTCCTGGATGCGGCCGGCCAGATCACCGATCAGCTCACTGAACTGGAGCAGGCCCCGGGCGGAGCGCCCCCCCAGGGACCGCACCGCCTCAGCGTCGCTGACCACATCCCAGAGGGGGATTCCCAACTGGTTGGAGGCATCGGTCAGCCGCTGCACCGTGGTCTTGCCGATGCCGCGCCGGGGCACGTTCAGCACCCGCAACAGGCTGACGGTGTCGGCCGGGTTAACCAGCAGGCGCAGGTAGGCCAGCACATCCTTGATCTCGCGCCGGTCGTAGAAGCGCAGGCCCCCGACCACGATGTAGGGGATGCCCCAGCGCACCAGCGATTCCTCCATCGCCCGCGACTGGGCGTTGGTGCGGTAGAGAACGGCCATGTCACCCCAGCGCAACTCGGGGTGGTTGGCATCGAGCAGGCGCATCCGGTGCACCACCGCCTCGGCCTCGGCGATCTCGTCGTCGCAGCGGGTGAGGGTGATCGCTTCACCTTCGCCGCGGGTGGGGCGCAGCACCTTGTCGATGCGTTCGCTGTTGTGGGCGATCAGGGCGTTGGCCGCCGCCAGGATCGTCGCGGTGGAACGGTAGTTCTCCTCCAGCTTCACCATCGTGCGGGTGGTGTCATCGGCGGCCCGATCACCGAAGTCGTCCTGGAAGCCCATCAGGATCGTGAAGTCGGCCGCCCGGAAGCTGTAGATGCTCTGGTCGGCATCCCCCACCACGAACACCGAACGATCAGCCCAGTTGGTGAACTGCTCGGGTTCCTCGCCGTTGGTGACGATCAGCTTGATCAGGTCGTACTGGGTGCGGTTGGTGTCCTGGTATTCATCCACCAGCACGTGGCGGAAACGCCGGTGCCAGTAGTGGCGGATCTGCTCGTTGGCCGTGAGCAGCTGCACCGGAAGCAAAAGCAGGTCGTCGAAGTCGAGGGCGTTGTTGGCGGCCAGGGCGCGGCGGTAGCGGCGGTAGGCCTCCGCCATCTGCTTGCCCCGCTGCCCCTGCTGGTCGGCTTCGAGTTGCTCGGGCAGCCAACCCTGGTTCTTGGCGTTGCTGATCGCCCAGCGCACCTTCTTGGGTTCGAAACGCTTGGGATCCAGGCCCAGTTCCTGGGTGACGATCTCCTTGACCAGCGTCTGGGCGTCGGCCTCGTCGTAGATCGAGAACTGCCGGGTCCAGCTCAGGCCTTCGGGATCGGTGTATTTGTCGATGTCGAAGCGCAGCAGCCGCGCGAACAGGGCATGGAAGGTGCCGATCCAGAGGTCTTTGATGACTTCGCGATAGATGCGGCTGCGCAGCTGGCGCTGCTCCACCGCGCTCAGGGTGCTGAAGGGCTGGCCGAACTGACTCTGGGCGAGCTTCTGGGCCAGCAGCAACTCCAGCCGCTCCTTCATCTCCCGGGCCGCCTTGTTGGTGAAGGTGACCGCCAGCAGCTGGGCCGGATCGACGCCGTGGTGGCCGATCAGGTGGGCAATGCGGTGGGTGAGGGCGCGGGTCTTGCCGCTGCCAGCCCCCGCCACCACCAGCAGCGGGCCGTTGTGGTGATCCACCGCCCGGCGCTGGGCATCATTGAGACCGGCGAGGAAGGAGGTCGAGTGGGCAGCCATGCATGGGAGCCTAGGAAGGGAGGGCGGGGAACCCCAGCGGCGAAACCGGGTAAATTGCCCAGACCAGCCCCGAGCGAATGACCGGGGTAGGACAGGCCGCTTGCCCGCAGTTCCTGCCGAGAGCCAACGCGGAGATCTGAACCGATGGGGATGACCTGGGCAGAACAGCTGGACGGAGCTGAGGTTCATCGCCAGCCCTTCCCCCATCTGGTCATCGATGATTTTCTGCCCGACGATCTTCTGGCGGCAGCGATCCGATGCTTCCCGGATCGTGGCCTCATCAGCGATCTGGCCTCCCGCTCGGAAGATCTTCAGGCCAATTCAAGGGCCAGCCTGGATCTGGCCGCGGTCCAGTCCTGTGGCGACCCCAGGCTTGACGATCTGAAGGCCTTCTACCAGGCCCTTGGGCTCGAAGCGCTCGTGCATGCGGTGTTCGCCAGGCTGAGTCCCTTCCTGGATGATCCGCTCGAGGCCGAGGCTGAACGGCTTCCTTATCTGCCGCGGATGTCGATGGACGACCGGCAGAACTGGCTGCAGGGGAAACCATCGTTCTCTTACGACATCCAGCCGGGAATCAACCCGCCGCAATTCGCTGGGCTGGAGCCCCACCTCGATGACAAGTATGAGATTTTTGCTGGCTTGTTGTATCTGCATCCTGCAGAAACACACCCCTTGGGTGGCGACCTCATGCTCTACGAATGCGGCCCTGGCCAGGTGTTTGATGGCACAAGGCTGAAGGGGAATGCCTATGGCGTGAAGCCCGTAAAGAGAATTTCCTACCGCCACAATCGGTTCGTGGCTCTGCTCAACGGAAAATCGGCGTTACATGGGGTGACGCCCTATCTGGAGAGCGACAATCAACTTCCAAGACGGCTTTTTAATATTATTGTTGAAGCTTATAACATCCCTTACAAGAGTTACGGCTACTGGGATTTGGCAAGGGGCAAGAAAACCACCAACTTCAAACATGCCACCAAGGGTGCGCTCATGCTGCTTCGGCATAGGCTGGCCAGGGTATTATCCCCGTCCACGGTTGCCGATCAGCTCAAGAACTACACCCCCGGAGAGTTGATGGATCGATGGGAGTTCTGGAACTGAGTGGCATGGGCTCCTTCTGACCGCAAGCCGACAGCTAGATTGGCCTGCTTCACTCACCTCGCTGCAGTGCTTCCAAGGAGCCCGTGGCGCTGACCGCCGCCGACACCACCATGGCCGCTCCATTGGGGACAGTTCCCATTTTCATCGGCTACGACCCCCGCGAGCGGGCCGCCACGAATGTTCTGATCGACAGCCTTTATCAGCACAGCAGCCTGCCGCTGGCGATCACTCCGATCGTGGCCGAGCAATTGCGCGCGGTGTTTGACCGCCCCAAGGATCCAAAGCAGAGCACCGCCTTCTCCTTCACCCGCTTCCTGGTGCCCTGGCTGAACAACTACAACGGCTGGGCCATTTTCATGGACTGCGACATGCTGTGCCGCGGCGATATCGCCGAGCTCTGGGCCCAGCGCGAGGAGCGTTACGCCGTGATGTGCGTTCAACACGAACACAGGCCGAATGAATCAGTCAAATTCCTTGGTGAGCAGCAGAGCGCTTACCCCAAGAAGAACTGGAGTTCACTGATGCTGATGAACTGCAGCCGCTGCACAGCGCTCAGCCCCGATTACGTCAACACAGCCACCGGCCTGGACCTGCACCGATTTCACTGGCTGAGCGGAGACCATGAGATCGGTGCCCTGCCGGAGCGCTGGAACCACCTGGTGGACGTGCAGCCAGCCCCCATGGGGCGCGCCGACGAGGGCGGCCCCGCCCTGCTGCACTGGACCCTCGGGGGGCCCTGGTTCCGGGAGCAGCGCACCATGGGAGGCCCGTTGGCGGCTGAATGGTTCTCCGCCCGGGATGACGCCCTGAGGTTGTGGGATTGAGCGCATCCGGCCTCAGCGTCGTCACGGTCTGCATGAACCGGCGCGAACACCTGCTGCACTCCTCCGCCCAGCTGGCCCTCTGGCCCCACCACCAGGAGCACCTGATTGTGGACTGGAGCAGCGCTGAGCCCCTGCGCCGCGAGGACCTGCCCGGCGATCGCCGTCTGCGGCTACTGCGGGTGGAGGGTGAAGACCGCTGGAACCTCTGCCGTGCCTATAACTTCGCCATCGCCCGGGCCCGTGGTTCCCAGTTGCTGAAGCTGGATGCGGATTGCTGGCCGAGCGAGCACTTCGATCCCGCCGCCCCGGGGCTGAGAGTGGCCATCGAGGCTTCAGACTCCGTTCTGGGAAATGACGGCCAGCCCATCCTCTGCGCCCTGGGCAGTGGGGCCGAGGGCCGCAAGGGCCAGTTCCTCATGGCCCGCGCTCTGTTGGCTGCCGTGGGCGGCTACAACGAAGTGCTGGTGGGGTATGGATTCGATGACAAGGACCTGGCGGCGCGGCTGGTGCAGCGGCTCCGGGTGGAGCCGGCCCGCATCCCTGCCGACTGGCTTGCGGTGATCCCCCACTCCGATCAGGAACGGGCCGAGCAGGCACCGGCCGCAGGCCTCTTCGGACTGCGGCGCTCCCAGGGGTTCGCCGCCATGCGGGCCTCCCGTCTGGCCAACCGGTTGCTGGCTGCCCAGCAGCCCTGGGGACGGCGTTCGCGAGCCTCCCGCTACCTGGAGGAGGCCCCGGGGCTATGGCGGCTGGAGCCTGGCAGCCTCCCACAGCCCTCCCAGGCGTTGCAGGATGAGGTCGAGCACGCCCGGCGCATGACCTTCTGGGGCACCTTCCTGGGGATTCCAGAGGTGTTCCTCGAGCAGATGCCCTACCCACTGGTGCCTCCGGCCCGGGGCGGGCACTGGCCCGTGCGCTGGTGGCATCGTCTCTATTGGCTCAGCGTCCGCCAGCTGCTCCAACTGCCCGTGCTCGCGCTGGCCCTGGTGCGCGAGTTCCTGCAATGGGCCCGGCGGCAGCGTGAGCGACGCTGAAATCCCCTCCTTACATTGAAGTGCCCTCACCCTTGGGCGCGATCCTCTCCCTCAGCCTGGTCACCGTCTGCATGAACCGGCGGGAGCACCTGATGCGCTCTGCCGCTGCGGTGGCTTCCTGGCCCCACCACCAGGAGCACCTGGTGGTGGATTGGAGCAGTGAGCAGCCCCTACGCCGCTGTGATCTGCCGACCGATGGGCGTCTGCGCCTGCTGCGCGTCGAAGGGGAGAGGCGCTGGAACCCCTCCCGCGCCTACAACTTCGCCCTGGCCCAGGCCAGTGGCCAGTGGTTAATGCGCATGGACGCCGATTGCTGGCCCACGGCCGACTTCGATCCAGACGCACTGCTGGCGGAGGGCTGCCTCTGGGTGGGCAGTGGTACAGAGGGTCGCTACGGCCAGTTCCTGATGACCCGTGAGCGCTTCGAGGCGGTGGGAGGCTTCAACGAGTTCATGCGTGGCTGGGGCTTCGAGGACAAGGACCTGCGCGGGCGCCTGGCGTTCCAGCAGGGTTGGTCCCTGGGGGAGATCCCCTCCGCCGCAATCGGGGTGATCACCCACTCCAACGAGGAACGCATGGGCCAGCCCAGGGCAAACGGCCGCAGCAGCCTGCGCCACAGCCTTGGGCTCGCCACGATCAGGGCCTCCCGCCTCGGCAACCGCCTGGTCGCCGCCCACTGCCCCTGGGGCGCGGCCAGCCTCCAGTCCCAATATCAGGAAATTCAGCCGGGACTCTGGCGGCTGGAGCCTGGGAGCCTGCCAAAGCCCCCGGCAGACACCACCGATGAGATCGATCACGCCCGGCGCATGGCCTTCTGGGGCTGTTTCCTGGCCATTCCCGACATCTTTCTGGAGCGGTTGCCGATCAAGCTGGTGCCCCTCGATCATCACGGGGTCTGGCCGGTGCGGTGGTGGCATCGCCTTCATTGGCACACAGGCCGCCGGCTGCTGGAGCTGCCGATCTGGCTGCTCTCGCTCGTACGCGGCCGTCTGCAGGGCATGAAGCGGGTGGCCGGAAGGCCGTCGTGAGCGCAGACCCACCCGCCCCAGCGCTCCTGTGATCCGCCTCACCTTCGTCTTCAACGGGATCCACCTCGAGGCGGCACGGCGCCTGCGCCGGCGAGCGGCGCCGGATTCGTCGTTGCGGCGGCACTGGTCCATGCCGGTGCTGCAGGTGCTGGTGCTCGAAGGCAGCCGCCTGTGCCTGGAGCGTGACGACCGGCAGCTCTGGCCCCTGCGCCTGCGGATCCAGCCGGTGGTGATGGCTGTCCTGGCCCTGTTCACCACCCTAGGGCTCGTCGGTGAGGTGCTGCTGCCCCACCTGCGTGGTGCGGGCCGCGCCCTGCGCTGGCTGGTGCGTCGCTGCCCCCGCCTGGTTCTGCTCGATGACGGCCTCGATCAGTACCGCGGCCAGCCCCGGGCCCTCGAACCCGGGCGCTTCCCGCCGGGAACGCCCATCGCCCTTTTCTCCGACCAACGCGAAAGCCGGGCCCCCTGGTGCGAGCGCTTCCACGTGTTGGAGCTTGGGCCGCTCTATCGGGCCGCGCCCGGGTCCGTTGCCCCCCCACCAGGTGCACACGCGGGCAGCCTGATCGTGGATTCTCCCGGGGTGGAGCGGCTGATGGCGACGGTGGAGCAGCTACCCCGGCCGTGGCAGCTCGTCCCTCATCCGGTGCTCACGAAACGGTCGTGGCCGTTGCCGTGTGAGACCACCCCAGCGGGGAGTGAAGTCCAGATCGCGCTGGAGCAGCGCATCGCCGGGTTTTCCGGCCTGATCGTGGTGGGGGAGAGCATGGCCCTCTTGGCGGCCCTGGCCCTGCGTCCGGCAGGATCGCCCCTGCTGGTGGCCCTGCCGGCCAGCAGTGATTCCCACCTGCGTGCCTTGGTGACTCGCCTGGCCAGCCGGGATCCGGCGGTGAGCCTGGTCTGACCAAGCTCGGCTCAGGCCAGTTGCCGCAGCAGTTCCTCTACCGCGCGGCCGGTGTCCGCCCAGCGGAAACGGGCGGACTGGAGCAGGCCCGCCTGCCCCATCTGGGCTGTCAAGACCGGCTGCTCGATCAGGGCCTCCATCGCGGCAGCGATCGCAGGCGTCCGCCGCGGATCCACCATCAGCGCCGCCTCCCCCACCACCTCCGGCAGGGCGCCGGCAGCCGAGGCGATCACCGGCGCACCGCAGGCCATGGCCTCCAAGGCCGGCAGACCGAACCCCTCCCACAGGCTCACCAGCACCAGGGCCCGGCAGCGGTTCAACAGCTGCAGGCGCTCCAGGTCACTCACCCACGGGACCCAGTCGCAGCGAGAGGCGATTCCCAGCTCCCGGGCCAGGCGCTCGAGCTTCGGGGTGTAGCGCCGGTCGTGTGGGCCCACCAGGGTGAGGCGATGCTCCCGATCCGGCAGGGCGGCGAAGGCCCTCAGCACCCGCTCCAGATTCTTGTGGGGGTCGTGGCGGCCCAGCACCAGGAAGAACGGCTGCCGTTCCAGCCCCAGCGGACGCAGCTGGCCGGGATT
>CALRUP020000003.1:0-214642 GCA_943371385.1 Paenacidovorax caeni | reverse complement strand
ATCCGCGCCGCTGAAGACCCTGAATTCGAAACCTTCTACACCAAGAACATCTTGCTGAATGAAGGTCTGCGTGCCTGGATGGCACCGGCTGACCAGCCGCACGAAAACTTCATCTTCCCCGAAGAGGTTCTGCCCCGTGGTAACGCTCTCTAATCCCAACCTGGTGTCGGTCGGGGGCATGGACCTCGACTCCACCGGATACGCCTGGTGGGCGGGCAACGCCCGCCTGATCAACCTCTCCGGTCGCCTGCTCGGCGCCCATGTGGCCCACGCCGGCCTGATGGTCTTCTGGGCCGGGGCGATGATGCTGTTCGAAGTGAGTCACTTCAGCTTCGACAAGCCCATGTACGAGCAGGGCTTCATCTGCATGCCCCACGTGGCCACGCTCGGCTATGGCGTCGGTCCAGGTGGTGAGGTCACCGACCTCTATCCGTTCTTCGTGGTCGGTGTGCTTCACCTGATCAGTTCCGCAGTACTCGGAGTCGGCGGTTTGTACCACGCCCTGCGTGGCCCCGAGATCCTGGAGAACTACTCCTCGTTCTTCTCCCAGGACTGGCGCGACAAGAACCAGATGACCAACATCATCGGCTACCACCTCATCCTGCTTGGAGTGGGTGCTCTGCTGCTTGTGTTCAAGGCCATGTTCTTCGGCGGTGTCTACGACACCTGGGCACCGGGTGGCGGGGATGTGCGCCTGATCACCAACCCCACCCTCAGCCCGGCGGTGATCTTCGGCTATCTCACCCGCGCGCCGTTTGGCGGTGAGGGTTGGATCATCGGGGTGAACTCGATGGAAGACATCATTGGCGGCCACATCTGGATTGGCCTGATCTGCATCTTCGGTGGCATCTGGCACGTGATCACCAAGCCTTTCGGCTGGGTGCGCCGTGCCTTCATCTGGAATGGTGAGGCCTACCTGAGCTACAGCCTCGGCGCCTTGAGCTTCATGAGCTTCATCGCCAGTTCCTACATCTGGTTCAACAACACCGCCTACCCCTCGGAGTTCTACGGCCCCACCAATGCCGAGTCCTCCCAGGCCCAGAGCTTCACCTTCCTGGTGCGAGACCAGCGCCTCGGCGCCAACATCGGTTCCGCCATGGGTCCCACGGGCCTGGGCAAGTACCTGATGCGCTCCCCCACCGGTGAGATCATCTTTGGCGGTGAAACCATGCGCTTCTGGGATTTCCGAGGTCCCTGGCTGGAGCCCCTGCGCGGCCCCAACGGCCTGAGCCTCGACAAGCTCCAGAACGACATTCAGCCCTGGCAGGTGCGCCGGGCAGCTGAATACATGACCCACGCCCCCAACGCCTCGATCAACTCCGTGGGTGGGGTGATCACTGAGCCCAACTCAGTGAACTTCGTGAACATCCGCCAGTGGCTGGCTGCGACCCAGTTCATCCTCGCCTTCTTCTTCCTGGTGGGTCACCTCTGGCATGCGGGCCGCGCCCGTGCTGCCGCCGCCGGCTTCGAGAAAGGCATCGACCGTCAGGCGGAGCCCACCCTGGCCATGCCTGATCTCGACTGATCCTGGCCCTGGCCCGGATCAAACCAAGCCCCCGCCCAGGCGGGGGCTTTTTTATGACTGAATGTTGGACAAACCGAAAGACCTTGTCACGACTTGCCAGGGACTCGTCGCACGGCGGATGCATCTCCATCATCCAAGCGGGCTACGTTGCCGATGGTTGAAATTCCCAGCTTTCCATGTCTGTGAACAAGGCGTCTCTTTCCGCTCTGCGGTTCACGGTCGGCTGGCTGGCGGGCCTCCCTCTGGCACTCACGGTGACGATGCCGATCGCGGCACTGGCCCAATCAAAGCCCCTCAACTTTCCCAGCAGAGGTGTGGTCTGCGACAAGGCCGTGCGCATCTGCTACGACAGTGGCGGTGTCTCCGCGCCGCTGACGCGCCGTCACTTCGGATCAAGGGCCGAGAGAGACCTCATGCGCAAACTCTCGGGGCAGCCCAGGCCAAGAGAGTTCCAGTTCAGCAGTGGGGAGGTTTGTGACATCTTCCGCCAGACATGCTGGGACGACGGCTGGCAGAGAACCAACATCAGCAATCGTCTCACCCGCCAGCTTTTCATCTCAACTGGCAGAAACAATCAGGGGAACAACAACAGCGGCTGGGGTAACAACGGCTGGGGTAACAATAGTTGGAACGGCAGCGGACCCGGAGACAACTGGCGTCAGCCAAATCAAGCGGTGGGTTTCTGCCAGCTGAGCCAGCGAGGACAACGAATCTTCGATGGCCCATGCGACCTGAATCAACGCAATCTGGATGAGGGAACCGCCTATGTGGTCGACTTTCGCAATGGTCGTCAGTACAACTTCTACAACCGCCAGGGTCAGCTGGTGATGCGTGATGCGACCGGCACCTGGCCGGTGTCGTATCAGGATCGTGGCAGCAGCACCCTGTTCCGTTGGGGGGACATGGAGTTGTCGGCCGGCCGCAGCGGCCAGGGCCCGTGGACTGGTGGTGGTCAAGATCCCAGCCTGAACCCAACGGGCAGCCTGCTGGAGAACCTGATCAGAAACCTGTTCCGCTGAGCCATCGCCGCAACAGCGGCAGGCTCAGACCGATCACGTTGCTGAAGCAGCCCTCGATCCGCTCCACATGGAGACCGCCGCGGCCCTCCAGCGCAAAGCCCCCGGCGCAGTGGAGCGGTTCGCCGCTGGCCACGTAGGCGCTGATCTCGTCAGCCCCCAGCGGGGCGAACAGCACCCGGGTGGTCACCGTGGCCAGCAATGGGGCCCCGCCCAGGCGCGGCAGATCAGTGCGAAGAAGATCAGGCCGCAGAAGACAGTGACCGGTGTGCAAGTCCCCCCAGCGGCCGGCCATACGGCTCCAGCGAACTTCCGCTTCGGCCGCATCGCGGGGCTTGCCGTAGACCTCACCCTCGAACTCCAGCACCGAATCGCAGCCCAGCACCGGAAGCGGCCCGGCCTCCCCATCCATGCCCCGATCGAGGGCTGCCACCGCCTCCGCCTTGGCCATCGCCAACAAGCGCACGAGTTGGGCGGGTTCAGCCGCCTGGATGGCCTCCTCATCGACACCGCTCACCCGCACCCGATGGGGGATGGAGGCCTGCTCCAGCAGGCGGCGGCGGGCCGGGGAGGCCGAAGCCAGCAGCAACATCGTCGGCGGTCGAGCAGGGGTGACCCTGAGAATGGCAGCAGTTGGCCGGCCCCTCCCTGTTCCCCCACTTGAGCCAGATCCCCACGCCCGCCGATCCGCCCGCGGCGGCCCCCATCCCTGAGTTGATCGATGGCGATGGGCGCTCCCAGGCACGGGCCTGGCGGGCCATGGGCTGCCTGCCCTTCCGGCGGGCCCTCTACGAGCGGCTGGCCGCAGGGGGCGTGAGCGCCGAGCTGCTCAGCACCGAGGAGGCCGTGCCGCACTTGCTTCAGCGGTCTCTGAGCCGTCGGGAAGCGGAGGAGCACCTGGGATGGCTGATTCGCCTGGGGCTGATCCGCTGGGAGGTGGATGGCCAGGGCCTCACCGACCGGGTGCGACTCACCCCCATGGGCCGGCAGTTATTGCATCAACGGCCCGGAGAAATCCCCAGCGCCGGTCCCCTGGCCCGTCTGCGCGACGCCCTGAGGCGCCACTGGCCCCTGTGAGTGCTCCCACAACGGAATCTCCCGCGGCCGGTCCCACTGCGTTGATGGTGCTGGGCACCAGCAGCGGCGCCGGTAAATCGCTGATGACCGCGGCCCTCTGCCGGGTGCTGCGGCGCCGGGGCGAAACCCCCCTGCCCTTCAAGGGACAGAACATGAGCCTCAACGCCTGGGTGGATCAAGGCGGCGGCGAGATGGCCTACTCCCAGGCGCTGCAGGCCTGGGCCGCCGGGCTGCAACCCGAGGTGGCCATGAACCCGGTGCTGCTCAAGCCCCAGGGCGACAGCACCAGCGAGGTGATCCACCTGGGGCGCTCCGTCGGGGTGACCCGGGCCGAGCACTACTACCGCGACTGGTTCAGGCCGGGCTGGGCTGCGATCCGCCAGGGCCTGGGCGATCTGCAGGCCAGCCATCCGGGCGGTCGTCTGGTGCTGGAGGGGGCCGGCAGCCCCGTGGAGGTGAATCTGCAGCCCCGGGATCTCACCAACCTGCGCCTGGCCCAGTTCCTGCGGGCCCGCTGCCTGCTGGTGGCCGACATCGAGCGCGGGGGAGTCTTTGCCCAGATCGTGGGGACCCTGGCGCTGCTGCGGCCGGTGGAGCGGCCGCTGATCCGGGGCCTGCTGATCAACCGCTTCCGCGGCCGACGGGAGCTCTTCGATGAGGGCCGCCGCTGGTTGGAACGTGAAACGGGCCTGCCGGTGCTGGGGGTGATGCCCTGGCTCGATGAGCTCTTCCCCCCCGAAGATTCCCTTGACCTGCTGGAGCGCAAGGCGCGCAAACCCGAGGCGGAGCTGGAGATCGCGGTGCTGCGACTGCCCTCGATCAGCAATTTCTCCGATCTTGATCCCCTGGAGGCCGAGCCATCGCTGCGGTTGCGCTGGATCCGCCCCGGCGATCCCCTGGGCCGCCCCGACGCGGTGCTGCTGATCGGCAGCAAGCAGACCCTGGGGGATCTCGAAGCGCTCAAGGCCGCAGGCCTTGGCCCGCAGCTGAAGGCTTATCTGGCCGAAGGGGGCCATGTGTTCGGCCTCTGCGGCGGCATGCAGATGCTCGGCAGCGAACTGCTGGACCCCGACGGCCTCGAGGGGGGAGCGGCGGGCCCAGGGACGGTGACGGGCCTCGATCTGCTGCCACTACGCACCCGATACGGTGCGATCAAGACCCTGCGCCAGGAGCGCGGAGCGGCCCTGTGGCCGCCGGGGCCGCCCCTGGAGCTGGAGGGGTTCGAGCTGCACCGGGGGCAGACCGAGCCATTGAATGACGCACCGGATCAGCTGAGGCCCCTGGCAAAGAGCGCGGGCCTTGGCTGGTGGCTGCCCGTGGGCGATCGAGGCGGGCTGGTGGCCGGGGCCTATCTGCACGGGGTGTTCGAAGCGGGGCCCTGGCGGCGGCGCTGGCTGAACCGGCTGCGCGAGCGACGCCAGCTCCCCCCGCTGAGCGAGCGACAGCCCCACCACGGCCGCCAGCTGGAGGCCCTGCTGGATCGGCTCGCCGACGCCTTCGAAGCGCACGTGGATCTGGGGCCCCTGCTGGACCCTCCTTAGGCTCTGCTTCGGCTTTGACGCTGACGCAGGCCATAGGAAACCAGCAGCGCCAGCAGACAAACGCCCCCCAGGCCCAGGTACGAGCTGATGATTGCCCCGGGGCTCCAGCCTGCGGCCAGCAGGGTGTTCATGTCGCCGAAGTCCTCGCCACCCCAGAGGCTGCCCAGCGGCAGCGGTCGCTCCCCAGCGGCAATACTGCGCCAGTCAAGAAAGGCCGCCCAGTAGGCCAGGCTGCCCCCCACGGCAGCCGGGAGCCGCAACCGTTCCCAACGGAAGTAGACGGGGGCGGTGAACAGGCTGCCGACCATCAGCACGGTGGGCAGCAGGAACTCACCGGCCACCCCGCCCCAGGCGAACCAGGTCTCGTAGCGGGAGGCATCCAGGCTGAGGCTGGCCACAACCTGGGCCAAGACCAGACCGCCGGCCAGCTGGGCCGTGAATGCCTTGCGCTCCCGCCAGGCCATCGTCAGCAGCACCAGTTCGAGAAACAGCACCAGCACCATCACCACAGGGGAGCGCTCCTGGGAGGTGCTGGTCCAACCGATCGGCAGGGGCAGGGCCCTGCGGCCGCTCAGCCAGGCCACCAGGGCATGGCCGAATTCGTGAAACCAGATCCGCACACCGAACAGCAGGTTCGCCAGCGGAGTGACGCCTTGGACCCCGAGGGCGAAGAGAGTAGCGGCCGGCAACAGATAGCGGCGCAGGGCGCGCGGTTCGCCGGGATCTCCCCACTGCCAGGCCAGCAACCCAGGCTCCCGCTCCACGCTGAAGGGGGCTGCCGCTGCATCCCCCTCCGTCAATTCGGCCCTGGGAATCCTGGCCAGGACCCGGCCGTCCTCCCCCACCAGCACGAAGCTGCGGGAGCTCAGACGGCTCAGGCTGAGCGAAGGAGCCACAGACCCCCTCGCCCGCCGGCCGGCCAGGCGCACGGCCCGCTCGAACAGGTCCTCGGGAACGGGCGCCTCGGACACGGGCGATGGCACGGTTTGCATCGATGATGCGCCATGTGCACAGGCAGGCAACGGCCATGGAGGATCACCCCAACGGAGAGGGTTCCATCGGCAAACCGTGCACCATCGAGGTGATCTGGCCAGGGGGTGGCCGGGGCCCGGTGCAGGTGGGTCGGGACTGGCTGCCGGTGGCGGCCGAGGCGGGCCTGACCATCCCCACCGGTTGCCTGGCGGGCAGCTGCGGGGCCTGCGAGATCGAGGTCAATGGCCGCGTCGTGCGGGCCTGCATCGCCACCGTTCCGTCGGCCCGCAGCGGACGGCTTGAGGTGGCACTGGCCGCCGATCCCTACTGGTGAGCTCCCACGAGCCAGCCGCTCAGCGCTGGATCAGTCCGCCCCCCAGCAAGCGCTCGCCTTCATAGAACACCGCCGCCTGGCCCGGGGTGATCGAGAACTGGGGCTCTCTGAACTCCAGGGTCCAGCGGCCCTCTCCGGTGGGGGTGAGTCGGGCGGGCTCCGGGGCGCTGCGGTAACGCACCTGCACCTCCACCTCCAGGGGCCTGTCCGGAGCCTCGATCGACACCCAGTTGAGTTCGGCGAGCTGGCACGAGGAGCGGGCGGCCTCGGCCCGGGGGGCCACCACCACCCGGTTCATCGCCCCATCAAGGCGCACCACGTGCAAGGGCTCACTCCAGGCCACCCCCAGCCCCTTGCGCTGGCCGATGGTGAAGTGTTCGATGCCGTCGTGGCTACCGAGCACGGTGCCATCGGCGAGCACGATCTCCCCGGGGCGCGGCGGCAGGTAGGCATCCAGGAACGCCTTCATCGAGCCGTGGTGGTCCGCCAGACAGAGGTCCTGGCTCTCGGGCTTGGCGGCGGTGCGCAGGCCGAAGCGCTCGGCCTCGGCGCGGGTGTCGGTCTTGGTGAGCTCCCCAAGCGGGAACACCAGAGCGGAGAGCACCTCCTGGGACAGGCCGTAGAGGAAATAGCTCTGGTCCTTGTGGCCATCGAGGCCACGCAGCAGCTGGGTGCGGCCGTTGGCGGCCTGCTCCGCCGGGCGTGTGCGGGCGTAATGGCCGGTGGCGAGGCGGCCGATGCCCAGCTCGGCCCTGGCCCAGGAGAGCATCGGGGCGAATTTCACCTCCCGGTTGCAGCGGGAACAGGGCAGGGGGGTCACCCCCTCGCCGTAACCCGCCACAAGGAAATCAACGATCTGCTCGCGGAAGCGCTCGCGGGAATCGACCACGTGGTGGGGCACCCCCAGCTGCTCACAGAGGCCGGCCGCGTCCACCAGGCCTTCGGCGCAGCAAGCCCCCTTGCCGCTCATCAGCCAGAGGGTGAGGCCCTCCACCTGCCAGCCCGCCTGCACCAGCAGGGCGGCGGTGAGGGAGCTGTCCACGCCGCCGGAGAGGCCCACCGCCACCCTGTGCTCCCCGGACCAGTCGGCCAGGCGCGCCAAGGCCTCGGCTCCGGCCACGGTGGCGGCGGGGCGGGAGAACCCCGTCGGCAAAGAAGCGGTGGTCAAATCAAAGCGCTGGGAACTTCCATCATGGAACCGGGACCGGTCCCCTGTCTTGAGCTCTCCCCACATGCGTGCGCCCCACCCCCCCTGGCCCCGGCGGGATGCCAGCCACCTGCTGGTGAACTCGGTGCAGATGGCGGCGATCGAGGCGGAACTGTTCGCCCATGGGTTGCCGGTGGAAGCGCTGATGGAAAAGGCGGCCCTGGCGATCAGTGCAGCGCTGCAGTCCACGCCATCGCCGCTCAAGCGGGGCGTGACCGTGCTGGTGGGCCCTGGTCACAACGGCGGCGACGCCCTGGTGGTGGCCCGGGAGCTGCACCTGGCGGGGCTGCCGGTAGGAATCTGGAGCCCGTTCGAGCGCCACAAACCACTCACCGCTCACCACCTGGAGCATGCCCTCTGGCTGGGGATCGCCCGACTTGGGGCCGCCCCCGATCCGGCCGAAGACAGCCTTTGGATCGATGGCCTGTTCGGCATCGCCCAGAGCCGGCCGCTGGAGCCGGCGATCGAGGTGCTGCTGGAGCAGCGTCAGCGCCGGCGGCCCGGCCGCCTGGTGGCCATCGACGTACCAAGTGGCCTCTGCGCCGAGCACGGCAGGCTCCTGGGCCGCGTCGCCGCCTGCGCCCACACCACCTACACCCTCGGACTGATCAAGCAGGGATTGGTGCAGGACGCTGCCCTGGCCTGGGTGGGGGAGCTGCGGCGCCTCGATCTGGGACTTCCGAAGCGGCTGCTCGATGCGCTGCCGCCCGAGCAGCCCCTGGCCCTGGCGGCCGCCGACCGGCGCGGGGCCCCGGCTCCCCAGCCAGCGCCGGAGCAGGCCAAATACGGGCGTGGACGACTGCTGCTGGTGTGTGGCAGCGAGCGCTACCGCGGCGCCGCCCAGCTGGCTCTGCTGGGGGCCAGCGCCAGCGGCTGCGGCAGCCTCCGGGCCGCCCTGCCCGAGGCGGTGGCCGCGGGGCTCTGGGCCGTGCTGCCCCATGTGGTGGTGGAACGCGCCCTGGCCTGCCCTCCCAACGGCAGCCTGCAGCTCGGGGCCCTGGGGAAGCCCGGCGCCCTGGAGCGTCTCGATGCGGTGCTGCTTGGGCCAGGGATCGGTGCCGCGTCAGCCTCCAGCCCAAGGACCGAGGCCGCCGGCGCCTTGATCAGCTCTGTCTCCAGCACCGCAGACGGGGGAGGCGTCGGGGAAGCCCCGGCATCGGAGCAAGAGGCCTGGGAGGCCCTTCAGGCCTTTTCCGGCCTGTTGGTGCTCGATGCCGATGGCCTCAACCGGCTGGCCGAGCGAGCCAATGGTGTCGCAGCCCATTGGCTCAAGGACCGGCTTGGGCCCACCTGGCTCACCCCCCACAGGGGCGAGTTCGCCCGGCTGTTCCCCGAGCTGGCCGAGCTGCCGCCCCTGGAGGCCGCCGCCGCCGCCGCCGCCGCCAGTGGCGCCACGGTGCTGCTCAAGGGGGCACGCACGGTGGTGGCCAGCCCCCAAGGGCACCGCTGGCAGCTGATCGAGGCTGAGGCCACCTGCGCCCGCGCCGGTCTGGGGGATGTGCTCGCTGGCTACGCGGCCGGCCGGGGAGCCATGGCGATCGCAAGCCATTGGCTTGGTTCAGGTGGCCCTGCGGCTGGCGGTGAAGCGGTTGCCTGCGAAGAGGCTGGGGGCGAAGAGGCCCTGCCAACCATGAGCTCCCTGCTGGCGGCGATTGCCCTCGAGCACGCCCAGGCCGGGCTCGAGAGCGCCCGGGAGGGGGGAGCAGGGGCGGCCACGCCGATGGCCATTGCCGCTGCACTGAGCCACAGGCGCACGGAGGAACATTCCCCGAGCTGATTGAGCGCCGATCAAGGGCCGCCGCCCTCGCGCGCCCAGCGCCAAGGATGTGTGGTTTTACACGTATAAAGCCGAAGGGTTGTTGACATAACAGCTGCCAACCGCAAGTTCATACGAGATTCCTTGCATCTAAAGGCCCAGGGTTCATGACAACCTCCAGCCTCCAGGCCAGCGGCAGCCGCCGGAGAGGCAGTGACCCGATCAGCTGGTATCTGGCGACGATCGGCCGCGTACCACTGTTGACCCCGGCCGAAGAAATCGAACTCGGCAATCAGGTGCAATCGATGATGCGCCTGATCGAAGACGGGAACCTCGAGGGCCTCAGTGATCAACAGAAAAAGACGATCAAGGTGGGGCGGCGCTCCAAGGATCGAATGATGAAGGCCAATCTTCGTCTCGTCGTCAGCGTGGCGAAGAAATATCAGGGCAAGGGTCTTGAACTTCTTGATCTCATCCAGGAGGGATCTCTGGGCCTTGAGCGGGCGGTCGAGAAGTTTGATCCCACCCGGGGCTACAAGTTCTCCACCTATGCCTTCTGGTGGATCCGCCAGAGCATGACCCGGGCGATTGCCTGCCAATCCCGCACGATTCGCCTGCCGGTGCACCTCAGCGAACGGCTCAGCGCCATCCGCAAGGTGAGCCTGGAACTGGCCCACAAATTGGGAGCGATGCCGAGCCGCCAGGAAATCGCCGAAGCGATGGTGATCCCCATCGATGAACTCGATTCCCTGCTGCGCCAATCACTGACCACCTCCAGCCTGGATGCCCCCATCAACGGTGAGGAGGGGCGCAGTTTTCTCGGGGATCTGATCGCCGACCCCAGCCAGGACGAACCCCTCGACCAGGTGGAGCGGGGCATGCACCATGAACAGCTGGGGCGCTGGCTCACCGCCTTGACCGACCAGGAGCGGCAGGTGCTGGAGTTGCGTTTCGGGCTCGACAGCCAGGAACGCCACACCCTGGCCGAGATCGGCCGGATGTTGGAGGTATCCCGCGAACGTGTGCGGCAGGTGGAACTCAAGGCCCTGCGCAAACTGCGCAACCTCACCCGCCGCCAAAGCGTCGAACTCTGATCGCTGGCAGCGGAGGGCGGCTTTGATCGGCTGCTGCGATCAACTGCTGCGGGCGAACGGGTGAAGCGGCCTCAGTCTTCGGCCCAGATGTAGCGGGTGAGCTCGGAGGGGTCGGGCTCAGGGGCCGCCAAAGCAAAGCTGACCGCATCGGCCACTTCCGCATCGATCTCCTTCTCGATCGCCTTGAGCTCCTCGGCACTGGCGAGATCGTGCTCCTGCAGGTGAGCGCCCAGGGCCTTGATCGGATCGCGTTCGGCCCAGAAGGCCTTCTCGGCCTCGCTGCGCAGTTCGTCAGGGTCGGCCAGGGAGTGGCCGCGGAAGCGATAGGTGAGGCACTCCAGCACGGTGGGGCCTTCGCCGGCGCGGGCCCGCTCGATCGCCCGCTGGGCCGCGGCCCGCACAGCCAGCACATCCATGCCATCCACCTCCTCACCGGCCATGCCGAAGGCGGCGGCCTTGCGCCAGATCTCCGGATCGCTGGTGGCCCGGTCGTGGGCCATCCCGATCGCCCACTTGTTGTTCTCGACCACGAACAGGATCGGCAGTTTCCAGAGGGCCGCCATGTTCAGGCATTCGAAGAATTGCCCGTTGTTGCAGGTGCCATCGCCGAAGAAAGCGGCTGTCACCGCGTCGCTGGAGGCATCCCCAAGGGCGTCACGCTTGTAGCGACTGGTGAAGGCGGCGCCGAGGGCCACCGGAATGCCCTCGCCGATGAAGGCATAGCCACCGAGAAGATGATGCTCCTTGGAGAAGAGGTGCATGGAACCGCCACGCCCCTTACTGCAGCCTGTGGCCTTGCCGAACAGCTCACTCATCACTTCCCGGGCGGGCACACCGGCACTCAAGGCATGAACGTGATCGCGGTAGGTGCTGCAGAACCAGTCGTGCTGGGCCTTCATCGCCTTGATCACGCCCGTGCTCACGGCCTCCTGGCCGTTGTAGAGATGCACGAAGCCAAACATCTTGCCGCGGTAGTACATCTCCGCGCACTTGTCCTCGAAGCGTCGCCCCAGGGTCATGTCGCGGTAGAGCACCAGCCCATCCTCGCGGCTGACACTGGTGGGGCCGGCGGGGTAAAGCGCCGCCAGACGCTCCGCATGGCTGCCGGCGGCCGCAGCGGAGCCCCCCATACCGGTGGCTCCGCCGACCTGAACCGGGGCAACGATCTCCTGGGTCATGGCGGAGGAGGCTGATCGGGTGAGGCTGACTGTACGGGGTCCGTCCGCATTTAGCGGTCAAAACCACTGACACTGCCTACAGTCGCGTGCCACCTGTGCCCCGCGGTTGGAACTGCCGATCGACCATTTCCGCCTTCTCGGTGTCAGCCCGGCCGCCGATGCACAGACCGTGCTGCACACCTTGAAGCTGCGGCTCGATCGCCCCCCCGACCAGGGCTTCACCCAGGAGACCCTTCAGGCCAGGGCTGAGCTGTTACGCAACAGTGCCGATCTGCTCAGCGACGCTGAGCGACGCGCCCGCTATGAGTCCGAGCTAACCAATCTGTCGGTCGCGGAGGCCTCCTTGGTGCCGGGGCTGGAGCTTCCTCCCTCCAGGGAGGTGGCGGGCCTGCTGTTGTTGCTGGAGGCCGGCCAGGGGGCGGAAACCTTCGAAGCCGCCCGCCTGGGCCTTAACCCGCCCCAGGCCCCCGCCCTGGGCAGCAGCCGTGAAGCCGACCTGACCCTGCTGGCGGCCCTTGCCTGCCAGGCCAGCGCTGAGGATTACCGCAAGGAGCGCCGCTACGAGGCCGCCGCCCAGACCCTGCAGCTCGGGCTGCAGCTGCTGCAGCGCATGGGCCAGCTGCCTGCCTCCCGGCTGGCGATCGAACGCAGCCTGACGGCATTGCTGCCCTACCGGATCCTCGATCTGCTCAGCCGCGATCTGGCCGCCGTGGCCGAGCGCCAGGAGGGCCTCCAGCTTCTGGAGCAACTGGTGCAGCAACGGGGAGGCCTCGATGGTCTGGGGGACCCCGACTTCGACGCCGATGAGTTCCAGGCCTTTTTCAAACAGATTCGCCAGTTCCTGACCGTGCAGGAGCAGGTGGATCTGTTCAGCCACTGGGCGGTGCCCTCCTCCCCCACCGCTGGTTTCCTGGCCAGCTACGCCCTCACCGCCTCCGGTTTCAGCCAACGCAAACCGGAACGGATCGCCGCCGCCCGCGAGCGCCTGGCCGCCGGGGGGCAGAGCGGCATGGAGCCCTATCTGGCTTGCCTGTCCCTGCTGCTGGGCCAGGTGGAGACCGCCCAGACCCTCTTTGCCAAGGGGGCCAGCGAGGAGCTGCGTCACTGGGCCGCCGAGCAGGGGGAGGAGCCCCTCTCTGGCCTCTGCGCCTATTGCATCGACTGGCTCGATCGCGAGGTGTTGCCGGGCTACCGCGACATCGAAGTGGAGGTGGATCTGGAGGCCTGGTTCGCGGATCGGGACGTTCAGCTGTATGTCGAGCGTGAGGACCGCAAACAGTTCCGCAGCGGGGAGGGGGGAGCCGCCGGCAGCTTTGCTGAGGCCCCCAACCTCCTGGCGGACTGGTCGCCGGCGATCTCAGGGATCGGCAGCGGTGCCGATGCTGCCGCGGCCCGCACGGATCTGGAGCACGGGGCCGACGAGGACGAGCTCGAAGACGAACTGGACTGGCCGTCATGGCCGCAGTGGCACTGGCCCCAGTGGAAGTGGCCCCAGTGGGGCCAACCGCTCCAGGCGATCAGCGCCTGGAGCCCTCCGGATCTGCGCCTGCCGCCATTGAAGCGGCCGGCCTTCAGCCGGGCGTCGTTGAACTGGCCGGAGCTTCCCCCCTGGGGCCGCCCCGCCGCCTTGACCCTGCTGGCCATCGGCGTGGCCGCCGGTGGCTTGGCCCTGCTGCGCCAGCGGCAGGCCGCCGGTACGCCGGAGGCCAGACCCCCCTCCAGCTTGATCTCGCCGCCACTGGCCCAGCCCGCCCCCCTGGCCCCACCCCCCAGCGTCCAGCCCGCCCCTCCCTTGCCCGCCAGCCTGCCCCTGGTGAGCGAGTCGCCTACCCCTGAGGAATTGCAGGCCCTGCTGGAGGCCTGGCTGAAGGCCAAGGCCGCCCTGCTTGCCGGGGGCAGCGCCGATCTGCCCCTCGACCAACTCGCTCGCGCTCCCCAGGTGGAGCAGCTCAGGCGCCAGCGCCGCGCTGATGAAGCGGAAGGCCTCACCCAGACGATCGACTCCAGCGTGCGTCGCTTCACGGTCACCAGCCGCACAGCCAACCGCATCGAAGCAGAGGTGGAACTGAACTACGGCGATGAGCTGCGCAACCGCCAGGGCAAGGTGCTGGTGCGAACCCCCCAGGGCAGTCGATCGAATAGGTATGTGTTCGGCCGTGACGGCAAGACCTGGAAGCTGGTCTACTTCCGCCCCCTGGCCTGATCCGATTCCAATCTACCCGCCCATGTTCGACGAACTCTCCCAACGCTTCGAGGAGGCGGTCAAAGGCCTCAGGGGCCAGGCCACGATCACCGAATCGAACGTGGACGGGGCCCTCAAGGAGGTGCGCCGGGCCCTGCTGGAGGCCGACGTCAGCCTGGCGGTGGTCAAGGACTTCATCGCCGATGTGCGCGCCCGGGCCCTGGGCGCCGAAGTGGTGCGCGGCATCAATCCCGACCAGAAGTTCATCCAGCTGGTGCATGAGGCCCTGGTGGAGGTCATGGGCGGTGCCAATTCCCCCCTGGCCCAGGCTGAGACCGCCCCCACGGTGGTGTTGATGGCGGGCCTGCAGGGAGCCGGCAAGACCACCGCCACCGCCAAGCTGGGGCTTCACCTCAAGGAACAGGGCCGCCGCACCCTGCTGGTGGCCGCCGACGTCTATCGGCCTGCCGCCATCGACCAACTGCAGACCCTCGGCGGCCAGATCGGCGTGGAGGTGTTCAGTCTCGGCACAGGGGCCAAGCCGGAGGACATCGCCGCCGCCGGTGTGGCCAAGGGCCGCGCCGAGGGCTTCGACACGGTGATCGTGGACACCGCCGGCCGGCTCCAGATCGACACGGCGATGATGGAGGAGATGGTGCGCATCCGCACCGCCGTGGCCCCAGACGAGGTGCTGCTGGTGGTGGATTCGATGATCGGCCAGGAGGCGGCTGATCTCACCCGCGCCTTCCACGAGCAGGTGGGGCTCACCGGGGCGGTGCTCACCAAACTTGATGGCGACAGCCGCGGCGGCGCCGCCCTCTCGATCCGCAAGGTGAGCGGCGCGCCGATCAAGTTCATCGGCACCGGCGAGAAGGTCGAAGCGCTGCAGCCCTTCCACCCCGAGCGGATGGCCAGCCGCATCCTCGGCATGGGTGATGTGCTCACCCTGGTGGAGAAGGCCACCAAGGAGGTGGAACTGGCGGATGTGGCGCGCATGCAGCAGAAGCTGCAGGAGGCCACCTTCGACTTCTCCGATTTCGTTCAGCAGATGCGCCTGATCAAGCGCATGGGCTCGCTCGGGGGCCTGATGAAGATGATCCCGGGCATGAACAAGATCGACGACGGCATGCTCAAGCAGGGGGAAGCCCAGCTCAAGAAGATTGAGGCGATGATCGGCTCGATGACCGCCGCCGAACGTCAACAGCCGGAATTGCTGGCGGCCCAGCCCTCCAGGCGGCGGCGCATCGCCGCCGGAAGCGGCCACACCCCTGCCGACGTGGACAAGGTGCTGGCCGATTTTCAGAAAATGCGCGGCTTCATGCAGCAGATGAGCCGAGGCGGTCTGGGTGGGGGCCTGCCGGGGATGGGCGGTGGCTTCCCGGGAATGCCCGGAGGGTTCCCCGGAATGGGTGGCGGCCTGCCAGGGCTGGGGGGATTTCCAGGCCAACAGGGGGCGCCCGCCCGGGGCGCCGCCGCGCCACGCCCCCCCAAACCGGCCAAGAAACGCAAGGGTTTCGGGCAGCTCTGAGGCGGTCAGGCCGCAGGGTATCGTTGACGTTTGGCGCGTGATTTCACCGCCGTTTCCTCCTCCAGCAAGCAAGGCAAGGCCACGATGATCAAGCTCCGCCTGAAGCGGTTTGGCAAGAAGCGGGAAGCGAGCTTCCGCCTGGTGGCCACCAACAGCACCTCCCGCCGGGACGGACGCCCCCTCGAGGAGCTGGGCTACTACAACCCCCGCACCGACGAGACCCGGCTGAACACCGAGGCGATCCGTGTGCGTCTGGGCCAGGGCGCCCAACCCACCGACACCGTGCGCACCCTCCTGGAGAAGGCCGGGCTGGTGGAGAAAACCATCCGTCATGGCGAAACCGTCGGAAAGCTGAAGCAGGCCGAGGCCCGCGACGCCGCTGCCAAGGAGGCGGCCAAGGAGGCCGTAGCAGCCAAGGCCGCTGAGGCAGCGGCAGCAGCCGAAGCCAAAGCCGCTGAAGCGGCCGCCGCCGCCAGCGAAGCTGAGCCAGCCGCCACAGAAGCCTGACCAGCCCCCCCATGGCTGGGGCCGACGGCCTCTCCGCCTTCCGTCTTGACCTGAGCGACGGGGGTGCGGCCCTCGCTCTGGCGGGTGAGGCCGAAGCCACCCTGCACCGCATCGCCGATCTCACCGGCGCCAGCCTGGTGTTGCGTGGGCTCACCCTGGTGATCCAGGGGCGTCCCCCTCAACTGGAGCGCGCCGCCGCCCTGGTGGAGTTGCTGCGTCCCCTCTGGCAGGAAGGCCAGGCCGTCAGCGCCGTCGATCTGCAGACCGCCCTCGCCGCCCTGGACACCGGCCGAGGCGCGGAGCACCAACAACTGGGCCAACAGGTGCTGGCCCGCAGTCAGAGCGGCCGGCTGCTGCGCCCACGAACCCTCAACCAGAAGGCCTACGTGGAGGCGATGGAACGCCACGACCTCACCTTGGCCCTCGGACCCGCCGGCACCGGTAAAACCTTCCTGGCCACGGTGCAGGCCGTGCGACTGCTCACCGAGCGCAAGGTGGAGCGCCTGGTGCTCACCCGCCCGGCGGTGGAGGCGGGCGAGCGGCTTGGTTTTCTGCCCGGCGATCTTCAGCAGAAGGTGGATCCTTACCTGAGGCCGCTCTATGACGCCCTCCACACCCTGCTCGGGAGCGAGCGCACGGCCGCCCTGCTGGAGAAAGGGGTGATCGAGGTGGCCCCTCTGGCCTACATGCGCGGCCGCACCCTGGCCGATGCCTTCGTCATCCTCGATGAGGCCCAGAACACCACACCGGCCCAGATGCGCATGGTGCTCACCCGCCTGGGGGAAAACTCGCGCATGGTGGTCACCGGCGATCCCACCCAGAGCGACCTGCCGCCCCAGCAGCCGTGCGGTCTGATCGAGGCGGCCGAGGTGCTGGAGGGGGTGGAGGGGGTGGCGATCTGCCGGCTCAGCGCCGCCGACGTGGTGCGCCATCCCCTCGTTCAGCGCCTGGTGCAGGCCTATGCCGAGCGGGACCGTCGCCGCAGTCGGGCTTTATAGGGAGAACCACACCCCACCCCCCCGTCTGCACTGGCAGGATGGATGGATTCAAACCCTCTGGTGAGCCATGCCGGCCAGCAGCAATTTCCAGCAAGCCATCCGCGAGGCCCAGACCAGCGCACTGGTCGGTCCAAATGTGGTGAACAAGGCCCTGCCCTACGTGGGCGGCGGCATGGTGCTCACCGCCGGCGGTGTGGCGGGGGGCCTGGCCCTGCTGGCCACGAGCCCGACCCTGTTCCAGCCACTGTTCTGGGTGGCCCTGATCGGCAACTTCATCCTCTTCTTCGTGGCCCAGAACGTGGCCCTGAAGGGGAACAGCGGCACGGCCCTGCCCCTGCTCACCCTCTACAGCCTGCTGACGGGCTTCACCCTCAGCGGCATCGTCGCCCTGGCCATCGGCACCGCCGGTATCGGTGCCATCGGCGTGGCGGCCCTGGCCACCGGCATCACCTTCGTGATCGCCTCATTCCTGGGCCGACGCATGAGCGACAGCGTCGGGCAATCGCTCAGCGCCGTGGTGGGCCTGGGGATCCTCGGCCTGCTGATCGCCATGGTGGTGCAGGTGGTGGGCGGCATCTTCGTGCCCGGCTTCGGGGGCGGCGGCATGGAGCTGCTGATCGCCGGCTTCGGTACGGTCCTGTTCGTGGGAGCGGCGTTCGTCGACTTCTACACGATGCCCCGCACCTACAGCGACGACCAGTACCTGGCCGGCGCCCTGGGCATGTACCTCACCTACATCAACCTGTTCATCTTCATCCTGCGCCTGATCATCGCCCTCAACGGCGGTGGCCGCCGCGACTGAGGGCGCTGGCCCTTTCATCCAGGCGCCCCCGAAAGGGGGCGCTTTTTGATGGTCTGGTGCCGTGGGGCGGCTGGAGCCTCCGCCTGCGCGAAGCCGTCACTCCGCCACCGCGTCGATCGCCTCTGCGATGGCGGCTTTCTGGTCGCCGTCGTAGCCCCAACGCTCCAGGAACGCCACGTCATCGCCACTGCCTGCGGTGGCTGCCAGCAGGCGCTCCAGTCGCCCCTTCACCGCCCCAGGCTCCAGCAGCCGCAGCAACTCCGTGCAGCGGGTCTGCACCCGCTTCGATCCCGCCTGCTGGGCGTGATCGTCCGTGCGGCCGTGGTGCACCGCCATGGCGGTGCTCATCGCCAGGTTGCGGGCCGTGAGGTCCACCACCAGTTCACCGGCACCGCGCAGGCTCAGCACCAGGGGTTCCGGCAGCCGGTCCAGCAGCGGGCTGTCACCGGCCAGGGCCACCACGAAGAAGCCCCGGGCGCCATCGAGGCTGGCCACCAGCTCCCCCACCCGATCGGCAAGCACCTCATCGCTGAGTTCGCCCCGCTCCCAGATCGCCAGCCACTGGCCGGCGATCTCCATCGCCTGGGGGAAGCTCGGCAGGGCGGGGGCTGTTGTGTCGGGGGCTGTTGTGTCGGTCATCGGGCCATTGGACTGGCAGTGTGAAGGCTATGGAGATCCACGATCAACTGCCCGAAGCGTTCGCGGCGGCAGCCTTCCCCAGCAGCCCCCCCGGCTTCCGCTCCGGCTTCGTGGCCCTGATCGGCCGGCCGAACGTGGGCAAATCCACTCTGCTCAACCAGCTGGTTGGCGAGAAGGTGGCGATCACCTCGCCCGTGGCCCAGACCACCCGCAACCGCCTGCGGGCCATCCTCACCACCCCCAGCGCCCAGCTGGTGCTGCTGGACACCCCGGGGATCCACAAGCCCCACCACCTGCTGGGCGAACGCCTGGTGCAGAGCGCCCGGGGTGCCATCGGCGAGGTGGATGTGGTGCTGCTGCTGGTGGATGGCAGCGAGCCAGCGGGCCGGGGAGATGGCTTCATCGTCGAGCTGCTGCGCACGAACAAGGCCCCGGTGCTGGTGGCCCTCAACAAGAGCGACCTGGTCGATCCCGCCCGCGCCGAGGAGCTCACCGCCAGCTACCACGCCCTGCTGAGCCCCGCCCCCCTGGACTGGCCCCTGCTGGCCTGCAGCGCCACCACCGGCGCAGGCACGCAAGAGCTGGTGGCGGCGCTCGCCTCCCGGCTGCCCCTGGGGCCCCACCTCTACCCCGCCGATGCCGTCAGCGACCAGCCGGAGCAGTTGCTGCTCTCCGAACTCATCCGCGAGCAGGTGCTGCACCACACCCGCGAAGAGGTGCCGCACTCGGTGGCGGTGAGCATTGATCGCATCGTCGATGACGGCCCTCGCACCGCCGTGCTGGCCACGGTGCTAGTGGAGCGCTCCAGCCAGAAGGGGATCCTGATCGGCAAGGGCGGCGCCATGCTCAAGACCATCGGCAGTGGCGCCCGGCTGCAGATGCAGAAGGTCTTCGACGGCCCGGTCTATCTGGAACTGTTCGTGAAGGTGGTGCCGAACTGGCGCCGCAACCCGGCGCGGCTGGCGGAGCTGGGCTATCGCGGCGACGGTTAAGCGCTCCAGGCCAGCCCGGCCAGCGACTGAGAGGATGGGGCCACCGCACCGCTTCGCCCTTCCCCCTTGACCGACAGCAGCGCTCCGTTTCCGCCCAAGGATCTTGCGGGCTTTCTGACGTTCTGCGCCGGCGAATGGATGAGCCTGCGCAGCCGCTTCGCCCTGGCCAGCGGCGGCGATGACAGCTGGCACTCCAGCGAGCGCGGCGAACTGCGGGTGGAGTGGCAGGCCGGCGCCTGCGAAGGCGATCTCGGCGCTCTGACGCTCACCCCCAAGGGCCAGCCAGCGCGCCATCTGCGCTTTCAGTCCGACGGCTGCTTTCAGAGTGGCTGCCTCCAGGCGGGGACCAGCGCCGACGCCACCGACCAGCGCGGCACCTGGGAGCTCTGGCCCGACGGCAGCCTCGAGCTGGTGGTGCAGCAGGGCGAGCGGGAGCTGCGCGAGCGGATCTGGTTCACCAAGCCCAACCTGCGCCTGCGCAGCACCGTCGAGCGGTTCTCCGATGGGCGCCCGAGCGACGCCAGCTTCAGCTCCGAAATCCGCCGCGTCGCTCGCCCCCCCGCCCAGGAGGCATGAGCGGCCTCAGGCTCGATGTGGTCAGCCTGGCCCCGGAGGCCTTCGCACCCCTGCGGGGCCTCGGTGTGATCGGCCGGGCCTTTGCCGCCGGCATCGCCGAGCTGCACACCCACAACCCCCGTGATTTCGCGACAGACCGCTACCACAAGGTGGACGATGAGCCCTACGGCGGCGGCGCCGGCATGGTGCTCAAGCCTGAACCGGTGTTCGCAGCGGTGGAGTCGATTCCGGTGCTGACACGGCGGCGGATGTTGCTGATGAGCCCCCAGGGCAGGCCCCTGCAGCAGGCCGACCTGCAACGCTGGGCCGCCGACCACGACCAGCTGGTCCTGCTCTGCGGCCACTACGAGGGCTTCGATGAGCGCATCCGCTCTCTGGCCGATGAGGAGGTCTCGATCGGCGACTTCGTGCTCACCGGCGGCGAGCTGCCGGCGATGGTGGTGATCAACGGAGTCGTGCGGCTGCTGCCGGGCACCGTGGGCACCGCGCAGTCCCTGGAGCAGGAAAGCCACAGCGCCCTGTTGCTGGAGCATCCCCACTACACGCGCCCCGCCAGCTTCCGGGGCCAGGAGGTGCCCCAGGTGCTGCGCAGCGGCGACCACGGCGCCATCGCCCGCTGGCGCTTCGAACAGCAGCAGCAACGCACCGCCGAGCGACGCCCCGATCTCCATGCCCGCTGGCTGGAGCAGCAGGGGCTGAAAGACTGAACCGAAGCGAACCGCGAACGGCCCCATGCAGCTGCGCATCGGCAACGGCTACGACATCCACCGGCTGGTGCCGGGTCGGCCGCTGATCCTGGGGGGGGTGCGGCTGGAGCACCCCGACGGCCTTGGGCTCGATGGTCACAGCGACGCCGACGTGCTCGTGCACGCCCTGATCGATGCCCTGCTGGGGGCCCTCAGCCTGGGGGACATCGGCCTGCACTTTCCCCCCGACGATCCGCGCTGGAAGGGAGCCGACAGCCTGGTGCTGCTGGAGCAGGTGATGGCTCTGGTGCGGGAACGGGGCTGGCAGGTGACGAATCTCGATACGGTGGTGGTCGCGGAGCGCCCGAAGCTCAAGCCCCACATCGCGGCCATGCGCAGCGCCATCGCCATCTCCCTTGGGGTGGAGCCCGAGCAGGTGGGAGTCAAAGCCACCACCAACGAAGGGCTCGGTCCCACGGGCCGCGAAGAGGGCATCGCCTGCCACGCCGTGGCGCTTTTGCACAAACCCTGATCATGGCCAGCGACCGGCCCCGCCTTCCCTCACCACCGGCATGGCACCCTCTGGCCCTGGCCTTGCTGCTGGCCGCCCTGGTGGCGCTTCCCCTGGCGCTGTTTCAACCCCAGCCAGTGGCCGCCAGTGGCCCCAGGGCCCTGCAGATGGAGCAGGCGCAAGCGATCGAAACCCTGCGCCTGCGGGTGCCCGCGGCGGCGCGGCCCTGCTGGCTCCAGGCGGAGGCGTCCAGCTGGGAACCCTGGCTTGCCCACCAGCGCGGCTACCGCGGCCGCCAGCTGTTCTGGGATCGGGAGCGGCAGGAAGGGGTGCTGCTGATCGGCTGGGCCACCCGCAGCGACTGGAAAGCGATCCCTGCCGCCAGCCTCGATCGGGTACAGGAGCGCTTCGAAACCGCCGCCCGCCAATGCCTGACGGCGGACGATCCCGGCGACGGTCAGCCCGCCAGCCGTGGGGAGTCCAGCAACCCTTTTCCGATCGTTTCGAGCGCTGAGCTGATGCCCGAGCGCCTCGAGGAGCCCGCCGCCAGGGCGTTGCCATGACGCTCGCCCAGGGGCACGGCCCTGAAGAGCGCGGGGCCCGGGAGGGTCTCGACGGCACGATCGAGGGTCTGGTGCAGCTTGACCTGGACCGCCGCCAGCGGCTGGGCATGGCCGAGGCGATCTGGGGGGCCCACAAGAGCGCCGAACAGATCGCCGCCATCCTCAAGCGCCTTGAACAGCTGGGCCAGTCAGCCCTGGTGACCCGTGTGGATCCGGCCAAGGCGGCAGCGGTGCTGGAGCTGGCCCCCGCCAGCCGCCACCACCCCCAGAGCCGCTGCCTCACCCAGGGGGCCCTGGAGGAACCGACGGGGCCACCCGCCGTGACGATCCTGACGGGCGGCACCAGCGATCTGGTGGTGGCCGAGGAGGCCGCCCTGGCCCTGACCTGCTCCGGGATCGCCAGCACCCTGCTGGTGGATGTGGGCGTGGCCGGGCTGCATCGGCTGCTGGGCCGATTGGAGCAGTTGCGACGCTCCAGGGTGCTGATCGCCTGCGCCGGCATGGAGGGAGCCTTGCCCACGGTACTGGCGGGGCTGGTGCCCCAGCCGGTGATCGCCGTGCCGGTGTCGGTGGGCTACGGGGTGAGTGAAGGGGGCCATGCGGCCCTGCAGGGGATGCTCGCCAGCTGCGCCCCGGGGCTGCTGGTGGTGAACATCGACAACGGCTACGGGGCCGCCATGGCAGCCCTGCGCATGCTCAGAGGGTCGCCTCAGGGGGACTCAGAGCAGGCGCTCTGAGCAGGAGGACCGGCTGGGGGGAAGTTCCAGCAGTGTCTCCACCCAGCGGCGCATGGACAGGGGCAGCTGACCCAGCTCGTAGCGATGGAGAGCCTCGACCAGTACCGGTGTGTTCACCCATTGGACCGGTCGAGGGGCCATCCGTGGAGCCTGGAACTGGAGCGCAGTGTGCAGCTCGCCGCACCCTCCCGCAAGGGGCTCAGAGGTGCTGGAGCTGGGGATAGGCGGTGAGCAGTTCCTCGGTGCTGAGAACTTCACCTTCTCCCTCCGGCTGCCAGATCACTTCGAGCGCCAGCAGATCGGCCGAGGGCACTGAACCGAGCACCCTCAGGGCCTCGCGCAGCTCATCGGCGCTGGTCACAGCCTTGAGCGGAATGCGCCCCCGGCTGGCCACCAAGAGCGTGATGGCGATGAAATCACTGGTGGCATCAGCATTGCCGACCACCGTGGTGGGGGAGTTCTGACGCTGGCCTGAGACGTTGGAGGTGACCTCGCTGCGCAACTTGCTGCGCTCGGTCATCGAGAGGCGGTTGAAGGTGGACTCCGCGGCGGCAAAGGCCACCTGGCCCAGTTCTCCGTTGGCGTAGACCCAGAGATCGGGCTGACGCAGCATGGCCAGGGTGGTGTCCTGCAGGACCCTCTGCAGGCCAGCGCTGGAGCCGGTGTCGGCACTGCCCGCCAGGCGACGTAGATCCTGCTGAAGCTCCCGGGCCGAGGCCAGCAGGCCCACCTGCAGCTGGGCGATCGACACCGGACCATCGCGGCGGGGGGCTTCGATGGCGCCGCCGTCGCCTCCCATCAGGGCGCCGGAGCCCCCGCGCAGGGCGTTGGCGATCACGCCCACGATCGCCATCAGGATCAGAAAACCGAACAGGCCACCGCCACCGAAGCCGAAGATCGGGATGAGGAAGGGGAAGCCGATGCCACCCCCGTACCCGCCGCCATAGCCGCCCCGATAACCACCTCCCCCACCGCCGTAGCTGCGGGGCATCGAGGGAGCCGAGCGGAAGCTGCCGCCACCGATGCGGCCGCCGCTGGCCGCCTGGGAGGGCGCCGGTGCCGCCAGCAACAGGCCGAACAGAAAGACCGGTACGAGCAGGGTGCCGCAGAGGCGACGGAGGATCAGGAAACGCCGTGAAGGGGACAACGCTGTCACCTGAAGGATGGACAAGACTCTAGAAACCCCCCTCCAACAATGGTGACCACTTCGAGAGCATCGGCTTCCCGTACCGGCTGATCCAGCCAGCGGGAGCGCGCGAGGATCGCTCCGTTGAACTCCACCACCACCAGGCGCGGCTCGTAGCCGAAGTGGCGCAGGGCCGCCTCCAGATCCAGGCCCGCGGGACAGGAACGACGCTCGCCGTTGAGCACCACCGCGATCGTTTCCGGTCCGCTCATGCCAGGGCCTCCAGCAGCTCCCGGCTGGCCTGTGCAGGGTCGGCGGCCTCGGTGATCGCCCGCACCACGGCCACCCGCTGGGCCCCCGCCGCCCTCACCTCAGCCAGGGTGCCCAGGTCGATGCCGCCGATGGCGAAGAAGGGAATCGGCGCTTCGCTCGCCGCCTGGCTCACATAGGCAAGCCCGACGGGCTCCCGACCCGGTTTGGTGGGGGTGGCGTTGACGGGCCCCACGCCCACGTAGTCGCAGCCGTCGGCGACCGCCTGGTGCAGCTGGGCCAGTTCACCGGTGCTGCGGCCGATCAGGCGCTCCGGACCCAGCAGCTGGCGGGCCACGGCGGGCGGCAGATCCCCCTGGCCCAGGTGCACCCCATCGGCGTCCAGCGCCAGGGCCAGGTCGACACGGTCATTGACGATGAACAGGGCCCCGTGGCGGGCGCAGAGCTGGCGCAGAGCGCGGGCCTGCCGCCAACGCTCGCCATCGGCCGCGTCCTTGCTGCGGTACTGCACCAGGCGCACCCCCGCCTCAAGGGCGGCGGCCACGGTGGCCTCCAGGCGGGGCGAAGGGCTGGTGATCAGATAAAGACGGCACTGGGCCAGTTGCTCCCTCCGTTCGTGGCCGCCCTGGCTGGCCCTGAGCACGGCCAGCTCGAGGTCATAGAGGGCGTAGCGCCCGGCGGCGGCCTGGCGGGCCAGCTCGGGCGCCTCGCTGCGCCCGAATTCCTCGAGCACCCGCAGGGCCTCCTGCACCCGGGCGCAGTTGGCCGCCACCACCTGGGCGGGGGCCCGCCGCGACTCCTGGGCGGGATGGCCCAGGCCGGCGGCCGGATCGGAGGCGCTGTGGCGCGCCTGCTTGAAGCGGTCTTCGTGCAGCAGCCCCAGCCTCTGGCGCAGGTCCTTGGTGCGGGCCACCAGATCGTCGCGGCCCAGGCCGAAGCGGCACCAGTCCTCGATCACCCGCAGGCCTTCTCTGGCCCGGTCCAGGTTGGCGTCCAGCAGCCGGGCGATCGCCTCCAGGCCCGCCTCAGCAGGCCGAGAGGCCGGGTGGCCGAAGTTGGCAGGATCCTGTGGCGAAGACTCCATCGACTTGGTGTTGGAGATGGCGAAGCGGGAGTAAGGAGCTGCCTAGGGTGGCGCGAGTGTGAGCGGTCCGGCAGCCATGGCACAGGGAGAAGCGGAAAACCCGATGCTGGTGCTGGTCTCAGGGATTCTGCTGCTGGGGGGCATCGGTGCCTTCATCGTCTGGGGCCTCACTAACGCCTATCCCGCCGCCTGAACCGAGGCCAACGCTCGCTGGGGCCCCACGGGCGCCGGTCAGCTCTCGGGCATGCTGGGCGTCACGGGCGATCTGGGCACTGAGCGCGTCCAGATCGGAAAAGCGCTGCTGACGGCGCAGCAGGGCCAGCGGTTCGACCATTAGTTCACGGCCCTCCAGCTCCAACTGAAGATCGAGCAGGTGCACCTCCACCGCCGAGGGGGCCATGGGGTCCACGGTGGGCTGGGGGCCGAGGTTCATCACCGCCGCCAGCGGCGGCCCACCATCCAGCTGCGCGAAGGCGGCATAGACCCCCTCCAGGGGGAGAAACTTGCGGCCGTCCACCTGCAGGTTGGCCGTGGGCCAGCCGATCTCCCTGCCCAGGCCACGGCCCCGCACCACCCGGCCACTGAAGCGGTAGGGCCGCTCCAGCAGCCGCGTGGCCTCCTCCAGATCACCCATGGCCAGGGCCTTGCGGATGCGGCTGCTGCTGAAACGCTCGCCGTTGTCCTGCAGCATCGGAAGCACCCGCACGTCGATGCCGTGGCGGGCACCGAGGGCCACCAGCTCAGCGGTACCGCCGCAGCGGCCGGCACCGAAGCGGAAGTTCTCGCCGACGGCCACCACCCGGGCCTGCAGCTGACCCACCAGCACCTGCTCCACGAAGGCAGCTGGACTCAGGGCCGCCAGGGCGCGATCGAACGGCACCAGCACCAGCTGCTCGATGCCCAGCGGCTCCAGCAGGCGGAGCTTCTCCACCGGGAGGTCCAGACGCAGCCGGGTGTCGCCGTAGAGCACCTCCCGGGGGTGGGGCCAGAAGCTGGCCACGGTTTTCACCGGAGGGGGCCTTTCCTGGTTCTCTGCCTGCGACCCTTCCTGGGCCGGCCGCCCGTTCGTGACCGCCTCGATCACCCGCCGGTGGCCCCGGTGCAGTCCGTCGAAGCTGCCGAGGGCCACCGCCGTGGGCCGACGGGCCTCCTGGGGCGATCGCAGCGGTATCAAATCAGGGGGGTGTTCCTCGCCTGATCGATCCTCCCATGGCAAGTTTGAGACGCTGACTCCCCGACGCCCCGCCCCATCCCCATGGCCGATCGCCTGGATCTGCTTCAGATCTCCGCCGCCCTGCGGCGGGTGGGCTGGGTGCGCTTCTGGATTCAGCTGGCCCTGGGGATCGTGGTGGTGGGGGTGCTGATCTTCAACAACATCGGCGGTCAGATGGCGGCCAATTCCTCCCGGGCCCTGGGGCTCGGTCCTGGGCTCTCGTTCACCACGATCTCGTTCTTCGTGCTGCTCTGGAGCCTCTGGCAGGGCTGGCTGGTGGTGCTCTGCGGCCGCGCCCTGGCCAGTCCCGCCCACCCCTCCAAAGGCGAAACGGCCCGGCTGATCAAGCGGGGGCTGCTGGCGGATCTGATCGGTCTCACCCTGGCGGCGGTGGGCTACCAGGCCCTGGCCGGCAGCCTGTTCGTGCAGGCCTCCCAACAGGTGCCGGGCTTCTTCGGCGCCCAGATGCAGGGGGTGCCCGGCGCCGGCGGCCGGGTGGTGGGGCTGCCGATCACCTCAATCGAAATGCTCGCGGTGCTCAGCAACACCCAGGTGCTGTTCGCCCACCTGCTGGGGCTGATCTTCAGCCTCTGGCTGCTGCAGCGGGTCTACCGACCCCGCTGAAGACCGGGGCCCGGCAGGGGCCCGGAACCATCAGCGGAGAAGCCCTCGGGCAGGGCCGGCAAGGCCTCCAGGCCTCCTCTCCAGAACAGCTCCGGCTGCAGCGGTGTGAGGGCCGCCCCGCCAGCGTGCACCTGGGCCACATCCGTGGGCCAGTCGTGGGGACCGGCGCCGGCCGACTCCAGATCATTCACCACCTCCCCCGCCAGCCAGTAGTAGGTGCGGCCGCGGGGGTCGCTGCGGCGGTCGAACTGGTCGACGTAACGGCGCACCCCCGGACGACACCAGCGCAGCGGCGCGATCGCGCCCTCCGGCAGGGCGGGAACATTGAGGTTGAGCAGCAAACCCTCAGGCCAGCCCCCCGCCAACACCTGCTCGCTCACGTCCAGGGCCAGGCTTGCAGCGGGCTCGAACTGGCGCCATTGAAAGCAGGCACTGCTCACCGCCAGGGCAGGCAGCCCGTCGAGGCTGCCCTCCATGGCCGCCGAGACGGTGCCGGAATAAAACACATCGGTGCCCAGGTTGGGGCCGTGGTTGATGCCCGAGAGCACCAGATCCGGCGGCTCCTCCAGCAGGCTGGAGAGGGCGAGCTTGACGCAGTCGGAGGGGGTGCCGCTGCAGGCCCAGGCCCGCACCCCGGGGGCAAAGAGCTCATCAGCCCGCTCCGCCCGCAACGGCGTCTGCAGGGTGAGCCCATGGCCGGTGGCGGAGCGTTCCTGGTCGGGGCAGACCACCGTGACCCGATGCCCCCGGGAGGCCGCCTCGGCCGCCAGGGCGCGGAGGCCATCGGCGAAGACCCCGTCATCGTTGCTGATCAGGATCCGCAGGGGGCCCATGGGCACGTCCGTGAGACGCGCAAACTAGGCCGCCCCATGGGCGCTTCCCGGTGCTCCAGACGTCGCTGCCTAGAGTTGCACCCCCCGTTGCCCCGCCGTGAGCGCCATTTTGAGCCTGCAGGCGCTCACTGAGCAGCTGGAGCAGCTGGAGGCCCAGGCCAGCGCCGAGATCGCCGCCGCGGCCACTCCCACCGCGCTCGAAGCCCTGCGGGTGGCGCTGCTGGGCAAGAAAGGCCGCCTCTCCGGGGTGCTCGGCGCCATGGGGCGTCTGCCCGCCGACGAGCGCCCGCTGGTGGGGCAACGGGCCAACCTGCTCAAGGAACTGGTGCAGACGCAACTGGGGGAGCGGCTGGCGGGGATGAAGGCGGCGGCCCTGGCCGAGAAACTCGAACGTGAGCGGCTGGATGTGACCGCCCCCAGCACCTACACCCCGGTGGGGCACCGCCACCCCCTGATCACCACCACCGAGGAGATCGTCGACATCTTCTGCGGGCTGGGCTACCGGGTGGAGGAGGGCCCGGAGATCGAAACCGACCACTACAACTTCACCGCCCTCAACATCCCGCCCCACCACCCGGCGCGGGACATGCAGGACACCTTCTACCTCTCGGAGCACGAACTGCTGCGCACCCACACCTCGCCGGTGCAGATCCGCCATCTGGAGAAGAACCCACCGCCGGTGCGGATCGTGGCGCCAGGGCGCGTCTACCGGCGTGATGCGGTCGATGCCACCCATTCGCCGGTGTTCCACCAGGTGGAGCTGCTGGCGATCGACGAGGGGCTGGATTTCAGCCACCTGCGGGGCACGGTGACCGCCTTCCTGCAGGCCTTCTTCGGCGACCTTCCGGTGCGCTTCCGGGCCAGCTATTTCCCCTTCACCGAGCCTTCGGCCGAGGTGGATGTGCAGTGGCGGGGGCGCTGGCTGGAGGTGATGGGCTGCGGCATGGTCGATCCGGCGGTGCTGGAGGGGCTGGGGCTCGATCCGGAGCGCTGGAGCGGCTTCGCCGCCGGCCTGGGGGTGGAGCGGTTCGCCATGGTGCGCCACGGCATCGACGACATCCGCCGGCTGTTCAGCAGCGACCTGCGCTTCCTCGAACAGTTCTGAAGGTCTCCTCCGTAGGTCATTCCATAAACTTGGTTCACCCTCGCTCCCGATCGGTGCCCTGCGTCGGACTGATCGTGAACGACGGCAAGGATCTGGCCGTCAGCACCGCTGATGCGATCGAGCGCCGGTTGGTAGGGGCGGGCTATGGGGTGCTGCGGGCCAGCAGCTCCGGCGGCATGGTGGGCTTTGCCAACCCCGACCAGCACCTGCGCAACCTCGGCTACAGCGCCTGCGTGCCCAGCGATTTCCACGCCGAAATGGCCCTGGCGGTGGTGCTGGGGGGGGACGGCACGGTGCTTTCGGCCGCCCGCCAGACCGCCCCGATCGGCCTACCGATCCTCACGATCAACACCGGCCACCTGGGCTTTCTGGCCGAGGCCTACCTCAACGAACTCGACACGGTGCTCGAGCAGCTGATCGCCGGCCGCTGGACGGTGGAGGACCGCAGCATGCTGGTGGTGAGCGTGATGCGGGGCGAGCAGCGTCGCTGGGAGGTGCTCTGCCTCAACGAGATGGCCCTTCACCGGGAGCCACTCACGAGCATGTGTCACTTCGAGATCGCCATCGGCCGCCACGCTCCGGTGGACATCGCCGCCGATGGGGTGATCCTCTCCACCCCCACCGGCTCCACCGCCTACGCCCTCAGCGCCGGTGGGCCGGTGATCACCCCTGACTGCCCCGTGCTGCAGCTCACACCGATCGCCCCCCACTCCCTGGCCTCGCGGGCCCTGGTGTTCAGCGATCGGGAGCCGGTGACGGTGTTTCCGGCCACGCCCGAGCGGCTGATGATGGTGGTGGATGGCAGCGCCGGTTGCTACGTCTGGCCGGAGGACCGCGTGCTGATCCGCCGCAGCGACCATCCCGCCCGGTTCATCCGGCTCCAGGACCATGAGTTCTTCCAGGTGCTTCGCAACAAGCTGGGCTGGGGGCTGCCCCACGTGGCCAAACCAGGCACCGGCCAGCAGGCCCCATGACCCGGGTGCTGCTGCTGGGACCCAGCTCCCATTCCCTCGCCTCGCGCCTCGGAGCCTCGGGCTATGAGTCGTTCTGCCTGAGCCTCGAGGATCTGGCCCTGCCCCGGCAACGCGCCTTGCTGGTGGCTGCGCCCCCGGCTGTTGTGGTGCTGGCGGCGGAGACCAGATCGGCCATCGCCGTGCTGCGTCAGGACCTGCCCGGGGTGCCGCTGCTGCTGGACATCGGCAGCGACGGGGTCGAAGCCCGTTCCAGCTGCCTCAGCGCCGGGGCCGATGATTTCTGGCTCTCGGGCGCCCCCCCCAGCGACCTGCTGCTGCGGCTGCGGCTGCACACGCGGGTGATGGACCGCCACAGCGGCCGCTCACCGCTGCTGCGGCTGGCGGACCTGAGCATCGACCCCAGCAACCGCTCGGTCTGGCGCGGTCAGCGCCAGGTGGCCCTGACCGCCCGGGAATACGGCCTGCTGTTGCACCTGCTTGAGCACCGCGGTCAGATCCTGAGCCGCGAGCAGATCCTGGCGGCGGCGTGGAAAGGCCAACAGGGAGTAGCCAGCAATGTGGTGGAGGTCTATGTGCGTTACCTGCGCCAGAAGCTCGAAGAAGGCGGCGAGCGGCGACTGCTGCACACGGTGCGGGGGCGCGGGTACAGCCTCTGTGACGGGCTCCCCGACCTGGAGGGCCCCAGCCAGGAGCCCCCCGAAGCATGAGCCTCAGCATCGCCCTCGCGGCCCTGATCGCCGCCACCCCCGCAGCCCCGAAAGCCGCTCAGGCCCCCATCAAGCCCTCCATCAAGCCCAGCGCGAGCCGGCCTGCGCCGAGCCGGCCAAGACCGGCGGCTGAACCGGTGGGACCGCCCCAGTACCTCCCCATCGAGGCCGAATGGTGCCTGCCGCCCCTCGCCACCGCCACGGGCGGCCCGGTGGCCCCCCGCTGTCTTCAGCTCGAGGTGCCGCGCAGCCCGCGTCAGTTCGCCTGGGGGCTGATGCAGCGGCCGCCCCTGGCGCCCCTGCGCGGCATGTGGTTCCGCTTCGAGCCCGCCCAGGCCGTGAGCTTCTGGATGCACCACACCCCCTCCCCCCTCGACATGGTGTTCGTGGAGGGGGAGCGGGTGGTGGCGATCGAGGCGGAGGCGACCCCCTGCCCGCGGCTGCCCTGCCGGAGCTACGGCCCGGAGCAGAAGGTGGACGGGGTGGTGGAACTGGCCGCAGGCCAGGCGGCCGCCCTGGGGCTGACCCCCGGCAGTCCGGCGCCGATCCGCTGGCTGAACGGCCTCAAGCCGGCGCCACTGAACCAGCGGATCGGCGCCCCTTGAGCACCAGCACGGGGTTGAGCGGGGCCAGGCGGGTGCCTTCCGCCAGCGGAGTCCCGCGCCAGGCCTGAAGCTGGCTCACGGCCACCACCAGGCCGGCACGCTCCAGCAGGGGCCGCAGCTCCGCGAGCGCTTCCAGGGTGGCCAAGGGCAGCACCACCAGCCCCCCCGGGCGCAGGCGTTCCAGCACGGCCGAGAGGATCGCGGCGCGGCCCTGGCCTCCTCCTCCGATCAGCACACGATCCGGGTCGGGAAGCTGGGCCAGGGCTCCAGGAGCGGCACCCTCCAGGATCCCCGACGGGGTCACTCCGAGGCGGCGGGCGTTGGCGGCGATCAACTCCGCCGAGCCACCCCGGCGCTCCAGCGCCCACAGCCCCAGCTCCGGCCGCAGCCGCAGGGCCTCCAGACCGACGCTGCCCACCCCGGCGCCCAGGTCCCAGAGCACCCCTTGGGCGGGCAGCTCCAGATCCGCCAGCAGCTGGATGCGCACCTCCCGCTTGGTCATCAGCCCCGGCCGGTCGCTCTGCTGCAGCCAGAGGCCATCGTCAAGGCCGAACAGGGGCAGGGAAGCGAGCTCAGGCTCGGCGGGTGCTTCGGCGATCAGCAGCACCAGATGCAGGGGGTCGAGATCGTGGGGCAGGGTTTGCCCAGGGGCCAGCCGCTGCACGCGCTCAGCCGGATGGCCCAGGCGTTCGAAGAGCCAGAAGCCGTAGGCCGCCGCCAAGCCAGAGGCGGCAAGGATCCGGCGCACCTCCTCGGCGCCGCCGCGGCCGGGGTCGGTGAGCACCGCCAGGGCCGCGGGTCGCTTCTGCAGCGCCGCCGCCAGGGGCTCCGGATCTCGGCCATGCAGGCTGATCCAACTGGCGTCCTGCCAGGGGCGGCCCAGGCGCGCGAAGGCCAGCTGCAGGGAGCTGGGGGCCGGGTGAAAGCGCAGCTGATCCGGGCGGAAATGCTGCAGCAGCAGCCGGCCGATGCCGAACCAGAGGGGATCGCCGCTGGCCAGCACCACCGCCGGCCGGCCCGCCGCCAGGGCCGCCGCCAGGGGGGCCATCAGTTCGGCGGGCCTGTCACTGGCGCGCAGCCCGGGCAGGGGGCCGCTCAGGCGAGCCGCTTCTGTTTCCCGACGCCACCAGGCCTCGACGCCCGCCAGCAGCCGCTCGGGAGCCGCCACCAGATCCGCCTGCCCAAGCAGCTCCAGGGCCGGGGCCGGCAGGGCTTCCACGCCGCCGGCATCGGTGCCCAGCACGTCGATCCAGCTCTTGGTCGGGCTGCTGGGCTGCCGCTGGGATTCCACCGCTGCTCGCCGCCGCCGTTCGAACCATGATGCTCAACCCCAACCCCCACACCCATGGGCGAACGCCGCCAACGGATCCATGAACTGGTGATCGCCCTGCTGGGCCAGCAGGGGGAGCGGGAGCTGCTGGCGGCCGATGGCGGCGATCCGGGCGCCTGGCTGGAGCGCAACCGGCGGGTGGTGCAGCACTACCAGGCCCTGGTGCGCTCGGCCGTCACCCTCGATGCCCTGATCGACCAGGAGGTGTGCAGCGAAGCGGAGAACCCCCGCGCGCCCGGCGGCACCCGCCTCTGACAAGCTGGGCCCACCTCCGGCTCTGCCATGGCGCGCCTCGGCCTCTCTGCCCTCCACGAGCTGTTGCGGGGCAAGGGCTCCGGCCAGGGCGGCCCGGGTTGGCAGGCGCCCGCCGCCAGCTGGCAGCGGCCCTTCGGGCTGGGCTGGGAGAAGCCCTACACCGTTCGCTACGCCAGCAACCTCGACGACGGCCCGAACCACGGCGCGCCCCTCGGGGGTTTCGGGGCGGGCTGCTTCGGCCGCGGCCCCGACGGCGCCTTCAACCTCTGGCATCTCGATGGCGGTGAGCACTGGTTCGGATCCTTGCCGGACTGCCAGTTCGCCCTGTTTGAAAAAAGTGGCAGCGGCTGCCGGGCCCACGCCCTGGCCACCGCCCCCGAACGCGACGACTCCCGCCCCGAAGCCACGGGCGCTCCCCTGGCCGCCTGGAGCTGGTACCCCGCCAGCACCCCGGAGCGCAGCACCGGCACCTACGCCGCCCGTTATCCCCTGAGCTGGTTCCGCTACGACGGCGTGTTCCAGGCGGCGGTGGGCTGCGAGGCCTTCAGCCCGATCCTTCCGGGCGACTACCAACGCAGCAGCTACCCGGTGGCGGTCTTCCGCTGGAGCCTGAGCAATCCCAGCGATCAGCCCCTGGAGCTCTCGCTGCTGCTCAGCTGGCGCAACACCAGCGGCTGGTTCACCAACACCGACCCCAGCGCCGTCGTCACGTTCCGCGACGACGGCAGCCCCGAGCACAACTACGTGCCTGCCATCGGGTCCACCGACGGCCAACACAACCGCTGGGTAGAAGCCCCCGGCCTCAAGGGGCTGCTGCTGGAGGGGGCCCGCAGCGAGCCTCTGGCCGAGGGCCAGGGCCAATGGTGCCTGGCGGTGCCTGACGACCTCGAGGGGGTCGAGGTGCTGCGCTGCAGCCGCTGGGACCCCTCGGGGGATGGCGCCGAGCTCTGGGAGAGCTTTGCCCGCGATGGCTCGATCCCCGACCGCGACGACGAACGCACCAGCGCCGCGAACGAACCGGCGAGTGCCGCCATCGCCCTGCGCTTCACCCTGGCACCAGGGGCCAGCCTCGAGCTGCCCCTGGTGATCAGCTGGGATCTGCCCGTGACGGCCTTCGCCACCGGCACGCGTGCCCTGCGCCGCTACACCGATTTTTTTGGCGCCGGCGGACGCCAGGCCACGGCCATCGCGGCAGAAGCCCTGCTCGACTGGCGCCAGTGGCGCGAGCAGATCGAGGCCTGGCAGGCGCCGGTGCTGGAGCGGGCCGATCTGCCTGAGGCGCTGCGCATGGCCCTGCTCAACGAGCTCTACGACCTCTGCAGCGGCGGCAGCCTCTGGACCGCCGCCAGCCCCACCGATCCCGTGGGCCGCTTCGGGGTGCTCGAATGCCTCGACTACGCCTGGTACGAAAGCCTCGACGTGCGGCTCTACGGCTCCTTCGCCTTGCTGCAGCTGTGGCCGGAGCTCGACAAGGCGGTGCTGCGTGATTTCGCCCGCGCCATCCCCGCCGCCGATCCCACGCCACGGCCGATCGGCTGGTACTTCACCCAGGGCCGCGGCCGGGTGGAAGCGGCCCGGAAAGTGGCCGGCGCCACCCCCCACGACCTCGGGGCCCCCAACGAGCGGCCCTTCGACGCGACGAATTACACCGCCTATCAAGACTGCAACCTCTGGAAAGACCTCGCCTCCGACTTCGTGCTCCAGGTGTGGAGGTGCTTCACCCTCGCCCCCACGGGCGAGGACCTGCGCTTCCTGGCCGACTGCTGGCCGGCGGCGGTGCAGGCCCTGCGCCATCTGAAAAGCTTCGATGCCAACGACGACGGCCTGCCCGACAACGGCGGCGCCCCTGACCAGACCTTCGATGACTGGCCCCTGGAGGGGGTGAGCGCCTACTGCGGTGCCCTCTGGATCGCAGCTCTGGAGGCGGCCCTGGCCATGGGCCAGCGGCTGCAGCTGGAGCTCGGTCTCGACACCTCCGCGGAGCAGCGGGAGTTCGGGGGCTGGTTGGAGCAGTCGCGGGCGAACTTCGACGACCTGCTCTGGAACGGCGAGTACTACCGCATCGATGCCGGCAGCGGCACGCCGGTGGTGATGGCCGACCAGCTCTGCGGTGATTTCTATGCCCGCCTGCTGGGGCTGCCACCGGTGGTCGCCGAGGCGCGGGCGCGATCGGCCCTGGGCGCCATCAAGGAGGCCTGCTTCGAGGGCTTCGAGGGCGGCCGGCTCGGGGTGGCCAACGGTCTGAGGCGCGACGGCACGCCTCTGGATCCCAACGGCACCCACCCCCTGGAGGTGTGGACCGGCATCAACTTCGGGCTCGCCGCCTATTACCGGCTGCTGGACGAGACGGGCACCGCCCTTTCGATCACCGGCGCCGTGGTCGAGCAGATCTACGCCGGCGGTCTGCAGTTCCGCACCCCGGAAGCGATCACGGCCGTGGGCACCTTTCGGGCCTGCCACTACCTGCGGGCGATGGCGATCTGGGCCCTCTGGGCCACCCACACCGGTTGGGAGCCGATCCCCGGCGCGGCGCGGCGGCCCTGAACCGATGGAACCCTGGCTGAGCAGGCAACTGGTGGCGGTGGTGGTGGCGCTCGTTCTTGGGGCCGCAGGGCTGCTGGGGCTGACGGCGGCCCCTGGGCCCGCGCAGGCCCATCCGCTCGAGCGCAGCCTCGAGAGCCTCCGCGACCTTGACGACCAGAGCTGGCAACTGGTGGCCTACCACCAGGGCCCCGACGGCGGGCCCATGCGGCTGCGGCTGGTGGGCTTCCCAGGCAAGCTGCGGCTGGAGCACCCAACGCCCCTGCAGGTGCGCTCCGGTCCGTTCCGCTGGAGCCTGGACGACCTCACCCTGGAGAACCCCCAGCTGGCGGCCGATGGCCGCTCGGCCGTGGCCGAATTCGATCTGGAGCCATTGCTGGCGGATCTGGGCCAGAACCGGCCCCTGCGCCTGAAGCTCCCCGGTGCCATCGATGAGCTGGCGGTGCCGCCCTACCTGGTCAAGCAGTGGCGCGAGCTGGCACGGGATGACCCGTGAGCAAGGCGGACCCCTGGCACGACTGGATGGGCCGGGCCCTCGAGCTGGCGGCCCTCTCTGAGGGGCGCACCAGCCCCAACCCCCTGGTGGGAGCGGTGGTGCTCGATCCGCGCGGCGAGCTGGTGGGGGAGGGCTTCCATGCCGCCGCCGGGCAGCCCCATGCGGAAGTGGGGGCCCTGGCCCAGGCGGGAGCACGGGCCCGGGGCGGCACCCTGGTGGTGACCCTGGAACCCTGCGCTCACCACGGCCGCACCCCCCCCTGCACTGAGGCGGTGATCGCCGCCGGGGTGGCCCGGGTGGTGGTGGCCATGGCCGATCCCGACCCGCGGGTGGCCGGCCGCGGCCTGGCCCAGTTGCGCTCGGCGGGGATCGAGGTGATTGAAGCGGTGCGCGAGGCGCAGGCCCGCTCCCTCAACAGACCCTTCCTCCATCGCCTGGCCACGGGCCGCCCCTGGGGGATCCTCAAGTGGGCGATGAGCCTGGATGGCCGCACGGCCTTGTCCAACGGCGAGAGCCAGTGGATCAGTGGGCCTGAGGCCCGGGCCTGGGTGCACCGTCTGCGGGCCCGCTGTGATGCGGTGATCGTGGGGGGCGGCACCGTGCGCGCCGACGACCCCGCGCTCACCTCCCGGGGCCAGCGCCAGCCGGAGCCCCTGCGGGTGGTGCTCAGCCGCAGTTTGGATCTGCCGGATCAGGCACAGCTCTGGAACACCCCGCTGGCCCCCACCCTGGTGGCCCATGGGCTCGAAGCCCCGGCGGAGAGGCGCGCCCTGCTGGAGCGCCTGGGGGTCGAGCGACTGGAACTCCCCGCCTGCGAGCCGCACGCCCTGCTGGAGGCCCTGGCGGCACGCGGATGCAACAGGGTTTTGTGGGAGTGCGGACCGGAGCTGGCCGCCGCCGCCCTGCGCCAGGGCTGCGTGCAGCAGCTGGCCGCCGTGGTGGCCCCGAAGCTGCTGGGGGGCCTGGCGGCCCGAACCCCCCTGGGGGATCTGGGCCTGGAGCGGATCCAGTCGGCCCCGCCGCTGCTGGGAGAGCGGATCGGGAGGCTTGGGGACGATCTGATCTGGGAGCTGACGGTCAGGGACTACGAGGAGGGGAAGGACTGTTCGATTCTGCCGCTTCCGCTGCGTCCTCCTCCGCCTCCTGAAGGGTGAAGCGGCTGATCAACACACCCATCACCACCGCCAGGTAAAAAGAGCCGATCACGGCGACCATCACGCTGGTGAACTGGGCCGTCCGGGTCACCGGCAGCACATCGCCGTAGCCGGTGGTGGTGAGCGTGACGAAGGCGAAGTAGTTGAGCCGGGCGAAGTCCAGCTGCCAGACCATCTGGGGATCCAGGCGACCCAGCTGACGGGGCGCCAGCAGGTGGCCCCCTTCGTTGTGGACACTGGTGAAGCTGCCGGGCTCCACGGTCTCAAGTACGCCCATGAGCAGCCCCGCCGCCAGACCGAGCATCAGAAAGCCGGCGGCGGCCCCCATCAGCACCCGGTCATTCACCTCCTTCTCCACGCCAAGCAACCGCACCAGTCGGCCCGTGCTCCATCCCACGAAAAGGGTCCAGAGCACCAGCACCGGCACCCCCGTGACAGACAGGGACAGGGGGGTGAGCCACCAGAGCAGCTGGGCCACCAGGGCCCCGATCCCCAGGGCCCGGTAGGTGCGATCGTGGCCGACGCTCGAGTGCGGCACCGTCCCTGGTTGGCCCAGGTGCTTCACCAGAGCCGCCACCAGAAGCACCTGCACGACCATCCCAAGCGCTTTCAGGCTCATGGGCAGGGTGAAGGTCACCAGGCTGAGCAGGCAGATCAGCAGCAGCTGCCCATAGAAGCGGTGGCGGCGGCGGCGGAGTCCCTCTCTGGTCAGATCGCCGGAGCGGGCCATGGGCGTCGATCCCGCTGACATGCCATCCAATCATGGGGGCTCAGAGCAGCCATTCCCCTTGCCCACCCTCTGATGCCACCTCCCAGCCGGAGGGATCCCAGCCCGCCAGCAACGGTTCGAGGGCCCGCAGCTCAGGGCCACCGCTGGGGGCCATCCAGGCCTGCTCCAGCCCATCGGGCACCACCACCGGCATCCGGTTGTGCAGGGGTGCGACCAGGGCGTTCGGGGCGGTGGTGAGCACGCAACAGCTCTCCAGCTCACTGCCATCGGCGCCGATCCAGCGCTCCCACAGACCCCCCAGCCAGAAGGGGGCGCCATCGCGGCGACGGATCAGGCGCGAGCGTTCGTAGAAACCATCGGCGGGTAACAGGCAGCGCCGGTGGCGCCAGGCCCCACGGAAGCTGGGTTTCTCGGCCACCGTTTCGGAGCGGGCGTTGATCGGCCGCCGCGCCTGGCTGGGATCCTTGGCCCAGTCGGGCAGCAGACCCCAGAGCATCAGGGCCACCTCCTGGCGGCCGTGCTCCTGGCGCAGGGCCAGCAGGGGTTCACCGGGGCGCACCTGGGGCCGGGGGGCATAGTGCCGGGCCAGCCCCGGAGGTAACGGCGCCCCCAGCTTCGGCTCCAGAACCGAAAGCGGTGTCGTCAAGCAGAAACGGCCGCACATGGGCGCTTGCAAGGAGCGGTGAACGTTCGGTTCTCTCACCCCGGCCCGGGACCGAAGTGTCGAAAGCACGACCTAGCTTGGACCCGACGCGCGCACTGCCCCGATGGCCATCCGCCAGGACGACAACAAGCCGAACCGGCGGCTCGGCATCATCAACCTGGTGCTGATCGGTTTCGGGGTGCTGTTGCTGTTCAGCAGCTTCCTGCCCAACCAGCAGGCCCAGGTGCCGCGGGTGCCTTACTCCCTGTTCATCAATCAGGTGGATGACGGTGCTGTCAAACGCGCCTACATCACCCAGGACCAGATCCGCTACGAGCTCTCCAATCCCGGCGAAGGGGAAGCGCCGGTGCTGGCCACCACGCCGATCTTCGACATGGGTCTGCCCCAGCGGCTCGAGGCCAAGGGGGTGGAATTCGCCGCCGCGCCACCCAAGCGCCCCAGCTTCTTCACCACCTTGCTGAGCTGGGTGGTGCCACCGCTGATCTTCATCGTGGTGCTCCAGTTCTTCGCCCGCCGGGCCATGGGGGGGGGCGGCGCCCAGGGCGCACTGAGCTTCACCAAATCCAAGGCCAAGGTCTACGTGCCCGACGAGGAATCGCGGGTCACCTTCGCCGATGTGGCTGGTGTGGATGAGGCCAAGACCGAGCTCAACGAGATCGTCGATTTCCTCAAGACCCCCGAGCGCTACGCCGCCATCGGCGCCCGCATTCCCAAGGGTGTGCTGCTGGTGGGTCCCCCCGGAACGGGCAAGACCCTGCTGGCCAAGGCCGTGGCCGGTGAAGCCAGCGTGGCCTTCTTCATCATCTCCGGCTCGGAGTTCGTGGAACTGTTCGTGGGAGCCGGCGCCGCCCGTGTCCGCGATTTGTTCGAAGAAGCCAAGAAAAAGGCTCCCTGCATCATCTTCATCGACGAACTTGACGCGATCGGCAAGAGCCGCTCCGGCTCAATGGGTGTGGTCGGTGGCAACGACGAACGGGAGCAGACCCTCAACCAGCTGCTCACCGAGATGGACGGCTTCACCGGCCAGGACAAACCGGTGATCGTGCTGGCCGCCACCAACCAGCCTGAAACCCTCGATGCGGCCCTGCTCCGCCCAGGCCGATTCGACCGCCAGGTGCTGGTGGATCGCCCCGACCTCTCGGGCCGCAAGAAGATCCTCGACATCTACGCCAAGAAAGTGAAGCTGGCCGCCAGCATCGACATCGACAAGATCGCGCAGGCCACCAGTGGTTTCGCCGGCGCCGACCTTGCCAACCTGGTGAACGAAGCGGCGCTGCTGGCGGCCCGGGCCTACCGCACCGAAGTGGAGCAGGCCGACCTCAACGAGGCGATCGAGCGTGTGGTGGCGGGTCTTGAGAAGAAGAGCCGCGTGCTCCAGGACGACGAAAAGCGCGTCGTGGCCTATCACGAGGTGGGCCACGCGATCGTCGGGCACCTGATGCCCGGCGGCAGCAAGGTGGCCAAGATTTCGATCGTGCCCCGGGGCATGAGCGCCCTGGGCTACACCCTGCAGTTGCCCACCGAGGAGCGCTTCTTGAACTCCAAGGAGGACCTCGAAGGCCAGATCGCCACCCTGCTGGGGGGCCGCAGCGCCGAGGAGGTCGTCTTCGGTGAGGTCACCACGGGCGCCTCCAATGATCTGCAACGGGCCACCGACATCGCCGAGCAGATGGTGGGCACCTACGGCATGAGCGACACCCTCGGTCCGCTGGCCTACGACAAGCAGGGGGGCAACCGCTTCCTCGGCGGCGGCAACAACCCACGCCGCTCGGTCAGTGATGCCACGGCCCAGGCCATCGATCGGGAGGTGCGCGCCCTGGTGGACCGCGCCCACGACCGGGCCCTGGAGATCCTCCATGGCAACCGTGAGCTGCTGGAGACCATCGCCGGCAGGATCCTCGAAAAAGAGGTGATCGAGGGCGACGAGCTCAAGGACCTGCTCTCCTCGAGCACCCTGCCTGCGGCAGCCGTCCTGGCCGACCCGCTGCCCGCAGGGGTCTGAAAGGCCCTTGATCAAGGGGCCTTGGATGAGAGGCCCTTGACGGAGGGGCCCCCGATCCCGGATAAGGGTTCTTTGAGATGGGGATATGAGCCCTCAGCTCGACAGCCTTCTGCCCAGCCTCGCCGCCCTGCGGGGCCAGGACCTCCTCTCCTCCGCCGATCTCAGCCGGGATCAGACCTTCGCGCTGCTCCAGCTCGCCGCCGAACTGAAAAGCGGTGAGCGGTGTATCGATCTGCACGGCAAGATGCTCGGATTGATCTTCACCAAGGCCTCCACCCGTACCCGGGTGAGCTTCACCGTGGCCATGGCCCGCCTGGGCGGCCAGACGCTGGACCTCAACCCGAGCGTCACCCAGGTGGGACGCGGCGAACCGGTGGCCGACACGGCCCGGGTGCTCAGCCGCTATGTGGATGCCCTGGCGATCCGCACCTTCGCTCAGCAGGAACTCGCGGAGTACGCCCACTGGGCCTCGATTCCAGTGATCAACGCCCTCACCGACCTGGAGCACCCCTGCCAGGCCCTGGCCGATCTGCTCACCGTGCAGGAGGCCTTCGGCCCCAGTGATGGCCAAGGGGGTCTCACCCTGGCCTACGTGGGCGACGGCAACAACGTCGCCCATTCGCTCCTGCTCACCGGCGCCCTGCTGGGGGTGAACGTGCGCATCGGCTGCCCGGCGGGCTTCGGGCCCGACCCCGCCGTGGTGGAACAGGCCCGCTCCCTGGCGGCGGGCCGCAGCGCCATCGAGGTGACCCACGATCCTGTGGCGGCCGTGCGCGGCGCCCAGGCGCTCTACACCGATGTGTGGGCCTCAATGGGGCAGGAGCAGGAGCAGGCCCAGCGGGAGGCGGCCTTCCAGGGCTTCTGCCTGGATGAGGCCCTGCTGGCGGAGGCCGATGCCCGGGCGATCGTGCTCCATTGCCTGCCTGCGCACCGGGGCGAAGAAATCAGCGCCGGGGTGATCGAGGGCCGTGCCAGCCGGGTGTTCGATCAGGCCGAGAACCGGCTTCATGTGCAGCAGGCGCTGCTGGCAGTGCTGCTGGGCGGCCTCTGAGTGGCCTTAGGGCGGGCTCAGAGCGGCAGGCCCGTCTGTTGGCGAACAGGGAGGACGCCGCCAGGACTGGACAAAGGCCCGAGGCGGTGCGAGAAAGGGTTGACTGGTTCATCTGTATTGCCGGTGCCCACCCAGCACGCCAACCATCTCGCCACTGACCTCAGCCACCAAGGTGCCCAGGAACTCACCAGCGCCCAGCGGGAGCTCTACGACTGGCTGGCGGAATTCATCGGCCTGCACCGCCACAGCCCCTCGATCCGCCAGATGATGGAGGCCATGGGGCTGCGCTCTCCGGCGCCGATCCAGAGCCGCCTGCGACACCTGCAGCAGAAGGGCTGGATCACCTGGCAGGAAGGCCAGGCGCGCACCCTGCAGCTGCTGGGTGCCGTGGCCCCGGGAATCCCGGTGCTGGGGACCGTGGCCGCCGGCGGCCTGGTGGAGCCCTATGACGACCTCCAGGAGCGGCTGGATCTCTCGCCGGTGCTGGAAACACGGGGGCTGTTCGCACTCACCGTCAATGGCGACAGCATGGTCGACGCCCACATCGACCATGGCGATGTGGTGCTGATGGAACCGGTGAACGAGCCAAGCCGCCTCAAGGCGGGAACGATCGTGAGTGCCCTGGTTCCCGGCAGCGGCACCACCCTCAAGCACTTCCACCGCGAGGGGGCCACGGTGCGGCTGGAGGCGGCCAACCCCGCCTACGCGCCAATCGTGCTGCCGGCCGACCAGGTGAGCATCCAAGGGAAGCTGGTGGCCGTGTGGCGCCAGGTGTGAGCACCCCATCGGGTAAGCTCTCATCTGGCAAAACGCCGGTGCTCAACGCACCTGCGAGGCGTCACCTGGGGCCATAGCTCAGCTGGTAGAGCACCTGCATGGCATGCAGGGGGTCAGCGGTTCGAATCCGCTTGGCTCCATTGGGTTTCACTGATTCAACCGGATTCCTGGGCGCAGACATGGGCGCAGGGGTCCGATTTTTTTTGCCTTCCAACCGCTCTCGTCGACCCGCTCCACTGGGGTGATCAGACCCATGGGCCCATGCCGACGGACCTGATCCAGGCCGATCCTCCACAACTCCACCAGGCACCAGCTCGGCTGGGCCCAAGGCACCTCGGGGTAACCCCAGGAGGCGCCAAGGCCCTGGGCACAGAAGCAGAATCAAGGCCATGGAACTCCACGCCGACCTCTCCCAGCCGGTGGTGCTCGATACCACCGCGCAGCCTTGGACACCCTCGCCGATGGCGGGTGTGGAGCGGCGGATGCTCGATCGCAGCGGTGGCGAGGTGGCGCGCGCCACCTCGATCGTGCGTTACGCACCCGGCAGTCGCTTTGAGCGCCACAGCCATGGCGGCGGTGAGGAGATCCTGGTGCTGGAGGGCACCTTCTCCGACGAGGAGGGCGATTATCCGGCGGGCACCTACCTCCGCAACCCAGTCGGCAGCAGCCACGCTCCTTTCAGCGCCCTGGGCTGCACGATCCTGGTGAAATTGCAGCAGATGGACCCAGCCGATCAGCAGGCCCTCGCGATCGATACGCGCACGGCGACCTGGTTGCCGGGGCTGGTGGCGGGCCTAGAGGTGATGCCGCTCCATGCCTTTGGCTCAGAGCATGTGGCGCTGGTGCGCTGGGCGCCTGGCACGGTGTTCCATCCCCACGGCCATCCCGGCGGCGAGGAGATTCTGGTGCTGGAGGGAGTCTTCCAGGACGAGCACGGCCGCTATGCCGCAGGCAGCTGGCTGCGCCATCCCCACGGCAGCCAGCACCGGCCCTGGAGTGAGGCGGGCTGCACGATCTGGGTCAAGACCGGGCACCTGCCGGCTGACCTGGGCCCTGGTCAGCCGTCCAGGGCTGGCAGGGGATCCAGCGGGCGATGAACGCCTGATCGCGGAGAGCACACCACCGCAGACCGCCTCCCGTGGAAGCCATCAGCGCTGGGCCACTCCATGTCAGCAGGAGCTGCCAGATCTTCCGCCATGGAGGCGGAAGATCTGGCCTCCCCGTGCTCAGCCGGCAGACCCATCAGGGCCGGCGGGCCCAGGCCAGAATGGGCTGATGGAACATCCTCTGGTGATTCTCGTGCCCTGGGGCGTCTTCGCTGGGGCCGTGGGTCTGAAGGTCCTGCGGGTCTTCTGGATCTTGCAGAGGCGCTCTGGGGCCTCAACCCTGGATGTTGAACGGTTCAGAGCAAGCCTGGATCGGAGCTGGGCGAAGGGGCGACCGGCGGCGTGATGGAGCATCTGAACTGGGGCTACTTACAGCTGGCTCTGGTTGCCCTGGCCTTTGGGGGCCTTCAGATCTGGTGGATCGGCAGCACGCTGAGGAAACGGGACCTGGCCCGACCGCTGGGCCAAGGGGAGTTCCTCAAGTCGCTGGATCGAATCTGGTCGAACGATCAGAAGCCATCTGGTTAATGGGATGCACGAAAGAACGCGCGACATGACCAGAGCTCGCCAGCCCCGTTCTGGCGAAAACGGCCAGAAGAGCGATCGGTGCTAGGATTGTAAAGATTTTATAAGCGCCCGTGTTCAGAGCCCTATTCAGCTTTCTTTTTGCGGCACTGACTTTCGTCCAGGTTCCCCAATGGGACAACGACTGGACCAAATGCTCCGTGTCAGTTCCCGACACGGCCTGCCACTGGTATGTGGTGAATCCAGACAACACCTTCGGCAAGGGCTTCAGCTGGATCACTGCTCCAAAATTCGACTTCGAAGCGCTGCAAGATATCGCCGCTCAGCATGAAATAACGGTGGCGCAGGGATACCAAACAACCGTTGAGCTTATGAATGCAACGACGGACGTCAAATACGGCGATAATTACTGATCAAACAGCGCTTCTGCTCTCATAATTCCATCAACAGAAGCGCCAACAGTTGTCTGGCCTTAAGAGTTCCCAGGGCATGCCGCAGACCATGCCGCCACTGATGCCTACCCCTCCTTCGATATCTCGTTTGATGTCAGCGACTGCGCGGACCGATGGCGGTTGTTGCGGCAGCGATCAGAGCAGTAGCGCACCTCATCCCAGACATCCTTCCATTTCTTGCGCCACTGGAAGGGTCTTCCGCAGACCGGGCAGACCTTGGTGGGCCGATCAGCGCGATCGGGCATCTGAAAAAGCCAGCCCTCCGGGACCACGATCCACGGTAGCGACATAAATCGCAATACAATCGCGGTGGTCATCGAGCGGGTCCTGGACGGGTCCGCTTTTTTTTTGGATTGAATCGGCGGCGCCAGTCCTTTCAGAGCCCACCGCTACCGGCGCCCACTGCCCTCAGCACCCAGGGAACCAACGCCCAGAGAGACCAGCAGAACGATCTGAGCAGAGACGTCGGTCCACCGGCTCAGCTGTCCGCGTGCTCAGCCACCCACCTCTCCGGAGCCTTAGAGCGTTCCTTGATCAATCCAACCAGGCGTCAGCTGAGGAAAGGATCCAGGAAGCTGAGCGGCCTGGCCATGGTTTCCGAGAAGCCGAGAATGCCGCGGTCCCGGTAGCTGTACAGAAGCGTGTCGTCGACCTCCAGCAGGAAGGTGCCGCCCCGCTGGGTGAGGAAGTCGTCGCATGGCACGTAGGTGCGCCAGTGGCCCAGCACTTCGCCCATGTTGCGCAGCCGCACCGTGGCCAGCTCAAAAGGGCGCTGGAACCCAGAGCCGCCGGCCCTGGCGAAGAATGAACCCTTGATCGGCGGCAGGGGGCCCGCCTGGATCGTCTCGTCGTCGGCGATGCGCTGGGGCGCGCTGCGATCGCCGGTGTAGCCGCGCAGCACCTCGGCCAGGGTGCCCGGTGAGCCGATGCCAGCGCACATCAACAGCAGGTTCGGCCAGGGCCCACCGATCTGCCGCAGGCCTTCGTAGAGCCCCAGGGCCCGATGCAGGTGGGGGTCAGGATCCACCAGGAGCCGTTCAGGCGGAAAGCCGGTGAAGGCGCAGAACCGCTGGCGGCCCGCCTCATCACCAAGGCCGATCGCCAGCACGGCGATGCCGGCCGCCTCCAGCTGCGGCCATGCCGCCACCAGGGCCTGGGCATACTCGAGGCTGTCGAAATCCCCCAGCTGGCTCAGCAGCAGCACCAGCCGGCGGCGACCCCGTCCCATCCCGTCCACCTCCGCCAGCCGCGCCAGCAGCGCAGCATCTGCAACAGGCCGGGCCTGGGCACCGGCTGGATCAACACCAACTGGATCAGCGCCAGCGGGATGGGTGGTGGGATCGGCGCTGGACACGGGGGCCGGGGCGGTCATGGAGCGACCATCGTGGCGCGCTCCAGGGAGACGTCCGTGGCAGCGAACGGCAACCCCTCTGATCTGAGCGTCTCGATCGATCGAGCGCGACGCGGTGCCGGCTGCGATCCGGCAGCCTGGATATCTCTATGGAGAACGCTGGTTGCCCCTCGATCCCTCCAGCCTTCGGTCCCTGCCGATCACGCCAGCGGTGAGTGGAGTGCTCGAGACCCTCTCCTTCCTGCGGGATCCGGATTTCGCCCGCTCCCGCTTCGAGCGCTACGGAGATGTGTACGGCACCACCCTTCTGGGGCAGCGCACCGTGTTCATCCGGGGTGAGAGGGCGATCAGCGACCTCTTCGCCCGGGGCGATGCCGTCGCAGGCTGGTGGCCGGACAGTGTGCGGACGCTGCTGGGGCCGCTGTCGCTGGCCAACCGCAACGGTGCCGATCACAAGGCCCGTCGCCGGGTGGTGGGCCAGCTGTTCGCCTCCGCTGCCCTGAAGCGGTACAGCCCAGCGATCGTGACGCTGGTCGATGAGCTCACAGAAGAGCTGCTCGGCGATGAAACGCCCGTGGCCCTGGTGCCGAAGCTGAGGCGCTTCGCCTTCAGCGTGATCGCCAGCACGGTGCTGGGGCTGGATCCCGTCGATCGCAACGCCCTGTTCGTGGATTTCGAAACCTGGTGCCAGGGCCTGTTCTCCCTCCCGTTCGCCCTGCCCGGCAGCCCCTACGCCCGGGCCCTTCAGGCCCGCCAACGCCTGCTGCGACGGCTGGGCGCCGTGCTTGAGAAGGCGCAGGCCGCCGCTGCCGCCGGAGCGCCCCTCGCCGCCGGTGGGCTCGATCTGCTGGCCGGTGGCCTTGATGAAGCCGGCCTTCCTCTGGGTGACGACGACGTGGCGGAGCAACTCCTGCTGCTGCTGTTCGCCGGCTACGAAACCACCGCCTCCTCGCTGAGCTGTCTGCTGCTGACCTTGCTGCAACATCCAGCCGAGCTGGCCTGGCTGCAGCAGGAGCTCGACGGCTTGCCCTGGCCTCCAGCGAAGGAGGAAGCCCTGAGCGCCTACGACGCCCTCCGGGCCCCGCGTCTCGATGCGGTGGTGAAAGAAGTGATGCGGCTGACCCCTCCGGTGGGGGGCTTCTTCCGCCGGACCCTGGAGCCGATTGCCCTGGCGGATGTGCTGGTTCCAGCCGATCGGGTGGTGCAGGTGAGTATCAGCGCCAGCCATCGCTATGGAAGCGGGAACGAGGATCTGGAGGTCTTCCGGCCGCAGCGGCATCTGGCCGGTGACAGCAGCGTCACGTTGCTGCCCTTCGGAGGTGGTGAGCGGGTCTGCCTGGGCAAGGCGCTGGCCGAGCTGGAGATCCGCCTGCTCGCGGTGGGGCTGCTCAAACAGCTGACCTTGGTGCTGGAGCCGGATCAGGACCTGACGCTCAGCGTCATCCCCAGCCCTTCGCCGAAGGCTGGCCTTCTGGTCCGTCCGAGGCGCCGTGCCTGACCTGGGCGAAAGACAACACAATGGATGGCTCTCAGAGACAGGGGCCATGGGCGCTGAGGCACCCGATGCCGGAACGACCCGGCACATCCTGCTCACCGGTGGCAGCTCTGGCATCGGCTTTGAGGCGGCGGCCCTGCTGCTCCAGGCCGGTCACCGCCTCACCCTGCCCTGCCGGGATGCCGCCACCGCCGCGGGCCTGCGCCAGCGCCTGAGCGGCCAGCTCCAGACCCCCGTCTGCGATCTGGCCGATCTGGTCAGCCTTGAGTGCTGCGTTGCATCACTGCTGGCGGAAGGCGCGCCGATCGACTCGCTGGTGCTCAACGCCGGCCTGCAGTACAGCGGCGGGGCCGAACCCCGCTGGTCAGCCCAGGGCTTTGAACTCACGATCGCGGTGAACCACCTGGCCCACCAGGCTCTGCTGCAGCGGCTGCTGCCCCTGCTGCTGAGGGGCCGCGCACCGCGGCTGGTGATCACGGCCTCGGAAGTGCACGACCCCAGCAGCGCCGGTGGGAAAGTGGGTCCACCGGCCGGCCTGGGTGATCTTGCTGGGCTGCGCCAGGGCCCTGGGGCGCCGATGCTGGATGGCAACGCCAGCTTCAATGCCGAGAAGGCCTACAAGGACAGCAAGCTCTGCAACCTGCTGATGGCGCGGGAGCTGGAGCGGCGGCTGCGGGAGCAGGGCACGCCGGTGCCGGTGATCGCCTGGAGCCCGGGGCTGGTGATCCCGCGCAGCCAGGGGGGCTTCTTCCGCTACAGCCGCAGCCACAACCCCGCGGCTCAGGCCCTGTTCGCCCTGGTCGCCCGCGACCTGCTTCGTCTCACCGAAACGCCCCAGCGAGCTGGCGCCCTGTTGGCCGGCCTGGCCGCCGCATCAGAACCGGAACCCAGTGGTTTCCAGTACTGGAGCAACCGGGTGCTGGGCCCGGGTCGACGGCGCTTCGAGGCCAGTGAACCCAGTGCCGAGGCGGGCTCGGAGCACCTGGCCCGGCAGCTCTGGGAGCTCAGCGCCCAGCAGCTGGGGCTGCCGCCCGACCAGGGTTTCACGAAGCTGGCCAGCGGCTGAACCGTTCCGCAGGGCTCGGGCCAGCCCGGTCCGTTAGCAACTGGCTCATCCAGCCTGGAGGGAGGGCCCGATCCGCCTGGACGGGGCGCAGATGTCACATGCGTTTGCATTACGCAATGATCTGTTACAATTCACTCATCTCAGCCAGAGCCCCATGACCCAAGCCATCGCCACCGCCCCCAGTGCCCTTGAGCGCGCCTCCATCCGCGGTGCCACCGTCACCACCGAAGACGGCGGTCGCCTGAACGCCTTCGCCACCGAACCGCGCATGGAAGTGGTGAGTGCCGAGAGCGGCTGGGGCTTCCATGAGCGCGCCGAGAAGCTCAACGGCCGCATGGCCATGCTCGGCTTCATTGCCCTGCTGGCAACCGAATTCGCCCTCGGCGGCGAGGCTTTCACCCGCGGCCTGCTCGGCCTCGGCTGATTCCTCGGTTGATTCCTCGGACCACGTTTCACAACGAACCAATTTCGAGATATCGCGATGCAAGATTCCCTTTCGCTCACCAGAGCCTTTGCCGTCGAAGCTCACTCCCGGGCCATTGACAACTGCAACGAACTTGAAGACCTCCGCAAGGTGGCCAAATCACTGCTGAAAGCTTGGCAACTCCAGGCCATGTTCAGTGAAATGTACGGCGCACAGGCGCTCGGAATCCAGCGTCCTTGAACACTCAGTCGCCTGAGATGCCTGCAGCCTTTCAATCCCCTTATGGTGATTGAAAGGCTTTTATTGGGGTTCCGTAAAGGTTCAGCTTTGATTCAGTGATCAATCTCCTGATTGAAAAAATCGCGAGTTGCTTGAATTGGCTGAAATGTTGGCGAGCAGTAGCCGCATCCAACCTATTGATCCTGTCACCAGCAGCCCAATGTGATCCAGCATTGGCTTCTCTGTTCAGGCCAAACTTCTGCACCATAAACAGGTTTTGTAGAAGCTCAATCGATTAAGCGGCTGTTGAGCTGGATGGGCCGCCGATCCGGCCATGGTCATCGCTTTCAGCCAGCTCTTGTTGATCGCATTTCTGAGGGCTCGGGCGCGATGAACTGGGGTTCCTGCTTGAGTCTGGTGGTCGGTGGCCAATCGTCAAGCCAGTGGCGATCTGAACTTGGTTCCAGGCGAATGACTTCAGAACTCTTCACGACATCTTCCGCTCAGGATCTCTGATTGGATTAGAATCGCTACCTGCAGAAAAACCCTTGACCCATCTGCAATCCTCTCCATAGGTGGATCTTTGATCGTTCCACTGACAGGCGCTTCATTCCTGCTGTGACAGTTAGGGTTGATTGATCAGCTGAATCAATCACTCCGTGGACCAAGACACCTCAAAGACTCCCACTGCTCTTGATCGCGCCTCTATCCGCGGCGCCACCGTCACCACCGAAGATGGCGGTCGGCTGAATGCCTTCGCCACCGAACCACGCATGGAAGTGGTGAGTGCAGAGAGCGGCTGGGGCTTCCATGAACGGGCCGAAAAACTCAACGGCCGCCTGGCCATGCTGGGCTTCATCGCTCTGCTGATCACCGAATACGCCCGAGGCGGTGAAGCTTTCACCCGCAGCCTATTGGGAATCGGCTGACCAAGCTGCCAATCCCGCCCCTGGGGGCACCAGAGCGTTTGCGGCGGGCCTTGATCGTTTCAATGCCATGGCCCCGTTAAGCGATGCCCAGGGGCCCAGCCCCCTCCGATCGCTGATCGCTTGGAGCGCCGCTGGAACTGGAGGCCTCGGTTCTTCAGCGAGCGTTCCCAGGCGGCGGCGTACCCAGCTGAGATCTGCTCCGGACCGATGCTCTCTGTTTCGTTCCAAGGCCGGATCAACCCCCGTGCCCTGTCCCTGGCCAACATCACCCGTGACCGGCCGGCCATCGGTTCGCCGATCGCCCTTCTGCCCGTGCTGGCGAGGACCGCGCGCGGCGAAACCAGCCTTTTCCTGCGGATCGGCCACCTGGCGGTTTTCAGCGACTTCTTCACGCTGCTGGCGGCCTGCTGCCAGGGGCCATCGGCATTCAGCCACTCATGCACGGCCTGAAGGCCTGGGTCCTTGAACTCGCCGGTGCAGGCGGAACAGAAACGCTGGCGCCAGAAACGCTGGCAGTGGATCAACGCGGCCCAGTTGACGCGCATTCCGGCGTCCCAGCTGCCAGCCTTTGACGATCCCGATACCGACCGATCCTCCGAGCCGCCATGACCGCAGTCCTCACGCCGCCGCTCACCGAGGAGACGCTCAGGGCCCTGTTCACCAAGCCCTATGGCGCTCCGGCGCCCAGCGCGGAGCAGTGGCGGGCCGTCTACGACGAGAAGGTGCGTTTCCAGGACCCGACCCAGGAGAAGCAAGGCATCGAGGCCTACATCGTTGCCCAGGAGGGCCTGATGCGCCGCTGTGAGGATGTTTTTCTCGAGCCCGGCGCCGTGGCGCTCAGCGGCGAGACGGCCTTCGTGGAGTGGACGATGGGGCTGAAGATCAAGGGAATCGAGTTCGTCTATCCCGGAACCACCCGCCTTCGCCTCGGTGCCGACGGAAAGATCGTGGAGCATCGTGACTACTTTGATTTCGTTGGCCCCACCTTTGAGCCGGTACCGGTGGTGGGTGGCTTCGTGCGTTGGCTCTACAGGCGATTCGTGTCTTGAGCTGGCGGGAGGGGCGATCACAGCACAATCGGCAACACAACTTCATCTAAAAGTGTGTTTGTTGTTCTCCACATCCGGCCTTCCACCGACACCGATGGGCAAGCATTGTCAGTAGAACGAACAGCCGGGAGGTCCCCATCGTGCTGCACACCATCCCGTTGCTTGCCGCCACCTGTCTGCTGGGATTCGCGGTGCTGCAATTTCTGTTCAGCTCCGGTTCGTAGGAATCGTCTGTTGCCTGGTGACGGAACCATTGGGCAATGAACGACTTTGTGTGGTTTTGTCTCAAACAGTGGATCCGGCTGCGCTATCGGGCTCCCTCCATTCGCTCTGAATGCTTACAACGAACACTGGCGTTTCAGCGACCTGGCGACTGGTTGATCCTTGACGCCCGCACGGCTGCCGAATTCAAGCTGAGCTGCCTGCCCGGCGCGGTGCGTTTCGCGCAGGCAGGGGAGACGCCGATCCCTGGCCCGCTGGAGCAAGCCTGCAGGAAGCAGCCGATCGTGGTGTGCTGTTCGGTGGGGTTGCGCAGCGCGGCCGTGGTGAACCAGCTCCGGCGGCGAGGCTTCGGCAAGGCCGTGAATCTCGAGGGTGGGCTGTTTGAATGGGTGAACCGAGGGCATCAGTTGGTTCATGGGGGCCAACCCACCACGCTGGTGCACCCGTTCAATCGCTTCTGGGCTTGGCTCTTGAAACCGCAGCGATGAAAGGCACCCCCACCGAGCGGTCGCCAGAGTGCGCGTGGTCGGGGCCCCTGGCCGGCTCTGATAGCGCAGACCTGCTGCCTTTCAGCCTCGCCGAGGCGGCCCAACCCTGAGCGGTGCTGGCATGGCGCCGCTGTCGATCATCATTCCCACCTTGAACGAGGCCGCCAGCCTCGGAGGCACGCTGGCGAGTGTGCGTGCCCTTGATCCACAGGCCCTCGAGGTGCTGGTGGTCGATGGCGGCAGCGGCGATGCCACCCGGGCGATCGCCTCCGCGGCGGGGGTGGCGGTGATTCCCTGCGAACCGGCGGGCCGGGCGATTCAGATGAATGCCGGCGCTCAGCAGGCGCGCGGCAACCTGCTCTGTTTTCTCCATGCCGACACCCTCGTGCCCACCGATCTGGTGGCGATCGCCGAGCGGGTGCTGGCCGATGGGAGCATTGCCGGGGCGGGCTTCGTGTCGCTGATGACTGGCGACGACATCACCCGCTGGGGGATATCGGCCCTGAACCTGCTCAAGACCCATCTGGCGCCCCTGCTGTTTCGCCCCCACCTCTACTGGCGCGGGCTGCGCCTGTTGTTCGGCGATCAGGTGATGATCTGCCGCCGGCAGACCTTCTGGGAGGCCGGTGGCTTCAACGAAGCTCTGCCGATCCTGGAGGATGGCGATCTCTGCCTGCGGCTGGTGAAGCACGGCCGCATCCGACTGATCAACCGGGTGGTGATCAGTTCCGACCGGCGGGTGCAGCGCTGGGGCGCCGGCAAGGCCGCCGCGATCTATCTCTCGATCGGCGTGCTCTGGGGCCTGGGCCTGCCTCCGGCGCGCCTGAAGCGCCTCTACGAGGACATCCGCTGATTCAGGCCCCAGTCATAGGGAAGAAAGGCGATCCGGGGTTCATCAAGCGGTGCCGAACGACCGCGCAGTCGTGGAAGGATGTAGGCGGGCAGCGACGGCGCCAGCGCCAGGAAATCAGCCCGGTACCACTGGAAGATCTTGCTGCAGTACAGAACGCCCTCTTCAGGCTCGAAGCGCACCTTGGCGGGGTTGTTGATGAAGCGGCTCACATCCTCCTCCAGTTGCGCTTCCACCCGCTCCGGCGTGTAGGCCTCCTGGCGCAGCAGCGGACAACCGACCGAGGCGCAGACGATCGCGAAGTGAAGGCGGGGATCACCGCTGAACTCGCGCAGCATCCTGTTCTCGATCTGCTCGAGGCTGAAACGCTCAGGGCCGAGGCGATGCACGCGCCGCTGGAAGAAGCGCAGGAAAGCGATCCAGTTCGGCAGGCCCATCCAAGTGGGGCGGATCGAGGCGATGGGATAGGCCGAGAGCACCGCCTGAATGGTGAAGGCGTTGTAGAGATTGATCCAGTGGGCAAGGTGATCCTCGCGGCTGTGAGTCGCGGCAGATTGCTGGGCCAGCCAGCTAGCGAGGGTCTGGGGGTGGTGGGTGATCCAGGCTTGGTAATCCACCCGGCCGGCCCGGTCCACATGTTGGTGGAGGAGATGATCCCAGGTGGGGAGGTCGTTCATGGGCAGGCAGGGGTGGTGGAGTGGATCAGGTCGTGGAACTTGCCTGGCCCTGGCACCACCGCGATGGGTGGTGCCACCAGAGATCAAACACATCCCAGGACGGGGATCATGCTGCTGGTGGGCCAGACCCCTTCAGCCTTGCTGGATCTCGATTCCCTCGTGTCCTCCTGATCCCCAGGGAGCGTTGATGGAGCGAAGGCCGTCAGAGCCTGCGCTTCCGCCCGTCCCGCTGGGAACGCACCAATCAACAACCGGAGATCAACCAAAGCGAACTCCCCATTGAGCAGCCGGTGTCGTGAGTCAGGAATCACCGTGAGCTGAGCTGGGATGGGGCTTCAAACCGTGAGCCGGCAAGCGACAGGGAGGCTGGAAATCTTCTGGGCCAACATGGCGATGGTGCTGGCAGGCAGAGAGGTTTTCCGTACTGATACAGAAGCCAAACGGATCTACGAATGAATCAGAGGCCTCGACCAGGGCGGTTTAAACCAGTTCCCTGCAACCGGCCCTAGCCCTTGGCTTCTGCGCAGCAGCAGGGCGCCCGACACGGGACGCCCTTTTAGGGGTTGAGAAAGACCAGCCTCTTCGCCCATCTCGATCAATCACCTCGCAGCAGTCTCAGCTGAAACAGCAGATCCAGGGTGGTGTGATCAGCCGTGGTAGGACTCAAGATCTCCCGGTCGGCGTAACATCTTGTCCACTTCGTCGAGATGCAGTTCCTCCAGCACGATCATCTCCCTTGCATACTCCTCCATCAGCACCGAATGTGCCTCGGCAAGGGCCAGCAGCTCGTAATAAGCCTTGAGAGCCTCTTTTTCGTGCTCCAGACTCTCTCTCAGGATGTCACCGATGTCGTGCTTCTGGGTCTCCAGAAGTGAACCGATCTGAAGGGATGGATGCCCTCCCAGCAGCGTCACCATCTCACCGGCTTTATGGGTATGAACCAGCCCCTCCTCCGCGTTGCTCTTGAGCCAGGCCACGATCGGAATGCGGTTGTAGCCGTACACCATCAGGGCGTAGTGGGTGTATTTCACCACCCCAGCCAGCTCAAGCTCAAGGATGTGATTAAGCGCCTTATTCATCGCTTCCTTGGCCGTGGCTTCGATCGGCTGCCTGGTTCGCCCCCCCTTGCTCCCTACTAGGCACCCAAGGGGGTCCCAGCGTGCGCTTCACAACGCCATCTCGCCCCTGTCAAGCAGCCGACACGGCTGATCACCAGAAGCAGCCGGTTTTCATGAAGACGACCTGGCACATGCGATCTCCCATCACCACCACTTCCACCAGGGTGCTCGGGGCGGCCGGTCATGGCTGCCATCGCAAAGGGGATAGCGGCGGGAGCGGCCGCAACCGCACACCAGCACGGTGCCAGGCTTCGCCAGCAGAACCTCACGGGCGATCAGGCCGGTGCCGAGGTGGGCGCCGTCGCAGATCCAGCCTTGGCGGCTGCGGCCGCAGCTGCAGAGACAGGAGCGACCAGCGGGCAGGCCCAGGGCCTGCGGGCCTGCGGCGGGGGAATGGGCCTCTGGCCTCACGTCAGGGCCCTCCGATCAGCGCCTGATCCCAGTCTTCCAGAGGCGGATCCCGTTGGGCATGCTGCCTGTGCGCCATCTCCCCCCGCGATGCCCTTGCCCTCGCAACCGATCGTGATCCTCGGCGGCTTCCTGATCAGCCCCGAGGCCTACGCCCCGATGGCCACGCGGCTTGGGCAGCTGAGCGGGCAACCGGTTCAGGTGGTCGCGGTGGGCAAGGCCGAATGGCTGCTCACCGTGTTCGCCTTCGCCTGGGCGCGGATCCTCGATCGGGTGGCAGCGGCCGTGGCCGACCTGGCCCAGCACTCCCCCACGGGACGGGTGACGCTGATCGGCCACAGCTCCGGTGGAATCATGCTGCGGCTGTTTCTCGATGACGCTCCGTTCCAGGGCCGGTGCTACGACGGCAAAACCCTGAGCGACGCGCTGGTGATGCTGGGAAGCCCCCACACGGCGCTCAAGGCGACGGTGCTGCGCCGCATGGTGCAGCACCGCCTGCCGGGATCGGCCTTCGCTGATCAGGTGAGGTACGTCTCGGTGGCGGGCGATCTGGATCTGCCGAGCGCCACCCCCATGGCCCGGCGTCTGGCGCCGACGGCCTACCGCAACAGCACCGGCGATGCCAATGACCGCGGCGACGGGCTGGTGCCGGTGGCCTCGGCCCTGCTGGAGGGGTCAACCGCCGTGGTGCTGCCGGGGGTGGCCCACGGCGGAGCCTTCGGGGAGAGCTGGTACGGCACCCCGGCGGTGGTGGAGCGCTGGTGGCCGCTGGCTGAGGGGGCCGTGGCGAACACCCCCAAGCCGTCATGAATGCTGAGCCGAGCAGCATTGAAAGCGCAACGATCAGGCCGATGCCGGCGTTCCAGATCAGCGAGGGACGCTCGGACAGTCGCTGCAGCCCGGGTGGCAGGCACTCACTCCAGCGCTGCAGCACCAGGGCGCCGATGACCAGCACCACCACGGGGAGTCCAACGGCCGGCAGCCGATCCCGCGCCACGCCCCCCGCACATCCCAGGAATCACCGCATCAACCGCCCGCAAGGCATGGGTAGGCATCTAGGCCGGAATCGCGACCATGGATCGGTCAGCCTGAGGGTCCAGGGCTGAACGGATCCGATCAGGAGCCAGCCCAGCGGCCGGCGCTGGCGCCTGGGGGCTGGTGACCTGCTGGACCTGGCGTTCGAGCCAGGGCGCCGGAGAATGGCCGGTGGCTGATCCGTAAGCGGTCCAGGGGACGGCGTTTCAGCCCATCAGCCAGCCTGGACACGCCAGCGAAAGCTGTGATCCATCGAGACACTCTGAGCCGCGACCGGATCGTCAGCGCCGCCAGCCCCACGACACCCGGCCCTACGCCACCGGTCCCACGCCACCGGACCCCCCGCCACCGAGCGGCTCGACGCCCCCAGCGGCTGGCCAAGCAGAGGCGCTTCGATCCCTTGGCCCTCCATGGCAGCGCTGAACACACTCCATCGGCTTCACGAGTCTTTACAATGACTTCAAGCTTCGCAACCAACTTGTTTCCGATGACCTCCTCTTCCCCAGCTCCCCGCTTCGGTTTCGTTGCCTTCGCTGAGACCTGGAATGGCCGCCTGGCCATGCTCGGCTTCGTGATCGGGCTCGGGACCGAGCTCCTCACCGGCCAGAGCATCCTTGCCCAGATCGGCCTCGGCTGATTCAGTCCCGCCGACTCCGCGAGATCGGCGAGGATCTCTCCACCCGGCCCGAATGCTGCAGCGGTAACGCCTCAGGACCATGGAGCATCCACTCGTTTTTGTCCTCGCCCCCCAGGACGCCCTTCCCGGTGACAAGGTCACCTGGGAGGAGCTTCTGGCCGCTCAACTCCAGGGCGTGGGTCACGGCTCGGCCCTGCGCATGTTCCGTGTTCCCACGGATGTCGATCACAGCCTCGACGCCCTGGTGGCTTCGGGCCATGCCAATGCCCATGGGGATGATCCCTTCAACGAGCTGGATCCAGCTTCGGAATCAGGGACTCTCGAGCAGCGTCGCCTGATCTGCGATGCCCTGGTCCCCCACTTCGACACCACCACCCTCTGGCTTGGGGCCTACGAACTCCACGGTTCGCAAGGTGTCGATCCGAGCCACGAACAAACTCCCCCGATCGCGATCGAACAGATCACCTGCCTCGATCACGTTTCATTGCGTGAGATCACCCATGAAAGTTGCTGGTTTTATCCAACAGACAACGGCGACTATCTCTGCTGGGAGAATCAGCGCAAACTCCAATTGAAGCCCGGCTTTCCCGTTGAGGGCCATCAGGTGAAGAATCCCATTGCCTACGACCGGGGTGACCTGCGCCTGCTCTGGTCACTGATGGCCGACGATCTCGATCTCACCTGTGTCGGTCTCACATACCAGCGACGGCGCATTGAATGGCCCATCGCGTTGGCTGAATCTGAACCATCCGTCACCTGGACTTCATTCAGCGTCGATGATATGGGTGATGAAAGTTATCGCGAACACACCAGCATCACCGTGTCAGCCCAAGGCCCAGCCTGACTCAGGACGGCAACTCATAGAGCTGCTCCAGCCGCTCGCGGCCGAGGTCGACATACAGCACCTCTTCACCCGGAGCGGGAGCTTCGGGGTGGCGTTGACGGAGGGGGGCCGGGCTGCGGGAGGCGCCGCGAAGGTTCTGGGTCATCAAGGCAAAGGCTCCACCGGCGATCACTGCGAAACTGACCATGTAGACGATGGGGAAGAGGGCTTCGAGCATGGGATCCAAGCTTTCCCCTAAGCTAATGTAAAGGAATGTGAACCGCGACCACGGGCGGCCCCGGGCGGCGGTTCAGTTCGCTCTCTTATCGGCAGCAACGGCGAAGAAGGGGTCCCCATGCCCCCCAAGCCAGCCCAGTGGACTTTCGGCCCGGGTGGCTTCGGCGATCAGCCGGGGGGAAGGCCAGCCCTGGGCTTGGAGCACCCGGCTCACGTAGGCCAGGTGATCCTGATCGCTGCCATCGGTCCAGACGCGCGGGGCCTTCTGGGCGAACATCCGGTTGGAGAAGGCCACGATCGTCTGACCGCCGGGGCGCACGATCCGCAGCAGCTCAGCGGCCAGGTGCTCGGGCTGCTGCAGATACTGCCAGCCAGCCACGATCAGCACAGCATCCACACTGGCCTCCTCCAGGGGCAGCCGTTGGCTGAGGTTGAGGTTCTGCACCCAATGGCGATCCAGGCGTGGGTTGGCTGCCAGTTCGGCTGGGTTGAGCCCATGGCCGATCACCTCCTGGTAGCTGACGTCCTCCGGCAGGTGGCTCACCCAGCTGCTCATCAGGTCGAGCACCACGGCACCTGGGGGAATCCGCTCCCGGTAGAGGCTTGTCAGCCGCGCTCGGAAGGCACCGTCGAGGTGATGCACGAAACGGGGCTCGGCGTAGAAGACGGCATCGTCGGAGCCATCCAGCTTGCGGCGATCGATCTCATCGAGCACAAGGACCACCATCAGCGCTTGCCATCAGTTCTCGACGCCATGGTGGCGAGGCAAGGGGCCCTCGGTGACGATCGTGGGAAACGCCGGCCCGCCCGGGCCTCAGGTGGTGAACCATCCAGGCAGCGGGGCGGTGATCAAGGCAGCACCGGAGCGATCTGCTTCCGATCACCGACCGGCCTCGTTGACATTCCCATCGTCATCAGCTCCAGGCTGAACAACGTGCGGATCGCCCATAGTGGCTGCTGCTGCACACCACCTCCGAAGCGGTCCTTGAGGAGCGCAGAGGTTGATGGGCAATCAAGCGAGGCGATGCCAGCGGAATTGGAGGCGAAGGCGCTCAGGTGGTGAGCACCGCCACCACCACGGCCGCGATCGCAAGAATCACCGATCCCATCACCACTCCGGCGGCGACGTTGCCCCTGCGGATCTCAGCGCGGTAGTCGGTGGGCGAGAGCGCATCGAACAGCAGCAGACCTCCGTAGATCAAGATGACTCCCACGAATGTCCAGCCGACTGTCAGCAGCAACTGGAGCAACGGTTTGACCATCGCCTCGCCCATGACCGACCGCCACGCTAGTTGGGTGGTGCGCTGGCCCCTCTGGTGCGGATTGCTGCCAGTCCTGCCGCTGCTGATCCTGGCGCTCTCGACCCTGGCACCCGAGAAACAACTGCTGATCGCCGTGGGGCCTGACGATCCCGCGACCAGTGAACCGTTTCTGATGACCAGCGGGCTCCTCGGCAGTCCGGAGATCACGTTGGCGGCCGAACTCCCCGCCAACAGCTCCATGGGGCTGGATGTGGATCTCCTCGACGAGCGTGGAACGGTGGTGGTTCAGCTCACCAAGGAGGGCTGGCGGGAAACTGGCACCTGGGTGGAAGATGGACAGAGCGGCCTTTGGGATGAAAGCGACACCACTGTGAGGCTGTCGCTGCGACCGCCCGCCAGCGGGACCTTCCGGCTGCGGTTGTCCCAGGAGGGTCTGCTCGACAGCGTCGGGCGAGCCATGGAGGCCCCGGTCACGGTGAGAGCGAGCGTGCGCAACCATTCCGTCGACGCGCCCCTGCTCTGGTTCACCGCCGCGGTCAGCCTGGTGATGGTCTGGATCATCCAGATGTCCGTCTATGGCAACTGGCGGCAGCGGCGGGTGGTACTGGCGGAGGCAGGGCGGGTCGGACTGCGCCTCACCGCCGGCGGGGATGGGTTGCTGAGGCTGCAACTGAGGGCCCGCTACGAGCGGCCGCGGAGCGAGAGCCCGCCCTCGGCGGAGTTGCCGCCGGTTCGGCTGCAGCTCCGCGTCACCGGTGTCCGCGGAGAGCCCCTGCTTGAGCAGACCTGCTCCTCAGCACCCGAGTGCCACACCAACGACGGAGACCACTGGTTGACACTCCAGCAGACCTTCCATCTGCGCCTGGCGCAGCCGGAGAGCATCCGTGTGCAGTTTGATCTGTCCGAGCAGCTCGACGATGGCGGTGAGCCCTGGGAGATCGAGTGGCTCGAACTGCAGCTGGAGGACGGCATCGTCACCCCGTTCCCGGTGAGTGCCCCGCCCCTGCCGCTGGCGTCGGGGCGGGGCTGAGATGGTTCTCGAACGCGCCCTGATCCTGACCCTCAGCCTCGCGGTGGTCGGTGTGGGCACCACAGCCGCCCTCACCCGCCCGATGGTGTTCCGTCTCGGCCAGGAGGGAACTCCCTCGGCCTCATCGGGGGTGACCTACCGCGGCTCCTCCCGAGCCGGCCGGTGGGTGACGCGAGAGCGGCCGCGGGACTGGTCACGGTTCCAGGGCCGTGGTCCGGGCGGCGCGAAGTAACCATGGCCGACCATCCTGCGACGTTGGAGACCCTGTCGCCCCTGCAGGTACGGGTGCTCTTCGCCACGGCGGCGCTCTCCTCGGCCGTGGGCCTGGTGCTGGAGCTGATGCTCGTCACCCAGGCCAGCTATCTGCTCGGCGATGCCGCCCTCGCCACCGGGGTGGTGATCGGCACCTTCCTCGCCGCCATGGGACTGGGCGCCTGGCTCAGTCAGTTCGTGGCCGAGGACGGGCGGCCCCGGCAACGGCTGCTCGGCACCTTCCTGGTGGTGGAGCTGTGTCTGAGCCCCCTCTGCCTGCTGGCGCCGCTGTCGCTGTTCGCCCTGTTCAGCGCCGAGGGTCCCGTCTGGCTGGCTCTGGTGGTGTTCACCCTGATGGTGGGGGTGCTCGGAGGAATGGAGGTGCCGCTGCTCACCCGCCTGCTGGAGACCCAGCAGCATCTGCGCAAGGCCCTGGCCCGGGTGTTGGCACTCGACTATTTCGGCGCCCTGCTGGGATCCCTGCTCTTTCCGCTCGTCCTGCTGCCCTGGCTGGGGCTGCTGCCCACGGCGGGAGTCCTGGCGGTCGTGCCTCTGGCCAGCAGCGCCGCACTCTGCTGGCTGTTTCCCGACATCCGGCGCTGGCGCTGGCCCGTGACGGCGGCACTGCCCCTGGCGGCGGTGGCGGCCTGGCTGATCGTGCCCCTGGGGGACCGGATCGAAGATGGCCTCTACGACGATCCCGTGGTGGGACGGCTGCAGACCCGCCACCAGCGCATCGTGCTGACCCGGCGCCGCAACGATCTGCGCCTGTTTCTCGATGGCAACCTGCAGTTCTCCAGCCTTGACGAGTACCGCTACCACGAGGCGTTGGTGCATCCGGCCCTGGCCCTCCATCCCAGGCCGGAGCGAGTGCTGGTGCTGGGGGCGGGCGATGGGCTCGCCCTGCGAGAGGTGCTGCGCTGGCCAGGGGTGAAGCGGATCGACCTGGTGGAGCTGGACGCCCAGATGCTGAACCTGGCCCGCCGCCATCCCTTCCTCCGTCGCCTCAACGGCGACAGCCTCACCGACCCCAGGCTCCACACCCACGTGGGCGATGCCTTTGAGCTGGTCCGCCGTCTCGAGGGTCCCTTCGATGTGGTCATCGCCGACTTCCCAGATCCCGCCACCGCCGCCCTCGCCCGTCTCTACAGCGTGACCTTCTATGGCCGGCTGCTGCGGCGGCTGGCTCCGGGCGGACTGATCGTCACCCAGGCTTCCACTCCCTTCTTCACGCCGAAGGTGATGGCCTCGATCCGGGCGACGCTGCACGAGCTGGCACTGGAAACTCGCCCCTATTCAGTGGATGTGCCCAGCTTCGGGCCCTGGGGCTTCGTGCTCGCCCACCGGCCGGGGCAGATCCTCACGGCCCGGCCGCTGCCGTTCCGGGGGCGCTGGTTCGATTCAAACCAGCTGGATCGCTTGTTCCAGCTGCCGCGGGATCTGGAGCCGGCCGAAGCCGAGCGGGTGCTGCCCAACCGCCTCTCGCGACCCGTGCTGACCGACTACCAGCGCCAGGTTCGCTGGAGCCAGGACTGAATCGATAGGCTGAACCCATGGGTTTCTGGGTGCTGCTGCTCCTGATCCTCGGGGCAGCGTTTGCCCTGCTGCGGCTGCAACGCTGGCGTCGCACGCGCCCTGCGCGGTTGCCGGTGGCGCGCACTCTGTTTGACCTCCGCACGGGCGACATCGTGCAGGTGGAAGCCTCCGACTGGGTGGTGGAGGACAGGCTCCTTTATGACGACGAGGGCTTCCAGTGGCTGGAGTATCTGCTGCGGGATGGAGCTGCGGCCCGCTGGCTGGTGGTCTGTGAGGACGACTGGCTGGAGGTGAGCTGGCTGGAGGACGCACCGGCCGTGCTGGCCCAGCAGCTCGGGGACTCGGGTGACTTCCCCCAGCGGATTGAGTGGGATGGGGTCGTCTACGGGCTGAGGGAGCAGGGACGCGCCAGGGTCACGGCCAGCGCAAGGGTGATGAATCGCCGTCTCAACGGCTGCCGCTACGGCGATTACGAAGGGCCCGACCAGCGGCTGCTTTCAGTGGAGCGATGGGAAGAGGATGCGCCTGATGTCACCCTCGGCCGCCGCATCGATCCCAGCAGCCTGACGCTCCTGCCAGGAGATGGCCTCTCGGTCTACCGGTGAACCCATCGACGGGCCACCACCCGCCCATTGATCTGCTGCCCCCATCCATGCCAGCTCTTCGGGGTTGAGGTTGTGGCGGCGATGGAAGGAGTGTCCGGCGAAATCCCCGACGCTCACGCCAGTTCGCCCCACTTCCCCTGCCCGCCTCCGCCAGCCAGGACGCCTACGACGCCCCGGGCACCAGCGGCACAACCGCAGCAGCGGCATGGAACGGCTCGGGGCGCCCAGCTGCCGCTGCTGTCATCGCTGTGCCAGTGGCCGCAAGAGCAGTGCCCCAGCCAGCAGCAGCAGCAACGGAGCGTCACCCCAGCGGTCGTAGGCGGTGAAGGCTTGGCGCGGCTGCAGCTCCATCACGCCGGAGCGGGCGCGGCCGGGGGCCAGGCGCGAGCGCACCCGACCCTGGGCATCCACCACCAGCGAGGGGCCGGTGTTGGCCGAACTCACCAGCCAGCGGCCTGTTTCGATCGCCCGCAGACGGGCCAGGGCAACGAACTGCTCCTGCAGCTGGGCGGGGTAGGGATCCAGGTTGGCGCTGGCCAGAAGCCAGCCGGCGCCGCCCCGAACGGCGTCCGCCAAGGCGGCTCCATCGCTGAGCTCGTAGCAGATCGCCACCCCAACCGCCCCAACGGGGCTGGTGCCCTCAGCCGCCAGCAGGCGCGAAGCGGACCCCGGCGTGACGCCGCCCACGGCCGAGAGCCCCGCCCAACGCCACCAGCCAGCAAACGGCACCCACTCCCCGAGGGGCACCAGGCGATGCTTGTCCACCCAGTGCTCGGGTAACCGCTCGCCCGGGGAGAAGCGCAGCAGGCTGCTGCGCAGCTGGGCGCCGGCGTAGCGGAACCCCCCGCCCAGCACCACCGAGCCGGCCGGCAGCGGCAGTGGTTCCCCCGGGGGCAGCGCCCCCTCGGGCAGCAGCAGGGCATCGGCGCGGCGCTGAGCGGCCTCGTTCTGGGCCATGGCCAGAAGATCCAGGAGCCGCTGCTGCTGGCTGACCCGAAATTTCTCGCGCGTGGGGATGGCCGGCTGGAGCACCAAGAGCCGCAACGAAGGCAGGGCCCCGGCAGCCGTTGCACCTCCGGCCGCCCCCCCGGCCGGGGCGAACGTCTCAGCCCCGCTGGCAGCCAGCGCCAGGGCCCCGGCCAGGTGCAGCGTCAGCACCAGGGCCACCAGCAGCGCCCAGCGCCGCCGCGCTGAGCCCTCCCGCCCCAGGACGACCCGCGCCAGGGCCCAAGCGATCAGCAGCTGGGCGCTCCCCACCAGGGCGCTCCCCCCCAGGGCCGCCAGCCCCGCCAGGGCCGGATCACCCGGCAGCGCCGATCCCCCCAGGCCGATCCAGAACAGAGGACCTTTCGCCAGCAGCGTCTCGCCCAGCCCCCAGAGCAGCGCGCCGATCAGAGCCGTGCTGAAGCGCTCCACCCCGAGCCGCCCGAGGAGCCAGCGCCAGAGACCCACCAGCACCCCCCCCAGCAGGCCAAGGGCGATCCACAGCCCACTCACGAGCGGCAGGCTCAGGGGGCCAGGCACGCCCACCCAATCGAGCGGGTGCAACCAAAGCAGCCAACGATGGGAGGCCAGCACCGCCCCCAGGCCCCAGAGAAACCCCAGCAGGTAGGGCCGCGGCCGATGACCGTGTGGTACGGCCCACAGGGGCACCAACGCCAGCCAGAGCAGCGGCGGAAACCCCAGCGGCGGCAGGGCCACGCCGGCCAGCAACCCTGCCCCCCGGGCGGTGAGCCCCCACACGTGCCGGTCATTGCCCATCGCCAGGGAGGGTAGGAAGCGTCAGGGTCAAGCAGGGTTGGTCATCCCCCACAACCACCCACCCAACGGCCATGGATCGCGACAACGTTCTCCAGCAACTGCTGCTGCGGGGCCTGGGAACCACCTCCCTGGTGGCGGAGCGCCTGCGGCAGGTCACCCAGGACTGGGTCAGCAGCGGAAGGCTGGACCCCTCCCAGGCCGCCACCCTGGTGGAGGCGGTGCTGACGGGGCTGCGGGGGGAGGACCCTGACGTGCAACGGCAGGTGGAGCGCGACCTCGAGCGCAACCTCGACCACTTCCTCCAGGACGTGGGCCTGGCCCGCCAGAAGGAGGTGGATGAGCTGCGGGGCCGCATCGACCGCCTGGAGCAGCTCCTGCGCAGCCGCCCGGAGCTGCGCGAGGTCCCCGATTGATCGGCTCCACGAGCTGACTGGCAGAATCGGCCCCACCTGCAACGGGCCCCGGCCATGCGCGACATCCTGATCAGTTCCGGCGTCTGCATGGTCTGCCTGCTGCTCGCCCTGGTGAGCCAGCTGGTGGCCCCCACGGCTGTGAACGCCAGTGCCATCAACCCTGATGTCCAGGGGAATGGTGATCTCCAGCAGGCCGTCGTCCGCACCTCCACGGCCCCGCTCAGCACTGGCGCCACTGCTCAACCGGCCCTCAGTCAATCGGCCCTGGCTCAACCGGCCCTGGGCCGCTTCGAGCTCGATCCCAACGACCCCAACCCCACTCTGTTCGCCATGGCCCCTGAACCCAGCCCCGAGAACGCCTCGGACATCGCCCAGGCCGGTGCCCTCGGCGGCGATCTCACCGCCCCCAAGGAGCGCGTCACCCCCAGCGGCCTGCGGATCACCGATCTCGTGGTCGGCACCGGCGCCGAGGCGGCCTCTGGCCAGACCGTGCTGGTGAATTACCGAGGCACCCTGCCCGATGGCAAGGAATTCGACAGCAGCTACAGCCGCAACCAACCGTTCAGCTTCCCCCTCGGCGGCGGCCGGGTCATCCAGGGCTGGGACGAGGGCGTGGCCGGCATGAAGGTGGGCGGCAAGCGCAAACTCGTGATCCCCCCCGATCTGGCCTACGGCGAGCGCGGCGCCGGCGGCGTGATCCCACCCAACGCCACCTTGATCTTCGAAGTGGAGCTGGTGCGCGTCGGCGGCTGATCCCCCGCCGGGGCCACCCAGCGGCGGCCAATCCCGTCGTTAAAGTGACGTCTCAACCCGGAATAGCTCCGATTTCATGGCTCACACGCTGCCCGCGCTGCCCTACGACCTCGACGCGCTCGAGCCTCACATCTCCCGCCAGACGCTGGAGTTTCACCACGGCAAGCACCACGCCACCTACGTCACCAACCTCAACAAGCTGCTGGAAGGCACCGAGCTCGAAACCAAGAGCCTGGAGGAGGTGATCCTGGCCGTGGCCGGTGACGCCAGCAAGGCGGGCCTCTTCAACAACGCTGCCCAGGTCTGGAACCACACCTTTTACTGGCAGAGCATCAAGCCCGGTGGTGGAGGCGTGCCCACCGGCGCCCTGGCCGAGAAGATCGCCGCCGACTTCGGCAGCTTCGAGGAATTCGCCACGCAGTTCAAGGCGGCCGGCGCCACCCAGTTCGGCAGCGGCTGGGCCTGGCTGGTGCTCGATGGCGGCACCCTCAAGGTCACCAAGACCGGCAACGCCGACCTGCCCCTGGCCCACGGCCAGAAGGCCCTGCTGACCATGGACGTCTGGGAGCACGCCTACTACCTCGACTACCAGAACCGCCGTCCCGACTACATGACCACCTTCCTCGACAAGCTTGTCAACTGGGATTTCGTGGCCGCCAATCTGGCTGCCGCCTGATCAGTCCCCGATCCCAACGCCTCGGCCCCCGGAGACCCCGGGGGCTTTTTCGTGGCCACGGCCCAGCGGCCTCAGCTCAGTGTGGCCTCAGCTCAGGGGCCTGGCCGTTGGCAGCACCGACTCCGGCGGGATCCACATCGCATCGCCATAGGAGAAGAAGCGGTAGCCCCGCTCGATCGCCTCGCCATAGAGAGCGAGCAGCCGCTGGCGGCCCAGCAGCGCGCTCACCAGCAGCAACAGGGAGCTCCTGGGCAGGTGGAAGTTGGTGAGCAGCCCCTGCACCACCTGGAAGCGGAAGCCCGGCTGGATCACCAGATTCACAGGACCGATGAAGGGGGCCAGCGTGCCCCCAGAGAGGGCCGCCACCCCTTCAAGGGCGCGCACGCTGGTGGTGCCGATGGCGATCACCCGATGGCCACCGCTGCGGGCCCGCTGCACAGCCGCCACCACCTCGGGGCCCACTTCGACCCACTCGTCATGGAGCTCCAGGCCCGTGAGATCCTCCTGCTCCACCGGGCGGAAGGTGCCGAGGCCCACGTGCAGCGTGATCCGGGCGATCGTCACCCCCCGATCGGCCAGGACCGCCAACAGCTCATCGCTGAGGTGCAGGCCCGCCGTGGGGGCGGCCACCGCCCCGGGCCGCTGGGCATAACGGGTCTGGTAACGGCTCCGGTCGGACTCGTCGTGCTCGTGGATGTACGGCGGCAGCGGCATCGTGCCGTAGCGCGCCAGCAGCCCCTCGATCCGCTCGGCGCTGGTGCACTCGCTCGGAAAGCGGATCACCCGGCCGCCGCTGGCCTCGTCGATGGCCTCCACGGTCAGATCGAGGGCCGGCTGATCTGGGCCCTCCAGCTGGAGCACATCGCCCGGCCTCAGGCGCTTGGCCGGCCTGGCCAGGCAGAGCCAGCAACTGTCCTCGCCCTCCCCGCTGGCCATTCGCTGCCGGGGTTGCAGCACCAGCAGCTCCACAGAGCCGCCCGAGGCGCGACGTGCCGTCAGCCGTGCCTGGAGCACACGGGTGTCATTGACCACCAGCAGATCGCCGCGGCTCAGCTCGTGCTGCAGGTCCCAGATGGTCAGGTGACGGGCCCTGGGAGCCGGGGCTCCTGGTGGCTCCACCGCCAGCAGGCGGGCAGCGTGGCGGGGCTCCACCGGCCGCTGGGCGATCGCGCTCTCCGGCAGCTCGAACACGTAGCTGGAGAGCCTCAGGTCCGGATCCTCCAGACCCATGGGTTCAGAGGGCCAGGCTTTCCGGGTCGGTCTCGATCAGCTGGGCCAGATCCTTGAGGAAGGCGGCCCCGTGGGTGCCGTAGATCACCCGGTGGTCGGCGGTGAGGTTCACCTGCATCTGCCGCTTCACTGAGATGGAGCCATCCTTGCCGGCCACCACCGTGGGCCGGGAGGCGGCCACCGCCAGGATCGCTCCGGTGCCCGGCGGCAGGATCGCATCGAAGCGGTCAACACCGAACATGCCCAGGTTGGAGAGCGTGAAGGTGCCGGTGGTGTATTCCTCGGGCTTGAGCTGCTTGGAGCGGGAGCGGGCCACCAGATCGGCCCAGCTGCGGGAGAGCGAGTAGAGGTCGGTGCGGTCGGCCTGGGCGAGCACCGGCGTGATCAGGCCGCCGTCGTCCATGGCCACGGCCACGGCCACGTTGACCGCAGCCGGATAGGCGATGCCGGCGTCGCTGTAGGCGGCGTTCACCTGCGGATGGCGGGCCAGGGTGACTCCCACCGCCTTCGCCAGCAGGGCGGTCATGGTGACGCCCTTGGGCTTCACCTGTTTGTAGAAGGCATCCAGCTTGTCGGTGGTGATCGTGTAACCGACCCGGAAGACGGGCACCTGCAGGCTGGCCAGCATGTTGCGGTTGACCGCCTGCTGCAGGGTGTTGAAGGCCACCGTCTCGCCGGGGGCACCGAAGCTCTGGCCGACCGGGGCGGGGGCCACGGCAGCTCCATTGGAGCCGGAAGCGGCCGGGGCGGCCGACACGGCGGGGGCACTGCCTTCGGCCACCCGGGGCACGCTCGGGGCCTTACCTGCGGCCAGCTCCACGTCTTCGGCCTGAACACGTCCGCCGGGGCCGCTGCCCCGCAGACCCTCCAGGGCCACCCCCAACTGGCTCGCCAGCTTGCGGGCCCGAGGAGTGGCGACGAGACGGCCATCGCCATTGGCGGGAGCAGGCACGGCAGGGGAGCCCACAGGTGCGGCAACGGCCGCAGGCGCCGCAAGGGGAGGCGCGGGGGCCGCTGCGACTGGAGCGGACGGGGCTGGGGAGGGGGCCGCAGGCGCTGCGGGGGCGACCGCGATGGGGGCCGCCGGCGCCGAGGCCGCCACCGCGGCGATCTCGGCCTCGGTTTCGACGATCAGGCCGATGGTCTCACCCACGGGGGCGCTGCCGCCGGCGGGCAGCAGCACCGTGGCCAGAAAGCCCTCCTCAAACGACTCGACATCCATGTCGGCCTTGTCGGATTCGACCACCAGCACCGATTCACCCCGGGCCACAGGGTCACCGGGCTTCTTCAGCCACTCCACGATCTTGCCCTCCGTCATCGTGGAGCTGAGGGCAGGCATGAAGATTTCGTGGGTAGCCAACGCTTGATCCCGCACGGGTGGTGTGCGCGATTTTACGGGTGCGTCATGGCGCGATCGGCTCAGAGCTGACCCTCAATCACCTCGATGATTCCATCGCGCACCACCAGCGCCACCTGCAGCTTCTCGACCAGGTTGTCGCCCACCTTCACCTTGGTGCTGCTCTCCAGCTGACCCTGCTCGACGATCTGCTCGAACTCCAGCTCCTGCACCTGACGCTGCTGCTCCAGCAACGTGCGCTTCTGCTCCTCCAGCTCGGCCCGCTTGGCGGCCACCTGCTGGTGCACGGAATTGACCTGTTCGCCCACCCGGGGGTCAAGGGGGTTGGCGCTCTGGCGACGGATCTCATCGATCAGCTGCTGACCCTCCTGCTCCAGCTGGGAGAGCTGGGCATCGCTGTTGGCGACGGCGGCGCTGAGTTCGCGCTCGGCATCCTCCTTCCAGCGGGGGGTTACCACCGCCCGCACCGTGACCGTGCGCTTGATCGTGAGCGATGAACCGTCCGACATGGGTGCTGATCAACAAGCTCACAGCCTCTCAGCCGAGCTGCCTGGGGTCAATCGCCAGCGGGGGCGGTGAACCGCCCAACGGTCTCAACGTCCGTAAAGAGCCTCGATCGCCGCCCGGTCGCGCGCGCCGATGCGGTCGCGGCGCTGCTTGAGGGTCTGGGTGAGCAGACCGTTCTCGAGGGTGAAGGGCTCCACCAGGGCCACACCGCCGAGGCGCTCATCGGGCCTGGAGCCGGGCCGGGCCGCCAGCAGCCGGTTGAGCTCCCCTTTCAGCGCCCGTAACAAGGCCGGATCGGACGCCTCAGCCAGCTTCCCCCGGAAGGCCGCCAGGGGTTCGGCGCGGGGGACCACCAGGGCCCCCAGCAGGCGCTCGTCCTGGCCCACCACCAGCACCTGCTCCACCAGGGGGCTGGCGGCCAGGACCTCCTCCAGGGGGCCGGGCTCGATGTTCTCGCCGCTGCTGAGCACGATCGTGTCCTTGGCCCGGCCGGTGAGCACCAGGGATCCATCGGGAATCAGCAGGCCCAGGTCTCCCGTGTCGAACCAGCCCTCGGCGTCGATGGCGGCGGCGCTCGCCTCGGGTTTGTTGTAGTAGCCCGCCATGACCTGGGGGCCCTTGGCCAGCACCAGCCCCCGCTCTCCCCAGCCCAGGGGCGCGCGGCTTTCAGGGTCGACGATGCGGATGGAGGTCCCGGGCAGGGGGCGACCGGAGCTGCCGCGGCGGTTGGCCCAGGGGCGCCGGCAGGTCAGCACCGGGCTGGTTTCGGTGAGGCCGTAGCCCACCAGCAACTCGATCCCGATCACCTCAAAGAAGCCATCCACGTGGGGGGCCAGGGCGCCGCCGCCGCTGATGGCGGTGCGCAGGGCGCCGCCCGCCAGCTGCTGACGCACCTTGGGCCAGAACAGCGCCGCCGCCAGCCGCTGCACCGGCCAGCTGAGCGCCGCCAGGGCCGCCCCCTGGAGCCTGGCCAGGGGGGGTTCCGGGCTGAGGGTGAGATCGAGCGCCCGTCGGCGGGCGGTGCAATGGAGTCGGCCCGCAGCCAGGGCAGCTTTAAGCAACTTCTGGCGCAGCGGGGGCATGGCGGCGAGGGCCTCCTCGAAACCCGACAGCAGGGCCTCCCACAGCCTCGGCACGCTGATCAGGTAGCTGGGGCGCACCCGTTGCAGGTCGGGGCGCAACTGCTTGAGGGTGGTGTAGGTCTGATGGCAGCCGCAGGCCAGCAGCAGGTATTCGGCCGTGCGTTCGTAGGCATGCCAGATCGGCAGAACGCTCACCACCCGATCTCCGGGCGATGGGTTCACCGCCACCCCGAGGGTGCGGATCTGGTGCAGCAGGTTGGCGTGGCTGAGGGGCACCCCCTTGGGGGAACCGGTTGTGCCTGAGGTGTAGAGCAGCGTGGCCAGACGCTCCGAATCGGCCGGAGGAAGCGGCGGCAGCGGGGCCGTCGCCCCCAGTTCCAGGAACGCTGCCCAATCGAGGCAGGGCCAGGGGGCGGCAGCGGGGGCTTCCCCCTCAAGCACCACGACGAAGCGCAGCCCGGCCAGGGCGGGCTGGTCGAACTGGTCGGGCTGGCTGGACTGGCTGGACTGGCTGGAGCCGAGCTTCGCCAGCAGGGCCGCCGACTCCACCACCAGGGCCACGGAGCCGGAGTCCTTCAAGATGTAAGTGAGTTCCTCGATCGGCGCCGCGCTGCCGCGCACCGCATCGGCGGCACCCGCACGCATCAGCCCCTGGTCGGACACCAGCCAGCGGGGGCCGTTCTCAGCGAACAGGGCGACGCGGTCTCCAGGCTGCAGGCCAAGGGCGGCAAAAGCCGCGGCGGCCCGCTCGATCGATCGATTCAGCTGCCGGTAGGTGAGCTGCTCGGGATGGCGACCATGGGGGGCATCGAGGGCGGGGGCATCGCCGTAGAGCCGTTCCAAAACGCCCCAGAGCTGTTCAAGGCCGCTGAGCTGGCTCCAGTCGGTGCGGCCGGTCAGGGCACGGCGGTCATCGGCATCAGCCTGCCAGTGGATTTCGGCGTTCACCGACCGTCCTGCGGGGGGTGACCATCTTTTACAACCCTTCCAGGCCCTCGGTGGCGGATGGTGGGCGCAAGCTCAGGCGAAAGCGCCGGGCCGCCGCCGCCTTCACCAGCGGCTGCACCGCGGCCACCGTCAGCCCTGGCCGCCCGTCGCAAAGCCTCCCCACGGGCCGATCGACAAGGCCACAGGGCAGGATCCGCCCGAACCCCTCCAACGCACAATCCACGTTCAGGGCCAGGCCGTGCTGGCTGATCCAACGCTTCGCCCCCACACCGATCGCCGCCACCTTCCGCTCCTGAAGCCACACTCCGGTGAGCCCGGCGATCCGCTCACCCCTCAAGCCCAGTTCCGAGAGCACCTCGATCACCAGCCCCTCCAGTTCGCGCAGGTAGAGGTGCAGGTCCGCGCCGTGGCGCCGCAGGTCGAGCACGGGGTAGAGCACCAGCTGGCCCGGCAGGTGGTGGGTCACCTCGCCCCCGCGGTCGATGCGATGCAGGGGCAGGGGCGGATCGAGCGGATCGAAGCCCAGGAATGCCTCACTGGCACCGCGGCCCAGGGTGTAGCAGGGGGGGTGCTGGAGCAGCAGCAGGGCCTCAGGCGCCAGCGGATCCTCCAGCAGCCGTTGCTGCAGCTGCCGCTGCCAGGTCCAGGCGCGCACGAAGGGCACCGGATCCGGCGGTTCAAAACAGATTGCGTCGAGCCTGGGGTCCATCGGAGATCGCTCCTAGCGTTGGGGGGCCCCAACCTCAGAGGGAGTGTTGGCATGAAGCTTCTGATCCACGGTCGCAACCTGGAGGTCACCTCCGCGATCCGCGACTACACCGAAGACAAGCTCAGCCGGGCGATCGGCCATTTCAACGGGCTGGTCAAGGAAGCCGATGTGCACCTGTCGGTGGCCCGCAACCCACGGGTACCGCAGCAGACCGCCGAAGTCACGGTGTTCGCCAACGGCGTGGTGATCCGCGCCCAGGAACGCAGCGAGAACCTCTACGCCAGCATCGACATGGTGGCGAACAAGATCAGCCGCCAGCTGCGCCGCTACAAGGATCGCCTGCACGATCACCACCACGCCCCCAGCACCGAGGAGCTGCTGGAGGAGCTGCCGATCGAGGGCGACCTCACCAAGGGCCGTGTGGCCGAGCTTCCGCTGCCGGCCGTGCGGCGCAAATACTTCGCCATGCCGGCGATGTCGATCGAAGACGCTTTGCACCAACTGGAGTTGATCGACCACGACTTCTACCTCTTCCGTGATGCGGCCAGCGGCACGATTCAGGTGGTCTACAGGCGCAACCACGGCGGCTACGGGGTGATTCAACCGCGAGAATCCTGATCCTGCAGCGTCCGGTCTGGGCGCACCCCCGCCGTGGCCCGCGACCGACCCGACCTCGCCCCCCTGATCGACCACTCCCTGCTGGATCCTCACCAGGGCCACGAGGCGATCGAGCGCACCTGCGATGAGGCCCGCCATTTCGGGTTTGCCGGTGTGTGCGTGGCCTCCCGCTGGCTGCCCCTGGCCCGGGAGCGGCTGGGGGCCGCCACGCCGGTGAGGCTGGTTTCCGTGGTGGGCTTTCCCTTCGGCGCCATCCCCGCCGAGATCAAGCAGCAGGAAGCGGAATGGGCGGCCGCCCAGGGGGCTGATGAACTCGATGTGGTGCCCGATTTCGGGGCCCTGGCCGACGGCAAGGCTTCGGCGGTGTGTGAGGAGCTGGCCGGAATCGTGGCCCTGGGGCTGCCGGTGAAGGTGATTTTGGAGGCCGGTCGCCACGACGCTGAGACCCTGGCCCTGCTGGTGGAGGTGGCGATCGACGCCGGCGCCGCCTTCCTCAAGACCGGCAGCGGCTTCGGCCCGCCGGCCAGCGTGGAGCAGGTGCAGCAGCTGCGCCAGCTGGCGCGGGGCCGGGCGGCCGTGAAGGCCTCGGGCGGCATCGCCGATGTCGAGCAGGCGATCGCGCTGGTGGAGGCGGGGGCAAGCCGGCTGGGCACCAGCCGCGGGGTGGCCCTGATGCAGGCGTTGCGACGGGGCCCCACCCAGCCGGCCGCCTGAGGCGATGGAACCATCGCCATGAGCCCCGAGCGAATCCTGGAGGGGCTGTCGCTCAAGTGCGGGGCCCTGGGCGAGAACGACCGTCTCCTGACCCTGCTCAGCGCCGAGGAAGGACTGGTGCGCCTGGCGGTGCCCGGAGCCCGGCGGCCGAAAAGCAGCCTGGCAGCGGCCGTCCCCCTGGTGCTGCTGCGGTTGCAGGTGGGCGGCGGCCGCGGTCTGGCCCGGGTGCGGCAGCTGACGGTGGCGCGCAGCTACGCCAACCTGGCGGGGCGCCTGGAGACCCTCGCCGCTGCCCAGTCCCTGGCGGAGCTGGCCCTGCAGCTGGTGCCCAGCGGCGAGGGGGTGCCCGGCGCCCTTGACGACCTGCTGATGCACCTGGGCCGGCTCGAGATAGTCGTGAGCGAACGCCTCGACCACCTCGAAGCCCTGGCGATCAGCGTCCAGGCCCATGTGCACCTGCTGGCCCTGGGGGGCTACGCCCTCCCCCTGCAGCGCTGCGCCCGCAGTGGCGCCGCCCTGGAGCCCCCCCTGGGCGACTGGAGCTGGCGCTGCAGCCTGGTGCCCAGTGAAGGTCTGGTCATCGGGGCCGTGGCCGGTGCCCTGCTGGTGCTCAACGCGTCCGAGCTGGCCCTGCTGCAGCGCCTCACCCGTCCGGCCCTGCCACGCACGCGCAGCGGCGAGCTGATGGGTCCCGAGGCGGTCTGGCTGCGGTTGCTGCAGGCTGTGGAGCTCTGGTGCGGCGAGCACCTGGATCGGCGCAGCCGCTCCCTGGGCCTCCTGCGGGACTGCTTCGCTCCAGAACACCCTCGCCCGCCGGGCGCTGGGCGATCATGAACGCACGACCGACCCAGTCTTGAGCGCTCTCCCCCCGACCGGTACCACTCCCTCTTCCGAACCGGGGGAGGGCCAACAAACATCCGGCCTGCAGGCGGTGCTCGCCCTCCCGGAGTTCCGGCGCCTGTGGTGCGGCCAGGTGTTGTCCCAGCTGGCGGACAAGTTCTACATCGTGCTGATGGTGTTCCTGATCGCCCAGTACTGGGTGACGGACACGCCACAAAGCAGCGGCGCCCTGGCCGAGGCGGCCACGGTGCTGCGCATGGACCTGGAGACCCGGGCCCAGATGATCACCCTGCTGGCCACGGGGATCTACGTGGCCAACACGATTCCGGCCGTGGTGTTTGGCTCAGTGGCGGGGGTCTGGGCCGACCGTTGGCCCAAACGCAACGTGATGGTGGCCTCCAACGGCCTGCGGGCCGGGCTCACCCTGCTGGTGCCCCTCTGCCTGATCGACGGCCCCCACTGGCTGGGCTTGAGCTGGGGCTACTGGGGTCTGGTGGTCATCACCTTCCTGGAGTCCGTACTGACCCAGTTCTTTGCCCCGGCCGAGCAGGCTGCGATCCCGTTGCTGGTGCCCCAGCCCCAACTGCTGGCGGCCAACTCCATCTATCAGGCCTCCAGCATGGGGGCCACGATTGTGGGCTTCGCTCTGGGGGAACCCTTGCTGCGGTTGCTGCGCAACCTGCTGGCCCAGGTGGGTCTCCACAACGGCGAATTCCTCTTGCTGCCGCTCTTTTACGGGGCCGCCGCCCTGGTGATCAGCACCATTCAATTGCAGGAGAAGCCCAGGCCACCGTCCACCACCAGCGTTTGGAGCGAGATCGGCGAGGGTTTCGAGGTGCTGCGCGATCGGGCCAGCGTCCGCAACGCCATCCTCCAGCTGGTCCTGCTCTACAGCCTGCTCGCCGCCCTTTACGTACTGGCGATCAGCCTGGCCTCCAGGATCGAGAGCCTCGGCCCCACCCAGTTCGGGGTGTTGCTGGCGATGAGCGGCGTGGGGCTGGCCCTGGGAGCGCTGGCGGTGGCTCAGCTGGGCCACGGGCTCAGCCGCCGTCGCCTCGCTGCTGCAGGTCTGGGCACCATCGCCTTCTCCCTGGTGCTGCTGGGGCAGGTGCGCGGCAATCTGGTGATCACCCTGGTGCTCTGCGGTGTGCTGGGGGTGGGGGCGGCCATGCTCGCGATTCCGGCCCAGACCACGATCCAGGAAGACACCCCGGAAAGCCTGCGGGGCAAGGTGTTCGGCCTGCAGAACAACATGATCAACATCGCCTTGAGCCTGCCGCTGGTGCTGGCGGGGGCGGTGGTGAGCCGCTATGGCCTGCTGCCGGTGCTCTGGGCCCTGGCCGCCCTGGCCGTGGTGGCCGCGCTGCTGGAGCGTCCCTGGGAGCGCTGCTAGCGTTTTCTCTGGAATGAAGCGCGGCCCCGGTGGCTCACATTGCCTGGCTAGGCAAGAAATCTCCCTTCTGCGGCAACGTCACCTACGGCCTCAGCACCACCCATGCCCTGCGCCAGCGGGGCCACCAGATCAGCTTCATCCACTTCGACACCTCGGCCGCCCAGCAACTCAAGGGGCTCGGTCAGTTCGGCCATCTGGGGGATCCCCTGTTCCATTGGGCCCCGACAGCCCCAGAACCCGGTGAATCCCCCGAGGTGGCCCTTCCCTACCTGGTGAAATCCCAGGTGTACACGATCCCTTCTCCGGGAGCCCAGCGGGAGTTTCGCGAATCGCTCGAGCGCCTGCGGCCCGATGTGGTGCATGCCAGCCTCACGCTCTCGCCCCTGGACTTCCGCCTGCCTGACCTCTGCCAGCAGCTCGGACTGCCCCTGGTGGCCACCTTCCACCCCGCCTTCGACGCCGGCCTGCGCAACCTCACCGCCGGCACCCAGCAGCTCACCTACCAGCTCTATGCGCCCACCCTGGCCCGCTGCGACCGGGTGATCGTGTTCTCCGATCTACAGGCCGAGGTGCTCGCCAGGCTGGGGGTGAAGGACGATCGACTGGCGGTCATCCCGAACGGCGTCGACGTCGAGGCCTGGTGCCCCTCCGCGCTCAGCCCCAGTCCGGCGCTGGCGGAGCTGCGCCAGCGGCTGGGGGATCGGCGCCTGTTCCTCTACATGGGGCGGATTTCCACCGAAAAAAACGTCGAGGCTCTGATCCGCGCCTGGCGGCTGGTGCAACCGGCGGGCTGCCGGCTGGTGATCGTGGGCGACGGCCCCCTGCGCAACGGCCTCCAGGCCAGCGCTGATGGGGACGACCTGCTCTGGTGGGGCTACGAGCCGGATCTGGAGCGCCGCATTGCCCTGCTGCAGCAGGCCGAGGTGTTCCTGCTGCCGTCGCTTGTGGAAGGGCTCTCGCTGGCGCTGCTGGAGGCGATGGCCAGCGGCACCGCCTGCGTGGCCACCGATGCCGGCGCCGATGGAGAGGTGCTGGAAGGCGGGGCCGGCATCGTGATCAGCACCCAGGGGGTCACCACCCAGCTGCGCACCCTGCTGCCGGTGCTGCGGGACCAGCCTGTGCTCACGACCGAACTGGGCCGGCGCGGCCGGGAGCGGGTGCTTGAGCGCTACACCTTGACACGCAACATCGATGCCCTCGAGCAGCTCTACGCCGAGCTGGTTCCCAGGCAGGTCGTCTCCGCCTGATCCAGCTCCACCTCGTGGGCGCTGGTGATCACACGGAAGCTGGTGAGGTCATGGCTGCCGAAGGAGTGCAGGATCGGCACATCGGCGGCATCGCGGCCTCGCCCCACCAGCACCCGGCCGATGCGGGGCTGGTTGGTGCGTGCGTCGAAGGTGAACCAGCACCCCCCCAGGTAGGCCTCGAACCAGCCCGAGTAATCGATCGGCTCAGGACTCGGCTCCACACCGGTGTAGCCCATGTACCCGGTGCAGTAGCGGGCGGGGATGTTGAGCGCGCGGCAAAAGGCCACCGCCAGATGGGCGAAATCACGGCACACGCCCCGGCCCTCGCGCAGGGCCTCGGTGGCGGTCTTGGTGGAGCTGGCGGCCGATTCGTCGAAGATCAGCCGGCGATGGACCCAGTCGCAGATGGCCTGGACCCGCTCCCAGCCAGGCGGGGTGGCCCCGAACAGCGACCAGGCCATGGGGGCCAGCAGATCGCTTTCGCAATAGCGACTGGCACGCAGGTAGGGGTAGCAGAGCTCCGGCAGCTCCTCCACGGGCACCTGGGCGGCCCCTGGCTCCACGGGCTCCGGCAGCCCAGAGTCGCGGACGCGGGCCCGCAGCTGGATCGTGCTCGTGCCAGCGGGGGCCACCAGGCGCCAGAAGCGGTTGCCCTCGTCGTCCAGCACAAAGCTCCCCGCGCTCGAGGGCTCTGAACTGATCTGCTCAACGCCGATCAGATCAAGCAGGCGGCTGCTGTGTACATGCATCAGCAGCAACATCGGTGTGTCCTGGGAGCACTGGACCTCCAGATCGCAGCCCAGTTCGATCGTGATCAATCCCAGCGTCAACGGATCACTGCAATCCGCTCATTCTGGCGGCTGGTGCAGGCGGCAAAGGCCCGCTGGGGCGTCATCACCCGGGCTTGATCACCCCTGATGCTGCCGGCGGGGCGGATGCCTGGTGTGACCAGGTGAAGGGTTGGGGATGGGCCGCGCGCAGGGGCATCACGTCGCCCGTGCATGGGCAAGCAGGAACAGCGTGTCATCGTTGAGGTCGCTCAGGTCGAAGACGCTGTAGGCCGTGTCGGTTACAGCATGGAATGCACGCACAGTCCGGCGCAGACGACCGACAGCACTCGATTCAGATTGCCCTGCGGCATAGTGAGTAAGTCTCGGGGTTCCAATCGTTCACTGCATGTCATGCGCAGCATTTATGCAGCAGATTGCAAGAATCAATCGATAGGAAGCTGCAGATCAAGTGCACAGTTCAGGCGGGCAATTCGCCACAGGGTCGGCTGCTCGGCACTTCATTAACGGCGGATGCGACAGTGAAGATCGGAGGGCTCTGTGATTGAAACCAGCGGTCAGGGGGTACCCGACCTGACGATCTGCGACCGCGAGCCGATCACGCGATTGGACCGGATCCAATCCTTCGGTTTTCTGCTCGCCATCTCTAAAGACTGGACCATCGAGCGCGCTTCGGCGAACAGCCTGTCGATGCTCGGGGTCGCCGCCGACGCACTGATTGGCAAGCCGCTCGACACGGTCATCAGCGTGCACGCCCTGCACGAAATCTGCAATCGGCTCACCCTCCAGCGGGCGAGATCGAGCGTGCGGCTTTACGACATCGGCCTCGTCAGCCCGGAGAAGCGCTTCGACCTCAGCCTGCATTACAGCGGCGACCTGTTGGTGCTGGAAGGCGAGCCATCGACGCCGCAGGAGCGCATGGAAGTCGCATCGATGGTCCTCGCCATGATCGAGCGGTTGAAGCGGACCAAGACCCTCGCCGAGTTCCACCGTGACGCCGCGCGCCAGGTGCGCGCCATGACCGGTTTCGAGCGCGTCATGATTTACCGCTTTGCCGACAACGGTGATGGCGACGTTATCGCGGAATCGATCCGTTCGGACTTCGAGAGCTTCCTTGGCCTGCGCTATCCGGCGTCGGACATTCCGGCGCAGGCACGGCCGCTGTACCTCGCCAATCCGTTTCGGATCATCGCCGACGTCCACGCCGAAACCGTTCCCATGCTGCCGCTGTGCGCTGGCCCCGAGCACGCGCTGGACATGACGCAGGCGGTCACGCGCGCGGTGTCGCCGGTGCACATCGAATATCTGACCAACATGGGTGTCGGCGCTTCGCTGTCGATCTCAATCATCCTCGAAGGCAGGCTGTGGGGCCTGATCGCCTGCCATCACACCACGGCGAGCTGCCCGAGCTTTGTGATGCGCACCGCCGCTGAACTGTTCGGCCACATGTATTCGATGTCGCTCGAAAGCCGGCTGCGAGGCGATGCCGCGCTTGGCGAACGCAAGGCCCGCGATTTCAGCGACCTCATGATGACGGCGATCGCCGATAACGAATCGCTGCTGATGAACGCCGAATGGATCCGCGATATGGTCAGCGGCGTGATCGATTGCGACGGTGTCGCGATTTTCCTGTCCGGCAAGATCTCCCTCAATGGCGCGACGCCGCCCGAAGGCGAGGTTGCAGCGATCGCCCGCCATCTCGACTCGGCTTCGCCGACCGGGATCTTCGATTGCAATCAGTTGTCGTTGATCGCGCCGGGTTGTGCGACAAGCGCTGATCGCGCCGCAGGAATGCTGGCGATCCCGGTGTCGCGGACCCCTCGCGACTACATCATGCTGTTTCGGCGCGAATTGCTCAAACAGGTGTGCTGGGGCGGCGATCCGGCCAAGTCCGTCGTCGAGACCGAGGACGGAATGCGGCTGTCGCCGCGCAAGAGCTTCGCCGCCTTCGCCGAAATGGTGCGCGGCACGGCCCAGCCTTTTACAGAGGCTGATCGAAGCGTCGCCGAGGCGATCCGGATTGCAATCATCGATGTTATTTTGCGCTACTCCGAGGCAGCGAGCGACGAACGCCGGCAGGCGACCGAGCGCAGCGAGTTGTTGATCGCCGAACTCAATCATCGGGTGCGCAACATCCTGACGCTCGTTCGCGGATTGATCGCGCGGACAGGACAAAACGCGACCGGCGTTGCCGAATACACGACAAAGCTCAACGGCCGCATCCAGACGCTGGCTCGGGCGCATGATTATTTAACCCGCAACTCCTGGGGACCGGGGTCGTTGTTGGCTCTGCTCGAAGACGAAGTGAATGTCTATCGACGCGACGGGCACGAGGCACTGTTTGTCGAAGGTCCGCCGGTCCAGCTCCAGCCAACCGCGGTTTCAACGATGGCACTCGTCATCCACGAACTCGTGACCAACAGCACCAAGTACGGGGCGTTGTCGACCTTCGGGTCGGTTCATGTCGCGCTGGAGATTTCCGACGGCGGCGGGCTCCTCGTTCGCTGGCGCGAACGTGGCGGGCCGCCAGTGCAGGCACCAGACCGCCGCGGGTTCGGTTCTGTCGTCATCGAACGGACGGTGCCATTCGATCTGCAGGGCACAGCCGAGGTTCGCTATGCGCTGACCGGGCTCGAGGCGGATTTCACGCTGCCGGCGAAACACGTCCACTTCGATGAGAAAGAAGCGCCCGTTACCGCGAAAGCTGCGGTAACCAAGGATGCGCCTGTCGATGTGCCGGAACCGAGCGACAATGTACTCGCCGGATTGAGCGTCTTGCTTCTCGAAGACAGCATGATCATCGCACTCGAAACGGAGGACATGCTGTATGCCCTCGGCGCCAGGCAGGTGACGACGGCGTCGACGATCTCCGAAGCGGATGGTGCGACCGCGGCAACGAAGCTCGATCTGGCGGTACTCGACATCAACATTGCTGGACAAACCAGCTTCGACTTCGCGCATCGCCTTCGAAAGGCTGGCGTGCCTTACATCTTTGCCTCGGGTTATGGCAACCAGGTCCCGCTCGGTGGTGAAGAGGCAGGCACCGTCATTCTGCAAAAGCCGATCGAGCTCGCTGATCTGCGCCAGGCCATCCTGATGAAGATCGAGCGCAGGGTTGGCTAGCTGGAAAGGCCGCTTTCGGGAGACTGGCGGATAGCGATCATTTGCCCTGGGGCGCCAAGCTGCCTGGCCGTTATCGGCTGGATGAGCGGCGGCATCTGGCTGGGGTAGATCCCCACCGCGGAGCGGTTCACCACGGCCATGGGTCATCAGGCGTTAATTGCATCACGCTGAGCATGGTTTCACCGCGGGGCAGGACGACACATTTGACCCACTACACCCGCTAGTCCGAGCTGATCATGCTGAGAGGACAACCAGCCCTTGAAGGGCGACCTCACAGCGATGGGCCTGTGGACTGGGTGGATCGATTCACCACTCTCTGGAGCGTTGAAGAAGAACTCACTGGTGTGGTTCATGCCTGGCGGCCTTTCTCCTGACAAGGCCTAAGCATGCCAAAGCTTCCACCCACGGGCCGTGGGAATGGGGGTGGAAGCTACTGGGCCAACGCGAGAGCCTCAGAAGCTCAGCGGGGACACTGATGGACCGGGCCCATCAAGGGGAGAGGTTGATCAGCTCCTGGCGCCTTCCAGGACAACCGCCAACACTTCATCATCCTCTTCCTCATCGTAGTCCTCTTCGTACGCTTCATCCATTTGCTCTCGGGCAAACAACTCAGACTCCCGATCCAGGATCAGTCGCGTAAGTTCCAGCACCACCTCAGGGCTTGTATCTTTTATTTTTAACTTGTCCTTCAGTACTTCCTTTGCGAGGATTGCAGAATCAAGCACCTCGCCAACAGAAAGACCCAAAAGACGTGGGGCTCCCTTGATCAAGTCATCGTAATCAGACATGAGATGCAGAGCAGATATCATGGCGAAAGACATGATATCTGCCTCGCCTGGGCCTAACTTATCGTTGACTTGATGGGCGAGCGCACTCCGGCATACGGCACCATGTCATCCCCATCACCTCGCTGGCTGGGAAGCGGTACGCAACAGGCGGTTGCATTCAGTCGCCAGGGCCGCCTTGAATGCCAAGGCGGTGAAAGCATGACCCAGCCTTAATCAGGCTCAGCTAGGACGGAGTCCACTGCGGATTGCTTGCGATGACGAAGGCCCTCACCCGCCGACCACACCTGCGATTCCTGCTAGGTGCCCTTACGGCGGTCCTCGGCATCACAGGCCTGACGGGCTGTGGAGGAGGCGTCGGCAAAATTAGCGGCGCTGGAGCCTCCTTCCCCGCTGCGATCTACACCCGTTGGTTCTCCGATCTAGCCGCCAAGAAAGGGCTTCAGGTGGTTTATCAGTCGGTGGGGTCCGGCACGGGCGTGCGCCAATTCATCGCCCAGACAGTGGATTTCGGCGCCAGCGACGCCCCGATGCGGGCCGAGGACATCGCCAGGGTGCCCCGTGGGGTGCTGCAGGTGCCCATGACCGCAGGAGCCATCGCCGTGGCCTACAACTTCCCCGGTTGCACGTTGAAGCTCTCCCAGGCCCAACTGGCGGACATCTTCCTGGGCAAGATCAACAACTACAGCCAACTGGGCTGTGGCACCAAGGCGATCCGCGTGGTGCATCGCTCGGACGGCTCTGGCACCACCTTCAACTTCACTGCCCACCTGGCGGCGATCAGTCCAGCCTGGAAAGCGGGCCCAGGCAATGGCACCTCGGTTGCCTGGCCCACAGGGGTGGGCGCCAAAGGGAATGAAGGGGTGGCCACCCAACTCGCCCAGGTGGATGGAGGCCTCGGCTATGTGGAGAGCGCCTTTGTCAGGGGGAGTCTTCAATCTGCGGCCCTCGCCAACGCCTCTGGCGAGAAGGTTCAGCCCACGAAGGCAGAGGCCAGCGCCGCCCTCGCGGCGATCGATCTGGGGCCCGATCTGATCGGCAGTGATCCCAACCCCAAGAAGGGGTACCCGATCGTGACCTTCACCTGGATCCTTCTCTACAAGAGCGGCAACGGAGCCAAGGCCGACGCCCTCAAGACCGCCTTCAACTACACCCTCTCGCCCGAGGCCCAGGCCATCGCTCCCGAGTTGGGCTTTGTGACGCTGCCGCCACCCGTAGTGGCCAAATCCAAGGCTGCAGTGGACAGCATCAGCAAATAGGCAGGGGTGCCATCGGCTGTACATCGGCTCGCCGCCCTAGCCACATCCGGCAGAATACAGAGCGTCGCAATTCATCGCGGGCAGAAAATGTTCGCGCGAGGATTCAATGCTTCGATTATCATTCGGACAGGACACTTCAATAGCAACGCGAGCTAGCCTGGACTCGCCAGCTTCGCGAGCAGTGAGTTCGGGATTGACTCAGGCAAACCGATGTACATGACAAGCTCGATCGGTGTCGCAGTTTCGCCTTCGAACAACTGACCGAGACTGCGATACTGAGGATCGACCCAACGCAGCAACTCGACTTCGCAGAAGCCGAGCGTGAGCGCGTGATAGGGCTTACGCACACCCGCCTCAGCGGGAAACAAACCAATGGACTTGCAGATCTGAGAGATTAGATAAAAAACACAGCCATTCGGGGTAAATGTGTCCATGGCGAATACGAGGGTCTTACGAACGCGTAGATCTATCGAAACGAACCACAATTGGTGCCTTTTGAGAACGGTTGCCCCGGCGGCGAATCTCCTGAACAAGTTGCGCAACGCGCTGATCAAGCTGTTCAGGCCGTTCATCACTCAATGGTCCTGTGGCACACTGGATTGGCCGGGAACCAGCAGCGGGCAGCAGTTTCCTGTTGGTAGCTGACACGGTCTCGATCATCTTGATCACTGCTAGACGGCGAACATCTTCAACGAGTGATGTGCGCAGGAAGACATAAAACATTCTAATCTAGTCAACCTCTGGACGGTTGGATGCCTCTATGGCTTACTTGGGCTCAGAGGACCAGCAAGCCATGCCATTATTTCTGCTCCGAGACGGATCTATTCGACGTTTCAAGAAAGTGCCCGAAGGGATTGAGACCTACGAATACATCGATCGATACCAGCGGAATGTAAGTGTGTTGTTGAATGCTGAGTCCGAAAAGCTATTGCTTCGCACGCACGCAGACTCTCGCCGGCATACGAGGTGCAACAGCCATGGATCCGTTGGTATCGATTCAGCACAGGCTGCATGACATCACCCTGACCCCCCATTGGCTTCGAGCAGGCAGTGAACCCCCTGACGGCGAAGATCATTGATCAGCATCTCGCTGATCTCCTGATCCAATGGGGCGAGAGATGCTCCTGGCCATCGAGCAAGTGGGCCACTTCGCCAGGGACACAGACGATCCATCGCGCCAGGCATTGCTGAACCTCAAAGCAGCGCTCCATTGAGGTACTGCCTAACAGCTTCAGCCGGAGTCGCCAGCGCGGCATGATCTCATGAGAAAGCTCGATTCGGCGCAGGCTTGCCAGAGTTGCAAGTACCAACAACTGATCCCCCTCGGCTAACACGAGCTCGGGCGGTGGCAACTCGATGGCCGTGGTGTGGCGCTGCCGCCAGAGGGAGACAGTTTGACATTGTATCCATTCTCCACCCGTGAGATGTTGCGGCCAGATAGCCTGTCGCCCGCCATAACCCTGTAGCGCACCAGCAGCAGGTTGGCGCCGCGCAGTTGCAGGAAGGACCCCCTTCCACCTTTTCCCCGAATGCGGTGGCCACGACGGCATCAGTCACCAGATCCACGGTCGATTTCGCGGTCACCCCACCCAGAAGTTCGCCCACTTGCTCGGACGCTCCGACGGCACGGGCCAGGATGGCGATGCGGGCCTGAGGCCAAAGCAGCCGATAGGCAAGAGCGCGATGAAGATTGGTGATCTGGTCATTCGAGAGCAGACCAACCGCCGACACGACGTGGCTCTCAAGCGCTTCCATTACCGCATCGAGATTGTCATAGACAATGCTCCGCTCCTCGGGTTGTGACGTCAGACCTGAGGGCTCAATGCGGACCACCACCTGTTTTTCCCGCACCAGGTGCTTGGAGACCCGGAGGGCCAGGGCTCCTCCCTCCACGAGCAGGATCAGCTGTCTTTCACACCGAAATCTCCGTGGGTGCGCGAACCCAAGGCGTTCACGCAGCAAACGCTCGAGGATGATCGCAACCAGGGCTGGGGAAATGAGTGTGCCAACCAGCGATTAGAACTGAGTACCTGCAATCTGCCAGCCGCTCAGATTCTGCAGACCATCAGTGCCGGTGAGCACCACGTTCACCGGATCAACGTATTCCCCTTCAGCAGAGCGAGGGTCACGAACAGGCCCTGCTTCCAACCGCCGACCTGCGAGAAAAGGGGAACCCCCATCACAAGCAGAGTCACCAGCATGGCGGCAGCCGTCAGCTGCAATGGAAATCGCCTGCGACCCCACAGCAACAGCATCAGCCTATGCAAGGTTGACGAGTGAAAACCCTTCTGCCAGAAACAACTTCGAGATTCAGACCCCGCGATCTGCTCCGGCGACCGAAAGGTCTTCAGGGTCAACAGGGCCGGCGGATCCACCACGGCCATTCCGGGAAAGTGTTCCTCCAGCAAGGCTCTGAAGCTGGACTGCTGGCTGGAGAAGCGCACCACGATCTCAGCGCTGGCATTGAGAAGCCGCACTTGCTGGGCTGCTTCGAAATTGGCGTTGCTCTAGGAACCGAGCAACGGAACGACGGGGGCCTCAGCCGCACCTGCACGCTGCAGAACGTGGGCCAGCCGCATGTCACCCAGCGTGAAATGGGGGTTTATGTAGAGACTCCAAGGCTGGGGACTGCCAACTGGGCGGTTGGAGATCAAGGCAGCGCAGCGGCACATCGAAAGCAAGCAGGCGCTGCAGGCAGGCCTGCCCAAGCGAACCCAGACAGCAGACCAGCACAGGGGCATCCGACGCGACCCTGGAAACGGATCTGGCAGACACAGAATCCGACGTCTAAATTTCGGCAATCAATCAGCCTAACCGCCGCAGGAGGTGATCCTCGATACCTGAGATGCAGGTGTTAAGTGATCAGAAGACACCAGGAGTGTTGGCTGTCTCTTAATCCTCGCCCTTCAGGCTGAGGGTATCGTCCGATCCCCAGGCCATGACCGGCATCCTGCCTCAACCAACAGGTTTCCAGCCCCATCAACTGCCTGATCCCTCCAGCTACGGCGATCCTGAGCGCAATGGCCTGACGGCAAGCGACCTCGTGGCCGGGATCACCGAGCACCTGTTCTTCACGCTCGGTCGGCGCGCGGTCGGCGCCAGTCCCCATGACCTCTACATGGCGCTGAGCTATGCGGTACGGGATCGGTTGATGACGCGCCATCTGGCCTACAAGGATGCCCTGAGGGATCAGCAGCCGAAGGCAGTGGCCTACCTCTCTGCCGAATTCCTGATCGGACCCCAGCTCGGCAACAACCTGCTGATGCTCGGGATTCAGCAGCAGGCAGCTGCAGCATTGCAGCACTTCGGGATCTCCGACATTGAAGAGATCCTCGCCGAGGAGGAGGAACCAGGGCTCGGCAACGGGGGCCTCGGCCGTCTGGCCGCCTGCTTCCTTGAATCACTCGCAACGCTCGAGATCCCCGCAACCGGATATGGCATCCGCTACGAGTTCGGCATCTTTGATCAGCTGATCGAGAACGGCTGGCAGGTGGAGATCACCGACAAGTGGCTCAAGGGCGGCTGGCCCTGGGAGCTGGTGCATCCCGACAAGAGCTGCAAGGTGGGGTTCGGCGGCCACATCGAGCACTACCACGACGATGATGGGAACGAGCGCGTGCGCTGGCTTCCGGACGAAGTCGTCATCGGCATCCCCCACGACGTCCCTGTGCTCGGGTACCGCGTGAACACCTGTGACCGTCTGCGCCTCTGGCGCTGCGAAGCTTCGGAGTCATTCGACTTCCATGCCTTCAACTCTGGCGACCATGTCGGCGCCGTGGAGCAGAAGGTGAACTCCGAGACCCTTTCCAAAGTTCTCTATCCCAACGATGGCACCGATGCCGGTCGCCGTCTTCGGCTGAAACAGCAGATCTTCTTCGTGAGCTGTTCGCTGCAGGACATGCTACGCAACCTCGACAAACGGGGAATCGCACTGCAGGACTTTCCTGATCACTGGGCCATCCAGCTCAACGACACCCACCCTGCCATCGCCGTCGCAGAAATGATGCGTCTGCTGGTTGACGAACGCCATCTGGGATGGGATCAGGCCTGGGGCATCACCACGCGCGCCATCGCCTACACCAACCACACCTTGCTACCTGAGGCTCTGGAGACGTGGGATCTGAGCCTGTTCGGTTCGCTGCTGCCCCGCCATCTGCAACTGATCTATGAAATCAATCGCCGCTTCCTCCAGCAAGTACGTCTGCACTACCCAGGCAACGATGCGATCCTTCGTCGCATCTCAATCATCGAGGAGGATGGCCCCAGGGCCGTTCGAATGGCGAACCTGGCGGTCATCGCCGCCCATCACGTCAACGGTGTGGCGGCATTGCACAGCAATCTGGTTCAGAACAACCTGTTCCCTGATTTCGCCAAGATCTGGCCTGGGAAGTTCACCAACGTCACCAATGGGGTGACGCCCCGTCGCTGGTTGGCGCTGTCCAATCCACCGTTGAACGATCTGCTTTCTGACACGATCGGTGCCGACTGGCCGGCCCGACCCGATTCCCTGCGGAAGTTGGAAGCCTTCCAGGACGACCCAGCATTCCTTGAGCGATGGGCGGCCTGCAAGCTGACCTGCAAACGCCGCCTGGCAGCCATCATCGAGCATCAGTCCCAGCTGATTGTTGATCCCAGCAGCCTGTTCGATATCCAGGTGAAGCGAATCCACGAGTACAAGCGTCAGCATCTCAATGCTCTGCAGGTGATCACCCAGTACCTCCGCATCAAGAATGGCACCACCGATGGCATGGTGCCTCGCACCGTGATCTTCGGGGGCAAGGCGGCGCCTGGGTACACGATGGCGAAGCTGATCATTCGGTTCATCAACGGCATTGCTGAGGTAGTCAACACCGATCCCGATGTGCGAGGTCTGCTGAAGATCGTGTTCCTCGCCGACTACAATGTCAAGCTGGGCGAGAGGGTCTACCCAGCTGCTGACCTCTCGGAGCAGATCTCCACGGCCGGCCTTGAAGCCTCCGGAACCGGCAACATGAAATTCATGATGAATGGAGCGCTCACGATTGGCACACTCGATGGGGCCAATGTGGAAATTCGCGAACAGGTGGGAACTGAAAACTTCTTTCTTTTCGGTAAAACCACCGAGCAGATTTCCAATCTGCGAACCAACTATCGCCCATGGGAGCTGCTGAGTACCATGCCGCTGGTGAAGGAGGCCTTCGCCCTGATCGAGAAAGGTCACTTCAGCAACGGTGATGGCAGTTTGTTCATGCCCATCGTGCAGAACTTCATCAATGGAGATCCCTATTTCGTGTTGGCCGATTTCAATGATTACCTAGGAACGCAGGATATCGTCAGCCGCACCTGGTCTCATTGGGACATCTGGAACCGCAAATCACTGCTCAACACTGCCCGTAGCGGCTTCTTCTCATCCGACCGCTCGATCAGTGAGTACGCCGAAACCATCTGGCAGGTGCAACCTCTGAACATCGCAATGACCCATGGTGGCGTTCCAAAGGATCAATCCATTGAAGCATGCGGGTGATGATGAGCCGCCAGTTCCAGGCGGCGGAAGGTGGAGCTGTTCTTGTGCTGATGAGATTGCATCCGCATCACGATGTCGTGCAGCATCCGCACGGTGGCGGTGATGTTGGGCCCCTTGTTCAGCATCACGCCCTCCGCCCTGGCCCCCATTGCTGCATCGGTGATCTCTGCCCGGGTTGGCCTGCCGCCGTGGGCCAGTTCCTCCAGCACCTGCGTGGCCCAGATGCAGGGGAGATGGGCTGCTTCGCAGAGGCGCAGGATCTCTTCTTGAATCTCCGCAAGCCGCTCCCAGCCGCATTCGATTGCCAGGTCACCACGGGCGATCATCACACCCAGTGGAGCTGGAGAACGCATGGCGGCCAGCAGTAGTGATGGCAAGTTATCAAAGGCCTGCCGTGTCTCGATCTTGAGGATCACGCCCAGGTCGGCATGGTTCAGTCTACTCAACTCGTCGTGAAGGAGCTGCAGATCAGCGGTGCTGTGCACGAAGGAAAAGTTGAGGATGTCGGCGTGCTGGACGATGAACTCCAGATCAGCGATGTCCGTGGCCGTCAGCGCAGGGATGCTCAGTCGGCTGTCGGGAAGGTTGATGCCTTTGTCGGCCCGCAACTTTGAGCCCTGGTGCTTGGCCGCGGTGATGTCCACCAGCAGTTCAGCGGGCCGTACTCCGACAACCACACCGCCGATCCTGCCGTCATCGAAGAAGATCCGATCACCGCAGTTCACGTTGGCAAAAACCTCCGCCAGGGTGCAGCTGATGACCGCGTGACGCTGCAGCTTCCCCTCGGCTGTGTTGTCCGCCGGCCGGCCGAGTTCCGGCAGCGCCACGACACTGAGTTGATCCCCCATGTGCAGGAGCAGGCTTCCTTCCAGCGCAGGGATATACCCAACCGTGAGTGTGAGCCGCTTCGACTCGCGTCGATCACTTTTACCTCCAGAGCGAAGGTCCGCCACCAACGTCAGCCCGGGTGTGAAGTGGCAGCTCTGGGTCGTGATCACCCAGACCCCTTCGGCTGATAGGCGCTCCACACGAAGCTGTCTGTGCCGCCCTGAAGCATCGATCCCCTCAAGACGGTCACCGGCCTTGAGCTGGTTCCAACCATCGCCCGTGATCGGCACCACGGCATCCACCCCAGGGATGGGAGCAGTGGGCCCCAGATTGGGGGAGAGCAGGAGTCTCGCCGGTGCCAGCAGCCTCCCCAGGCTGTCGCGCCGCGGTTTGCATCGCACCACCTGCGGACCAGGCTTAATCGGTCCGGTGCGGAGTTTCGGGCCCGCCACATCCATCGCGATCCGACAGGGCCGGCCCGTTGCGGTGACGGCTTGCCGGACCTTGCGGATCATTTTTAGCCAGACCTCCTTGCCGTCGTGGGCACAGTTGATGCGGGCGATGGTCATCCCGGCCCGCAACAGGTCCTGGATCAGTCCGTCGTCGTCTGCCGCTTCCGTGGGCAAGGTCACCATGATCGTGCAGTCATCTGTGCTGCCGCGATCGCCTAGCAACCGCTCGCAATTGCGCGTAACCAGTTCCTGTCCGGTGCGATGGCTGAGAGGAACGGCCGACATGGGCTGCATCGGGACTTCCACCCCGGATCGGGATCTGATGATCTCCAACACCCTCTGCATACTGTCCATCACACTGGATTCACAGCGACCAAGGGAAGACAGGCCCAGGCCTGCGAGTTGGACCTGGAGCTCGCGGATGTCGTGCTGCCGCAGGGAAACGTAGTGCAGCAGATTGCGGGCACTGACCCTGTTATCGAGTGGGATGGCCTTGAGAACGGAGCCATCGCTGATTTCCATGGCTTCCATCGATCGGCAGAGCTTGATCAACTGCCCTACGATCCGCTCCAGGAATGGGTTCTGCTCTCCAGATGCATCAGGAAGTTTCAGGCACGCCTGTGGGCTCTGTTCCTGATCAGTCCGACGAGCCTTTTTTCGATGGCGTGATGCTGGGCTAACCATGCGCCTCTGCCCGGACAGATCAGCCTCTAAGGGCTGGACAAGTAACTCACAGTCTGGATGCAAAACACACAGTGCTTGGTGCTGCTCCATACATGGAACATGCCACCGTGATCGAATGCCACTGTTGGATAAGCCGACCGGCGAACAAGAGCTGTAACGGTTGATGAAAGCATTCAGCTCATTTACCCGCTTTAACTCAGTCTTAACCTTTGGTCGCCATGGTGGAGATGTAGAGATGCGTAATTATGTCGCTTACTGCTCTCGCCAGCATGAGGGCTTTGGCCCCTTCCAGTCGTGTGATCAAGTTAGAAGCAGGCGATCTGATCTTCCGTCCCGGTGAACCAGGCGATTCTCTCTATGGTGTCTTGGATGGGAGTGTGCGCTTGAGCTGGGTGTGCGATCCGGAGCAAAGTCTGATCAACGGGGCCACTGCATCGGAATCACCCGGCATTCATGAACTTCTCAATGCTGGCGATGTGTTCGGTGCAGGTGGCTTGGTCAGCCCTGGCCATCACCGCATCAACACGGCCCAGGCGGCCACACCCTGCAGGCTGCTTGTCATGAATCGAGAGGAGTTCCTGTTTGCTCTTCATGAATCTCCGGTTTTCTCATTAGAGATGCTTTATTCCCTTGAAGAGCGGCTGAAGCGAAGCATGGCTCAACGTTGAATTCCCTCACGGCAGAGCCGGTAGATCACAGTTCAAAGGCAGCGCACCGCAACCAGTTTTAGGACAATGACGCCCCCAGGGACGATCACCGGGTTCCTTACCAGTCAGTCTGATCAGGCCCAGCTGCCAACCACCTCAGGCCTCGTCCAGCTCGTTGAGCTCCGAGCAGAGGGCCGCCACCAAGGTCTCCTGGCTGGTTTTGGGGACGACAGCACCATCGCCACCTTCAACCGCACCACGCTATTTGGCAGGGGGTCGAAGTCCTCCGGTCCATCGATGCCGATTGGAGTCGCCAAGGCGCCGCCTGCACCCCACCGGCAACCAAGGAGCTGAGCAACAGGCGCGGGATAGGCACCATCCGAAACCTGGGCCATCTCAGGTGCGTCGTAGCCCTCAGGCATACGCGGAGCCGCAGCCTGGGCCCACGGAAGCCGTGGCCATCGCCACGACTAGAAACACACCAAGTAGAAGGCGCTGGCACAGGGGCATCACCCCAGTCTGATGGCCGACGCTATTCCCTTCTGGCCTTACTCAGGAGATCGGCTCCACTCCCTCCCGCACGGTGCGCAGCTCACCGATGAACTCCTCATCCGCCTGGGTGGCGGTGAGTTCCTCGCCCACCAGGTCTTGGATCAGGGGGTAGAAGCGCACATCGAACCACTTGCGGAACACCGGGAAAGTGCGCTCCGCCGGCCAGGTGCCGGTGTCGCGATGCCAGTAATCGAGCTCCGCCTCAAAAATCGCCTCGTAGACCTCCTCGAGGATCTCCTCCGCCTCCTCTTGCGTGTCGTAGTCGGGGATCAAGTACAGGCAGGGCTCACTGGCTCCGGCAGCATCCACATCCAGATCCAGTTGCCTAGCCCAGTCGAGCAATTGCCCGCTGGGGTAGATCCCCACTGCGCAGCGGTTCACCACGGCCATGGCCCACCATGCGGCATTGACCAAACGCTAGGCCTGGCCAACGGAGCGGGCAGGGCACCACGACGGAACCAAGACACCCTCTCGTATTCGATGAACTGCAACGGGAGGGTTGCTGGACGGCTCCAAGCTGATGTCCACAGAGAAGGCGAGATCCACAACACGGCCACCAGCATGGCTACCTCGATCAGCGGACCAACCACCCCGGCCATCGCATCCATTGGCAGGATCCTTCCAGCACCCCCCGCCTTTTCCATGGCTTTCGAGACCCCGCGGTCCTACATGCTGCTCTCGGTGGCGGTGGCGGTGGCCACGATCGTTCTGAAAACGGCAGCCTGGAAGCTCACCGGTTCGGTGGGGCTGCTCTCCGATGCGATGGAATCCGGGGTGAATCTGGTGGCGGCGATTGGTGCCTTCTGGGCGCTCTCCCTGGCCGCCAAACCGGCCGACCGGAGCCACCACTACGGCCATTTCAAGGCCGAATACTTCTCCAGCGGCCTGGAAAGCGTGCTGATCGTGGTGGCAGCCCTGGCGATCATCTCTGCCGCCGTGGGCAGGCTGCAGCAGCCCCAGCCCCTGGAGCAACTGGGGATCGGTCTGGCCCTCTCCTTGCTGGCCACGGCCCTCAACGCCCTGGTGGCCTGGATCCTGCTGAAGGCCTCCCGCCGCTTCCACTCGATCACCCTGCGGGCCGACGCCCACCATCTGCTTACCGATGTCTGGACCTCGTTCGGCGTCGTTCTGGGCATTGGCCTGGTCAAGGTCACCGGGCTGACGATCCTCGACCCCTTGATTGCCATCGCTGTGGCCCTGAACATCGTCGTCACCGGCTGGAAACTGCTCCACGAAACGGCCTCCGGCTTGCTTGATCATTCGTTGCCCGAGGAGGAGCAAGCGCAGCTGGAGGCCCTGCTCGCCTCCCATGAAACCGAAAACATCCGCTTCCATGCCCTGCGCACCCGGGTGGCCGGGTCACGCCGGTTCGTGGCCTTCCATGTGCTCGTGCCGGGCCGCTGGACGGTGCAGGCCGGCCATGACCTCTGCGATCAGCTGGAGCGGGAGATCGCCGGGGCCCTCACCCGCACCCATGTGCTCACCCACCTCGAACCGATCGAGGATCCAAAGGCCTGGGATGACCAGGGATTCCGCTGGGAGGAGGGATGAGCCCATGCGCTCAGGCGTTCAGTGCCCGCTCCACGGCTGCAGCATGCTGATTCGGACCCCATTTCAGGATGAGGACGAGAGCCCAGAGGATCAGGGCGAAGACCGCTTGCCAGGCCAGGCTCTGCGGCACTGAGGTGGCAGGGAACAGCACCAGAAGCCAGCCGGTGAAACTGGCGTGCATCAAGATCGCTGCAACCAGGCTTCCGGTGCGGGCAAAGACCTCAGTCATCAGCATCCGGTACGGGGTCAGGGTGGCCAGATAGACCACGACGAACTCAACGGGCCAGAGCGGCCCCATCGCACCGGCGTTGAAGCGGAGATCGACCAGCAGGTGCCAGAACGCCCAGAGCAGCCCAAGCGTCAGGCCGGCCCGGCCAGGGCCATGGCGGGCCAGCAGCCGCGGGGTGGCAAACCCCGTCCAGCCGATTTCCTCAAAACTCCCGGCGACAAGGCCGACGGCAAGGAGCGGCCATTGCAAACCGGGGCGGAAGGCCGGCCCGGCCACCATCGCCAAAGGCAGAAGAATCGTCAGCAGGATGGCTGGTGTGGTCAGCAGGGCAACCGCAAGCCACTGAGCCGGTACACGCCAGAGCAGCGCTGAGCGCCCGAGCGCGCGCAATCCGGCGCGGCCGCCTGTGAGGGCCGTGCAGATCAGGCCGCTGAGGCTGGGGCCGAGCAGCATCATCAGGAAAATGGGCCCGCCTTCGGCGGGTTGCAGCGGCGAGAGGTCGAACCCCCGGGCCGTAGCAATCACGAGGATTCCGCCCCAACTGATCCCAAAGGCCAACGCGAAGAACCCCGCCAGCGGGTGTCGTTGGCTCATCCCATCACCGCCTTGAGCGGCCGGCGGGCGGAAAAAGGCAGCGCCGCGCCTCGCCCGAAGCGCATGACAATGTCCGGGCGCCGCCCGGGCAGACCGACCAGCGCCGCAAGATCGGCGCGCAGCCCTGGCACCTCAACCGGCTGGTTGAGAAAGGCGCATTTCAGACCAAGTGCTGTGGCCTGCAGGGCAAACCGCTGGCAAGCCCGGCCCACCTGCACCCAGGACGCCGGGTCCGCTCCAGCCCCGACGAACACGGCGATTCCAGATGAAGAGTCGATCTGCTTGGCATATCTAGCTGTCTCGGCCTTCACGGTGAAGACCCGATCGAACAGCCATGTCCCGATCCACTCCGGCAGGGCAGGATTGCCGCTGGCGGCGCTGAACAGCCCATCCCCCGTGCGCAGGGCGGCGTTCGGGCTGAACCGCAGCCAATGCTTCAGCTCAGAGATGAATGCCGGATCGCCGATCTGGGCGGTGTTGCCCGCAATGACCAGATCCCGGAGCCGATCCATCTGTGGCCGCTCAGTGATCAGCACCAGATCAACCCCTGGAATCGTTGCCGCCGCTGACAGCAGGCGCAGGTCTGAGGCGCCGATGGTCGATCCGTCGTAGTCAGCTCGTGTCGATTGCCGTTGCGGAATCGCATCGAATAGAGCCTGCTCGCCGCCGTTGCCCGTCCCAAAGCGGACCAGCACCGTCCCGTCGCCGGCCGGATCGAACTCGATTTCACCGGCCCTGCCCGCGCCGCCCGCCGCAAGAGCCAGATTCTCGGCGGCACAGCCCAGCGACACGAACACATGGTGATCGTCGGGATCCACCACAGGGGTGCGTCGGCGGAAATCGGGAAGGATCGCGATCCCGTTCTTGTCCGGGCGGAACAGCCAGGGCTGAGTGTTGTGCCCATTCGGGGCCAGGGTCGCGTATCGGATCAGATCACGGGTTTCGGGGGCCGTGGCCGGTCTCCGGCGCAGCTCGACAACCTCGGCCTCGTACTCGGCCATCGACCCCATGCCGCTCTTGTTCGCCCATGCCGCACTTCCCACAGCCACCACGGCAGCACCGGCACCAAGCAGAAGATCCCTTCTCATCACCATCGCGGGTCCCACTGGGTGAGGATCGGCAACGCCTACCGGTAGGGCAGGCCCGGATTTTCAACCTACTGTCCGTTTCCTGGCTCGACGCACATCGGACGAAACGACGATTTCAAAAGGAGTTTGTCAGGCAGCAATCAGGCTCGCGTTGGATCACTCAGTTGGTGTTGGAGCTGGGCCGTAGGCCTTGAAGGTGATGGTAAGAGCGACGAGAAAAAGGCAACCCTCCAAAACCATGAAGGTTGCTGAGCTTGTGCGCTGGATTGCCTGCTGATACTGACTTGCCCAGAACATTCGGATAAGGCCCAGAAGAAGCAAGAACCAACCGGCGAGAGTGATCAGCACAGTCCAGTTCTTTTCCCATGTATTATGCGCTCTCACGACAGCCAGGCCTGCGACGAACATGATGACACCCGAGAGATAGATGACTGGTGGAGTTTGAGCGTCATAAAGGTGCGGCTGAATCAACGGGAACTCGGAGAGGAGTATCACGCCGATGGCAGGGCCAACGAGGCCGCCAAGTTGCCTGGAGTTCGCCACAGAGGCTCTGGAGTTAAGGTTGTGTGGTCTGATCATCTGTCACAGGCGAGCTGAGCAAGTCCGCTGCAGAAGGGGTTAACCAGCGTTCCGAAAGCGGAGAAACAGCCACGGTGCGAGTGTGATCCAGAGGAGAAAGAGGACCCAGACGCGGCCGGCGAAGAGGTTGTACTGGTCGAGAACCTGCGCCAAAGGGCGATGCTGGAGCACCAAGCCCATGAAGAACTCGAAGGCCACCGTGAGACCAAGCCAGATGAGGCCAACGAGAAGGGCTTGGTGGCCTGATGATGGGGGCCAGATGTGCACGATCAACCAGATGAAAAGCCCCATGAACACCGAACCGATGAGGGTCGAGAGTTGATGGGCGTGAGGCTCTGACAGGACCTTCGCGAGGATCGACTGACGGAGAGCCCCGTTGACGACGGCGATGACAAGCATCGGAATCCAGGCGAGAACGTACTTGCTCAAGGGAAGGGACCAAAAGTACATCCCATAGCTGTGACTGCGGGATGTTGAAGGGACAGCATTGCGGGACAAGAGATGCTCCAGGCTTGACCTTATCGCTTGTTTTGCCCCGCCTGGGTTAAGCAGCCAAGGATTCGCACATCAAGAAACTAGAAAAGGCGTATGGCGCACTCGTCATCTTGGGGTGACAACCGTTTGGTGCCACGTTGGGCAGGTTTCCAATCTCATCACCTCCGTCTGCTCTGCCAGGCGACGCAGCCGGATTGCTGTAGAGGAGAGAACTCTTGGGGTACTCCACTCATGTTCAATGCACGCCGATTGGAAGGTGATGGGGGTCGCCGGCCCGCACCAGCTGTCAAATCCCTTCCGGCGCCCAACCCTTCTGGAGCACCAGGTCATCAGTCCAGCCCTGGCTGCTGCGGGTGAGGCGATCGCCCTGGACCAGCAAGCCCTTGTGCAACTGGGAGGCGAGCAGGGATATGCAGTTCAACCCTTCGTGGTGCCGGAACCAGTGGCAGCCGAGGCAGACCTTGTGGCTGCGGCTGGGGTGCAGCACTGCCCCATCGAGAAAGGACCATTCTTTGAGTTCCTCGGGCCTGGTGGCCTGAATGCAGCGCTTGGGGACAGGGACCATTCCAGCCGATCGTGGTACACCAGCACTAGGCCAAAGCGCGGCGCTGACCAGGGTTCGCGGGCACTGCTCCCAATCCCTCACCCCCTCGGCAGCAGCTCTTTGTCAACTCACGCCTCTAGGGTCTGCTCCAGTTGTCTGATCTGGACACACTGACAAGAAACAACGATGGAAAGATGTCAGACCGAAACCATAAGGGTTCCTGCAAGCTAAAGCTGGGTTAGGGCGGCTATTCGTCGGGGTGACCGGTGCTCGTCAGCGACCGCATTCAAATCGGCACCATCAGAATAAATTGAAGATTCTAGTCAACATTGCATGCATGATTAGCTGTAGTCGCTTCCGCTTCTATGTCCATTACCTTTGACGTCGCCATTTCTATTCCCATTCCCTTTACGTCGATACTGGTTCAGATTGTAGCGGTAACGCGGTGCATACACATTGCTGCACCAGTTGCCCTGCACGAAATAGACTTGGCGATTGCAGGCGTTGCAGCATCCACAGTTGTAACGCTAGTTCTGACACTGGAAATGGGGCACTCGCAGATACGCGGTCTGAGGCGAACCTGAACCCCAGCCTCCTTATTGCACCACCACTGGTTGTAAATATCAGAACTGCGGCTGCGAATTATTCTGCAAATTAAGTCCACCGTAGCAGTCGGGTTGCCCCAGGCCCGTTAAGGTCCCAATCGCAAGATCCATGAAAGCCTCCAAGAAGGATTTAATGGCTAATGCCTCACGTGCTTGTTCATCAACATCTGAATCAATCCAACTCCTATTCAGATCGCTCGCCGCCCTTGCAGCAGGTTCAATACCAGAATGACCAGGGCGATTACCAGCAGCACATGAATCAATCCTCCTGCTGTGAACGAACTGACCAAGCCCAGCAGCCAGAGAGCGGCGAGCACAACGACAATCGTGTAGAGCATGATCTTTCACCTTGAACAAGGGTCGGGACTGGGTCAACGCAATCAATCCGATCGGCTAGCGCTCAGGTCGCATCCTGGATTTTGTGAGCGAGCTTCTGAGCTGCCTTCTTAGTCTCCACTTCGGCTTTCATCGCAGAGGCCTGAACCTGCTTGGCATCACCCTTGAGCTGTTGGCCCCGGTCACCCGTCAACTCGCCTGCAGCTGCCTGCAGCTTGCCTTCTGCATCCTTGGCTGCGGCATCGAGTCTGGTCGTCATATCTGTCCTTTTTGGTGGGAGCAGGACCGGGTGGGTTTCCCCCCTTGGGTCCTGCCTTACTTCTAAGGAGTCTTTCCACCGTTGACGCAGCCCAGGGCGATGCAAATATGCACCCCGAGCCCCCAACAGCTCCAGAGACGCTGGGAAGCCTGGCTCTCTGTTGCTCACATGCTTGACCTCACTTCATCTCTCCCCTGCTGACCCAAACTTCTTCGTTCGGCCTCTAGCTCGTTTCCCTGACCGAGCCAGCCAAGCCATCTCTCAGCTTCAGGGCAGGGTCAGTTCCTCCCCCGCAACGACCCAAAGACCCACATCCAGCAGGAACCTCTCTGCCGACTCCAGCTGTTGCTGCTCTAAGAGTTTCGTCACCGCCAGCCGGGGCTCGCCCACAAGCCGCAACTCCGCCAGGGACTGCAACAACCAGCTCCAGTCAAGGGCCGGGTAGCGGTGGCCGTAGTGCCTCACCAACACCCGCACCTGCTCGGGGTCGACAGCTACCAGGTTCCAGGAGAACCCTTGCTCGGAAGCGTTAGGAGTTGAGGCCTCCCCCGTAGGAACTGACCGCTTTCCTTCGTGTCCGATCCGTCCGAACCAGGACGAGTCGGTCCCTATGGACAGGTCGGACACCCTGTATCTCGCACCAGCGCTGTTCGAACCTCATCAGCCCGGCGCAGGTCCGGCACCAGGGGCAAGTGTCCCAACTCGGTCACCGTTACAGGTGCCTCCTCCCTTGCTGCGCCTTTCTTCTGCGCAGGCTTCTTGACGATCACCGGCTCCAGGGAATCAATCGACAGACACTGAGGGAATCCCCTCCGGCAATCCTCCAGCTCGGCAGAAATCGGTGCCGACCAGCTCCCCGAAAGGCCTTCCGATTCAGCTCGGGTCACCGCCAGGTAGCGGAGATTCAGCTCCTCCTCGGGCAGCACCACCGCTCCAAGGAACTCCCCCCCCGTGCAAGGGGTGCAAGCTGATGACCGTGTTGAGCGCCGATCGTTCCGCCGTCAACAACGCCCATGGCCGGTGATGCGCATTCGATCAATCCCAGCGCCAAGGGATCAGCGCAATCGCCTCAGTCTGGCGGCTGAAGCTCCTGGCAACAGGCGGCAAAGGCGGCCGCCGGATCGGCGGACGCGCTGATCGGTCGACCGATCACCAATCGGCTGGCGCCGGCGGCGATCGCCCGCTGGGGCGTCATCACCCGGGCTTGATCACCCCTGATGCTGCCTGCGGGGCGGATGCCTGGTGTGACCAGGGTGAAGGGTTGGGGATGGGCCGCGCGCAGGGCCGTCACCTCCTGGGGGGAGCACACCGCCCCGCCGAGGCCGGCCGCCGCCGCCAAGGCCGCCAGCCGGCTGACATGGGCCGCCAGGGGTTCGGCCACCTGCAGCTCGGCGGCGAAGCGGGCGGGATCCCAGCTGGTGAGCACCGTGACCGCCAGCAGTGTGGGGGGCGTCAGCCCCGCGGCGCGCGATCCCTCCAAGGCCCCCGCCTGGGCGGCCGAGAGGGCCTCCGAGCCTGCGCAGGCCTGCACGGTGATCAACTCCGCCCCCAGCCGGGCGACGCTGCGGCAGGCCCCGGCCATGGTGGCGGGGATGTCATGGAATTTGAGATCGAGGAACACCCGCAGGCCGCGCTCGCGCAGCTGAAGCACCACATCGGGGCCGGCGGCGCAGAACAGCTCCAGGCCCACCTTTACCCAGCGCAGCTCGGGGATGGCGGCGGCCAGGTCAAGGGCGCTGGCGGCATCCGGGCGATCCAGGGCCAGGATGATCCGCTCGGCGGGATCAGGGGGGGCGTTCATCGGGACACCAGGCGCCGAAAGGTCTTCTTGCCGAGCTGCAACACCTTGCCCTCCAGCGCCGAGCCATCGCTGAATTCCTGGTTGGGATCGGCCAGTTTTTCGCCGTCGAGCTTCACACCGCCCCCCAGGATCGCGCGCCGTGCCTCACTGCTGCTGGCGCAGAGCCCGAGGGCGCTGAGCAGATAGAAGGCCTTGGCGGGGAAGTTCACCGCTGAGAGAGACACCTCCTGCACCCCGGCATCAGCCACACCACCACCGCCGGCCCCCGCCACGAGCCGCCCGGCATCGGCCTGGGCCGCAAGGGCCGCCACCTCCCCGTGCAGGCCGGCGGTGATCGCCAGGGCCAGGGCCTTCTGCCGCTCCCGCGGGCTCTGCGGCAACGCGGCCAGATCGAGGTCGGTGAGCAGGGTCAGGTAGGCCTCCGAAACGGCATCGGGCAGCTTCTCGAGCTTGGAGTACATCGAGAGCGGATCTTCCCTGAGCCCCACGGTGTTGCCGAGGCTCTTGCTCATCTTCTGCACCCCATCAAGCCCCGGCAGGATCGGCAGCAGCAGGGCGAACTGGGGCCGCTGGCCATGGTGGCGCTGCAGGTCGCGGCCCATCGCCACGTTGAACTTCTGATCGGTGCCCCCCAGTTCCAGATCGGAGCGGACCGCCACCGAGTCGTAGCCCTGCAGCAGGGGATAGAGAAACTCATGCAGGGCGATCGGAGTGCCACTGCCGTAGCGCTTGGAAAAATCCTCCTTGGCCAGCATCTGGCCCACGGTGCTCGTGGCCAGCAGGTCGATCACCGCCGGCAGATCCAGCCCCGCCAGCCAGGCGCTGTTGCGCCGCACCTCCAGCCGGCCAGGCGTCTCGAAATCCAGCAGCGACCGTTCCTTGGGCTGTCCCTGGCCCAGCTGGGCCAGGTAGGTGGTGGCGTTGGCCTCCACCTCCTCGACCGAGAGCTGCACCCGGGTGACGCTCTTGCCGGTGGGGTCGCCGATGCGGGCCGTGAAGTCACCGATGATCAGCACCGCCGTATGACCCGCGTCCTGGAAGGCCCGCAGCTTGCGGAACAGGATCGAGTGGCCCAGGTGGATGTCGGAACCGGTCGGGTCGATGCCCAGCTTGACCCTCAGGGGCCGACCCTCCCGTTGCGCCTCCGCGAGGCGGGCGCCCAGGCGCTGGTCGGGGTGGTCCAGCTCGCCGGCGGGAAACAGATCCGCCACGCCGCGCTCCAGCCAGCCCGGCAACGGCTCACCACCCCCCTCAGGGACTCCAGCGCCTCCAACTGCCATGCCTGCCCTGCGATGGGCGGATCGTAGGCAGCCACCCTTCGCCGGCAGCCATGCTCCAGCTGCGGCTCAGAACGCTTCGCCAGCCGATGGCGGCTCAACCGTCAGAGGCTCGCCTCCAGCTCCCTGCGCATCCGCTCCAGGGTCAGGTTCATCTGGGCGAACATCCCATCGGGGGTGAGCCCGAACTGGCCCAGCTGGGTGCGCAACTGCTCCACCGTGAGCTTGGCCTGGAAATCCTCCGAGAGCTCGAAGCGCTTCATGAACACGCGGTAGCGCTCCATCAGCTCCTCCATCCGCTCGATGAACAGTTTTTTGCCCTCCCGGTCGAACTTGCCGTACTCGCCACCAAGCTCCATCAGCTGCTGATAATCGCTGAACAGCCGCTTGGCCTCCTCCTGGACGATCTCCGAATCGAAAAATGCCATCGAACAGGCAGGCCCCAGCAGCAGTTTCGATTGTGATCGGCGTGATCGCCCCTGGGGAGTACGGATAGACGTATCCAGGGCCCCTGAGCAGAATGGCTCATGGATTTCACGCCCCGACTGGAGGCGTTGCGTGAAACGCACGCCCAGCTGAACGCCCTTCTCGCAGGCCGCACGGTGCTGGCCTGCTTCGGCAAACGCAGCACGCTCAGCATTTTGCTGGCCAATCCCCATCGGCCGGAGCTGGTGTGGGGCGCCACCACTGAATTGGAGGGCCTCGCCCTGGTGGAGCGCCATCGACCCACGCTCCTGATCACCAGTGACCGCCTCGAGCAGGGTTGCGGCATCCAGCTGGCCATCGGCGCCAAGGAACGGCACCCGGACGGCCTGGTGCTGCTGCTGCTGGCTAACAGCCGCCACCGGCCCCTGCTGCGCAGGGCCGTGGAGGCCGGCTGCGACGGCCTATGCCTGGAAAAGCGCATGGGCCTGGGCACGATGGCCGACGCGATCCGGGCCCTGGTGGGCGGCGGCCTCTACATCGATCAGGAGCTGCGGGACCTGCTGCGCGAGAGCCACCGCGGCGCGGGCCCTGAGCTGCTGGACCGGCCCACCGCCCGGGAGCTGGAGGTGCTGGAGCTGATGGTGAAGGGCTACACCAACCTTGAAATCGCCCAGACGCTGGTGGTTTCAGAGCAAACCATCAAAACCCACATCAGCAACCTGCTGCTCAAGCTCCAGGCCCGCAACCGCGCCCATGCCGTGGCACTGGCGCTCTGCCGCGACCTGGTGAACTGGCCGAATCCCTGAGGGTTGCCGGCACTGACAGCGTCGTGACATGAGTGGCATGACAGAAGTGGCGCTGCCGCTAACTTCCACCCAGTTCAGCGCGATCCCACGCCCCATGGCCAAGGGCCACTGGTTGGATCCCATCGCCCGCCGTCTGCTGGAGGCCACGGGCCAGCTACCGGCGGAACGCGGCCGCAGCCATGGCGCTGGAGAAGGGCCCGCCGCCGCTGGGGATTCTCCAGAGGCTGAGGCCGAGCGGATCGAGCGCGAGTTGCTGGCCCTGAAACTGCGCCAGAACCCCGCCCTGCGCCTGCGCAGCTTCGAGGAGGTCGCCCATGCCGCCGCCCTGGGCTGGCATCTCGATGTGAACAGGGCCACCGCCGCCGACTGGCTGCGCTTGCCCGGCTGCACCCCCCGCCAGGTGGACCTGCTGCTGCGCCTTCAAGCGGGCGGAGTGCAACTGAGCGGGCCAGAGGATCTGCAACGGTTGCTGGAGCTGCCGGAGCCGCTGCTGCGGGGCTGGCAGCCGCTGCTGCGCTTCAGCTGGTACGCCGATCCGCCCAAGGCGGGCCCGCCCCCGCTTGACCTCAACCAGGCCAGCGGCGAACAGCTGGAGCGGCGCCTGGGCCTCTCCGGAGAGCGAAACCAAAGGCTGCTGCGGGAGCGCCAGCGGGGGGGCTTCCTGGACCTGGCCGATCTGCAGCAGCGGCTGCAATTGCCCGCCGATGTTGTCGAGGAGCTGATCGGCAAGGTCCGCTTCGGCACCGGGCCGGTGGGGCCCAGCCTGCCCAGACCTGAAGCGGGCGGCCGCTGAAATGGCTCGCCAGGGGGATCTGTTCGGCCCGCAGGCCCCCATCTCCCTGGGGAACACCCCCGCCGCCCCGGAGCTGCCGCTTTTGCGCCACCAACTGGAGCAGTGGCAGCAGCGGCTGATCGCCTTCCAGCGCCCCCTGTTCGATGCCGCCAGCGCTTCAGGCCCACCGGGGCCGGCCCAGGCCGATCTGTTCGCCCACGCAGGCGGGAGTTGCGCGGAGCTGGCCGCCGCATTCGCGCCCCTGGCCCTCACCCCCCAGCACCTGCAGTTCTGGCGCTGGCCGGAGCCGCCCCAGCGGGGGGCTGCCCTCTACGTGGTGATCGATCAGCCGCCCCATCTGACCTCCCCCTTGTTGCTGTATGTCGGCGAAACGGGCCGCGCCGAGCAGCGCTGGAAAGGGGAGCACGACTGCAAGGACTACCTGGCCGCCTACGGCGAGGCAACCGCCGGCGCCGGGCTCACAGGCCGCCTGAGCATCCGCTTCTGGTTCGATGTACCCAAGGCCGTGCGGCCCCGGCGGGAGCTGGAGCAGGCCCTGATCCAGCTCTGGCAGCCGCCCTTCAACAAGGAAACCCGCCGGCGCTGGGCGACCCCCTTCCAGGCCGAACCAGCTTGAGCGAAGCACCCTGAGTGAAGCGGTGCCGAAGGAAGCACTGGCTACGATCGCGGCGTTCGATCTGGCCCAACGATGGAGTTTCGCTGCACCCCCGCCGATGCCAGCAGCTGGGCCAGCAGCGGGGACGGTGACACCCTGGCGGTTGGTCTGTTCAGCGGTGATGACGGCACCACCCTTGAGGCCCTGGAGGCCCGCTTCGGCCCAGGGCTGAAGGAGCGGCTGGAGCAACGCCGCTTCAAGGCCAAGCTGGGTGACGTGGTCAGCTTCGACTGGCTGGGAGGTCGCCCCAGCACACTGCTGCTGGTGGGGCTGGGGGAGGCCGAAACCTTCGATCTGGGCGGCCTGAGGCGGGCCGCCGCTACCGCTGCCAAGGCGGCCCTGGCAGCCGGCGCCAAAGACCTGGGCCTGGCGCTGCCGCTGGCGGGACCAGAGCCAGCGGCGGCGGCCAGCGCGATCGCCGGCGCCGTGCGCCTGAGCCTTTTTGTTGACCAGCGCTTCAAGAGTGAGGCTGAGCCCAGCCCCCTGCCCGAGCGTGTGAGCCTGCTGGGCTTCGATGCCCAGCACGATGGTGCTCTGGCGGCCGTGGGGGCCACCTGCGCCGGTGTGGAACTGGCCCGGGAACTGGTGGCGGCCCCCCCCAACGTGGTCACACCCCAGGCCCTGGCGGACACCGCCGCCGCCATCGCGCGGGACTTCGACCTGGAGCTCAAGGTGCTGGAGCGCGCCGACTGCGAGGCCCTGGGCATGGGCTCTTACCTGGCGGTGAGCCGGGCCTCAAGCCTGCCGCCCAAGTTCATCCACCTCACCTACCGCCCCAGCGGTGAGGTGCGCCGCCGGGTGGCCCTGGTGGGCAAAGGCCTCACGTTCGATTCCGGTGGCTACAACCTCAAAACGGCGGGCTCCCAGATCGAGATGATGAAGTACGACATGGGCGGCAGCGCCGCCGTGCTCGGGGCAGCAAGGGCGATCGCCGAACTCAAGCCTGACGGCATCGAGGTGCACGTGATCGTGGCCGCCTGCGAAAACATGATCAGCGGCGACGCCCTCCACCCCGGCGACATCGTCACCGCCTCCAATGGCAAGACGATCGAGGTCAACAACACCGACGCCGAGGGGCGGCTCACCCTGGCGGACGCCCTGGTGTACGCCGGCAAGCTGGAGCTCGACGCCGTGGTCGACCTGGCCACCCTCACCGGCGCCGTCGTGATTGCCCTGGGGGAGGAAATCGCGGGGCTCTGGAGCACCAGCGACAGCCTGGCCGATTCCCTCCTAGCGGCCGGCCGCGAAAGCGGAGAGAGCTTCTGGCGCCTGCCCCTGCAGGCCTCCTACAAGGAAGGGCTCAAGAGCCCCGTGGCCGACCTCAAGAACACCGGCCCGCGGCCCGGGGGGTCGATCACGGCCGCCCTGTTCCTGCAGGAGTTCGTGCGGCCGGATCTGGCCTGGGCCCACCTGGACATCGCCGGCACCGTCTGGAGCGACAAAGGCCGAGGGCTCGATCCAGCCGGGGCCACGGGCTTCGGGGTGCGCACCCTGGTGAACTGGGTGGCAAGTGGAGGCCCGGCTTAGGTTGGGCTGCGCTGACGCCTGACCCGAGCCATGGCCGTTCAGAAACTGCGTTGGTACCTTCGCGCCCAATCAGGGGTGCTGTTGCTGCCCCTGGGGCTTTGCCTGTTCGGAGAAGCGGTGGTGCGCAAGACCCAGCAGGCGCTCGGCCAGCCCCACGGCCCCTGGTTCTGGTACGGCACCCTCAGCCTGATCTGCGTGACCGCCGGCGTGGGTCTGATGATCGAAAGCGGCCTGCTACGCGGCTATCCCCGCAACCCCAGCTGAAGCCCGTGCTCGCTCTCCGAGATGGCTCTCCTGCGACCCGGCGGGTGATTCAAGGGCGTGGATCTGCCAGCGGGCGCGATCGCTGCAGGAGGCCAGCAGGCGATCGAGATCATCGGCCGCCTGCTTGGGGCTTGCGTACGGACCCACATGGCGGGTCAGCAGGCCTTCCTTGATCGTCAGCAGATACATCGCCAACGGCGTTTGCGCTGAAATCACACTAAGGACATCAGGGCTCAATGGTGTAGGTAAAAGGACTGATCGCGCCCCAAGAGGAGAGCCCCTAGGCGGTGACGTTCGTCACCTTGATATCCAGCGCGGGAGCGGCTGCCGACCACGCCCGATCGTCACTTCGTCGGGGCACCCCAGGGCAGGGCTGTTCGAGCCCTGCCCCCCCATAGCTGGTCAAGACGCCTGTCACGGCCGCAGGACCAGCGGTAGTAGTTGTATCTGAGGGCGTTGCGTTCGGCGAAGTTCTGGTGATACTCCTCGGCGGGCCAAAAAGCTGCAGCGGGGCGAATCTGTACCTTCACCCCCGCAGGAGAGCGTTTCAAGTCCCGCGCCGCGGCGAGCAGGCTGGCGCGGGCCTGCTCCGCCTGGCTGGCGCCGCTGGTGAAGATCACCGGCCGGTAGGAATCCCCCCGGTCGCAGAACTGACCTCCCCCATCAAGGGCGTCCACGTTGCGCCAGTAACTGCGCAGCAGGGTGGAATAGCTGAGACGGGCCGGATCGAAACGCACCTTGACGCTTTCCTGGTGGCCGGTGCCCCCTGCCGACACCTGGGCGTAGGTGGGCTTGCTCCCCGGGCCACCGCTGTAGCCGCTGACCGCCTCCAGCACCCCAGGTAAATCCTCCAGGTCGTGCTCCAGGCACCAGAAGCAGCCACCGGCGAACACCGCCTCCTCGATCGCCGCCTGGGCAGGCGCCGCCAGCGCCAGCAGCAGCACCAGAGCCAGGGCGAGCGGACGAAGAATCAGGGCGGATGCTGGTCCCATTCAGACAGCCGAGATGGAGGGGAGTGCAGAGGCGGGCAACTGGTCGAGGATCGCCGCCGCCGCCCGCTGGGTGACCCCCGTTTCCCCGAGGGCGGTCCGTAGTCGACCGTAGCCAGCGAGGATGCGCTGGCGTGCCGGTCCGTCATCCAGCAGCGGCGCCGCCTCGGCTTCGATGGCTTCAGCCGTGAGGCGTTCCTGAAGGAGCTCCGGCACCAGCCGCTCATTGAGCACCAGGTTGACCGGGGAAATGTGGGGCACCGCGAAGCGCAGCAGATGGCGTGCGACGAAGGCCGTGGGCCGGCTGACCCGGTAACCCACCACCTGCGGGACCCCACGCAGGGCCAGCTCCAGATTCACCGTGCCGGATTTGGTCAGGGCCAGGTCGGTCGCCGCGTAGAGCACCGGCCGCAGACGGTTCGCCTCCGCAGCAGGCACCACCGTGGCGTCAAGTCCCACGGCCGCCACGGCCCGTTTCAGGGGCCCCTCAAAGCCCGCCAGACCCGCCGGCACGATCACTCGCAGGTGCGGAAAGCGGCGCTGCAGCCTGGCCGCCGCCGCCACCAACGGGGGAAGCAAGTAGCGCAGCTCCTGGGCTCGGGAAGCGGGCGAGACCAGCAGCAGGCGCTGGTCGCCTGTCAGTCCCAGCTGGCGCCGGGCTTCCTCACGGCTGGGTTGATTGTCCAGGGTGTCGAGCAGGGGGTGGCCCACCCAGCTCACTCGGGCGCCCTGGGCGGCGTAGAAGCGGGCCTCCTCGGGGAAGATCGCCAGGATCCTGTCGGTGAAAGCGATCAGGTGGGTGGTGCTGCCCTCGCCATAACGCCAGGCCCATTCCTGGGGGGCGATGTAGTAGATGATCGGAAGGTTGGGACTGAGGCGCTTGAGCCGGCGGCCCAGGTTGACGTTGGCGCCGACGTAGTCGATCAGCACCAGGCCATCGGGGGGGTGATCCCTCAACCAGCGACCCACCCTTCGCTGCAGACGCAGGGTGGGAAGCACGAGCGGCAGCACTTCCCAGAGGCCGATGGAGCCCATCGAGGCAGTGTTGGCCAGGAGCTGGGCGCCGGCCCGCTCCATGCGCTCCCCCCCCAGGGCCACGATCTCCAGGGGCTGGCCCCGCCGCCGGGCCTCCCTGTGGAGCGCTTCGATCAGCAGGCCGCCCTGGAGGTCCCCGGACACCTCACCGGTGCTGATCAGCAGTCGACTCATGAACGCTGGGCAGGCAAGGGGCCCCGGCGGCCGGGCTGGATCGACGCCTCCAGGAAGGCACACAATTCCTCGGCGGCGGGCAGCAGTTCGAGTGCGCGCACCTGGCGCAGGGCTTCGGCCAGCACCCAGTCGCCCCGGTAGATCATGTTCCAGACCTCCTGCAGCTGGCGCAGCTGTTCGCCACCGTCCTGGCGATCAAGGCCGCTGCGCTTCAGGCCCACGCGGTTGAGCCCGCGCAACCGGCCTGGGTGGCCCTCGACGATCGCAAACGGTGGGATGTCCCGGTCGATGCGGCTCATGCCACCGACCATCGCCAACGTGCCGATGTGCACGAACTGGTGGATGCCGAGCACCCCGCCGATCACCGCCCGATCGCCGATCAGCACATGGCCGGCGATGGCAACGTTATTGGCCACCACGATGCGGTCGCCCAACTGGCAGTTGTGGCCGAGGTGGCTGTAGGCCATCAGCAGATTTCCGCTGCCAATCCGGGTCTTCTCCCCTTCGGCGGTGGCGCGGTTGATCGTGACGCACTCGCGAATGGCGTTGTCGTCCCCGATCACCACCTCGGTGGGGGCGCCGTTGTACTTGAGATCCTGGGGCTCCAGGCCGATGCAGGCCCCCGGGAAGATCCTGTTGCCCTTGCCCATGCGCACATGGCCATCGATCACCACGTGGGGGCCGAGGGTGCTGCCGGCGCCGATCACCACGTCGGGACCGATCACCGTGTAGGGGCCCACCACCACGCCGGCCCCGAGCTCGGCGCGGGGGTCGACCACCGCGGTGGGATGAATGCTCACCTGAACTGCTGAGGACGTCATCGTCTTATTGCATCAGAGAGAACATCAATTCCCCGGCGCAGACCAGGTCACCATCGACGGTGGCCTCGGCGTGCACTTTGCCAAAGCGCTTGCGCTTGAGACTGAGCAACTCACAACTGATTCGCAGCTGATCGCCCGGCACCACCGGCCGGCGGAATCGCACCCCATCAATGCCGGCGAAAACGAACAGCCCTTTCTCGAATTCAGGCATCTGGATCACGATCAGCCCCCCCACCTGGGCCATGGCCTCCACGATCAGCACCCCCGGCATCAGCGGCCGCCCAGGGAAATGGCCCTGGAACTGGGGCTCGTTGAGCGTCACGTTCTTGATCGCCACCGCCCGCTTGCCGGGTTCATGCTCAATCACGCGGTCCACCAAGGCGAAGGGGAAGCGGTGGGGCAGCAGGGAGAGAATCTGCTCACTGGTGAGGATCGGGGCGCCGGCGGGGGACAGGGACAAGGGAGTCAGAAGGGGCGGAACTGGGCAGCAAGGGCCGCGGCCATGGACGTGTGAAGCCCATGGGACCCGCGGTAGGCGAACACCTGGGCCTGGGGAAGGCCCACCAGTGCCAGATCCCCCAGCAGGTCCAGCAGCTTATGGCGCACCGGTTCGTCAGCAAAGCGCAGGGGCGGATTGATCCAGTGGTCCCCGTCGCAGACCAGGGCGTTGTCCAGGGCCCCGCCCTGGATCAAGCCGGCGGAACGCAACTGCTCGATCTGCTCGCGGAAGCCGAAGGTACGGGCCGGCGCCAGCTCCGCCACGAAACTTTCGGGGCTGAGGTCGAGGCTGAACAGCTGGCGGCCGATCGCAGCCTGGGGGTACTCCACGGCGGCCGCCAGGCGCACCTGGTCGCTGGGGATGGCGGTGAGGAAACCCAGACCCTGATGCACGCAGATCGGCGCCTCCAGAACCTGCAGAGGTTCCCGATCCCCCAACGCATGCAGTCCTGCCTCAGCGATCGCTTCCACCCAGCCCTGGGCCGAACCATCCAGCAGGGGCACCTCCTCCCCCTCCACCCACAGTTCAACATGGGTCAGGCCCGTGCCCACCAGGGCCGCCAGCAGATGCTCCACCGTGGCCAGTCGCTGCTGGTCCACCTGCAGGGCCGTGCAGAGCCGGGTGTCCTTGACCTGATTAGGGTGCAGCCGATTCAGGCCTGCGGAGCCGTTCCCCAGGGCCCCCAGCCAGAAGCCGGGCCGATCGGAGGGCTCCAGGCGCACCCGGGTGCTGGCGCCGCTGTGCAAGCCCACGCCGCCTCGCTCCACCGGTCCCCGCAGCGTCCAGGCCTGCTGGTAGGACTCAGGCCAGACGCCCACTAGAACTTCCAGCCCACACCCAGGTTGAAACGCCATTTGCTGGTGAAGTCCTGGCTGGCCACCTCGAGGCGCAGGGGGCCCACCGGCGTGGTCACGATCAGACCGGTGCCGACCGAGAAGCCCTGACCGGGTTTGCCCAGCAGTTCACCGGGGTTGCCGGGCACGTTCTTCTGGCTGCCGAAGGCGGTACCGCCATCAATGAAGAGTTCGCCGCTGACGATGCTGAAGAGGGGAAAGCGATACTCGATCGTGGCTTCGCCGAAGTTGCGCCCAACCCCGAGGTTGCAGTCGTAGAAGCCGCGCACGGAGTTGGAGCCACCCAGGCAGAAGGCCTCGTAAGGAGGCAGCTGACCGATGTTGGCGCCAGCGGTGACCTGGAAAGCCAGGGCCTGTTTGCAATCAGCGGTCTCACCTCGCTTGGGCCGGCAGCCTTTGTAGAACCTGAGCCAGTTGACCGGGATGTAGTGGGTGTAGCTACCGCGCAGGCGGTTGAAGGTGGGTGAGTTAGCGCCAACGCTCACGAACTGCTCGGTGCCCAGGCTCAGGAAGTTGCCGGAGGTGGGGTTGCGGGCGTCGTTGAGGGTGTTGCGCGTGGCCGCCAGGCGAATGCCCACCAACTGGTTCGAAGCCGCGCAGTTGTAGGCGATGCAGATGACGTTATTGACATTGGTGGTGCCCCCGTTGAACGTCGAGGTCACGCCGTAACGCATGGAGTCGCCCGCGAAGTTGATCGGGCGTACCTCCTGGGCATTGAGGCCGACAACAACGGTCCAGGGGGCCTTCTTGAAGGGATCGCCACCATTGAGAGGCCTGATCAGCTGAAGGCTGCCGCCGAATCGCTGAATGGCGATGGAGTTGTTATCAAGGGCAAACCAGTTATTGTTGTCCCCCAGAGCGCCATTCGCCTGCTGGGCCTGCTGAACGTTGGAATAGGTCTTTCCAGCCAGGTTATTGTCGCTGAAGATGTTGTTCGCGATGGCCGTGGATGGCGCCTTGAAGAAATCCGTGGAGACATCTGAAACGGTGTTGAAGTTGCCGTTGTCCTGGCTCTGGAAAATCTGGGGAACATCACGGCTGAGAAATATCCGCGCCCGGAAGGCGGTGCGGAAGCGGTCACCCTTGATCCAGGGGTCGGTGAAGGAAACATCCGCCAGGCCGCCGTACTGGCCGTAGGTGAAGTTGAAGGAGGTGTCCCAGGCACGGCCGGCCAGGTTGCTGTCCTGGAGCTGGATCTGGCCGAACACGCCCTGGCTCTGGCTGTAGCCCAGGCCACCGGAGAGGGAACCGGTGGATTGCTCGACGATGCCGAGAACGATCACCACCTCGCCGGGCTTGGCTGGCACCGGCTTGAGGGTCACCTTGACGTCACCGAACAGGCCCGTGGCGTAGAGGCGCTTGATGTCCTCCTCGAGCTGGCGGCGGTTGAACACCTCGCCGGGCTTGATCGAGATCTCCCGGCTCACCACCCAGGGCTTGGTCTTGCCCTTGATCGGCTGGCCCTTCTCGTTGGTGGTCGATCCTTCCTTGTTGAGGAACTGCACCTCGACGCCGCTGACCGAGCCCTCCCGCACCTGCAGTTCCACCACCCCCTCGGGGCTCACCCGGTTCGGGCCGGTGACACGGGCGAGCGAATAACCCTTGTCGGAGTACCAACGCTGCAGCTCCTGCATGCGGTTCTGGAGCGCGTTGAGGTTGAGGGTCTTGCCGTAGTCGGCGGCGAAGGTGTCCTTGATCACGCTGGCGGGCAGCTTGGCCTTGGCCGGATCGATCTCGACCTTCTGCAGCACCGGGTTCGGGGCCACGGTGACCACCAGCTTCACGCCAAGGGCGCTGTCGGTGGGCTGAATGCGCACATCGGAGAACCAGCCGGTGGCATAGACCGCCGAAAGATCGTTCTGCAGCTCGCTGCGGCTCACGCGGGTGCCGGGGCGGCTGGCCATGGCCTCGTAGACGGCCCGCTCCAGTCGCTCTCGCTCGGGGTGGCCATCAAGCCCCTTGACCGCCACCTCGCTGATCAGAACGCGCGGCTCTGAGGCGCTGGGGGTGAAGGTCTCACCGGTGGGAGGCCCCGCCGGGCTGGGGCCCGGGCCCTGATCCGTCTGCTGGGACTGGGGCGATGCGGGCTGGGGGGAGTCGGACTGCCCAGTGGCTGGAGACTGGGGCGCAGCAGGTTCCAGCTGGGCCGGCTGGGCCTTGGGGGCGGCGGGTTGCGTCTTGGGGGCGGCTGGGGCCTCGGCGCTGGCCGGCTGCTGGGCCTGGGCCCGGCCCGGGGCGAGCAGGCCCACCAGAACCAGGGAAGCGGCCGTCAGTGGAACGACGGCGCCGAAGCCCTTGGACCCGCGGAACCGAAGGGTGCGGTTCAAGCTGACGCGGGAGACGGCCATGGGGTTTGGGCGCAAGGCGGCCGAGGCCGCAAAGTGCGCTGACCTTACTGGTAGATGCGGGCCTGCGGACAGGCCCCTTGGACCCGTTTGAAGACTTCCCCGTAGGCCTCGATCACACCCCCGAGATCCTGGCGGAATCGATCCTTGTCCATGATGCGGTCCTGGTTGTCCTCCACATCAAGGTCCCAGAGCCGGCAGGTGTCGGGGCTGATCTCATCGGCCACCACCAACTCGCCCGCGTTGGTGAAGCCCAGTTCGATCTTGAAATCCACCAGCAGCAGGCCAATGGCGGCGAAGAACGGCTGCAGCGCCCCATTCACCCGACGGGCCAGATCCTCGATCGCGGCGCGCTGGTCGGCACTGACCAGGCCCAGCCAGGCCAGGCGGGCCTCGGTGAGCAGGGGATCGCCATAGGCGTCGTCCTTGTAATAGAGATCCAGCAGCGGCGGATCGAGGGGGGTGCCCGCGGCGATCGGCAGCTGCTTGCAGAGCGATCCGGCGGCCACGTTGCGGATCACCACCTCGATCGGCACGATTCGCACCGGCCGCACCACCATCCAGCTGGGGTTGAGCAATCCCAGGTAGTGAGTGGGGATCCCGGCGGCCTCAAGGCGCTCGAACAGCAGGGCGGAAATGCGGCAGTTCAGCGTTCCCTTGCCCTCCAGCTGGGCCTTCTTGAGGGCATTGAAGGCGGTGGCGTCGTCCTTGAACTCCACCGCAAGACGCTCGGAATCGGCGCTGCGGTAGACGCGTTTGGCCTTGCCCTCATAGAGCAGGGGGCCGAGTTGGATCGTCGTCATGGCGGGGGGGCGGCGTGGCCGCCGGAGTCACGGGGGGAGCGGAGCCTGCGCTCGAGGGCGCGACTGCGCGCGGTCGCGGTCGGATCCTGGCGCCGCAGCAGCCATTCGCCGTAGGCGTCATCGATGCGCTGGCTCAGGCGCAGATGCCGTGCCAACGCCCTGGCCGGATCACCGCCGCCACTCTGCGCCTGGAGCCGCTGTTGCTCCAGCAGCTCCGAGGCCAGCCCCCAGGCGCCGGCGGCGGCGGCCTGGTCGAGGGCCGCTTCGATCAACCTGTCGCGCTCCTCCAGAGGCAGCGACGCCATGAGCTGGGCCGCCCGGGCCAGACGCTCGGCGGCGATCGTGCCCGGAAGCCGACCCGCCAACAGCACCCGCGCCGCCTGCTCGTTTTCCCCCAGGATCTGCAGATGCTCGGCGAGGGCATCGAGGGCAGGGCGGGTGGCCAGGGTGCCGTCCTCCCGCAACAACAACGGCAGCGCCACGGTTTCAAGGCTGGCCAGGTTGCCGGCCGCCAGCCGGGTCAGGGCCTCGGCGGCGCGGCGATGCTGCAGGGCAGCGCTGGCCCCGCGCCACACCTGGATCAGCCACTGGTCTCGCTCGGCGCCGGCCCCTGGCCCGTAGCGGTCAAGCACCAGCAGGGACGTTTCCGGTGCCTTGCAGCTCAGCAGGGCATTGGCATTGGCCAGCACCACGGCGAAGGGCTGGGGGACCGGCCGCACCACAAGCAGGCGGTCCCGCAGCAGGCGCAGGCGCTCGGCCCGATCGAAGCGGGCCGCGTCCTGGCAGGCCTGCTCCAGATCGGCCAGTCCACCACCCGTCAGCACGGCCAGAAAGGCCGGCTCGGCCATCGCCTCGACGGGTCGCGGCGCGGCGGGCAGGGGCAGGGGCATGGGGGCGGCCGTGGCCCCGGAAGTGGCAGATACGGCCGCCAGGGCTGCCAGCACCACCCTGACGCCTCGGGCTCCTGGCCGGAGCCGCAGGGCGACCTTGCACATCGGCATGTAAAGAGGGGAAGGCACAGCGGCTGGCCACCGGGCCACAACCTAAGGGAGCCGCGACACACCCTCCTTGGCCCCCCGCCCCGCCCGGCCCCATGACCTCCCCAGAGACCGCCCCCCGCACGAACCTCGCCGCGTCGACCCAGGCAATGGATGCCCCCGGGGCAAGCCGGGTGCTGGTGATCGGCTCGGGCGGCCGTGAAAACGCCCTGGCCTGGGCCCTGGCCCGTTGCCATGGAATGGAGCGGGTGTGGGTGGCGCCCGGCAACGGCGGCACCGCCGAGCTGCCGGGCTGCGAGGTCCTGGCCCTGGCGGAAACCGATGGCGACGGCCTGCTGGCGGCAGCGCTCGAGCGCCACATCGATCTGGTGGTCGTCGGTCCGGAGGGTCCCCTGGCGGCCGGCCTGGCTGATCAGTTGCGCGCCGGCGGTCTGGCAGTGTTCGGACCCGGCGCCGATGGGGCGCGCCTGGAGGCCAGCAAACAGTGGGCCAAGGCGCTGATGCTGGAGGCGGGGGTGCCCACGGCGCTCCACTGGGCGGCCGCCAGCCGCGAGCAGGCCCTGGAGGTGCTGGAGCAGCACCCCCAGCCCTTGGTGGTGAAGGCCGATGGCCTGGCCGCCGGCAAGGGGGTCACCGTGGCTGAAACTTTGGGCGAAACCCGCGCCGCGATCGAGGAGGTGTTTGCCGGCCGCTTCGGGGCCGCCGGCGCCTCCCTGGTGCTGGAGGAACGGCTCAGGGGGCCTGAGGTGTCTGTGTTCGCCCTCACCGATGGAAAGGGCATGGTGCTGTTGCCCCCGGCCCAGGACCACAAGCGCATCGGCGAAGGGGACACCGGCCCCAACACCGGCGGCATGGGGGCCTACGCGCCGGCGCCCCTGCTGGACGCGGCGGGGCTGGAGCAGGTGCGCCGCACGGTGCTGGAGCCCACCCTGGCGGCCCTGCGCCAGCGCGGCATCGACTACCGGGGGGTGATCTACGCCGGGTTGATGCTCACCGCCGATGGCCCGAAGGTGATCGAGTTCAACTGCCGCTTCGGCGATCCGGAATGCGAGACGCTGATGCCCCTGCTGGGGCCTGAACTGGCGGCGGTGCTGCTCGCCTGCGCCCGGGGTGATCTGGGCCAGGCCCCGGAGCTGACCATCGCCCCCCGTTGCAGCGCCTGCGTGATCGCGGCCGCCGCTGGCTACCCGGGAGAGGTGCGCCAGAGCGACGCGATCTCCAGCACGCTGGAGGCCTCCGGGCAGCTGCAGCTGTTCCATGCCGGCAGCCACCGGGGGGCGGATGGGGTCTGCCGCACGGCCGGCGGCAGGGTGCTGGCGGTGGTGGCCCAGGCCGAAGACTTCGACGCGGCCTTTGCCGCGGCTTACGAGGGTTTGTCCCAGGTTCACTTCGAGGGCATCACCTTCCGGCGGGACATCGGCCATCAGGTGCGTCGCCCCTAGGCTGAATGGCGCCCTCAGGCTCCGGCCGCTTGACCGCCGACCCGCAGACCCCTACCCCCGGATCCACGGACAACCGTGCGACCGACCCCGGTGCCACTGACTCCGGTGCGACGGACTCCGGTGCCACTAGCTCGATCGAGCCTGCTGCCCCGGCTCGTGATCGGCCGGTTGCTGAAGGGCCGATTGGTGATGAGCTTGCGGGAACTGGCTTGGACGGCGATCCCCAGAACGGATCTTCCCCCACCGGCGGAGCGAATGGCCTGAGCTGGAGGCCGCCGCCTCCGGCCGAAACCGGTCTGAACTGGCGCCAGCGACTGGGCCGCTGGTGGGCCGAATTCAGCCTGCAGACCAAATTGCTGGCAGTGGCCACCCTGGTGGTGAGCCTGATGATGACCGGCATCACGTTTTTTGCCCTCAACAGCATCCAGACGGATGCCCGCTTGAGCGACACCCGCTTCGCCCGCGACCTGGGGCTGCTGCTCTCAGCCAACGTCACTCCATTGGTGGCCGAGGGCAACGACAGGGAACTGGCGGCGGTGGCCGAGCGCTTCTGGCGCACCACCCGCAGCCTCCGCTACATCTTCTTCGCCGACCCCGAGGGGGTGATCTACCTGGGGATCCCGATCAGCGGCACCAGCAGCAGCAGCGAGCTGCTGCTCAGCCGCCGGCTTGAGTTGCCCGCCGAGCTCAAGCGACGCCCCCAGAACCCCCTGGTGCGCCAGCACCTCACCCCCGATGGGGAAGTCACCGACGTGTTCCTGTCGCTGGTGAGCGAGGGGCGCGACCTGGGGGTGCTGGCCCTGGGGATCAATCCCAACGAAACCACACTCGCCAGCGCCGCCCTCACCCGTGAGGTGACCGTGGCGGTGTTCATCTCGATCTGGGTGCTGGTGATCCTGGGGGCGGTGTTCAACGCCCTGACGATCACCCGTCCCGTCAAGGAGCTGCTGCTGGGGGTGCGCGCCATCGCGGGAGGCGATTTCGCCGCCCGCATCGGCCTGCCGATGGGTGGGGAGCTCGGGGAGCTGCTGGATGGCTTCAACCTGATGGCCTTGCAGCTTCAGTCGTACGACGAGGCCAACATCGAGGAATTGACGGCGGCCCAGGTCAAGCAGCAGTCGCTGATCGCCACCATGGCCGATGGGGCGGTGCTGCTCGATGCCGAAGGCCAGATCGTGCTGGTGAACCCCACCGCCCGGCGTCTGTTCCGCTGGGAGGGCCGCAACCTGGAGGGGCGCGAACTCACCGGTGAACTGCCGGAAAGGCTGGCGATCGAATTGCAGGTCCCCCTGGAGACCCTGCTCAGCGGCGCCAAGGACAGCAACGACGTGCGCTGCAGCTTTGGCGATCCAGCCCGCACCCTGCGCATCGTGCTCCAGTCGGTGCGCGACGCCAGCGGCGAGAGCCTCAAGGGCATCGCCGTGACGATCCAGGACCTCACCCGCGAGGTGGAGCTGAACGCGGCCCAGAGCCGCTTCATCAGCAACGTGTCCCATGAGCTGCGCACGCCGTTGTTCAACATCAAGAGCTACGTGGAAACCCTCCACGACCTCGGAGATCAGCTCACCGAGCAGGAAAAGAAGGAATTCCTGGCGATCGCCAACGATGAGACCGACCGGCTCACGCGCCTGGTCAACGACGTGCTTGACCTCTCGCGCCTGGAATCAGAGCGGGTCTGGACCTTCGAGCCCATGGAACTGCGGCCGGCGATCGAGCAGACCCTGCGCACCTACAAGCTCAACGCCGATGAGAAGGGCGTGAGCCTGGATCTGGAGGTGGATGCCCAGCTGCCGCTGGTGCGCGGCAACTGGGATCTGCTCCTGCAGGTGTTCGACAACCTGCTGGGCAACGCCCTGAAGTTCACAGCCCCCGGTGGCCGCGTCAAGCTGCGGGCCTACCCCTGGCCCGACACCTGCAGCCTGGATCCCGGTGCCCCCCAGGGCCACGACGGTCAACGTCCCTCCTGCGCACTCACCTCCCCCCTGCCGCGGCTGCGGGTCGAGGTGTCCGACAGCGGGAGCGGCATCTCCAAGCAAGATCAAGAGCGGGTCTTCGAGCGTTTCTACCGGGTAGAGAACGCCGTCCATACCGAAGCAGGCACCGGCCTGGGGCTCTCGATCGTGTGCGGCATCCTTGAGAAGCACGGCAGCCGCATTCAGATCGCCAGCGAGCTGGGGGTCGGCACCACGTTCTGGTTCGATCTGCCCCTGGAGCAGGCCGATGGTGACGAGCTGCGCCTGGATGCCGAACGGCGCAGCCAGCCCATGGGCGGCGTGGTCCTGGTCTGATGCCGGCCGGCCCGGGGCCGTTGGTTGACGTTGGGGTGACCTGCAGGGGAAGATCTTTGTTTGTCTCTACCGCGCTGTGCGCCAGGCCCAATGACGGCGGTTCTTGAATCAAGCGGTTTTTGAACCAGATCGAGTCCGTCAGCCTGTCCACGCCCCCTTTGCCCATGAGTTCCTCCCCCGACGCCGCTGCCGCCACCGCGCCGAACGGCACCTACGCCATCGTCGAGACCTCCGGCAGCCAGTTCTGGCTCCAGCCCAACCGCTACTACGACCTTGATCGGATCGATGCCGAGGTCGATGACACGGTGACCCTGGAGAACGTGCTCCTGGTCAAGGGGGCCGCCGGCGCCACCCTCGGCCGCCCCTACGTGGAGGGCGCCAGCATCGAGCTCAAGGTGCTGGAGCACCGCCGCGGGCCGAAGATCATCGTCTACAAGATGCGCCCCAAGAAAAAGACGCGTCGCAAGAACGGTCACCGCCAGGAACTGACCCGCGTTCTGGTGCAATCGATCACCGTGGCCGGCAAGGCCCTCGCCTGAGCCCCCGGGCTTTCCCATCCGCACTCTTCACCCCAGAAACCATGGCCCACAAGAAAGGCACAGGCTCCACCCGCAACGGGCGCGACTCCAACAGCAAGCGCCTGGGCGTGAAGCGCTACGGCGGCGAAACCGTGACCGCCGGCTCGATCATCATTCGCCAGCGCGGCACCTCCGTGCTCCCCGGCCTCAATGTGGGTCGCGGCAGCGATGACACCCTCTTCGCCCTGGTGGACGGCATCGTCAGTTTCGATTCGATCACCCGCAATCTGCGCAATCGCAAGCGGGTCAACGTGGGCTGAGGTGTTCGCCGCTGGGGCTGGCAGGCCCATGGCGGGCCCATTGCCTGAACATCACCACCAAGCCCACCAGCGTCAAACCGACCACCAGCAGATGGATCACCGTGGGGTGGTCCAGGGTTTTGATGATCTCCAACGGCAATGTGCCGGCCAGCAGCAGGGCCAGCAGAGCCTCCCCCCAGCGCTGACCACGCCAGGTGGCCAGCGCTGCCACAAGCACCACCAGCCCGTAGCCACCGGCCAATAGGGCGGTGATCTGCAGGCCCTGGCTGCCCAGATCAAGGCCCTTGAGGGTGAGGGCCAGCAGCAACCGGCGATCGGCCTCGCCCCACTGCTCAGCCAGAAGGGCCAGCCCGTCGTAGTGGCGGTAGCCGTAGGCGGCCAGCAGCGACACCGCCAGCAGCAGCGCTGAGACGATCAACTTTTTGGCCACGATCAGACGCAGAAGCCAGTTCGAGCGCTCCATCTCAGGCCGCCAGCCGGTAAGCGCGGGTGGTGATCAAGAAGGGGTGAAACACCTCAAGAAAACGGCTCTGCAGGGTGCGGAAAAACCGCTCCACGAGCTCGGGATCATCAATGTGGAAGGGAAACTCCCCTGAGAAGCCCTTGAAGAAGTACCAATTGAGCAGGGCGATGGCGGCCGGGTCCATGCGGCGCTCGAAGATCTCCAGCTGAGCCGCGGGATCAGCGAGGTGCTCCAGCACATCCAGGCAGACCACGGTGTCGAACTGCGCCGGCAGGGCGGGATCCTCCAGGTCGCGGAAGCAGCGCAGCTTGTCCGCCAGGCCGAAGGCCTGGGCCCGCTCGGCCACGAAGGCGCGGTTGTGGGGATTGAGATCGACGAACCACACCCGCTCCACCTGGGGCAGCACCGCTGCCGCCAGGGCATGGGTGCCGATGCCACCGCCGAAATCAAGCACCTGACCACGGGCGAAACGCTCCTGCAGGCGCAGGGTGTCGGCGATGTAGGGGGCGCTGCCCAGGTGCCAGGCGGCCAGTTCGAGCAGGTGGCCGGTGCCCACCTCCTGCTCGTAAAAGGCCGTGACCTGGGCTGGATCGAAGGCGCCGGGGTGCAGCGCCGCCAGGTCGGCGGTGCTGGTGGGCAGGCGCCGCTCCAGATCCTGGGGGCTCAGCTCCAGATGGGCCGCTAACTGATGCTTCAGGTCAAAGCCATCGGCAACGAACCGCTTCAGATCCAGATCTGTTGCCACCACCGCGAAAGTCTGCTCCCAGTCGATCACCGTAGATCGCCCCCCAGCACCGCCCCCAGTTCAGCGCCACGTTCAGCGCCAAGCTCAGCCCCGGCACCGGGCACCTCCAGCCAGCGCCGCAACCAGGCCACCAGCCAATAGAACGGCAGGGTGTCCAGCAGGGCCGCCACCAGCTTGAACAGGTAGCCGCTGACGATGAACGAGCCCAACTGGGGCAGCACCGGCTGAGCCTCGTCCACCGGCAGCACATGGGCGGCGTAATGGCTGATCAGCACCACGGCGCTGGTGTCCACCAGCTGGCTCACCATGGTGGAGCCGTTGTTGCGCAACCACAGCGCCTTGCCGCCGCTGAGTCGCTTCCAGAAATGAAACAGGCGCACGTCGGTGAACTGGGCGGCCAGGTAGGCCACCATCGAGGCCCCCACGGCCCCGAAGGCCAGCCGACGCACCTCGAAGAAGGTGCTGCCATCGCTGCCGGGGAGCCCCGGAAGCACACCGCCCAACCAGAGGATCAACACGATCCAGCCGTTCAGCAGCAACCCCACCCAGACCAGCTGGCCCGCCTTCTGCTCCCCCCAGATCTCACTGATCAGGTCGGTGCACAGAAACGTCACCGGGTAGGGCAAGGCCCCCACGGCCACCACCACCGGCCAGCCGCCGATCGAACCGAGACTGAGGAAACGGGTCAGGCCGAGGATGTTGAGCATCCCCATGGTGCCCAGGAAGATTCCGGCCAGCACCAGAAAGGCCAGGTCACGACGGTTGGCGAGCGTCATCGATTCCCGAAGCGGGGTACGGCACCCCATAGGGTGGCGGGCCGTCACCCACCTGGCCCGCCGTGGCGCCCCCCAGCCCCGAGAAACTCTGCGGCTTCCTGGTGTTGGACAAGCCCGCCGGGCTCACCTCCCACGACTGCGTCGCTCGGGTGCGCCGCGCCTATGGCCTCAAGCGCGTGGGCCATGGAGGCACCCTCGATCCGGCCGTCACCGGAGTGCTGCCGATCGCCCTGGGGCCCGCCACGCGGCTGCTGCCCTACCTCGAGGGAACCAAGGCCTACCGGGGGGTGATCCAGCTGGGGCTGTCGACCTGCAGCGACGATCTGAGCGGTGAGCTGATCGAGCGGCGGCCGGTGCCACCCCTGGGCGCGACGAACCTGGAGGCCGCCCTGGCCCCCTTCCGAGGGGCGATCCTTCAGCGTCCGCCCCAGGTGTCGGCCGTGCATGTGGCGGGAGAGCGGGCCCATGTGCGCGCCCGGCGGGGCGAAACCATGGAGCTGGAGGCTCGAGCGGTGACGATCGAACACCTGCAGCTGCTGAACTGGCAAGCGGAATCAGGCCAACTGGAGCTCGAGGTGCGCTGCTCAGCCGGCACCTACATCCGTTCTCTGGCCAGGGATCTGGGAGAGCAGCTGGGTTGCGGCGCCGCCCTGGCCCAGTTGCGGCGAACCGAAGCCCTTGGCTTCGAGCTGAGCGCCTGTGTGCCCCTGGCGGCACTCGATCGAACACCCCGCCCGCCCCTGATCGATCCGCTCAGCGCCCTGGCGCACCTGCCGCTGCAGCGCCTGGAGACGGCCGACCATCAAAACTGGTGTTACGGCCGCAGCGTCGCCAGCGCCAGCAACCTGGCGAACGATCAGACGGTGGTGGTGACGAACCCCGACGGCCAGTGGATCGGCATCGCCCGCGCCGACGGCGCTGGCCTGCTCCACCCGAAGCTGGTGCTGGGCGCGCAGGGTTGAGATGGCCGGACACAGCAAGTGGTCCCAGATCAAGCGCACCAAGGCGGTGGTCGATGCCAAGCGCGGTGCCGTGTTCACCCGCCTGGGACGGGAGGTCACCGTGGCGGCCCGCGCCGGCGGGGATCCTGCCGGCAACTTCCAACTGCGCACGGCGATCGAAAAGGCCCGCGCCGCCGGGATGCCCAGCGCCAACATCGATCGGGCGATCGCCAAGGGCTCCGGCCGGGCTGACGCCGACGGCCACCAGCTCGAGGCGATCCGCTACGAGGGCTACGGCCCCGGCGGGGTGGCCGTGCTGGTGGAGGTCTTCAGCGACAACCGCAACCGCACGGCGGCGGAACTGCGCCTGGCCTTCAGCAAACACGGCGGCAACCTGGGGGAGAACGGCTGCGTCAGCTACCTGTTCGACCTGCGCGGGGTGGTGCGGCTGGGCGGCAACGACCTGAACGAGGAGGCTCTGCTGGAGAGCCTGCTGGAGCTGGAACTGATCAGCTACGACGTCGATGGCGACGGAGCCGAGGTGTTGTGCGCGCCCGCCCAGCTGGAAGCGTTGCAGGCGGCCCTGACCGCGGCAGGCTGGAACCCCAGCGGCTGCGAATTGCAGTGGCAGTCGCATACCCCCTGCCACCTCGACGATCTGGAGACCCTGAGGGCCAGCCTGCGGCTGCTGGAGGCCCTCGAAGCCCTTGAAGACGTGCGCAGCGTCAGCTCAAACCTGGAGGCCACCGACGCCCTGCTGGAGGCCGCCACCCTCTAACCCCCCAGGGCCGCCCGGTCGGCGATGACCAGCAGATTGGGATGCTCCAGCAGCCAGCTGGCGGGCAGCGCCGCCTGGGGAGGCCCCTCGAGCAGCCGGCCCAGGATCGACGCCTTCGAAGCCCCGGTGACCACCAGCACCAGGCTCCTGGCCGCCAGGATCTCCGCCAGGCCCACGGTGATCGCCCGCTCCGGCACCCGCTCCGGATCGCCACCGAACGCAGCGGCGTTCTGACGCCTGGTCGCCGCGCTCAGGCGCAGGCAACGGGTCGTGGCCTCAGGCCCGCAGGGGGGCTCGTTGAAGCCCACGTGGCCGTTCTCCCCCAGCCCGAGCAGCTGCAGACCCAGCCCACCGGCGGCGGCGAGGGCAGCGCCGTAGCGACGGGCCTCGGCCTCGGGATCAGGGGCGCCGCCATTGGGCAAACGCAGCTGGGCGGGGGAAAGGCCCAGGGGCTTCCCCAGGTTCCGCACCATGGCGGCGTGAAAGGAGGCCGGATGGTCCTCCGCAAGACCGATGTAGTCATCCAGGTTGAAGCTGCTCCAGCCCTCCAGCAGCCGCCCCCGAGCAACCGGATCGAGGGCCTCCAGGCGGCTGCGGAGGGCGGCATAGACCGGCTCCATCGTGCGTCCGGTGGCCAGCCCCAAGGGGCGCGCTCCCGCGGCGCAAAGGGCCTCGACCAGCCGGTCAACCACCCGCTCGGCCACCGCCTGGGCGTCGGCTTCCACCAGCAGGCGGTCCGGGGGAAGCGGCATGGGGTTGGGCCGTGCGGGACGAACAAGGAAGGGAAGTGATGAAGCGGCCCGAACCAAAGGGCCCCCCAAGAAGGGTGCGCCCTGGCCGGGCGAACAACGCTGGCTCAGCCCTCAGGGCTCGCGGTTGGCGATCACCGTCGGGAGGCGGAACACGGCGGCCGCAGGGCTGGGGGCTGGGCGGCCGGCACTGGCCGGCAGGGCGCTCAGCTGGGCCACGCTCTCGCGAAACGGTCCCACCTCCACACCCCGGTAGAAGTGGCGCAGGATCGCTTCAAAGCCCTCCCCGCGGCGGGCCAGGCCGAAGGCACCCCACTGGCTCATGCCCACCCCGTGGCCGAAGCCGCGGCCGATCGCGACCAGGCCAGTGATCGGGGCCGTGGCTGGCGCGAACACGTCCGGCAAGGGCGGCGGACCAGGCATCGGAGCGCCGCTGGCGGAATCCAGCGCCAACTCCCGCCCATCGCCCACCGGCTGCGGCCGCCAGGGCCTGCGTGAGACCGCCTGGCCCTGGGGATCCGCCCCAATGGACTCGGAGCCCAGGGGCTCAAAGCGCACCGTGGTGCTCCTGAGACCGAGGCGGCGGCGCAGCTCGACCCCGCTCAGCAGCAGCTGGCCGCGGGGACCCAGCACCCGTGCCTGGCGCACCCGGCCGGTGCTGGAACTGGATAACACCTCGATACCGCTGGCCCCGCCGATCTCGGCAAAGGCCCGCTGCAGTTGCTCCGGTGGCAGCGACTGTCGCCAGACCCGCACGGGGCTTTGCTCGTCGAAATCGCTCACGCTCACCAGGTAAGGGAGCTGGCGGGACCAGAGTTCGCCGCTGTTCTCGGTGCTGCCACCGCTGCTGCTGTGGAAGACGGCATTGATCAGGGCCTGGCGGTAGGTGATCACCAGGGAGCGGGTGCCCCGCACCGCCTCCCATGTGGAGGGGGTTTCCGCTTCGACCCCCTTGTAGGCCTGACTGACCACGGTGGCCCGCAGATCGAAGGGGGCCTCGGGCTTGCGCTGCTGCAGGGCATAGGTGCGGGCCGCCACGGCCTGGGCCCGCAGGGCCTCCAGGGGCCAGCTGGCGGGCATTTCGCTGCCCACCACGCTGGGCAGATAGGTCTCGACACCCAGGTGGTTGATCACCTGAAGCTGGGAGGCTCCTGGCAGCACCTGGAGCCGGCCGCGGTAGCGGCGGTTCTCGACGGCCAGGGCGCCATCGTCGCCCGCCTGGTTCAGGGGCTCGATCCAGAGTTCATTCACGACCACGGCCCGCATCAACCCCTGGGCCTCCACCCGGGCGGCACTCAGCCGCAGGGTGAGGGGTTGACCGGCGGCGGTCTCCGCCAGCACCGTGCCGCGGCCGTCCCGCAGACGCAGGCCGCCGGCCAGACCACTCACGGTGGTGGCGGAGCTCTCGAGCAGCAGCACGCGCACCTGAGGTTCAGCTGGCTGGGCCCGGCCCTCCCTGGGCAGCGGCAGTGAAAGACCCAGCGCCGCCGCTGTGACCAGTGGCAGGCGGCGCCAGAGGACTCGTGGCAGGGGAAGCGTGCGTGGCATCGAAGCCCGCAGGGGGAGTCGAAGGGCGGCGCCATTGTGGCCGCCGCCTGGGCCATGCGCCAGTGCCCGCCACGACGTCAACGGGACCAAGGGCCGACAAGGCGTGACAGCATGCAGCTGGAATCATCCTGGGCGTGCAGATCACCTTCCTAGGCACGAGTTCGGGCGTACCGACCCGTGCCCGCAACGTTTCGGCTGTTGCCCTGCGCCTGCCCCAGCGTTCCGAGCTCTGGCTGTTCGATTGCGGGGAAGGCACGCAACACCAGTTCCTGCGCAGCGACCTACGGGTGTCGCAGCTGCGCCGGATCTTCATCACCCACATGCATGGCGACCATGTCTTCGGCCTGCCGGGCCTGCTGGCCAGCCTGGGGATGGCGGGCAGCTGCCCAGGGGTGGATCTCTACGGCCCCGAGCCCCTGCGGGAGTACCTCGATGGGGTGCTGCGCACCTCCTCCACGCGCATCGGCTATCCCCTGCGCGTGCACCGGGTGGAGGCTGCGGCCCGCAGCGGCGACCCCCTGCTCGAAGACAACGACCTGGTGGTGCGCTGCACACCGTTGAACCACCGGGTGCCCGCCTTCGCCTACCGCATCGATCAAAAACCCCTGGCAGGCCGTTTCGACATCGAGCGGGCCCGGGAACTGGGCATTCCCCCGGGACCGATCTATGCCGAACTGAAGCAGGGACGCCGCCTGCACCTCGAGGATGGGCGCCTGGTCGATGGCCGCACCCTCTGCGGACCGCCCAGGCCTGGCCGCAGCGTTGTGTACTGCACCGACACGGTGTTCTCTGAGGCGGCGGTGGAGCTGGCCCGCGGCGCCGACCTGCTCATCCACGAATCCACCTTCGCCCACCAGGAAGCGGAGATGGCCTATCAGCGCCAGCACTCGACCAGCACCATGGCCGCCCAGACGGCGGCCGAGGCGGGGGTGGGCCAGCTGGTGCTCACCCACCTCAGCCCCCGCTACGCCCCCGGCAATTCACTCACCCCCGACGACCTGCTCGAGGAGGCCCGGGCGATCTTCCCCAACACCGTGCTCGCCAAGGATTTCATGAGCCTTGAGGTGACCGGCTCCGGGGGTTGAGCCTGGCCCGCAAAGAACCTGTTGCTGCAACACTTCGTGATTCCGCCCCGGCAGACACTCCGCCCGTGATACAAGGGCTCTGGTGTGGTGCCACCGCCATTTTGCCAGCTCCCTTCATGGCTTCTTTCCTCTCCTCAGCGCTCCGGGCCGCGGCCAGAATCCTGTTGGTTCTGCCCCTGGCACTCCTGGTCTGTTTCGGTGGTCCAGTGGCCGCGGCCAGCTGGGATGCCGCCACCTTGACGGTGCCCGGCAGCCCCGACGGCAGCCTGGTCAGCTTCAGCGAGCAGGAGATCAAAGCCGGCCGCAAGCTCTTCAACGAAAGCTGCGGCAGCTGCCACGCCGGTGGCATCACCAAGACCAACCAGAACGTGGGCCTCGACCCCGAAACCCTGGCCCTGGCCACCCCTCCTCGGGATTCCGTCGACGCCCTTGTCGACTACATCAAGGACCCCACCTCCTACGACGGGGAATACAGCATCTCCGAAATCCACCCCAGCCTTCGGAGCAGCGACATCTTCGTGAAGATGCGCGACCTTGACGAGAAGGACCTGCGCCTGATCGCCGGCTACATCCTGGTGGCCCCGAAGGTGCAAGGCATCCAGTGGGGCGGCGGCAAGATCTACTTCTGATTGAGCCACATCTGCTCAGAAGGCGCTCAAACCTCCTCAGCCAAGGCCGCGGCCGTGTCCGCGGCTTTTTCATGGCGCTTGCTGTACCACCACTCCTGCAGCTCGCGATCAAGCCGCTGGGCGAACAGGGTCAGGATCGTGCGCGTGGGGCGTGAGCCCGGCTGCAGCAGCTCCACGGCGTAGGAAGGGCAGCGGCGGGCCGCCAGGTCGGCCACGAAGCGTCGACCGATGCGGCGCCAGCTGGGCTCCTTGCTGCGCCAGGCCAGACGGCAGCAGGGCCAGGGCAGCTCCTCGCGATCGAACAATCGGCAGCAGGGGCCGAGCACCCTGAAGCTGTATTGGCCCCCCGGGCTGGTGTGGATGCTGCCGGGTTCCAGCAGTTCCTGCACCAGTGCGGGTCGGGACCCTGAGGAAACCTCAGCCAAGGCGGCACCGGGGAAAGAGAGCGACAAAAAAGCCACCCAGAAGGGTGGCGAAGTTGAACGCAGGGTTCAAGGGCGGGAGGGGCCCGATCGATGGCCCCCCTGAAGGCTCAATAGAGCTCTTCTTCGGTGTGGGTCTTGATGGTGACGTCGGAGGTGGGGTAAGCCACGCAGGTCAGCACGAAGCCGGCTTCGATCTGGTCGTCGTCCAGGAAGCTCTGATCCGACTGGTCCACGGTGCCGGCGGTGAGCTTACCAGCGCAGGTGGAACAGGCGCCCGCGCGACAGGAGTAGGGAAGGTCGATGCCCTGCTCTTCAGCAGCGTCGAGGATGTACTGGTCGTCGGGGACCTCAATCGTCTTGTTGAGACCCTCGCTCTCGTTGACGAGGGTGACCTTGTAAGAAGCCATGGAAGGGGTTAGGGCTCACAGGCGCCTGGTGGGTTCCGGGCCTGTAGGACCGCACCTTCCTACATCCAGATGGGGCCGTTCCCGCCAATTCAGCCGGGCTGGCCAGGGAAGCCCAATCAAAGCGAGAGCACAGATCAGCGTGCCTTATGCAACAGGAGTGGACGGAGCTCCGGCAGCCCGCAGCTCCAGCAGCCCCCAAGGGCCCTGGGCCCCCACCAGTTCCGCCCGCCATCCGCTGGCCGCCAACGCCTCGCGAAGCCCCACCACCTGCTCCAGCAGCAGGCCACTGAGGTAGCCCACCCCGGCAGGTGCCAGCACCGCGATGAACTGGGGCGCCAGGGCCTCGATCACCGGCGCCAGGATGTTGCAGAGCAGCAGATCGGCGGGGCGCCCAGCGAGCAGCTCCGCCAGCACCTCCACCGAGCCCTGGGCCACCTGGAGTCGCTCCCCAGGGCCCTGCGGCCCCCCCTCCTGCCCCCTGCCCTGATCAAGGCCATTGAGGGCGGCGTTCTCCCCCGTGGCGCGCACCGCCAGGGAATCGGTATCGCTCGCGGCCAGGGAGGCCGCCCCCAGGCGCAGAGCCCCGAGGCCGAGGATGCCGCTGCCACAGCCCAGATCCGCCACCCGCAGCCCCGTAAGCGTCCCGCCCCGCGCCCGCGCCACGGTTTCGAGCGCCTCCAGGCAGAGGCGGGTGGTGGGGTGACTTCCTGTGCCGAAGGCACTTCCTGGATCGAGGCGGATCACCAGGCGGTCCTGGTGTTCCTCGGGCAGCTCCAGCCAGGCCGGCAGGATCAGGAAACGCTCTCCCACGGGATCCGGCTGCCAATGCTGCTTCCAGCTGAGGCTCCAGTCCTCGTCGCTCTGGTGAAACCAGTGCAGGGGAGGCAGAGCAAGGCCAAAGGTTTCCGCCAGGGGCGCCAGCGCCACCGCCAAGCGAGCGCGCTCCGCTTCGGACCAGTCGACCTCAGGCAACCAGGCCACCAGCTGGTGAGCGGCGGGATCGTCAGGGAGCGATCGAATCGCCACCCGCACGATCCCCAGCTGCGACAGTTTCCACAGCAGCGACTCCTCCAGTTCAGGCGGTGCCGCCATCTCCAGTCGCCACCAGCCCTGAGCCGCCATCGCCTGGGCCCTCAGAGGGTGACGGGGTGGGCGTCCTGGATGCCTTCGATGGCGATCACGGTGGCCAGCAGGCTGGGGGGAATGGGGTCATCGAGGCACAGCACCATCAGGGCATCCCCGCGTACGACCCGGCGACCCACCTGCATGGAGGCGATGTTGACGTTGTGCTCGCCGAGCACCGATCCCAGCTTGCCGATGATGCCGGGCACATCCCGGTGGCGGGTGAAGAGCATGTGGTCGCTGGGGGCCACGTTCACCGGGAACTCGTCGATGGTGGTGATGCGCAGATCGCCGTCGGCGAACACTGCCCCGGTGACGGTGTGCTGGCCGTTGGCGCCCCGGGCGCTGAGCTGCAGGGAGCCCCCGGCGAAATCACGGCTGGCCTCATCCTTCACCTCCAGCACGTGGATGCCGCGCTCCTTGGCTTCAAGGGCGGCATTGACGTAATTGATTCTGTCACCCAGGGCGGTGGAGAGCAGGCCCTTGAGAGCAGCAATCACCAGGGGCTGGGAGGGATGGCTGGCGAACGCTCCCTGCAGACGCACTTCCAGCTCGCTGATCTGGCCGCTGGAGAGTTGGCTGATCAGCTGGCCCAGGGTCTCGGCCAACTGCAGATGAGGCTTGAGCCGCTCCATCACCTCGGCATTCAGTCCTGGGATGTTGACGGCACTGCGGGCCGGCTGGCCCAGTAGCACGTCGCGGATCTGCTCGGCCACGTCGATCGCCACATTTTCCTGGGCCTCTTCAGTGGAGGCACCGAGGTGCGGTGTGAGGATCAGGCGCTCGCCGACGCTGCGCAGGGGCGAATCGGCCTCCAGGGGTTCCTTGGCATAGACATCCAGAGCGGCACCGGCGATCACGCCGGTCTTCACCGCTTCAGCCAGGGCCGCCTCGTCGACAATGCCGCCGCGGGCACAGTTCACCAGCCGGGCGGTGGGCTTCATCGTGCGCAGCAACTCTGCATTCACGAGGTTCTCGGTGTCGGGGGTGCGGGGCAGGTGCAGGGTGATGTAATCCGACTCGGCGAACAGCTCCGGCAGGGACAGCAGCCGCACCTGAATCTGCTGGGCCCGTTCGGCGGTGATGAACGGGTCGTAAGCCAGCACCTCCATGCCCAGGGCCTTGGCCACCCGAGCCACATGGGAGCCGATCTTGCCCAGGCCCACCACCCCCAGCTTCTTCTTGTAGAGCTCGTTGCCCACGTAGGTCTTGCGATCCCAGCCACCGGCGATCGTGCTGGCGTGGGCCTGGGGCACGTGCCGGGAGAGCGCCAGCATCAGCGCCAGGGCCTGCTCGGCGGCCGCGATCGTGTTCCCCTCGGGCGAGTTGACGACGATCACACCGCGGCGGGTGGCGGCGGGCACATCGACGTTGTCGACGCCGACGCCGGCCCGGCCGATGATGCGCAGCTTGCCTGCGGCTTCAATGATTTCGGCGGTCACCTGGGTGCCCGAGCGGATCATCAGCGCGTCGTAGTCGCCGATGATCGCCTTGAGTTGCTCCGGCGACAGACCGGTGCGTACATCCACCTCGGCCACCTGAGAGAGGATGTCGATCCCCGTTTGATCGATCGGGTCGGAAACGAGAACCTTTGTCATGAACCAGCTGGGCGCCGCCGGTGGTGAAGTGTAGTGAGCGGCTCGGGCGCCCCCTGTGGCCAGGGAGAATCAGTGGGTACGCAGGGTTGATGTGGGGAACTGTGTGGTGGTGGTGCTGGCGGATCGCCGCCAGCTGCACCGGCTCAAGGAGCGGCTCGCCGAGCTGAACCCGCCCCCCAGCGCGCTGGTGACGATCGGCGAGCAGGAAACCGATGTGATGACGGTGGCACGGCTCAACCCCGCCATCGGCCGCCGCCTGCGCCAACGCAGCATGGCCCGCTGGCTGATGCCCTTCGGCTTCTTCGCCGGCCTCACCTTCACCCAGATCACCGACCTGCAGACCTTTGCCTTCCTCGGCCCCTGGGGCGAACCGCTCACGGGCGGCCTGCTGGGGATGGTCTCCGGCTGGATGGGCAGCTTCGCCGCCGCCGCCAGCATCGTGCCCGAGGACGACGACCGCATCCGAAGCCTGCGCAACCGTCTCAACGAAGGCAACTGGCTGCTGTTGGTGGAGACCCCCCGCGGCGTCGAGATTCCCTTGACCGTGCTGCAGAAGGCCGGGGCCCAGGCCGTGGTGACCCTGGCGGAAACCTGATGTTGCCCCGCCAGAGCCTGCTGGAAGGGTGCCGTGCGCCCCTGGACCTGGGGGCCTTGATAGATCGGGCCGAGGAGGCCCTGCGCACCTGGCAGCCCCGCTGGAGCCCGTTCGTGGCGGCGGCCGTGGCCGAGGAAGCCGAGGAGCGCCTGGGGCAGCTCAGTGAACTGGCCCTGACCGTCCGCGGCGGCTGGCCCCAGGCCGAACGGAAGCGCCTCTGCTTCAACCGCCCCAGGGGGGAAGGGGTGGAGGAGATCGAGGGTGAAGCAGAGATCCCGGTCCCGATCGTCGCTCTCGAGCTGGCCGGCAACTTTCTGTTCGATCCCGCCGACGTCAGCGATTTCCGCAGCGCCCTGCTGAGCGCCGGCGCCGAGCCGGGGGACCTGGGGGATCTCTGGGTCCGCGGCGATCGGGGCGCCCAGCTGCTGGCGACCCCTGAGCTCGCCCAACGGCTGCTGGAACAACCGATCGAGGGCCGTTTACTGGTGCGAACGGTGCCGGTGCAGATCGAGCTTCTGAGCATCGAGCAGTTGCAGTTCCCCAGCCGGCGCGCTCCCCGGCGGCTCAGCAGCGTGGAGGCCTCCTGCCGGCTCGATGCGGTCGCCTCGGCAGGGTTCGGACTTTCGCGCAGCCGCATGGTGGCGCTGATCCGCTCCGGGGCGGTGCGGCTCAATTGGGGGGCGGTGAGCAGCCCCAGCCGGGAGCTGGTGGCGGGCGATCGCATCCAGCTGGAGAACCGGGGCGACCTGACGATCGAAGCGGTGGAGCCCACCAAACGCGAGCGCTGGCGGCTGGTGATGGTGCGCCACTGATCGGGCGATCAAGCCGATGGGGCCCTGGGGTTGGCGCCTGGGGGCACGAGCGGGGCGGCTGCTAAGTTTTCGGGGCTTGGGCTCAGGCCAAGGGGGCGATTAGCTCAGAGGTAGAGCACTACCTTGACACGGTAGGAGTCACTGGTTCGATTCCAGTATCGCCCATTCGTTATTATCTATAAAGCCTTAATATGATCACGGCGGATCTAACTTTCACCGTTGTGATTGGCCTCGGCCGCTCGGGCATTGGCGCCGCCCGCCTGCTTTGCGCAACAGGCGAGAGGGTGCGGCTGATCGAATCCAAAGGCGCCCATGAGCAGCAGCGCCTGGCCGCCCAACTGGAGACCGAAGGAATTCAGGTGCGCCTGAACACCCCCCTGGCGATCGAGGCGTTCCGCTGGCCGGGGGGACGGGCGGTCAAGGTGGTGGTCAGCCCGGGCATCCGTTGGGACCACCCCACCCTGGTGGAGCTCCGCCAGGAGGGCGTCGAGGTGATCGGCGAGATGGCGGTGGCCTGGGGGGCTGCCCTCTCCACGGTTCCCTGGATCGGCATCACCGGCACCAACGGCAAGACCACCGTCACCCATCTGGTGAGCCATCTGCTGGGGGCCGCGGGGCTGGATGCGCCCATGTGCGGCAACGTCGGCCGCTCGGCCGCCGAGCTCGCCCTGCAGCGCCGCGCCCAGGGGCAACCCCTGCCTGATTGGCTGGTGGTGGAACTGAGCAGTTACCAGATCGAGGCGGCGGCCTGTCTCCGCCCCCGCATCGGCCTCTGGACCACCCTCACCCCGGACCACCTGGAGCGCCACGGCAGCCTGGAGGCCTACCGGGCCATCAAGCGCTCCCTGCTCGAGCGCTCCACTCTGCGCCTGCTCAATGGCGATGACCCCGATCTGGTCGAGCGGGCGACCAGCTGGGACGACCCCAGCCGCGTTCGCTGGATCACGGCGGGGCCGCGCAGTGGTCTGCCGGCAGGTCTCGATCCGCTGCTCTGGATCGAGGCCGACCAGGTCACCACCGCCTGCGGGCCCCTTTTCCCCGCCGAGGCCCTGGCGATGCCTGGAGCCCACAACCGACAGAACATGCTGCTGGCGACCGCCGTCGGACTGGAGCTGGGCCTGGCGCCCGAGCAAATGGAGCAGGCCTTCCGCTCCTTCCCCGGGGTGCCGCACCGCCTGGAGTTCATTCGCGAGCTGGGTGGCATCAGCTACTTCAACGACAGCAAGGCCACCAATTTCGATGCCGCCGATGTGGCCGTCAAAGCCCTGGCCAAACCCGTGGTGGTTCTCGCCGGCGGGGAGGCGAAGAAGGGCGATCCCAGCGGCTGGATCGAGCAGCTCAAGCGCCACGCCCCCGCCGTGGTGCTGTACGGGGCTGCCGCCGAACCCTTCGAGCACTTACTGGCGGGCCACGGCTACGGAGGTGAGGTGCTGAGGCTCGCTGGCCTCAACGAGGCGGTGCCAAGGGCTCAGGCCTTGGCCGAACGGCTGGGGGCCTCGGCGGTGCTGCTCTCACCGGCCTGCGCCAGCTTCGATCAGTACAGCGATTTCGAGGCCCGCGGCGAGCATTTCCGCCAGCTGGTCTCAGACCTCTGAGGGCTCCCCAAGGCGCCGACTCACCAGGTACTGCTGGATGAAGATGGCCGCCAGGGGCCCCGTCACGATCAGCGGCACCAGGCAGAACAGGGCCGAGATCAGCACCAGCAATCCGGCGAGAAGCTCGTAGCCCACCAGGCCCCAGCCGTAGCCACTGTTGAACAGATCACGGAAACAGGCCAGGAAGGCAGGCCAGATCGGCTCCTCGCTGGTGAACACGCGTCGGATGTAGATCGGGGTGATGATCGCCACGATCAGTCCGGGCACCAGGCAGGCCAATAGCCCGATCCCCGTGGCTGCCGACACCAGCAGACCCGCCAGCACATAGCGCCAGAAGCTCTTGCGCAGCAGCGCCAGACCGCTGTTGAAATCAGGGTGCTGACCGGTGGCGTAGTAGATCGCGGGGAAGGCCACGATCAGCACCCCCAACAGGCTCACCAGCACCTGATAGACGATCTGGAACGGGAAATTCAGCAACGCCTGCACCCCTTCGGCCCAGCTTGATCCACTGTCCTGGAGGAGGTTGCCGGTGAGCACCTGGGCGAGAACGGTGGTCAGCGCGGTGATCAGCCCGAACACCAGCGCCAGGCCAAGGATGACGAGCTGGGTGAGCACATAGGCCTGCCAGTTGGCCTTGTAGAGGTTCCAGGCTGATGACAGCGTGGGCTCAGATGAGCTCTTGGGGCCCGCGGGCGGTTCCTGGTCCGAGGTGCTGATCATGGAGGACTGGAGGACAAACCAATGGGCCCTGTTTAGTCGCCTTCGCCGCTCCAGCCAACAACCTCGACACAATGGGGTCCCATGAGGCGCTCTCAAGAAGCGCTCCATAGACTCGCCTCTCACCCCCAGGCGATGCCCAGCAAGCGATGGCCTTCTGGCTGATGAAGAGCGAACCGGATGTCTACGGCATCGCCCATTTGGAGAAGGAAGGCACCACCCTCTGGGATGGAATCCGCAACTACCAGGCGCGTAACTTCATGCGCGCCATGGCGGTGGGCGACCAGGCCTTCTTCTACCACTCCAACACCCAACCGCCGGGGATCGTTGGGTTGATGGAGGTGATCGAGACCCAGCTGGTGGACCCCAGCCAGTTCGATCGGGGCTCGAAGTACTTCGATCCGGCCTCCAAGCCCGAAGCCCCGCGCTGGGACTGCGTACGCCTGCGCTTCGAGCGCAGCTTCGGACGGCTTCTGAGCCTTGATGAACTGCGGGAAAATTTCAGCGTGGAGGAGCTGACCGTGGTGCGCCGGGGCAACCGGCTCTCGATCCTGCCGGTGCCCCAGGCCGCGGCGGAGCGGATCTTCGCGCTGTTGGGAGAGCCCACCTGAGGCGCTTGAGCAGCCCCCTGCCTCAGCGGCGGAACATGTTGGCCAGGTAGCAACGGGTCACCTCCCTGCTCTGCACGCCGTTCTGCACCAGAAACCCCGCCAGGGCGGCCTGAAACAGCCGGTACTGATCCCAGTTGGGGTGGGCGTCAATGAACCCGCGCATCGAAACCAGCAGCGCCTCGGGCACCTCGGCCCGCAGGCTGACCATGGCCGCCACCACGTCGGAAGACAGAGTCTCGGCCTCTGAAGGCAGCTCCACCCCACCGGCCCCCGCACCCTTGTTCACCCCCGCCCCCTTGGTCACCGCTGCGCTCGCCTGGTTGGGGGACGTCGGGTTCATTCAGCCTCTGCGTACGGGCACCAGTTCCCCACACCGCCGCAGCCGCGTCAAATCAGCTCCGGCGGCGTCGATCCCTGGCGTCCAAGGCTGAGATCCCTGAACTGGCAAGCACTTTTGGTAACGCCCCGGAAATCGGCCCCGGGCTTGGAGTGGCCCGTAACGGATGTCAAGGGGACGACCAAGATCGCGGCGGTTCTCCCCAGGTTGATGACGGGGCAGGCGCTCCACGCCCCAGAGCCTGTGGAAAAACGGTGCAAAACCGAGGCCGCCTGTGGGAGAACTCCCGGCCAGTCGCTCCGATCAGCAGTGCTGATCGACCGCCCAATCGGTTGGCTGATCTCACCAGCCGGTGCCCATTGGCACATTCAGGGCGTTGCCCTCAGTCCCAGCTCAGGCTGCTGATCGAGGGCTGTGGGCAACTGCTCGAGGGCCAGGGCGAGGGCGGCGCTGGCCCCCAGGCCCCAACTGACCTCCAGGGCCCGCTGGCCTGATGCGGGGGTGAGCACGATCCGCAGCCGCCAGCTGTGGCGATCCCCCGCGAGCAACAGCCACCAGGGCCCGCTCTCCAGCTCCAGCTCGATCGTCTCCTCCGCCATCAGCTGACCGGCGAGGTCACCGTGCTGGGACACCAGGCATCCGAGGGCCAGGCGCAGCCCCGCCGCCTCGGCGCCGGTGAGCTCCACGGCCCAGCCCTCGCCACCGATCAGCACGGAAAAGGGCTGGCGCCGGGGATCGAATCCCAGACGCCAGCCCTCACCTTCCCATTGCTGGGGGTCCAAGCCCTCAGCCGGGCAGCAGGTCCGGCTGGTCCTGCTCATCGCTGAGTTCAACGATCGCCCGCTGGACGGGCTTGATCATCGAATCTTCCAACAGACCATCGAAATCATCGAACCTGCGCTGCTTGGCGCGGAAGGCGATCTTCACGGTCGTGAGATAGCGGTTGCTCGACTGACGGATCAGGCTCTCAGCCCGCTGGGCCAGCTCCTTGGGGCTGACATCGTTGCCGATGAACATGAAGAACCTATCAATTTGCCAACTCTAGGGGAGGAGCCTGCGGACCCTCAGGACCCAGTGGCGCCCGGCGACCGATAGAACGGAAGGCTCCCGCCCGCCCTGCCTCTGCCATGACCCAGGACGGCACCCTGGCGATCGACATGGGCAGCACCACCACCGTGGTGGCTTTCCAGGCCGGGGACGGAACCCCGGGCCGGCTGCTGGAGATCCCCCCCTATAGCTGCAGTGATCCGGCGGTGATCCCCAGCCTGCTCTGGTTCAGCGGGCCCCAGGACCGCCGGCCCCTGATTGGCCGCCAGGTGCTCGAAGCCGGCCCCAGTGCCACGGACAGCCCCCTGTTGTGGAGGGATTTCAAGCGCCGCATCGGCGCCTCCGGCGAGGACCGGCCTGAAGCGCAGGCCCCCCAGTCAGCGGAGCAGGTCGGGGGGCTGCTGCTGGAGCGGATCTGGAATCGGCTCCCAGAGGAACTGCAGCCCCGGCGTCTGGTGCTCACCGCACCGATCGACAGCTACCGCCGCTACCGCCAGTGGTTGCAGCAGGCCACCGCCAACCTGCCGGTGGAGGAGATCGCCCTGGTGGACGAACCCACGGCGGCAGCCATCGGCGCCGGGCTGCCCCCTGGCAGCCGCGTGCTGGTGGTGGACCTGGGGGGCGGCACGATCGATCTGTCGCTGGTGGCCCTGGAGGGTGGCGAGGGCAAGGCGGCACCGATCGCGCAGCTGCTGCGCTTCGGAGGTCTGCGCCTTGATGACAGCCGCCAAGCCCTGCGCTGCGCCCGGGTCGTGGGCAAGGCCGGCCTGGCTTTGGGAGGACGGGACATCGACCGCTGGATCGCTGCCGCGCTGGTGCCGGAGGCCGCCCCCAGCGGCAGCCTCCTGGAGGCGGCCGAGCAACTCAAATGCGCCCTCTCAAGCGCCCCCCAAGCCTCGGTGAGCTGGCTGCCGGCGGCGGCGACGACGCCCAGGGCCCTGAGGCTGGAGCGCCATGACCTTGAAGCCCTCCTGCGGGAGCGGGGTTTGCTGAGCGCCCTCGATCAGTTGCTGGATGCCGTGCTGGCGGCCGGCCGGGCGGAGGGCCTGGATCTGGAACACATCGGCGCGGTGCTGCCCGTGGGCGGCAGCAGCCGCATCCCCCTGATCCGGCAGTGGCTCAGCGAGCGCTGCCCGGGGGTGCCCTTGCGGGATGAGCGCCCGATCGAGGCCGTGGCCCTTGGGGCCCTTGCCCTCACCCCCGGCGTCCAGGTCAAAGACGTGCTGGCCCGGGGGGTCTCCCTGCGCTGCTGGGACCGGCGCAGCTTCGAGCACCGCTGGCATCCCCTCTTCCTGGCAGGCCAGAGCTGGCCCACGGGCCGGCCTCTGGAGATGGTTCTGGCCTGCAGCCGTGATGGGCAGGCCGAACTGGAGCTCGCCCTGGGGGAGCCCCGCGACGATCAGCGTGCTGAGGTGGTGTTCATCGACGGTCTGCCCCAGCTGCGCAGCCGGCCGGCGGGGTCCCCCGCCGTGGAGCCCTGGGCTGGCCCCACCGTTCAGCTGGCACTGGATCCACCGGGCCTTCAGGGGGTCGACCGGTTGCGGCTGCGATTCAGCATCGATGCGGCAGGCCAGTTGGTGCTCGACAGTGAAGATCTGAGCACCGGAGAGCGCTCCGAGCCGGTGGCCCTTGGAGCGGTGCGCTGATTCACACGGGCCTGTCCGATCACTGAGCCCTGATCAAGGGACGACGGGCGCTCTGCCCCTACGCCCTGGTGCGGGGGCCGGCGGATCCCTAGAACGGAACGACGCTCCTCACCTGCTTCGCCTTGGCCATCCGCCGGCACAGGCTTCCACGCTTCTGGCTCGCCCTCACCCTTGGCCTGGTGAGCGCAACGGTCCTGGCGGCCCACTGGTGGGAAACCCAGTTGCCTGATCGCCTCGAGCGGGCGGCCCGTTCAGGGAAACTCGACGATTGCCTGCGCTACAGCGAACAGCTGGCTGCCCTGCGCTGGCTTGGGGATCGCGCCCCCCAGGAACAGGGTCAGTGCCGTCGCCTCAAGGCCGAAAGCCTCTGGCGCTCAGAGCGCTGGCGCGAGGCCCTGAGGCTGCAGCTGCAACTCGTGAACTCCGACGCGGGCAGCCCCGAGGACCAGCGGCAGCTGCTGGCCTGGCAAAAGCATCTGCAGCGGGCGGCCCTGGCCCGCTATCGCCAGGGGGACCTGAGCGGCGCCCTCTCCTTGCTGGCGCCGATGAACGAAGACCACCGCCCCGACGGCGGCGCCCTGGGGGACAACCTCAAGGAGGAATGGGCCCGCAACCGGTTGCAGCTGGAGCGCAGCCGCAAGTTGGTGGGCGCCAAACGCTGGTGGGAGGCTCTCGATGCGCTCAACCGCATCGACCACCCCTGGTGGAAGCAACGCTCGCTCGAGCTGCGTCAGCAGGTGACCAAGGGCCTGCTGACCATCAAGGCCAAGGAAGACGCCCACCACAGCCACGAAAGCGGTCTGCCGACCACCGTGCCGATGGAGAAGCTGGATGCCGCCGTGCGCCGCCACATCGCCCAGGGCATGGACGATTTCAAGGCCTTCAAACAGGCCTGCCGTGAACTCGGCGGCAAAGTGGTGGAATCGGGTCCCGAGAGCGCCTGCCAGCGCTGAAGCCACCGATCGTCACTTCAGGGCGGCCCATGACAGGATGTCGCCTGAGCGCGATCAGCCGATGGAACCGGGAGATCAGGTCAAGGTCAGCACCGAGGTGATCGTCTACACCCACCCCGAGCACCGCGGCGAACCGTTCGATCTCCAGGGCCAGGTGGGCCAGGTGCATCAGGTGCTCAGCGACTGGAAAGGGCGACCGATCAGCCCGACGTTGCCCGTGATCGTGGCCTTCGGCAAATTCCGCGCCCATTTCCGGGACGACGAGCTCACCCCCCTGGCCTGAACGTTCAGGGCTTGAGCAGGAACACTCCCTCTTCGCCGTCGATCCCCTCGAGGCAAAGGGCAATGCTCTCCTGACGGCTGGTGGGCACCACACGACCGCAGAAGTCAGGCTGGATCGGCAGTTCGCGGTGACCCCGGTCCACCATCACCAGCAGTAACACCCGCTGGGGCCGCCCCCATTCCTGCAGCGCCTCCAGGGCCGCCCTCACCGTGCGCCCGGTGAAGATCACGTCGTCGACGAGCACCACCTGGCGCCCATCGAGACCACCAGGGAGGGAGGTGGCCTCCACCAGTCGGGTGCCGATGCGTTCAAGGTCGTCGCGATGAAAGGTGGGATCGAGGCTGCCCTTGTCAATCGGGTGGCCACAGATCAGCTCCAGCTCCGCTGCCAGCTCCTGGGCCAGGGCGACGCCTCGGGTGGGGATGCCCAGCAACAGCAGCTGCCGGCTGTCGGCCACGCCCTCCAGCACCTGGGAGGCCAGCCGTTTGAACGTGCGTCGCAGATCCGCGGCCGAAAGGATTTCCAGGCGTTGCAAGGGGGCGCCGGCGGCGGGGAGAGAGGAGGACCGTGCCATGGGCCTTCTCGACGAAGACTCATCGTAGGAAACCTGGTGGTCTCACCACATCCCGAAAAGCTGACGATGGGGCCCCACGGCCCTTAACGGTCTGGGGATGGCAGTAAATTGCTACTGATACGGCATCACGACTGAAAGCGTCATAAAGCACGGGGTGCGACCGATTTCTTCCTCCGATTCCCATCCAAAGCCCCGGGATCCTGTCTCCCCAGCTTTCCCTGGTTCGGCGACCACCGCCCCAACGGCCCCTGTGGTGCTGGCCATCCTTGATGGCTGGGGCTACTCCCACGAGATCGCCCACAACGCGATCCGATCCGCGGAAACTCCGGTCATGGATGCCCTCTGGCATGCCTACCCCCACACCCTGATCCAGGCCAGCGGCGCCGATGTGGGCCTCCCTGACGATCAGATGGGCAACTCGGAAGTGGGCCACCTGACGATCGGTTCAGGCCGCATCATCCGTCAGGAGTTGGTGCGGATCAGCCAGGAGGTGAGTTCCGGCAGCATCGACCACAACCCCGCCCTCAATGCGCTGGCCGAACGCCTGCGCTCCAGCGGCCGAACCCTGCACCTGTTGGGGCTCTGCTCCGATGGGGGCGTCCACAGCCATCTCGACCACCTGGGTGGTCTGCTGCGCTGGGCGGCTGGAGCCGATCTGCGCAAGGTGTGCATCCATGTGATCACCGACGGCCGCGACACCGCCACCTTGAGCGCCCCCCAGTTCATCCAAGGCATCGAGGATCTGATCGAAGCCAGCGGCGTCGGCGCCATCACCACCCTCTGCGGCCGTTACTGGGCCATGGACCGGGACAACCGCTGGGAGCGCACCGAAAAGGCTTACCGCCTCTACACCGAACCCGGTGAAATCAATGGCCTTGGGGCCCAAGCGGCCATCGAAGCTTCCTATGCGGCCGGAATCACCGATGAATTCCTCGAGCCCGTGAGGCTCGCCCCTGGGGCCTTCGCCGATGGCGATGGTCTGGTGTGTTTCAACTTCCGCCCCGACCGCGTCCGTCAGTTGATCCGAGCGCTGGTGCTCAGCGACTTCACCAGCTTCGCCCGCGAGCAACATCCTGCGCTCGATGTGGTCACCTTCACCCAATACGCGCTCGAGCTGCCCGTGGCCGTGGCCTTCCCCCCCGAATCCCTTGATGGGCTGCTGGGTCAAGTGGTCTCCGAACACGGTCTGCGGCAGTTCCGCACGGCGGAAACCGAGAAATACCCCCATGTCACCTATTTCCTCAACGGCGGCATCGAAAAGCCATTCCCCGGCGAAGATCGCCACCTGGTGCCCTCCCCCCGGGTCGCCACCTACGACCTGGCCCCCGCCATGTCGGCCGAGCAACTCACCGACGACTGCATCGCGGCCATCAACAAGGGGATCTACGCCCTGGTGGTGATCAACTACGCCAACCCCGACATGGTGGGGCATACCGGCCTGATGGCTCCCACCCTCGAGGCGATCGCCACGGTCGATCACTGCGTTGGGAGGCTGATGGAGGCCACCAACCGGGCCGGCGGCACCCTGCTGATCACCGCCGACCACGGCAATGCCGAAGTGATGGAGAGCCCCGATGGCCGCCCCTGGACGGCCCACACCACCAATCCGGTGCCCGTGATCCTGGTGGAGGGGGAACAGCGCAAGCTGCCTGGCCACGGCAACGATCTTCGTCTGCGCGAAGGGGCTGGGCTGGCGGACATCGCCCCAACCCTGCTCGAGATCCTGGGCCTGCCCCAGCCCGCCAACATGTCCGGTCATTCCCTGATCGAACCGCTGGGGACCATCAAGCGCAGCGAGCTCCTCGCCCAGAGCCTGCCGGTCTGACCCCTAGGCTGATTCGATGCTTAAAACCGTCATCACCTGGATCTGGTCCGCCAGCGGTGTGCTGCTGATCATCAGCGTCTTGCTGCACAGCCCCAAGGGCGATGGCATGGGTGGTCTGGCCAGCAGTGGCGGCTCCATGTTCAGCAGTGCCCGCAGCGCCGAAACCACCCTCAACCGCATCACCTGGTCACTGTTGGCCACCTTCCTTGGTCTGGCGGTCGCGATCAGCGCCGGCTGGTTTCGTTGAAAGCCGGCGTTCGAATGCGAAGGCGCCGCCTCCTGGCCAGTTTCGCCGGCTTTCTCTCCCCCCTCCTGGGGGCTCGCAGGGCAGAGGCGGCAACACCAGCCGGGGAAGCCGCCTGGCAACTCAGTGAGGCGGAGTGGCGGCGCCGGCTCAGCCCGGCCGCCTTTGAGGTGCTCCGCCGTGAGGGCACCGAGCGGCCCTTCACCAGTCCGCTGAACCAGGAGAAACGCGCCGGCACCTTCGTCTGCGCCGGCTGCAGGCTGCCCCTGTTCAGCTCGAAGGCCAAATTCGACAGCGGCACCGGATGGCCCAGCTTCTGGCAACCGCTGCCCACCGCCATCGCCACGCGCACCGACTTCAAGCTCATCTTCCCCCGCACCGAATACCACTGCCGGCGCTGCGGCGGTCACCAGGGCCACGTCTTCGAGGACGGCCCACGGCCCACCGGTAAGCGCTACTGCAACAACGGCGTGGCCCTCAGCTTCAAACCCGACTGAGACCGTCCCGACGGGGAAACGATGCCGTCCTCATGAGGGAGCCCGCCCCCCACCGGAGGATCGATCTCCGCGTCGCTGGCAACGCTGGCTGAGCTGGTGTTGGCGGAACGTCCACGGGTTGCCGCGCACCACCTGGTCGCAGATCTCGCACAGCTTGGTCGGCACCATGGGCTTCCAATCTCCAGGGCGCGGCCCAAGGCGCTCACGACTGGCAGGATTGATGGATCGACTCTGCTGGTAGCGGCTCAGGCCCGGACCGGTACTGACGAAACCGGTTTCCAGACAACGAAACAAAAGTTTCTGCCCTGAAATGCTCGGCTTGGGGCGCGAAGGCTTTTGAGACACGGCGTGGGGATCCTTGACCAAGTTCCACCATCCTCTCCGCACAGCGGCGCAACCATGGGGGCGCCAGGTCAATCAACTCTGAGCGCGTCGCAGGAACCTTCATGGCCTACTCAGCCACGGGACATGTCAATCACCCTTCGGGGCTCCGGCGAGCTGAGGGGCGAAAGACCCCGTCTCAATCGCGCGAGGGCCAGGGCTTGTCGATCATTGCTCCATGCCTCGATCGCCCTGATGGGCAAGAACGGCAACAGGCGGTCTTGCCTCGATCCAGAAATCTCAGCATGCCCCATCAGACCGCCCAAGCTCAGATGAGCACAGGGTTTTTAAACGGAGCTGTGCCCATCGAGCCCTCAGCAGTCACGTCGAAAAGGCAAGGCCACATCCAACGGAGACGGGTCCAATCAGACCTGGCCGGGGCCGGCGAATGCACCCTCCATCAACGATTCAGGGCGCGCAGATGAGCGCAGTCAAGTTCAGTCACCAGGCAAGATTGTGGCTAGGCACAGAACACGTCAATCAATGCAGCTTATTTACATCATAAGATTTACAACAATAGCATCGGGTCCAGCGATTGACCGCTGACTGTCATTTCCAACCGGTTGAGGCTTACCCCTGAACGTTTCTGGCAACCATGAAAAAGGGGCGGAAGGTTTCCCCTCCGCCCCAGGTGATTGCAGCGGCAGCGCAAGCTCCCGCCCCTGGACAATCAGTAGTCGAAGTCGCCGCCCATGCCGCCGCCGCCGGCGGGAGCTGCTTCCTTCTTCTCGGGCAGGTCGGCCACGATGCACTCGGTGGTGAGCACCATGCCGGCGATCGAGGCGGCGTTCTGCAGCCCCGAACGGGTCACCTTGGCGGGGTCAACGATGCCGGCGGCCAGCATGTCGACGTACTCGCCGGTGGCGGCGTTGTAACCCTCGTTGAAGGGCATGCCCTTGACATGCTCAGCCACGACGGCGCCATTGACGCCGGCATTCTGGGCGATCCGCATCAGCGGAGCGGTGAGCGCGGAGGCCACGATGGTGGCGCCGATCAGCTCTTCGCCGGTGAGGTTGGCGGCCGCCCACTCTTCGAGCGCCGGGGCCAGGTGGGCCAGGGTGGTGCCACCGCCAGGAACGATGCCTTCTTCAACGGCCGCCTTGGTGGCGTTGATGGCGTCTTCCAGGCGCAGCTTCTTGTCCTTCATCTCGGTCTCGGTGGCGGCGCCCACCTTGACCACGGCCACACCGCCGCTCAGCTTGGCCAGACGCTCCTGAAGCTTCTCCTTGTCGTAGGAGGAGTCGGTTTCGTCCATCTGCTTGCGGATCTGCTCGCAGCGCGCCTTCACCGCCGCCTCGTTGCCTTCGGCGACGATCGTGGTGGTGTCCTTGTTGATGGTGATGCGGCGGGCGGTGCCCAGCATCTCCAGCTTGGTGTTCTCGAGCTTGAGACCGGCGTCTTCGGTGATCAGCTGACCGTTGGTGAGAACGGCGATGTCTTCGAGCATGGCCTTGCGGCGATCACCGAAGCCGGGAGCCTTGACAGCCGCCACGTTCAGCACGCCGCGCAGACGGTTGACCACCAGGGTGGCCAGGGCTTCCTTCTCGATGTCCTCGGCGATGATCAGCAGGGGCTTGCCGGTGCGGGCGATCTGCTCGAGCACGGGCACCAGATCCTGCACCAGTCCGATCTTCTTGTCGGTGAGCAGGATGTAGGGCTCATCGAGCACCGCCTCCATGCGCTCGGTGTCGGTGGCGAAATAGGGCGAGATGTAGCCCTTGTCGAAGCGCATGCCTTCGGTGACCTCCAGTTCGGTGGTCATCGACTTGCCTTCTTCCAGGGAGATAACACCCTCCTTGCCGACTTTGTCCATCGCATCTGCGATCATGCGGCCGACTTCTTCGTCGTTGCCGGCGGAGATGGTGCCCACCTGGGCAATGGCGTTGGAGTCGGAGATCGGCTTGGCGTGCTCCTCGATCTTCTTGACGAGGAAGTCGGCGGCCTTGTCGATGCCCTTCTTGAGGGTGATCGCATTGGCGCCGGCGGCCACGTTGCGCAGACCCGCCTTGACCATGGCGTGGGCCAGGACGGTGGCGGTGGTGGTGCCATCACCAGCGGCGTCGTTGGTCTTGGAGGCCGCCTGACGAATCAGGGCCACACCGGTGTTCTCGATGTGATCTTCGAGTTCGATCTCCTTGGCGATGGTGACGCCGTCATTGATGATCTGGGGTGCGCCGAACTTCTTTTCGAGCACCACGTTGCGGCCCTTGGGACCGAGGGTGACGGCGACGGCTTCGGCCAGAATGTCGATGCCGCGTTCGAGGGCCCGGCGGGCTTGCTCGTTATAGATAATTCGCTTGGCCATGGAAGGCGATGTCCGTTCGGTGAAAGGGTTGGTTGAGGAAGAGGCTCAGGCTGTCCTGAGCGCGGCTGGGCGCTGCGGGAAAAGGTCGACCGAGCGCTCCGATGATCCTTGAGTGATCCTTGACTGATCAGCTGGGAATCAGTGAGTGATCAGTTGACGATCGCGAGAATGTCCTTTTCGGACAGGAGCACAAACTCGTCGGTGCCGAGTTTGATATCCGTGCCGGCGTACTTGCTGTAGAGCACCTTGTCGCCGATGCTCACTTCAGGAGCCTGGCGACTGCCGTCTTCATTGCGCTTGCCGGGGCCCACCTGGACCACTTCACCGACTTGGGGCTTTTCCTTGGCGGTGTCGGGCAGAAGGATGCCGCCGGCGGTCTTCTCCTCCGACTCGGACACCTTGATGAAAATGCGATCTCCGAGCGGTTTGACCGTGGAGACGCTGAGAGAAACAGCAGCCATGAATAGGTTCGAGAGCAACAGTTAGGGCGCGATCAGCGCCGCGGGGCGACCGAGTTAGCACTCGGCCGGCTCGAGTGCCAACTTAGGCTGCTGCCCTGGGGCAGAGCAAGGACTCCAGCGTGCGGGTGACCGAACCACGGCGGTCGGTCGGCCCGTTGGAGGCCGCGTCCGTGCAGGCGCAGGTTGGGCGAGAACAGCCGGGTGGGGCAGGCCCAAGTGGTAAGGTTGCCCCGCTCCAGTGGGCGTGTTCCCCGCTGCGCGCCTCCTCAGAAAACTTCCTTACCCATGGCTGCTGCTGCCCCCGCCAAGAAAGGCGTCACCACCGGTTCCAAGGGAATCGTCCGTCAGGTGATTGGCCCGGTTCTGGATGTGGAATTCCCCGCCGGCAAGCTGCCCAGGATTTTCAACGCCCTGCGGATCGAAGCCAAGAACTCCGCCGGTCAGCAGGTCGCTCTCACCGCAGAAGTCCAGCAGCTCCTGGGCGATCACCGGGTGCGCGCCGTGGCCATGAGCACCACCGATGGACTGGTGCGCGGCATGGAAGCCCTTGACACGGGTGCACCGATCTCCGTGCCCGTGGGTGAAGCCACCCTGGGCCGCATCTTCAACGTGCTCGGTGAACCGGTTGATGAGCGCGGTCCGGTGGCCACCACCCTCACCGCCTCGATCCACCGTGACGCCCCCAAGCTCACCGAGCTGGAAACCAAGCCCCAGGTGTTCGAAACGGGCATCAAGGTGATCGACCTGCTCGCCCCCTACCGCCAGGGGGGCAAGGTGGGCCTGTTCGGTGGCGCCGGTGTGGGCAAGACCGTGCTGATCCAGGAGCTGATCAACAACATCGCCAAGGAGCACGGCGGTGTGTCCGTCTTCGCTGGCGTGGGCGAACGCACCCGTGAAGGCAACGACCTCTACGAGGAGTTCAAGGAATCCGGAGTGATCAACCCCGATGACCTCTCCAAATCGAAGGTGGCCCTCTGCTACGGCCAGATGAACGAGCCCCCGGGCGCCCGCATGCGCGTGGGGCTCTCGGCGCTCACCATGGCCGAGCACTTCCGTGATGTGAACAAGCAGGACGTCCTGCTCTTCGTCGACAACATCTTCCGCTTCGTGCAGGCCGGCTCCGAAGTCTCCGCCCTGCTGGGGCGCATGCCATCAGCCGTGGGCTACCAGCCCACCCTCGGCACCGACGTGGGCATGCTGCAGGAGCGGATCACCTCCACCCTGGAAGGTTCCATCACCTCCATCCAGGCGGTCTACGTCCCTGCCGACGACCTCACCGACCCGGCGCCCGCCACCACCTTCGCCCACCTGGACGCCACCACCGTTCTCAGCCGCGGATTGGCCTCCAAGGGCATCTACCCGGCCGTGGATCCCCTCGATTCCACCAGCACCATGCTCCAGCCGGCGATTGTGGGCGATGAGCACTACCGCACCGCCCGCAACGTGCAGTCCACGCTGCAGCGCTACAAGGAACTGCAGGACATCATTGCGATCCTCGGTCTGGACGAGCTCTCCGAAGACGACCGCCGCACGGTGGATCGGGCCCGCAAGATCGAGAAGTTCCTCTCCCAACCCTTCTTCGTGGCAGAGATCTTCACCGGCCAGTCCGGGGAATACGTGAAGCTCGAAGACACCATCAAGGGTTTCAACTTGATCCTCGCCGGTGAACTCGATGATCTGCCCGAAGCGGCCTTCTATCTGGTGGGCAACATCGACCAGGTGCGTGCCAAGGCGGCCAAGATCCTCGCCGAAGCGAAGGCCTGATCCATGGCACTGACTCTTCGCGTACTGTCCCCCGACCGAAGCCTCTTCGATGGCAGCGCCGATGAGGTGATCCTGCCCAGCACAACAGGTCAACTGGGCATCCTCCCCGGGCACATCTCTCTGCTCACCGCCCTCGATGTGGGTGTGTTGCGGCTGCGGGAATCAGGCGACTGGAAGGCGATCGCCCTGCTCGGCGGTTTCGCCGAAGTGGAGTCCGACCAGGTCACGGTGCTTGTCAACGGCGCCGAACTCGGCGCCGCCATCGACCCCGCCGCCGCCCAGCAGGAGCTTGAGAAGGCTGAGCTGGCTGCCAGCGGCTTTGACGGTCAACCCCCCAGCACCAAGAAGTTGAAGGCGCTTCAGGAACTCTCCCGCGCCCGGGCCAGGCTCCAGGCCACGCGTGCCTCGATCCTCTGATCGGGACAAATCAGCCCCTGGCGAAAAGCTCCCTCAGATCCCGTCTCACTGAACCCTGATGGGTTCTTGGGGGAAGGGGAACGAAGACAGCCCTTGATGGCTGAGTGCCGGCACCTGTCAGGTCCAGCCGGCTGACAAGTTTGCCGGCTAACCAATTTGCCCGCCCCCTGTGGGCCGTTGCTTCCAGCTTGTCCCCATTGGGTAGGGCGGGTGGCGGGTTAGTGAGCTGATTGCGCGCGTCCAATGTCCAGGCCTGGCATGGAGGGCTCTGGATCAATGGCGCTGAATGAACGGAGCGGAGCACACAACTCTGAGACGTTCGGCCGGCTTTCGGGGGCGTTCAGGTGGGTGGAGACGAAGTGGCAAGTCCAGGGTGAATCGAACTCCAGCTCCGATGGGGGAGGGCCCCCAGAGCCCACGGCCTGACCTCAGCTGCTCAGATGCGGGAAAACACCCATCAAAAAAGCGCCCCAGAGGGGACGCGATCAGAAGACTTGGAAGCCATCGGCGCCTGAGAACTCAGGCGGTCCCGCAGAAGGTCACATCGGGGAACTTGAGCTTGGCCTGATCGAGGGACTTACCTTTACCCTCCTCCTGCCAGTAGTTGATCACTTCGGTGGCCTTGTTGAGGATCTCGACCCGCTCGTTGTCGGTGATCCAGCTTTTACCCTCAATCTCGCCCTTGAGGGTTTCCCAGGCATCTTCCCGGGGCCAGAAGAAATAGGCCGTCAGGGGGCTGGGACCGCCACCGACGATTTGATCCACGGCCAGGGCGACGTTGTCGGGGAGCCAGAGAATCTTCAGGAGGAAGCGGCCCTCATCGGCCTTGGGGGTGCGGCCGGAGGGAACGCCGTTTTCATCGAGGGTGGCCGTGGCCAGGGCGGCACTGGCACCGCGCAGCACCGGACGGCCCTCGGTGGTGTCGTCGTCGGGGAAGCCAGCCTCGGGAATGGCCGCGCTCACAGCGACGCTCTCAGGGCCCGTCATGGTTTCTGCGCTCAAGACTAGGGATCAAAGAACTAACCTACCAGCCCCAGGAGCACCATTTCTGAGCCCCCGAGCCATCCTGCTGTTCGACATCGATGGCGTCATCCGGGACGTGAGCGGCAGCTACCGCCGCGCCCTGGTGGAAACGGTGCACCACTTCGGCGGCTGGCGGCCGAGTGTTGAGAGCATCGACGCCCTCAAGGGCGAAGGGCTCTGGAACAACGACTGGGAGGCCAGCCTGGAACTCCTGCGCCGGGGCGCGCTGGCGGACCTGCCGGCCTTCAACGACCTGGTGGAGGTGTTCAGCGGCTTCTACTTCGGCGGCGACCCGGAGGGCGATCCCTCCCTCTGGCGGGGGTTCATCCGCAGCGAGCCACTGCTGGTGGATCCCGGTTTCTTCGCTGACCTCACCGAGGCCGGGTTCGCCTGGGGATTCGTGAGCGGTGCCGAGCCCCCCTCCGCCCGCTTCGTGCTCAAAGATCGCCTGGGGCTCAGTGATCCGCCCCTGATCGCCATGGGGGATGCCCCCGACAAGCCCGATCCCACAGGGCTGCTGCGGCTCGCGGAGAGGCTGGCCGGCCGGCCCCTGGGCCCCGGCTCCCCCCCGATCGCCTACCTGGGTGACACCGTTGCCGATGTGCTCACGGTGGGCCAGGCCCGCCAGAGCCAACCGGGTCAGGCCCTGCTCAGCCTGGCGGTGGCACCCCCCCACCTCCATCGCGATGCCCCCGCGCGGCACCGCTACGAGGAGGCCCTGCGTGCCGCAGGTGCCGACCGCTTGCTTGGCCGCACCTCGGATCTGAAGGCAGACCAGCTGCTCAACTGGCTGGAGCCCTGAGAGCTTCCAGATCCACAAAACCCAGCTCAGCCCATCAGGCCAATCAGCCAGCCCAGCCCGTCAGCGCTCCATCGCCGCCACGGCCTTGAGGGCCGCCGCCGTGAGCACCTCGTGGCCCTGGGCCGTCACAGCCACGTCATCTTCGATGCGGATGCCGATGCCCTTCCAGCGTTCAGCGATGGCCGGCTGTCCTTCGGGCACCGGTAAGCGGTCGCTTACGTAGATCCCCGGCTCCACCGTCAGCACCATGCCCTCCTCGAGCGGCACCGGATGCTCCCCGAGCCGATAGGCGCCCACGTCATGCACATCGAGCCCAAGCCAGTGGCCGGTGCGGTGCATGTAGAGGTGCCGGTAGGCCCCCTGCTCGATCACCCCGTCCACCGAGCCGTTCAGAAGCCCCAGCTCCAACAAACCCTCCACCAGCACCCGCACGGCGGTGTCGTGCACCTGCTCGGCGTCAGCTCCCGGCGCGACGCGCTCGATCGCGGCCAGCTGGGCCGCCAGCACCAGCTCGTAGAGGTCCCGCTGCTCGGGGCTGAAACGGCCGTCGATCGGGAAACTGCGGGTGATGTCGCCGTTGTAGTAATCGCCCAGACTGCAGCCGGCATCGATCAGCAGCAGATCGCCGGCCGCCAAGGTGGAACTGTTGCTGGTGTAGTGGAGGACGCAGGCGTTGTCGCCCCCGGCCACGATCGAGCCGTAGGCGGGCCCCCGCGCCCCCTGCTCGAGAAAATGCTGCTCAATCACCGCCTGCACCTGGCGCTCGCCCAGCCCAGGGCGGGTCACCCGGCGCGCCAACTCATGGGCTTCGGCGGAAATCCGCGCCGCCTCCCGCAGCCGCTCCAGCTCCGCAGGGCTTTTGCGCAACCGCAGCCCGTGCAGGATCGGGCAGGGGGCCACCAGGCCCAGGGCCGCCTGGCCGCTACGGGGGGCCCGATCGAGCTGCTGGCCCCAGGCCTTGAGCACCAGCGGCTCCAGCTCCGGATGCCGGCCCACCCGGAAGGCGATGCCGCCGGCCCCCATCAGATAGGGAGCGAGACGATCCGGCAACTCGGCCAGGGGATGGGCCAGGTCGGCGCCGAAGCGCTCCACCGCCCCCTCGCAGCCCCAGCGGAAGCCGTTCCAGACCTCGGCCGCCGGCTCCTTGGGCTGCACGAACAGCACGAACGGGTTCTCGGCTCGATGGGGCAGGAAAAGGGCCACCGCCCCGGGTTCATCGAAGCCGGTGAGATACCAGAAATCACTGTTCTGGCGGAAGGCATGCTCCACATCGGCGTGGTGGGTGACCAGTGGCGATGCCGGGATCACGGCCGCCACCCCGCCCAACTGCTCGAGGAAACGGGAGCGGCGCTGCTGGAACTCGGCTGGGTCAGTCACCATGGGGGCAGCAGGGATGTACGGCGGGAAGATGGCACAGCCGATTAAATGAGAGTGTCAGATCTCCAGCTCAGCTGTGGCAGACCCCAGCCTCCGATTCAGGCCCGCATGACCCAACGGCCATGAACGAACTCATCGGCCTGGTGGGTCTGGTGGTGGTGATTGTGGTGGGTTCAGCCGTCTGCTCCGGCGTGGAGGCGGCGATCCTCACCGTGAACCCCCTGAGGGTGCACGAACTGGCCGGGCGGCCCAACCCGCCCCGGGGGGCCCGTTCCCTGCAGCTGCTCAAGAACCGGCTCGGCCGCGCCCTGGCGGTGCTGGTGATCGCCAACAACGCCTTCAACATCTTCGGCAGCTTGATGCTCGGCAGCTATGCCGGCTGGGTGTTCCATAACCAGGGCATCGACGGCGTCGCCCTGCCGCTGTTTTCGGTGGGCCTCACGGTGCTGGTGATCCTGCTGGGAGAGATCCTCCCCAAGGCTCTCGGCAGCAGCATGGCCCTGCCCCTGTCCCTGGCCAGCGCGGCCTCCGTGGCGTTGCTGCTGCGGCTGATGTTGCCCCTGGTGGTGTTGCTGGAGTGGCTGATGCCGGCGATCACGGCCGCGAACGAACTGGCCACCGACGAAGAGGAGATTCGTCTGCTGGCGCGACTGGGTTCCCAGAAGGGCCAGATCGAGGCCGACGAGGCCGCCATGATCGGCAAGGTGTTCCAGCTCAACGACCTGACCGCAAGGGATCTGATGGTGCCCCGGGTGGCGTCCCCCACCCTGGAGGGCCATGCCGAACTGGCCGACCTACGGGACAACCTGCTCAGCAACACGGCCGCCTGGTGGGTGGTGCTGGGGGAGGAAGTGGACGAAGTCCTCGGGGTCGCCAGTCGCGAGCATCTGCTGTCTGCGTTGCTCACGGGTCAGGGAGGCTCCAGCGTCGCCAGCCACACCGAGCGGGTGGAATTCGTGCCGGAGATGATCCGCGCCGACCGGCTGCTGACCGCCTTCCGGCGCAGCAACCACTCGGTACGGGTGGTGGTGGATGAATTCGGCGCCTTCGTCGGTCTGATCGGCGCCGATGCGGTGCTGGCGGTGCTGGCGGGCTGGTGGCGGCCGCGTTCGGCCGCCGGGGCGGAAAGCCCATGACCGCCGTCCCCCCCAGCCCCGAACGCTGCACCGCCCTGCTGGAGCGATGGCGCCCTGAGCTGCGGCTCTCGCCCCGGGAACGCTCGGTGTTGGGGCCTGAGCTGACCGCCCTGGACGCCCAGTTGGAGCGCCTGCGCCAACGGCAGCTGCGGGTGGCGGTGTTCGGTCGGGTGGGGGTGGGCAAATCCAGCTTGCTCAATGCCCTGCTGGGGGAGCGGCGTTTCGCCACCGACGTGGCCCACGGCTGCACCCGCCGTCAGGAGCACGCCCCCTGGAAGCAGGCGATCACCGGGCTGGAGCGGGTGGAGCTTGTGGACACCCCCGGGATCGATGAGATCGCCGCCAGCGGTCGCCATCGGTTGGCGGCCCGGGTGGCCCTGGGCGCCGATCTGGTTCTGTTCGTGCTCGATGGCGACCTGACGGCCCCCGAATTGGAGGCCCTCGAGGCCCTGCTCCGGTGCGGCACCCCCCTGATGCTCGTGCTCAACCGCAGCGACTGTTGGCCCAGCGATGAGTTGAGAGACCTGGAGGCAAGCATCCGCCGCCGGCTGCCGGCGGCGGCGGCCGGCCTGGAGCTGGTGACGGTGGCCGCCGCCCCCCGCCGCGCCATCCTTCTGGCGGATGGTCGGGTGCGCAGCGAGCCGGAGCCGGCCCGGATCGAACCGCTGCAGCAGCAGCTCACCGCCCTGCTCCAGCGCAGTGGCCTGTTGCTGTTGGCGCTCAACAGCCTGCGGGCCGCGGACCGCTTCAGCCAGCGCCTGCACCACTGGCGACTGGGCCACGGCCGTGAGGCGGCCCGGGGCCTGATTGGCCGCTTCGCCGCCCTCAAGGCCACCAGCGTCGCGGCCAACCCGCTGGTGCTCCTGGATGTGGCCGGTGCCCTGGCCCTGGACACCACCTTGGTGGTGCAGCTCTGCCGTCTGTATGGATTGCAGCTCGATGGCCCCCAGGCGCGGCTGATGCTGGGGCGGATCTCGGCCCAGAGCGCCCTGCTGGGGGGCACCCAGCTGGGTATCCAGCTGCTGCTGGGGGGTCTGCGTCAGTTGCTGGTGCTGGCGGCCCCTCTCAGCGGCGGGTTGAGCCTGGCGCCGGCGGCGCCGGTGGCGCTGGCCCAGGTGGCCCTGGCGGTGGTGGCCACCCGGCGCACCGGGCGCCTGGCCGCCCGCGAGTTGCTGCGTGGCGCCCAGGTGGGGGCCGCGCGGCCCGGCGCCCTGCTGCGCCGTCTGGCCCGCCAGGACCCGGAGGTGCAACGCTGGCTGGTGCAGTGGCAGTCGCTGGACACCGCCCCACCGCTGCAGGCGCTGCTGCCATGAACGATCCGATCGGCTCCCATGACCCGCCGGCCGTGGCCCTGTTCGGTACCAGTGCCGACCCTCCCAGCCTTGGCCACCGGGCCCTCCTGGAGGGTCTCACCCACCATTACCCGCTGGTGGCCACCTACGCCAGCGACAATCCGTTCAAGCACCACGGGGCGCCACTGGCGGTTCGCTCGGCGTTGCTGGAGGCCCTGGTGAGAGGTCTGGCCAACCCGCGCCTGATCCTCGACCCGGCACTCAGCAGCCCGCGGGCGATCGAAAGCCTTCGCGCGGCCCAGCGGCGCTGGCCAGGGGCCCAACTGGTGTTTGTTCTCGGCAGCGACCTGGTGGATCAGCTGCCGCACTGGTACGACGCCTCCGGCATCCTGGCCACCTGCCGGCTGGCGGTTGTGCCCCGCCAGGGCTGGCCCCTGGGCCCCGAGCAGCTGCAACCCCTGCTGGAGCTGGGGGCCAACCTCGAGGTGCTGCCCCTGGAGATCCCCGCTGCCGCGAGCTCCCAGATCCGCGAACAGCCCGATCCAGCCTTGATCCCAGACGAGCTCTGGCCGGTGCTGCGGAACCACAATCTCTACGGCCTGGGCAGCACGGTCTGCGGTGGCCCTCCAGCCGGCCGCCCCCTGCGCTGATGCGGCTCGCCCTGGCCCAGATCAATCCGCTGGTGGGCGATCTGGGTGGCAACACCGAGCGGTTGGCCCAGCGCTGCCTCGAGGCTGCCGATGCCGGCGCCGATCTGGTGGTGGCCCCCGAACTGGCCCTCTGGGGCTACCCACCCCGGGACCTGCTGCTGCGCCCATCGCTGCAGCGTGACCAGGACAACTTGCTGGGGGAGCTGGCGCGCCGATTGCCGCCTGGGCTGAGCCTGGTGCTGGGAGTGAGCGAGTCGCTGCTGGGGGGCCAGCAGCCTGGCCTGTTCAACGCCGCCGCCCTGGTGCAGGCGGGCCAGTGGCGGATCGTGGCCCGCAAGCGCCTGCTGCCCAGCTACGACGTCTTCGATGAGCGGCGCTACTTCCGCAGCTCCGACCAGCCCGCCCTGCTGGAGCTGCCCAGCGGCGGTCGCCGCTGGCGATTGGGGCTCACCATCTGCGAAGACCTCTGGGTGGAGGAAACCCTGGCGATCCCACGGCTGGCCGGTCCTGACCCGATCGCCGAGCTGATTCCCCTGCACCCTGAGCTGCTGATCAATCTCTCGGCCTCACCCTTCGGCCAGGGCAAGGCGGCCCTGCGCCACCAGCTGGCCCAGGCGGCGGCGGCGCGGCTGGGGTGCCCGGTGGTTTATGTCAACCAGGTGGGCGGCAACGACGAGCTGGTGTTCGACGGCGCCAGCTTCGTGATCGACGCCGGCGGCAACGTGCGGCTGCAGCTGGCCTGCGCCGAGGAAGACCTTGGCCTCTGGAGCTGCGACCTTGACGAGGCCCCGCAAGCGCTCCAGCCCAGCGCTCCCCCGGCCCTGCCCTCGGCGATGGAGCAGCTGTTCCGGGTGCTGGTGCTGGGGCTGCGGGACTACGCCCGCAAATGCGGCTTCCAACGGGCGCTGCTGGGGTTGAGCGGCGGCATCGATTCGGCCCTGGTGGCCACCCTGGCCGTGGCCGCCCTCGGCCCGGAGCGGGTCCAGGCGCTGCTGATGCCCTCCCCCTACAGCTCCGCCGGGTCGATCAGCGACGCCCTGGCGCTGGCAGGCACCCTGGGGATCGCTCAGCACACCGTGGCGATCGCACCGCTGATGGAGCAGTTCGCTTCAAGCCTGGAAGGCCCCCTGGCTGGGCCCCCCAGGGGCCTGGCGGCTGAGAACCTTCAATCCAGGATCAGGGGCACCCTGCTGATGGCCCTGGCCAACCAGCAGGGCCAGCTGCTGCTCTCCACCGGCAACAAGTCGGAGCTGGCCGTGGGTTACTGCACCCTCTACGGCGACATGAATGGCGGCCTGGCCGTGATCGGCGATCTCTACAAAAGCACCGTCTTCGCGCTCTGCGCCTGGCTCGACAGCCCTGAATCCGGTCCCTGCCGGCAACGGGTCGGCCTGGCGGCCGAAGGCCCCTTGATCGGCGAGGCCATCCGAGAGAAGCCCCCCAGCGCCGAACTCAGCCCTGACCAGAAAGACAGCGATTCCCTGCCTGACTACTCCGTGCTCGATCCCGTGCTCGCGGCCTACATCGAAGAGCTGCGCAGCACGGAGGAGTTGATCGAGGCGGGCACCGACCCTGCGTTGGCCCAGAGGGTGCAGCGGTTGCTGAGGCGAGCGGAATTCAAACGCCGCCAGGCCCCGCCGCTGCTGAAGGTGAGCCGCCGGGCCTTCGGAACGGGCTGGCGGATGCCGATCGCCGCCGTCGACTGACGCGCGACCACCGATGTTGGCGATTGGCCGGCCGAGTCGCCAATCTGGTAGCAGCTTCTCAACCCCATGTCAGCCTCCGGCCCGGCGGCTCCGATCGCCAGCATCGGTGTTCCCGCCGAAATCAAGCGGGACGAACAGCGGGTGGCTCTGACACCCGATGGAGTGAGGGAGCTGGTGTCCCATGGCCTGGAGGTGCGCATCCAGCACGGGGCGGGCACCGGCGCCGGCATCAGCGACGAGGACTTCGCCGCCGTCGGGGCCCGCCTGGTGGACCGTCAGGAGGCCTGGGCCGCCCACCTGGTGGTCAAGGTGAAGGAGCCCCAGGTGGAGGAGTTCCCTTTCCTGCGCAGTGACCTCGTCCTGTTCACGTACCTTCACCTGGCCGCCTATCCCGAGGTGGGCCGGGCCCTGCTGGAGGCGGGCACCACGGGTGTGGCCTACGAAACGGTGCAACTGGAGAACGGCAGCCTGCCCCTGCTGGCCCCGATGAGCGAGATCGCCGGACGACTCGCGGCCCAGGTTGGGGCCCACCTGCTCGAGAAGCCCCATGGCGGCCGAGGTGTGCTGATGGGTGGCTGCACGGGCGTCAGGCCGGCCCGGGTGGTGGTGCTGGGGGCCGGCACCGTGGGCTGGCATGCGGCCCGGGTGGCTGCGGCCATGGATGCCGAAGTCCTGCTGCTTGATCACTCCCCCCAGCGGTTGCGCAACCTGGAATCCGACCGCCGCGGCCGCCTGGTGAGCCTGGTGAGCAGCCGGGGGCTGGTGGAGCGGCTGGTGCCGTCGGCCGATCTGCTCATCGGCGCGGTGCTGACTCCGGGCGGACGGGCCCCGAGCCTCGTCGACGAGGAGTTGGTGAGCCAGATGCGGACGGGGTCGGTGATCGTCGACGTGGCCATCGATCAGGGGGGCTGCATCGCCACCAGCCGCGAAACCACCCACACCGATCCAGTGGTGACCATCCACGGGGTGCAGCACTACGCCGTCGGCAACATGCCCGGCGCTGTGCCGCACACCTCCACCGAAGCCCTGGTCAGCGTCACCCTGCCTTACATCCTCGGCATCGCTGGCCGGGGCCTTGTCGAGGCGATCACCGAGCGGCCCGAGCTGATGTCGGGCTTGAACACGATCAATGGAGATGTCTGCCATCCCGGGGTGGCCAAGGCACTTGGGTTGCCCACCCGTCATCCCATGGCCTGTCTGCGCTGAGCTGGCTGGATCAGCCCACGGGCCGCAGGGGTCGCCGCATGGCCTCAGGAGCGAGGCCCTCCCTCAGGGCCAGAACCCAGCCTGCCGCCTCCGCGTAGCTGGCCGCCGGCAGCACGGTCACCCCCAGTGCTTCGGCGCTGACCGCCAGCAGCGATGGATTGCCGGCCACGGCGATCACCGGAACGCCCCGGTCCAGGGCCGCCAGCACCGCCTCGCCCCCCAGGGCGCCGGCGGGGGCCACCACGGCACCGACCTGGTCGCCCAGGAGGGCTCCGGCCGGTGGGGCGGGGCGACCAGGGGCCATCAGCCAGAGGTTCGGGGCCCTCGACAGGCCCACCAGGACACAGGGCAGGAAGGTGGTGCCGATTTCCTCGGCCGCCGCCCGCGGATCCAGGCTGGGATCCAGGGGAAGGGGCTCAAGGGCCGGAGCATGGGCGCAGGGCAGCGCCAGATGTTTCCCGAGCAGGTGGCTGATCACGGCCTCGGCGCCGGCCAGGGCATCGACTCCGTTTCCCCCGCGGTAGGCGGCCAGGACCTCGCTGGAAGAGACCTCGGGGAAGCGGGTCACCACCGCGATTGCCGTGGCTCCAGCCGCCTTGAGGCGCTCGGCTGTTGCCAGCAAGGCCCCAGGCCGCCCCAGGCTCCCCCAACTGCTGCCGCTGGGGCCCGCGCTCAGGCTGACCTCCAGGGGCTCGTCGGTGGTCATCACCGGGCCGATGGTCAGTCCAAGCGTGCTGCGGCAGGCTTCGATCACCTGCAGGTGCCGCAGCCGCAGCTCGTCTTCGATGGCCGCGTCGAGCAAGACCCCCACCCGTTGGCCGCGAACCGGCACCAACGCCAGCTCAGCGGCCATGAAACGGTCGAGGGCCCAGCCCTCCACGTAGTGGATGCGCGGATCACTCCAGTAGAGCGCCGCGCCATTCATCACATTGGGATGGGTGACCAGACAGCCGCTGGCCGCCGCCAGGAGCCGGGCACTGGGCAGACCGTCGCCGGCGTACCCCCCGATCTGGCAACCGATGCCGGTGGGAATCACCATCACCGTCGGCAGCGGTGGCAGGGCGCTCACCGCAGCACCACCGCCTCCAGCCGCGCCCTCCGTCCACCGTCCGCCCCAACCTCGACGGCCGTGAGCGCCCAGCGCAGGGGGTCGCCATGGGGCACCAGGGCGGCCAGCACCTGGGGCCGCAGGGGCCCAGGCCCAAGCACGAACCAGAGCTCCAGGCTCTCCAGCGTCACTTCTGGAATTGACCGAACTGGGCCTCGTAGAGCGCATCCTCCTGGGCCGCCAAGAGCTTGAGATCGCTCAACGGCGTGGAGACGCAGAGCAGGGCGTAACCCTTCTCCTGCAGCTCTTGCCTGACACCCATGGCGTCGGGCTGGTGCACTTGACCCTCCTGCAGCAAGGCCGCGCAGGTGGTGCACACCCCCGAGCAGCAGGAGCTGGGCAGAGGCACCCCGGCGGCCTCCGCGGCCGCCAGCACGGTCTGGTCACTGCGGCAGGGGAACCTGTGCTCCGCGCCATGGAGCATGGCGATCACGGTGAAGGTGTCACTCATGGGGTTGCCTGGGGCGCCTGATCAGAGCACAACCTGCCCATCTTCCTGGACGACGGGACGCCACTGGCTTGGATGGGGCGCCAGGTACTCCGCTGAGGACCCACCTGGTTCGGATCCGGCGGGGGCGGTGAGCACGAAATCGAAACTGATCGAGAAGCGGCGGTCCTCGCCGTCGTTGCCGGCCACAGCGTGGTCGGTGGCCGCCGGGAACAGCACCACCAGCCCCGCCCGGGGGGCCACCTCCGCCCAGGGGGCGTTGAGGTCACCAGCGCGCTGGATCGGCCCGCCGTGGCCCACCGCCAGCCCTGGCACCAGCTCATTGATCTGACGGGGCGGATAGAGCCGCAGGCAACCACTCTCACCGCTGCCATCGCCATTGAGGTAGACCACCGCGCTCAGGTGGGCGTTGGGGTGGTGATGGCGGCCCACCCCCTGGCCCGGCTCGCTGACCACCGGCCAGCAGCGTTGCAGATGCAGGCCAACTCGATCCAGGCCAAAACCCAGCCGTTCCAGGTAGGCCAGGGTCAGCTGCTCCACCTGACGGCAGAGGCCTGAAAAGCTGGGGTGGCCGTGCAGCTGAGCGACCCCATGGAGATCGCCCGTCCAGGCGCAGTCGGGATCTGGGTTGCCGACGGCTTCGCCCCGCAGCGCTAGAACGTCCTGGAGCATCACCGCCAGATCAAGCGGATCAAGCCGCAGCTGAGCACTGCCCAGGGCGAGCGGGAACAGGGGCGAGACCACCAACACCGGGGCCTCAGGCAGCCTGAGGGGCCGCGGTGGGGAGCCAGCCATCGAGGACCCCTAGGAAACAACCGGCCCGAAGGCCGGCTGAAGGCAAGGAGCAAGGCCTCTTTGGAGGTGGCTCAGATCAGCCCATCCCCGCGGAGCCACCCACCACCTCGAGGATTTCCTGAGTGATGGCCGCCTGGCGAGCCTTGTTGTAATCGAGGGTCAGGGTCTTGGCCAAGGCCTTGGCGTTGTCGCTGGCGTTGTTCATGGCCGTCATCCTGCTGGCCAGCTCACTGGCGGCCGCCTCCTGGAGCGAACGCAGCAGCTGGTTCTGCAGGTACAGGGGAAGCAACGCATTGAGCAGCTGCGCCGGGCTCTGCTCAAACACGAAGGACGAGGGCAGGACCGGTTGGGTGTTCTCCGGAGCCGTGCCCACCTCGACCTGCAGACGACCTTCGCGGGTCGTGAGGCGGAAGATCTCGTCGTCAGGGCTGGCGATTCCCTGGGGGTCGAGGGGCAGCAGGGTCTGGGACACGGGGTTGGAGCTCACCAGGTTGATGAACTTGGTGTAGATGATCTCCACCCGGTCGGTGCTCTCAGAGAGGAACTCCGCCAACACTTCATCTGCGATGCCCCTGGCCTCGTCGGCGTTGGGCACCTGCTCGAGACCGGTGAAGGTGGCCCGGATCGGATAGGAGCGGTTCTGGAAGTAGGTGATCGCCTTACGGCCGATCAGGACCAGATCGACCGTGAAGCCCTGGTTCTTGAGCTCGGCAAAGCGCAGCTCGGTGCGCTTGATGATGTTGGCGTTGTAGCCACCACAGAGCCCCCGATCGGCCGTGACCACCAGCAGGGTGATCCTGGAGACCGGGCGGCTCTGCAGCAAGGGCACATCGGCTCCCTCTCCGCTCAGGTTCGCCTGGAGGTTTTCCAGGACCCGAGCGAGCCGGTCGGCGAAGGGTCGGCTGCGCAGCACCTGATCCTGGGCTCGACGCACCTTGGCTGCGGCCACCAGGCGCATGGCCTCGGTGATCTTGCGGGTGTTCTTGACCGAACTGATCCGGTCACGGATTTCCTTGAGGTTCGCCATTGGATGGGGGTGCTCAGGCGACGGCCAGAAGGCTGGCCTTGACTTCGTTGATGGCGCTCTTGAGCACAGCTTCAGACTCCTCGCTCAGCTGCTTCTCGCGCTGAATGGTTTCGATGTAGGTGGCGCAATTGGTCTTGAGGTATTCGCGCAGTTCACGCACGAACAGCGCCACCTGCTCCACAGGCACCTCGTCGATCAGACCCTTGACTCCGGCGTAGACCACAGCGACCTGTTCGGCCAGCAACAGGGGGCTGAACTGGGGCTGCTTGAGCAGCTCCCGGAGGCGCTTGCCGCGGCCCAGCTGCTTCTGGGTGGCGGCATCGAGATCGGAGGCGAACTGAGAGAAGGCGGCCAGTTCATCGAACTGGGCCAGTTCCAGCTTGAGGGTTCCGGCGATCTTCTTGATCGCCTTGGTCTGGGCGGCACCGCCCACCCGGCTCACCGAGATGCCCACGTTGATGGCGGGACGCAGACCGGAGTTGAACAGGTCGGAACTCAGGAAAATCTGACCATCGGTGATCGAGATCACGTTGGTGGGGATGTAGGCCGAGACGTCACCGGCCTGGGTCTCGATGATCGGCAGGGCGGTCATGCTGCCCTTGCCCATGGCGTCGGAGAGCTTGGCGGCACGCTCCAGCAGGCGGCTGTGGCAATAGAAGACGTCGCCGGGGTAGGCCTCACGGCCGGGGGGGCGACGCAGCAGCAGCGACATCTGGCGGTAAGCCTGGGCCTGCTTGGTGAGGTCGTCGTAGACGATCAGCGTGGCCTTGCCCTTGTACATGAAGTACTCGGCGATGGCGGCGCCGGTATAGGGGGCCAGGTATTGAAGAGCGGCCGCTTCCGAGGCGCTGGCGAACACCACCACGGTGTAATCAAGGGCGCCGCGCTCCCTGAGCACTTCAACCACGTTGGCCACCGAGGCCGATTTCTGGCCAATGGCCACGTAGACGCAGACGACATCCTCACCCTTCTGGTTGAGGATCGTGTCGATCGCAATGGCGGTCTTGCCGGTCTGGCGGTCGCCGATGATCAGTTCGCGCTGGCCGCGACCGATGGGGATCATGGCGTCGATGGCCGTGATGCCGGTCTGCATCGGTTCATGCACCGACTTGCGCTGGATGATGCCCGGCGCCATCGACTCGATCAGACGGCTCTCCGTAGAGGCAATCTCGCCCTTGCCGTCGATCGGCAAGCCAAGGGGGTTCACCACGCGACCCAGCAGAGCATCGCCAACGGGCACCGAAGCAATCCGGCCGGAGGCCTTCACGGTGCTGCCCTCCTGGATGCCCCGGCCCTCGCCCATCAGCACCACGCCGACGTTGTCGTCCTCAAGGTTGAGGGCGATCCCCTCGGTGCCGTCCTCGAACTCCACCAGTTCACCGGACATCACCTTTTCCAGGCCGTAGACCCGGGCGATGCCATCACCGATCTGCAGCACCGTTCCGACGTTGCTGACCGAAACTGACTTGTCGTAGTCAGCGATCTGCTGCTTGAGGATGGCGCTGATCTCGTCGGGTCGGATGGAAACCATGGTGGGAAGTCCCCTGGGGGGAAGGCGGTGGGGGAAAGGAGGGGTGGTGGAAAGGTTGGGTCAGGGGGTGGGGGTGGCTAGCTCACACGAGCCAGCTCCAAACCGAGTCGACGCACCTGGCCGGAGAGGCTGGCGTCAATCACCTGGGAGCCGAGGCTGATGATGAAACCACCGATGAGCGCGGGGTCCACCAGGAGCTTGATCTCCACCTTGTCGGTGCCGGCGACCGCCTGCACCTTCTCTCTGAGGTGAACCTGCTGCTCATCCGAGAGGGGTGTGGCTGAGGTGACAGTGGCCAGGGCGATCTGGCGCTGTTCCCGGTAGAGCTCCAGCAGACGCTCCAGGACAGCGTCCAACACACCAATACGTGAGCGGTCGGTGAGCAGCTTGAGCAGGTTGAGGAAAGAAGGTGTGAGCTGATCGGCAAACAGCTTGACCAGCACATCCTTCTTGGCCTCAACTTCGATCACGGGCGAGGCCAGGGCCTCCCCGAGGCTGGGGGTTTCGTGCCAGAGGGCGAGAAGCTCCTTCGCCTGGGCCATCACCTCATCGGTTTCCCCACGCTGGTCAGCCACCTGCAAGAAGGCTTCGGCGTAGGGGGTGGTGATGGAGTTGAGCAGTGGCATCAGGAGACCCCCAGGTTGGCGATGGACTGATCGATCAGCCGAGCCTGGGCCCCTTGATCGAGTTGAGAAGGCAGTGAGGCCAGAGCTTTCTCGATCGCCAGCCTGGCCGCTTCGCGGCGCAGCAACGTGGTCACCCGGGCCGCCTCTGAGCTGAGGTCCGTGGCGGCACCCTGCTTCATGCGAGCCATCTCCTCCACGGTGCGCAGTTCGCTCTCCAGCCGAATCGCCTGGGCCCGGGATCGACCGTCGACGAGGATCTTGGCCGCTTTCTGCTGGGCGTCGGCGAGGGCCTGCTGAGATTCCACGAGCAGAGTCGCGGCTTCAGCCAGACGTTTCTCGGCATCGTTGAGGTCGGAGAGGATCGCGCTGCGGCGACGCTCCAGGATCGCGCCCAGAAAACCGGGCAGAAACTTCCAAAGGCCTGCGATCACGATCGCCAGGTTGATGATGTTGGTCTCAAACGGATCGAGGTTGAAACCAAAGCCTCCGTGGCTGGCCAGCAGAGGGGCAACGAAGGTGATCATTGGGCAGCCAGGAGACGTTGAACGATGAGATCGCCGAGCTGATCGGCGTCAAGAAGGATCTGCCCCATCGCGGTTTCCCGCTGGGTGTCGATCTCTCGACGAGCCTTTTCACGACTGGCATTGGAATCGGCCATCGCAGCTGCCAGGGCATCGCGATAAAGGCGGTCGGTTTCCTCCTCCGCCGCAACGATCAGCTTCTGGGCTTCCTGGCGGGCCTCCTTGAGCTGAGTCTTGAGATCAGCCTCGAGCCGTTGGGCCTGGGCCAGCTTCTGCTTGGATTCAGCGCGACTGGTGGCTATGTAGCCCTCGCGCTCCTCGACCGCCCGGCCGATGGGACGGAAGAACAGGGCGTTGAGAATGAAGGTGAGGAGCACCACCTGCACCGCCATCAGCGGCAGGGTGGCATCGAGGTCGAAGAGACCCCCCTCCGGTGCACCGGCTGCGGCAAGCAGAAGCCAGCTGGTCATGGGGCAGGAGCGCTGAAGAGATCAGGACGGTGGAAAGAAAGGGAGCGACGGGCCGAAGCGTGGGATGGGACGCTCCGGCAGGCCTTTCCCGCTGGACGTGATCAGTTGGCGAAGGGGTTCGCGAACAGCAGGACCAGGGCGACCACCAGGCCATAGATGGTGAGCGACTCCATGAAGGCCAGGGAGAGCAGCAGCGTGCCGCGAATCTTGCCTTCGGCTTCGGGTTGGCGGGCAATGCCTTCAACGGCGCCGCCTGCAGCGGTGCCCTGACCAATGCCGGGGCCGATGGAGCCCAGGCCGACGGCCAGACCGGCTGCCACAACAGACGCAGCGGAAGTAATCGAATCCATGTTGGGGAAGAGATGTGGGGCGCCGATGCAGCGCGGAATGAACCTGGGATGGAAGGCGGCGCTTGGGCATTTCCTGGGGGTGACCTTGGAAATGGGCCCGGATAGAACCGGACCTGCGCGGAGGAGATCTAGCAGACCGAGGGACCGGTCGGCCTGGGATCAGGCGTGGGACTCGTGGACGGCCTCGCCGATGTAGTAGGCGGCGAGCGTGGCGAAGATCAGCGCCTGGATCGCGCTTGTGAACAGACCCAGGAACATCACGGGCAGCGGCACGATGAGAGGGACAAGAAACGCGAGCACAGCCACAACAAGCTCGTCGGCAAGGATGTTGCCGAACAGACGGAAAGACAGGGAGAGAGGCTTGGTGAAATCCTCGACGATCTTGAATGGCAACATGATCGGCGTGGGCTCCACGTAGTACTCAAAGTATCGGAATCCCTTTCGGCTAAGTCCCGCATAGAAGTATGCGAGCGAAACGAGCAGCGCCAAGGCAATGGTGGTGTTGATGTCTGCGGTGGGGGCACCAAGTTCACCACTTGGCAGGTGAATGAGTTTCCAGGGAATCAAGGCACCTCCCCAGTTACTGACGAAGATGAACAGGAAAAGAGTGCCGATGAAAGGCAACCAATCTCTGTAGGCCTTTTCTCCGATATAATCTCGCGCAATGTCACGAATGTAGGCCCAGAGATATTCCAGCAGGTTCTGGAGACCGCGGGGATCGCGCTCCAGCTTGCGTGATCCGATCACCACAACGGTCAGGAGGGCTCCGATCACCACCCACGAGCTCAGGAAGATCTGCCCGTGGATTTTGAAGTTGCCCAGATGCCAGTAGAGGTGTTGTCCAACCTCCAGGGCGGCGAAGGGAAGATTGAGTGGCAAGGGAACCATCGGGCTGAAGATTCGGTGTCGCTCAAGCGACGGATGGGGTGGAGGAGGCGGGGCTGAAACCCTGGCTGATCAGCGCTGGGATGAGCCAACCCTGGCATCGAGCAGCCCTTGGATCAGAAGGGCTGGCTTGTAGAGCAGGAAACCGATCAAGGCAGGAAGGAGATCCAGCTGGGGAATCCTGGTGGAGGAGATGACGAGCACCACAGGCACCAGAAGCTGGACCTTTCCCACAGACCTGGCTCCGTTGCCGAGCTTGTCGACACTGCGGGAAAGAAGTCTGAGGTAGAGAAGCCCGGCGAGGGCTCCGACCAGAAGACTGCCCGCGGTGGAGAGGTCAAAGGCCAGGGCCGCGATCGGTACCGCCGCAGCGGAAGCGATCAAGGTGGCCTGGATCAGGCGCCGCTTGAGCCGCGCGTAATCGGCCATGTCGTCGTCGATGTCCGAACGAGCCCCGGTGGGGGGGAGCGTTTCGGCCATGGCCACCTCCGCAGGGGAGGAGGTCACCACCGGTTCAGGCTTCAACCCTGGGTCAGATCCTGGTTCCAGCGCGAGTTCCGACCCCTGGGTGGAGAGCAACTCGAGGTGTTGATCAGGGCTGGCCAACAAGGGCGCCGATGCTCTGAAAAGGTGTGCGGAATTTATCATGCAGCCCCTTCAGCTCAGGGCCTGAGCAGCAAGAGCTGCCGGCTCACGAGCTCCCGTGCCACAGCGGCCAGAAGCTCCGGAGCCCAACCCAGCCCCAGGGCGCCCAAGGGCGTGTCCGTCCCAGCCGCATCGATCGCCTGCAGCAAGGCGACCCCTTCAGGCTCAAGGTTGATGGGCTCGAGATCAGGCCCGAGCAGGCTGGAACCCGGCCAGCCCCAGAGGCAGGGGTTGCGCTGAGCTCGGGCCGCAAGCACCGCCTGCTCCCTGCTCCAGTCGGCCGTCGCCAGCTCCCCCTGGCTGAGGAAGAACTCGAAATGGCTGATGTCGGGATCGAGCGCCTCCACCAGCTGCCATTGCTCCCGCTCCGTCAGGGCCCGGGCCCGCTCCAGAAGCTCCCCCGCCAGCAGGCGGGCGGGATCCCAGACCTGGGGATTGGAGAAGCCGGCGAACTGCAGCTCGGCGGCGGCCACGAAATCGAACAGGCGATCGAGGTTGTAGCTGCTCTCCTGGGGATGCAGATACATGTCGGCGAAGTTGGCGTCCGCGGCCGTGTCCAAGGCCCAGCGCTGTTCGTGATGACGGCGCAGGCGGTTCAGCTCCGGCAGGCTCGCGAGCAGGTCGCGGCCCAGGCGCAGCCCCTCCCCATCGGCCCCGGCGCCGATCAGCTCAAGGGCCCGCTGGGTGCGGTGGATCTCCCAGCGGCCCCCATCGGCATAGAGAAAAAGATGCAGCAGCCCCCCCTGACGCAACAGCTCGGCCAAGGCCCTGAGCCCCGCCTGGGGCTGCTTGAGGTGATGGAGGACGCCAACGGAATTGATGTAATCGAACGGTCCTTCGCCCGCCAGGTCCAGCAGGCTGCGCTGCTCGATCCGCACCGAGGCCCGCCCGGCGGCACCCGAGCGGCGCAACCGTTCGCGGGCCACCTCAAGGGTGCCGGGGCTGATGTCCACAGCCAAGATCTCAGCGCCCGGATTGAGATGGGCCAGATAGTCGGTGCTTACACCGGTGCCGCAGCCCGCGTCCAGGATCCGCAGCGGTTCGGGCCATTCCGGCACGGCCGCGGTGCAGACGCCATAGGCGCAGGGCACACACCATCGCCAGTTGTACCCAGGTGGAGGGCCGTCCTGGAGGGGGTCACCGGGGTAGGGGAAGCGGTCATAGAAAGCGCTCACCACAGGGGTGGCGGCATCGGTGGATCCCTCGGACATGGATGGGGAGGGCGGCGGAACGCTGGGCGCTGACCAGGGGAGCTTTTCACGGAGCAGCGGGCCCAGGGAACCCCAGGGCCAAAGGGCTGCAAACATTTGTTCATGGCCCCCCGATCGGCCCCAGGGCCAGCCGTAACGTTCCTTGGCCCGGCTCGCTCTCGTTCATGACCGTGACCGCCAGCAGCGGCAGCCCCAGGGTTTCACCCCAGCTGTTTGACACCCTGCCGCTCTCCAGCGTCCGTCAGGCGGAGCAACAGGACCGCTTCCCCGATCTCGGCGAGCTCGGAAACCTCAGCACCTTCTTCCAAAGCGGCCTCGTACGTGTTCAGGTGGCCAGGCGTTTGTCGGCCAACGCCGAGGGCATCGTCGGCCGCGCGGCGAACCGCATCTTCTCCGGCGGTACCCCGCTCTCCTATCTCGACGGCCCGCTGACCCCGGAGTCCCCACGCAGCGTTGAGGCCACCCCCCTGGCGGCTGATCAGGTGGCCTTTGCCGCCTCGGTCGCCACGTTCGCCCAGGGCAGTGCCACCAAGGGCTTCCTGGGCAGGGTTCTCGGGGGCCTCCAGGCCGATGCGGATGTGCGCGTCGTGCTTCCCACAGGCTTCAGCCCGATCAGCGTTGCCCTCTACGGCACCGAGCGGATGCGCAAATCCGTGCGCGACATGGCCTGGTTCCTGCGTTACGTGGGCTACGCCGTGATGGCCGGCGACCCGAGCATCCTGGCGGTGAACACCCGCGGCCTGCGGGATGTGCTCGAGAAGGGATGCTCCCTGGTGGCCACCAACGTGGCCCTGCAGGAAATGCGCGCCGCCGCCGCAGAGTTGTTCACCGGCGAGGCTGAAGCCCGGTCCCTGGTGATCGAGGCCTTCAACGTTCTGATCAAGGAACTCGACGTTCCCACCCCCTCCCCCCGCCAGCGCCTCGGCAGCCCGGAAAACCAGGGTCTGCAGCTGCCTGCCATCTACGCGCTGGCCGCCCAGGGCAAGGCTCCCCGCTACAACATCAAACCCGGCCAGACCGGAGCCCAGAAGGCCGAGGTGATCCGAGCTGCCTACAGGCAGGTGTTCGAGCGCGACATCGTCAAGGGCTACAGCCAGGTGGTGAGCCCGGTGGAGGCCACCCAGGTGCGCCAGGGACAGATCTCGATGCGCGAGTTCATCCGCTCCCTTGGCCACAGCAAGGAGTACCGCCAGCAGTTCTACGGGCGCTTCTCCAACAGCCGCGCCGTCGAGCTGGCCTTCCGACACTTCCTCGGCCGAGGCATCAGCTCCCGGGAGGAGTTCACCCGTTACTTCGACATCGTCAGCGCCCAGGGCCTCAAGGGCCTGGTCGACGCTCTGATCAACACCCAGGAGTACGCCCGGGTGTTCGGGGAGGAAACCGTTCCATTCCTTCGCGATCTCGGCGAGGAAGCCCAGGAGAGCGCCGGCTGGGGCTCCAACCGCAAGCTGTTCAATTTCAGCGCGCCCTTTGAAGGGGCACCGCAGTACGTCACCCTCTACGCCTCCTATCGGCAGCCCTACGCCGATCAACACGCCTACGGCGGCGGCAACGACCCCCTCGCCCTCAACTACGGAGCCATCTTCCCCTCGGGCACGGCGTCCGTGGCCACCCGTCCAGCCCCCATCGGTTACGACAACCGGCGCATCCTGATCGGCAACGGCATGGCCCAGCCGGGCCAGATGGACAGCCCCCAATTCCGCAAGTCCAAACCCCGCCGGGTGGGGCCGAAGCTGGTGCGCCTCCAGCAGATCTCCACCGGAGGCTCCTCGGTGCCGCGCCGTGGTGGACAACCCAGCGTGCGCACGACCGAATCAAGCACCCGATCCGTGATCGACGCCGTTTACGTGCAGGTGCTGGGCACGGCCGGCTATGCCGGGGAGCGTCTGAAGGTGGCGGAAATCAAGCTCGAGAATGGCGACATCTGCCTGCGGAACTTCATCCGTGAGGTGGCTCGCTCGGTGGCGTTCCGTCGCCGCTACTGGAACGGCCTCTACATCACCAAGGCGATCGAGATCATTCACCGCCGGCTGCTGGGTCGCCCCACCTTCGGCCGCTGGGAAATCGACGCCTACTTCGATACCGCTGCCCGCAAGGGGTTTTATGGGTTGGTGGATGCGATCCTCGACAGCCCCGAGTACAGCGAAAGCTTCGGTGAGGACACCGTTCCCTACGAGCGCTTCGTCACCGCGAACGATCTCAACGCGCGCCGGGTTCCCGCCCTCAAACGGCCCTTCAACGCCGGTGCCTACGCGGACACTCGGCCGGCCAAGCGGCCGAATGTGACCACCCAACAGGGCATCGTCAACAGCTCGGAGACCACCCAGCGCAACCTTCCCGACCGCCAGCGGGTGGTGCTGCGCGGCTGGAGCGCCACCATCAGCGGCAGTGAGACCGCCGCTGCTGTTGAAGCCCCCAGGGGTCCTCAGAGCCTGCGCCAGAACCCTGCCCCCAGCCGCCGCTGGAGCTCCGCCCGCTGGCAGCCCAACCAAGTGGGCGCCCCGGTCTGGTCGTCTTCGCCGGGGAGTTCCGCTGCCCCTTACACCCCAGCCCCCACGGCCTTGCCGTCCGTTGGAGGCGTCAACTGGAAGGCCCTGATCGGCAGCAGCCGCGGCTTTGTCTCCAGCGAACAACCGGTTTCGGCGATGGCCAAGGCCCTGCGTCCTGGCAAGCCCCAGGGGCTCACCCGCCGACGCAGCCTTCCCGAGCCCGTGCGGCTGTCAACGTTCCCCGGCGAAGGTGAGCTGCAGAGCGTGCTCCGCAACGTCTATCGCCAACTCCTCAACCGTGATGTGCTCGCCTCAGAGCGCCTCGGCGACTCTGAATCGCAGCTGCGTGATGGCCACCTTTCGGTGTCGGAGTTTGTAGCCGTCCTGGCCTCCAGCGATCTGTTCCAGCAGCGGCTGAACCGACTGGCCCCGCTGCGGGCCGCAACGGCGGCCTACCTGGCTCTGCTGGGTCGGGCCGCCCAGGCCAGCGAAGTGAGCGCGTTCCTGGCCACCCGGGCCAACTCGGGCCAGCAGCAGGCCATCGAAGCCATCGTCAACAGCGACGAGTACGCCACCAGCTTCGGCCGCGACACAGTGCCCTTCCTGCGCGGCCTCGACACCCGGGACGGCCTGCCCCTCACCACGGTGAACCGCACCGCCAGCCTCTACGGCGGCAACGCCGCTCTCAACCCACCCACCAAGGGCGCGATCTGATTGCCCTGGCTCTGAACCCCCTGATCCGCTGAGGGCTTCCAGCACACCAGGGCCTGGTTCCAAGCTCGGGCCTTTGCCTTGCAACACGGGTGTTGGGGGCTCAATCTCGCGCGCACAGCACGACGAAGAGGTCGGATTGAGCGATCAAATGATTAACATTTGCAGCGGAGACCACGTATCAACAACTCCCGCGAAAGCCATTGCGCGCGAAGGGTTTTCAAAAAAGATTCCGCCGTGAAGAACTGTTACCGGAGACCGAGCCAGGAGAGCGGCCTGCCGCAGAATGATTCGGCGATCAGTTGATCTGATTTGCCGCCTGGCCGACCCGCAGCCCAATGGCAACGCCTCCCGAGGCAGCGCCGTTGAGCCACGCAGAAGCCGCTCCTCCACGCCAGGCCTCCTTTCGGAAGCCCCAGTCAGGGAGCACAGGCATCCACCCCTTACCCACCGGCTATCGGTCTCCTTCACGGCGACCGCTTGTTTCGAGGCAGAACTGCATGAGCATCGTCTCCAACTCGATCATCAACGCGGATGCTGAAGCCCGCTACCTCAGCCCCGGCGAACTCGACCAGATCAAGTCTTTCGTCTCCGGCGGTCAACGCAGGCTTCGGGTGGCTCGAGTCCTGAGCGAAAGCCGGGAACGTCTCGTCAAGCAGGCAGGCGGCGCCCTCTTCCAGAAGCGTCCTGACCTGATCTCTCCCGGAGGCAATGCCTACGGGGAAGAGATGACGGCCTCTTGCCTCCGCGACATCGACTACTACCTGCGCCTGGTGACCTACGGGATCGTGGCCGGCGATGTCACTCCCATCGAGGAGATCGGCATCATCGGGGCCCGCGAGATGTATCGCGCTCTCGGCACCCCACTCGAAGCCATGGCAGAAGTCGTGCGCGAACTGAAATTCGCCTCAAACTCGCTGCTTACTGGAGCTGACGCTGAAGAAGCTGGCTTCTTCTTCGATTACGTCATCGGCGCCCTTTCCTGAGGCTGCCTTCTCTTCCCCACCGCCGCTTCCTCAGACCTATGCAAGACGCGATCACCAACGTCATCAACCTTTCTGACGTTCAGGGTCTCTACCTCGACGACTCCTCCATCGGTCGCCTCGAGCAGTACTTTGCCAGTGGTGAGCTGCGGGTGCGCGCTGCCGCCACCGTTTCCGCCAACGCCTCGGCCATCATCAAAGACGCCGTCGCCAAAACGCTGCTCTACACGGACATCACCCGTCCGGGCGGCAACATGTACACCACCCGTCGCTATGCCGCTTGCATCCGCGACCTTGATTACTACCTGCGCTATGCCACCTACGCCATGCTGGCGGGTGACTCTTCGATCCTCGATGAGCGCGTGCTCAATGGCCTCAAGGAGACCTACAACTCCCTAGGGGTGCCCATCGGCGCCACGGTGCAGTCGATTCAGGCCATCAAGGAATCGGCCGCCGCGCTGGTTGGCCCTGAAGCCGGACGCGAACTGGGCGTCTACCTCGACTACATCAGTTCCGGCCTGGGCAACTGATCCAACAACGGTCTACCCCGCGAGGATCAACCCATGCGTCTGTTCAAGATCACAGCCTGCATTCCCTGTCCTGAAAAGGCTCGGACCCAGCGCGAGCTGCAAAACACCTACTTCACGAAGTGGGTGCCTTACCAAAGTTGGTTCGCTGAGCAACAGCGCATCATGAAGCAGGGCGGCAAGATTCTGAAGGTTGAACTCGTCTCCGGTCGACGTCAGATCAACGTCGGCAACTGAGTCCTGCCTCAGCTCAGCTCTTCTCATCCAAGCTCGGCACTGGCCGGGCTTTTTTTTGTCCGTACACTCAGGCATGAGCGGCTTGTGTCCAGCTGACGATGAAGCTTTCCTGAGCCCATGGCCTTGCCCGGCATCGCGACCCGCCCCCCCAGCTCGATTCCGAGCCCAGAGGCCTCCACCAAAGGCCTCCTGCCGCTTCCCTTCGCCCTCTGGCCCGCCGAAGCGAGGCTCCTGCTGGGCCTGGTGGCCCTCTGGAGCCTGCTCGGAATCCTGATCCTGACGTCGGCCAGCTGGTGGGTGGCCGAGCGGGAGATGGGCGACGCCGCCTATTACCTCAAACGTCAGCTGCTCTGGCTGGCGGCGAGCTGGGGGCTGCTGCTGCTGGCCCTGCGGGTGAATATCCGCCGTTGGTCCAAGCTGGCCGGCCCCGCCCTGTTGCTGGGGGGGCTCATGGTGGCCGCCACCCTGGTGGCTGGCAGCACCGTGAACGGTGCCAGCCGTTGGCTGGTGGTCGGCCCGATCCAGCTCCAACCTTCGGAGCTGGTCAAGCCCTTCGTGGTCTTGCAGGGGGCTGCCCTGTTTGCCCATTGGAAGCGCATCGCCTTTGACCAGAAGCTGCTCTGGCTAGGGGTGTTCGGCGCCCTGATCCTGTTGATCCTCAAGCAACCCAACCTGAGCACAGCCGCCCTGACGGGCCTGCTGCTCTGGCTGATGGCCCTGGCCTCGGGCCTCAACCTGGGCGCCCTGCTGGCGACGGCCCTCGGTGGGGGGCTGGTGGGGATCAGCAGCATCTTGATCAACACCTACCAGCGGGTCCGGGTGACCTCGTTCCTGAATCCCTGGAAGGATGCCCAGGGGGACGGTTACCAGCTGGTGCAAAGCCTTCTGGCCATCGGCTCCGGCGGGCCCCTGGGCGAGGGTTTCGGCCTCTCCACCCAGAAACTTCAATACCTGCCCATCCAGTCGACGGATTTCATCTTCGCGGTGTTCGCCGAGGAGTTCGGCTACATCGGCTCGGTGATGCTGCTGCTGTTCCTGCTGTTGTTCGGCTTCGTGGGGCTCCGGGTGGCGCTGAGCTGCCGCAGCAACCAGCAGCGGCTGATCGCCATCGGCTGCACCACCCTGCTGGTGGGCCAGTCGATTCTGAACATCGCCGTGGCCAGCGGTGCGATGCCCACCACCGGGTTGCCGTTGCCCCTGATCAGCTACGGCGGCAATTCGCTGCTCGCCAGCCTGCTCACCGCCGGCCTGCTGATTCGCTGCTCACTGGAATCGGCGGGGGTCGATCCAGTCCGTCCCCGGCGACGGAGACAGGGGGTCGCCCAGATAGGGTGACACCTGCACCAGGCCCCCATGACCAGCCTTGGTCTCTCACTCGCCGATCAGCTGGCCGATCTGGCTCACTGGACTGAGCAGCTGCTGCGCGCCTCCCTGGCGGCGCCCGGTCCGATCACCCTGGCGATCGTCTTTGCCGGAGGGCTGCTGACCAGCCTTGGCCCCTGCTCCCTTGGGCTGCTGCCGGTGACCCTGGCTTATCTGGCCGGCTTCAGCGACCGGCAGCGGCGGCCCTGGGTGCGCAGCCTCAGTTTTGCGCTCGGGATCGTCGCCTCGCTGGTGCTGCTGGGGCTGGCCAGCGGCCTTCTCGGTCTGTTCTACGGGCGCGTTCCAGGTCTGATTTCCGTGCTGGTGGCGGCCCTGGCCCTGGTGATGGGCCTCAACCTGCTGGGACTGCTGAGGTTCCGTCTGCCCAACGGTCCCGACCCTGATCGCTGGCGCCAGAAGGTGCCTGCGCCCCTGGCGCCCCTCGGGGCGGGCCTGGCCTTCGGACTGGCGGCCTCCCCCTGCACCACGCCGGTGCTGGCGGTGCTGCTGGCCTGGATGGCTCAGAACGGCACGCCCCTGGTGGGCATGGTGCTGCTGGCCTGCTTTGGCCTGGGGCAGGTGCTGCCCCTTCTGCTGGCGGGAACCCTGGCGGCCAGCTTGCCGCGCCTGCTGGCCCTGCGCTCCGTCGGACGCTGGGTTCCAGCGCTCAGTGGCGTCGTGTTGGTGCTCACCGGCGGCCTCACCCTGCTGGCCCAGTTGCCATGACCTCTGCCACGCCCAGCTTGGCCGCACCGCTGCTCAGTGCCCTGGGGCGAGTGGCCGCGTGGATTTCAGATCTTCGTCTGGCCATCGTGCTGCTGCTGGTGGTGGCGATTGCCAGCGGGCTGGGCACCGCGATCCCCCAGCAGGAAAGCAGCGAGTTCTATCACCGCCTCTACGACGAAACCCCCTGGCTGGGGTTCGTGCACGGGGACGGGATCCTGGCGCTCCAGCTCGATCACCTCTATTCCAGTGACTGGTTCCTGGCCTTGCTGGGCTGGCTGGGGCTGTCCCTGGTGCTATGCAGCTGGCGCCGCCAGTGGCCGGCCCTGCGCGCCGCCCTGCGCTGGATCGACTACAGCTCCCCGCGCCAGCTCAGCAAGCTCAGCGTGGCGGAGACCGTGGCCTCCCTTGACCCCCAGGCGGATCTCGAGCGCCTGGGGGGCCTGCTCACGGCCCGGGGCTGGCGGGTTCAGAGCCAGACAGGCCGATTGGCGGCCCGCCGTGGCGTGGCTGGCCGGGTGGGCCCGCTGCTGGTGCATGCGGGGCTGGTGGTGCTGCTGGTGGGGTCGGCCTGGGGAGCCCTGGCGGGCCAACGGGTGGAGCGTTTTCTGGCCCCTGGCCACGAGCTGGAATTGCTGGATCGCCGCGGCCAGGGTCAGCTGACCTTGGTGCTGGAGCAGTTCGGCATCGACCGCGACCCGGCGGGGCGACCGGAGCAGTTCCGCTCGCGCTTGCTGATCAAGAACCCCGCCCAGGCCAGAGCGCCTGCGATCGAGCAACGCAGCGAGATCAGCGTCAACCACCCCCTGCGCCACCAGGGGATGACCATCTATCAGGCGGATTGGGCCCTGGCGACGATCACGCTCCAATTGGGCAAAAGCCCGCTGCTGGAGCTACCGCTGCAGAGCTTCCCGCAACTCGGGAACCAGATCTGGGGGTTGGTGCTGCCCACCCGCCCCGACGGCACGGATCCCGTGCTGCTGAGCGTGACCAACGAGGCCGGACCGGTGGAGATCTACGCCAGCGACGCCAGCCTGCTGGGCCGGCTCATCCCCGGCGGCGAGCCCGTGGAGGTGAACGGTCTGCCCCTGCGGGTGGCCTCGATCCTGCCCGCCAGTGGCCTGCTGCTCAAGCGTGATCCGGGGGTGCCGCTGGTCTACGCCGGCTTCGCCATTGCCCTGGTTGGTTGCGGCCTCAGCCTGGTGGCCACCCGGCAGTTGTGGGCGATCGCAGAGGACGGGCGCCAGCGCCTGCATGTGGGGGGGCTCTGCAACCGCAACCTCACCGCCTTCGCCAGCGAACTGCCGCAGCTGCTGGGCGCCCTGCAGCAGCCTCAGCCGAGCTGACGGGTGCCCTGGCTGACCCGGACCACCGTGTGCACGTTGCCGCGGGGGTTGAAATCAGCCTCGAGTTGGATCCAGCCCGGTTGGGCCGCCGCCACCAGATCATCAAGGATGTGGTTGACCACCTCCTCGTGGGAGATCGCGCGGTCGCGCCAGCTGTTCACATAGAGCTTGAGCGCCTTGAGCTCCAGCACCCGGGGGCCGGGCTCATAGATCAAGCGCAGCACAGCGAAATCGGGGTAGCCCGAGAACGGGCAAAGACAGGTGAATTCAGGCAGGGTGATCGACACCTCGTAGGGACGGCCCGTGGACGGGTTGTCGAAGCAGATCAGCTGGGCCTGCTCTATCTCCCGTTGGCCATAGAGCGGCGTGGTCGTGAACGCGCTGGAGAGGGTGGCGGTGGAGGGAGCTGGGGCAACCATCGATCGGCGGGAGCTTGTCAGGTTCACGATGCTACGAAACGGCCGATTCTTTACAACGATCCCAAAAGAAATCAGCCGATGGTCCGCCGTGGACATCCCAACAGCCCTAGAAGGAGAAGGGCCTTTTGCGAATCCCTGAGCGCCCCGCGCGTTCAAGGAGCCGTCTCCAGGCCTCCCGACTGGTCGGCGCTCAACGGCGCACCCAGTAGCAATGGATACACCGGACGTCCAGCGCCTACGGCCTAATGGCAGAAGTCCATTGTTGAAATGGCTGGGCATCCGCCGAACTCCACTGCCAGGACGCCTCTCTCCCCCCCTCTCAGGCACCGTCCTGGGAGATACCCCCTGAAATGAATCCCAGGATCCATGAAAAAAGTTGAGGCCATCATCCGCCCGTTCAAGCTTGAGGACGTCAAACTCGCCCTGGTGAATGCCGGCATCGTCGGCATGACCGTGAGCGAAGTTCGTGGATTCGGGCGTCAAAAGGGCCAGGTCGAGCGTTATCGCGGATCAGAATTCACGGTCGAATTTCTACAGAAACTCAAGCTTGAGGTCGTCGTCGACGATGACCGTGTCGACACTGTGATCACCTCCATTCAAGATGCAGCCCGCACCGGTGAAATCGGCGATGGCAAGATTTTCATCACCAACATCGAATCGGTGATCCGCATCCGCACCGGCGACAAGGACAGCAGCGCGATCTGAGCACACCGCTCCCCGGGGGTCGCCTCGATAGCCGCTCAGCCCAAGGGCTGGTCTGCCTCCCTGGTGGTCAGCGTGCTGGCCACCAGATTTTTTATGGCACTTCCATCCAAGGGACCTGATGCCTGCTCCGGGTTTGCGATTACGGGCTCGGAGCCAACGGGTTCAAAACTCCAGTCCCGCATCCAGAGCAGGTACTCGTGGTTACCGGCCGGACCAGTGATCGGTGAGGCCACCAGCCCCGCCGCGCGCCAACCCAACCGGAGCGCTGCAGCGATCACCGCTTCGATCGCATCGACGTGGGCCTGGGGATCGCGCACCACGCCGCCTTTGCCCACCCGGGCGCGCCCCACCTCGAATTGGGGTTTGACCAGAAGCACGGCCTCCTGGCCCTTGGGCTCCATCAACCCCATCAGGGCGGGCAGCACCAGGGCCAGGGAAATGAACGACACATCCGCCACCGCCAGATCCGGCCGGGGATCATCCGGCCCGTAGAGCTGCTCGGGCCGCAGGTGGCGCAGGTTGGTGCGCTCCTTGAGCACCAGGCGCGGATCGGTGCGCAGGCTCCAGGCGGTCTGGCCGTAGCCCACATCGATGCCATAGATCCGCTGGGCGCCCCGCTGCAGCAGGCAGTCCGTGAAGCCACCGGTGGAGATGCCCCCATCAAGGCAGATGCGTCCCTCCACCTGGATCGGGAACGCCTCGAGGGCGCGCACCAGCTTCTCGCCACCACGGGAGACGAAGCGCGGTGGCTGGCTCACCTGGGGCTCCAGCTCCAGTGGCACCTCCATGCCGGGTTTGTCGAGCACCCGATCGCCGGCCCGCACCCGCCCGGCACGAATCAACTGCTGGGCCTGCTGGCGGCTCTCCACCAGACCCAGGCTCAGCAGATGCAGATCCAGCCGGCGTTTTCGGGCCATCGCGTCATCCAACCACAGCCGAAACAGAGCAAAAACCGCAGGGAGGGCCCCAGGTGCCCCGCCACTTCCTGCAGCTGGGCAAGCACCTCAGTCGGGCCCGATCGGCCCTGCCCCATACATTGGGTGCGATGTCGCCACGCGCTGGCCCTTGATCGAGCGTTACACCCTGCCCGAAATGGGGCGCCTCTGGAGCGAGCAGGCCAAGTTCCAGAGCTGGCTGGATGTGGAGATCGCCGCCACGGCCGCCCAGAGCGAGCTCGGGCGGGTGCCGGCCGAAGCCCTGGCGGAGATCAGGGCCAAGGCGGCCTTCGAGGTGGAGCGGATCGAGGCAATCGAGGCGGAGGTGCGCCACGACGTGATCGCCTTCCTCACCAATGTCAATGAGCACGTGGGCGGGGCGGGCCGCTACCTCCACGTGGGCATGACCAGCTCGGATGTGCTGGACACCGGCCTGGCCCTGCAGCTCAAGGGCTCGGTGGCCCTGCTGCGCACGGAGCTGGACGCCCTGGCCGAAGCCCTGCGGGAGCTGGCCCGGGCGCACAAGGGCACGGTGATGATCGGCCGCTCCCATGCCATCCACGGCGAGCCGATCACCTTCGGCTTCAAGGTGGCGGGCTGGCTGGCGGAGACCGAACGCAACCGGGAGCGCCTGGAGCGGCTGGAAAGCGTGGTGGCGGTGGGCCAGATCAGCGGCGCCATGGGCACCTACGCCAACACCGATCCCCAGGTGGAGGCGCTCACCTGCGCCGCCCTGGGCCTGGTTCCCGACACCGCCAGCACCCAGGTGATCTCCCGCGATCGCCACGCCGAATACGTGCAGACCCTGGCGCTGGTCGGGGCGACCCTGGAGCGGATCTCCACCGAAATCCGCAACCTGCAGCGCACAGACGTGCTCGAGGTGGAGGAGAACTTCGCCAAGGGCCAGAAGGGCAGCTCGGCGATGCCCCACAAGCGCAATCCGATCCGCAGCGAGCGGATCTCGGGCCTGGCGCGCGTGCTGCGCAGCTACACAGTGGCGGCGCTCGAGAATGTGGCCCTCTGGCACGAACGCGACATCAGCCACAGTTCGGTGGAGCGCATGATGCTGCCCGACTGCTCGGTGACCCTGCACTTCATGCTGCGGGAGATGACCGCGGTGATCAAGGGTCTGGGGGTCTACCCCGAGAACATGGAGCGCAACCTGAATGTCTACGGCGGTGTGGTGTTCAGCCAGAGGGTGCTGCTGGCTCTGGTGGAGACTGGCCTCAACCGCGAAGAGGCCTACCGGATCGTGCAGGGCCATGCCCACAGCGCCTGGAACACCGGCGGCGGCAACTTCCGCGCCAATCTGGAGGCCGATCCGGCCGTGACGGCGCGGCTGAGCCCGGAGCAGCTGGCGAGTTGCTTCGCCACCGATCTGCACCAGGCGAACCTGAATGTGATCTGGGAGCGGTTGGCGATCTGATTCCTCAGGCCGCCCGTTCGGTGAGGTTCACTTCGCTGGAGCTGGGTTCCGAGCCACTGCTCATGGCGGCGTCATCGCCGGCGCCCTGGGTCACTGACTCTGAATGATGAGACCGTTCCTCGGCAGGTGAGGTCGGCGGCGGCACAGCCTTGGCCGTGGCCGGATTCAGCCCCGCCCCCGCGGGGCTGAGCAGATCGAGCGGCTCGCAGACCGGGAAGCGGTTGATCGCCTTGAGGGCCAAACGGGCCTTGACGCGCAGCTGCTCGCTGAGGGCCTCGCCGTAGGGGATCTGGGCCAGCAGATCCACGGTGCGGCGCATGATCCGCACCACATCGCCCTCATCGAGGGAGGTGCCCGCGATCAGGTCGTTCCAGCTGGTGCCCTTGGCCCAGGCATGCACCAGCCCCATCAGTTCCGGCTCGTACCAGAGGGGCATCACCACGGCGGCACGCTCCTGCTGGCGCAGCAGCTCCCGGCGGATGCCACCCAGGTCGTGCAGGGCCTCCTCGGCAGCGGGCGGGGTGTTGAAGGCACTCCAGAGATCGGGGCGGTTCACCTCGGTGGAGATGGCCTCCAGCACCGCCGCCAGCTCGGCCGGCTCCAGCTCATCGAGGTGGCCGCTCATCAGGGCCAGCCCCAGCCAGAGCTCGTTGTCGCCCCGGAGGGAGGCCACGGTGCGGCCGATGTCGCTGGGCTCGAGATCATCCAGACAGCCGAAGAAACGCAGGATCTCGATCAGGGCCAGAAAGGTGTCCCAGTGGCGGTTGGAGCGGTGATGCAGCAGGCGCTGGCGTTCGCTGATCTCCTCCTCCAGTTCCTCCATGCGCCGGTGCTGCTTCTTGATCTGCTTGCGGTCACCCGTGCTGTGGGCGGGATGGCGTTCGAGGGCCAGCTCCAGTTCCTGCACCAGCAGGGCCTGGGCCTTCACTTCCCCGGCCAGGTCGTACTGGGGGGTGGCCATGTCGTGGCGGCGGGCCATGGAGCCCACCGCCAGGGCCAGCCCACCGCTGGCCTGGTCGCCGTGGCGCAACTCACCGGGGTGGTGAAGCTCGGGGGCGTGCACGTCGCGCACCTGCAGGCAGCTGAGCTCGGCATGGAGGCTCACCACCGCATGGCAGGGCACCAGGATCCAGACGTTCTCATCGGTGAGGCAGAGCAGCAGCGGGAACTGACCGCTTCCCTCCACCTTGGCCACGATCACCGCCGGTGTGACCCGGCCCTTGAGCTGGGGTGCCTTGAGGCTGACCAGGGTGCCCTCACTGGCAAAACGCAGGGCGAGGGTGAGCTCATGGGCCAGGGTTTCCTCCGCCTGCTGCTGCAGGATCCGCAGGATGCGCCGCTCCTCCCGCAGCCGGCTCCGCTCCTTTTCATAGGCCTCGAAGTCGTCCCAGGGCACATCGGCGACACGGCCCGAAAGACCCTCCAGCTGCTGAAGCAGCTCACTGATGTGGCGCTCGTCGTCGGCCAGATCGAGGGTGGCCAGGTAGCGGCCGAAACTGCGCTCCACCAGCTCCTTGGCCTTGGGCAGCTCGTAGCGCTGCAGCAGGTTGAGCACCATGCCGTAGCTGGGGGTGAACTGGCTCACGAGCGGATCGGCGGGGCTGGTGGCCAGCTCCCCGGCTTCGCGCACCCCTTCAAAGCGACTCTGAACCGTCACCACGTAGCCCTGGGTGTCAAGTCCACGGCGGCCGGCCCGGCCCGCCATCTGCAGGAACTCACTGCCCATCAGCGGCCGGTGGCCGCGATCGGTGCGCTTGGAGAGCGCAGAAATCACCGTGCTGCGCGCGGGCATGTTGATCCCGGCGGCCAGGGTTTCGGTGGCGAAGACCACCTTCACCAGCCCCTGCTGGAACAATTCCTCGATCAGTTCCTTCCAGGCGGGGAGCACCCCGGCGTGGTGGGCGGCGATGCCCCGCAGCAGGGCATCATCGTGACCCCCTTCGCGCACGGCCTCGGGGGTCGAAGCCACAAAGGCCTGCAGCCGCGCCCGCACCCTCGCCTGCTCGTCGTTGCTCAGCAGGTTGAGGCGGCCCAGGTCGCGCACGGCCTTGTCGCAGCCACGGCGGCTGAAAATGAAATAGATGGCCGGCAGCATGTCGCGCTCGGCCATCTGGGCCACCACGAACGGCAGCGGCGCCGCCTCCGGCTGGGGCGGCCTGGGGGTCTTGGGGCCGCGGCGGTGGGTGGTTTTCGGAGGCCGCCAGGTTTTGCAGTTGGGGTGCAGTCCAGTGCCCGCCTCGTTGAGCAGGGGGTGCAGCCCCTTGGCGCTGCAGAAGCTGAAGGCCAGGGGCACCGGCCGGAAATCGCTCAGCACCAGCCGGGTGGGCCCGTGCACCTTGTCGATCCAGTCGGTGAGCTGACCGGCGTTGGCCACCGTGGCCGAGAGGGCCACCAGCTGCACGGTCGAGGGGCAGTGGATGATCGACTCCTCCCAGACCGTGCCCCGCTGGGAGTCGTTCATGTAGTGGCACTCATCGAGCACCACCGCCTCCACATCGGCGAGCGGATCGTCGCCGCGTTCCACCTCCGCATAGAGCATGTTGCGGAAGATCTCGGTGGTCATCACCACCACCTTCGCCTCCCGGTTCACACTCAGATCACCGGTCATCAGACCGACGTTCTCGGCCCCGAACTGCTCGCGGAAATCACGCAGCTTCTGGTTCGAGAGGGCCTTGAGGGGGGTGGTGTAGAACACCTTCTGGCCGTGGGCCAGGGCCCGGTAGATCGCGTATTCACCCACCAGGGTCTTCCCCGAGCCCGTGGGGGCGCTCACCACCACCGAATGGCCCTGGTTGAGCGCATCGATCGCCTCAAGCTGAAACTGATCCAGCGGAAACGGGAACAGCTCCTCCAGGGGCGGAACGTCGGAGCTGGCGGTCGGCATCAGGGAATCCTATTGGCCAGACTGCGCCCACCCCGGGCCCTGCTCCATCCCTTGGCCGCCGACCCCCTCGATCCCCTGCGACGCTCGTTGGAGCGCCTGCCGATCGCCCGCCGGCGCGTGCTGCGTGCCTACCAGCCCGCCGCGCCTGGGGGCCTGCGGCCGGAGGGGCCCCAGGCCCGCGCGCTGCTGGATCTGGCCAGCAATGATTACCTGGGCCTGAGCCAGAACCCTCGCCTGCAGCAGGCCGCCTGCGCCGCCATCTGCCGCGATGGGGTGGGGGCGGGGGCCTCGCGGCTGGTGAGCGGCAGCCGGCCGGTGCACGGGGAGCTGGAGACGCGGCTTGCTAAATGGCTGGGGCGCGAGCGGGTGCTGCTCTTTCCCAGCGGCTTCCAGGCCAACATCGCTGCGGTGGCTGCCCTGGCCGATCGCCACAGCCTGGTGCTCGCCGACCGGCTGATCCATCACTCCCTGCTGGTGGGGGTGCAGGCCTCAGGAGCCCAGCTGCGCCGCTTCAACCACAACGACCTGGCCGATCTGGAGCGGCACCTGGCCGAGGTCCGGGCCGCCTCCAGTGAACGGCGCCTGGTGGTGCTCAGCGAAAGCCTGTTCAGCATGGAGGGCAGCAGCCCCGATCTGCCGGCGCTCTCGGCCCTTTGCCAGCGCCATTCGGCCCTGCTGTTGATCGATGAGGCCCATGCCCTGGGCCTGCTGGGCCCCGGCGGGCGCGGCCTGGCCCATGGGCTGGAGGGGGTGCATCTGGTGAGCGGAACCTTCGGCAAGGCCTTTGGCAGCGGCGGTGCCTTCCTGGCCAGCGGCGATCTGCTCGGCGAATGGCTGCTGCAGCGCTCCGGCGCCTTCCGCTACTCGACCGCCCTGGCCCCGCCCCTGGTGGCGGCAGCCCTGGCCGCCCTCGATCTGCTGGAGGAGACCCCCGATCTGGGGCCCAGATTGCTGCAGCGTGCCCTGCGCTGGCGGGCCTCCCTGGCGGCGGCGGGCTGGCCGCCTCTGGCCGGGCGCGGTCCGATCCTGCCCCTGCTCGTGGGCGATGACGAGCGGTGCCTCGATCTGCAGCGCCATCTGGAGGCCGAGGGCCTGCTGAGCGTGGCGATCCGTCCACCCACGGTGCCGGAAGGCACGGCCCGGCTGCGGCTGGTGCTGCGCAGCGACCTGCCGGCGGGAACCCTGGAGCGGCTGCTGGAGGCCCTCGCCCGATGGCGCTGAGTCCGCCAGCCCCTGGGGCCCTGCAGCTGCTGGCCATGCACGGCTGGGGGGGCGATCACCGCGCCTGGGCCCCCTGGGCGGCAGCCGCCGGGCGGCGCGGTTGGTCACTGCAACTTGGGGAGCGGGGCTACGGCCGTCAGGCAGCGCTGGAGCCGCAGTGGTCGGGCACGGGCCGCCGCGCCCTGCTGGTCCATTCACTCGGGATTCATCTGGTGCCGTCGCCGGTGCTGGCCGCCGCCGAAGCGGTGGTCCTGCTGGCGAGCTTTGGGCGCTTCGTGCCCCCAGGAGCCCCCGGGCGCCGCAGCCAAGTGGCCCTGGAAGCCATGGCCAGGCGCCTGCGCAGCGGCGACAGCGATGGCCTGCTCAGGGATTTTCTGGCCCAGGCCGCCGCCCCTGACCCCGAGGCACTGCTGCCCGCCGGGCCCCGGGAGGATGGGGTGCCCCCGATCGGCCACGATCGCCTGCTCGCCGACCTCGATCTGCTGGGCCGCGTCACCGCCCTGCCTGAGAGCTTCCCTGCCGAGGCGGCCGTGCTGGTGGTGGAGGCGGGCGACGACCGGATCGTGGCCCCCGAGAGCCGTCGCCTGCTGGTTGAGACCCTGCCCAGGGCCAGCCACTGGACCCTGGAGGGTGCCGGCCACAGCCTGCTGCGGGCCGATCTGCTCACTCCAGTGCTGAACTGGCTTGGGGAGGCGCTTCCTCCGGGGGGCTGCCGCCATGGTTGATCTGCTCACGAAGCCCGGCGGCAGCCCCCGTCAGCCGGCGGAACCGTTCCCACTGAAGGTGCGCCGCCGCTTCGCCCGCAGCGCCCCTCGCTACGAGCAGTTCGCCCAGCTCCAGAGGGCTGTGGCCTGGCGCCTGGGCCGCCTCAGCCGCGACCTGCCCCTGCCGGAGGGGGCCTCGGCCGATCTGGGGGCGGGCAGTGGCCTGCTGGCCAGGGCCCTGGAGGCCCAGCGCCCTGGGCTCACCATGCTGCGCCTCGACCACTGCGCCGAGCTGCTGCGGCAGGGCGAGCGCCACGCCCGAGCGGGAGCTGAGCTCGCCCCACCGGCTCGATCCCTGCTCTGGGATCTCAACGAAGGTCTGCCGGCTGAGCTGGGCGGTGCGGCCCTGCTGGCCTCCAGCTTCGCCCTTCACTGGCTGGATGAGCCTGGGGCGCGGCTCGCTCAGTGGTGCCGGGCGCTCCAACCCGGAGGCTGGCTGGTGCTGGCGGTGCCCACCGAGGGCAGTTTTCGCCAGTGGCGGCAGGCGGCCCAGGCGGCGAATGTGCCCTGCAGCGCCCTGCCCCTGCCCGAGGCCCAGACCTTGCAAGCGATCACCAACCCCTGGCTGGAGCTGCTGGTCAACCGGAGGCTGCCGTTCAGCCGCCAAGCCCCCAGCGCCCTGGCCTTCCTGCGCGAACTCAAGGGGCTCGGGGCCGGCGCCAGCCGCGTGCAACCTCTCTCCGCTGGGGAGTTGCGGGCCCTGGAGGCCCACTGGCCCGCCCAGGGAGGCGTGAAGCTGCTCAGCTGGGAGCTGCAGATCCTGGTGGGGCAGCGGGTCGGGGGAGCCCCATGAGGACGATCGAGCGGCTGGTGGTCTGCGGCACCGACACCGACGTGGGCAAGACCGTGGTCAGTGCCCTGCTGGTGCAGGGGCTGGGGGCCAGCTACTGGAAACCCGTGCAATGCGGCCTGGAGGGGGGCGGCGACAGCGACCGGGTGCGGGAGCTGCTGGGATTGCCCACGGATCGGTTGCTGCCGGAGGCCTACCGCCTGAAGGCCCCGGTCTCCCCCCACTGGGCCGCCGAACAGGAAGGACGGCGCATCGAAGCGGAGCAACTGGCACTGCCCGAGATGCTTGGTCCGCTGGTGGTGGAGACGGCCGGAGGGCTGCTGGTGCCCCTGAGACTGGACTGGCTGCAGATTGATCAGCTGCGCCTCTGGAACCTGCCGGTGCTGCTGGTGGCCCGCAGCGGCCTGGGCACCTTGAACCACACCCTGCTCTCCGTGGAGGCCCTGCGCCAGCGGGGGATTCCCCTGCTCGGGATTGTGCTGAACGGGCCGCCCCACCCCAACAACGCTTCCACCTTGAACGCCCTGGCGGGGGCACCGGTCCTGGCCCAGCTGCCCACCCTTGAGCGCCTCGATCGGGAGACGCTGAAGGCGCAATGGCGGGCCAGCGCCCTGGGCCAAGGCCTGCGCGCTGGCCCTAACCTGCCCCCATGAGCAAGACCCACCTGCTGGTGACGGGGGCCCTGTTCACCCTGTGCGCCGCCATCCTGGTGCTGTTCACCGACATTGAGATCGGGGTCTACCGCTGGTTCAGCTGCGGCCCCCTGGCCACAGGCAACGAACAGCGCTCCAAGGTGTGTCACTAGAACCCAGCCCCACCTTGCCCCCGCAGCGCTGGCATCCCCACCTCTGGCACCCCACCACCCAGGTGGCCAGTGCCGATCCACCCCTGCGGGCCGTGCGCGGCCGGGGTGCCCTTCTGGAGCTGGACGACGGCCGCCAGCTCATCGATGCGATCAGCAGCTGGTGGGTGACCCTGCACGGCCACGCCGAACCCTCCATCGCCGCGGCCGTGGCGGCCCAGGCCACGGAACTTGAGCAGGTGATCTTCGCCAACTTCCGGCACCCCCCCGCCGAACAGCTGGCGGAAGCCCTCAGCGCCCGCAGCGGCCTGGAGCGCCTGTTCTTCTCCGACAACGGCTCCACCGCCGTGGAAGTGGCCCTCAAGATCGCCTGGCAGTGGTGGCGCAACCAGGGGGAGCCCAGGCGGCAACTGATTGCCTTCGAGGGGGCCTACCACGGCGACACCGTGGGGGCGATGGCCCTCGGGGCCCGCTCCCTGTTCACGGCGCCTTTCGATGGGCTGCTGTTCGAGGTGGCTCGCGCCCCCTGGCCGGCCACCTGGTGGGGCGATGAAGGGGTGGAGGAGCGCGAGCGTCTGGCCCTCGAGCACCTGGAGCGGCTGCTGGAGACCCCCACCGCGGCCGTGATCCTGGAGCCCCTGGTGCAAGGGGCCGCCGGCATGGCCATGGTGCGGGAGTCCTTCCTGCGCGAGGTGGAGCGGCGCGTGCGCGCCACCGGCGCCCTGCTGATCGCCGATGAGGTGCTCACGGGATTCGGGCGCACCGGCGCTCTGTTCGCGAGCCAGCGCTCTGGCATCAAGCCCGACCTGATCACCCTCTCCAAGGGGCTGACCGGAGGCTTCCTGCCCATGGGGGTCACCCTGGCCAGCGAGGCGCTGCACGTGGGCTTCGTGGGCGCCAGCGAGCGCACCTTCCTGCACGGCCACAGCTTCACCGCCAATCCACTCGGCTGCGCCGCCGCCCTGGCCAGCCTGGCACTGCTCGAGGCCAGCCCGGAGCGCTTCGAGGGCTTCGAGGCCCGCCACAGGCCCCACCTGGAGAGCCTGGCCCAGCGTCACCAGGTGCGCTTTCCGCGCCTGATCGGCACGATCGCCGCCATTGATCTGGTGGTGGAGAACCCCGGTTACCTCAATCCCGCCGGCCGGGTCGTGCAGCGCCGGGCCCTGGCCGAAGGGGTGTTTCTGAGGCCCCTGGGCCAGGTGATCTATCTGCTGCCGCCCCTCTGCCTCGATGACACCCAGCTGGAGCACTGCTACGGCAGCATCGGCCGGGCTCTTGAGGGGCTCTAGCGCGCTAGGGCCCGGCCAGGATCGCCGCTTCGGCATCGGCCCGCGAGAGCCCGTAGGGAAACCGGCGCTCGCTGATCTGACCCTGTTGCTGCCAGCGCACCGTCAGGGACTCCACCTCCAGTTCGATGCTGGCGCTCCACTGGGGCTGATGCAGATCCCAGAGGCAAGGATTCTGCCGCTGCTGGCTGCCCCCCAACTCCCGCAGCCAGCTCTCAAGCGCCGGCAGCGGGTGCTTGTAAAGAGGCGTCTGGGGGGTGGGGAGTGTGGGCATTCCCGGAGCTCACGCCTGGCTGTGATCCACTCTGCACCGCAGCGGCCCCGGGGGGGAGCTCCCCAGGGGCCGCTGCGCTGAGGATCCGGTTCGAAGCAGCTGCTTCCCCCCACCAGCTGGGTTGACGCACCAGTTCCGTGCCCTGCACCCAGGCCATCCCCACCCCCAGCACCAGGCTGGCCGAGAGGGCCAATCCGAGCAGCAGCAGGGCAAACCACTCGCCACTGGAGAACGCCCGGCGTACGGGCCGGAGCTTCGGTTCACTGCGGCGCGGCAAGGGCACCGGCGTGGGCCTCGGTGGGGCGGGGGGACGCAGGCGGTCGTCGTAGGCCTGACGCCGGGCCGGATCGCTGAGGGTGGTGTAGGCCTCCTGCAGCAGACGGAAGCGCTCGTTGGCCTCGGCGGCGGGCAGGCTGGTGGTGTCGGGGTGGTAGCGCTTGCTCAGGCTTCGGAACGCCCGCCGCAGCTCCTCCACAGAAGCGCTCTGGGGCAACTGCAGCAGCTCATAGTGGGTCTGTCGCGTGGGTTCTCCGCCAGCCACCAGCGAACGACCGGGTCTGCGGGATCCTAGAGAGAACGACCGTCCCCGTCCGAGCGGATGCCCGCCGATTCCGGTACTGCCTTCCCCGGCGCCAGCGAGCCCGCCGCTGGGCTCTGGCAGGCCCTGGGCTGGACTCCGGATCCGCAGCAGCTGACTCTGTTTCAGCAGCTGCAACAGCAGCTGCGCGACTGGAACGGCCGCCTCAACCTCACCCGTCTGGTGGAGGGCGACGACTACTGGATCTCCCAGGTGTTCGACAGCCTCTGGCCGCTCCAGGAGCTGCTGAGCGACCCCATGGCGGCACCCGATTGCATCGACGTGGGCACCGGCGGCGGCTTCCCCGGCCTGGCGGTGGCGATCGCCCTGCCCAGGGCCCGGCTCACCCTTGTGGATTCGGTCGGGCGCAAGACGGAGGCGGTGCGGGCCATGGCCGCCGCCCTGGGGCTCGCGGACCGGGTGACCCTGCGCTGCGAGCGGGTGGAGCGCACGGGCCAGGAACGGGCCTGCCGGGGCCAGTTCGATCTGGCTATGGCCCGGGCGGTGGCCACCGCCCCGGTGGTGGCTGAATACCTGCTCCCCCTGCTGCGGACCCAGGGTCGGGCCCTGCTCTACCGGGGCCAATGGAGCGCTGGCGACGCCGAGGCGCTGGATCGGGCCCTGACGCCGCTGAGTGGCCGGCTGGAGCGCTTGGAGCGGCGGGACCTACCAGGGGATCGCGGCGTGCGCCATGCCCTCACCCTGGTGGCGACGGGCCCCTGTCCAAGCCTCTACCCCCGACCGGTGGGAGTTCCCGCCAAGCAACCGCTGGGTTCGATCGGCTGAGCCCCCCATGCCTCGCCATCAATCGCTCGCCATCAGGCGCTGCACCGCCTGCCCCCCCACCCGCGCGCGCAGGCGCCGCAGCAGGGGCGGGATCCGCTCGGCCCAGGGGCTGCGGCCCAGCACCGCGTGCAACTGGGCCTCGCTCACCTCACCATCGAGGGCGTCGGCATTGGCCCCGGGGAACCAGTGGCCGCCCTGGCCCAGGAGGCTGTAACGGGCGCGGACAAAACCCTCCAGATCCCAGGCCTCCAGGAGGTTGTGCAGCCAGAGCAACGCCGGCAGATTGAGGTCGCCGGGGGTGTGGTCCCAGGCGGGCAATCCCTCCTCCCAGCTGGCCAACCAGTCGGATCCAAGTGCCTGTTGGCGCGCCTGCTCCAGCCGCTCGAGAATCGGCGGCAGCAGCTCGGCCGCATGCGGCAACAGGGCCACCGCCTCCAGATGGCGATCGAGATCCTGCGGACACGCGGCCCCCACGCTGATCGTGTGGATGCCCTCGGCCGCCAGGCAGAACAGGTCGTTGAAGACGATCGGATGCAAGGGGGCGCAAAGCTCCAGCAGCCGGTCGGAGGGAGTGTGCAGGTGGCCGCCCTTGTCGGTGGGGCTGATCAGGAACACCCCCATGTCATGGGTGCCGGCGGCCTCGATCGCCGGGAGGTTGTCCTGGCGAATGAAGTACCAATGAAGGTTGACGTAATCGAAGGCATCCGTGGCGATCGCCTCCAGGATCAGGGCCAAGGGGGCGTGGGTGGAGAAGCCCACATGGCCGATGCGGCCTCGTTCCTGCCAGCGGCGCACCACCTCCAGGCAACCGCCCGGTCGCAGGGTCTGCTCCAGATGCTCCGGCAGGTTGAGGCCATGGATGGTGAGCAGATCGAGTCGCTCCACCCCCAGCCGCTCGAAGCTGACCGTCAGTTCCGCCTCGAAGGCGGCCGCATCTGCCTGGGCCGAGAGCTTGCTCTGCAGGATGCGGCGCGGGTCGGGCAGATCGGGCAGCAACGAACCGAGCTGGCGCTCAGAGCTGCCGTAGCCGCGTGCGGTTTCGATGTGGTGGAAGCCGCTGGCCAAGGCCTTCTCGAGGGTGGCCCGCAGGTTCGCCTGGCTCTCAGCGCCGATCGCCTCGGGAGGTAGATCGCTCCAGCTTTGCTGGAAGCGCATGCCCCCGAGCGAGAGCACAGGCATCGACAGCTCCGTGCGGCCGAAGCGCCGCGTAGGCATCCCTGGGACGGCACTCATGGCCGCGCCGCATGGGAGCGGGGCAGGGTGCGCTTGAACCTGGCTGCGGCGGGAAGGCCCAAGGGCTGGAGTTCCTGCCCACGCAGGCCCTCGTTGAGGCCATCGAGCTCCTCGTAGGCCACCCAATGGATGCAATCCACGGGACAGGTTTCAATGGCCTCCTGGATCGTCTCGGTGCTGTCCCCGTCCTGGCGCAGGGCCCGGGAGCGGCCCCAGTCGGGCTCGACCATGAAGGTGTTGCAGGCCACGTGAGCGCAGTAGCGGCAGCCGATGCAGACCGCCTCATCCACCCAAACGGCCTTTTGACGCAGGGCGCCTCCCAGAAGGGGTTCGCGACCCGTGGGTTCAAGGCTTGGGACGGCCGCCGCCGAGAAGGCCAGGGCGGGATCGGACACGTGGCTCAGCCGTCCCAGCGGGTGACCACCAACTCGATGCTGCCGTCGGTGTGCTGGGTCTGCTCACTCACCTGGAAGCCCTCCTGGGTGGAGGCGGCCAGGATCGAGCGCAAGGCATAACGCTGGGTGAGCTGGGCCAGGAAGCGCTCCACGGGCACCTGTTGCTTCCAGAGATCAAGATCGGTGACCAGCTCAAAACTGCCGCTGACCTCGTTCCAGCGGAAACCGATGTCACCGCCCTCACCCTGGGGCAGGGTCAGATCGGCGAGCACCGTCTGGCCGCGATAGCCACGCACGGGCCGCTGGCCTTCGCTGGGGTCGTGGCCGAGGTCCCGAAGCGCCTCCACCAGCGCTTGGCGATCGCGGAGCTCGGTCTTGACGGTGCTGAAATGCGACATCAGACGACGGGATCAAGGGGTAGTGGCTGAGGTGGCCTGGACGGCCTCGACCGGCATGGTCTGGGCGAGGTAGGCATCGGAGGTGCTGCGGCGCTGCTGCACCGTGCCGAGCCGAGCCTCGATGCGCTCGGTGAGCTGCTCACAGCCATGGCCGCGTACGCCCTGCACCAATTCCTCCACACGACCATCAGGCCGGATGCGAAAGCGAATGGTGGACTGGGCCATCCCGGTTGCCGGAAGGTGTGCAGAAATCTAGCCGGATTGGATCGCTCGCGGGCTCAACTGAACAGCCCGTCCTCGATCAGGGTCTGCAACCGCTCCAGCACCAGGGGCTCCTCCAGCTGCTCGAGGGCCACCCGCGCCTCGTCGCGCACGGTGGGATCACCATCGCCCAGCAGGGTCGCCACCATCGCCTCCACCAGCTCCTGCTGCCGAGGTTCCACCAGATCGCCGTACAACCGCCCGAGCGACCAGGCACTGTTGCTGCGCACCACCGGTTCACTGTCGATGCGCAGGCTGAGCAGCAGCTGGCCGGCGGCCTGGTCGGCCTTGGCCAGGCCCGTGGCCCCCACATCCGCCAGGGAGCTGGCGGCCCAGAGCCGCACCGCCGCCACGTCGGTCTGCAGGGCGCGGATCAGGGGCCCCAGCACCGGGGCATCGGGATAGTTGCCCAGGCTCCAGGCCACGGCCTTGCGCACATAGCCGTTGCTGTCGTTCTGGAGCAGGGACAGCAGGGGCGCCGTCGCCAGGGGGTCGGGGTTGCGCCCGAGGGCGTAGACGGCGCTCATGCGCTCGATCGGGCAGCTGGCCTCCAGCAGGGGCAGCAGTACCTGGGTCGCGCGCGGATCCCGGTGCTCGCAGAAGATGCGCAGGCCCTGGACCCGCTCGGCGTGGTCGCCCCCGAGCAGTTGCAGGCCCAGGTCGCACTCAGCGGCCACATCGATCTGGTCATCATCGAGCGCATCGAGCTCATCGAGCGGATCGCCGAGCAACTCCTTCGCCAGCTCAGTGGCCAGCATCTCGGGGTCCAGCGCCAGCTCGGGCGGGCTGATCGAGAAGGGCGGCGTCGGGAAGGGCGGCGTTGAATCCGTCATGGCCCCGATCGTAAAAGCCCGTCGTCAGAAAGGCCCTCATCACCCTCCCAGCGTTCAGGCCTGTGGTGACCTAGGCGATCGGCGCCGGAGCGGCCATGTCACTGGGCAGCCAGATGCGGGCACTGACGGCGAGCAGGGCCAGGCCGAACAGCAGCACGATCACGGCGGGCAGCAGGGTGGAGCGAAGAAATTTCAAAAGCGGGGCCGGGCAGCAGGGATCTGGTGTGAGCCATTCTGGCGCGTGGCCGCAGCCCGGGGTCCCAGGAGGCACCACACCTAGGGTGCCAGCACGCACAACCGCGACTCCCCATGGCAGAGCCGGCCCATTCCCGTTCAGAGCCGGGAGGGTGGAGGCGTCTGGGGGCGGTCAGCGCCCTCGGCTTCTCCAGCGGGGCTCCCAACAGCGGCCTCGGGGAGATCCTGCCAATCTGGCTGGCCAGGCATCAGGTGCCGGTGGAGCTGATCGGCCTGCTGCCGCTCGCCGGCCTTCCCTATGCCATCAAGTTCCTGTGGGCGCCGCTGCTGGATCGTTGGCCGATCCCCTGGCTGGATCGCCGCCGCGGCTGGATCGCCCTGCTCCAACTGCTGCTGGGGCTGACGATCGCCGCCATGGCCCTGCTGCGGCCGAGCACCGATCCGGGAACCCTGGCGGCGATCGGGCTGGTGGCCCTCGCCGTGGCGCTGCTGAGCGCCACCCAGGACATCGTCATCGATGCGTACCGCACCGACCTGCTGCCGGATCAGGAGCGCGGGGCGGGGGCGGCCGCCAATTCGCTGGGTTTCCGTGGTGGCACCCTTGTTCTGGGCAGCGGCGCGCTTATGATCGCCGGCGGCGCCGGCTACCCACTGGCCTTCCTGGCGGCCGGGGTTCTGATGCTGCTGCTCGTGCCCTGCACCCTGGCGGCGCCGAAGCTGGTCCCCCTGCATGATCCGGTGCACAGCCTGCGCCAGGCGGTGGTGGGGCCGGTGCGCGAGTTCCTCGCCCGCACGGGTGGACGACGGGCCGTGCAAGTGCTGGCCCTGGTGCTGCTCTACCGCCTGCCCGATGGTCTGCTGGCACCGATGAGCGGCCCCTTTCTGGTGGCGGAGGGGCTCAAGGAAGGACAGATCGGCCTGATCAAATCGGCTCTGGGCATCCTGGCCACGATGGTGGGAGTGATCCTGGGGGGGACCCTGTTCGGCCGGTTGGGGATGAACCGCAGCTTGTGGGTCTTCGGGATCGCCGGAGCCGCTGGGAATCTCGCCTACTGGCTGGTGGCCCGCGGCACCCCCTCAATGCCGGGGGTGGCCGCCGCGGTGCTGCTGGAGAACCTCTCCAGCGGCCTGGTTGGCACAGCCTTCGTGGCCCTGCTGATGAGCCTGTGCAATCCGCGCTACTCCGCGACCCAATACGCCGTGTTTTCAGGTGTGTACGCCATCAGCAGCAAGGTGCTCGCTGCGCCCTCGGGACTACTGGTGAAGCTGGTGGGCTGGGAGCACTTCTTCCTGCTAACCGCCGCTGCGGCCGTACCGGCTTTTCTGCTGATGACGATCGTCACCCCTTGGCACGAGGCCGGGGCCCGCGGCGCCTTCGATCCAACTCACGATCAGGCATGACGCCGGCGCGGGGCGGGAAAGCGCAGGTCGATCAGCCCCTTCTTCGCGTGCCCTGATGGCTGGTCCGCACCCGTTCGATCCGGGGCCGGCCCCTCAGGCCTGGCCGGCCCCCTGCACCCGCCTTCGCAACTGCCCGCAGGCCGCATCGGCATCGAGGCCGCGACTGGCGCGCACGCTCACGGCCACGTGACGGCGCTCGAGCACGGCCTTGAACGCCTGCACCCGCTGCGGAGATGGCCGCTGGAACTCTTCCTCCTCGATCGGGTTGTAGGCGATCAGGTTCACATGGCTCTGGAAGCCCCGCAGCCGCTGGGCCAGGGCATCGGCGTGGCGGGGCTGGTCGTTGACGCCTCCGAGCAGGATGTATTCGAAGCTCACCCGCCGGCCGGTGATCGCCACGTAGCGGCGGCAGTCCTCGAGCAAGGTCTCGATCGGATAGGCCCGAGCGGTGGGAATCAATTCCTCCCGCAGGGCCTGGTCCGGAGCATGGAGGCTCACCGCGAGGGTGAACTGGGCCCGCCCCAGGACCGCCAGGGCCCGCTCGGCCAGGTGGGGCAGGGCCCCGGGCATGCCCACGGTGCTGATCGTGATCTGGCGCTGGGCCATGCCCAGATCCCGGCACAGCGACTGCACCGCCCCCAGGACCGCCTCGACATTGAGCAGCGGCTCGCCCATTCCCATGAACACCACATGGCTGGGGCGCTGATCCATCACCTCGCGCACGCTCAGCACCTGATCAACGATCTCGTGCACCGCCAGCGAGCGCTGCAGTCCCTGCTTGCCGGTGGCGCAGAAAAGGCAAGCCATGGGGCAGCCCACCTGGCTGCTGACGCAGACCGTGAGCCGATCATCGGCGGGGATGCCCACCGTCTCGAGGCTGAGGCCATCAGCGGTGGCGAGCAGCAGCTTGATGGTGCCATCGCGGGCGACGCTGCGCTGAAGTTCGCTGGAGCGGCCTATCAGGCCAGAACCACCGTGCAGGCGATCTGAGCCGCGCTCCAGATCCTGTTCGCGCTTGGCAAGCTGCTCACGCCAGGCCTTCGGCAGCACCGTGATCGCCTCCAGTGTTCTTGCCCCCTTGGCGTAGATCCAATCGTGGAGCTGGCGGCCACGGAAGGCGGGCTGGCCCTCGGCCACCGCCCACGCTTCAAGCGCTTCCGGCCCCAGACCAAGCAGATGTGGCAGCGCCCCTCTGGTCAACCCGGGGGGCCCACTCAGGGCCATGCCAACAGCCCGTGGCCGAGCTTGTACTCCACAGCCAGCAAAGCGACGAAGCCGAGCATCGCCAGCCGACCGTTGAGCCGCTCGGTGTGGAGGTGGAAGCCGAAACGGGGCAGGCGGCGCTGGGGAACGCGCGTCGGTACGGGCAGGGTCATCGGCGCTGAACGGGTCGAACAAAGTGAAGGCCGCTCACTCCATTGAAGCGAACGGCCAGGGATGGACGCGGATGGGGGTTGGAGCTCACTCCTCGCTGAGCAGCCCTTCCTCCTGGAGCCCTTCGATCGCCTCGGGATCGGCAATCTGCACCTCTTCGAGGCCCTCATCCACGGCGGGACGGGCAAAAGCGGCGAAGTTGCTGGCCGCCGCTTCGATGCCATGGCGGCTGCGGGTGGCCTCCAGATCCTCGTCGGAGGGGTCGTCGAGCACCGCCTGGGAGGCCACCGAGGGGGCCGCTGGGATCTCGACGGTGTAATCCGGCCGCAGGTTCTGGATGCGTCGGTAGCCCGAGGAATCCTCATCGAGGATGTCGGGGTGGGGGCCCGCCTCGGCCCGCAGCTCCTCTTCGAAGCCGCTGAAACCGGTACCGGCGGGAATCAGGCGACCGATGATCACGTTCTCCTTGAGACCCCGCAGCCAGTCGCTCTTGCCCTCGATCGCCGCTTCGGTCAGCACCCGGGTGGTTTCCTGGAACGAAGCCGCCGAGATGAAGCTGTCGGTGTTGAGCGAGGCCTTGGTGATGCCCAGCAGCACAGGGGTGAACTCGGCGGGAGCACCGCCGGTGATCGCCATGGCGCCATTGACCTGCTCCACCTGACGCAACTCGATCAGCTCGCCGGGCAACAGGGTGGTGTCGCCCGCATCTTCGATGCGCACCTTGCTGGTCATCTGGCGCACGATCACCTCGATGTGCTTGTCATCGATGGTGACGCCCTGGGATTTGTAGACGTTCTGCACCTCCTGCACCAGGCGGAACTGCAGATGGGAGATCGCCACCTGGGCCGCGTCTAGGGCGGGGTTGCGCGAGCGGAGATCCTCGAAGTAGCAATCGAGCAGCTCGTGGGGGTTGACCGGGCCATCGGTGAGAAATTCACCGGCGGTGACCTGCTGGCCATCGCTGACCATCACGTTGCGACCGAGCAGGATCGGGTAATCGGTGATCATGTCGTCCTGCTCAATCACCGAAACGGTGACCGAGTCGTCGTCGTCGCCGAGCTTGATCTGGACCGTGCCGGCCTTGCGGCAGAGGATCGCTGATTCCCGCGGACGGCGAGCCTCCAGCAGCTCTTCGATCCGGGGCAGACCCTGCACGATGTCACCGGTCTTCTGGCGCTCGAACACGAGCAGGGCAAGGGCGTCACCGCGCTGCACCAGCTCCCCGTCGCGCACGTGCAGCACCGAATCGGGCGAAACCATGTAGGGACGGCCCAAGCGCAGGGTGACCGCGCTGCCGTCGATGGCCTCCACTTCGCCGCAATGGCCGGCCAGGACACCCGGGGCGAGTTCATCGCCGTCAACGACCCGCTGGCCGAGGCTGACACTGGCTTTGGCGGAGCCCAGTTCGATGGGCTTGGTGTCGCCGGCGCGCTCCACGATCAGCCGGCGGATCGGTTCGCCCTCGACAAGATCGGGCAGCTGCACGACCCCATCCTCCTTGCAGAGAATCTGGGTGGTGGCCACCACATCACCGCTCTTGACGGCGATGCCGTCCTCCACCTGCAGCTCCGTGTGGGTGGAACCGTGGCTGGCGTCGGAGAGGGTGTCACGGCGAACCAGCAGGGATTCCAGGATCACCAGCTGCAACCGTTCGATCGTTTTTGCGCGCTTGTCGGGCACCGATTCCACGTCCACCGTCATCTGGGGAGTGGTGTCGTGGGTTTCCAGGATCAGCTGGGTGCGCAGCAACTCGATGCTGTCCACCGACTTGATCAGTTCCCCGTCCTTGTAAGTGAGTCGCTGCACGGCCTTGAGGCCCAGGGTTGGGCCGCCGTTCTGTTTGATGGTGGCCAACTCGGGCAGATGAGCCTCATCGGGAATGGCGTATTCCTCCACCGGCCGCAACAGCAGCGCGCCGCCTTCGGTGGTGTCAACCGCCTCGACGAACAGCATTGCCTCGGCCTTGAGGCCTGGGGCAATTTCGTCGCCTGGATTGACCATCTTGCCGTCACCGCCATAGCGGGAGAGCACTTTGCTGTCGGAGATCAGATGCAGCTTGCCGGAGCGGACGATGATCTCCCTGAGGATGTCGTTCTTCTGGGTGACCGTGACGATGCCAGCGGTCTGGCTGAAGATGTCTTTGACCACTTCGGTGCCAGCCTCGATCCACTGGCCGTCCTCGATCATCAACAGGGAGATGTCTTTGTTGATCTCATGGGTTTCCTGGGGGATCCACAGCAGGGTGCCACCCTTGTTCACCTCGTAGCCGTTCTTGGCGGAGCGGGCTTTTTTGATCGAAAGCCCGGGCGCGAACTTGACCATGCCGCCGGTGCTGGTGCGGAAACGATCGTCGGCGAGCTCGGCGATCACCTCGCCACCGCTGATCTTGCTGCCCGGCCGGGTCTTGAGCAGGTAGCGGATGCTGTCCTTGCCCTCGAGGTGCCAGGTCTCTCCGGAGTGGGTGGATTCACCCAGCAACTTGCAATCCTTGAGGGTGAGGCTGGCGGTGACGATCTGCACCTCCCTTGAATCACCGGTGGACTCCCGCAGCCGCACGGCACCGCCGTACTCACTCACCAGGCGGCTCTCGGCGAGCACATCGCCGGTCTTGACCGGTTGGGTGCCAGGCACCACGGGCTGGGCGTTGGGGGGAAGGTTGTAGACATCGCCGCTGAGCACCCAGAGCCGCCCGAGGCGCTGGGCCTTGAGGGTGATGTTGCCCTGCCGGTCGGTGACCTCCCTGGGCTGGATCACTTCCTCGTAGCGCACCTGGCCGGCCAGGTCGCAGATCACATCCTTGCTGGCCTTCTCGACGCTTTTCTTGGTGGTGGCACCGGCGGAGATCTGGGCCAGGATCGTGTCAGCGGGAAGGGTCTGACCGTCGGCGACGAACAGGATGGAACCGCTGGTGATGTCCAGCTTCTGCACCTTGCCCTTGCCGCTGGGCTTGACCTGCAGGGTGAAATCGAGCTCGGCGATCTGGGCCTCCACACCATGGGGAGTGCGGAACGGGCGCACCCGTGCCTTGCTGCCGAATTCAATCGTGCCCTCCACCAGAGAGCGCACCACGCCACTTTCGGCCGTGGACACACCACCGGTGTGGAAGGTGCGCATGGTGAGCTGGGTGCCCGGCTCACCGATGGACTGGGCGGCGACGATGCCGACGGCTTCGCCGAGATCGACGAGTTGGTTGTGGGCCAGGGCCCAGCCGTAGCACTTGCGGCAGACCGAACGGGCGGCTTCACAGGTGAGCGGCGAGCGCACTTTCACAGTGCGTACCCCGGCGGCCTCGATGCGGCGGGAGAGGGGCGGATCGATCTCGCCATCGCGGGCCACCAGGACCTCGCCATTGGCATCGAGAACGGGCTCGGCTGCCAAGCGACCCACCAGCTTGGCGGCGTACTTGCCCTTGTCGTCGGCATCGATGGGGATGCAGCGGGTGGTGCCGCAGTCGTCCTCACGCACGATCACGTCCTGGGCGACGTCCACTAGACGGCGGGTGAGGTAACCGGAATCGGCCGTGCGCAGGGCGGTATCGACGAGACCCTTGCGTGCTCCGTACGAAGAGATCACGTACTCGGTGACCGTGAGGCCCTCACGGAAATTGGTGCGGATCGGAAGGTCGATGATCTCCCCCTGGGGGTTGGCCATCAGGCCACGCATGCCCACCAGCTGACGCACCTGGGACATGTTCCCCCGGGCGCCGGAGTTGGCCATCATCCAGACCGAATTGAGCGGATCGTTCTCGTTGAAGTTCCTGCGCACGGCCTCCACCAGCCGTTCGTTGGTTTCGGTCCAGGTGTCGATCACCTTGGTGTGGCGCTCCACCTCAGTGATTTCCCCCAGCCGGTAGCGCTCCTCGGTGGCCGTGATCTGCTCCTCTGCTTCCCGCAGCAGGGCGGGCTTGTCGCTGGGGATGCGCAGGTCGTCGACGGAAATCGACACCGCCGCCTGGGTGGCGTAGTGGAAGCCGAGATCCTTGAGCTCATCGGCCATCGAGGCGGTGGCCGCCGTGCCGTGGTTCTTGTACGCCCAGGCCACCAGGTTGCGCAGGGCCTTCTTGTCGATCACCCGGTTGCGGAACGGAGGAGCCGCCTTGCTGAGCGGCGCGGAGGCACCCAACACCGGGGCTTCCACGACCGGCTCGATGGCCTTGGCAGCCTTTCTGGACGTCTTCTTGGCGGGGGTGGTGGTCATGACTGGGCGCGGAGGGGGAAGCGGATGGAGCAGGCGTTGAGGATTCGATTCAGCCCGGAGCTCAGGTGGCGGCCACGGCGGAAATGATCGTGTTGTTCATGACCACTCGTCCCACGGTGGTGAGCAGGTAGCGGCTGATCAGGGCGCCGTCTTCGTCAAAGCGGTCGCGGCGATACCTCCACTGTTCGATGCGGGTGCCATCGCTGAGGGTCTCCTCCTTGATCGGTGCATCGCCTTCGTCGTCGTCGTCGACCTCACCGCTGAAACGCACCCACACCCAATCATGCAGAACGAGGTGCTTCTCATCGAAGGCGCTGATCACATCGCTGAGGCCGGCGAAGGTGAGGCGGCGGTCGCCGAAGGCAGGCTTGCTGGCGCCTGGCTCCACAGCCGTGAGGTAGTAGGAACCAAGCACCATGTCCTGGGAGGGCGTGATGATCGGCTCGCCGGTGGCGGGCGAAAGAATGTTGTTGCTGGCCAGCATCAGCATGCGGGCCTCGGTCTGGGCCTCGATCGCCAGGGGCACGTGCACGGCCATCTGGTCACCGTCGAAGTCGGCGTTGAAGGCCGGGCAGACCAGTGGATGCAGCTGGATGGCCCGGCCGTCCACCAATTTGGGTTCGAACGCCTGAATGCCGAGGCGGTGCAGGGTAGGCGCCCGGTTCAGAAGAATCGGGTGACCCTCGATCACCTCCTGGAGCACCTGCATCACCTCATCGTCAGCGCGCTGGATCAGTTTCTTGGCCGCCTTGATGTTGTTGACGATGTTCTGGCGGATCAGGCGATGAATCACGAACGGCTGGAACAGCTCGATCGCCATCTCCTTGGGCAGACCGCACTGGTGCATCTTGAGCTTGGGACCCACCACGATCACGGAACGACCGGAGTAGTCGACCCGCTTGCCCAGAAGGTTCTGACGGAAGCGGCCCTGCTTGCCCTCAATGATGTCGCTGAGTGATTTGAGCGGACGGTTGTTGGCGCCCACCACGGTGCGGCCGCGGCGACCGTTGTCGATCAGGGCATCGACGGCCTCCTGCAACATCCGCTTCTCGTTGCGGACGATGATTTCTGGAGCGAGGATTTCCTGCAGCCGCGCCAGACGGTTGTTGCGGTTGATCACCCGCCGGTAGAGATCATTCAGATCACTGGTGGCGAAGCGGCCACCATCAAGCTGCACCATCGGGCGCAGGTCGGGGGGGATCACCGGGATCACATCCAGCACCATCCACTCGGGCTTGGCCCCAGTGGCGATGAAGTTGTCGATCACCCGCAGACGTTTGATCAGTTTGGCCCGCTTCTGGCCCTTGCTGCCGCTGATCTCCTCGCGCAGTTGTTCGGCGATTTCGGGAAGGTTGAGGTCGTCGAGCAAGCGCTTGAGCGCCTCGGCGCCAATGCCCACCTCAGGCTCATTCTCGATCTCGGAATCCTCGGCGTAGATCTGGTCTTCGATCTCCAGCCACTCGTCTTCGGTGAGCAGCTGCTTGTAGGTGAGATCTTTGTGGTCGCCCTTCTCGAGCACCACGTAGCAGTTGAAGTAGACGATCTGCTCAACATCCCTCAAGGGCATGTCAAGCAGGATCGCCACGTAGCTGGGGATCCCCTTGAGGTACCAGACATGGGACACCGGGGCGGCGAGCTTGATGAAGCCCATCCGGTGGCGACGCACCCGGCTCTCGGTGACCTCCACTCCGCAGCGTTCACAGACGATGCCCCTGTGACGGACACGCTTGTACTTGCCGCAGTGGCATTCCCAGTCCTTCGAGGGACCGAAGATCTTCTCGCAGAAGAGCCCGTCCATCTCGGGCTTGAGGGTGCGGTAATTGATGGTTTCCGGCTTGGTCACCTCGCCCACCACCTGACCGTTCGGCAGGGTGCGCTGCCCCCACTGCATGATCCGCTCGGGCGAGGCGAGCGTGATCTTGACGTAATCGAAGTGGTTCTCGATGCGTGAATTGCTGTTGGTCATGGCCGGAGAGCGCGCGGAGGTAGGACGTATCAGTGGGATCCAGGGGAAGGTGCGCCAGGCACCTTCCCCGATCAGTCAGGGATCAGTCGTCATCGAAATCGGCGACACCGAGCGATTCGTAGGTGGGGCGATTCGGGGTGCTGCGACGGGGGTTGACGTCCTGCATCAGATCGACCTCCTCACCAGCGTCGGTGTAGACCGCGATGTCGAGGCCCAGGGACTGCAGCTCGCGCATCAGCACCTTGAACGACTCCGGCGTACCGGGGCGGGGGATGGGCTTGCCCTTGACGATCGCGTTGAGCGCTTCGTTGCGGCCCTGCATGTCGTCGGATTTGACGGTGAGCAGTTCCTGAAGGGTGTACGCGGCGCCATAGGCCTCCAGGGCCCAGACCTCCATCTCCCCAAGCCGCTGACCGCCCTGCTGGGCCTTGCCACCCAGGGGCTGCTGGGTGACCAGGGAGTAAGGGCCGGTGGAGCGGGCGTGGATCTTGTCGTCGACAAGGTGCACCAGCTTGAGGATGTGGGCGTAGCCCACCGTGACCGGTTGATCGAACGGTTCGCCGGTGCGTCCGTCGACCAGTTGGATCTTGCCGGGGTTGTCGGGGTTGTAGACCCAGTCTTTTCCAGGTTGATTGCGGGCGGCCTCGAGGAACGCCTGCACGGTTTCCTTGGATTTTTCGGCGCCGTGCATCTCATCGAACGGCACCACCTTCACCCGGGCATTGAGGTGGGAGGCGGCCCAACCCATCAGGCACTCGAACACCTGGCCCACGTTCATCCGGCTGGGAACGCCCAGGGGATTGAGCACGATGTCGATCGGGGTGCCATCGGGCAGATAGGGCATGTCTTCGCGGGGAAGAATGCGGCTGATGATGCCCTTGTTGCCGTGGCGGCCGGCCATCTTGTCGCCCACCTGGATCTTGCGCCGCTGGGCCACGTAGACCCGCACCACCATGTTCGCGCCCGGGGGTAGTTCATCGCCCTGTTCGCGGGTGTAGATCCGCACGTCGACGACCCGGCCGCGCTCGGTGCTCGGCACCCGCAGGGAGTTGTCGCGCACGTCGCGGGCCTTCTCACCGAAGATGGCGCGCAGCAGCTTCTCTTCCGGGGGCTGGTCGGATTCGCCCTTCGGCGTAACCTTGCCCACGAGGATGTCGCCCGACTCGACGTAGGCGCCGATGCGGATGATGCCCATCTCATCGAGGTGGCCCAGGCTCTCCTCGGCCACGTTCGGAATTTCCCGGGTGATCTCCTCGGGGCCGAGCTTGGTCTGACGGGCCTCGATCTCGTACTTCTCGATGTGCACCGAGGTGTAGAGGTCATCCTGGACGAGGCGTTCGCTCACCAGGATCGCGTCTTCGTAGTTGTAACCCTCCCAGGGCATGTAGGCGATCAGCACGTTCTGGCCAAGGGCGATTTCACCGCCTTCACAGGCGGATCCATCGGCCAGCACCTGCCCGGCGATCACCGGATCCCCCTGCTTGACGATCGGGCGCTGGTTCAAGCAGGTGTCCTGGTTGGAGCGCTGGTACTTCTGCAGGTGGTGGATGTGGTCCAACCCCTGCTCATCACGGATCACGATCGCGGTGGCGTCCACAAACGTGACCGTGCCGTTGACCGTGGTGATCGGCACCATGCCCGAGTCACGGGCCACCTGGGTTTCCAGACCCGTTCCCACCAGGGGCCGCTCGGGGCGCAGCAACGGCACCGCCTGGCGCTGCATGTTGGACCCCATCAGGGCGCGGTTGGCGTCGTCGTGCTCGAGGAAGGGGATCAAGGAGGTGGCCACCGAGATCACCTGCACCGGTGAAAGCTGGACGTAGTCCACCTGTTCAGGGGGCACTTTCTCAAAGTCCTGGCGATAGCGCACGGGCACCAGCTCGGAGGTGATCCGGCTGGTGGAGTCGGTGGGCACATCACCCGGTGCGACGCGGCACTCGTCCTCGAGGTCGGCGGAAAGGTAGATCGGATCGCCCTGCTTGATGACGATCCCGTCTTCGACCCGCCAGAAAGGGGTTTCGATGAAGCCGTACTCGTTGACCCGGGCGTGGGTGGCGAGCGAACCGATCAGACCGGCGTTGGGGCCCTCAGGTGTCTCGATCGGGCAGATGCGGCCGTAGTGGGAGGGATGGATGTCGCGCACGGCGAAACCAGCCCGCTCCCGGGTGAGGCCGCCTGGGCCGAGGGCGCTGATGCGGCGCTTGTGGGTCAGTTCGGCCAGGGGATTCGTCTGATCCATGAACTGGCTGAGCTGGCTGGAGCCGAAGAACTCCTTGATCGCCGCCACCAGGGGTTTGGGGTTCACCAACTGGGCAGGGGTGAGCGATTCGGTCTCACCAACGGTCATGCGCTCCTTGATGATCCGCTCCAGGCGGTTGAGGCCCACCCGCACCTGGTTCTGAAGCAATTCGCCCACCGAGCGCACCCGGCGATTGCCGAGGTGGTCGATGTCATCGAGGCTGGCGCCGCCGACATCGAGTTCGAGGTTGATCAGATAATCGATCGTTGAGAGCACGTCCTCGGCGGTGAGGGTGCGCACCGCGTCGGGGATCGTGAGCCTGAGCTTCTTGTTGATCTTGTAGCGGCCCACGCGGCCGAGGTCGTAGCGCTTGGGATCAAAGAAGCGGCTATGCAGCAGCTGTTGGCCTCCGCTCACCGAGGGCGGTTCACCCGGACGCAGCTTCTTGTAAAGCTCCAGGAGGGCCTGTTCCTCGGAGGAGATGCCCTCGTCGTTGGCGGCCTCGATCGACTTGCGGTAGTACTCGGGGTGCCTCAGCTTGTCGAGAACGTCGTTGTCAGAAAGGCCGATGGCCCGCATCAGCACATGGGCGTTGATCTTTCGGGTTTTGTCGACCCTCACATGCAGCAGATCGTTCTTGTCGGTCTCGAACTTCAGCCAGGCGCCCCGGTTGGGAATCAGGCTGGCGTTGAAGGTCTTGCGGCCGTTCTTGTCTTGGTCGTCCTTGAAATAGACACCTGGACTGCGCACGATCTGGTTCACGATCACGCGCTCGGCACCGTTGATGATGAAGGTGCCGCGCTCGGTCATCAGGGGCAGTTCGCCGATGAAAACCTCCTGCTCTTTGATCTCACCGGTCTCCTTGTTGACAAGGCGGCAGGTGACATACATCTGCGAGGCGAAGGTGGCATCACGCCGCTTGGCCTCTTCCACATCGTGGCGAGGACGCTTGAGGCGGTATTCGCTGCCAATGAAGTGCAGCTCAAGCTTGCCGGTGTAATCGGTGATGGGCGAGAAGCTCTCGAGCTCCTCGATCAGCCCCTTTTCCAGGAACCATTTGAAGCTTGCCCGCTGCACCTCAACCAGATCGGGGAGATACGTAGCGGTCTTGGCGACCTGGATCGCGCTACTCATGCGGGGTCCTGCAGGAACGGGTTCAAAGGGGTTTTGGCTTGGAGCTCCCACGCGAACAGCCGCCCCCGCTAAGGGACGGCTGATGCGCGGCGATGCCTAGAGAGCTCGGATCAGAACTGCCGACGACGACAATGCACCGGTGATGGTGGTGGACGCTTTCGGGAGGCAGGAGCACGATCGAATGACGATTTCGCTGCCAAGCCAATAAATCATCATACACTGGCCACCGGCAGGTTGAAGAGCCTGTGGGCGTTGGCCGTGCTGGTGCGGGCCACCTGATCAAGGCTTTCGCCTCGCAGCTCAGCCATCCGCGCCGCCACGGAAACCACGAAGGCAGGCTCGTTGCGTTTGCCCCGCCGTGGCACCGGGGCCAGGAACGGGCAATCGGTCTCGATCAGGTAACGCTCCGCGGGTACCAGGCGGGCGCAGGCGTGGGTGTCTTCCGCTTTGGAGAAGGTGACCGTGCCACTGAAGCTGATGAACAGGCCCAGCTCCAGAAAACCCTCCATCTCTTCGGGGGTGCCGCCCCAGCAATGCATCACACCCCGAGGGCAGGTGCCGTCTGCGCGCCTGCGGCGCAGCAGCTCGAGCATCGCCGCGGCGGCGTCGCGGCAGTGGATGATCACCGGCAGATCCAACTCCACGGCCAGATCCAGCTGGGGACCAAGCACCGCCAGCTGCTGCTCGAGGTTGGTGTCGCGATAGAGATCCAGCCCAAGCTCGCCGATGGCGACCACCCGTTGGTCATCGAGGGCGGCCTGACGCAGCACCTGCGCTGTGTCGTCCTGCCAGTGCTGGGTGTCAAGCGGGTGAACCCCCACCGAATAGCGGAGTTCGGGAAAGCGATCGGCCAGGGCCCGGATCGCTGGAATTTCCGCCGGCTCCACACAGGCATGCAGCAAGGCCGCCACACCCGCCTCGCGCCAACGCTGGGCCACCGCCTCCAGGTCTTCGTCAAATTGACGAAAAACAATGTGGCAATGGCTGTCCACGAGCAACGGTGGGGCCAGCTGAGTCTTGGGATGTTCCCCCAACTGGGCCGCCATGGGCTCAGGCCTGGGCAGCGGCAGGCTCGATGGCCTTCTTGACCACCGCGCTCAGACGGGATTTGTGGTTGGCGCCGGTGTTGCGATGCAGCACACCCACCTTGACCGCCTTGTCGATCTTGCTGAAGGCCGCCTTGAGGCTGGTCTGCACGGCCTCCTTGGCGGTGGCGTCGGGCTCCTGGCTGTAGGCGCCTGCGGCGGTGATCGTGCGCTTGATCAGCGTGCGCACGGCGGATTTGTAGGTGCGGTTCTGAAGCCGGTTGCGCTCGGCGATCAGGATGCGCTTCTTCGAAGAGGTGTTATTGGCCACAGGCGGTTTGGCGCTGACGGTGCAAAAGGAGATCTTACCGCCCACTCCTCCCCCTCCCCCCCTTGGATCTAGCCTTGGTTGCTGCTCATTCGCTGAGGGGACCGTGGCCGCCAGCTCCCTGATCCCTTCCGCCCCCTCCGCCGGCCCCCTGGCGATCACTCGCCTCGACGATCAGGAGGCAGCCGCCATGCGGCTCGAGGTGATCGCCCAGCGCACCACTGGCAGCCAGAGCCAGGAGGCGGCGCGCCGGGTCGAGGCGATTCTCGAGCAGGTGCGTGCTGGAGGCGACTCCGCTCTGCTGGAGCTCAGCGAGCGTTTCGATGGAATCAGGCCCGATCCCCTGCGAATTCATGCCGAAACGATCCAGCGGGCCTGGGAAGCCTGCCCGGAGGATCTGCAATCCGCCCTGGGCCTGGCCCACCGGCGCATCCTCGATTTCCACCAGCGCCAGAAGCCCCGAGACCTGGAGGTCAAAGGTGTTCACGGAGAGCGCCTGGGGCGCCGCTGGCGGGCTGTTGAGCGAGCTGGCATTTACGTGCCCGGGGGGCGTGCCTCCTACCCCAGCACCGTCTTGATGAATGCCGTGCCCGCCAAGGTGGCTGGGGTCAAACGGCTGGTGATGGTGACCCCACCCGGGCCTGAAGGCCGGGTCAACGGCACCGTGCTGGCGGCGGCCCATCTGGCCGGCGTCGAGGAGATCTACCGGGTGGGGGGGGCCCAGGCCATCGGCGCCCTGGCCTACGGCACCGAGTCGGTGCCCCGGGTGGATGTGATCAGCGGCCCGGGCAACCTCTACGTCACCCTGGCCAAAAAAGCCGTCTACGGCACGGTGGGGATCGATTCGCTGGCGGGCCCCAGCGAGGTGCTGGTGATCGCTGACCAGAGCGCCCGCGCCGACCAGGTGGCCGCCGACCTGCTGGCCCAGGCGGAACACGATCCCCTGGCGGCCGCGATCCTGCTCACCACCAGCCTGGATCTGGCCGAAGCCGTGCCGTTGGCGCTCGCTGAGCAATTGCAGGGCCATCCCCGCGCCGAGCTCTGCCGGACCGCCCTCAACAACTGGGGGCTGATCGTGCTCTGCCCGTCGCTGGAGGCCGCGGCCCAGCTCAGCGACCGCTTCGCCCCCGAACATCTGGAACTGCTGGTGGAACGCCCTGAACCCCTGGCGGGCCGCATCCAGCACGCCGGCGCCATCTTTCTGGGGGCCTGGAGCCCGGAGGCAGTCGGGGACTACCTGGCCGGCCCCAACCACACCTTGCCCACCGCTGGTACGGCCCGCTTCGCCGGGGCCCTAAGCGTGGAAACCTTTCTGCGCCACACCAGCCTGATCCAGTTCAACCGCCAGGCGCTGGAGGCCACGGGCGGAGCCGTGATCGCCCTGGCCGACAGCGAGGGGCTCCACAGCCATGCCGAATCCGTGCGCCTTCGGCTGGACTGAGGCCCTTGAGCTCGAGGCCTTAGCGGCGGAGCAGATCCCGCACACCAGGCACACCGTCGACCAGATCACCGACCAGCACCTGGTCGGTGAGGTTCACGAACAGGCCGTTCTCAAGCACACCGGGCAGGTTGTTGATCGTGGCCTCCAGGGCCAGCGGATCAGCGATGCCGCCGGCGAAGCGCACATCCAGCACCAGGTTGCCCTGGTCGGTGACCACAGGGCCCGCCTTGCGCACGGCCATGCGCAGTTCAGCGTTGCCCCCCAGCTCAGCCAGTTCCGCCTGCACCTGCCGCCAGGCACCGGGCAGAACCTCCACGGGCAGGAGGAAGGCCAGATTGAGGCGCTCCACAAGCTTGGAGGCATCCACCACCACCACGAAGCGCTCGGCCCGGCGGGCCACCAACTTCTCCTGCACGTGGCAGGCGCCGCCTCCCTTGATCAGCTGGAAGGCCGGGTCCACTTCGTCGGCACCGTCAATGGCCAGGTCGATGCGCTCGATCGCATTGAGGCTCTTGAGCGGGATGCCCAGCTCGACCGCCAGCACCTCCCCCTGAAACGAGGTGGTGACGCCGGTGATGTCGAGCAGCTCGCCCCTCTGCAGCTTCGCTCCCAATTCCTTGATCATCAGCGCGGCGGTGGAGCCGGAACCCAGCCCCAGCACCATGCCGTCCTCGATCTGCTCCACAGCCGCGCGGGCCACCGCCGCCTTCATACGGTCCTGGAGATCAGACATCACGCCGTTTCATGGGGCCCGTGACCGTAGCAAGGGCATCCAGAGACTCCTTGACGAAATCCCTGTCCAGCAGCTCGGCAGGCCAGTTGGACGCCTCGAGGCGGTGTCCTCGAGGAGGCCGGCAGCCCCAGCTGAGGACTGGCCTCAGCCGGCCTGGGGCAGCGCTGCCGGCCGGATCGAAAGCTTCAGTTCGGTTTCACCTCGGATCACCGTCAGGGGGAGTCCCACCCCCACCTTCGACGCCTCCACCGCCAGCAGCAGGGCGGCTGGATCGCCGATCGGCCGATCGGCCACCGCCACCACCAGATCCCCGCGGCGCAGTCCAGCCGCCTCGGCCGGGCTGTCCTGCAGCACCCTCTGCACCAGCGCTCCATCCCGCTCAGGCAACCGCAGCAGCGCATTGGGGTCCTCGTTGTTGGAGCGGGCGCGGCGGGCCGTGAGTGGCACCAACTGCAGCCCCAGATAGGGATGCACCACGGCGCTGCCGGTGCTCAGCTGCTGGGCCACCCCCTTGGCCAGGTTGATCGGGATCGCGAAACCCAGTCCAGCGCCTGGACCAGCCCGCACCAGCGTGTTGATGCCGATCACCTCTCCGAAGGCGTTGATCAACGGACCACCGGAATTGCCCGGGTTGATGGCGGCGTCGGTCTGGATCAGTTCGAGTCGCTTGTCGGAAAAGCCCAGACTGTTGATGTTGCGGTGCAGGCTGCTGACGATGCCCAGAGTGACCGTGCGCTCCAGGCCGTAGGGATTGCCCAGGGCGATGGCCCAATCGCCAACATCAAGGGCTTCGGAATCACCGAGGGGTGCCGCCCGAAGGCCCTCCAACTCGGGAATGCGCACCACCGCCAGATCGGTGACCTGATCGGCGCCCAACACGGTGCCATCGAGCTGGCGGCCGTCGGCAAGGGTCACCTGCACCGCCTCGGCCCGGTCCACCACATGGGCATTGGTGAGCACCAGCCCATGGGCGTCGATCACCACCCCTGAGCCCTGGCCCAGCTCCCGGGCGCCGCCGGAGGGATCACCGAAGAAATCCCGCAGCAGTGGGTCGCTGAAGCCCGGATCGAAGCTGGCCTGGGGCACCGTGCGTTCGGTGTCGATGCGGACCACCGCCGGACCCACCTGGCGCACGGCCGCAGCCACGAAGCTATGGCCGCCTGGCAGCAGGTCGGGGCTGGTGGTCCATGGGGCAGCGCTGGGACCGGGACCGTTCGATGCAGCGCCGTTCAGTTCAATGGCGGCGGCTGGTCGAACCAGGAGGGGCCCGCCCAGCAGCTGAATCAGCAGCAGGCTCAGCAGCAGAGCCCGGCCCCAGGCCCGGGAAGGATCGTTGCGCATGACAGGACGCTAGGCAAAGGTCACCTCCAGCGCTCAGCATCGCTGAATGGCTTTAAGTTGCCGCAACCCGACCAGCCCCCCATGGCCGTGATCCCCCCCGGCGCACGCATGCGCTGCAGCCTTTGCCAAGTGGAGATTCTGGGCATGGTGGGCGGGAACGATCAGGTGCTGTTCAGCCTGGGGCCGCCGGCCAGCCGGGCCAAACTCTGGGCTCGGGTCTGCCAATTCCTCAAGTCTCCCGAGCAATGCGGCCAGTGCCTCAACCAGAATCCAGCCCAGCGGGGGGAAGTGTCTGACAGCGACTACTACGCCGAGCCCCCCTCCGTCGATCTGAGCGCCCCTTGATCACGTAGGTTGTCGGAGTGCCCGGCGGGCATCACCTTTTTGTGTGGGCTTCGGTCCGCACCAGGGGCAGGTCACTGCAGCCGGTCGGGCCGCCCGACCCGCCTCGTTCTTCCCTTGCCCCATCCGCTTCACGACGATCTCGAGCTCTTGGTCCGCCCATTGGCGGCCGAGGCTGGGTTCGATCTTTGCGGCCTGGAGGTGCAGACCCATCGGGTGCCCATGACCGTGCTGGTGCAACTGCGGCCAGCCGGTGGCGGCGACGTCAGCCTCGACGACTGCGCCCGCTTCAGCGGCCTGTTGGGCGAGGCGCTGGAAAGCTCGAATCTGCTCGATCAGCCCTACGTGCTCGAGGTCAGCAGCCCTGGGGTCCCCGAGGAGCTGCGCGACGACCGGGATTTCCGCAGCTTTCGCGGCTTCCCCGTTGTTGTGACCGTCCGCGATGCTGAAGGCAGCGAACACCCCAGTGAGGGCCTGCTGCTGGAGCGCGACGAGCTGGCTGTGCACCTCAATGTCCGCGGTCGCCGCAGCCGCATCGCCCGCTCCGAGGTGATCGCGGTCCGCCTCAGCTCCACCGGCGATGGCTGACGCCCCCGCCCCAACCGTTCGACACCCCTTTTCCCCCCTGACCCGATGGCGCTCGTTCTTCTCCCCGGTCTGCAGAACCTGATCGAGGACATCAGCGAAGAGAAGAAGTTGTCCAGCGATGTGGTGGAGGCCGCCCTGCGCGAGGCCCTGCTCAAGGGCTACGAGCGTTACCGGCGCACCCTCTACCTGGGCATCAGCGAAGACCCCTTCGAAGAAGATTATTTCAGCAACTTCGACGTCGCCCTCGACCTCGATGAGGAGGGTTACCGCGTGCTGGCAAGCAAGATCATCGTCGAGGAGGTGGAGAGCGAAGACCACCAGATCGCCCTGGCGGAAGTGCAGCAGGTGGCTGAGGACGCCCAGATCGGCGACACGGTGGTGCTTGATGTCACCCCGGAAAAAGACGACTTCGGCCGCATGGCCGCCTCCACCACCAAGCAGGTGCTGGCCCAGAAGCTGAGGGATCAGCAGCGCCGCATGATCCAGGAGGAATTCGCCGACCTGGAGGATCCCGTGCTCACCGCCCGGGTGATCCGTTTCGAGCGCCAGTCGATCATCATGGCCGTGAGTTCGGGTCTGGGCCGGCCGGAAGTGGAAGCGGAGCTTCCCCGCCGTGACCAGCTTCCTAACGACAACTACCGCGCCAACGCCACCTTCAAGGTGTTCCTCAAGGAAGTGAGCGAGGTGGCGCGCCGGGGGCCCCAGCTGTTCATCAGCCGTGCCAATGCTGGCCTGGTGGTTTATCTGTTCGAGAACGAGGTACCCGAGATCCAGGAGGGTTCGGTGCGCATCGTGGCGGTGGCGCGCGAGGCCAATCCCCCCTCCCGCTCCGTGGGCCCCCGCACCAAGGTCGCGGTCGACAGCGTGGAGCGGGAGGTGGATCCCGTGGGGGCCTGCATCGGCGCCCGCGGCTCGCGCATCCAACAGGTGGTCAACGAACTGCGCGGCGAAAAGATCGACGTGATCCGCTGGTCCGCCGACCCCGCCCAGTACCTGGCCAACTCCCTTAGCCCGGCGCGGGTGGAGATGGTGCGCCTGGTGGATCCAGCCGGACATCACGCCCACGTGCTCGTGCCCCCCGACCAGCTCAGCCTGGCCATCGGCCGCGAGGGTCAGAACGTGCGCCTGGCGGCTCGGCTCACCGGCTGGAAGATCGACATCAAGAACGCCGCCGAGTACGACCAGGGAACCGAAGACGCGCGGGTGGCCGAGCTGATTGCCCTGCGCGAAGAGGAGGAAGCCCTGCAGGCGGAGGCCGAAGCGCGGCTGGCGGTCGAGCAGGCGATCCGCTCCGAAGAAGACGCACGGCTGCGGGAGCTCTACCCCCTGCCAGAAGACGAGGAGGAGGGCTTCGAGGAGGGCTATGGGGCCTACGCCGAAGAGCCGCTAGAGCAGGCCGTTGCCGAGGCCGAGACCGAAGTCAGCGCTGAAACAGTCACAGAGCCCATCAGCGGGGACGAGGCCCGGTGAGCGCCGACCCCACCCTGCGGCGCTGTGTGGCCTGCCGGGAGTTGCTGGATCGCCAGCAGCTCTGGCGGGTCATCAGACTCGCCGCAGGGGGTCTGGCGCTGGATACGGGCATGGGCCGATCGGCCTATCTCTGTCCAAATGCGGCGTGCCTGGAGGAAGCCAGGCGGCGGAAACGGTTGCAACGGGCGCTGCGGTGCCAGGTTGCCGATTCCATCTACGCCAGCCTCGGCCAGCGACTCGACACCAACCCTGTCGCGGTCTCTGAGGCAAGATGATCAGTGGCCTTACTGCGCGTGAGGCCCGGTGGCATCCGTTGCCCCGACCAATTGGAGCACTTAATGACCAGCAGCGGCAAAGTCAGGATTTACGAGCTGTCCCGGGACCTGGGCCTGGAGAACAGGGACGTGCTCGATGCCGCCGAAAAGCTTTCGATCGCCGCCCGGAGCCACAGCAGCTCCATCAGCGATGACGAGGCGGTGCGCATCCGCAATCTGATCCGAGGGGGGGCGACGTCCGCCCCGCGACCGGGATCCGTTGGTGCAGGCGAACCTCCCAAGGCGATCCTCTCCGTTCAGAAGGCCGCCCCAGCCCAGGCGGTCAGCGGCCCCACCGCGCCAGCGGTCCCTTCCCCACCGCTGGCGAAGCCCAAGCCGCCGCTGGTGTTGGCGTCCCCCTCCTCCCGCACGGCCACGGCCGCACCGGTGGTGAATCCCCCCCCGGCGGCCCCGAGCCGGCCGGCCCCACCGGCCCGCCCGGCGGCACCAACCCCGTCGGCGGCCCCATCAGCGGCTCCCAGTCCGACCGCAGCGACACCGGCACCCCCCTTGAGCCGCAAACCGGACATCCGCAAGCCGGAGCTTCGCACCCAGGAGCCAAGGGCTCAAGAGATGCGCAAGCCCGAGATCCGCAAGAGTGAACTGCCGGTGGTGCGTCCCGCCACCAGCCCCAAGCCCGCTCCTCCCGCCGCCAGCGCACCGATGCCTCGGCCGGCCCCCACCTCCCCGCGGCCAAGCCCGCCGTCCTCCCGCCCGCCAGCACCCCAGCGGCCTGGCGCCCCGGCCCGCCCCACCCCAGTGGGTGCTGGTAGACCTCAGGTGGTCGGTCGTAGTCAGCCTGGTCAAGGCGGCGGCGCCAGCAATAGCGACAGCCAGGGCAGTGGCATCAGCCAGCGCCCTGCGCCCCCGGCAGGCCGGCAGCCACTGGGCCAACGCCCCAGCTCAGCGCCCCAGCGCCCCGTGGCCCCCGGGGGCGCCCCCCGCCCCGCACCGGGTCGTCCCGGTGCCCCCGGTCGGCCGCAGCCCAGCCCCCTGGAACTGGTGGGTAAACCGATCCGCCGCGATGCGGCGGGCCCCGCCAACGGCACCAGGGCAGACGCCCCGATCAGGGCAGGCATGCCCCAGGGCATGCGCAAACCGGTGGCCCCTGGCGAGTTGATGCAGCTGCAGAAGCCAGGCAGCCGTCCGGTGGCCGCCCCACCCCGTCGCCCAGGCAGTGGCGAACCTGGCTTCCCCGGCGAAGCCGCGCCACCGCGGCCCGCAGGTGTGGCGCCGGCGGCAGCCCCCAAGCGCCCTGGCTTCCGCACACCCCAGGCCCCTGGCAAAGCCCGACGTCCGGATTGGGACGACAGCGCCAAGCTAGAGGCCCTGCGCAGCAAGTCGCCCCAGAAGCTGCGCACCAAGGTGCACATCATCGGCGAGAACGACGATGCGCTCACCGCCGAAACCGGCGGCTTCGCCGGCGAACAGGAAGCCCTCGTGCTCCAGGCCAGCCTGGCCAGGCCGGCCAAACCCCGCAGCAAGGCAGCCACCGCCGCCAAACCAACGGTGGCGGTGCGCAAGCGCAAGAAGGAAACCACTCGTCAGCGCCAGCGCCGCCGCGCCATGGAGCTGCGGGCGGCCCGCGAAGCCAAGGCCGTGCGGCCCGACATGCTGATCGTGCCGGAGGGCAACCTCACGGTGCAGGAGCTCGCCGATCGCCTCGGAGTCGAGAGCTCAGAGATCATCAAGTCGCTGTTCTTCAAGGGCATCAGCGCCACCGTCACCCAGACCCTCGATCTCTCCACGATCGAGACCGTGGCTGAGGAATTCGGCGTGCCGGTGCTCGAAGACGATGTCCAGGAAGCCGCCAAGAAGACGGTGGAAATGATCGAGGACAGCGACCTCGCCCACCTGATCCGCCGGCCACCGGTGGTCACGGTGATGGGTCACGTCGACCACGGCAAGACCAGCCTGCTGGACGCCATCCGCAAGACCCGCGTGGCCGCGGGGGAAGCCGGTGGGATCACCCAGCACATCGGCGCCTACCAGGTGGTGGTGCCCCACAGCGGCGAACAGCGCAAGATCACCTTTCTCGACACCCCTGGCCACGAGGCGTTCACCGCCATGCGCGCCCGGGGCACCAAGGTCACCGACGTGGCTGTCCTCGTGGTGGCCGCCGACGACGGCGTTCGCCCCCAGACCCTCGAGGCGATCAGCCACGCCCGCGCCGCTGAGGTGCCGATCGTGGTCGCGATCAACAAGATCGACAAGGAGGGTGCCTCGCCCGAGCGGGTGATGCAGGAGCTCTCCGGCCTCGAGCTGGTGGCCGAAGACTGGGGTGGCAACACCGTGATGGTGCCGGTGAGCGCCCTCAAGGGCGTGAACATCGACAAGCTGCTGGAGATGATCCTGTTGGTCACCGAGGTCGAAGACCTGCAGGCCAATCCCGACCGGATGGCCAAGGGCACCGTGATCGAGGCCCACCTCGACAAGGCCAAGGGCCCGGTGGCCACGCTGCTGATCCAGAACGGCACCCTGCGGGCGGGCGACGTCCTGGCGGCCGGTCCCGTGCTCGGCAAGGTGCGCGCTATGGTCGACGACACCGGCAAACGCCTGAAGGAGGCTGGCCCCTCCTTCGCCGTGGAAGCCCTTGGCTTCAGCGAAGTGCCCACCGCCGGCGACGAGTTCGAGGTTTACCCCGACGAGAAGACCGCCCGCTCGGTGGTGGGAGAACGGGCCACAGACGCCCGGGCCACTCGCCTCGCCCAGCAGATGGCCTCCCGCCGGGTGTCGCTCACCTCCATGTCAGGTCAGGTGAACGAAGGGGAGCTCAAGGAGCTCAACTTGATTCTCAAGGCCGACGTGCAGGGCAGCGTCGAGGCGATCCTCGGGTCGCTCGAGCAATTGCCCAAGGACGAAGTGCAGGTGCGGGTGCTGCTCTCCGCCCCGGGCGAGATCACCGAAACCGACGTGGATCTGGCGGCCGCCTCGGGCGCCGTGATCGTGGGTTTCAACACCTCGATGGCGCCGGGTGCCAAGCGGGCCGCCGACGCCACCGGCGTCGATGTGCGCGACTACGACGTCATCTACAAGCTGCTCGAGGACATCCAGCTGGCGATGGAGGGTCTGCTGGAGCCCGAGCTGGTGGAGGAGCCCCTGGGCGAAGCCGAGGTGCGGGTCGTGTTCAACATCGGCAAGAGCGCCGTGGCCGGCTGCTACGTCACCACCGGCAAGCTGCAGCGCAACGCCAAGGTGCGTGTTCACCGCGGCAAGGAGATCGTCTACCAGGGCGACCTCGACTCCCTGCGCCGCAACAAGGACGACGTCAAGGAGGTGGCCACGGGCTTCGAATGCGGCATCGGCTGCGATCGCTTCGCCAACTGGCAGGAGGGCGACCGGGTGGAGGCCTACAAGCTCGTCACCCAGCGCCGCACCCTCAGCAGCTGACGTGACTCCCCGGAGCGAAGCGCTGCTCTGGATCCAGTTGCTGGGCCTGGCGGCCCTGCCCCTGGAGCTTCTGCTGTTGCTGGTCCTGTTCGCTGGGGCCGATCCGGGGCCGGTGCCCGCCCTCGAGCGGTTGCTGGTCTGGGGACTGGGCGCCCTGCTGCCGGCGGTGCTGCTCTGGAAACGGCCTCCGGATCTGTGGTCGCTGCTGCTGGTGCAGGTGCCGCTGAAGGGACGCCGGCCACTGCAGCAGCGACTCAGCGCCCTGCAGGCGGGGCTGGGGCTCCAGCTCTCCAGGGCTACGGGAGCCGCCCTGCTGCTGCCCCTCACCTGGTGGGCCGATCAGCAGGCGGGCCTCGCCACCGGCCTTTCGCCCTTTGGCGCCAGTGGCCGGCTGGTGGTGTTGCTGATCAGTGTGCCGCTGCTGGCGCTGATGCTGTGGCAATGGCAGCAGCTGGTGCAGGCCCTGCGCCTGCTCACGCTTGATCAGGCTCGGGTCGACGGGGCCACCCCCCTGACCCTGGCCCAGCTGGAGCAGAGCCGGCTGAGCCTGGGGCTGCCCTTGTTGTTGTTTGATCCCCTGCGCCTCGATCCGCCTGCGCCAAGGGTGAACCGGCCCGATCCCGTTCAGGCCCAGCAGCCAGAGCCAGGCGGCGCCCGCGGCGATTCGAGCCCTGAGGGTCTGGCCCAGATCGAGAAGCCAGAGCCACCGCCCTCGCGCCTCGCTGAAACGCCAGCGGAAACCGAAGACCAACCAGCCGATTGGGAAGGTTCCAGTGAAAACAACGACGTTCAGTCTGACGCTCCGGGGTTGGACTCCCGATCCGAATCATCTGAAGACCCGCTGACGAACGAAGCCCAGGGGCCAAGCACGCTCGAACCAAGCGCCCTGGAGGCCTCTGATCCTGCCGCCACATCAGCGAGGGCTGAATCGCCCCTCAGCCCAGACATCAGGAGCCGACATGCTTCCGAGCCTGCTGAAATCGAGGCCAGTGAAGGCGAGGCCGATGAAATTCAGACCGCCGCAGTCGAAGCGCCCTCGGCCCTGAACGCCGATTGGGCTGAGGCTGATGCGCTCAGCCAAGAGGCCGATGCTTCCAGCTCTCAGCCCGAAGAAGCGGCCACACAAGGGGCTGATCAAGACACTGAGCGGTAGTCAAGCGAGCCTGGGGGAATCAGGTCTCCGGGCTGAAGTGAGGACCCATCAACCACGGTGAGGAGCGATCGAAGCGCTCAGGTGCTCTCCTGCCCCTTGTCCTGAGCTCGATCGCGCCAGAGAAGCAGGCCGAACAGGCTGAGGGCGCCCACCTGGATGCCCAGATCGGAGAGGGCCACCTCTTCGCCCGCGCTGGCCCGCAGGGCCATGGTGGCCAGGCCAACGGCCGCAGAGGCGCTGAAGGCCAGCCACAGGGCACGCCGCAGCCCACGCCAGGGGGTGCGTGCCTCCTGCATCAGCCGCTCACGCAGGTCTGGATCCAAGGGTGCCCGGGGTCCTGGTGCCATGGCTGGGGCTTGGGGGCAGCGTTCCTTGAATGCTAGTTTCAAGGCGATGCCGGTGTAGCTCAGTGGTAGAGCAACTGATTCGTAATCAGTAGGTCGTCGGTTCAAGTCCGATCACCGGCTTTTTTAAGCCTTCTGCAACAAGTAAGTAGTCCTAACTTTCCTTGAAAAGACGTCATTCAGGCGTTCCTCTCTGATGAACGTCAGGACAACCTCTGCCACCCACGACCCCAGGGTCTGATTCGAGTTCAAGGTGCGATCAGCCTCCACCGCCGTGACCAGCAAGACGCAACCGTCCGCCAACAGCACAACCAGTAGCCCCGCGCTTCTGAGAGCTATCCCATCGGGCCCCATGGTCGGTCGCCGAATGAGACCAGTGATGAGCGAAGTTGAGGCCATTCCAGCTAGCCCATGAAAATGCCCCCTCCTGGGAGGGGGCAATGATTCAACGGATGGAGGCCGCTGTGCGGCTCAACCGATCGCCGGGGCGGTCAGGGCCACAGGGGTGGCCGTGGCAGCCGCCAGATCGAGCGGGAAGTTGTGAGCGTTGCGCTCGTGCATCACTTCCATGCCCAGACCAGCGCGGTTCACCACATCAGCCCAGGTGTTGATCACGCGG
>CALRUP020000002.1:0-246264 GCA_943371385.1 Paenacidovorax caeni | reverse complement strand
GCCGAATTGGCACCAACCGCTTCGCAGGCACCCCCAGGCGCCCGTGCACCTCCCGCGCCGTGGCCTCGGAGTTGCACAGCACCCGCAGCGCCCGGTGCAGCACCAGCGGCACATAGGCGAGGTGATAGGCCAGCAGCGGTGTCGGCTGGGGGTAGCGCAGCGGCAGCAGATCGTGGGCGAGCACGATCGAGCGCACGCCTGTGAGCAGCGGCGCCTCCGGCAGGGGAGAGAGCAGCAGAGGCGCACCGGCCGCCCGCATCAGCTTCGGCAGCTCGCGCTGGGTCCAAAGCAGGCGCCTCAGATGGCCGGCCCGGCCGTGCTCAGGGGAGAGATCGGAAGGGATCGCCACGCTGCCGGGTCGGTCGCCACCGAGGGGGTCGAGCAGGGAAACCTGGGCGGGATCCAGCGCCGCCGCAAGCTCACGGGCCACCACACCGATGCCGGTGGGCCTGCGGCTGAGGTAACTGCCATTGAACAGAGCCAGGGGAGACGGGCCACTCATCGGCAGGCGGCCAGCATCGCCCTGAGCACGGCAACACTGCGCCGCGGCTGGAACGGCAACCGCAACAGGCTGGTGAGCAACAGCCGCAGACTGCGCAGGAGCGTCACCCAGCCAGGCCGATGGCGCCTCAGAAACAGCAGATAACTCAGGGTGGACAGCCCCAGCCGGCGCTCGCTGGGTGTGTGGCTGCCCGCACCCCGTTGATGGATCACCGCCGGAGACGACAGCCACAGCAACGGAACACCGGAGTGGGCCAGGCGCAGACAGAGGTCCATGTCCTCGTAATAGAGGGGGAAGGCAGGATCGAAGCGGGCCGGTGGTGTGTGGGCGGCTGGCTGGAGCACCAGACTGCAGCCGCTCAGCCAGTCGACCGCGAGCGGTTCCAGACTGTCCAACCGCTCAGCGCCGAGCTTGCGGCGACGGAAATCCAGACCCGGATCGATCCAGCCACCGCTGGCCTCCAGCCGTCCGTCGCTGTCGCGCACGGCCGTACCCACCAGGGCCTGATCAAGCTGCCCATCAAGGGCAAGGCTGAGCCGTTCCAGCTCATTCCCCTCCGGGAGCGCAGTGTCGGGGTTGAGCAGCCAGACCCAGCCCCGCAGACCCCGCTGCGCCAGATGGTCGAAGCCCCTGTTGCAGCCGGCCCCGAAGCCATCTCCTTCCAGGCCGCTCACCAGCTCGACGACCAGCCCCTGCCCCTCGGCGCCCTTCGGCTGCAGATCCGCGACGTTCAAGGGAGCCGAATCTGGACTGTTGTCCACCACCAGCCAGAGGAGCGGCAACAGGCTCTGGTGAACCAAGTCGCCGGCGAGCCGTTCCAGCGCTGCCTGACTGTGGTACGCCACGCTGAGCACCACAGGTGCCGACCGGGGAGGAACGGTGGCGATGACCGACCCACAGCTGATCCCAGCTTCGCAGCCCGATTGTGGTGTCTGCCGCCTGCACAGCGACCGGGACGCAATCAGCCGCTTCGAGATCCACCGTGAGCCGCTGTGGCTGTTGCGTCACCATCCGCTTCCCGCCCCCTTGCCGGGGTGGCTGCAGCTCGATGCGCGACGCCACCTGGGGGGTCCGATCGACTTCAGTGCCCAGGAAGCGGCCGGCTTCGGGCCGATGCTGCAGCGCGGCTGCGCCCTGGTGCGCGAACTCACGGGTTGTGATCGCGTCTATGCGATCGCCTTCGGAGAGGGGGCCCGCCACCTGCATCTGCACCTGATCCCCCGCTTCGGCGGTGAACCCGCCACGGAGGCCTGGCGGGTCGCCGACCTCTACCGCGAGATGGAATCAGGGGCCCGCCCGCCCGCAGACCCCAAGGAGGTTGCACTGCTGGTGGGTCGGGCCCGTGAACGGACGACCCACTGGCGATAGGCTCCGGCCCGAACTGGCTTGATCAGCCCGATGCAATGCGTGGTGGCGGTGCCGGCCCGGCTCGAATCCTCCAGGTTGCCGAACAAGGTGATGGCCGACATCGGCGGTCGGCCCATGCTGCAACGGGTGCTGGAGTGCTGCCGGGGCGCCCGGAGCCCGGCGGCCGTGGTGCTGTGCACCGACAGCGACCGGCTCCGGCAGGCCGCAGAGGACTGGGGCTTCCCGGTTCTGATGACCAGCCCGGCGTGCAGCTCCGGCAGCGATCGCCTCGCCTCGGTGGTGGACCAGCTGGTGGCGCTCGCCGGTGGGAGTGACCCAGCGCAGACGGTGATCATCAACGTCCAGGGGGATCAGCCGTTCATCGACCCGGATGTGATCGACGCCATGGCCGAGGAATTCGAGCAGCGCCATCCCACCCCCGAGGTGCTCACCCCCGTCTATCTGATCGGGCCCGAGAAGGTCCACAACCCCAATGTGGTGAAAACGCTGCTGGCGGCCGACGGCCGTGCCCTCTACTTCTCACGCTCGGCCCTGCCACACGTGCGCGGTGAGGAGCCTGACCGCTGGCACGCCCACGCTCCCTACTGGGGCCATGTGGGCCTCTACGGCTACCGGGCCGATGTGCTGGCCCGCTGGGGCCAGCTGCCCCACTCCCCGCTGGAGCACACCGAGAAACTCGAGCAGCTGCGCCTGATCGAAGCCGGCATCACCATGGGGACCTTCCCAGTGGACGGGGACTTCCTCTCAGTCGACACCGAGGACCAACTGGAGCAGGCCCGTGTGCTCGCACGGGGGGCCTGAACGCTCAACGACTGGAAGGACCAAGGCCCGCCTGGACAAGGTCATGCAGGCGCAGCAGGCCCAGCATCGGCCCCTGGCCGTCCAGCACGGGAAGCACACCGATGGGTTTGCGCCGGTTGCGCTCCATCCGCTCGAGCGCTTCCACCGCCAGCAGTTCGGGGCCCACGGTGATCGGATCGGCCGTCATCAGCTCGGCGGCGCGGAGTTGTGCCCAGGCCATGGGGGGGTGTTGCTCCAGGGCCCGCCGCAGATCACCGTCCGTGATCAGCCCCGACAGCCGTTCCCCCTGGCCGGGCTTCCGCACCCAGCAGGCCCCCACCCCATCGCTGGTGAGCTGGGAGATCACCGCCTGGAGGCTGTCCGCCTCATCCAGGGGATGAAGGCGCGCAGCGGGCACCATCAGGTCGGCGACCGTCAACGTGAGTTGCTTGCCGAGCGCACCGGCTGGATGGTTGAGGGCGAAATCCGCCGGTGAAATGCCCCGCCGCTCCATCCAGACCGCCGCCAGGGCATCACCCACCGCCATGGCCACGGCGGTGCTGGCGGTGGGAGCCAGATTCAACGGACAGACCTCCCGATCCACCGAACCGTCGAGCACCACCTCGCAGCCCCGCGCCAGGCTCGAGTCGATCCGTCCCACCAGGGCGATCCGGGCGGTGCCGCGCCGGCGCAGATGGGGCAAGATCTCGATCAGCTCCTGGGTCTCACCACTGTTGGAGAGCAGCAGGGCCACGTCCTCGGGCGCCACCACCCCCAGATCCCCGTGCAGAGCGTCCAGGGGGTTGAGGTAGAGGGCCATCAGCCCGATCGAGGAAAAGGTGGCGGCGATCTTGCGGGCCACGATGCCGCTCTTGCCCACGCCGGTGATCACCAGCTTGGAACGCAGGTCGGCGCAGCGATCGAGCAGAGTCAGCGCCGCATCCACCTGGGCGCTGTCCAGGCGCTCGGCCGCCGCCGCGATCGCGGCCGCCTCCTCCTGAAGACAGCGCGTCAGTGCCGACATCTCAGCCCTTCCCTGCAGTGGCGCGAGTGTATGGCCCACCTCCACTGGATAGGGGCGCTTGGAGGGCTGGCCAAGGAGCTCAGCGCCGGCGGATCGGGTCACATACCGTTTGGAGGCCAGTGGACTTGCTCCGCTGGGACCTTCGCTTCGATCGATGCCCCGCCAGCCCATCAGGTTCAGCAGCAGGACGGTGCAGCAGCTGCGCCAATTGCTCGCGTACCTTCCAGCCGAACGGTTCCGGGCGCTGCTCGTGCTGGTGCCTCTCTCGATCGTGCCTGGCCTGATCGACCTGGCCACCGTGGCGATGGTCGCCCGTTTGATGGGCTCCCTCGTCGGCAGTGATCTGAAGGACACCGTCCCGGGCGTGAAGGTGTTCGGTGGCAATGCGATCGACCAGAGCCTCTGGTTGATCGTGCTGCTCATCCTGCTGTCCTGGGTGGGCTCCCTCAGCAAGCTCGGACTTCAGTTCTGCCAGCAGCGACTGACGGCACGAATCTGGATCGATCTCTGCAATCTGATCCACTCCCGGGTGCTGGCCCAGGGCTATGAGTTTCACCTCAGCAGGAGCACCTCCAAGCTCTCCACCCTTCTCCTGAGCCATATCAAGAAAACCTCCAATTCCGTTGTCAATCCGCTGCTGCGGATGGTGGGAAGTGTGTTTTCGATCCTGCTGCTGTCCCTCGGCGTGCTGGTGGTAGGGCGCTGGCTGGCGGTGGTGCTGATCAGTTGCCTGGTGGCCGCCTACCTGATCCTCTCGCTCCTGATCACCCCCTACCTCCGCCATGCCTCCAAACAGAAACTGAGGCTGGAATCCAGGTCGGCCCACATCCTTGCCGAGTCCCTTGGATCGATCCGTGACATCCGGCTGACCGGCTCCGAGCCCTATTTCCGCGATGCCTTCGTCTCCACCGGAGAGAAGGCCAAACAGCTGTCCTGGGCATCAGAGCTGTTGCCGGTCATGCCCCGGATGCTGATCGAGCCCTTCGGCATCACCCTGATCTTCGCCGTCGGGGCCGTGCCGGCGCTGCTGAGCGGCGATCGCGGCGAGATCGTCCACATCGTTCCATTCCTCGCGACGATGGCCGTGGTCGCCCTCAGGCTCACCCCACCGCTGCAGGATTTCTTCTCCGCCCTCACCCAGTTGCGCGCTGGGCTTCCCGTGATCGAGAAGACCCTCGAATATCTCGATCTGCCCCAGTCCAGACCCACCGTGCGCACCCCCGGCGTCCCCACGCCCGAGGGCATCTTCCCGACCCGCACCATCCGCCTCAGCGAGATCTGGTACAGCTACCCAGGCAGCCAGGAGCCCGTGCTCAAAGGGGTCACTCTCTCGATTCCGGTGGGATCCAGGATCGCTCTGGTGGGGTCGACCGGCAGCGGCAAGACCACCACCGCCCACCTGTTACTGGGTCTGCTGGCACCGCAGCAGGGCCACCTCGAACTCGACGGCATCCCCGTCAACGATCTGGACGTCCCGGCCTGGCAGGCGAGCTGCGCCCAGGTGCCACAGTTCATCAACCTGCTGGATGCCAGCGTTCTCGAAAATGTGGCCTTCGGGTTGCATGAGGACGCCATCGACTTCGATGAGGTCTGGGATGCGCTTGATGCCGCCCAGCTGGCGGAGTTCGTCAGCGAGATGCCCTACGGACTCCATACCCCGGTGGGTGAAAACGGTCTCCAGCTCTCCGGAGGCCAGCGACAGCGGTTGGCCCTGGCCCGTGCCTTCTATCGCCGCGCCCGCTTCCTGCTGCTCGATGAGGCCACCAGCGCCCTCGACAACCGCACCGAGAACGAAGTGATCGAAGCCCTGGACATGGTGGGGCGTCGCTGCACCACGGTGGTGATCGCGCACCGCCTGAGCACGGTGATGCGCTGTGATCGCATCTATGAATTCGAGGCCGGCAGGATCAAGGCCTCCGGTACGTTCGAAGAGCTCCAGAACCGTTCGGATACCTTCCGCGACCTCGCGTCGCTGGAACGCAAACTCGTGAGCTGACCCCATGGGCTTCATCCTGATCGCCGGTCCCTGCGTGATCGAAAGTCCCGAACTTGTGTTCGACGTGGCAGGGCAGGTCAAAGCCATCGCCGAGCGCCTTGGGATCACCTATGTGTTCAAGGCCAGCTTCGACAAGGCCAACCGCAGTTCCGGCACCTCCTTCCGGGGCCCCGGTGTGGCCGAGGGTCTGGCCGTGCTGGCGGAGGTGAAGGCCCGCTACGGGCTGCCGCTGCTCACCGACATCCACGAGAGCCACCAAGCCGCCGAAGTGGCGGCGGTGGTGGACGTGCTGCAAATCCCCGCCTACCTCTGCCGCCAGACCGACCTGCTGCTGGCCGCCGCCGAGGCCGTGAGGGGCACCGACAAGACGATCAACGTGAAGAAAGGCCAGTTCCTGGCCCCCTGGGACATGGCCCAGGTGGTGACCAAGCTGCGCGAGGCTGAGGTGGAGAACCTCTGGCTCACCGAGCGGGGTTCCAGCTTCGGCTACAACACCCTGGTGGTGGATTACCGCAGCCTGCCTCAGCTCAGTGCCCTGGGCTGTCCTGTGATCTTCGATGCCACCCACTCGGTGCAACAGCCCGGTGGACGTGGCAGCAGCAGCGGCGGCCAGCGGGAATTCGTGGCGCCATTGGCACGGGCGGCCGTTGCCGTGGGGGTCGATGGGCTGTTCCTGGAGGTGCACCCTGACCCCGACAAGGCACTCAGCGATGGTCCCAACATGGTGCCCCTGCATCGCCTGGAGCCGCTGCTGGAGCAGCTGATGGCGATCAGAGCCCCCCTGATCAGCCAGGGTGAAGCCGTCAGCGTGCTGTGAGCCCATGGCGAGCCTGGCTCAGTGGTGTTCCCCTGCTGGGCCAATGGCGCTGCAACCCACGGTTGCGGGCGCTGAAATTGCTGGTGCTGGATGTGGATGGGGTCCTCACCGATGGTGGGCTGTGGACCACGGAATCCGGTGAGGTGATCAAGCGCTTTGATGTGCGAGATGGACTGGGCATCCGGCTACTGCAACAGGCCGGCCTGGAGGTGGCCCTGCTCAGCGGAGGCAAGAGCGGAGCCACGGAACAACGGGCCCGCTACCTGGGAATCCGCCACTGCGTGACCGGCGTGAAGGACAAAGCCGCTGCTCTGGACGCGCTGCAAAAGGCGCTCGGGGTTGCCGCCGAGCAGACCGCCTACGTCGGCGACGATCTCAACGATCTGGCGGTGCGGCCCGTGGTTGGACTCCTGATCGCTCCGGCCGATGCGGTAGGCCCCTTGCGCCGCCAGGCCGACTGGGTCCTCAGCCGCCGGGGCGGCGATGGAGCCGTGCGGAGGCTGGCTGAGGCAATCCTGCGGGCCCGCGGTCTCTGGCACCCCCTGGCCAGCAGGGGCTGGCGTGAGCGCAATGATTAAGTCGGCGGGAGGGATGGGCATGGCCCTGCGCCTGCGCTTGCGCGACTGGTTGCGAGCTGGACGGCTCGGTCCCCTGGGATCGCTGGCCCGTTTGGACCGGGACCAGTGGATGGCCCTGGCCGCCTACCGGGGTCTGGTGCATCAGGCCTTCGACTGCCGCCCCTTCGCCCCACGGGTCAGCACCGATCTCTGGGATCAGGAAGCCTTCAGCCCCGCCATTGGGCGCAAGCCCTTTTTCAACCCGGCCAGGCGGGAGCTGGAGAGCTCTTCCCACCACTACGGCCACGACGTGCAGCTCAAACGTCATGCCGGCCTTCCCCTGATCGGCCGGCCGATGCCCTTCCTGCTGGAGCACGGACTCAAGGTGGCCCAGGGCTCCACATTCGAGCGTCCAAAGCCGTGGACGAAGGGCTACCTCTGCATGGGTCCCCTGCGGGCCCGCTGGCTGATGGAACGGTTCGGGCTGCCGGCCGTGCCCATCGGCCCCTGGATCGCCTACGCCCGGCCCGTGCTCGACGCTGAAACCATCGCCAGGCTGAGGCATGAGCTCGGCCCAACCCTCCTGGTGGTGCTCGCCCACAGCTGGGATCAGGTCGAGCGCCGCATGGACCATCAACGCTGCGTCGACGCGGTGCGTGCCAGGGCAGAGGCCAGCGGCTACCGGTCAGTGATCTGGTTGCGCCATTGGAAGGATCCCGACCTGCAAGGGTTGCCGCCGCAGTGGATCGTGGCCTGCAACGGCCATCGCTCCAACCCCTGGTTCCTCGATGCGATGCGCACCCTGCTGGAACTGAGCGATGGTCTGGCCAGCAATGCCTTCGGAACGCATCTGGGCTACGGCGTGGCCCTGGGTAAGCGGCTGCACTGGATCGATGTGGAGGTCGATCAGGATGTCACCGCACTCACCGGCGGCAAGGCGGAGGAGGAGGTGCTCGAATGGCAGGAGCGGCAACGGCTCAGCGCCGAACTGAAGCAACGGTTGCGCTCGGGGGAAGGAACCATGGCGCTACGGCCTCTGCTCGATCCCTTCTGGGGCTTCGCTTCCGTGCAGGGGCAGGAGAGGCTCCGTGACCTGTTGCAGCGGCACGCTTCGAGCCATCTGCTTCGATCCCGGCGATGACCCCGTTCCCGACCGAAAGCCCCTTCCGCATCGATCAGGTCACCGCAGCTCCCCTGCTGATGGCAGGCCTCTTCGGGTGCCAGCTGGCCGCAGCCACCTGGATGTCATGGGCCGGGGTCAAGGGGCGCCGGCGCGGCTGGTGGATCGGCGCAGGGGTCCTGCTGGGCCTGGTGGCCCTGTTCTTCACCCTCGCGAGCTGGGGAAACAGCGACATCACCAAGCTGAGCCATTTCTTGCCTAAAGAACTTGCCCTGGTGAAGGGAGAGCCGTTCTGGCAGGCCACAGCACCGCTGGTGGGCCTTCTGCCTTATCGGATGGCGGCGGTGCACGGGCTGGTGGCCGCCGGGTATGCCGCCGCACCGATCCTGCTGGCCTGGCGCTGGCGGGCCCTGGCCTGGGGGGGGTGGTGGAGTCTGCTGATCTTCTGCAGCCCGTTCTTGCGTAGTTTTTTGCAGAACGGGGTGACCAGGCAGGCCCTGGCCCTGCTGCTGCTGCTGCCCCTGATGCTCTGGGCAGGCCGTCTGGTTGATCTCCGTCGCCCCGTGATCGCCATAGGGGTGATCTGGTCCGCCCTGGTCCACTCCACCTTCCCCCCCAACCTGCTGCTCAGCCTGTCCCCCCTGCTGCTGCGCGATCGGGGGACCGGCCCGACCATCCGCCGCTGGCGGTGGCTGCTGACCATGGGTGCCCTCGCCGCCCTGTTGATGGCGGTGGCACCGATCGCCTGGGAGAAAATCGCTTCCTATGCCGCCAGTGAATCCTTTTTCAGTCATTACTCCGTGCTGCGGGAGGTTCAGCGGCTGCAGTGGGCCCTGGCGCTGGGAATGGCCCTCACCTGCTGGCAACGGCACCTGGGTGCCATGCAGTTGCTGAGCTGTTCGCTGAGCCGGCAGCTGGCCCTGTTCAGTCTGCTGTTTCTGCTGATTCAGGCCTCAGTCGAATGGGAGTGGTTCCCCCAGATCACCTTCCGGCTGGCGGACGGTGTGGGGTTCTTTCTGTTGATCACCTATCTGGCCTGGATCCACCGCTACCAGGCCTACGCCTTCCTGCTGCCCGCCCTGCTGGTCACCCTTCACTACTGGCTGTTCGGACGCATTCTCAACACCGAATCCCTTGCCTGCGGGGCAAACGACTCCTTCCTCTGCATCCCCGACCGCTGGCCCTGGCAGGTTCGCTATTGAACTCTCTTCAGTTGCGCCGTGAGCTGCGCCATCCTCCTCACCCTGATCGCCCTGTGGAGAAACTCCAGCGGGCGGCGCCGGTAAAGGCGATTGCCAGACCAGAGCGGCGCCAGTGACAGCCACACCACGGCCGCACCGGTGAGGCAGCGCACGCCGTAAAGGGCCGAGCTCATGCCGGCCACCACGATCGATCGGCCGGGGGCCGCCTCCTCAAGGGCCCGAACCAGCACCTCCAGCGGCACGGCACTGCGGATCCTTCCCCGCAAGCCTGCGGGAAGATCAGGACCGAAACTTCCCTGGGCTGGAGCCTTGGGATGCTCAATGAGCAGCAAAGCATCCCGATGGCGATCGAAACCATGCCAACGGTCCAGCTGCCTCAGCCAACTCTCAAGCACCGAGACGGCGATCTGATTCGAAGGAAACTGGTGGGCCAGGTTCGGAACCGAGCAGAGCCAGAACGGCCGATCCGGCGGCGTCCGCTCGAGGCAATCCTGAACGAAGCCCAGGCACAGCTGCCGCTGGCTTGCCACAAGCGCATGGAACAACCGTTGGCGCCGTTCGGCGGACACCGGCCTGGCAAGGCCAGGAGGTCGATGCCAACAAGGTTGGCGTCCATCGAGCACGTACCTCACCGAGCGGTCTCCGAAGGCGATCGAAGCGCCCAGCAGACTGGGAAGAATCGCCCTCAGCTCCCGGCCCGTGCGGTAGTAGATCCCCAGCGCATCCCCGCACACCACCACGGTGGCGACACCGAGCCGTTGCACAGGATCGCGCTGCGCTTCCTGCCAGAGGTTGTTGAGGCAGACCAGATCCCAGTCGCCAGGTCGAAGCTCTTCAGCCCTGGGGATCAGCTGCACGGCGCTGAAACGAATGGGATCCTCACGCCGCAGCAACGTCAGCCAATTCTCGAGCGCTTGGTGCTGGGCCTGAAGCCCCTGAGCATCCCTGGTGAGCACACCGGTGAACAACAGGCCCACCACGGCGCCAGTGGCCTGGACCTCGCTCAGGTCGAACACCACAGCCAACTGGTTCACCAGGTGAATCAGCCCGCCTGTGAGCACCAGCACCCGCAAGCGAGCAGGCTGCTCGATCAAGGCCTCGTTCCGCCCAGCCGCCGCAGCCGGCTCCGCAGCTGAGTCAGCCGCGAGTTGAGGCGGCTGGGGGAGGTGAGGGCTGGCTCGCCCGCCAGCACCCGGTCCCAGTGGACATTGATGGCCAACAGTGCCTCACGCCAGCGCAGCTGCAGCGCCCCCTCGGAGCACTGGTTCAGCCGCTCGGCCAAGCGCATCGGATCGGCCAGAAACGCCGCCGGATCGGCCACCGCAGCTGCAATGCGCTCCACGTCGCCGCTGAGGGTGCCAGCTCCAATCTGATGTCCGAGGCGGCCAGGGTCGAGGCTGTCGGCCAGGGCATGGTTGAGGCTGCTGAACACCACGCAGCCGCTGGCCATCGCTTCGAACGGTGGCAGTCCGAAGCCCTCGCTCAGCCCCCGGCCGCGCCAGTAGTCAGCCGAGTCGTAGAGGTACACCTTGGCGGAGCGGAACAGATCCACAAGGTCATCGACCCAGCCGCTCTGCACCTCCACCCGCAGCCCCCGGGCCCGCAGGGCCGGCACCAGCTGACGCAGCACATAGGCACTGCTCTTGCGGGCCTGCACCAGCACGTCGATCGGCCGCCCGGCCACCCGGACGGGATCGCGGACGCTGCCGTCATCGCACCAGCGCGGCTCGATCGCATTGGGAAGCAGGAACAGCGGATGGCGAGGGGCCCGGTCGCCCCAGTAACCCAACGTGTTTCGGCTCACCGCCAGCACCGGCACCCCGGGGGGCAGATCGAAGCCATAGCCGCTGCTATGGGCGTGATACGCGCTGGGGCGGCCCCGCAGGCGCCGCAGCAGCTTGGGCACATCGAAGCCCCAGCTCACCACCCAGAGGGCCTGGCCGGGTGAGGGTTCGTTGCGCAGCAGGTCGGAGAAGAACGGCCGGCCCGGCTCCCTCCGCCGGTAGGTGACCAGCTCAGAGCCGGTGAGGGCGCCCACCAACCTGACCGACTGGAGTTCCACCTGCAGGCCACCGCAGCGGAACGTCCCGGTGGTGCCGGGAACCAGGAAGCGAACGGGGCGCAAACCAAGGCCGCTCAGGCGGTCACCACCTCGGTGCTGCCGACCCGCTGCCGACGGGTGAGGAAGCCGAACAGCACCTTGCCGATGGCCGCCACCAGGTTTCCTTCCAGCTCCTGGAACATCACCATGTTGAGGTGGAAGGCGTGGTTGGCCTCCTCCACGATGCGATCGGCCGTGGCCTGATCGATCGGTAGCTGGTCGAGGGTTTGGCGGTAGGTGGCCTTGAAGGCCTTCTCATCGGGGATGGCGTCGAACTCGTAGAAGCGCAGGCCATCGTGCTCGCCCAGGTTCATCGCCTTCTGGGCAATGTTCTTGAGGATCTGGCCGCCGGAGAGATCGCCGATGTAGCGGGTGTAGTGGTGGCCCACCAGCAGCTCAGGGGACTCCTGGGCCACCTGATGCAGCCGGGCCACGTACTGCTTGGCACCGGGGGTGGCCTGGATCTGCTGGCGCCAGTCGGCACCGAAATAGAAGGCCAGATCGGCCTCGAGAGTGGCGCGGCGGTTGAGGGCGTCGCTGGCGATCGGCCCCACCACCGGGTGGGCCTTGAGCTTGCCGATCTCCTCCTCCATGGCGCTGTAGACGAAGTAGAGATCGGCCACCAGCTTGCGGTAGCTGATCTTGTCGACCACCCCCTTCAGGAAGCAGGTCACGAAACCAGTGTTCTCGGCCATCGTGTGGGCCTTTTTGGTGCCTTCACGCAGCTGGGAGGCTAGGGCGACGGACATGGGGCAAACGGGGGGTGCGATGGCGTTGGCTGCGGTGGCGTGCTGCGACAGCAGGGGCTGCTGAGGCAGGGCCTGCCTAGGCATCAAACGGCAGCCGCGCGAGCGGATGAATCAACGTAGGTCGGTGGGCCGGCCGGGGGGCGGGGATGGTTGCGAAGGGTTACGGCCTCAGGCGGCCCGGACCCCCTCCTGCTCCCCGAACAGCTCGAACAGCTCGAACAGCTGGCGGCAGAACTGCCGCAGCACCTGCTCCACCGCCGCCGATGGCAGGTGGGAGCCGCTGGCCCGCCAATCGCCCACCGTGGCCATGGACCAGCGCTCGTCGGCATAGGTGAGACCGCGCAGGGTCACCCCGAGCAGGTGAGGACGTTGAGGCGGGCTGGGCTCCAAGGCGGCGGGAGGCGCGGCCAGGCGGAGCTGCACCAGCACGGAGCGGCACTGGATGCGGGGGCTCCAGCCGGGGAAGTGAAACGAGAGATCGAGGGTCTCGTTTTCGCCGAAGGCCCGGGTCTGGGGGTCATCGCGCCAGGGGTTGAGGTTGGCGCGGGCATCGGGAAAATGCTCCCGAAACAGGGTGGCCGCCGAGGCAATGGCCTGGGCCAGTTCCAAGGAGCGAACCTGCTCGGCGGCATTCATGACTCCCATCCTGGCGTCCGCTGGACGGGATCGCTGCGCTGATCGGCAGTTGCGAACACGGCCGGCGGCCCAGCCAAGCCCCGGCGCCGCCCCAACGGGACAGCACAGCGACCCGCCCCCGCGCCGATCACCGCAAACCTTCCGGGCCCTCCCACGGACATAGGCTCGCGCCGATCCACCCGCGCCCGGGCGCCGCATGGCCACCTACGAGAAGCTCAACGCCCCCACCAGCGGCACCGCCATCCGCTTCGAGAACGGCCTGCCGATCGTCCCGGTCGATCCGATCATTCCCTTCATCCGCGGCGACGGCACTGGCGTCGACATCTGGCCCGCCACCCAACGGGTGCTGGATGCGGCGGTGGCCAAGGCCTACGGCGGCGAGCGGCGCATCGAGTGGTTCAAGGTCTACGCCGGCGATGAGGCCTGCGAGCTCTACGGCACTTATCAATACCTGCCCCAGGACACGCTCACGGCGATCGAGCAGTTCGGCGTGGCGATCAAGGGCCCCCTCACCACGCCCATCGGTGGCGGCATCCGCTCACTGAACGTGGCCCTGCGCCAGATCTTCGATCTTTACTGCTGCGTGCGCCCCTGCCGCTACTACGAGGGCACCCCGAGCCCCCACAAACGGCCGCAGGATCTCGATGTGGTCGTCTACCGGGAGAACACCGAAGACATCTACATGGGGATCGAATGGGCCTCCGATGACCCGGTGGGCATCGAACTGATCCGCCACCTCAACGACGAGGTGATTCCCGCCAACGGCAAGCTCAAGGGTCGCCGCATCCCCGAAGGGGCCGGCATCGGCATCAAGCCGGTGAGCAAGTTCGGCACCCAGCGCCACGCTCGCAAGGCGATCCAGCACGCCCTCGGCCTGGAGGGCGCCAAGCGCCACGTGACCCTGGTGCACAAGGGCAACATCATGAAGTTCACCGAAGGGGCCTTCCGCGACTGGGGCTACGAACTGGCCACCAGCGAATTCCGCGACGTCTGCGTGACCGAGCGCGAAAGCTGGATCCTCTCCAACCTGGAGCGCAACCACGGCCTCACGATCGAGGCCAACGCGCGCATGATCGAACCCGGCTACGACAGCCTCACCCCTGAGAAGAAAGCGGCGGTGGATGAGGAGGTGAAGGGGGTGATCGAGGCCATCGGCGAGAGCCACGGCTACGGCAAGTGGAAGTCGATGGTGCTGGTCGACGACCGCATCGCCGACAGCATCTTCCAGCAGATCCAGACCCGGCCCCAGGAGTACTCGGTGCTCTGCACCCTCAACCTCAACGGCGACTACATCTCCGATGCCGCCGCTGCGGTGGTGGGGGGCCTGGGCATGGCGCCTGGGGCCAACATCGGTGACAACGCGGCGATCTTCGAGGCCACCCACGGCACGGCGCCGAAGCACGCCGGCCTCGATCGCATCAACCCGGGCTCGGTGATTCTGAGCGGCGTGATGATGCTCGAGTACCTGGGTTGGCAGGAGGCGGCCGATCTGATCACCGCTGGCCTCAGCGCCGCGATCGCCAGCAAGGAGGTCACCTACGACCTGGCGCGGCTGATGGAACCCCGGGTGGAGCCGGTGAGCTGCTCGGGCTTCGCGGAGGCCGTGGTGCGCCACTTCGGGGGGTGAGCCTGCGGGGCAGACTGGCCCCCATGAGCGCCACCCCGTCAGCCACGGCCCGCGACGCAACCGCCCCGCCAGGGCCCGCCAACCCGGCCAGCGATCCCTGCGTGCACTGCGGCTTCTGCCTGCCCAGCTGCGCCAGCTACCGGGTGCTGGGCACGGAGATGGATTCCCCCCGCGGGCGCATCCACCTGCTCAAGGCGATCGAGGCGGGTGAGCTTGAGCTCGATGCCACGGTGGCGGGCCACTTCGATTCCTGCCTGGGCTGCTTGGCCTGCGTCACGGCCTGCCCCTCGGGCGTGCGCTACGACCAGCTGATCGAGGCCACCCGCCCCAAGCTCAACGCACCGGACCTGCGCAGCCCCGGCCAGCGTCGCTTCCGCCAGCTGCTGTTCGCGCTGCTGCCCTACCCCAGGCGGCTGCGGGCCCTGCTGGCCCCGTTAAGGCTCTACACCGGCACACCGCTGCAACGGCTGGCGCGCTCCAGTGGTCTCACCCGGCTGCTCGGCCCAGGGCTGGAGGCGATGGAGCGGCTGCTGCCCCCCCTGGTACCCGAGGCGTTCACGGATGCTCTCCCCCTGGTGGTGCCGGCCCAAGGGGAGCGGCGCCACAGGGTGGGGCTGGTGCTGGGCTGCGTGCAACGGCTGTTTGATCCGGCGGTGAACCGGGCGGCGCTTGAGGTGCTGAGCGCCAATGGCATCGAAGTGGTGATCCCCCCGGCCCAGAACTGCTGCGGCGCCGTCACCCACCACCAGGGGGAACTGGAGCAGACCCGAGCGCTGGCGGGGGATCTGATCGACGCCTTCGAGGCCGTGATCGGCCCGGGAAAGCCGGCGGGGAGCGAACCCCTCGAAGCGGTGCTGGTGGCGGCCTCCGGCTGCGGCCACACCCTCAAGGCCTACGACCGGCTGCTGGCGAACGAACCCACGTGGGCCTCCCGTGGCAGCTCCTTCGCCGCCCGGGTGGAAGACATCCAGGAGTTCCTGCAGCGCGTGGGCCTGAGCGAGGCCGTTCAAGACCGCCTGCAGCCGCTCCGCCACGGCGATGGCGAGCTCTCCTCCGCCGAACGGCCGCTGCGGCTCGCGTATCACGACGCCTGCCACATGCTTCACGGCCAGGGGATCTCCGAGCCGCCCCGGGAGCTGCTGCGGCGCATCCCCCACGTGCAATTGCGCGAGGCCACCGAAGCGGGCGTGTGCTGCGGCAGCGCCGGCATCTACAACCTGGTGCAGCCCGCCGAGGCCGCCGAATTGGGCCGCCTCAAGGCCCAGGATCTCTCCGGCACCGGCGCCGACCTGGCGGTGAGCGCCAACATCGGCTGCACCTTGCAGATCCGACAGCACATGGAAGGCACCGGGCGGCCGATCGAGGTGCTGCATCCGATCCAGCTGCTGGCCCGAAGCCTCTCGGGAGGCTGAGGCCCAGGTCCGATCGGGCGATGGATTGATCAAGCGTCGGGTTAGCGCTCATCAACCAACAGACTCCTCCTTCCACTGGACCTCCTCCTCCTATCCCTGGTGGCCCTGATCGCGGGCTTTGTCGATGCGATCGCCGGTGGGGGCGGGGTGATCACCTTTCCCGCCTTCCTCTGGCTTGGGCTGCCCGTGTCCCAGATCGTCGGCACCAACAAGCTGGTGTCCACGGCGGGCACCTCCGTGGCGGCCCTCACCTACCTGCGCCGGGGGCTTGTGCAACCCGAGGTGGTGGGAGCGGCATGGCCGTTCACCTTCAGCGGCGCCTTGATCGGAGCCGCCTCGGTGCTGATCCTGCCCAATGGCTTCCTGAAACCGTTGGTGTCGGTGCTGGTGATCACGGTGGCGCTCGCTTGCTTCTTCCGACCCGCCCTGGGGATCCACCACGGTTTCGAAGCGCTCACGACACGCTCGCGTCGGCTCACCCAGGCGGTCGCCCTGCTGCTCGGCTTCTATGACGGCTTCTTCGGGCCGGGCACGGGAATCTTCCTGACCTTCTTCTGCGTGCGCGTGCTGCAGTGCGATTATCTGCGCGCCACCGCCAACACCAAGGTGCTCAATGGGCTGAGCAATGCCGTTCCCCTGGTGGTGTTCCTGTTCCACGGCTCGATTCGCTTCGAGCTTGGGATTCCGATGCTGATCGCCAACACCATCGGCGGCGTCCTGGGGGCCCACACCGCCATCGCCAAGGGAAGTCATTTCATCCGCTGGATCTACCTGCTGATGGCCCTGCTCACGGCGGGCAAGCTGGTGAGCGATCTATTGCTGACCCTTTGAATGGAAAGTACTGCTATCCCCCCGCTCGATCGTCTGACCATGAGCCCACCATGGGCCTCTGGAGCCATGCTTGCCGATGACTTGAGCATCACTCAATGTCATCCGCCCAACATCGCCGACGGTAGTGGCTCATCAGCCAACACTCCAAAGTGGTAGGTGTCAGGTCGTTCAGGTTCAAAAAAGCCAGAGACATTGCCGCATGGGGTCATGGGATGACTTTAAACAGACACTCTGCTTTGGCTGGGTCTACAGCAAGCGAAACCAATTTGAACAGGAACACGCCATGCTAGGGATCACGTATAGCGAGCCTGGCCTATGATGGTCCGAACGCATCAACCGACGCATCGAACAATTCCTCGGTGCTGGAACCATGGCTCCAGCCCTTCTTTCCAATTCTGAAGACGCCCACAAAGGATCGGTCATGGAACGCCTGCACCGTGTCGATGCTTCTGGAGATTTAACCTGGTCTGAAGAAAACCCCTTGAGGTCGCCGACGGTTCAGAGGCATTTCGATGCGTTTCCGCGGTCCGTCAAACGGACCGTCCTGAATTAAAGTAAGTCACCTAAAAAGGCTTAAACGAGGCCAAACAAAACAACGAACAGTCACGTCAGCCGCCACGTCCATTCGCGCCAATCAATGCCGTCCATGACAGGCTAAACCGCCTCCTTCGGGGACTGAATGGTTTTTGCCTGCAGCGGCGAACGCGCGAGCATGGCCCCATGGTGCCAGTTGCCGGCTGGGCTATTTGCTGAACCACAGGTCCTCCGACCCAGCGCGGCTACAACGGATCCGTCACACCGATCACCTCCATCATTCTTGTGCGCCCTCCCGCTCCGGGTAACGCTGAACCTGCCGCGGCGGCTTGGCCCGATGCCAGGTTGGTGGCGGGCGTGGTGGCCCTGCAGGCGGCTCTGCAGCTGGCCTGGATCGTCTACCGCGCCTACCAGCCGGAGCTGCTGCGGGCCCACGGCTTCGCAGGCTGGCTGCTGCCCCTCGCCCTGCTTCCAGGTTTCCTCGGCCTGCTGATTGAACCCCTCAGCGGCGCCCTGTCCGACCGCTGGAGCCGCCGGGGCCGCGGGCGCCTGCTGCCGATCACCTTGGCCGTCGCGGCGGCAGGGCTGATCTTTCTTGCGGTGGTGGGGCTGCTGCAAGCGGGGATCCCCGCGAGCCAGCTCTGGCTGTCGTCTGGGCTCCTGCCCGTCTTGATGGTGCTCTGGGTGCTGGCCGTGCAGGCCAGCGCCAGCCCGAACCTGGCCCAGCTCAACGAGGCCATCAGCCTGCGCGAGCTGCCCCGGGCGGCAGCCCTGCTCACCCTCGTCCAGGGGCTGATCGGCGCCAGCGCCGCCGCCCTGGCGGCTGGCGCCCTGCGCTTGGGTCCGGCGTTCACCTTCCTGCTGGGAGCGCTGGTGCTGGGGCTGGGCTGGGGGGTGCTGCGGGCGGCCCAGCCCCGAAGGCTTTCAGCGCCTTGGAGGGGTGCGCCCTTCGCCCTTGGGCCCGCCCGGACGCCTGCGGCACCACAACCACCTGCGCTGGAATCACCCCCCCAAGCCGCCGCCGCCTCGGCACCACGGGCCCGGCCGCCGCTGCTCCCTGCCCTGCTGCTGCTGCTGACCGCCCTGGCGGTGGGCGGCCTGCAGCAGGTGCTGCTGGAGGGGCTGCCGCAAAGGCTGGGCCCGTCCACCCTGGCAGTGGTGCCGGTGTTGCTGCTCAGCTCCGCCCTGGCCGCCCCCTGGACCGGCCGGCTTGTGGTCCGTTGGGGCCAGCGGCGGGCCCTGGTCGGCAGCGTCGCCGCCTTGGCGGGCCTGCTCGCCTTGGCGCTGCTGCTGCCCGCCCGCCTGGCGCCGCCGCTGCTCCTACCGCTGCTGGGTCTGCTCGGAGTGGTGCACAGCGCCGTGGCCACCAGCCTCACCGCCGCGGCCCTGGCCACCCTTCCGGCAGCCTGGAGCGGTCTCGGCGCCGGCCTGGTGTTCGGCGGCTCTGGCCTGGCCGCCAGTCTGGTGCTGCTGCGCTTTGGCTCCCAGGGACTGGCAGGAGCCCCAGCGGCCCTGACGGTGCTGGCCCCCAGCGCTGCACTGGCCTTGGCGGGAGCCCTGCGTCTGGCGTTGCGGTCGCCTTTATCGGAGCGGGTCCAGCAAGGCTGAGCGGATTGAGCGAGCAGACCACCCTGCCATCGCCGATGGCAGCATCGATCGGATCACGCTGAACCGCCCTTGGCCACATAGTGCTCAGGCCTGGGGCGGCCACGGGAACCATCGGTCCGAGCGCTCGACTCTCCATCAAGCAATCAGACAATCTGGTACGGATGCCCTTCATCAACGTGGTTCTTACTCACGGCCCATCGCATCCTTCGAGGCCTCCGTATGGCTCCGCTTGGATCACCTGATGAGAGGGTTTAAAACGGAATTAATCCCACTGAACATCACTGACGCCAGCAGGTGGAAGGCTGCCGTGATTGACGGCCCTCCTGCTCCTGTTCAAGCTGGGTTCCACGCCTCGATTCCATGCGCCGCAAGCCCACCGAGGACTTCCTCCTGTTTCTGATCGGCGGGGCCCTGTTCGCCTCCGGCATCGTGCTGTTCACCAGCCAGGTGATCGTGGGCTCCCAGGGGTCCCTGGGGTTGGGGGGCTGGTTCGGCAGGGGCTATGGCAGCCGTGGCGGGGCCTTCCTGGGCGGCCTGTTCGGCTCGGGCAGCGGCGAGGGTTTCGGGCTGCTGATGGTGCCGCTCGGCATCGGCGCCGCCCTGCTGCTGGCCGGCACCTACCGCAAGCTGGCCTGGTTTCTGATCTGGGCCACGTCCGCCGCCCTCGGGGTGCTGGTGCTCCAGAGCCTGGTGTTCAGTTTCCGGCCCACCAGCCTCTGGAGCCTGCTGGCGATGGTGGCCATGGTCGGTGGCGGCGCCGGCCTGATGTTCCGCTCCCTGCGCAGCTACCCCGACCAGGAACGGGAGCGCAACCGCAGCGATCTCGATGACCTGCGCAGCGAACTTGATCACCTGCGTCGCAGGCTCGATGACGGGCCTGGGGGCCCCAGCCAACAGGATTGAATCCCGTTGGGGCAAGGGCTGGCGCTGCTTGACTCATGGGCTCCGCCCACGGCCCATGCCCCACGTGCTGATCCTCCATGCGGTGGAGAGCTATCCGGCCTGGAAGCGGATCTTCGATGACGCCACAACGATCCGCCGCGAAGCCGGAGAACGCCGCTATCAGCTGCTGCGCGAGGCAGCGGATCCGAACCACGTGGTTCATTTCTCCGCCTGGACGTCCCTGGAGGCGGCACGTGCCTTCTTCGAATCCCCCGAGCTGGTGAAACTGCGCCAGGAGGCTGGTGTGCACGCCCCCACCTTCCTCTACCTCGATGAAATCGAGCAAGGCGATCTCTGAACCGCGGGCCTTCTCCCACCGGAAACGAAAGCACCTGCGCAAGACTCATCAGCGCGCGCAGGACCTCAGAGAGCAGCACCTCGGTGAAAAGCGTCAGCCACTACTGGAACGTGTTCGCAGAGGCCCATCGCCACCGCTGGACGCCCATGCAGGTGAGGTCCATGGGCCCGTTTCGCACCGAGGAGGGCTGCCTGGTGCTGGAGTTGTCGTTTCCCCAGCGGGCCAAGCCTGGCTCCTGATCCAGCGATGGCCACTCCCTACCCCTGTGCTGTCCTCAGGGCCCTGGTCACGCTGGCCGGCCTGCTGGTTCCGGGGCTGCCCACCGACCTGCTGGCCAGCCCAGGGCAACAGCCTGGGACCGCCACGCCCCTGCCCGCCCAGATCTGGAACGACTGCGCCCCCTGGGATGGGGCCGCCTTCACGGTCAGCGTGCCAATGCCCGCCCGGGCCAACCGACCGACCGCGACGCTCTCGATCGCGATCTGGAAGGGGCCGAACCTGAGCGAACCAAGTCAGTTCAACTTCCCTGCCGACGCCAGGATCGGCTCGGTCACCCTGCAGCCAAGACCAGGCCTTAACGGCCTGCTCAAGGGCCACGTCAGCTTCCGATCGGTGCTTCCGGGCCAGCCGGTGCTCGGAAGCTTCGACCTGGTGAGCCCCAAGGGGGAAGTGGTGCAGGGCCACTTCAGGGCCACCTGGGTGACACGCCAGGCTCGCTGCGGCTGACGGGGCCGCCCGCTCAAGCAACCAGATCAGGCCTCGCCTGCCTCAGGCCGCCTGCTCGAGCGGGGCGGGTTGCCGGCTGATCACGATCCGCAGCAGCACCGGCGCCAGGAAGGTGGTGCCGATCACCATCAGCAGAATCGCCGCCTCAAGGGCCGGGGTCAGCAGCTTCGCCTGGGTGCCGAGCCCCAGGAAAATCAACCCAACCTCCCCCCGGGGCATCATCCCCAGACCCACCACCAGACGGTTGGTGGGCTCCTTGCTCACATAGCTCCATCCCGCCACCACCTTGGTCACCAGCGCGACCACCAGCAGGAAACCCGCCACGATCAAACCCTCCCGGTTGGCGGGATCGAAGGGATTGAGCACCGAGAGATCCAAGGTGGTGCCGATCAGCACAAAGAAGACCGTGGCAAAGAGCTGCACCAGCGGTTTGACCGCCTCCTCGATCGCCTTGGTATGGCGGGAGCTGCTCAGGATCAGACCGCCGGCGAAGGCCCCCAGGGCCGCCTCCAGGCCAATGGCCTGGGCCGCGAAGGAGGCGAAGCAGAGCACCAGAAAGGAGGCCACCACCACCTCCCCCGGGGCCTTGAGCTGATCCAGCAGCCAATCGAAGGCAGGGGCCGCGGTGCGGCTGAGCACCAACGAGACCACCACGAACACCGCCGCCGCCGCCACCAGCTTCAGGACTGGGCCCATGGCCACCGTGCCGCTGGCCGCCAGGGACACCACCACCGCCAGGATCACAATGCCGAGGATGTCATCGAGCACGGCTGCGCCGATCACGATCTGACCCTCCTTGGTGCGCAGGAACTTCAGTTCGCTGAACACGCTGGCGGTGATGCCGATGCTGGTGGCGGTCATGGCCGCCCCGGCGAACACCGCCGGAATCAAAGGCACGTGGAAGATCCAAAGCAGGCCGAAGGTGCCCAGGGCAAACGGCAACACGACGCCGGTGACCGCCACGGTGGAGGCCTGCAACCCCACGGCGATCAGTCCGTCGAGGTCGCTCTCCAGGCCCGTGAGGAACAGCAGGGAAAACAGACCGATCGTGGCCACCGACTGCAGGCTGGGGAAGGTTTCGGCATACACATCCCGCACCTGCTCCGGCGCCAGGTGTGCCAGGGACGACACCCCGTTGATCAGCCAGGCGCTCACCTCCCCTTGGGTTTCCGGCGGCAGGATCAGATGCAGACCCGAGATGCCGATGATCACCCCGGCCACCAGCTCCCCCAGGATCGTGGGCAACTGCAGCCTCACCAGAATCTCCGCCAGGGCGCGGGCGGCGATGAAGATCAGCACGAAACGGCCCACACCGATCAAGGTTTCAGCCACCTCCAGCTGATGGCTGCCCACCTCGAGCAGGAGCGTGGGGAAGGTCATGGGGAAGAATTCGGCGGCGCCAGTCAGGCGCATTGGGCGCGACCTTAGGTGGTTCCAGCCGGAAGAGTTCGTTCGGTCTCGAGCTCCGCAAACGCCATCAATCTCCAGGCCTGGGCGAGGGTGCCGGCCTCGCCCAGGTTCCCCGGGAACGTGAGCAGCGGCAGCAGGGGGAAATGGGGGTGGTCCGCCGGCAATCGCACCATCGAGAGCCCCGGCAGCAGCTGACCCTCCAGTCGCACCGCCGACACCGCCAGCCCCTCCGCCAAAAGGGTCTGGGTTGTGATGCCCCCTTTGCTGATCACGAAGCTCAGATCCTGGGGGAGGGCGGCGGCGGTGCGGGCCATCAGCTCCGCCAGGGCCGACCCCAGGGCCCGCCGCTCGGCCGGATCGGCACAGTTCCGATCGCCGCGGCTTGTGAACAGCACAGGGGTCAGGCCCTGCCGGCGCAGGCCTTGCATCGCCTCCAGGAGCTCCGCCGCGATCCCGTCATCGGGTGCACGACCCTGGCGCAGGTTGCTCAGCACCCGCTCCACCGGCAGCTCCACCCCCTCGCAACCGGGTTCCGCCAGCAGTGCCGCCAGCTGGTCGTCCGCCAGGGGCACATGGGAGCCCACCAGCACCGCGCCCGGTTCGGGCCCACGCCGCAACGCCGCCAGGCCCAGGGCCTCGAGGGGCTGGGGCGGCAAGTCCGCCAGGGCCTGGATCAGCCCCGCCGCCGACTGAATCATCAGGCGCGCACCGGCCTCATGGGCGGCCCACACGGCCGCCGCCAGCGCCTCCAGGTGGCGGGGCCGCACGGCGTCCGCCACCACGAAGGGGTTGCCGCGCAGGTCCAACAGTGTCTTGGCCAGGGCAAGAGCACCATGCTCACCCGCCGCGGCCCGTTCCAGCTCCCCCAGGCCGATCCGCCGCACCGCCGCAGCCGTCACCCGGCCGCCGCTCTTTTCCTCCACCCAGTCCGGCAGATCGCTGCTGCCGTAACCGAACAGGCGGTCGCGGCCGAAGGCTGTGGTGTGCACAGGCTCACCGTCCAACAGGTGCACCCCATCCACCGTGGTGCGCCCCCCTTCCAGGAACGCCGGCACCAGCAAGGTGGCCGAGAACGGACCAAGTTCGGCTGCGATCGCCTCCACCTCCAGGGGAAAGTGGCCCCGCAGGGTGGAATCTCCCCGGCTCACGAGCAGCCAGCCAGCCGCCGCGCCCTCGCCTGCCCCGATCAGGCCCGTCTCCCGGGCGGCGGCGCGCAGCTCCCGGGCGATGGTGGCCACCCGCAGCCGGGCCTGTTCCGGCCCCAGGGCCCGGCTGTCGGTGAGCAGAAACAGCAACGGTGAGGGATCCCGCAGGCCCTCCAGCAGCGAGGCCCGGTCAAAGCGCAACAGCAACGGACAGCCGTGCACCGTCTGGGAGCCTGTGGGGTCGTCGTCAAAGACGACGATCTTGGGGTGCGCTCGCATGGCACCATCGTGCCGTGATCACCCCGGAACCCAGGGAGCTGCCGGAGCTGGTGCGCCAGCTGCATGCCGAGGCCACCCCCTGGCTGCCCGCCGGCCACGGCAGCCGCCTGCACTGGGGCCCACCGGTGGCCATCCCTGGAGCTGGCGCCCCCACCGTGGTGAGCTGCCGCCGGCTGGATCGCCTGATCGACCACGCCGTCGGTGATTTCACCGTGACCGTGCAGGCGGGTCTGGGGCTCAAGGAGCTGCAGGAGGCCCTGGCGGAGCAGCAGCAGTGGCTGGCGATCGACTGGCCCTGGGGCAGTGGCGCCGATGGCGCCGGGGCCGGCAGTGTCGGCGGCCTGGTGGCCCGGGGCCTGGCAGGGGGCTTGCTGCAGCGCCACCTGGGGGTGCGCGACCAGGTGATCGGCATCGGCCTGCTGCGCAGCGACGGCACCGCCGCCCACGCCGGAGGCCGGGTGGTGAAGAACGTGGCCGGCTATGACCTGATGCGCCTGTTCACCGGCAGCTGGGGCTCCCTGGGCCTGATCACAGAGCTGACCCTGCGCACGGCGCCGGTGCCGCCCATGCGCCGCGGCCTGATGCTGCAGGGCGAGCTTTCCAATCTGGAGGTCCTGCGCCGCTGGCTGCTGACCTCCAGCCTTACCCCCGAGTTGATCGATTGGTGGAGCGCGGCCCTCAGCGCCCAGGCGGGTGCGGAGCCCGCCGCAGGCCTGCTGATCAGCCTGGCCAGTGTCAGCCAGGAGGCCCTTGGTGCGCAGATCGAGTGCATGCTGCAGCAGGCCTCCGCCCTCGGTCTGCGCGGGCAGCCCCTCGACAGCGAGCGGCTTGAAGCCCTGCGCGCCCTCGGCCTGGGGGAGGGCCTGATCCAGCAGGGGGGTGGGGCCGCCGGCCCGCCCGGTGGCCGCTGGCTGTTGCGGCTGGGGGTGCTGCCCTCCCACGGCGCCGAGCTGCTGGCCCACCGCCTGCTGCAGGCGGTCCCGGTGGCGCTCGGTGCCGGCAGCGGCCTGGGGCTGACCTGGGCGCAGGCGGGCTCCGGGCCCGGTCAGCTGGCCCCCTTCCAGGTGCAGGAGCTGCGGCGGCGCTGCACCGAGCTGGGCGGCTACCTCACCGTGCTGGAGCAACCCGAGGGGGCGGCTCTTGCCGCCTGGGGGGACGCGCCCGATCGGCCTCTGATCGAAGCGCTCAAGCGGCAGTTCGATCCCCGGCAGCAACTGGCCCGGGGCCGGCTTCCGGGGGTCGCTCAGGCCGGCGTGAGCCTGTAGAGGGTCACCAGAACGAGCGCTTCTCCAGGGGCCAGCCGCAGCAGTCGATCGCCACTGAGCAGGGCGCCACGGGGGGCGCTCCAGGGCTCCAGGCAGACCATCGGCCGGGGCGGATCACTCCAGACCACCACCAGATCCAGGGGCGCGCTGGTCTCCAGGCTGATCGCCTCGCCACGGGCCGTGTCCACCAGCCGCACCGACCCCGCAGGTTCCGCCAGCAGATCCACCCCCGACGGCAGCGCCGCCAGCCGCTCTGAGGCGGGCACCTGCTCACCGCTCACCTGATCCAGCACCTGATCGGGCAACCCCTCGATCCGCGCTGTCTCCAGAGACGACACCTGGAAATAAGGATGCAGCCCGAAGCTGAACGGCAGGAGTTCAGCGCCAGAGTTCTCCACCACCGCCTTGATCTCCAGTGCCCCAGGAACGGGACGCAGCTCCAGGCTGAGGCGGAAGCGGTGGGGGAACAGGGCCAGGGTGCTGGGGTCGTCGCACAGCTGCAGCCGCACGCCCTCGTCGTCCTCCAGCAGCGCCAGCGACCAGGGCCGATCCCGGGCGAAGCCGTGCTGGGGCAGCGGGTGATCCGGCAGGCCGCCGCAGATCGGGAAGAGCACGGGGATGCCGCCCCGCACCGACAGAGCGGGATCGGCGAAGCGCGCCGCATCGAAATAGAGCCGTTCGCGGCCGCCACTCTCCCAACCGGTCACCAGTCCGCCCCGCTCCGGCACCAGCCGCAGCTGATCCCCCGTGGCGGGGTGGGTGTAAGCCCAATGGGGGTAGGGCTCCGTGCGTTGAACGAGCGGCATGGGGAATCAGGGCGAAAGAAGCAGTGGGCGTGGATCCTGGAGCTCCCCCAGCCAGCCGAGCAGCTCCCGGTTGACCAGATCGGGCACCTCATCGTGGGGGCAATGGCCCGCCTCCAGCAGCACCTCACGGGTGCCGGCGGGGGCATGGGCGAGGAACCGGGCCCGGCGCCCCTCGGCGTTGATCCAGGGATCCTTCAGGCCCCAGATCAACAGCAACGGCGCCTTCAACTGCTCGAAGAGCCCATCGAGAGGCTGGCCGCGGGGGATGTCGAACACGGTGCGGAACACTCCGAACGCCCCGGGATCCCGCGACGGCGCCAGGATCGAATGCACCAGCTCCTCGTCCACGTTGGTGCGATCCAGGTACACCTGGTTGAGGGTGCGGCGGATCGTGGCCGGCCGGCGCAGGTTCTCGAACAGCAGTCGCTGCAGCACGGGGCTGCGCAGCAGGGCCGAACCGACCGTCGCCCGGGCGATGGCGCCCCAGCCCTTCGGCTCCCGTTGCTCGGCGCTGAAGGGGCCGGCGGCATTGAGCAGCACAACCCCCGCCGCCAACTCGCCCAAGGCCACCGCGGCCGCCAGGGCGGAGTAGCCCCCCAGGGAGTTGCCCACCAGCACCGTGGGCCGGCCGATGCGCTCGCGCACGTAGGCCGCCAGCTGATCACGCCAGAGGTCGCCGCCGTAGGCCAGGCCCTCCGGCTTGGCGCTGCGGCCAAAACCGAGCAGGTCGATGGCATGCACCTCATGGCGCTCCGCCAGCACCGGAACGTTGAAGCGCCAGTGGTCGGTGGAGGCGCCAAAGCCATGCACCAGCAACAGGGCGGGACCGACCGGATCAGCGGGGCTGCGGCTGAGGCAGTGAACGGAATGGCCCAGATACGACCAGGTGCCCATGGATCGGCGCAGGGTGGTCGATGCTAGGGAGCTTCCTGTGCCCCCAGCCCGTGTCCGACTGGTCCCCCCTGCTGACGGGGACGGCCCTATGGGCCCTGGCGCTTTACCTGCCGCTGAGCGGGCCGTTGACACGGCTGGAGCAAGCCCTGGCCGAAGGCCCCCTGGACGAACAGCTCCAGCAGATCGCCCTGATCGTCAGCAGCCTGCTGCTGGCGCTGGCGGTCGGGGCGATCACCGACCTGGGGCTCAGCTGGGCCCTGGGGCCCTCCTGGGCCAGCAGCCTGGGATTGATGGCGGTGCTGGCCGGGGCGTTCTGGGCCCTCAGCAGCCGCGGCAACGAAGGCCCGCGGACCTGATCCTGATCAAGCGCGCCAGTCGAGCCAGGGCAGTCCCGGCACGATCGCGGCCGTGGAGGCGCGGTAGCTGGCGTAATCCGGGTGTTGCAGCAGCAGCTGCCGCTCCTCGCGCCGGGCCTTGCCCCCAAGCACTCCCACCAGGGCCAGCAGCAGCACCAGGTGCAGAAAGCTGCCGAGGGCCAGGGCCACCCCCAGGGCAGCAATCAAAACGGCCCGATAGAGGGGATGGCGCACCTGGCCGTAGACACCCGTGGTCACCAGGGGCGCCCCGGGCTTGGGGTCCGGAAGGGGCGTGAGGCTGGAGCCAAGGTTCAGGAAGGCCCGCAGGGCCGCCACCAAACCGACCAAGGCGGCAGCGGCTCCCAGCAGCCGCAGGGCCAGGGGCCAGACCAGCCCCAGGGCCGCCGGTGCCGGGTAAGGGGGCAACAGCAACAGGGCGATCAGCAGCAGCTGGGCCAACAGCCACCACTCACCACGGCGGTTGTCCAGCCAGCCGCCCCAGCTCAGGCCCCAGCCCCTGAGGGCTTCCGGCAGGGGATTAGTCATCGCGGGGCCATGCGGCTTACTCCAATCTGATCGGCCCTGAAGGGATCGCTGCGGAGGATTGGTGTCGAGACCCTGGCTTGTGATGCTCCATGCCGATCTCTTGCCGAACTCTGGCTACGTTCCGGTCAAACCGGTCGCCATCCCATGGAACCTCTCACGATCGAGGTCGATCCCCAGAACCTGGTGGGCCCCGGTGAGGGTGAGCTGGCTCTGATCGACGCCTGGTGGCGGGCCGCCAACTACCTGGCCGTGGGGATGATCTACCTCCAGGCCAACCCCCTGCTGCGGGAACCACTTAAGCCTGAGCACATCAAAAACCGGCTGCTGGGGCACTGGGGCTCCAGCCCCGGGCAGTCGTTCATCTGGGCCCACGCCAACCGGGTGATCCGCGAGCACGACCTGGACATGATCTACCTGTCGGGGCCAGGCCATGGAGCCCCTGGGGTGCTCGGCCCCACCTACCTCGACGGCAGCTACAGCGCCCTTTACCCCGACAAATCCCAGGACGCCGACGGGATGCGGCGCTTCTTCAAGCAGTTCTCCTTCCCAGGCCACATCGGCAGCCACTGCACCCCGGAAACCCCCGGCTCGATCCATGAGGGGGGCGAACTGGGCTACGTGCTCTCCCATGCCTGCGGGGCGGTCTTCGACAACCCGGAACTGATCGCCCTGGCCTGCGTCGGTGACGGGGAGGCCGAAACCGGCCCCCTGGCCACCTCCTGGCATATCAACAAGTTCCTCAACCCGATCAGCGATGGCGCCGTGCTGCCGGTGCTGCACCTGAACGGCTACAAGATCGCCAACCCCACCCTGCTGGCCCGCATCGGCCATCAGGAACTGGAGCATCTGCTGCGGGGTTACGGCTGGAACCCGCTGTTCGTGGAGGGCCACGACCCCGCGGCCATGCACCGGGCGATGGCCGCGGCGATGGATCAAGCCGTGGGGCAGATCCTGGCCATCCGCCAGCAGGCCCGCTCCAGCGGTGAGGCCTTCCGGCCCGCCTGGCCGATGATCGTGCTGCGCTCCCCCAAGGGCTGGACCGGTCCGGCGGAACTGAACGGCAAGAAGCTGGAAGGTTTCTGGCGCTCCCACCAGGTGCCGCTGCCTGCGCCGAACAAGGATCCCGAACAGTTGCGCATGCTGGAGGACTGGCTGAAGAGCTACCGGCCCGAGGAGCTGTTCGATGCTGGCGGCACCCTGATCCCCGACCTGCAGCGCCTTTCACCGACTGGCGGCCGTCGCATGGGATCCAACCCCCATGCCAACGGCGGCCAGCTGCGCCGCAAGCTGCAGCTGCCGCCGATCGAGGCCTACGCGGTGGCGGTGGAGCAGCCAGGCCAGGACGAGGTGGAGAACACCGCTCCTCTCGGGGCCCTGCTGCGTGACGCCATTGCCCGCAACCCCGATTCCCTGCGGGTGTTCGGGCCCGATGAAACCGCCTCCAACCGGTTGCAGGCGATCTACGAGGTCAGCAAGAAGGTCTGGATGGAGGAGCTGCTGCCCGAAGACGCCGGCGGCAGCGAGCTGGCCCGTAATGGCCGGGTGGTGGAGATGCTCAGCGAGCACACCCTGGTGGGAATGATGGAGGGCTACCTGCTCACCGGCCGCTACGGCTTCTTCCACACCTACGAGGCCTTCGCCCACGTGATCGCCTCGATGTTCAACCAGCACGCCAAGTGGTTGGAATCCTGCATCCACCACGCCCCCTGGCGCGCCCCGATCGGCCCCTGGAACTGCCTGATCTCGAGCACGGTCTGGCGCCAGGACCACAACGGTTTCACTCACCAGGACCCGGGCTTCATCGACCTCGCCGGCAACAAGAGCGGCGAGGTGGTGCGGGTCTACCTGCCGGCCGATGCCAACTCCCTTCTGGCGGTGGCCGAGGAGGCGTTCGTGGAAACCAACGTCTGCAACATCATCGTTTCCGACAAGCAGAAGCATCTGCAATACCTCACCCTCGACCAGGCCAGAAAGCATGTGGCCAAGGGAATCGGCCTCTGGGACTGGGCCAGCAACGATGACTCCGGTACCGAGCCGGATGAGCCGGATGTGGTGATGGCCTGCGCCGGTGACATTCCCACCAAGGAGGTCCTGGCGGCGGTAGAGATCCTGCGCCTTGAGATCCCCAGCCTCAAAGTGAGGGTCATCAACGTGGTCAAGCTGTTCGCCCTCACCCAGCCGAGTGAGCACCCCCACGGGCTGAGCGACCGCGATTTCGACAGCCTGTTCACCACCGATCGTCCCGTGATGTTCAACTTCCACGGCTATCCCTGGTTGATCCATCGGCTCACCTACCGCCGCAAGAACCACTCCAACTTCCATGTGCGGGGGTACAAGGAAAAAGGCAACATCAACACCCCCCTGGAGCTGGCGATGAACAATCAGATCGACCGCTTCAACCTGGTGATCGACGTGATCGACCGGGTGCCCTCCCTGGGCTCCCGTGCCGCCCATGTGAAGGAACGCATGAAGGATCTGATCCTTCAGAACCGCGCCTACGCCCATACTCACGGCATGGACAGCCCTGACGTGACCGACTGGCGTTGGAGCTCCGCCCCTGAGGACGACTCATGACCGACACCGCTCCTCGCGAGCTAAGACTGCCCACGCCAGGCTGCCTGAGCACCACCGACCGCAGTGGGCTGGCCGTCGATGACGTCTTTGACGGGGTGTCCGAGCACCTCTTTTACACCCTTGGCAAGCTTGCCCCCGCCGCAAGCCGTCATGACCTCTACATGGCCTTGAGCTTTGCGGTGCGCGACCGGCTGATGACCCGCTATCTGGCCGGCATTGAGGCGATCACGGCCACGCCGCAACGGGTGGTGGCCTACCTCTCTGCCGAATTCCTGATCGGCCCGCAGCTGAGCAACAACCTGTTAATGCTCGGGATCCAGCATGAGGCCGGCGAGGCGCTGCGCCGCTTCGGAATCAACGACATCACCGAGATCCTTGATGTCGAGGAAGAGCCAGGACTCGGCAACGGTGGTCTCGGTCGCCTGGCGGCCTGCTACCTCGAATCCCTCTCGAGCCTGGAAATCCCCGCCACCGGCTATGGCATCCGCTACGAGTTCGGGATCTTCGACCAGCTGATTCGTGATGGCTGGCAGGTGGAGATCACCGACAAGTGGCTCAAGGGGGGCTGGCCCTGGGAGCTGCCCCACCCGGACCAATCCTGCTTCGTGGGTTTCGGTGGCCACACCGAGAGCTACCAGGATGACCTTGGCCATTACCGCGTGCGCTGGATCCCGGCGGAGCACGCCATCGGCATCCCCCATGACGTGCCGGTGCTGGGCTATCGGGTCAACACCTGCAACCGCCTCAGGCTTTGGCGCGCCGACGCCGCCGAAAGCTTCGACTTCTACGCCTTCAACATCGGCGACTTCTATGGCGCCGTGGAGGAGAAGGTGGGTTCGGAAACCCTCTCCAAGGTGCTCTACCCCAACGACGGCACCGATGAGGGGCGCCGGCTGCGGCTCAAGCAGCAGCATTTCTTCGTCAGCTGTTCCCTCCAGGACATGCTGCGCAGCCTGGAGCGCCGCGGCCTGCCGGTGACGGATTTCCCCCAGCACTGGGCGGTGCAACTGAACGACACCCATCCCGCGATCGCCGTGGCCGAGCTGATGCGGCTCCTGATCGACGACAACCGTCTGACCTGGGAGCAGGCCTGGGAGATCACCAGCCAATCGCTCGCCTACACGAACCACACGCTCCTGCCGGAAGCGCTCGAGAAATGGGGCCTTGAACTGTTCGGCAGCCTGCTGCCCCGCCACCTGGAGCTGATCTTCGAGATCAACCGCCGCTTCCTGCAACAGGTGCGCCTGCGCTTCCCCGGCAACGACACGATCCTGCGCAAGGTGTCGATCATCGATGAGGAGGGTCGCAAGGCCGTGCGCATGGCCCACCTGGCCACCGTCGCCAGCCACCACGTCAATGGGGTCGCCGCACTGCACAGCGATCTGGTGAAAAGCCAGCTCTTCCCGGAGTTCGCCACCCTCTGGCCCGAGAAGTTCACCAACGTCACCAACGGGGTGACCCCACGGCGTTGGCTGGCCCTGGCCAATCCACCGCTGGCCGCTCTGGTGAGCGAAGCGATCGGCGATGGCTGGGTCGCCGACCTCGCTCAGCTGCGACGGCTGGAGCCCCTCCAGCACGATCGGGCCTTCCTGGAGCGCTGGGAGCAAAGCAAGCTCGCCGGCAAGCAGCATCTTGCCCGTTACATCCACCGCACCAATGGCCTGCTGGTGGATCCATCCTCCCTGTTCGACGTGCAGGTGAAACGGATTCACGAATACAAGCGCCAGCACCTCAACGCCCTGCAGGTGATCGCCCACTACCTGCGCATCAAGAACGGCCTGGCGGATGGTGAAGCGCCGCGCACGGTGATCTTCGGCGGCAAGGCGGCGCCCGGCTACTACATGGCCAAACTGATCATTCGCTTCATCAACGGCATCGCCGAAACGATCAACTCCGACCCCGACATGGAGGGTCGCCTGCGGGTGGTGTTCCTGGCGAACTACACCGTGAAACTGGGCGAAAAGGTCTACCCCTCCGCCGATCTCTCCGAGCAGATCTCCACCGCCGGCCTGGAGGCCTCCGGCACCGGCAACATGAAATTCGCCATGAATGGCGCCCTCACGATCGGCACCCTCGATGGGGCCAACGTGGAGATCCGCGAGCAGGTGGAGGCGGAGAACTTCTTCCTGTTCGGCCACACCACCGATGAAATCGCCACCCTGCACGACTCGGGCTATCGCCCCTGGGAGCTGGTTCACACGATCGAGGAACTGCCTGAGGTGATTCGGCTGGTGGAGCAGGGGCATTTCAGCCACGGTGATGGCGATCTGTTCCGCCCGCTGCTGCAGAACCTCATCGGCCGCGATCCCTTCTACGTGTTCGCTGACTTCAGCGCCTACCTCAAGGCCCAGCAGGAGGTCAGCCGAGCCTGGGCCGATCGGGAGCGCTGGAACCGGATGTCGTTGCTGAACACCGCCCGCTCGGGATTCTTCTCCTCCGACCGCTCCATCGGTGAGTACGCCGAGCGCATCTGGCGGGTGGCCCCCTTCCCGGTCACCATCAGCTGCGATCTCGACTGATCCGGCGTGGCCCTTGCCCTGGTGGTGAATCTGGGCAGCTCCAGCCTCAAGGCTGCGGTGATCGATCGCGCCGGAGAGAGGCCATGGCACGGCCAAGGACCCGGCGGTAGCGAGGCCTGGCCCTGGTTAGCTGAGAAGTTGGTGCCCTGGGGGGGTCAGCTGTCCCTGGTGGCCCACCGGGTGGTGCACGGGGGAGAGCGCTTCAGTGGGCCGGCCCGGATCAGCGCTGAGCTGGTGGGCGCGCTGGAGGCGCTGGTGCCCCTGGCGCCGCTCCACAACGGGCCCGCACTGGAGCTCATTCGCGCCCTGATCGCCTGGGATCCAGCCCTGCAGCAGTGGGCCTGCTTTGACACAGCCTTCCACCACAACCTTCCAGAGGCTGCCTTCACCTATGCCCTGCCGGCGCGCTGGCGGGCCCAGGGGCTGCGGCGCTTCGGCTTCCACGGCCTCAACCACCAGCACGTGAGCGAAACGGTGGCCGCCCGCCTCGGCCACCCCAGCCAACTGCGGCTGATCAGCTGCCACCTCGGGGCGGGCTGCTCCCTGGCGGCGATCCAGGCCGGCTGCAGCATCGACACCACCATGGGCTACACCCCCTTGGAGGGGCTGGTGATGGCCAGCCGCAGTGGCTCCGTGGACCCGGGCCTGCTGCTGCATCTGATGCGCGAGGGCCTGCACCCCGATCAGATCGACCACGCCCTCAGCCGCGAAAGCGGCCTGCTCGGTCTCTCGGAGCTCAGTGGCGACTGGGCCGAACTGCGCCGCGCCGCTACCGCTGGCCACCGGGGTGCCCTGCTGGCCCTGGCCGTGTTCCAGCACCGGCTGCTGTCAGGAATCGGAGCCATGGCCGCCAGCCTTGGCGGTGTCGATGCGATCGCCCTCAGCGGCGGCATCGGTGCCAACGATGCCCTTCTGGAGATTGAGCTCAGGGAGTGCCTGGGCTGGCTGGGGCCGATCGAATGGATGCGCGTCCCAGCCGATGAGGAAGGGCAGATGGCCCGCCAATGCCTGGCCCTGGCGATGTCGGCCTAGCTGCGGTGGTCGGGCAGGTCGGGGGTCTGATGCAGCAGGCGGTTGAGCCGCAGTCGATCGGCGTTGAGGGGATCAGGGGCCAACTCACCAGCCTGCTCCTTGAACTTCTGCTCCACCTCCTCCGGCACCCGCACATCGAAGATGCGCTCCATCAGCGCCTCGATCGAGAACAGATGGGCGTTGATGTTCTCCAGATCGCCGATGGCCTGCTGCATGGCGTCGTTCTCCTCTGAGGCCGTCTCGGGTGCTCCCTTGGCCCCAGCTGCCATGGGCGGAGCGGCGGGCGGCGGCTCGACGTCACCGTGGATTTTCTGCAGGTCTTCGAGCACCCGCCCGGCCAGGGTTCGAAAGGACTGCAGCGCAGCCCAATTGAGCTCCTGCTGCTGGCGCAGGGTGGGGTTTTCGCGAATCAATCGGTCGTGTTCCCGATAAAAACGCTGGCAGTCAGGGCATTGGCAGGGCTCTTCGGGCACCGCACTCCCTTGGGTTCTCAAATCCCATCATGGCATTGCCCAGCCCTGGCTTCCTTCAAGCCGTCATCGATCCGGCGTCGTAGCCGGGATCGTCATCACACTCGTGCAAGACGGGGAGCGGAATTTCGATCGAACTGACCACCCCGATCACATCCCGCAGGCGCATCGAGTCTGCGAACCAGCCCATGGCCTGCTCCACGTCCCCGCGCTTCTCGGCGTCGCTGGCCTGATCCTCATGGGCCTCAGCCAGCAGGGCCAGCCAGCAGAGGCAGCGGGCCTGGACCACGGAGAGGTCGAGGTCTCCCCCCTGGTTGGCGGCGATGCGCTCGCTCTCCTGTTGCACCAGCAGCCGCAAGCGCAGATCGTGAAGCTGGGTCATCGGGGAGGGACGACTGGGCCCACGCTAGCTGCAGCGGCCCAAATGGGAAGACCACCACCCGTAGCGCAGGCTACCGGTCCCTGGATGGCGCCATGGTCGGCTCGGATGGTGACGTGGGCCAGGCTCCGCCCCCACCCGCACGAGCGCCTGATTGATGAGGTTAGAAGGCTGGCTCCGCTGCCCCCCTTGCGGAGGGTGGCCCGTTGCAGGGAAGCCAGTGCCAAGGTTGTGAAAGCGGGGCTGGCGGGACTCGAACCCACGACCTACGGTTTAGGAAACCGTCGCTCTATCCGGCTGAGCTACAGCCCCCTGGCTGGTCATTATGAATGGCGCCTATGGGGTTAAGCCTCGGGCGATGATGGTTCTCGAAAGCAGGCGAGGTGGTCGCAACCGGGGGTTCACCCCTGGTTGAGGAAAGTCCGGGCTCCCCAATGGCCAGGCCTGCTGGGTAACGCCCAGTGCGGGTGACCGTGAGGAGAGTGCCACAGAAACACACCGCCGATGGCTCCGGGTCCGCCCGGCGCACAGGTAAGGGTGCAAAGGTGCGGTAAGAGCGCACCAGCAGCATCGAGAGGTGCTGGCTCGGTAAACCCCGGCTGGGAGCAAGGCCCAGGGACAACGGTTGGCCATGACACCCGTCCCGACCTAAGTGCGCCGCTCGAGGCCGTTGGTAACAACGGTCCCAGATAGATGACCGCCCCGGATCGCTTCGGCGAACCGGAACAGAACCCGGCTTACGTCCTGCTTTCACCCCTTGACGGCCCCAGTTGGACGCCCCGCCCGATCCCATGTCGATCCCGAGCGAACGCCGTCAGCAGCTGGTTGCCTTCCTGGCCTCCCTGGGGCTGGAGGAGGCCCCGGATCTCGCCCCGATCGATGAGGCCCTGACCCACACCTCCGCCGGCCGGGCCCGCAACCATGAGCGCCTCGAGTTCCTGGGCGATGCGGTGCTCAGGCTGGCGGCGGCCGAGCACCTGCAGCGCCACCATCCGCACCTCAGCGTTGGGGCTTGCTCGGCTCTGCGGGCCCAGTTGGTGAGCGACCGAGCCCTGGCAGACCTTGGGGCCGCCTGTGGGATCGAAGCGGTGCTGCTGCAGGCGGAGGCCACCCGCCGCGACCCCCAGGCCGCCCCCACCGTGCGCGCCGAGAGTGCCGAGGCGCTGATCGGCGGCCTCTACGAAGCCTGGGGCAACCTGGAGCCTGTGCACCGCTGGCTGGCTCCCCATTGGCAGCGCGCCACGGCCGAGCTGCTGGCGGACCCGCACCGCCACAATTGGAAGCAGGCGCTTCAGGAGTGGAGCCAGGGCCAGGGGCTGGGACTGCCGGGCTACGCGGTGGAGGAACGCCACAGCAGCCATGGCCACCCGGAGCGCTTCCATGGCCGGGTGCAACTGGCGGGGGGGAAGCCCCTGGGCGAGGGTTCCGGCCGCTCACGCCGCGAAGCCGAGCAGCAGGCGGCCCGCCAGGCCCTGGAGCGCTTGAAGCAGGAGCAGCAGCCCAGCCCCTGAGCGGGCGCCAGCAAAGCCCTCAGACCTTCTCGAGGTGCTTGAGGGGCAGGGTCACTAGCTTGTCCCAGTTGCCGCCCTCGAACAGCACCGCCGCGCGCACATCACTGATTCGTTGCACGAAGCCGCGGTAGCCGTCGTAGATGGAGCGGGCTTCGCGCACCACCACGGTGGAGCCCGGCAGGATCAGTTCAGCCATGGGGTCAGCCCGACGTGCCGCCATTATCGGCTCAGACGCCCGCAACCGACGCGATGGATGAGTGGCTGATGGTGGGCAAGCTGGTGGCGGCCCAGGGTCTGCGCGGGGAGCTGCGCGTGGTGCCCCGCAGCGATTTCCCGGAACGTTTCACCGCCCCCGGCCCCCGCTGGCTACGCCTGAAGCAGCTGGAACCCCGTCCGGTGGATCTGGTGGCCGGGCGGCAGCTGCCCGGCAAGGAGCTGTTCGTGGTGCGCCTGGCAGGCATCGACAGCCGCGAGGCCGCCGAAGCCCTCGTGGGCCAGGAGCTGCTGGTGCGCGGCGACGACCGGCCAGAACTTGCCGAGGGGGAGTTCCACCTGAGTGACCTGGTGGGTCTGCAGGTGCGGATGGAGGCCGATGGCCGCAGCATCGGCACCGTGGTCGATCTGCTCTCTGCCGGCAACGACCTGCTGGAGGTGGAACTCAAAGCCGAAGGCCCTGGAGAGGGCCGGGGGAGGCGCGTACTGGTGCCATTCGTCGAGGCAATCGTGCCCACCGTGAACCTTTCCGAGGGTTGGCTGGGCCTGACGCCGCCACCGGGGTTGTTGGATCCCTGAGGGGCCCCATAGCATCGGGGCCTCAGACCGACTCTGCCCCATGAGCTCCTCGGCCAGCGCACCGACCTCGCTCGTGCCGGTGATCCTGTGCGGGGGCACCGGCACCCGGCTCTGGCCCCTGTCGAGGGCCAGTTACCCCAAGCAGTACTGGCCCCTGGCCGGCCAGGGGGAGGAGACCCTGCTGCAACAGACCCAGCAACGGCTCGAGGGCCTGGCCGGCCTGGCCCCGCCGCTGCTGATCTGCAACGAAGACCACCGCTTCATCGTCGCCGAGCAGATGCGCCAGATCGGCATCGAGCCCGGGGCGATCCTGCTGGAGCCCCTGGGGCGCAACACCGCTCCCGCCGTGGCGGTGGCCGCCCTCAAAGCCACGGCCCGGGGGGAGGACCCCCTGCTGCTGGTGCTGGCCGCCGACCACGTGATCCGTGACGCGGGTCGCTTCCGTGCCACGGTCAGCGCCGGCATCGCCAGCGCCGAAGCCGGTTCCCTGGTCACCTTCGGCATCGTTCCGAGCTCGGCGGAAACCGGCTACGGCTACATCGAGGCCACCGAAAGCCTGGGGGCTTCGCCGGTGCCGATCGCCCGCTTCGTTGAGAAACCCGACCGCGCCACCGCAGAGCAGTTTCTATCCTCCGGCCGCTTCACCTGGAACAGCGGCATGTTCCTGTTCCGGGCCAGCACGGTGCTCTCGGAGCTCGAACGGCTGGCGCCGGAAGTGGTGAGCGCCTGCCGCGCCGCCCTCGACCACGACAGCAGCGATCTGGATTTCCTGCGGCTGGAGCGGGAAGCCTTCGCCACCTGCCCCAACGTGGCCTTCGATGTGGCGGTGATGGAGAAGACCGAACGGGGGGCCGTGCTGGCCCTGGAGGCGGGCTGGAGCGATGTGGGCAGTTGGAGCGCCCTGTGGGAGACGGGCGACCGCGACGGGGCGGGCAACGTGTTGCGGGGCAGGGTGATCAGCGAAGGGGCGCGTAATTGCTACCTGCGCAGCGAGCACCGGTTGGTGGTGGGGCTGGGGGTGGAGGATCTGGTCGTGATCGAAACCGATGACGCCGTGCTCGTGGCCCACCGCGACCGGGCCCAGGACGTCAAGACAATCGTGAACCGGCTGGCGGCGGATGGCAGTTCGGAGGGCAAGGCCCACCGCCGCATCTACCGCCCCTGGGGCCACTACGACGGCGTCGTGGAAGGGGAGCGCTGGCAGGTCAAGAAGATCCAGGTCAAACCGGGTGCCTGCCTGTCCCTGCAGATGCACCACCACCGGGCCGAGCACTGGGTGGTGGTCAAGGGCACGGCCGTGGTCGAGAAAGACGGTGTGGAGGAGCTGGTGGGCGAAAACCAGAGCACCTACATCCCCCTGGGGGCCAAGCACCGGCTCTCGAACCCCGGGAAGATCCCGGTGGAACTGATCGAAGTGCAGAGCGGCCCCTACCTGGGCGAAGACGACATCGTCCGCTTCGAAGACCGCTACGGCCGCAGCGACCCCGCGCTGGTGCCTTAGTCGCCCCAAGCGCCCCCCCTGACCCAGCGACCCCAGAGCGTCACCCCCGTTGAGCCGCCTCCGTAGCCGCGCGGGGCCGGCTCACTCCACCGTGACACTCTTCGCCAGATTCCTTGGTTGATCCACATCCAACCCTCTGTGGGCGGCGATGTGATAACTGAGCAGCTGCATTGGAATCACGGTCAACAGCGGCGAGATCAGTTCATCCACCACCGGCACAGGCAGCAGCAGGTCGAACAGCTCGGTGTCGGGGCCCTCGGGGGCCACGCCGATCAGCTGGGCATCGCGGGCCTTGGCCTCCTGGGCATTGGAGAGCACCTTGTCGAACACGATTCCCGGCACCGCGATCGACACCACGGGAACCCTGGCATCGAGCAGGGCGATCGGTCCGTGCTTCATCTCGCCAGCGGGGTAACCCTCGGCGTGGATGTAGCTGATCTCCTTGAGCTTGAGCGCGCCCTCAAGGGCGATCGGATAGTTGATGCCCCGGCCCAGGAAGATCATGTCGTGGGTTTCGTTGAACAGGTGGGCCACCTCGGCACAGCGCCGGTCGTGGTCTTCCACCAGCTGAGACAGATGGGCGGGGATGGTGCGCAGTTCCCCCACCAGCCGCTGCAAGGTCTCCGGTCCATGCCCCCGGCGCTCGGCGAAGGCAATGGCCAGCCCGTAGAAGCTCAGCAACTGGCCCATGAAGGTCTTGGTGGCCGCCACCCCCACCTCGATGCCGGCGCCGATGTCGAGAATGTTGTTCACCAATCGACCCAGGGAGCTCTCCGGGCGGTTGGTGATGCCCAGCAGACGCGGGGCGAAGGCCGGGTCGGCCACCAGTTCCCGCCGCTCCTGCTCCATCAACAGGGCCGCCAGGGTGTCGGCCGTTTCCCCCGACTGGGTCACCCCGATGGTCAGCGTATGGGGTGCCAGGGGCGGCGGGGCATAACGGAACTCACTGGCATGGAAAACCGAGGTGGGCAGGCCGGCGAGTTGTTCGAGCAGGTAAGCCCCCACCAGGGCGGCATGGCGGCTGGTGCCGCAGGCCAGAATCTGGATGCGCTCCACGCCTTCGAAGACGGACTCATCCAGGGGCAGGGCCACCAGAGGTGCAGCCCCTGCCACGGACCGGTCGGCCTCGCTTGATTCTGGTAGATGGCGGGCCACCCAGAGGGCCGCCGTCTCCGATTGCTCGTGGATCTCCTTGAGCATGAAGTGGCGGAAGCTGCGCTTGTCCGCCACGTGCTCGGTGCCGCTGAGCAGCGTGGGGGTGCGCTGCTGGCGCACACCGGCCCCGTCGTAGAGCTCGATTCCCAGGGGGGTGAGCAGGGCCACCTCGCCGTCCTCCATGGGCAGGATCGTGCGGGTGAATCCCGCCAGGGCGGGCGTGTCACTGGCGCAGAGAAACTCCCCTTCCCCCAGCCCGATCAGCAGAGGCGCCTGGCGACGGGCCACCACCAGGGCGCCGGGTGTCTCCGCCCAGACGACCGCCAGGGCATAGGCACCATGGAGCCGGGGCAGCACCCGTTGGAGCGCCTCCAGCAGGAGTTGACCACTGGCGGGACGGCCGGCCAGTCGCTGGGCCGCCAGTTCGCGGCCCAGCAGGTGGGGGATCACCTCGGTATCGGTCTCCGAGAGAAACACCACCCCTTCGGCCTGCAGGTCCTGACGCAGGCTGCGGAAGTTCTCGATGATGCCGTTCTGAACCACCGCCACCTGGCCGGAACCATCGAGATGGGGATGGGCATTGCGTTCCTCCGGTTTGCCGTGGGTGGCCCAGCGGGTGTGGCCGATGCCGCAGAGTCCCCTCGCCCCCTGCTGGTCAAAGCGGCTGCTCAGGTTGACAAGTTTGCCCTGGGCCCGCAGGCAGGTGAGCTCACCCCCGGCCACGGTGGCCAGGCCGGCTGAGTCGTAGCCGCGGTACTCCAGCTGACGCAGGCCCTCGAGCAGCAAAGGAGCCGCCTCGCGGGAACCGATCACCGCGACAATGCCGCACATGGAGGAAGGGGCTGAGTGGGCTCGTTTCTAGTGGATCGCCAGGCAGAAAAAAAGCCCGGCCGAGGCCGGGCTTGATTCCTTGAATGGAGGGCCGATTCAGTAGGCCAGGCCCATGCTGCGGCTGGTCTCGTCGCCGAGGTAGACGCGGATGCTGAGGAAGTCGGTGGGGCAGGCGGTTTCGCAACGCTTGCAACCGACGCAGTCTTCAGTGCGGGGGGACGAGGCGATCTGGGCAGCTTTGCAGCCATCCCAGGGGACCATCTCGAGCACATCGAGTGGGCAGGCGCGCACACACTGGGTGCAGCCAATGCAGGTGTCGTAGATCTTGACGGAATGGGACATGCCCGGCCGGAAGCAAACGGCGTGGAGCCCAAAGTACCCAAAGCGGACCGGAGCCAACCGGGCCACTGGGTAGCCCGTCACCCTTGTTCATAAGCCAAGGGGGTGTCCGGGCGACTCGTAGGATGCGGCCTCCCACCAATCGGTCATGTCCCAGGAAGCGACCTACGAGAAAGTCCGCTCGATCGTTGCCGAGCAACTCAGCGTCGATGCCGCTGAAGTCAAGCCAGAGTCGAACTTTCAGAACGACCTGGGCGCCGACTCCCTCGACACCGTTGAACTGGTGATGGCCCTGGAAGAAGCCTTCGACATCGAGATCCCCGACGAGGCCGCCGAAGGCATCCTCACCGTCGGTGACGCCGTCAAGTACATCCAGGACAAGCAGGCCTGAGGATCCGGATGGTGGAGGGTCTCCACCGCGTCGTGGTCACTGGCCTGGGCGCGGTCACACCGATCGGCAATGACGTTTCCTCCTACTGGGAAGGTCTGAGCACCGGTCGCAACGGGGTGGCGCCGATTGCCCTGTTCGATGCCTCACGCCATGCCTGTCGGTTCGCGGCTGAGGTCAAGGGCTTCGACCCCACGGGCTGGATCGAACCCAAGGAGGCGAAGCGCTGGGACCGTTTCTGCAAGTTCGGTGTGGTCGCCGCCAAACAGGCGGTAGTAGATGCGGACCTCAGCATCGACAACCGCAACCAGCACCGGGTCGGTGTGGCGATCGGGTCTGGGGTGGGCGGTCTGCTGATGATGGAAACCCAGGCGCACGTGCTGGCGGAACGGGGTCCGGATCGGGTCAGCCCCTTCTGTGTGCCGATGATGATTCCGAACATGGCCACGGGATTGGCGGCCATCGCCCTTGGGGCCAAAGGTCCCAGCAGCGCCGTGGCCACCGCGTGTGCCGCTGGCTCCAATGCCATCGGCGATGCCTTCCGGCTCATTCAGCTCGGTCTGGCCGATGCGATGGTCTGCGGCGGGGCCGAATCCGCGATCACGCCGTTGGGGGTGGCCGGCTTCGCCAGCGCCAAGGCCCTCTCCTTCCGCAACGACGACCCGGCCACGGCGAGCCGCCCCTTTGATGCCGAGCGCAACGGCTTCGTGATCGGTGAGGGCGCCGGCCTGCTGGTGCTCGAAAGCCTGGAGCACGCCAAGGCCCGCGGCGCCGAGATCCTGGCGGAGGTGGTGGGCTACGGCATGACCTGTGACGCTTACCACTACACCTTGCCCTCCCCCGGTGGAGTGGGCGCCGCCGAGGCGATCCGGTTGGCCCTGGCGGATGCACGCCTCGACCCGGCGGACGTGGACTACATCAATGCCCACGGCACCAGCACCCAGGCCAACGACAGCAACGAGACCGCCGCCATCAAGACGGTCCTCGGGGAGCGTGCGTACCAGATCCCGGTGAGCTCGACCAAATCAATGACGGGGCACCTGCTCGGTGGCAGCGGCGGGATCGAGGCCGTGGCCAGCGTGCTGGCGATTGTCCATGGCCTCATACCGCCTACGATCAACTACCAAAACCCGGATCCGGCCTGTGATCTGGATTACGTTCCCAACCAAGCCCGGGAACAGAAGCTGAACGTGGTGCTCTCGAACTCCTTTGGGTTTGGTGGTCACAACGTCTGTCTTGCCTTCCGTCGGATGGGCTGATTTCCCAGCCCCCCGGAACGCCCCACTCCACTCACCCTTCCATCCACTCCCATGGTCGCCGCACCCCCCGTGTCCATCGACACCCTTTGCGTCAACAGCATTCGCTTCCTGGCGATCGACGCGATCAACAAGTCGAACTCGGGGCACCCCGGCCTGCCCATGGGTGCCGCGCCCATGGCCTACGCCCTCTGGGATCGGGCGCTGAAGCACAACCCCAAGAACCCCCTGTGGTTCAACCGGGACCGCTTCGTGCTCTCCGCCGGCCACGGCTGCATGCTGCTCTACGCCCTGCTGCACCTCACCGGCTACGACAGCGTCACCATCGAGGACATCAAGCAGTTCCGCCAGTGGGGTTCCAAGACCCCTGGCCACCCTGAAACCTTCGAGACCCCCGGTGTCGAAGTCACCACCGGCCCCCTGGGCCAGGGCATCGCCAACGCCGTGGGCCTGGCGATCGCCGAAGCGCACCTGGCGGCGCAGTTCAACAAGCCCGGCCTCTCGCTCGTCGATCACCACACCTACGTGATCATGGGCGACGGTTGCCATCAGGAGGGGATCTCCGGTGAGGCCGCCTCCCTGGCGGGTCACCTGGGCCTGGGCAAGCTGATCGGCCTATACGACGACAACCACATCACCATCGATGGAAACACCGAGGTTTCCTTCACCGAAGATGTGCTCAAGCGCTACGAGGCCTACGGCTGGCACGTGCAGCACGTGGCCGAGGGCAACACCGACGTTGACGCGATCAGCCGGGCGATCGAGGCGGCCAAGGCGGTCACCGACAAGCCCAGCCTGATCAAGGTCACCACCACCATCGGCTACGGCTCCCCCAACAAGGCCGACACCGCCGGTGTGCACGGTGCCGCCCTGGGCGCCGAGGAAGCGGCCCTGACCCGGGCCGCCCTCGAGTGGAGCTACGGCGACTTCGAGGTGCCCCAGGCGTCCTACGACCACTGGCGTCAGGCGATCGAGCGCGGTGCGGCCCTGGAATCGGCTTGGAACGACACCCTGGCCTCCTACCGCTCCGCCTACCCCGCCGAAGCCGCTGAATTCGAGCGCCGGCTACGGGGCGAACTGCCCAGTGGCTGGGAGCAGTCCCTGCCCAGCTTCACCCCCGCCGACAAGGGCCTGGCCACGCGTCAGTACTCCTACAACGTGCTCAATGCGATCGGCCCCAAACTGCCCGAGCTGATCGGCGGCTCGGCCGACCTCACCCACTCCAACCTCACCGACATCAAGGGGGAGAAGAGTTTTCAGAAGGGTGCCGAGGCCAACCGCTACCTGCACTTCGGGGTGCGCGAGCACGCCATGGCAGCGATCCTCAATGGCCTGGCCTATCACGGCAGCGGATTGATTCCCTACGGCGGCACCTTCCTGGTGTTCGCGGGCTACGCCCTGGGCGCCATCCGGCTCTCAGCCCTGAGCGAGCTGGGGGTGATCTACGTGTTCACCCACGACTCCATCGGTCTGGGCGAAGACGGCCCCACCCACCAGCCGGTGGAAACCCTTGCCAACCTGCGGGCCATTCCCAACCTGCTGGTGATCCGTCCGGGCGATGGCAACGAAACCAGCGGCGCCTACAAGGTGGCCGTCACCAACCGCAAGCGGCCCACGGTGCTGGCCCTCAGCCGCCAGGCGATGGCCAACCAGGCCAACTCCAGCGCCGAGAAGGTGGCCAAGGGCGGCTACATCCTCGAAGACAGCGAGGGCTCCCCCGAGTTGATCCTGATCGGTTCGGGCACCGAACTCGAGCTCTGCAGCAAGGCCGCCGCCCAGCTACGGGCCGAAGGTAAAAACGTGCGGGTGGTGTCGATGCCCTGCGTGGAACTGTTCGAGGAGCAGGATGCCGCCTACCGCGAATCGGTGCTGCCCGCCGCCGTGCGCCAGCGCCTGGTGGTGGAAGCCTCCAGTTCCTTCGGCTGGCACAAGTACACCGGCTTCGACGGTGACACCGTGTCGATCGATCGCTTCGGAGCCTCCGCTCCGGGCGGTGTTTGCCTGGAGAAGTTCGGCTTCACCGTGGAGAACGTGGTCGCCAAGGCGAAGGCGCTGCAGGGCTGAGTAAACAAAGGCACCGTTGGGCGAAGTGCCTTCATCAAGCCCCGCCCCTGGCGGGGTTTTTTTCTTTGCCGTTAGCACCACAGGGAACCTCTCGAAAGGCTCAGCCCTAGACCGCCAGGGGCTGGAATTGTTGGGTCCATGGCCCAACGTCCAGGGAGAGCCTGGCCACTCAGCCAACCGATGACACCCCCTTGCTCGGTCTCCAGCAGGTCCCAGACGGAGGCACCCAGCAGCATAAAAAACTCAACTGGCCAGCTTCAGCCAGCCTGACGGCATGAAACGTGCCAACTTCAATTGGCAATGGGGGGCATTGGCCGGCAGAGACATCATTCCCGAGCCGATGCAGGGATGCATCACTTCCAGGGAATACAGCAGCACCTCCAGCAGATTGTCCAGGTTGTGGTGATCCATCTGATCACGACGGATCCGACGCAACTCCGTCCCCTCTCGGACTGGCCAGAAAGAAGAGCGCCCTGATCGGAATCGCCTTTGACGAGGAAACCATGGGCCACCTGTTGCCAGATGGCGATGGATTTCAGGAGCAGTCAGTCAACCAATTGCTGAGCCGGGCGCGCGCCCGATTCAGACACCCACCGGTTGGCCTGCGCTCTCCTGGGCCTTCAGCACCTCCTCCAATCCCGCCAGATCCTCGTCGGTGATCTTGGTCTGCATCGGGCAGTGCTTGGGACCGCACATCGAGCAGAACTCGGCCTGCTTGTAGATGTCGGCCGGCAGGGTTTCGTCGTGGTACTCCCGGGCCCGCTCCGGATCCAGAGACAGATCAAATTGCTTGTTCCAGTCGAAGGCATAGCGGGCCCGGCTCAGTTCATCGTCACGGTCGCGGGCACCGGGGCGATGGCGGGCGATGTCGGCGGCGTGGGCGGCGATCTTGTAGGCGATCAGCCCCTCGCGCACGTCATTGGCGTTGGGCAGACCCAGGTGTTCCTTGGGGGTCACGTAGCAAAGCATCGCCGTGCCGTGCCAGCCGGCCAGGGCCGCGCCGATGGCACTGGTGATGTGGTCGTAACCGGGGGCGATGTCGGTGACGAGCGGGCCGAGCACATAGAAGGGCGCCTCGCTGCACTCCTCCATCTGCTTTTTGACGTTGAACTCGATCTGATCCATCGGCACATGGCCGGGGCCCTCCACCATCACCTGGATGTCGTGCTCCCAGGCGCGGCGGGTGAGCTGGCCCAACGTTTTCAATTCGGCCAGCTGGGCGGCATCGGAAGCGTCGTGCTGGCAGCCGGGCCGCAGCGAATCCCCAAGCGAAAAGCTGCAGTCGTAACGCTTGAAGATCTCGATGATGTCATCGAAGCGGGTGAACAGCGGGTTCTGCTTGTGGTGGTAGAGCATCCACTGGGCCAGGATGCCGCCGCCGCGGCTCACGATGCCGGTGAGCCTTCCCTTCACCAGCGGCAGGTGCTCAATCAGCAGGCCGGCGTGGATCGTCTGGTAATCCACCCCCTACTGGCAGTGCTTCTCGATGATGTGCAGGAAGTCGTCGGCGTCGAGCTTCTCGATTGAGCCATGCACACTCTCGAGCGCCTGATAGACGGGCACGGTGCCGATCGGCACCGTGGAGGCATTGATGATCGCCGTGCGCACCTCATCGAGGTTGACACCGCCGGTGGAGAGATCCATCACCGTGTCGGCGCCGTACTTCACCGCCAGCTTCAGCTTGGCCACCTCTTCTTCGAGGTCGGAGGCATTGGGGGAGGCGCCGATGTTGGCGTTCACCTTGCACCTGGAGGCGATGCCGATCGCCATCGGCTCCAGGCCCGGGTGGTTGATGTTGGCGGGGATGATCATGCGGCCCCGGGCCACCTCCTCCCTCACCAGCGATTCGGGCAGGTTCTCGCGCTTGGCCACATGGGCCATCTCCTCGGTGACCACGCCCTGTCGGGCGTAGTGCATCTGGGACACATTGGCGTCGCCGCGACGCTTCTCAATCCAGGCGCTGCGCATGATCGTGGGGGATAGGGCGGAGAACGGGGCCGGGGACAGTCGGCTGAGCGAGGTCGTCTCCGGAGCCGATGCCCACCGGGCCCGAAGGCAAGGCAGATTTCGGGGCACTTCCCTGCGCCGGCATAACCCGGATCAGGTTCGGAGGGTGTGATCTCAGCCCAGGCCTGCTGATCAGCCGGGCACCCCTAGTGACTGCGAAAACCTAGCAAGGCTGTTTCGTTAAAGGGAGAGACGGAGTTGAGACGGCGACCTAGCTCCCCAATCCATTGAGGGCTGCGGCCACCACCCGGTGGTCCCCGTCCTGCTGCAGAGCCACCAACAGCTCCCGGGCGACGGCGGTGATCTGTGGCTCGGTCGCCTCCCGCACCAGTCGGCCGAGGATCTCGGTACCACCCACGCGCACGCTGCCATCGCCGTCGGCCACGGCCAGCTTGGCCAGCTCCAGCAGCGCTGCCGGCCCCATCTCCGGCTGCTCGGCGAGGGCCGAGAGGATGCTGCAGCGCACCAGCCACTGGCGATCGCGCTCGAAGGCCTCCCGCACCAGCGGCCAGGCGCGCGCCACCCCATGGCTCACCAGGGCGTTCGCCGCCTCGGCCCGCACATTCGGGTCGCCATCGTGACGCAGCGCTTCCACCAGGGCCTGCCAGCCCGCTTCGTTGCGTTTCTGCCCCAGGCCCGCGCAACTCAAGGAGCGCACCATGAACACCTCCTGCTCAAGCCCCAGCAAAAGCAAGGGCACCGCCTGCTCCACCTCCACCGCCCGCAGACCCACCAGCGCTGGCATCGAGCGGCTGGGATCGCCAGAAACGATCGCCTGCTTGAGCGACTCCAGATCCATCAAACGTCTCCATCAACGACCCGGCTGCTCCGACCGTAGGGCGCTCAGCAGGGCCCGGCGGCGCTGGGCCCGCACAATGGCGCTGGTGGCCAGCAGCCCTGAACCGATCAGCAGGGCCGGCACGGCCTGGAGCCGTTCACGTTCCTGGCGGGTGAGCATGACCAGCAACGCCAGCAGAATCAGCAGCGGCGAGGCCAGGGCCAGCAGGCGCCTGGTCATCGCTGCCGCTCCAGCCAGCGCAACAGGCTCAAGGTGAGAACCTGCACTCCCACCGCCACGGCCCCCTCATCGGGATCGAAGCTGTTGCTGTGCAGCGGTGTGCAGCCCTGGGGCCCGGCCACCCCGAGGCGGAACATCGTGCCGCGGGTGTGCTGAAGGAGCATGGCGAAATCCTCCGCCCCCAGGGACGGCTGCTCCAGGCGCAGCACCTGGGCGCGCCCGAGCCGCTCGATCGCGGCCTCCTCCACCAGGTCCGTGAGTTCAGGGTCGTTCTGCACCGGCGGGGCGATGCAGCGGTAGCGCACCCGCGCCTCACCTCCGTAGCCGCGGCAGATGGCTTGCACGGTGTCCTCGATCCAGCCCGGCAGCTGGGCATGAACGTCGGGATCCAGGCAGCGCACGGTGCCCAGCAGGCGCACATGGTCGGCGATCACGTTGAAGGCCCTGCCGCCCTCGATGCGCCCGAAGCTCACCACCACCGGGTGCAGGGCATCGAGCCGGCGGCTGATCGCCTCCTGCAGACCGCTCACCACCCGGGCGGCAATCCAGATCGCATCGGTGCTCTGGTGGGGCCGGGCGCCGTGGCCCCCCTCCCCCAGCACCTCCACCTCCAACTCTCCCGCTGCCGCCGTGAGGCCGCCGCTACGCACACCGATCGAGCCCACCGGCAGGCTGGGGAACACATGCACCCCGAACAGGGCGTCCACCCCCTCCATCGCCCCATCGGCCACCATCCAGCCGGCCCCCTGGGCGATCTCCTCAGCGGGCTGGAACAGCAGCCGCACCCGGCCCTGAAGCCGATCCGCGTGGGGCGCCAGGAGCTGGGCCACCCCGAGCCCCAAGGTGGTGTGCAGGTCGTGGCCACAGGCGTGCATCAACCCCTGACGGGTGGAGGCGTAGGCCAGCCCCGTGCGCTCCTCCACCGGCAGGGCATCCATGTCGACCCGCAGGGCCGCCAGGGGTCCATGGGACGGGCCAAGTTCCGCCACCACGCCGGTGCGGCCCACCCCCTCGCGCACCCGCCAACCCCACTGGCGCAGCTCACCGGCCACCAAAGCAGCGCTCTGGTGCTCCTCGCCGCTCAGCTCCGGGTGGGCATGGAGGTGGCGCCGCAGGCCGATCCACTGGGGCAGGGCCTCCGCCAGGGCACCATCCAGCCCCAGCCCATGCCAGAGATCAGTGGAAGCCATTGCGGCAGGGGACATCAGCGAGTCAGGGCGAGGAAATCCTCGAGGGCGTGAACGGGCTCCGGCGGCCAACGCCGCTGCTCAAGCAACCATTCTGGCTGGCCGTAGCGGGGATCAAGGCCCGAGGCCGCTGCCCAGTTGCTTTCGGCCTCACCGCTGGCACCCCGGCTCCACAACAGGGCGGTGAGGCCGGCGCGGGCGTCGGCGAACATCGGATAGCGGCGGATCAACGAGCGCAGCTGCCGCTCGGCGCTCTCCTGCTCCCCCAGCTGAAAGGCGGCCAGGGCGCCACTGGAACGGGCCATGGCGAAGCCCGGCCTGGCGGCACTGGCGGCTTCGAAGTCATCCCGGGCCGCGCTCCAATCCCCAAGGGAACCGTGCACGTTGCCCAGGTTGTAGAGGGCGGAGGCATCGGCGGGGTCTCGTTCAAGGATCCAGCGGTAATCGGCCTCCGCCTCGAGCCACTGCTTCAGGGCCTCCTCGGCGGTGCCGCGATTGAGGTGAGGATCGGGACTGTCCGGCTCCAGGGCCATGGCCCGGTTCTGGTCGGCGATCGCCGCCTCAGGCCGTCCCAGGGCCAGCTGCACGTTGCCGCGGTTGCTCCAGGCTGAGGCCGATTCAGGCGCCTCCTCCAGCACCCGATCCCACAGGGGCAGGGCGTCACCGAAGCGTCCCGCCTGGCTGGCGGCCAGCGCCTGATCGAACAACTGGGGCAGAGCCAACTGCACCGCCAGCACAAGGGCCAGCAGCGGTGGCCCCAGCAATGGCCCCCCCAGCATCAGGCCGCCTCCGGCCAGCCGAGGTGCTGCCGGCCCCTTGCGGTCACCACCCGGCCGCGGGGGGTGCGCTGCAGAAAGCCCAGTTGCAGCAGGAACGGCTCCACCACAGACTCCAAGGTGGCGGGGTCCTCGCCCAGGCCCGCCGCCAAGGTGTCGAGGCCCACCGGGCCGCCGCCATATCCCTCAAGCAGCAGCAACATCAAGCGGCGGTCGCTGGCGTCGAGGCCGCGTTCATCGACCCGGTGCAAGCTGAGGGCCTCGCCCACCAGCTCGGCGCTGATGGAGCCGTGGCCCCCCACGCTGGCCACGTCGCGCACCCGCCGCAGCAGCCTGTTGGCGATCCGGGGCGTGCCGCGGCAGCGCCGGGCCACCTCAAGGGCCGCCAACGGCTTCAGATTCAGCTTCAGCAGGCCCGCCGCCCGCTCCACGATCGCCTGGAGATCGGGCAGGTCGTAGAACTCCAGCCGCTGCACCAGCCCAAAGCGATCCCGCAGGGGTGAACTGAGTGAACCGGCACGGGTGGTGGCGCCCACCAAGGTGAAGGGGGCGATCGGCAGGCTGCGGGTGCGCGCCGAAGCACCCATGCCCACGGTGAGATCGAGCCTGAAATCCTCCATCGCCGGGTAGAGCAGTTCCTCGGCCACCCGGTTGAGCCGATGGATCTCGTCGATGAACAGCAGCTCATGGGGCTGCAGGTTCACCAGCAGGCCCACGATGTCGCGGGGGCGCTCCAGGGCCGGCGCGCTGGTGATGCGGCAGCGCACCCCCAGCTCCTCGGCCAGCACCAGGGCCATGGTGGTCTTGCCCAGCCCCGGCGGTCCGTAGAGCAGCACATGATCGAGCGCCTCGCCCCGGTGGCGGGTGGCCTCGATGGCGATGCCCAGCACCTGCTTGAGCTCCCGCTGGCCGATGTAGTCGGTCAGGCGGCGGGGGCGCAGGCTGTCCTCCCGCAGCACGGGGGCGTCGGGCGCGCTCTCCTCGGCCAGGGTTCCTGGATCCACCAGCCGCGGCCGGGTCCCCAGGGACTCCCCCGCTGGAACCGCCGACTTGCGGGGGGAACGCCCGCCGGCGCCAGCACCCCTTCCGGCCCCTGAGGAAACGATCGCCATGGGGCGAGGGTACCGGGCCCTGCCTAGGGTCGGAAGATTCCAGGGACGGTGATGGCGAAAGGCGGAGGCAAGAAGACCGCCAAGGCAGCACGGGACGCCGCCAACAAGTTGTTGGCGGACAACCGCTTCGCGCGACATCAGTACGAGATCATCGACACGCTCGAAACCGGCGTGGAGCTGCTGGGCACCGAGGTGAAATCGATCCGCGCCGGCAAGGCCAACCTGCGCGATGGCTTCTGCCTGATCAGGGGCGGCGAACTGCAGCTTCACAACGTGCACATCTCCCCCCACAGCCATGCGGGCGCCTATTTCAACCACGAGCCGCTGCGCGTGCGCAAATTGCTCGCCCACCGGCGCGAGATCGACAAGTTCCGCGTCGCCCTCGATCAGAAGGGTCTCACCCTGGTGCCGCTCAACCTCCACCTCAAGGGCTCCTGGATCAAGCTCACCCTTGGCCTGGCCAAGGGCCGCAAGCTCCACGACAAGCGCCAGGAGGAAAAACGCAAGCAGGACGCCAAGGAGACCCGCGCCGCGATCGCCCGGATCTGATCCGAGCGCTCAGTTCGGCTTGGGTTCGGCGCCGGGCACCGGCGGTGGCGGGGTGGGCCCCGTGGGCGCTGATGGGGTGGGCGCGGGTGTCGGAGTGGGCGCGGGGGTGGGCGTGCTGGGGACGGGATCGGTCGGTGTGGGCTCACCCGGGGTGGTCGGGGTGGTCGGCGTCACCGGCGGAGCCGGATCCACGCGCAGCGACAGGGTGATCAGGGCCGGCGCCACCCCCTCGTTGGTGATCAGCAGCTGCACCGGCGCGCTGGTGATCCGCTCGAGGCTGATCACCCGCAGGGGTCCCTTGGCCTCCAGCAGGGCGCCATCGGCCGCGAACACGCTCATCTGCATCAGCGGCGAACCGTTGACCCCAAGCACCAGCCGAGAGCCGGGGCCGATCTGGATCGGAAACAGGCGGGCGCCACCCGCCTCCACCTGGGCCGAGAGCACCCTGGTCTGACCGAGCTGGGTCTGGATCTGCTCGATCTGCACGTTGGCCAGGCTCTTCTGGGCTGCCGCGTACCAGAGCTGGCGGAAGGGCTCCGGGGGAAGGTCCTCACCGGAACGGCCGGGCAGCAAGTTCTGGGCCGACCCCGACACCAGCTGCCGCAGGACGGCGGGGCTCAGCCCCTGGGCCCCCAGGCGGGTCTGCTGGGTCTGCCAGTCGCCGGCACTGAAGCTGCCCAGGCGCCGGCGCAGCTCCGGAGACAGTTGTTCCACCCGGGCCAGCCACTCCTCCGCCAGCTCGTTCCAGACCTTGCGCAGGGGCGCGTCCTCAAGCGAGTCGCTGGGCAGGCGACCGCCCCGTTCGGGGAACTGGGCGAGCAGGCTGACGTCCACCAGCTTCAGGAACCAGGCCCGATCGATCTGCAGCGCCCTCAGGCGGTTAAGAAGTTGCTGGCGCTGGTCCACCTCCGCCGGCGGCAAGCTGGCGGGCAGCTGCAGGGAGGCGGCCGGATCGGGGGTGGGGGCCTTGCCGCGGCTGAGCAGCAACCAGCCGAGGGTGGTGCCCACCACCGCCGAGAGCACCAAGGCGATCACCACCGGCCAGAGCCGGCCTTCGGCCTCCTCCTCCTTCTGCTCCTGGCGGCTGCGGGGAGGAAGATCGACGCTCGCGGCCACGGCGGGCCGCAACGGGGGCAGCTCAGGCTCGGGCGCCGTCGATGCACTGGCGGGAGTTGGGGGCAGTGCCTGGGCTGGTGGCACCAGCACCACGGTGCGGTCGGCCCGGGCCACCGGCCCGGTGCTCTCGGGCATGGGCAGTTGCTGCAGGGTCTGCAGGGCCGCCGCCGCCGAGGCGAAGCGCTCGGAGGGTTCGCTCGCCAGCAGGCGCAGCAGGGCCTCCCGAAACCCTGGCTCGGGCTCCAAGCCGGCGGGCAACCGCCAGGCCAGGGTGACCGGATCGAGCAGTTCGGCGGGCTCCTGGCCCGTGAGCAGCACCAGCGCCACCACCCCCAGGCTGTAGAGGTCCATCCAGGGCTGGGCCGGCTCCCCACGCACCAGCTCAGGGGGCGCGTAGCCAGGGGTGGCCCCCAACAGGCCGGCCGACTGGGCGGCGGTGGCCGCCACACCCCGCACCAGGCCGAAATCGAGCAGCACCGGCAGACCGTCGCGATCACGTCGCAGCAGGTTGGCGGGGGTCAGATCACCATGGAGCAGCTCCTGGCTGTGGAGCACCGCCAGCACGGGCAACAACTGGCGCAGCAGCAGCAGCACCTCACCGGAGCCGAACACCAGCTGGCGCTCCTGCCGGGCCGAGCGCAGCTCCTGGTAGGTGGGACCGCCCTGCCACTCCCGCACCAGCCAAAGGTCGGCGCCGTCCTGGACGACGCCACCGAAGCGCGGCACCTGGGGATGGAGCACCCCTTGAAGACGGCTCCAGAGCTCGCGGAAACGCTGCTGATCCTGGCCCGGGGCCAGCTGGCGCAGCACCATCGGCGCCTCGCCCGCCAGCTGGTCGCTGGCCCGCCACAGCACCCCCTGGGCACTGCGGCTGAGCTCCTCCTCCAGCCGGTAGCGATCGCCGATCAATGCGCCAATCATGAGCCGCGCCGGGGCTGGCTCAGCCCCTTGCCTGCCAGCCAGTCGCCGTCGTAGAGGCGGGAGCGGTAACGGTCGCCGCTGTCACAGAGCACGGTCACCACCGTGTGGCCGGGCCCCAGACGCCGGGCCGTCTCCACCGCCGCGGCCACGTTGATGCCCACCGATCCGCCCATGAACAGTCCCTCGCGCCAGAGCAACTGGTAGATGGTGTCGAGGGCACTCTGGTCGTCGATGCGCACGGCGTCATCCACCGGCGCCCCCTCGAGGTTGGCGGTGACCCGGCTGTTGCCGATGCCCTCGGTGATGGAGCTGCCCTCGAGCGTCAGTTCGCCCCTGGTGGCCCAGCTGAAGAGGGCACTGCCATGGGGATCGGCGATCACGCAGCGCACCTGCGGATTGCGTTCCTTCAGAAACAGGGCCACCCCGGCATAGGTGCCGCCGGTGCCGGTGGCGGCGACCCAGGCATCCACCTTGCCGCCGGTCTGATCCCAGATTTCCGGGCCGGTGGCGTTGTAGTGGGCGCGCCGGTTGGCCAGGTTGTCGAACTGATTGGCCCAGATCGCCCCGGGGGTCTCAGCGGCGATCCGCCCGGAGAGGCGCACGTAGTTGTTGGGATCGCGGTACGGCACCGCCGGCACGGTGCGCACCTCCGCCCCCAGGCTGCGCAGCAGACCGATCTTCTCCGCCGACTGGGTGTCGGGGATCACGATCAAGCTGCGATAGCCGCGGGCATTGCAGAGGTGGGCCAGGCCGATGCCGGTGTTGCCGGCGGTGCCCTCCACCACGGTGCCGCCGGGCTTGAGCTCACCGCTGGCCTCGGCCTCCAGCAGGATTCCGAGGGCGGCCCGGTCCTTGACGGAGCCGCCGGGGTTCATGAATTCCGCCTTGCCCAGAATCTCGCAGCCGGTGAGCTCGCTGAGGGCCTGGAGCCGGATCAGGGGGGTATGGCCGACCGCACCCACGAATCCCTGGGTAATGCCCATGGCGCCGGCCGTGCTCCTGGAGAAGATGTGGGGCGATCGTAGGTGCCGCGCCGCGCCCGTTTGGCCCGATTAACCTCGCGCCAGTCACGCTGCCCCGGTGGAGAGTCCCCCCGACACCGCAGCGCGGTCCCACCGGCTGGGGAGCATCCGCCGCCAGAGCGAAGCCCTGATCGCCGGGCTCGAACCCGAAGACCTCTGCCTGCAGGGAATGGCGGACGCCAGCCCACCCAAATGGCACCTGGGGCACACCGGCTGGTTCTTCGAGACCTTCCTGCTGGCGAGCGAGCTGCCCGAGCACGAACCGGCCGACAGCCGCTGGGGCTACCTGTTCAACTCCTACTACGACACGATCGGCGAGCGACTGGCGCGGCCCCTGCGGGGCCTGCTCACCCGTCCAACGATCGCCGAGGTGCTGGCCTGGCGTCAGCGGGTGGACGCCAGCCTGTTGCTCCTGATCGAGCGGCTCGATCAACGCCCCCCCGCCGAGCGCAGCGCCCCGCTGGCCCTGCTGGAGCTGGGACTTCAGCACGAACAGCAGCACCAGGAACTGCTGCTGATGGACCTGTTGGACGGGTTCGCCCGCAACCCGCTCGAACCCGCCTACCGGTGCGGCCCCGATGGTCCCGAAGCCTGCTACGCCAATGGCCCGCAAGGGGCTGGCGGTGCCACCAACATCGCCCCAGGAGCTCGGGGCTGGCGAACCCATCCCGGCGGGCTGATCGAGATCGGCCACCCGGGCGAAGAGGCCGCGGGGTTCCATTTCGACAACGAGACCCCCCGCCACCGCCACTGGCTCGAGCCGTTTGCCATCCAAGGGCCACTGGTGAGCAACGGCGACTACGCCGCCTTCATCGCCGACGGGGGCTACCGGCGCCCGGAGCTCTGGATGAGCGAAGGCTGGGCCCTGGCCAGCCGCCGGGGCTGGCAGGCCCCGCGCTACTGGCGCGGCAGCGGCGCCGCCGAGGGCTGGGAGTGGGAGTTCACCCTCGCCGGCCGCCGTCCCCTGCGGCCGGACGCGCCGGTGCGCCACCTGAGCTGGTTCGAGGCCGAGGCCTACGCCCGCTGGGCAGGCGCCCGCCTGGCGACGGAAGCCGAATGGGAGATCGCCGCCGCAGCGGGCCTGCTGGCGGACATCGGGCAGCTCTGGGAATGGACCGCGAGCCCCTACCGCCCCTACCCCGGCTTCCTGCCCGCCGCCGGCGCCGTGGGCGAGTACAACGGCAAGTTCATGAGCTCCCAATTCGTGCTCAGGGGCCACTCCTTCCTCACCCCAGCTGGCCATGGCCGGCTCACCTACCGCAACTTCTTCCCCCCCGGCAGCCGCTGGATGGCCAGCGGCCTGCGCCTGGCGAGGAACGCCTGATGACTTCGGCGCTGCTGGAGCCCGAGCTGCTCGATCTGCACCCCGCCGCCGCCGACATGGAGCGGCTGGTGCGGGAGGGTCTGCGCCGCAGTCCGAGGCAATTGCCGGCCTGGTTCCTCTACGACGCGGAGGGCTCCCGCCTGTTCGAGGCGATCTGCCGCCAGCCGGAATACACCCTCACCGCCACCGAGACTGCCCTGCTGGAGGCCCGGGCGCCGGCCATCGCCGCGGCCATGGGCTCGGGGGTGCTGGTGGAGTTCGGCGCCGGCAGCGCCCGCAAGGTGAGTCCGCTGCTGCGGGCCCAAGACGGGCCGGCCTACGTGGCGCTCGACATCAGCGCCGCCCACCTGAGGGCGGCCTGCAGGGATCTGCAGGGCCGCCATCCAGGCGTGCCCGTGCTGGGAATCTGCTGCGACTACACCAGCCTCGAGCGCCTGCCGGAACACCCGCTGCTGGAGCGGCGAACGCGGCTGGGCTTCTTCCCGGGCAGCTCCCTGGGCAACTTCAACCGCGCCGAGGCCCTTGGTCTGCTGCGGCAATTCGCCCGGCTGCTGGGACCGGGTGGCCAGCTGCTGATCGGGATCGATCAGCCCAAGGGCGTCCGGCGGCTGGAGGCGGCCTATGACGACCGCGCCGGCGTGTCGGCCGCCTTCGCCCTCAACCTGCTGGACCGGCTCAACCGGGATCTGGCCGGCGACTTCGACCCCTCTGCCTTCGGCTACCGGGCCCGCTGGCAACCGGAGCACCAGCGCATCGAAATGGCCCTGATCAGCGACCGGGATCAATGGGTGAGCGTGGCTGGCGAACGCTGGCACTTCGCCCGCGGCGAACCCCTGATCACCGAACACAGCGTCAAGTACGACCCCGCCAGATTCCTCACCCTGGCGGAGCAGGCAGGCTGGCGGGCCAGGGCCCGCTGGAGCGATCCAGCCGGCGACCTCAGTCTTCATCTTCTGGGGCAGGCAGACTCGTCTGTAACGGAACCCCAGCTCGATGAGCAGAGATGACCAACGGCGCGCCGTGCGCCTGGTGCGCGAGGGCCTGATCGAACAGCTCGAAGCGCTCTACGCGAAGGCCTTCGACGGCATCAGCACCCAGGATCTGGGGGAAGGGGCGATCGCCCGGCTGACCCAGTTGCTGCTGCGCTCCCGCGAAGCGGCGATCACGCCACTGCAGGAGGAGATCGAGGCCCCCTTGATCACCACCGCTCCGGGCCAACCCCGGGATGGGCAAACGCCGTGAGCTCCAGCTGGTTCGAGCAACTCGAAGCCCGGCTCGAGCAGCAGTTGGAGGCCTTCCTGCGCTCCAACCCCCAGCAGCAGTCGCTGTTCGATCAAGAGGAACTGCAGGAGCGCACGCGGCGCCTGCGCCGGCGGGAGCTCCAGTTGCAGCAGCAGGCCATCGAGCAGCGCAACCAGCTGCTGGATCTGGCCAAGGAGATCTCCACCTGGCAGCAGCGGGTGGAGCGGGCCCGGGGCGCTGGAGCCAGCCCCCTGGCCCAGCGGGCCCAGGCCCACGTGGATCAGCTGATGGGCCAGGGCCGCGACCGCTGGAAGGCCCTGGCCCAGTTGGGGGAAGACTTCCAGCGGCTGCAACTGGAGCTGGAGGAACTGGCTCAACAGCCCCGCGGCGGCACAGGCGCCAGCGATGGGTCGGAGGCGGCGCCCAAGGCGGCCGCCTCCGACCTCGACTCGGACTGGAACGCCTTCGAAACCGAACAGGACCTCGAGCAGCTCAAGCGAAACCGCGGCTCCTGAACCATGGGCTTCCTGCTCTCGAAGCTGCTGCCCCTGGCCCTCTACCCCCTGGGTCTGGCGCTGCTGCTGCAGCTCAGCGCCCTGGTGGGCCGCCGACGGCGCTGGGCCGGCTGGGTGTCAGGGGCGGGGCTTGGTCTGCTCTGGATCAGCGCCATGCCCTTCACCGCCAGGCAGCTGGTGTGGAGCCTGGAGGAGCGCAGCGCCGCCCTCACGCCTGATCCCTTGCCCAGGGCCGATGCGGTGGTGGTGCTGGGGGGCGGCCTCAGGCCCGCCCTGACGCCCCGTCGCAGCGTGGAGGTCAACGAGGCCGGCGATCGGCTGCTCACGGGCCTGCGCCTGATCCGCCAGGGCAAGGCCCCACTGCTGGTGGTGAGCGGCGGCCAGGTGAGCTTCACCGGCAACGACCCGGCCCCGCCGGAGGCGGTCACTGCCCGGGCCCTGGCGATCGAGCTGGGGCTCCAACCCCAGGTCATCCTGGCCAATGGGCGCTCCCGCACCACCGCCGAGGAGGCCCACGACATCGGCGAGCTGGGGAGGCGGCGGGGCTGGCGTTCGGTGCTGCTGGTGACCAGCGCCACCCACCTGCCCCGTGCCCTGGCCAGCTTCGAGCGGCTCAGCGGCCTGCGGGTGATTCCGGTGGCCTGCGACTTCCAGTTCGTTGCCAGGAACCTCTGGGGCCGACCCACCGCAGGCAGCGTGCTCAAGGACGGGCTGCCGGACGCCGAGGCGCTGTTCATCAGCACTGTGGCGCTGAAGGAAGTCTTTGGGCTGGCCACCTACCGGCTGCTGGGGCGCAGCTGAGGCGTCACTTCTTGGGAACCGGCGGCACCAGGCTCACACCCTCGGGCGGCGGAGTGGGGTCGGGATCGGCGATCAGCATGTGCTGGAGCACGATCTCGGGGCGTTCACTGTCGCGCCAGCGGATCCGATAGGCCGGCATCTTGGTGCCCCGGCTTGTGGTCTGTTCGACCGGCTCCATCACCCAGCCGCGGCGGGAGCGACCCTGGGGATTGCGCTTGACCACCGCATCCGCGTGCTTGAAGCGGAAACCTACGCGCTCACCACTCATGGGCCGGTTGAGATTGCCTAGTGGGCCAATTATCTCACTGCGCCGGTTCGGGGTCCGAAATGGAGCTTTCCAGCCCTCCCCGGCTCTCCGGCCGCAACAGCGGGAAGGCAATCACATCGCGGATGCTGGGGCTATCAGTGAGCAGCATCGCCAGCCGATCGATGCCGATGCCCAGGCCGCCGGTGGGGGGCAGGCCCACCTCCAGGGCAAGGAGGAAGTCTTCATCCACCCCCTGGGCCTCCAGATCCCCCGCCAGGCGCCGGTCCTGCTGGGCCTCCAAGCGCTGGCGCTGGTCGATGGGATCGGTGAGCTCACTGAAGGCATTGGCGGTCTCGCGACCAACGATGAACAGCTCGAAACGCTCCACCATGCCGGGCTTGCTGCGGTGGGCGCGGGCCAGGGGTGAGTTCTCGATCGGGTAATCGATCACGAAGGTGGGTTGGATCAGATCGGTCTCCACCCGCTGCTCGAACGCCTCCACCAGCAACCGGCCCACCGAATCCGCCAGGGCCGGCACCTCGAGACCGGCGGCCTCCATGGCGGCGGCGGCCTCGACCCTGGTGGGGAAGCTGCTGAAGTCAAGGCCGGTGGCCTCTCGCACCAGATCGTGCATGGTGGCCCGGCGCCAGGGGAGGCTCATGTCGACCTCCACTCCCTGGTAGGTGAGGCGGGTTCCCCCGCACACCTGCTCGGTCACCGCGACGATCAGCTCCTCGGTGAGCACCATCATGTCGATGTAGTCGGCGTAGGCCTGGTAGATCTCCACCGAGGTGAACTCGGGGTTGTGGCGGGTGCTGATCCCCTCATTGCGGAAGATCCGCCCCAGTTCGTACACCCGCTCGAAGCCGCCCACCACCAGCCGTTTGAGATGCAGCTCGGTGGCGATCCGCAGGGTGAGGGGGAGGTCCAGGGCGTTGTGGTGGGTGTCGAAGGGCCGTGCGTCGGCGCCCCCCGGCACGCTCTGCAGCACGGGTGTTTCGATCTCCAGAAAGCCGCGCCCATCGAGCCAGCGGCGCAGGCCGCTGACCAGCCGCGCCCGGCGGCGGAAGGTCTCGCGGGTCTGCGGAGAGACGATCAGATCCAGATAGCGCTGGCGGTAGCGCTTTTCCACATCCGCCAGCCCGTGCCACTTATCGGGCAGGGGCTGGAGCGATTTGGTCAGCATCCACCACTGGAGAACCTTGACCGAGAGCTCGCCGCGGTCGGTGCGCCGCAGGGTGCCGCGCACGCCGATCAGGTCGCCGGCATCCACCAGGGTGGTGAGGTGCACGAAGGCGTCGGGATCCTCGGGCAGCGCCGCCGCCAGGGTGGCCTTCTCGATGAACAGCTGGATCGGGCCGGATTCATCCGCCAGCGTGAAGAAGGCCAACTTGCCCATCACCCGGCGGGTCATCACCCGGCCGGCCACCGCCACCTCCAGGTCACGCTCGTCGCCCTTGGGCAGGTCGGCGTGGTCCCGTTGCAGATCGGCCGTGTGGTGGCTGGGATCGAAGCGCAGGGCATAGGGACCCTGGCCCAGGTCGGCGAGGACACGAGCCTTCTCCAGGCGGGCCTGCTCCAGGCGGTTGAGGCGCTGCTCCGACACCGTTGGGGGGATCAATCGGGAGGCCCCATCCTGCAGGACAGGCCGGAGCACCCCGGGAGGGCCCCTGCCGTGGTTCAGGCGCTGGCGCCGATCAGGGTGGCTTCACCCACTCGCTGGGAGGCGTAGCCGGTGCCGCGCACGGTGAGGATCAACTCCGGGTTGCGCGGATCGGGTTCGAGCTTGCCGCGCAAACGGGCCACGTAGACGTCGACGACGCGCAGGTCGGCAGCACGGCGGGGCGGGTAGCCCCAGAGCTGTTCAAGGATCTCCGCCCGGGGCACCACCTGGCCCGGTTCGCGGAACAGCAGCTCCAGCAGGCTGAATTCGGTGTAGGTGAGACCGATACGCTCGCCCTCGCGGGTCACCTGACGGCGGTTGGTGTCCACCACCAGATCGCCGACCCGCAGCACCCCGTGGCCCGCGGGCAGATCCCGGGGTTCAGTGGCGGCCGACCCACGACCCACCCGGCGCAGGATGGTGGCGATGCGGGCCTCCAGTTCCTTGGGGCTGAAAGGCTTGGGAAGGTAGTCGTCAGCTCCGAGATCCAGACCCGCCACCCGCTCGGTGATCGCATCGAGGGCGGAAAGAAAGATGATCGGCACACAGGATTCGGCCCGCAGGCGCCGACAGACCGCGAAGCCATCGAGCTTGGGCAGCATCACATCGAGCACCACCAGATCGGGTTGCTCCTGGTGGAAAAGGCTGAGGGCCTCCTCGCCGTCTTCAGCGCAGATCACCCGGTAGCCCGCCAATTGCAGGCGCATCATCAACACCCGGCGCACCGCCGACTCGTCGTCGACCACCAGCACGGTGGCTTGATGCTCACCATGCCCGGAGTCGGAGGAATCGCCCTGATCTGGCCGGGGATGGTCCTCCAAAGGCATGGGGTTCAGCCGGATTAAGAAAGGCAACACTACCGCTCGGCCGGGACCCACCGAGCCCTGAAACGGCTGGGATCAGGAGGTTTTCGCCAACTCTTAAGGATTCGTCCAGATCCCTTGGCAGGCGCATCCCCGCACCGCCGCTGCGGCCAGCGTCGGAGGTTTCACCGGGCCGCTAGGGCCAGCGGGCTTCGGCGTAGCGGTTCCACTCCAGAGCGGCGGCCGCCAGGGCCTGGTCGCTGCTGATCTGCCCCAGCATCGCCCGCTGCAACTGCGTGTAGAGGATCGACTGCAGCCGCTTGACCCCTGGGGTGGCGGGCACCAGCACCCGGGCTCGCCCCAGGGTGGCCAACGAGAGCCTGCGGGCCGCGACCACCTGGGCCTCAGCCGCCCCCTGGGGCTTGGCCCGCTCCAACTGCTGCCCCACCTGGCGCAGGGCGCCGGTGGCCGAAGGAAGCACCTTGGCCTGCTCGGCGAAGCGGGCCTGATTGTCGGCATTGGTGAGAAACAGCGCGAAACTGACCGCCTCGCGCGGGAGCTTGCTCTGTTTGGGAACCGCCAGGTTCATCACCGCCACATTGGCGGCACCATCGACCCCCGTCAGGGGGGGGTAAGCGGCCGTGGCGAGCGCGACACTGGGGGCGTTGGTCTGGATGCTGCGCAGGAACTCCGCCCCGCTGGCCACCTGGGCCAGTTCACCGCTCTGGTAGAGCTCGATCGCCCGCCTGAACCCCTGGCTCACCACCTCCCGAGGCAGCAGCCCCCGGCGGTAAAGGTCCGTCCAGAAGGCGAAGGCCCGCCGGCCAGCGGGACTGTCGAAGGCTGCCCTCTGGCGGGAGTCGGTGAGGCTCACCCCCATCTGCACCATCGATTCGAGCAGCTCCGCCGAGTCGTCGGGCACCACGGTGGTGAACAGGGCATAGCGGCCGGTCTGGCGCTTGATCGCCGCCGCGTAGGCGGGCACCTCGCTCCATTGCTTCGGGGGCTGGCGATAGCCGGCCTGGGCCAGCAGGGTGCGGTTGGCCAGGGTGATGCGGGTGGTCAGGTACCAGGGGATCGTGATCTGGTGGCCATCGGCGCGACCCGCCTGCCAGATGCGGGGCAGATAGGTCCCACTGGCTCCGGGCGGCAACACCGGATCCAAGTGCAGAAGCCCCCCCTTGCTGGCGAGATTGGCCGCGAACAGGGGGTTGAGGTTCACCAGATCGGGGGCGGACCGGGCGAACACCGACGCCAGCAGCTTGCGCTCCACCGAACCCCAGGGCAGGTCGGTCCAGCGCACCGTCACCCCAGGGTTCTGCCTCTCCCAGTCGGCGATCACGGCCTGCATGTAGCCGTTGAACTTGGGGGCCAGATCCAGGGTCCAGAACTGCAGTTCCTTCTTCGGGGCCTCAGGCCGGGCGCAGCCGCCGAGCAGCAGCAGCAGCGCGGCGGCCACGCTCGAGCCGCGAACGATCAGCTTGCGTGCCATCCATGGGCGGGCCATTGACTGTCGGCTTCGGGGGATCAAGGGGAAGGGCGGCAACGGCTCAACCCCGCAGGGACGAGGTTCGCTGGCGCCAGAACAGCAGTTGCAGCGAGCAGATCATCGGCGCCAGCAGCCCCGTGAGCAGAGTCTGGGCCAGCAGAATCGTCAGGCCGCTGAACCGCAGCAGCTCAGGCGGAGAGCCCCCAAGGGCGAACTGCAGCATCAAGCTGAGGTTGAGCAGCAGGGTGCCCACCAGGGCCAGGAGCCCCAGGCTGAAGCTGCGCTCCAGCGGCGGCCCGTTGTTCGCCATCCGGCCCCACCACCAGCCCAGCAGCACCAGGGCCGGAATCTGGCTGGCCCCGCCAAGGTTGAGGCCATCGAGCATCAGCCCCAGCCCAAGGCCAGCCAGTGCGCCCGAAAGGGGCCCTTCCACCAGGGCCCAGGGCAACAGCCAGAGCACCGCCCAGGAGGGCGGCACACCGGCGAGCTTGAGCACCCCTGGAGAAGCCAGCACCAGCAGGGGAACGGCCAGGGCCGTGGCCACATACCAGGGCTGACGAGACAGCAGCGCCATGGCTCAGCGACGGCTGGTGAGCATCACCTGAACCCCGTCGATGGCTTCGATCGGCGCACTCAGCTGCACCACCGCCTCGGGGGCCGGCATCACCTTGTCGTCCACGGCCTGGATCACCCCGACGGTGAGGTTGGGGGGCACCAGGGTGCTGGCGGGGGACGTCACCACCAGATCGCCCGGGCGCACCTGGGGATCCTTCTCCAGGAAGCGCAGCACAGGGCGGGCCGTGCCCAGGCCCGTGAGCAGACCATGGCGCTGGGTGCGCCCCACCCAGACCCCCAGGTGGCTGCTGGTATCGGTGAGCAGGGTGACCCGGGCCGTCACCGGAGTGACGCTGGCGACCCGGCCCACCAGACCACCGGGGGCGACCACGGCGTCGCCGGGCTGGATGCCCTGCAGCGCCCCCCGGCCGATCACCAGCTGCTGCCACCAGCCCCCAGGCTCCCTGGAGATCACCGGCGCCATCAGCAGACGCGGATTGGCGTGGCTGAGGTCGAGAAGGGTGCGCAGGCGGCGGTTGTCCTGGCGCAGCAGGGCGAGCTGGCTCTGATCTGAGAGCTGCTGGGCCGACTGAACCCATTCCTGCTGGGCCGAGCCCGGCCAGAACGGAGCGCTGAGCAGGGCGTAGAGCTCGCTCAGGTAGGCCCCTTTGCTCAGGCGGATGCCCACCAGCGCCAGCAACAGCAGCATCCAGGGCCAGCCCTGGACCAGCAGCCGCGCCGAGGGGACGCGGAAGGGGCGTCCAGGCGCCATCGCGATCAGTTGGTGTTGCGCGAGAAGTCAGGGGTGTCGAGCACCCGCTCCAGGCGCTTGTAGTCCTCCAGCACCCGGCCGCAGCCGTTGACCACGCAGAGCAGTGGATCCTCGGCGATGTGGGTGAGGATGCCGGTCTCGTGGCTGATCAGGTCGCTGATGCCCCGCACCAGGGCACCGCCGCCGGCGAGCATGATGCCGCGATCGACGATGTCGGCGGCCAGCTCGGGGGGTGTGCGCTCCAGGGTGCGCTTGACCGCCTCGACGATCACGTTCAGGGGTTCGGCCATCGCCTCGCGGATGTCCCCGGCGCGTACGTTGATCGTGCGGGGCAGGCCGGAGAGCAGGTGAAGCCCGCGCACGTCCATGGAGGTGTCGTCATGGCGATCGTCCGGGAAGGCCGATCCGATCCGGATCTTGATGTCCTCAGCGGTGCGCTCGCCCACCACGAGGTTGTGGACCTTCTTCAGGTAGATGCCGATGGCCTCGCTGAGTTCATCGCCGGCCACCCGCACCGACTCGCTCAGCACCGTGCCGCCCAGGCTCAGCACGGCCACCTCGGTCGTGCCGCCGCCGATGTCCACGATCATGGTGCCCACGGGCTCGGTGACCGGCAGGCCGGCGCCGATGGCGGCCGCCACCGGCTCATCAATCAGATGCACCTCCCGGGCACCGGCCAGGCCGGCCTCACGCACGGCCCGCCGTTCCACCCCGGTCACGCCGCTGGGAATGCCGATCACCAGCCGGGGGGCCACGATGCCGCGGCCCTCATTGCCCTTCTGGATGAAGGACTTGATCATCATTTCGGCGGCGTCGAAGTCGGCGATCACGCCATCGCGCAGGGGACGCACGGCCCGGATGTTGCCGGGGGTGCGACCGAGCATCAGCTTGGCCTCATCGCCCACCGCCAGGGGCACCCCCCTCTCCAGATCGAGCGCCACCACCGAGGGTTCCTGCAGCACGATGCCTTTGCCGGACACGTACATCAAGGTGTTGGCCGTTCCCAGATCGATGCCGATGTCGCGTGAGAGCTGGAAACGTCGAAAGAACACAGGGTTGCCACCAAGGGGGCGAATCATAGGAGTGCTGGCCGGGCGGCCCCATGGGCAAACGGCAACCATGGGGGGCACCCCCGAAGCGACAGCCCGATCCGTCCCTTGCGCCAGCTCAGCGGCACCAGGGACGGATCGGTGGGCCTGGAGGGGCCAGCGGGCGGCTGAGAAGGACAAGCCCTGATGGCCAAGCCGGGCTGATACAACCGGGGCCAAGGGTGGAACTCCCTGAACGAGGCGCCCCAAGCAAGTGGCGCATCATTGACCAACTACACATCAGGAGACAACGCCATGGGCGTCAATTCCGTCACCCTCGTCGGCCGGGCCGGCCGCGACCCCGAGGTGCGCTACTTCGAATCGGGCAGCGTGGTGGCCAACCTCACCCTTGCGGTGAACCGACGCAACCGCGACGAAGAGCCCGACTGGTTCAACCTCGAGATCTGGGGCAAGCAAGCCCAGGTGGCCGCCGACTACGTCCGCAAGGGCTCCCAGCTGGGAATCATCGGTTCGCTCAAGCTCGACCGCTGGACCGACCGGGCCACCGGCGAGGAACGCAGCAAGCCGGTGGTGCGGGTGGACCGCCTCGAGCTGCTGGGCTCCAAGCGCGACGGCGAGCAGGCCAGCGCCTATGCCGAGGGTGGTGGCTATGGGGGCGGCGAGCCCAGCTCTGAGGAAGTGCCTTTCTGAAGGCCCTCCAAGGGGGGTCAGTTATCAGTGACGGCTGCGGTGCTTCTTCCAGGTGCGCAGCGCCAACCAGGCCCCCAGACCGAGAACAGAGAACACCAGTAACACCTTGATCACCCTGGTGAGCGGCTGCAGCCACACTTCCACGTTGGTGTAGCCCTCACCGAGGAGCATCCCAGCCACCGTCAGCAGAAGGGTCCAGATCAGACTGCCGGCGGTGGTCCAGATCAAGAAAGGCCCAAGGGGCATCATTTCGATCCCCGCGGGCACCGAGATCAGGGTGCGAATCCCAGGCACCAGCCGACCCCAGAACACCAGCGCCGTGCCATGGCGGTTGAACCAGCTGCGGCTGCGGCGGAGATCCTTGGTGCTGATGCCGATCCAGCGGCCATGGCGCTCGAGCCAATGTTCAATCCTCTCCTCGTTGACGAGACGGCCGATGCCGTACCAGGGCAGGGCTCCGAGCACAGTGCCAATGAGACCAGCCAAAACCACCGGCACCAGGGACAACTGACCCTGCTGCACGTAAAAGCCCCCCAGGGGCATGATCAGTTCCGAGGGGATGGGCGGGAAGAGATTCTCCAGAAACATGGCCAAGCCGATCGCCCCGTAGCCGGCCAGCGGATTGGCCTCGACTGCAGAACCGATCAGCTCAGGCAACTTCTGGATCAGTTCGATCGCCATCCCTTCTGTTCAGCGGTGATGGCAAGTCTTCCATGGGGCGGCTGGCGGGGGGTGAGCCCGCCAGCCGCCGCCGGGGCTCAGTAGCGGTAGTGGTCGCTCTTGTAGGGGCCTTCCACCGGCACGTTGATGTAGGCGGCCTGATCGGAGGTGAGCTCGGTGAGCTTGACGCCGATCTTCTCGAGGTGAAGACGGGCCACCATCTCATCGAGATGCTTGGGCAACACGTACACCTCCTTGCCGTACTGATCCCCCTTGCTGAACAGCTCGATCTGGGCCAGCACCTGGTTGGTGAAGGAGTTGGACATCACGAAACTGGGGTGGCCGGTGGCGCAGCCCAGGTTCACCAGGCGACCTTCGGCCAGCAGGATGATCTTGTTGCCGGACGGCAGGACAATGTGATCCACCTGGGGCTTGATGTTGTCCCAGGGGTACTGCTTGAGCGAGGCCACATCGATCTCGTTGTCGAAGTGGCCGATGTTGCAGACGATCGCCTGATCCTTCATCTGGATCAGGTGCTCATGGCGGATCACCCTGAAGTTGCCGGTGGCGGTCACGAAGATGTCCACATCGCCCACCACCTCATCGAGGCGCACCACGCGGTAGCCCTCCATCGCCGCCTGCAGGGCGCAGATCGGATCAATCTCAGCGATCATCACGATCGCGCCGAGGCCGCGCAGCGACTGGGCTGAACCCTTGCCCACGTCGCCGTAGCCCATCACCAGTGCCACCTTGCCGGCCACCATCACATCGGTGGCGCGCTTAATGCTGTCGACCAGGGATTCGCGGCAGCCGTAAAGGTTGTCGAATTTGCTCTTGGTGACCGAATCGTTGACGTTGATCGCCGGGAAGGGCAGCTCGCCGCTCTTCTGCAGCTGATAGAGACGGGCAACACCGGTGGTGGTCTCTTCGGTGACGCCTTGGATGTTGGCGTGGATGCGGGAGTAGAAGCCGGGCTGGGCGGCCAGCTTCTGGCGGATCGAGTTGAAGAGAGCGGTTTCTTCTTCGTTTGAAGGGTGATCAAGAACTGAGGGATCGTTCTCAGCCTTGGTGCCCAGAATCACGAGGCCGGTGGCATCACCGCCATCGTCGAGGATCATGTTGGGGGTGCCACCATCGCCCCACTCAAGGATGCGGTGGGTGAAGGCCCAGTATTCATCAAGTGTTTCGCCCTTGTAGGCGAACACCGGAACGTCGGCGGCGGCGATCGCGGCGGCGGCGTGGTCCTGGGTGGAGAAAATGTTGCAAGAGGCCCAGCGCACCTCGGCGCCGAGGGCCACCAGGGTCTCGATCAAGACGGCGGTCTGGATCGTCATGTGCAGCGACCCGGCGATACGGGCCCCCGCCAGGGGCTGCTCGGCGCCGTACTTATCCCGCAGGGCCATCAGGCCGGGCATTTCGGTTTCGGCGATCGCAATCTCCTTGCGGCCGAAGTCCGCCAGGCCGATGTCGGCGATCACGTAGGACGAGGTGACCTGCAGGGCAGGCGAGGTGGGGGCGGCAACCATGGGGTTCGCGGCAGGGTGGATGGATGGGAACTGTTGAGCCGATGACAGTCGGCTGTAAGGGTGCGATCGGAACGGCAACCCCCCCAGGGAAAGCCTGGGGCCTGGGAATATCTGCAGAGACGCCGAGGCTTCGGGCTCGCTTGAGAGGCAATCTACAGCGATGGACCAGCGTGATGTGTTCCTGGCCGATCCGTCGGCCACCGCCCGGCTGGGGGAAGGCCTGGCCGCCGATCTGCTGACCCTGGAGCCAGCCAGCCGCCTGCTGCTGCTGCGGGGCCAGCTGGGGGCGGGCAAGACCTCCCTGGTGCAGGGGCTGGCCATTGGCCTCGGCATCGACGAGCCGGTCACCAGCCCCACCTTCGCCTTGGCCCAGCATTACCAGGGCTGCCAGGGCGGCGTGCTTACCCATCTGGTCCACCTCGATCTCTACCGACTGGAAGGGGCGTCGGCCGCCGATCTTTACCGGCAGGAGGAGGAGGAGGCCCTGGCCCTCGGGGCCGTGCTGGCGGTGGAATGGCCCGAGCGGCTCCCTTTCGTGCCGGCGGGCGCCTGGCGGCTTGATCTGGAACCCGAAGCGGAGGGGAGGCGGGCCAGGTTGTTCAGAGCTCCCGAGGGCAGGGGGTCCGCGCTTTGATGAAGTTTGCCACCTGGGCCAGATCCGGTTGGGGATCGATCGCGCCGGCCCCCTGACACACCAGGGCACCACAGGCGCAGGCGAAGGCGATGGCGTCCCTGACGCGGACTGCCTCGGCGTCAGCCAGCAGCTCCGGCTCAGCGCAAAGCCGGTACAGCAGGCCGGCGAGGAAGGCATCCCCTGCCCCGGTGGTGTCCACCACAGGCACGCGGGCGGGAGTCAGCTCACCAGCGTGGCCCCCCAGCCACCAGCGCACCGGAGCTTCACCATCGGAGATCACCACTGCCGGCCCTTGGGGCAGGGCGGCGGCGATCGCCCTGGGATCCCGGCGGGAAGCCCCCAGCCAATCGAACAGCCAATCCGCCTCTTCGCCAGCGAGCTTCAACAGCTGCACCAGCTCCAGCAACGGCGCCAGGATCGCCCTGGCCCCCTCGGGCCCCACGGTCCAGAAACTGGGCCGCCAATTCACATCCAGGGCCACGGGCACCCCTGCGGCCGCCGCCAGCGCCACCGCCCTCCAAAGGGCCGACCCCGAAGCGGGGCTCGCCAGGGGCAGGCTGCCGATCAGCAGCCAGCGAGCCGAAGGCAGCAGCTGGGCAAGGCAAGCCTTCAGGGCGCCGGCATCAAGGGCCTGATCGGCGAAGCCCTCACCACGGTCCCCGGCAAAACCACCGAACTGACGCTCACCGGAGCGTTCACGCCGCACCAGCACGATCCGGGTGGGCCGCCGCCCATCCCACTGCAACCCCTGGGTGTCCACCCCGCGATCAAGCAGCCGCCTCTCGAACGCACGCCCGAACGGATCGTCGCCGAGACGGGTCAGAAGTGCGGCGGTGGTGCCCAGCCGGGCCAGGCCGCAGGCCACGTTGGCGGGGGCCCCGCCGAGACGATCGTCGACGGGGCCGGCCAGGGCCGGATCACCCCCCGGCGGGCCGAGCCGATCGACCAGGGCCTCACCGAGGCAGAGCACCTTTGCCATGTCTTCAACCTATCGACGGTTGTCGGCACGGTGGTCTTGGGCGCCCTGTCATCGGGCCAGTCGGTCCCGCAGGGCAGCGATGATCCGGGCATTGGCCGCCGGGAAGGGGAACTCCGCCAGCCGTTCGGGCTCCACCCAGCGCACTTGCTGGCTGGCCAGGGGCTGGGGTTCGCCGCCGCTCCAGCGGCAGAGATGGACGATGAAACGCAGCCGCTTGTGGCTGTAGGCGTGGTCCAGCCGGATCAACTCCTCACCCACCTCCACCTCGATCGCCAGTTCCTCTGCCAGCTCGCGGACGATCGTGGCCTCGATCGCCTCCCCAGGCTCCTGCTTGCCGCCGGGGAACTCCCACAGCCCCCCCAGAAGCCCCTCATCAAGCCGCTGATCGATCAGCACCCGGCCGCTGTGATCAAGCACGACCGCCACCCCGATCACCTGGAAGGGCGGGGTCTTGCCGGGGTCGCTCACGGGGAAGGCCTGGGGATCGCCGGCAGCGTAGGCAGCGCAGGCCGATGACCAGGGGCAGCGCTCGCAGGCCGGCTGGCGGGGGGTGCAGACCGTGGCGCCCAGATCCATCAGCGCCTGGTTGAAATCCCGGGGTCGCAAGGGATCCAGCAGTTCGATGCTGAGCTGCCAGAACAAGCGCCCCTGGCGGCGGGGCGGCTCTGGATGGGCCCGCAGGCGCGCCAGCAGCCGCTGCACGTTGCCATCGAGAATCGGATGGGGCAGATCGAAGGCCGAGGAAAGAATGCTGCCGGCGGTGCTGCGACCGATGCCCGGCAACGCCAGCCAGCCCTCGAGGCTGCGCGGCCAGGGGTCGGCGGCCTTCTCTGCCGCCGCCGCCACAAGCAACCCCGCCCCTTGGTGCAGGCGCCGGGCACGGGCGTAGTAGCCGAGCCCCTGCCAGTGCAGCAGCACCTGGTGCTGATCGCTCGCCGCCAGGGTCTCGAGATCGGGGAAGGCCGCCATCCAGCGCCGCCAGTAGGGGAGCGCCACCGCCAGCTGGGTCTGCTGGAGCATCACCTCGGCGCTCCAGATCGCCAGCGGATTGAGGGCCTCGCCGGGCGCCGGCCGGGACCCCTGGGCGCTCAGCTTCCAGGGCAGGTCGTGGCGGCCGTGGTCCTCCCACCAAGCCAACAGGGCGGAGCGCAGCGCTGGAGCGCTCTTGGTCAGCGCCGACCCGGGGATCGCTGGCTCAGGCATCAAGAGGGGGCGGCACGATCCGTGAGGTGTGGGGATGGGGGTCCCAGAACTATTGGGCGCTGATCCTGGCGTAGGGGACGACAACTCGCAGGGGAACAGCAGGCCGCCATGGCGCTAGCCCAGAGAAGACGCCAAGATCCAAGGGCTGCCAAGGAAGGGGGCAAACCGACCTCGAGCCCGCCCCTCTGTAGCGATGAGTCTTCAGCTCCAACTCCACCCCCCGGCGGACCGCCACGAGGCCATCGGCCGGGCCGGCCTGGCCAGCCTGCTGGCGATTGCCAGCCTGGATGGCCCTCCGAGCCCGGTCGCCCTGCGCACGATCACGGCGATCCGCGATCACCTGATCCACCTGCCGATCCCCCTCAAGGAGCTGGTGCCGTTGACGCCGGAGCAGCTGGCGGCGGCGGTGCCCGAAGCGGAGTGGCGGCAGCGAATCCTGCGGGGCATGACGGTGCTGGCCCTTCTGGAGCAGGACCCCAGCCAGGCCCAGCTGGATCGGCTCCAGGCGACGGCCTCCGCCCTCCAGGTCGACGCCGCGCCCGTGCTGGCCTTCCGGCATGTGCTTGACCACCAGCTCAACCTGGTGCGCCTGGACATCGCGCGTAGGGGCTTCCAGCGGGGAGCCGCCCTCGCCTACCTGCACGACGAGGGCCTCTGTGGCGCCCTCCAGATCGCCCGGTCCGTTCTGCACCAGAACGATCCGGAGCTGGCCGCTCGCTACCGGGCCCTGGCGCGGTGTCCAGAGGGGAGCCTGGGTCGGGCCTACCTGGCCTTCATCGACGCCAATGGCTTCAGCGTGCCGGGGGAGTTGGGGGGGCCGCCACCGCCGGTGGTCCGCCACGACTGCTGCCATGTGCTCGGTGGCTACGGCACCAGTCCCGCCGAAGAATGCGGCGTGCTGGGGTTCCAGGCGGGCTTCGGGCGCAACGATCCCTTCTTCACGATCCTGTTCGCCCTGGCCCAGTTCCAGCTCGGCATCGGCAGCACGCCTGTGACTGGCGCCGAAACAGGCCAGGCCGATCCCTTGGCGATCTTCCGGGGGCTGGAGCACGGCAGCACCGTCACCCGCGACCTGATCAGCAACTGGGACCCCTGGGAGGATTTCGACAAGCCTCTGGCCACGGTGAGGGAGCTGTACGGCATCCAGCCCCGTAACCCGCTCAACGGCAGCGCGGCCCCTGAGGACCCTCAGCTCGCCACGTAGGCCGCGACGCTGTCGGAGAGGCGCCGCAGGCCAATCAGCCCATCGCGCTCCAGGTTGCGGATGCGATCACGGCTCATGCCCAGGATGCGGCCAATGCCGGTGAGGCTCATCGGCTCCTCCACATCGATGCCATAGCGCATCTTGAGCACACGGCACTGGATGTCGGGAAGCTGCTCCAGCAAGGCGCGCATGTCGCCCCGCAGGCAGGCGCCATCGACGGCATCGGAAGGAAGCTGGGCGTCGCCCTGGAGCAGATCCAGCAGCTCGGTGTCATCGCCGTCGCCCACCTTCATCTCCAGGCTCACCGGCTGGCGGGCGCGGCAGAGCAGATCCTTCACCTCCTCCTCCGGCAGCTCCACGGCCAGCGCCAGTTCGCTGACGGTGGGTGTGCGGCCGAGCTCCTGGCTGAGTTCGCGCTGACCTTTCTTGAGCTTGTTGAGCGTTTCGGTGATGTGGATCGGCAGCCGGATCGTGCGGCTCTTCTCGGCGATCGCCCGGGTGATCCCCTGACGGATCCACCAGTAGGCGTAGGTGGAGAACTTGTAGCCGCGGGTGGGATCGAACTTCTCCACGCCGCGCACCAGGCCGATGGTGCCCTCCTGGATCAGATCCAGCAGCTCCATGTTCCGCTTGGTGTATTTCTTGGCCACACTGACCACCAGGCGCAGGTTGGCGGCCACCATGCGCTCCTTGGCGCGGCGACCATTGGCCAGCTTGCGCTTGAGCGCAGGCGGCTCCAGCTGGGCCGCGGAGGCCCATTCCGGCTCGGAAGGCTTAGTCCCCTGGCGCATCTCCAGCTCCTCGGCGAGCTCTTCGAGCGCCATCAGCTCCTGCACCTGGCGCCCGAGGGTGATCTCCTGCTCGTGGCTGAGCAGGGGCACGCGACCGATGTCGCGCAAGTAAGAGCGAACCAGATCTCCTTCCAGGGAGGGGAGCTGGCGGGTGGTCGTGGAGCTGGAGGCTTGGCCTACGGCGGGAGCGGACCCTAGGGCGATGACCACAGCGGTGCCTTGAAGTTGTGTAAAGCATAACCTGAAGAACTGTGAAGCTTCTCTCAGGAAAGGGGGATTCCACCTTTTTTGGAGCGGCGCCTGGTCGCTTTCCCCCCTACCTCCTGTCTAAGCACGGATAAGGACGCCGCCGCTCCGATCCTCCGGAAGCGCCTCAGCCCAGCTTCTCCAGCAGCCAGGCGGCCGTGTGCAGGTAGATGAACACCCCCGCCACGTCGGTGGCCGTGGCGATGAACGGCGCCGACATCAGGGCCGGATCCAGGCCGATGCGATCGAACAACAGCGGCAGCGCCGCCCCGGCGGTGGCCGCCAGGGTGGTGATCGCCACCAGGCTGATCCCCGCGGCCCCCGCCACCACCCAGCTGCCCGAGACATGGGCCGCCCAGGGCACCACGACCACCACCATCAACAGCCCCAGCAGGGCCCCGGCCACGGCCTCGCGCCAGACCGCCCGGCCGAGCCCCAGGCTCTGGATCCGCTGGGTGCTCAGGCCCCTGATCACGACCGTGGAGCTCTGGGCACCCACGTTGCCGCCGGTGCCGATCAACAGCGGAATGAAGGCCGCCAGCACCACCACCTTCTGAAGCACGTCCTTCTGGGAGGCGATCACCGCCGAGGTGCCGGTGTTGGCCAGCAGCAGCACCAGCAGCCACACCACCCGCCGGCGGGCCACGGTGAACAGGTTGCTCTGGAAGTAGTCGTCCTCATCGCCTGCCTGCACGGCACCAGCGGCGTAGAGGTCGCGGGTGGCCTCCTGCTGGATCACGTCGATGACGTCATCGACGGTGACGATCCCCACCAGCCGCTGCTCCCGGTCCACCACCGGCACGGCCAGAAAGTCGTAGCGCTGGATCACCCGTGCCACCTCCTCCTGGTTGGTGTCGGTGGCGATGCTCACGACTTCGCGGGTCATCACATCGCCGACCCGGTCTTCGGGGTCGGCCACCACCAGATCGCGCAGCGACAGGATTCCGGTGAGATGGCGCGACGCGTCGGTGATGTAAAGGCTGTAGATGGTTTCTGTGTCGCGGGCCCGGCGGCGCACGATCGCCAGGGCCTGGGCGGCGCTGTGGAACTCCTTGAGGTCAATGAATTCGGTCGTCATCAAGCGACCGGCGGTTTCCGCTTCATAGCCCAGCAACTGGGCCGTGACCCGACGCTCGGCCGGGCTGAGTTCCGCCAGCAGCCGGCGCACCACCTTGGCGGGCAGCTCATCGAACAGGCGCACCCGGTCGTCGGGGGACATCTCCTCCACCAACTCCAGCACCTCACCGGAGCGCAGCCGCTCCAGCAGGGTCTGCTGCACGGCGGGCTCGAGGTATTCGTAGATCTCGATCGCCTGGTCCTTGGGAAGCAGCCTGAAGGCCAGGGCCTGCAGGGTGCGGGGCAGGGTGCCGATCGCCTCGGCCACGTCCACCGGTTGAACGGGCTCCAACAGGAGCTTGACGCCGTCGTAGTTGCCGGCCTCGAGCAAGCTCTGGAGCTGCTGAGCCACCAGTTCGGCCAGGGCGGCGCCGCCGGAACTGCGGCCTGAGCTGATGCCGGTTGCCTCGCTCATCGGCCAGAGGGTCAAGGCGATGCAAGTTTATGGGGGAGCCCTGCCTCAGGGCTCCAGATCGGCCGCTAGCTTGCCGTGTACACACACGTGGAATCCATGGCTGTCGACGTTTCGGATGTGGTGGTGAAGGCCGCTGATGGCAGCGAACAGCGCCTCGGGGATCGCGCCGGCAAGGTGCTCCTGATCGTCAACGTGGCCAGCCGCTGCGGCTTCACAAAGCAGTACGCCGGCCTGCAGAAACTTCAGGACACCTACGGACCCAAGGGCCTTCAGGTGCTCGGCTTCCCCTGCAACGACTTCGGCGCCCAGGAGCCGGGAACGCTGCCGGAAATCAAGCAGTTCTGCTCCACCAGCTTCGGCGCCAGTTTCGAGTTGTTCGAGAAGGTCCATGCCATGGGCGCTGCCACCGCCCCCTACGACACCCTCAACCAGGCTGAGCCGGCGGGCGATGTGGCCTGGAATTTCGAGAAGTTCCTGATCGGCAAGGACGGCACCGTGCTCGGGCGCTTCAAGAGTGCCGTGGACCCCGAATCGGCCGAGCTCAGTGGCGCGATCGAGGCGGCCCTGGCGGCCTGAGCAGCCAGCGGCTGGAAACCTGCCCCAGGGCAGCGGCCAGGAGGCCCAAAACCAGGCTGGTCGCCACCAGCAGCACAGCCCATGGGCCGTGCTGCTGGTGCAGCCGCACCACATCCAGCATCCAGGAGCTGAAGGTGGTGAGTGAACCGCAGAAGCCGATGCCCAGCAGCAGCATCACCGCACTGGGTGGCTTCAGGGGCCCCACCAGGATCCCCAGCAGGAACGAACCAATCAGATTCACCAGCAGATTGGCGCCGGCGCTGCCTCCGAGCCACGGGCCGAGCAGAACATCAGCTTGCCAGCGCAACAGGGCGCCGGGCACCGCACCTGCCCCGACCAAAGCCAGCTCCTTGAGGTCGAAGCGCAAGGCGGCGTTCATGGCCTCCCCACCAGCAGGCCGAGTTCCAGGGCCAGCAGCCCCGCCAGCACCGAGCCCAGTCCCAGAACCAGGGCTTCGCGCCGCTCCCCCCGCTGCAAGGCCTGCAGCACCTCAACGATGAAGGTCGAAAAAGTGCTGAGGCTGCCGAGAAATCCCGTGGCCAGCAGCAGCTGCAGTCGGCCGCTGCCGGGGCAGCGCTGATCGAGAGCGACCAGCAACCCCAACGCAAAGCTGGCGATCACATTGACCGCGAAGGTGGCCCAATGCTTGCGCGGGATCAGCGGCTGGAAGTGGTTGACCAGGCGAAAACGCAGCCAGGCCCCTGGGATCGCCCCAAGGGCCACCAGCAAGGTGTCCCTCAAGGCAGCACCTAGCTCAACCCGCCAGCCAGCCCCGGCGTGGGGTGCCCGGGGAGGCATCGGCCTGCACCTGGAGCCAGCGGCGGCCGTTCGGCGCCACCCAGCTGCGCAGCAGCCGCAGGGGCTCCCCTGGCTGCAGAGACACCAGGGCTGGGGCATGGCGGCGGGGGGCCGAGCGCAGGGCGACGGAATCAGCCACCAGCAGCGGCTCGGCGGCCAGGCGCCGACGCAGCGCCGGCTGACGACGATCCGCCCCACCAGCGGGCAGGGCCGCCGGTGCGATCAGGGCAAAACCCAGCACCCAGGCCCAACGCCAATCCATCAGATGTCGAGTTGGGCGAAGTCCAGTTCGGCGCTGTGGGTCTCGATGAATTCCCGGCGGGGGGCCACCTTGTCGCCCATCAGGATCGTGAAGATGCGATCGGCTTCGGCCGCATCCTCAATCTCCACCCGTTTCATGGTGCGGGTCTCCGGGTCCATGGTGGTTTCCCAGAGTTGCTTGGGCATCATCTCCCCCAGACCCTTGAAACGCTGAATCGTGTAATTGGCCTTCTCCGGGAACGCATCAAGGGTCTTTTTGAGATCCTGTTCGTTGTAGCAATAGGTGTGATTCTTGCCGCGCTCCACTTTGTAGAGGGGCGGACAGGCGATGTAGATGTAACCACCCTCCAGCAGCATCCGCTGGTAGCGGAAGAAGAAGGTGAGAATCAGGGTTCGGATATGGGCGCCGTCCACGTCGGCATCGGTCATGATCACGATGCGGTGGTAGCGGAGGGCGGATTCGTTGAAATCCTCGCCCTTGATGCCCAGGCCCAGGCCCGTGATCAGGGCCTGAATCTCGGTGTTCTTGTAGATCTTGGCGTCGTCGGTTTTCTCAATGTTGAGGATCTTGCCGCGCAGGGGCAGGATCGCCTGGAAGCGACGATCGCGGCCCTGCTTGGCGGAGCCGCCAGCGGAATCCCCCTCCACGATGTAGATCTCGGATTCCCTGGGATCCCGGGAGCTGCAGTCGGCCAGCTTGCCCGGCAGGGTGGAACTCTCCAGCACCGACTTGCGGCGCACGAGTTCGCGGGCCCTGCGAGCGGCCTCGGCGGCATTGAACGCCTGGATCGCCTTCTCCAGGATCAGGTCGATCACCCCGGGGTTGAACTCCAGGTATTCACTGAGGGCCTCGCCCACGAGGTTGTCGACAATGCCACGCACCTCGGTGTTTCCGAGCTTGGTCTTGGTCTGACCTTCAAACTCGGGCTCCGGCACTTTCACCGAGAGCACAGCGGTGAGGCCCTCGCGGATGTTCTCGCCGGCGAGATTGCCTTCGGCCTCCTTGCGCTTGCCCCGCTTGCGGGCAAAGGTGTTGAGCGTGCGGGTGAGCACGGTTTTCAGACCCTCGATGTGGGTGCCCCCATCAACGGTGCGAATGTTGTTGGCGAAACCGAGAATGCTGTCGGAGTAGGCATCGACACACCACTGCAAGGCGGCCTCCACCTGAACTCCATCCTTCTCGGCATTCACATAGATGATGTCGGGGTGCAGGGGATCCTTATCGGTGTTCATGTAGGCGACGTACTCCTTGATGCCGCCTTCGTAGAGGTAGATCTCCTCGTGGGCTTCCCCACCTGGGCTGCGGGCCGCCTCGCGCTCGTCGCGGAAGACGATCTTCACCCCGCCGTTGAGGTAGGCCAGCTCCCTGAGCCTTCCGGAGAGGGTGTGGTAATCGAAGGCAATGCCGCCGCTGAAGATCTCGATGTCGGGCTTGAAGCACACCGTGGTGCCGGTGCGGCCGCTGGCATCGGGTTCGGAAACCAGGCTGCCGATCGGGGCCCCGCGCTCGAAGCGCTGGCGATGCACCTGCCCCTGGCGCCGCACCTCCACCTGCACCCATTCGCTCAGGGCGTTCACCACCGAAATCCCGACGCCGTGCAGACCGCCGGACACCTTGTAGCCGCCACTGCCGAACTTGCCGCCGGCATGGAGCACCGTCAGCACGGTTTCAAGAGCCGACTTGCCGGTGCGGGGGTGAACATCAGTGGGGATGCCGCGGCCGTTGTCGGAGACCGACGCCGAACCGTCTTCGCCCAGGTGGACCAGAATTTCGTTGCAGTGGCCGGCGAGGGCCTCGTCCACGGCGTTGTCAACCACCTCGTAGACGAGGTGGTGGAGACCCCGGGGCCCGGTGGTGCCGATGTACATGCCCGGCCGCTTGCGCACGGGCTCCAGGCCTTCCAGCACCTGGATCTGCTCGGCGCCGTAGGCGGCACTGACCTTGCTGGCTTCGCTCATTCCGGTGATTTGCGGCCAGGAAGGCGGGAGGAAGCGAAAAGACGCGACCTGGCAGTCTCAATCTACCACCGATGCCCCACAGCCCCGCCTGGGGGCCTCTCAGGCTCCGTTCACCCGGGGGTTCCAACCCCCCCTTCTGCGCAGGCCCTTTGTCCGACCCCACGCCGCCCCTGGTGATCGCACTGCTCGGGCCCACCGCCAGCGGCAAGACCGAGCTGGCGATCGAGCTCGCCCAGCGGCTTGACCTGGCTGTGATTTCGGTTGATTCGCGCCAGCTCTACGAGGGGATGGACATCGGCACGGCCAAGCCCACGGCCACCCAGCGCCGGGAGGCGCCCCACCACCTGCTGGACCTGCGCCGCCCCGATCAGCCGATCAACCTGCAGGAGTTTCGCGCCGAAGCCGAGGCGGCGATCGCCGCCGAGCACCAGCGCCGGGGGGTGGCGTTTCTGGTCGGGGGCAGCGGGCTTTACCTCAAGGCCATCACCCAGGGACTGTCGCCCCCGGCGGTGCCGCCCCAGCCCCAGCTGCGGGCCCAGCTGGAGGCCCTCGGCCAGGCCAGTTGCCACCAGTTGCTGCGTGCTGCCGATCCGGCCTCGGCGGCGCGCATTGCCGCCGCCGACGCGGTGCGCACCCAACGGGCCCTGGAAGTGCTCTACGCCACCGGCCGTCCGCTCTCGAGCCAGCAGGGGATGGTGCCTCCTCCCTGGCGGGTGCTGGAGCTGGGCTTGAACCGGGCTGATCTGATGGGCCGCATCGATCGCCGCACCGAGGCCCTCTACCAGGGGGGCTTGGTGGCGGAAACGGCTCAGCTGCTGGAGCGCTTCGGGCAACACTGCCCCCTGCTGGAAACGATCGGCTACGGCGAAGCCAAGGCCCTGCTCGCCGGGCGGCTGGGGGAGGCCGAGGCGATCGCGCTCACGGCCCGGCGCACCCGGCAGTACGCCAAGCGCCAGCGCACCTGGTTTCGCCGGCAACACCAACCGGTGTGGCTCACGACGTCTGATCTGGCCTCAGAAGCGCTTCTAGAGATCAAGCGCGTTCTAGGCTGAACCGTTCACGGCACCCTCCAACCGTCCACTCGCCCTTCTGAATGCCACCTCGTCCCCGTTTTGATCGCCGGGCGCCCGTCCGGGAACTGCCCAACATCAACGACCGCATCAGCTATGCCCAGCTGCGGGTGGTCGACGCCGACGGCAGCCAGCTTGGTGTGGTCACCAGGGAAGCAGCCCTGGAGGTGGCCAAAGAGAGGGAGCTGGATCTGGTGCTGGTCAGCGAGAAGGCGGACCCGCCGGTCTGCCGGATCATGGACTACGGCAAGTTCAAGTTCGAACAGGAGAAGAAGGCCAAGGAGGCCAAGAAGAAGTCGCACCAGACCGAGGTCAAGGAGGTCAAGATGCGCTACAAGATCGACTCCCACGACTATCAGGTTCGGATCGGTCAGGCCGTGCGCTTCCTCAAGGACGGCGACAAGGTCAAATGCACCGTGATCTTCCGGGGCCGGGAAATCCAGCACACGGCCCTGGCTGAGGTGCTGCTGTTCCGCATGGCCAAGGACCTCGAGGAGAACGCCGAAATTCAGCAGGACCCGAAGCGGGAGGGCCGCAACATGATCATGTTCCTGAGCCCCCGCAAGACGCCACTCACCAAGGAAAAAGACGCCGCAGCCCTGGCGGCCAAGGCGGTGCGCACGGTCTGATCAAGGGGACAGCGCCGAGCGGTCTAACCTCCTTGCCCAACTCCGCGCTCGGAAGCTGAGCTTTCGGCCGTGAGTTCAGCAGCCATCAGCTCCAGCATCAGCCTCCAGCCCTCGGAGGCAGCTGCCGGCTGAAAGGCGTCCCGGGCGCTGCACATGTAGCCGTGACCGGCGCCTTCGGCCGAGATCAACCGGTGGCGTTCGCCACTCGGATCAGCCGCCGCCAGGGCGCTCCCGATGGCGACCACGTCCGCTGGGGGGATCAGGGGATCAGCCCCGCCGCAGAAGCACCACAGACGCCCCGCCACCTGATCGAGCAGCTCCAGACTGGGTGGGCCGCCGCCGGGGCGCCCGGTGGCCACGCCAGCGCCGTAGAAGTCGCAGGTGGCCACCACCGCCGGCAGGGTGGCGAGCAGCAGGGCCGCATGGCCTCCGAAGCAGAAGCCCACGCAGCCCAGGGCAGGCCAGCCCGCTGCTGATGGGGGGGACCGATCGGGTGCCAGCTGTTCCTGCAGCCAGCGGGCGGCCGCCGCACCATCGGCCAGGAGCTGGGCGGTTGTGGTGCGGTCCTTGTGCTGGCGACCCTCCTCCAGGGAATCGTCGTCGTACCCCAAATCCAGGTCGGGAGCACTGCGGGCGAACAGTGGCAGCGCCAGGGCCCCGTAGCCCTCGGCCGCCAGCGCCTCGGCGATGCCGCGCACCCAGGGGTTGACCCCGAACACCTCCGGCAGCACCAGCACCCCGCCCCGCAGCTCTCCAGTGGTCGGCCGGGCCCACCAGCTGCGCAGGCGGGCGGCGGAGACCTGGGGGCCCTGGGGCACGGGAATCTCGATCCAGGAGCCAAGCACGGAACGGGGGGTGGGGGATGGGGCCACGGGAGCAGGGCTGTGGAGAAAAAGGGGCTGCGGCGGCAGGGCCAACCGGCACTCCTGGCACACACTCTTATGCCAAAGGGGGAATTGTCACCAGCCCTAAAGCTCCGTAGGGTGGCCCTCGTCAGCTCTGGCCCACCCGGCGTGCGATTCCATATCCAGCAGGAAAGCGACATCCCGGCGTCGACCCAGCTCTACAACCAGATCTGCTTCGCGATCGCGGCCCGTCACTATCCGCCTGGCCATCGCCTGCCCAGCACGCGCCAGCTGGCGATGCAGACCGGTCTGCACCGCAACACGATCAGCAAGGTCTATCGGCAGCTGGAGAACGATGGTGTCGTCGAGGCGATGGCCGGCTCCGGCATCTACGTGCGCGACCAGCAGAAACCCAGGGAGCTCAAGCCCCCCGCCGGGTTGCGCAGCAAGATCCGCCCCGACATCGACCGGGAGGTACGCCAGTGCGTCGATGGCCTGCTGAATGCGGGTTGCACCCTGCAGCAGGCCCGGGAACTGCTCACGCGGGAGATCGACTGGCGCCTGCGCTGCGGCGCCAGGGTGCTGGTGAGCACCCCGCGCGAAGACATCGGCGCCTCGATGCTGATCGCCGAGGAACTCGCCCCCAACCTGGATGTACCCGTGGAGGTGGTGCCGATGGAGGAGCTCGAGGCGGTGCTCGAGAGCTCCAACAACGGCACGGTGGTCACCAGCCGCTACTTCCTCCAGCCCGTGGAGGAGCTGGCGAAGCGCCACGGAGTGCGCGCCGTGGCTGTGGATCTCAACGAATTCCGCCAGGAACTGGATCTGCTCAAGGAACTGCGAGCTGGCAGTTGTGTGGGCCTGGTGAGCATCAGTCCGGGCATCCTGCGGGCGGCGGAGGTGATCCTGCACAGCATGCGCGGCAATGAGCTGCTGGTGATGACGGCAACGCCGGATGTGAACAGCCGCCTGCTGGCGCTGCTGCGGGCCGCCAGCCACGTGCTCTGCGACCGCCCCAGCCTCTCGCTGGTGGAGCAGACCCTGCGCCAAAACCGTTCCCAGCTGATGCGCCTGCCGCAGTTGCACTGCGCCAAGAGCTACCTGGGGGCCGCCACGATCGAACTGCTGCGCAAGGAGATCGGGCTGCAGGCCCCCTGAAGGGCCACCCAGGAACCTGCCCAACCAAACCATGGGTAGAATTCAGCCAGCTTCTACCCCGGTTCTCCCATGGGGATGAACATCAAGGACGAGCGGGTCCACGCCATGGCCAAGGAGCTGGCGAGCCGCCGCGGCACCAGCGTCACCAACGCCGTGCGCCAGGCCCTGGAGGCGGAGCTCACCAGAACGACGGCGCCCGGGCCTGACAACGTTCGCTCCACCAAAATGGAGGCGATCCGCCAGATCCAGGCGCGCTTCTCGGAGCTGCCGATCAGGGATCCGCGCTCCTCGCGCGAGCTGCAGGACAGCCTCTATGACGACCAAGGCCTGCCGATCTGAATGACCTCCTCAGCCATGGTCGTCGACACCTCCGCCTTTCTGGCGGTGCTGCTCAGGGAAGAGGAGGCCGAGGATTTTTCCGTGCTGATGGCGGAGGCCCCGATGCTGCTGATGTCAGCGGCAACGAAGCTGGAAGCCTCGCTCGTGGCCGAAGGAAGCCGCCTCGGCGCCACCAGCGAGGCCGTCGAAGCCCTCTGCCAGGCCCTGAACATTCAGGTCCTGCCGTTTGATCAGAGCCATCTGCTCTGGGCGCTGAGGGGCTGGCGCGAGTTCGGCAAGGGGCGCCACCGGGCAGGCCTGAACCTGGGGGACTGCTTCAGCTACGGACTGGCCAGGGCACTGAACATGCCGCTGCTTTACAGGGGGGATGACTTCAAAGGCACCGACGTGCGCTCTCTTGAACCGAGCACCTGAAGGACCCCACCATGCTCGATGCACTCAGGGCCGACCTGGCCATCATCCGGCAGCGGGATCCAGCGGCCAGGGGCACCCTGGAGATCCTGCTCTGCTACCCAGGCTTCCATGCCCTGGTGGTCCATCGCGTCAGCCACCGGCTCTGGCGGCTGGGCCTGCCGCTCCTGCCCCGGCTCCTGAGCCAGGTGGGTCGCGCCCTCACCGGTGTGGAGATTCACCCGGGGGCACGGATCGGCCAAGGCGTGTTCATCGACCACGGCATGGGGGTGGTGATCGGGGAAACGGCGGTCATCGGCAACCGCTGCCTGCTGTACCAGGGGGTGACCCTGGGGGGCACCGGCAAGATGCACGGCAAGCGCCACCCCACCCTGGCGGAAAACGTGGTGGTGGGCGCCGGCGCCAAGGTGCTGGGCGCCATCAGCGTGGGCTCCAACACCCGCATCGGCGCCGGATCAGTGGTGCTGAGGGATGTGCCCGCCGACAGCACTGTGGTGGGGGTCCCGGGCCGGGTCGTGCACCAGTCGGGAGTGCGCATCGACCCCTTGGCCCACTCCGCTCTGCCCGATGCCGAAGCGAGCGTGATCCGCAACTTGATGGAGCGGATCGATGTGCTGGAGAACGATGTCAACCGTCTGCAGTCCTGCCTGCAGGACGTCGCCGACGGCATTCCCCTGAAGGAGCCCTGCAGCGGCAAGGCCCAGAACCTGCGCGACAGGGAGATCCTCGAGTTCTTGGGAGACAACCCTGGAATCACCAGCTGAAACGGCAAGAAGAGTTATGAACAAAGCCACTTTCACATGGGACTGTGAAAATCGACACCCTTGCACAGCACGGGTGGAATTGCCCCACTTTCGTGGACACTGAACAGAAGGCAACAGGCAGGCGTGGGCGGACGCCGTGGAGTGGGACTCACCACTGGAGTGGTTGCTGGAGTAGGGAATTAGACAAGAAAAGGTAGCTCCCTGCGCTGACGCTCCAGCAACCAAACCGAGCAGAACACGCCCAGTAGATTAAAGAGCAAGAACGGCAACACCTGTGCGGCCTTAAATTCGCCTTGAATAAGAGCGTGACGAAGATTGCTTAGCACTCGGTATAAGGGATTGAAGTCAGCTGTCCAGCCAAGAGCGCCGAGTGTTTCTCTTTTGTAGATAATTGGCGTAAGCAAAAACATCAACTGTAAAATGATCGGCACCAATTGGAAGAAATCCTCGTATCGAGCACCCACAACACATACCAAGAGGGGGAACCAGTAAATGAACAGAAATACATTGATCAGAGGCAGCAGCCCAACGGTGAACAGATGGGGAATCAGGTTGTGCTGGAAGATTGTCAGGGCCAGCACAACCAGACTAAACGATTGCAGAAAGGTCTGAAGTTGAAACGACCACTCCTCAAGAGAATAGAAGATAGGGTGAATGTTGGTATTTTTTATGTTGGCAGCGTTGATTCTAAAGAGGGTGGGAGCTGTCCCGACCGCACCGGCGATGGAATTCCAAACAACCAGTCCTATGCCCAAGTAGACCACGTAGGCGTTGAAATCCTGAACCTTGAATACAGCACTATACACAAAAGCAAGCGCCGCAATGGAGAGCAAATTTGAAAGGCCCAGCCAAAAACTCCCCAAAGCTGTGCGAGCAAAGCGTTCTCTGGTTCGAGAGGTGGCGGTAAACCACCAGGCTCGGCGAGTTTTCCAGCCGTACTTCAGGGCGCTAACAACAGTGCTCATGGTAGAAAGACAAGGATTCATCAAGAGGTCCGTCAAACACGATCCGCCCCTGGCTGAACACCAGACCACGGAGGCAGAACTGCCTCAATAAACCATCAGAGTGACTAGCGAGAATCAAGGTGCCAGAAGCATCGATGAACTCACTCATCCGCTGTTGAGCGCGCTCGAAGAAGCGAGCATCTCCAGCTCCAAAGCCCTCATCGAGAGCAAGGCAGTCATGACTGCCGGATGTGAGCAGAGCGAACAACAAGCGCGCAGACATGCCCTCACTATAGGATTTCATCGGCAAGTGAATAAAGTCGCCTAACTCAGAGAAATCGACAATGTCTTGCAGATAGGCCGAAAAACCTCGCAGATTTCCATGCATCAGCAGGTAGTGACCCTTCACCGCCTGTAGGCCACTGAGCTCTTGGCCGGTGATGAAGCTTTTCTGAATCATCGGAAAAACGGGAGTGCTGGCTTCAAAGAATCCCGAAGTCGCCCTATAGATCCCCGATACAAGCCTCAGAAACGTACTCTTGCCTGCCCCGTTGTGGCCAATCAGAGCCACCCGCTCGCCATGGTGAATGTCGCAGGTAATCCCCCTGAGAGCCTCAATTTCAGCCCCACCAGAGGTTTTCTTCAAAGCGCCACCGGTGACCGAACGAATCAGCGCTTTCTTGAGAGTCCGGGCTTCGCGGGAATTCACAGGTATGCGCAACCACACATCGCGCAACTTCAGAACGGGTGTTTGCTCGTTCATCAGCCTCAAGCTTCCACACCCTGGGGCTCAAACATGAACATGGAGTAGATCACGTTGCGGCGCATCCCAGTCATCATCTCCAGGAACATGTCGTAGCCCTCATTCTTGTATTCGATCAGCGGATCCTTCTGGCCGTAGCCGCGCAGGCCCACCGATTCGCGCAGGGCATCCATGGCTTGGAGATGCTCACGCCAGAGGGTGTCGATCTGCTGGAGGATGAAGAAGCGCTCGGCCTCGCGCATCAGCCCCGGCCGCCCCTGCTCCACCTGCCCCTCCTTGAGGTCGTAGGCGTTGCGCAGCTGCTCCTGGAGGAACGCCTTGAGTTCCTCAATCGAAAGACCCTGCAACTGCTCCGGTTGCAGATCCTCCAGGAGATAGACGAATTCCTTGACCTTGGCCACCAGCCGCTGCAGGTCCCATTCCTCCGGTGGCAGATCCGGGTTGACGTAGGCCTCGACGATGTCGTCCATGGTGCGCTCGCCGTAGCCGATCACCTGCTTCTTGAGCTCCCGGCCCTCGAGCACCCGCCGCCGCTCGGCATAGACGGCCTTGCGCTGGTTGTTCATCACCTCGTCGTACTCGAACACCTGCTTGCGGATGTCGTAGTAGTAGGTTTCCACCTTCTTCTGGGCTCCCTCCAGCGAACGGGTGAGCATGTTCGATTCGATCGGCATGTCTTCCTCCACCCGGAAGGCGTTCATCAATCCCGCCACCCGCTCGCCCCCGAAGATGCGCAGCAGGTTGTCTTCCAGCGAGAGGAAAAAGCGTGTGCTACCTGGATCACCCTGGCGGCCGGCGCGGCCCCTGAGCTGGTTGTCGACCCTGCGGGCCTCGTGGCGCTCGGTGCCGATCACATGCAGACCACCCGCTTCGCGGACCGTCACCTCATCGCGCTTGACCACCGCGTCGTACTCGCCCTTGACCCGGGCAATCAGCTCCCGGAGCTGTTCAATCTGGGGGTCATCGGTGGGGGCCTTCTCCGCCGCCTGGGCGATGCGATCTTCGAGCTCAAGCACGGAGAGCGAGCGATCACCCCAGGAGGCAACCAGAGCGCGGGCCAGGCTGCCCAGGGCCTGATCGCACTCCTGTGAGAGGGCGCAGGGGTAGAGGGTGCCGATGGCGCGCGCCTCGCTGAGGGGCTTGGCGGACACCAAGGGGTCTCCCGGGGCGAAACCGGCGGCTGGGTCGCGCTGCAGGGGAATCGGGGGCTTGTGGCCCTCCTCGGGCCGCACCAGCCGGGGCAGCAGCACCTCCCTGAGCTTGAGGCGGGCCATGTAGTCGGTGTTGCCGCCGAGAATGATGTCGGTGCCGCGGCCGGCCATGTTGGTGGCGATGGTCACGGCGCCGGCCCGCCCCGCCTGGGCGACAATCTCGGCCTCGCGCTCCACGTTCTCGGGCTTGGCGTTGAGCAGGTTGTGGGGGATCTCCTGCTCAGCAAGCAGGGCCGAGATCACCTCGGATTTCTCCACGCTGGTGGTGCCCACCAGCACCGGCCGGCCGGCGCGGTGGAACTCAGCTGTTTCTGCAGCAACCGCCCGCCACTTGGCAGCCTCGTTCTTGTAGACCTGATCGACGAGATCGGTGCGGGAGCGCACGCGGTTGGTGGGCACCACGGTGACCTCCAGCTTGTAGGTCTTCTCGAACTCGACTTCCTCGGTCTTGGCGGTGCCGGTCATGCCGGCCAGGCGCGGGTAGAGCAGGAAGAAGTTCTGGTAGGTGATGCTGGCCAGGGTCTGGGTTTCCGGCTGGATCGGCAGGTTCTCCTTGGATTCGATCGCCTGGTGCTGACCGTCGCTCCAGCGCCGGCCCGGCATCACCCGGCCGGTGAACTCATCGACGATCACGGCGTCCTCATCGCGCACGATGTAGTTGACGTCCTTGATGAACAGCTCCTTGGCCTTGAGCGCGTTGGTGATGAAGTGGGCCCAGGGGTCTTCAGGATTGAACAGATCGCCAACCTCCAGCAGCTGCTCGGCCTTGGCGTAGCCCTCATCGGTGAGCGTCACGTTACGCTGCTTCTCATCGACCTCGTAGTCGCCCTCGGGGTCAATGCCGTCCTTGGTCATGCCCTCGGCTCGCTGGAGCTGGGCGGCCACGTCGGTGGCACGGCGGTATTTCTCCTGGGGCCGCTCCACCTGACCGGAAATGATCAGGGGGGTGCGCGCCTCATCGACCAGGATCGAATCGACCTCGTCGATGATGCAGTAATGGAACTCCTTCTGCACCACCTCGGCGATGTCGTTCGCCATGTTGTCGCGCAGGTAATCGAAACCCAGCTCACTGTTGGTGGCGTAGGTGATGTCACAGGCGTAGTTGCGCCGGCGTTCGGCCGGGGCCATGTCCTGCTGGATCAGGCCCACCGAAAGCCCCAGGAAGCGATGCACCTGACCCATCCACTCGGCGTCGCGGCGGGCGAGGTAGTCGTTCACCGTGACCACATGCACCCCCTTGCCGGTGAGGGCGTTGAGGTAGGCGGGCAGGGTGGCGACGAGAGTTTTGCCTTCGCCGGTCTTCATCTCGGCGATCTGGCCCTCGTGCAGCACCATGCCTCCCAGCAGCTGCACATCGAAATGGCGCATGCCCAGCACGCGCTTGCCCGCCTCGCGCACCACGGCGAAGGCCTCAGGCAGCAGTTCATCGAGCAGCTGACGCTGGCGCACTGGCGTTTCTGCCTTGGCCAAGGCCTCCTTGAAGGAGGTGGTCTTGGCCCGCAGGTCTTCGTCGGAGAGGGGAGCGATGTCCTCCTCCAACAGGTTGATGTCGGAGACCAGGGGCTGGAAACGCTTCAGCTTGCGGGCGTTGGGATCCCCCAGCAGCAGCTTGAGCATGGAAAGCGGACCAGCCAGATCGAATCACCCTATCACCGCGCAGCTCTGACCTGCGGGGCAAAAGCAAGCTGCTGCAGGGGTTTTCAGCCCCAGGACGGCGCCAGATCGAGGCCACTCCAGGACCCTAAGCACGGGAGGCGAGGATGCCCTTGTCCGCCTGATCGGCCAGCCCCTTGAGCTCGCCCAACCCAACGGTCCAAGGCCCAGGAGGCGAGGCCTACCGGCTGATCAGCCACGGCCCCCTGGCCCTGCGGCTCCGCTGGCGCCTGGGGCACCTCAAGGCCCTGCTGGATGAGCACAGCTTCTGGGCCGCGGGCCGCAGCCAAGCCGAACTGGCGCAGATGCTGAGACACAGCCAGGCCATCGTGAGCGTCTGGCAGGGCCGCCAGTTGGTGGGCTTCGGCCGGGCCACCAGCGACGGGGTGTTCCGGGCGGTGCTCTGGGATGTGGTGGTGGCCGGAGAGCAACAGGGCGAGGGACTGGGGCGCCGCATCGTGGAAGCCCTGCTTGGCAGCCGCGTCGTGGAGCGGGCCGAGAGGGTCTACCTGATGACCACCAACAGCTCAGGCTTCTACCGCCGGCTGGGGTTTTCAGCCGCCCACGGCCAGGAGCTGCTGCTCAGGGCCGAATGGGGCGTCCGAAGGGAGGTTGGTGGGTTGGGGGAACGAAGCGGATGAAGAGATTCGAACTCTCGACCCTCTCCTTGGCAAGGAGATGCTCTACCACTGAGCTACATCCGCGGGAGCGCCTTTCGGGCTCAGACCCAAGCATGCACCATCGCCGGACCGGCGGTCAAATCCAGCCTGGTGGCTTCGCGCCCAAAGCTTTCCCTAAGGAAGGCCGCGCGGGGCAGCATCTCGCGGACCACTGGCTGAGGCCAAGCCTGGCGATCCCAGGACGTGACCTTAACGAATTGTTGTTTCTGACGGAGTTCAACAAGCTCGTAAACCAAGGTCCCTTACAGGCCACTGACCAGAAAGTCTCTGACGATCGGATCGCTGGAACGGTGCTGATCCAGCGCCACCTTCGTGGCGGGCATATCCATCATTGCTTAGAGGGAGCGGGAAGATGGCGATCCAATGGAGCCAGTCGCTCTGGGGGTCATAGGCCTTCGCTGGCGGATGGTCGTAAGGAAGAATCTCCCATGGAGGTTGATTGGAGAGCAGTAAAAACGGCAATTACATTTTTACCATCCGGTCTCAGGAGTATCCGGGAGTTAATGGCTCTGCGAACTCTGGACAATCGGAGTGCAAAGTCGTATCCAACAGTTACCTACTATGGCCGGAGACGATCAGAAGCTCGCGGGCCTCAAGCAAAAACTCACTCAAACGGAGCTCAAACCACAAATTCAATACTGCACCGAAAAGGTGATGAGATTGGAGAAAGGAGCCTTCACCGCAAACCAGAACGGGATCTCCGAGGACAAATCTTTCTTCAAAGACCTTCTGCTGAAAGAAACATTGCCAATCCTTGGCACCAAGGATTAGGAATTGTCGGCCTCGCTGTGTGGCACCAACCAAACCAACAGCACAATCAACCATATAGAGCGATGAGTCCATGGCAAACGCAGGCGTATGATATCAAACGATGTACGGATAGAAGGAATTGGCAAGTGATCCCGCAATCAGATGATTCAATTGTCAATCTATACACACCTCTACAGCAATTACGAGTCATTTTTCAGGCATCCAAGAATAACGATGGGGACCAAATAATGAAACCCAACGAGCAAGATGGAATAGCCCGCCCAAGGGAGGTAATGAGTACCTTGGTGGTTCAACCCATGGCGAACGAATCTGAAAACTGTAGGGAATGCTGGTCAAAGCACAATAAGCCAAGCGTCGCAAGTTTCAATCTTCTGTGCAGAATGCCGTGTCTCTCTATATTTCAAAAGCCGTGCAACTACTTCAAAGGCATAAACTGCATAGACAACTCAAAGCCGCACAATACCGATAACGAATCAATGATTGATGTGCATGATGCGAACAATGAGACTCATCAGTGGATTCCGCCCGAAATGAAAGCCACTAATCAAGTCCAATCATCACTTGACGCCAGCAAGATAGACAGCGGTACTATTATCGCTTATTTTAAGATTCACCTGAAGAGCACAAGCTCGGGACAATATGCCCAAAGCGCTATTGAACAAACGCAAGCAATTCCTAATTCTGAAAATACTATAACGACTGGAGGGGCATAGAATCATGTCCTTAATACAATGATGACTCGGAAATGAGTCTATGATATTTAAACCCTCCATATGGCTCGCCTACCTAAGGAATGGCTTTTCACTAGGCGATTACGTCGCTCGCAAATCGGGGGCTGCCCTGCTGGCACCACTGGCCATTGCCTTGCTTCCACTCTCCTGGTATCTCATCAGGGCAGGCATTCATATCTGGCCCATATACACCGGAAGACTGGGACACCAATGCCTTGAGTCAGACTGTGCGATTCGCTGGAGCACACGCCAATGCGCGAAGAGGATCGTTCTCGTATCCAGAGGGAAAGGATCGGCCAATCAGCACTTCTTTGACTTTCTTCCGGCTGGGACGACACATCATGAAGGCAGCCTAATCTATACGCTTGCGATTGCCCTAACATACTTCAAACATTACAGAAAAGCCAAGTTATTTTGCAGGGTTCCAACTGCTAAGCAGAGCCATTTCACAATCGTAAGCGACACTCCGATAGCCTTTAAGCTAGACAACAACAATAAAAGGGCCGCCGATCAGCTGGTGATGAGACTGGTAAATGAAAGCATGATTCCCACCGAATATCGAACATTCAAGGCCTATTGCGTTGTCAACTTTCGGCATCCCTACAAGAAAATACCGGAAGATCGCTTACAGGCACAACGATATAGTTCTGCCATCTATCTGAGAAGCGCTTTGAAATTTCTGCGAGACTCAGGCATCATTCCCGTTTTGACGGGTGCGCCGCCAACGGAAGAATTATCAAACCTCCCGGACGATCTTTTTGTCAACTACGCTGACTCCAAATGGAAATCTGACTTCAATGACGTTCTTCTGAGCGGGAATGCGTCGTTCTGTCTAGGATCCACCTCAGGACTCACATTGCTGTCATCAGTCTTCGGCGTCCCCTGCATCATTCATAATCAGGTGCCATTCAAGGATTACTGGTATTCTCCCAAAGATATTCTCATTCCGAAGATGATGCGAGATAAATCCAGCGGAAAGTTGATTCGATTTAGCGAAGAAGTCGTAAAAGCAGCACTTGAGTCTCACTACATAGTCGATTCAACCACTACACCCTATAGTTACGAAGAATGTTCTGAAGAGGACATTCTTGCAGCCACGGAGGAGATGTGCGCTCTCCTAAAATTGATCCCCAGAAAATCCAACCAACAGTCAGAAGCCAGTCATTTAGGATCAATCTCTCGATCTTTCCTCAAGAAATACGAAGACTACCTACCATCTACTTCATGAATATCCTGGATCAAATGGAGCGACGCAGTATTTACCGGTCGCCAGGAAAGCAAAAAAGGCCCGCACTATTCCTTGATCGCGATGGCGTCCTGATCGACGATGTTCACTATCTGAGAGATCCGAAAAATGTCGTTATCATGGCTGGGGCCGACGAACTGCTAACCATGGCATCATCCAAAGGATGGTCAGTCGTCGTCATAACCAACCAGTCGGGAATATCTCGAGGTTTCTTTGATTGGGACGCCTACGATGCAGTAACCGAAAGGATGCTGGACGAATTGCATGGGAGAGCTGCCATTGAGGCGATCTATGCGAACGGATACGGACCAGAGCAGGCGGGTCAGCCCTGGCGAAAGCCCAACCCAGGTATGATCATCCAAGCGGCCGCAGAACTTAACATCGACCTTGCCAGATCCATCCTGATTGGCGATCGACTCAGTGACCTGAAAGCTGGTCTGAACGCTAAACTGTCCACCCTGATCCACGTAAGGACGGGCCACGGTGAGAATGAATATCAGGATGTGCTAAATGGAATGCAATCAGCACTGATGACAGGAAACAACCATCCAACGTCGCTTCACATGATCGATGATCTAACCCAATTTCCAGGTACATTGCTCTATCCCATTGCATCTCAACCATGAGCGCAGGTTCAGCAGATGTCCTAATCGTGGGCGGGGGCATGGTGGGTCTAGCGATCGCCCATCAATTGCTTGAGCGAAGTCCGGGTCGCTCAATCGTGGTACTTGACAAAGAGACCTCATTGGGCCAGCACAGTTCGGGCCGTAACAGTGGCGTTCTCCATGCAGGCCTTTACTACAAACCTGGTTCGCTGAAAGCACAGGTATGTGTTTCTGGGAGTCGCAGACTGCGGGCATGGTGCGAAACCCGTGGTTTACCCATCAATCCGTGCGGGAAGGTCATCGTTCCGCAGCGAATAGAACTTGACCACCAGCTTGATGTTCTAGCCGAACGTGGCCGAGCCAATGGCGCCACGGTGGAATTCTGGGATACGGAGCAATTGAAGCGCAAGATTCCGTTGGCACGCACAAGCAGTGGTCGTGCTCTCTGGAGTCCGGCAACTGCGGTTGTCAAGCCTATCCTGATCCTTCAAAGACTGGAAAGTGAATTAAAGGAACGGGGTGTGCGCATCATTACAGGTTCTCAGGACTGGCATGCGGATTCATCCACTCGTAGAATCCAGCTCGCAGATGGAACGGCGCTCTCCTACGAACACTTGATCAACTGCAGTGGGCTGCAGGCAGATAGGGTAGCCCACAGATTCGGTGTGGGCCTAAATTATAGCCTACTTCCCTTTAAAGGGCTCTACTGGCAACTCAGGAAGAGCTGCTCATTAAATGTGACAACAAACCTTTACCCGGTTCCTGATCTAGACATCCCCTTCCTAGGAGTACATTTCACGCCTAGTGCTGACGCCGATCCAGTGGTCAGCATCGGCCCCACTGCCACACTAGCCATGGGAAGAGAGAATTACAGGGGGTTGGAAGGTCTAGAGCCTGTGATGATGGTCCGAAATGTAGCGACTCTTGCAGGCCAATACATTCGCAACAGGGGTGGCTTTCGTCGCTACGTACATGAACAAGCCTTCCTTGCATTCCCACCTCTGCTTTTGAAGGCCGCTAAGGAGTTGATCCCATCCATCCGCGCCGAAGACATCGAACCCTCACAGAAAGTAGGCATTCGTTCCCAACTCTTCGATCGCGACACAGGAAAGCTGCATGATGATTTCCTCTGCCTGCCAGGGCCAAGTAGCACCCACGTTCTTAACGCCATCTCACCGGCATTCACGGCGAGTTTTGCCCTAGCAGACGTCATTCTCGAGCGCACCTCACTAGTGGACGTTGCGGGGGCTGCGACATGAGAGCGATCGTGCTATCGGCAGGATTCGGGACACGTCTGCGACCGCTGACGAACACGATCCCCAAGTGCCTGGTTCCGGTAGGTGGAACTCCCCTGCTCGGGCACTGGCTGAACAAGCTCCAGCGGCTCGGTGCTGAGTCGCTCCTAATCAATACCCACTACCTATCTGAGCAGGTGCAGAGCTTTGTCAAGGGGTGGTCATCGGCAGATCTGAACGGGGAAGCTGGACATCTTGGAGGAATGAGCATCCAGATCAGCCATGAGGCGAAACTCCTAGGAACCGCTGGTACATTGCTAAACAATCTCGACTTTTTTGCGGATGATCGATGGAATGGGACGGGCCTGCTCATCCATGCGGACAATTTCACACTTGATCCACTTAAAGGGCTTGTAAACGCACACCAGAATCGGGATCCCAGTTGCCTCTTGACAATGCTCACATTTACGACAAATAACCCCAGTCAATGCGGAATTGTCGAGATCAATCAACAACGAGTCGTCACTTCCTTTCACGAGAAAGTTGCCAATCCACCCGGATGCTGCGCGAATGGGGCGGTTTATGTTTTCGGTCGGGAGTTCCTTGACTGGCTGACAGAAGCCAATCCGTCTGCTCAGGATTTCAGCACCGAAGTGCTACCCTTATGCATGGACAGGATACAAACCTGGCATACTGACCATCCCTACATCGACATCGGAACTCCTGAGGCCCTGAGCGCCGCTAGAGCACTTGCCCACCCCCTCGACAGGACACTCTTTTCTCAGATCAACTCTCCTGTTGGCACCACGCAGCTATGACCCAAACCAAATCAACCTTCATCCTGCACTCCCAAAAATATCTTGACCTCCTTAATCGTTGCTTTGACGCAACTATTCTCGAAAGGATCGAGGCCTTGGCTGAGGATCTGAAAAGCGCATGGCATGATGGGCGCAACATTTATCTTTGCGGCAACGGTGGTAGCGCAGCCAATGCCATTCATATTGCCAATGATCTACACTTTGGCGCCGGAGCCTGCGGACCACCACCTGCACATCCAGGTCTACGAGTCGAAGCACTGACGGCCAACAGCGGTATCATTACCTGCCTGGCAAATGATATTGGTTACGACAACATCTATGCCCATCAGCTTGAAGCAAAAGCCCGACCAGGAGATCTGTTAATAGCGCTCTCCGGCAGCGGCAATTCGGCCAATATCGTTAAATCACTGAAAATGGCCAGAACGATGGAGATGCGCAGCTACGCCATTCTCGCTTTCAGTGGAGGTAAATGCCTGGAATTGGCAGATATGCCGATCCATTTCCCAATTGACGACATGCAGATCGCTGAAGATACTCAGCTGATCGTGGGCCACCTCTGCATGCAATGGCTTACCGGAAACAAGCCCCTGCGTGGGTGATCGCATCATGAACAGCGAGATTGTTCACCTCTCCGATGCATCGCCTCATGCGAAGGGTGTCTTGGCCTATGGGCATTTCAGCAGCATCCACCCTGGACATATCCGCTACCTGAAGCATGCAGCAGAGCAGGGGACGCCTCTGATAGTGGCCCTGATGGGTGACGATCAGAACGTTGATCGTGCCAGCAGCTCCGTTCTGCCGTTCCGGTATCCCCAGATCGACAGGGCGGAGGGACTGAAACTTCTGAATCTGGCCAGTCGCATTGTGTTGCTGAGCGGCAATGAACTGTCCGAAGCAATCCACCGGCTGCAGCCTTCGGTGCTTGTGCTGGGTACGGAGCATCAGCACAGCCGTGATCCCGCGATCCTGCGGGCCAAGGAACTGATGCGTCAACTGGGCCGTGACGTGATGTTCCATGCCGGAGACACCCACTACGCCACTGCCGAGCTCCTGCGGGACAGTGAGAGCGGCCTGGCCCGTGGCCGACAAGATCAGTTTCGTCGCGCCTGCGAACGGCAGGGCCTGAAGCTGGAAACTCTCCACCGGCAGCTCAACGAATGGTCGAAAACCCGCTTGGCCGTGGTCGGCGACACGATTGTGGACCAATACACCGCCTGTGAAGCCGTGGGCATGAGCGCGGAGGCCCCCGTGGTGGTGGTAAGGGAACTGGAAGATAGGGTGTTCATCGGAGGTGCTGGTGTCGTGGCGTCCCACGTCCGGGCGTTGGGGGCTCAGTGCGAATTGGTGAGCGTTGTGGGAATGGATGAGCCCGCAGACTTCGTACGGCAGAAACTCAAGGAACAGGGAATCGGGGACTCCCTGATTGTTGACGCAAGCAGACCGACTACCTTCAAGAAGCGATATTTGGTGGGCAACCAGAAGCTCTTCCGGGTTAGCCGCATGGAAGAGCACATGATCTTTCCTGAGGTGGAAGATCAACTGATCGCTCGCCTCGAGGATGTTGCCGCCAATGTTGATGGGCTCATCATTTCTGACTTCGTCTATGGCGTAATGACTGATCGAGTATTGGAGACGATACAGGATCTCGCCATACGGTACGGTTTGAATCTCTACGGTGATCTCCAGTGCAGTAGCCAGGTGGGAGATATCACGCGATTAAAGAACTTTGCCCTACTCTGCCCAAACGAACGCGAAGCTCGCATGGCGCTCCAGGACAAGGACACCGGCTTGGAGCGACTTGCCCAGCAATTGATCCACTCCACAGGTTGCAAAAGACTAGTAATGAAATTGGGATCGGAAGGATTCATCGCCTACGATCGTGACCACAAGGGAGAGCTCTACAACCAGCATTTTCCAGCTCTTTCAGTCAATCCCCTTGACGTTACCGGCGCAGGAGACTCCCTTCTGGCCGTTATGGCCGTGGGACTGTCCGCCGGTCATTCGATCATGCCGACCGCTGCCATAGGCTGCTGCATGGCTGCTCTGGCCGTGGAAACCCTGGGCAATCTGCCCATCGGCGTGGAGCGCCTGCAACATCAGATCCAATCCCTTCTAGATCAATAACGGAATGGCAAACGACACCTTCCTCGTCATCGGCAGCAACAGTTTCTCGGGCTCTCATTTCGTAGCCGGAGCTCTTCATGCCGGGCATCGGGTTCTGGGTGTCAGCCGATCCGAAGAAGCCGAAGACGTCTTCCTGCCTTATCGCTGGCCCCGGGACGATGGGGGCCAAGCTCTGGCAAACGACGACAACTTCGTCTACCGGTCCATCGACCTCAATCGTCAACTCGACGAGCTGCTCGCCCTGGTTGACGCCGAGCGTCCGGCCTACATCGTCAACTTCGCCGCCCAGGGCATGGTGGCCGAAAGCTGGTTGAATCCCACCCACTGGTACCGCACCAACGTGGTGTCGCAGGTCGCCCTGCACGATGCCCTGCGCCAGCGCTCCTTTCTGAAGAAGTACGTACACGTCACGACACCGGAGGTCTACGGCAGCACCGATGGCGGCTGGATCAAGGAACACACCCATTTCTCACCGAGCACGCCTTATGCGGTGAGCAGGGCCGCCTGCGACCTCCACCTTCTTAGCTTTCACAAGGCCTACGACTTCCCTGTGGTATTCACCCGGGCGGCCAACGTCTATGGCCCGGGACAACAGCTCTACCGGATCATCCCCCGCGCCATGCTCAGCGTGCGATCGGGCAAACCGATGCAGCTCCATGGCGGCGGCCACTCCATACGCTCGTTCATCCACATCGGCGATGTGGTGAGTGCCACCCTGCAGCTGGCCCAGGAGGGAGAGCCCGGCGTCTGCTATCACCTCTCCACCCGTGAGGCCATCTCGATCCGCGACTTGGTCGGCAAGATCTGTGAGCGGGCAGGGGTGGCTTTCGATTCCGTGGTGGAAGAAGGCCAGGAAAGACTGGGCAAGGACCAGAGCTACCTGCTGGACAGCAGCCGGATGCGGGAACGGTTTGGCTGGCATGATGGCGTCGGTCTGGACGATGGGCTCACCCAGACCCTCGACTGGGTGGACGCCCATTACGAGCGACTCAGCCAACTGCCCTGGCACTACATCCACAAAACATGAAGATTCTCGTTACTGGCGGTTGCGGCTACAAAGGGTCAGTGCTCGTTCCCAAACTTCTGGACGATGGGCACGAGGTCATCAGCTTCGATACGCAGTGGTTCGGGAATCATCTGCCGGACCATCCCCGCCTCACCAACATCCAGGGAGACATCCGGGACATCGATGCCATCCCCCTCGAGGGGGTGGAGGCGATCATTCACCTGGCGAACATCGCCAACGATCCCGCCGTGGAACTCAATCCCACACTGAGCTGGGAAGTGAATGTGCTGGCAAGTCAGCAGCTGGCAGATCGGGCGGTTCGTGCCGGGGTCAAGCAGCTGATCTACGCCAGCTCCGGTAGTGTCTATGGCGTGAAGGATGAACCCAATGTCACCGAAGATCTCACCTTGGTGCCGATCTCGGTCTACAACAAGACGAAAATGGTAGCCGAGAGAGTCTTCCTGAGCTACAAGGACGACATGAAGATTCACTGCATCCGGCCAGCCACCGTCTGTGGTCTCTCCCCAAGGATGCGGCTCGATGTCAGCGTGAACATGCTGACCTATCAGGCCCTTACGAATGGCAAGATCACCGTTTTTGGCGGTGATCAGACCAGGCCAAACATCCACATTGAGGATATGGCCAATGTCTACCGCCATTTCCTTGCCCATCCAGAGATTGCAAGCGGTTGTTACAACGCCGGCTTCGAGAATATTTCTATACTTGATATTGCCGAGAGGGTGAAGAGCAAGGTGGGAGCGGAGGTGGTTGTCAGCGCCTCCAACGATCCTCGTTCCTACCGCCAGGATTCCAGCAAGCTGGTGTCCACGGGCTTCCAGCCCAGCCACACGGTGGCCGATGCCATTGCCGAAATCTCCGCGGCTTACGGCCAACAGGAATTGCCTGACGGAGATCAGTGCTACACGGTCAAGTGGATGCAACGCCTGGATCTGGCCGCGCCGGGAGTCAAACCATGATCGCCACACTTCCGGCGGAACTCAGCATCACGGCCCGAACCCTGCGGCAGCGCCTTGTCACCACCTCGGCCAAAGCAAAGATCCCCCACCTGGGTTCCTGCCTGTCCTGTGTCGAACTGCTGGTGCAGCTCTACTGGCATGAACTTCGCATCGACCCTCGGAATCCGGAAGATCCTGATCGGGACCGCTTCCTGCTCAGCAAGGGGCACGGCGCACCCATCCTGTTCCAGGTGCTGGCAGAACGGGGATTCTTTCCCATCTCTCGCCTCGACGACTTCGGCAAGGCAGGCAGCGTCTTCCATGAACACCCCCCCAAACCGGGGTACATTCCCGGCATCGAAGCGGCCACGGGCTCCCTGGGCCACGGCCTGCCCATGGCACTCGGCATGGCCTTGGCAGCCCGCATCCAACAACGGTCGAGCCGGTGCTATGCGCTTCTGAGCGATGGCGAATGCAATGAGGGAAGCATCTGGGAAGCGGCCATGCTGGCCGCCAGTCAGAAGGTGGCCAGCCTCACGGCCATTATAGATTTCAACAAATGGCAGGCCACCGGCCGCAGCCAGGAGGTGATGGCCCTTGACCCTCTGGTGGAGAAGTGGGAGGCATTCGGTTGGCACGCCCAGGAGATCGACGGACACGACTTCACCTCAATCGCCGGTGCTCTGGCTAAAGCACGAAATGAAATGGATCGTCCGAGCGTGATCGTCGCCCACACCGTCAAAGGGAAGGGAATCTCCTTCATGGAGGACGACAACAACTGGCATTACCGCACGCCGAATCCCGAGGAACTTGCCGCCGCCCTGTCCGAACTGGAGCCCTCCTGATGCGTGACGCCTTCGCCAAGGAAATTACCTCCCTCGCTTCCGAGAGGGACGATGTGACCCTGCTCTCCGGTGACATCGGCAACCGGATGTTTGATCGCTTCAAGTTGGCCGCACCGGAGCGTTTCTTCAACTGCGGGATCGCCGAGGCCAACATGATGAGCATGGCCGCAGGCATGGCCCTGAGCGGGCTGCGGCCGGTGATCTACACCATCACACCCTTCACCACCACCCGCTGCCTGGAGCAGATCAGGGTCGGTGTCGCTTACCACCGGGCACCGGTGCTGATCGTGGGGACCGGATCGGGGCTGTCCTATGCGGAACTGGGCCCAACGCACCATTCCCTCGAGGACATGGCAATCCTGCGCACCCTGCCCGGCATGAACGTGGTGGCTCCGGCCGACAGCAGGGAACTGGTGATTCAGCTGCGGGAGGCTCTGGATTCGCCGAACCCCACGTACATGCGGATCGGCAAGAAAGGCGAGCCCCCCCTGCATGGGGACGATGCCCATCTGGGCATCGGCAAAGCAAACCTGCTCAGGAATGGCACGGACCTGCTGTTGCTGGGGGTCGGTCCGATCCTGGGGGAGGCACTTCAGGCGGCCGAAGCCGTCTCGGCGAGCGGCCTTTCCGTGGCGGTGGCCAGCCTAGGCGGGGTCAAGCCCCTCGATGAGGCTTTCCTCAAGAAGATGGTCCAGCTGTTCCCGCGCTGGCTGAGCCTGGAAGAACATGGCATCACTGGGGGCTTGGGCAGCGCCCTGCTGGAATGGTTGGCAGACCATCATCCAGGCAGCGTCACGCTCAGGCGTCTGGGCGTGCCAGACATTTTCCTACATGAACTTGGCAATCAGTCCTACACGCGCCACCAGCTTGGTCTGGATGCGGAAGGACTGAGGAAAGGCATCACCAGCTTCCACGGGGAAGGACAAAGATGATCAGCGATGGCATCAAGGTAGGACTTGACTTTGATAACACCCTGATCCGCTACGACGGACTTTTCCATGCACTGGCCATTGAACAGAAACTTATCAGCCCCGAGGTAAAAGCGGACAAGACAGCAATCCGCGACCACCTGAGAGCAAAAGGCCGAGACGAAGACTTCACCATGCTTCAGGGCGAAGTCTACGGGTCGAGAATCAGAGGGGCCGAGGCAGCGCCGGGGATGAAACGTGCACTGATGGGTATTCAGTCACGAGGCGTTGAACTGGTCATCGTCAGCCACAAGACAGCCAAGCCCTTCAAGGGTCCACCCTACGATCTGCACGCAGCCGCCAGGGATTGGTTGACCCTGCAAGGGTTTTTTAGCCCTGAGGGTTTGTGCTGGAGCCACGAACAGGTCTTCTTCGAATCCACCAAAGAAAGGAAGGCGCAGCGGATCATCGATCTGGGCTGCACCCATTACGTGGATGATCTGCCGGAGATCCTGGCCATGCTGCCGGGAACGATCGAGCGCATTCTCTATGCTCCGACAGGCGAGAGTGCATGGCATGGTGGACCGGTCATGAACGCATGGGAGGAACTCGAGGAGTTGGTGACTCCACACAAAGCAAGCCAGTGAATGGAACCATGGATGGGCCTGCACCCCATCTCGACCAGACGGTTCTCGACGAACTTGACAACCGGAAGATCCGCCTCAATCGCTTGCAGAGGCTGGGCGGTGGCAGGAACAGCCGGGTCCTGCTGCTGGAAACGTCGGATCAATCCATCGTGCTGAAGAGCTACCCCCAGTTTCGTGGCGATCAAAGAGATCGCATGGGGACGGAAGTGAAGGTGCTCGCGTTTCTGCACCAAAATGAAGTGCGGCAGGTACCCGAACCACTGTTCTGGTGTGAAGAAAAGAACTGGGCAGCGTTCAGTCTGATGAAGGGTCGAACGATCGAAACAATCACGCCGGCATTGCTCGACGGGGTCGCCGAGTTCCTGGGATGCCTGAAGGCTGCAGGCGACCACAGCAGGGACGCCGACGCACTGCCCCCGGCCTCAGAAGCCTGTTTCAGCTTGGTAGCCCTGCAGGCAATGCTGGCCGGGAGGTTGAGGCGTTTGGAATCCATGCAGGGAAAAGGATCTGTGCAGGACGCGGCCTACGAGTGGTGCTCCCAGTGGCTGGAGAAAGATCACAAACGACTGACGCAACAGCTGCGAACGGAGAGGCAAGGAAGAACCACGGAAACAGAGATACCGCAGCATGAAAGAGTTCTCTCGCCTTCGGACGTCGGGATTCACAACATGCTTCAGATGGAGGGCGGCCTTGGCTTTCTGGATTTTGAATATGCAGGCTGGGACGATCCCGCCAAGTTCACGGCAGACTGGATCCTGCAGCCTGACAATCCCCTGCGGCTGGACCAGGCGCTTCACCTCGTAGGAGCCGTGAGCAGGCAGATTGGTGACGGATCCTGGCAAGACAGGCTCACCACATTGCTGGAGTTTAACCGCTTGAAATGGTGTGCTATCATGCTCAACATGTTCCTCCGTGAGCATAGGGAAAGTGCCCAAGACGCACTTTCCAGACAACTTGAACGCACGCAGGCTTACTTCAAGGACTCTATGGCATTGGTGTCTGGTTTTCGTGAGGCTTATTGACGATGGCCGAAGTTGATTTCATGAGCGTGCTCCACAAGAGCACCTCCCGAGACTATCTGGCCCGGGTGAATGACCCGGAGTTTCCCAAGGCCAAAGCCGCCGAGCTGGCCACCCAGTGGGGATATGACTATTGGGATGGAGACCGGCGGATCAACTACGGCGGCTATAGATACATGGAAGGTCGTTGGGAGAAAGTCGCCAGAGCGATGGCCAATCACTATGATCTTCCAGCAAAGCCAAAGATTCTGGATATAGGATGCGGAAAGGGATTTCTACTCTACGACTTCCTGAAAGTCATCCCCGACGCCGAAGTCTACGGAATAGACATATCAAGTTATGCTCTTGAAAATTCAAAGCCAGAAATTCGTGACCACTTGAAACTCGGCAATGCGACTGAGCTTCCTTGGGAAGACAATACATTCGACCTGGTTTACTCTCTCAATACATTCCATAATCTCCATAACTATGACCTGCACAAGGCATTGAAGGAAATAGAGCGCGTCGGCAAGAAAAACAAATACATCTGCGTTGAGAGTTACAGGAATCAAGAAGAAAAGGTCAATCTTCTTTACTGGCAAGTTACCTGTGAAGAGTTCTGCACCCCTGAGGAGTGGCTTTGGTGGTACAAGCTCGCAGGTTATACCGGCGACCACTCGTTCATCTACTTTGAGTAACTAGGAAATGGATAAAGCAACTCCAAAAACAATGAAAGCTGCCATCCTTGTGCAGCAGAACCATCCGCTCGTTATTGATGAGATTGAACTGCCCGAAGAGCTGGCTGTCGGTCAGGTATTAGTCAAAATCCATTACACCGGTATCTGTGGATCGCAACTCGGGGAGATCACCGGTGTCAAAGGTCCAGATGCCTACCTTCCCCATCTGATGGGGCATGAGGCCAGTGGAACGGTGGTGGCCGTAGGCCTAGGTGTGAAACACGTCAAGCCCGACGACGTTGTAGTACTCCACTGGCGCAAGGGAGTCGGAATCCAGGCCGATCCGCCCTCCTATCGTTGGAAGGGAAGCACGGTCAATGCAGGCTGGGTGACAACATTTAACGAATATGCCGTCGTCAGCGAGAACCGCTGCACCCCTATTCCAAGCGAGAGTGATCTTGAGGTGGCAGCTCTTTTTGGATGTGCTATCACCACTGGGTTTGGAGTCGTGGAAAACAACGCTCAGGTTCGAATCGGCGAATCTGTGGTGGTATTTGGAGCTGGTGGAATTGGCCTGAATATCGTCCAAGCTGCCGCACTTGTTTCCGCGTACCCCATCATTGCCGTCGACCTTTTCGATAACAGACTGGAACTTGCGAAGAAACTGGGAGCCACGCATATACTCAACAGCATGAACCAAGACGTGGAAGAATGTATCAAGGGAATCATGTCAGGCCATGGAGTTGACGTCTTCATAGACAACACTGGATCCCCTCGAATCATTGAATCAGGTTATCGACTTACAACAGCCAACGGACGCGTGATCCTTGTTGGCGTTCCGAAGAAAGGCGAAGCGACATCGATTTACACGCTTCCACTGCATTTTGGCAAGAAGCTGACTGGTTCACAAGGTGGAGAATGCAAACCTGAGAACGACATCCCAAGGTACCACAACCTGTTTCTGCAACAAAGAATTAAACTCAAAGAGCTGATCACCGCACAGTACGGCCTTGATGACATCAACAATGCCATTGACGCCATGCGTAATGGGTCGCTGGCTGGTCGATGCATGATTAAGCTATGAAGATGGCATCTGCAACCATTGCTTGTCACGTCTGCGGAGGGGCATTGAAGGTATTCCCGGAATTTGGCAGTTTTCGCTTGGTTTCCTCGGATTGCCAACCCTTAACGACGGGAGCCGTCCTTTGCATCTGTGATGAATGTTCAACAGTGCAAAAGGCAGTCAATAACGAATGGCTTGAAACCGTCAATGAAGTCTATCGAAGATATAATGTTTATGCACAAGCAGCGGGGAAAGAACAACGGGCATTCAATGCCGATAAGGGAGAGTCAAGTAGCCGCTCCAGCAGAATTCTTGAGTGGTTTCAACTGAAGTTCGGTCAACGCACATTAAAACCCCAAGGGAGCATCCTGGATTTTGGTTGTGGAAACGGCAGTTTTCTCAAAGAATTTCATAAACTTTATCCAGAGTGGAAACTGACTGGCCTGGAGATAGACGATTCCAATAGACAGACCATTGAAAGTATTCCAAATGCGACACATAGAACAGGTTCGATCGACTCAGTGCGCGAGACATTCGATGTGGTCAGCATGGTACACGTACTTGAGCACTTAGTTGATCCCATCAGCTTCCTTGCCCAACTGCGGAAAAGACTGAATCGTGGAGGAATACTCTTCATCGAAGTACCAAATTTGATGACGTCCCCATTCGATTTATTTATACTCGACCACTGCACGCACCTGACACTCGACAGTCTCCGCTGGATTCTTTGGAAGAGTGGGTTCCACCTCATTGACGCCTCCACAGAGGTCGTTGCCAAAGAGATTACATTGATAGCGGTAGCTTTCTCTCAAGACATTGCCGGAGCAGATGTACCACAAGTCGAACACGCTGCTGCCGTTGAAGCCATTGGTTGTCATCTTGAGCTAGCTCAACGACTGAAAGCAAAGGGAAAAGAGTTCGTGGCTGTGAAACCAGCAATCTTTGGCTCCAGTATCTCAGGGACATGGCTCGCCAATGAGTTGGGCTTTAATGTATCATCGTTCATCGATGAAGATGCGGATAGGATAGGAAATCGCCATTGCGATATCCCTATCCTATCCTTAGACGACGTTCCACCTGCTTTGCCAGTTCTGCTTCCTTTTTCTGACTCGACAGCTGAAAGCATCACCGCACGCCTAAGCAAAGACCATCCAATGATTCACACCATCTCTGCATAAGTAAGTAAATGTCCATTAACGAAGATCCGAAGACAGTTGAGGCTCAATACGGCATTGTGTATGAAATCGAGAGAAAGCATGGGCGGAGCAGATTTGGGCTCATGGCCAATGAGTCCTGGAATCAAGACCCTAAGCGCACTCTTTTTACGCTCGCTCGCTACAAGTTTGTGGCTAAGATGCTGAGCGGTTATAACAAGGTGCTTGAGGTCGGGTGCGCTGACGCCTTTGGAACGAGAATTGTTCAACAGTCCGTTGGAGAAGTAACGGCAACAGACATCGATCCTGAGTTCATAAAGGATGTCAAGAGTCGTTATGATGAGAATTGGCCTTTCAAATACTTTGTGCACAACCTTCTTGAAGGACCTGTTGATGCTGGGATCTACGATGCGGCCTTCTGTCTTGACGTCCTAGAACATATTCAGCCCAAGGACGAACCAGTCTTTCTCAAGAATCTCGTTGCCTCTATTCGCAAAGAAGGCGTTCTGATCGTTGGAATTCCATCAATCGAATCGCAGGAATGGGCTTCACCGCAAAGCAAGGATGGGCATGTGAATTGCAAAACAGGCGACGACCTGAAAAGAACCTTGAAGCATTATTTTGACAATGTATTCGTTTTCTCCATGAATGACGAGGTTGTCCACACAGGCTTTTATCCCATGGCTCACTATTTATTGGCTGTCTGTTGTGGGCCTGTGATCACTTGAAGATCTTATTATGGTGGGCGAACCTAAAAGAATTCTGATCATCGGCGCTGATGGGATCATTGGTTCACGACTTGCCACTCTTCTAAGAATGCATGGAAAGGTATCCTTAGGGACCACTAGAAGGCAAAGAGTTGTAAATGCCAATATGTTTCGAAGTCTTGATTTAGCCCAACCAGAATCCATTCATCAGCTAAAGCTGGATGATATTGACTATGCAGTATTGTTGGCTGGCATCACAAGCATATCTTATTGCCATGAACACCCAGATGAGACATGGAAGGTTAACGTCCAAGGTTCAGGAGCACTTGTAGAGCGACTGAGAAAACATAGCATCCCATGTCTGATGGTATCGAGCACATCCGTCTTCCATGAGAAGGCAATTAGGCTATCCGAGACATCTGTCAGGTCGCCATCTTGCATCTATGGTCAACAGAAAAAGGAGCTTGAAGACCTGGTTGCCCTAAGCGAGCACAACCTCACTGTAAGGATCAATAAAGTATGGGGTGTTGCCGCTGGCTTGGTGAATTCATGGCACCAAGCCCTGCGAGAAGGAAACAGTATCGAAGCCTTTCACGACCTTGATGTTGCCCCGCTACACATAGACAGTGCCTGCCGATATCTGGTTCAAGCAATTGCCGACTCCTACAAAGGTGTTAACCATGTTTCCACAGACACCCAGACCAGCTATTACGAAGTTGCAAAGCGTCTTTGCCAATCCATGGGACTTGACCCTGGTCATTTTGTCGTTCCCGTGAGCTGCAAGGAAGATACCCGCGTGATCTATCGACCGGCCCGCGCTGCCCTTGACTGCGAGGAGCCTCAAAGCAGCGTCCTAAGCCTCGATGGAGAACTGGCGTCCATCATTTCTGATGAAACCGATTGGCATCTGTTGGAACGCAGAGACCAACGATGAACAAATGAACGAGAGCTGGATCAGCGCCTTCGGCCGCTACGAGATCACCAGCCAGAACATCCGACAGGAGGGCGAGGCCCAGTTTGACGGTGCCAACAACCGCAGGCTCGGAACCGAAAGCTGGCATCTGAACCACTCACCTATAACTTCGCTAGTCCTCTGTGGAGCCAGCATCGGCCAGCGCGAGGATGTTTAGCCTAACGAATGAAGGCGGCCCCCTACCGCTACGGCCGATATTCCGCGGTTCAACGCTTGGCGCGGATCAGCAGGCGGCGGAGCACGCGTGCAGCCCGGTTCATGGTATCAGCTCCAAAGTCGCGCATGCCCCGCAGCTCCAGCCACACCTTGCGCTTGGCCTCCAGCCAGAATTCGCGATGATCGATCGACGGCCGCAGTAGATCGACCGCAGCCAGATCATGGAAGTTGGCACGCGGCAGGCGGCGGTGTTTGTTCACATAGGCGATGAAGCGATAGACGACGCGCTCTAGGCGTGCTTCAGCGGCGGCGAGGTCCTCGGCCCGCACATCCTCTGTGGCCAGCAGTCGCACTGGGTGGGTGATCTGCGCGAGGTGAAATTCCAGCGACCAGGGGATGTTCACCCATCTCCGGAGGTTAGCCAGATGATGGGCTGCACTGGCTCCGCGGCGGACGCACTGGCCTTGGTCGTAGTCAAGCGGGGTGGTGCTGACGGTCAGGCCATCGGCGATGGAATCCAGCACCGCGACATCCGCCCAGCCGCTGATCTGGATCGCACCGTAATTCCAGTCGATGGTCTGCCGAATCGGCTGCATGGAATTAGCGATACGCATCGCCAGCGGATGCATCACCGTCCAGCGGCCGACATAGCCATCCGGCAGGCGGGCCAGCATCTGTGCCGGCAGCGGGTGGTTCACGGCGCGTGGATTGCTCAGCGTGAAGGCCTCGGTCAGAGGATGCTCGTGGCGCATCGCCAGGCGCAACAACTCCACCCCGGACAGATCCCATTTGTCATGTGCGACGACGTCAGTGACAAAGCTTTCCTCCACCACGCGCAGCGCCGGTGACAGCACCAGGCGTTTCGTGTCCAGTCGCGCCCGCGCGCAGGCAAAAACCTCGCGCGAAAAGAAGCAGTCGGATGTGAGGAAGAAGTAAATATCTTCCGGAATCGCATCGGCCAATGCAACGTTGTAGCAATGGCTTAGCCGGCCATAGGTTTTCATGGCGGTCGGCGCTGCCGCATTCAAGATGCGCACCGGCATCAATCGGCGCAGCGCCATGATGGCCGGCGCTCTCGCCATCTGGCGCTGGCCTGCCCGGTCGGTGACGATGATGTATTCGGAGTTCTGCGCGGCGGCGATCTCCAGGCAGCCACTTGCGATCTGCGAACGCAGGCCGAAGGCCAGGAAATTGGCCACGAAGCTGTGGCCCCAGACCGGCAGCACGAAACGCAGCAGAGGGTCGCGCTCCAACAGAGGCGGGAGCGGCACGACGGAGCCATAACTGGCCGAAACCGGAAACTCATTTTGCGTGACCCGGCCATGGCTGCCGACATCGTTGCGCGGCATGAAGGCACCGTCACGCTCATCTAGGTAATAGCGGCCATCGAAAGGCGCGATAAAAGGCGCGGAACCCAGTTTGCGCAGCAGTGCAAAGACGGCGACGAATTCGGTCGCCGGCACCGCGTTGTGGGCGAGGAAGTCGTCCGTATAGGCGTAGAGATCCTCATCTATGTTGTACCAGAGCCCGAGCACCTCGTAGCCATTGGCGCTGGCAAGATCGAGGAAGAAAGAAGGGTGATAGTTGAAGAAACCGTGGTTCTGGTACCCTTGGGAGGGCAGGGCATGCAGCATCAGCCCGCCGGCATTTGTCAGGTCGTGCACATTCTCGAAACAGCGCATCTGGTCGATGGCATGTTCGGTGGTGCCGTGATTCGTGACGAAGTCGAAGGTCTCCATGAAGCCATAGGCTTCCGACAGCTTCAGGTTCAGGTTGAAGGGCAGCGCGCCGTCATGGCCGTCAAGATCGATCGAGTGGTAGTGGTTCAGGCCTAGCTCGGCGTAGAGGTCGCGCGGGTTTCGGATGGTTTCCACCGGCATTGTGGGAAACAGCAGCCCGAGCGCCTCCTGCGCGCGCGGCAGATCGGGAGCGAAGGTCTGGCTGCCGAGTTCGATGACCGAATGGGCACCGGTCAACAAACCATGCTGCTGCATGTCCTCCATCAGCTTCAGTGCCTGGACCCCGATACCCATGAAGAAACCTCTTTTGCGATGCCTTAACCGCTGCCACTCTAGATTGCGTTAAGCCTGATCCTTACTTAACTCCGCTCTGTCACGTAACCTAGGTGTCGGCGCGCGCAGAGCTCAGCGATGCCATGCAATTGGCGCTCTGGCCACTGCGTAGCGCAAGGTGATGGAGGCCAGCTTTGACGTGCCGATGTTTGACCTGCGCCAGGTCTGGGTGCGTCGAGCCACCCTTGATTAAGCCGATCGCCTGGAAGGGCTGCTCAACATCTGACCCTCCATCACTTGGCTGACGCGACTGGAGTGATGACTACCAATCGGCCGCCCCCGCCGTCCAAAAGCCATAGGCCAGACAAGCGCGCCCGACATTGCGTCGAGGATCGGAGATCCCCGGCTGAAGGAACACGCTCAAGCGGCAATCCTCAGGATTGAGCGCGATCAGCTTATAGTCCGTGCCATCCGAAGAATACACATATTGCGCTGCGGCGATGGTCGTCGCGCGCGGGTCGACCGGAAGGCGCGCCATGAACTCTGGAGCCAGCCCCGGGAGCCAGGTCTCTGGCGTTGCGCCCGCCCAATGCGCCCCCACGAAGCCTGGGGTCCACGGATAGCTGCCTCGCGCCGCGCGATGGTGCTCCAACGCGACTTTCAGCGCCGCGAGATCGGCCAACCGCGCGCCGCGATGGGGGAAGGTGAGATTGGGCAGCGCGGAGGCACAGAACAGAAGGACCGCCGCCATCAAGCTGCCGCCTGCCACCAGCACGCGCCCTCGCGCCGGCCCGTTCAGCGACCGCCGAAGCCAGGCCCGGGCGGGCATCTCGATCACCGCATAGCTGCCCGCCGAAAAGACCAGCACCGTGCCCAGGGCCAGCCCCAGCACCAGGCCGAAGCGCAGGAGCCCCTCAAAGGTCAGCGCCGGCTCCGGTGTCACGACGAAAAGCGTCAGCAGCATCGGGTGCAGGAGGTAGATGGAATAGCTGCGTTCTCCCCCCCACAGCAAGAAGCGGCCCGAAAGCGCGCGCCGCATCCAACTGTCATGGCGCATCACCTCATGGATCAGGACGCAAATCGCCAGAACCACCAGCGAGCGCGACCAAAGCGGCATCGAATGGCTTGAAATGGCATGACGGCCGTAGACCGCCGAAATGGCCAGCACCAAGGCCGCCGGCAGCAGCAGCCGAGCCCAGCCACTGCTCGGCCCATTCGCTCTCCGCGGCAGCGCAGCCAGCATGGCCACAAGACAGCCGGCGACAAATTCCGGTAGGCGAACATAGGGCGAGTATTGATAGAACCATTCACGCGCTTCAAGGGCTGTCATGCCTGGTGCCAGGGTCTCCATAGTCCGGTCGATCGTGATCACCCAGAGCATCGCCGCCAGCACCAGCAGCGTGGTCGCTAGCGCAGCCAGAATGGTCCCGCTCGACCAACCCGGCCGCAACGCCAGCACTACCAGCGGAAAGGTGAGGTAGAGGAAGAACTCCGCGCTGATCGACCAGGTATGGGCGAGGCTCGGCACCGCCATCATCAGGGGCGTGGCGCCGCTGCCTGGCACCCACGCCTGCAGCCCGGTCAAGAACAACAGCGCCTCCGGCAGCGCCCCGCCGAAGCCGCCGCGGGGCGCGGTGACGAAGCCCACCAGCACCACCACCAGCAGCAACGGATAGAGCCGTGCGAAGCGCGCCACACCGAAGGACCACAAGGTCGGCCCGAGCGGCCGGCAGCGGAAGGCCTGCGCATAGTTCAACCACATCACCACGCCGCTGAGCACAAAGAACAACGACATCGCCACGCCGGCCATCGGCCCCAGCAGCGTGCCAAGGATCGTGTTGTCCTCAAAGCGCATCACCGGGTAGCCATGCCCCAACAGCACCATGAAGGCCGCCACGAAGCGCAGCCCCGTAAGCGCGTCGACATGGTGCGTAGGCGCGGCCGCCGAGCGCACATCCATCGCCATCGTCGATGCGGATCTCCTGCCGGCCTGGGCATCGCTCACCCCGTGATCTCCGGGGTGTAATCATGCACCGTGAAGCGCCGCGCGAAGATGCCGTAGGGGCCCTGATCGGAGGCGACGATGCCGAAGCGCTCAACGCATTCGCGCCAGGCGCGGCGCTCGCCCAACTCGGGATCGGCGCGGTTACAGCTCCAGTCGTCGAAGAACACATAGGCGCCGCGTGCCACAAGCCCGCGCGCGAATAGCCCGACAAGCACATCCATGGCGGAGACATAAAGGTCTCCGTCGATATGAATCAGTGCGTAGCGGGTTTCGGCCGGCAGTGCGGGCACGGTATCCGCGAACCAGCCTGGGAAGATTCGGACGCGATCATCGGCCAGGTGGGCCGTGACCTCAGTGCGCAGCTCTTCCGCCGAAAGCCCGTGGCAGGTGCCGGCGGCCCAGACGCCGTCCTGCACATGCGGCGAATTGGCGTCCACCGGATTATCGGTCTGCGGCAAGCCCACGAAGCTGTCGAACAGATGCAGCTCCCGCTGCGCCTGGCCATAGACCTGCACCGCATAGTCAAGATGGTGGTCGCAACTGGCCATGGCACGGGCCAGGCCACGTGCGGTGGAGCCGGTCATGGTGCCGAATTCGGCGATATGCCCCTCGACATCGAAGCCGTAGAGCGCGGCCACGCCCTCCGAAAGAGCAGTGATGGCGCCGGCGGTGTGGAAGGTGAAGGGGTGGCCCTCGCCGCTCCAGCCGGGGCCGACCAATTGCAGCGTGGCCAGCGCGGAGCGCAAGGCGGCGACCTCGTCCTTCAAGTCCTCCTCTCGCTGGCTCAGCGGCTGGAACGACAGCTGGTAACGCACCCGGCTGTCCACGGCGTCGCGCAGCCGCATCTTGATCAATTCCAGCATGGCGAAGTCCCCTTGCCTCAGCATCGATGCAAGAACTCTATCCGTTAATGGGGTTTGACATTCAAGGATGGTGCAGACAACTCCGCAGCCATGGCTCTGTTTGTATTATAATGCTAAGTGTACTCATGCTTTTAGATGTCACCCGCCAGTCCTTCAATGCTGGGCGGAAGAGCATGGATTCGCCCATCCACATTTAGATGCCGTTGCAGCAGCAGTTATTCAACCTCAGCAATGAGGAGCTGGAATTCTAAGTGAGCGTCAGACTCTGATTTGAGAGTTTGGTCGGTCTTGCAGTGATAAATACCATTCCAGATGCCACTGCCGCTGTGTGCTTCCTTAAACAACTCCTTAAGGCGAGCGTGATTGCCGAACTGTTTGAACGGTTTGAACAGCTCCTGCGCTCCCAAGGACTGGAGGCCCGCGATGGGCAAATCGTTGATGCCACCCCGGTCCCTGTTCCCTAGCCGCAGGGCGTCTGCGCAGCAGTAATAAAGCACTCCCAGACTTAGACGAATCTAACAAGTGAGGCCAGCTGCCTAAAGGGTGGGCCGACAGGCCAGAACGGCTGCGGCAGAGGGCCATTAATGCACGCTGGGTCAAGAAGAGTGGCAACAGCCAGCACGGATGCAAAAACAGCATCTGAATGAACGTCGCTCACAGCTTCATCCGAAGGTACACCAATTCTCTAACCAGCATTCACGACATTCAGATACATTCGCAGGTGCTATAATCTGGGAACAAGAAGGAATTTGCCTGGGCTGATTCCAGCTATGCAGGCGAATGCTTTGAGGATCCGTTAGAAGTGACTAGTTTTGAAAGCCGAATTCATAAGAAGGGTCCCCGCTTTCATCCGTTGAGCAAAGAAGCTCAAGTGCGAAACAAGATGCGATCAAACGTGCGGACAAGGGTTGCGCAGGACTTTGGGGGCAATCAGAACCTGCATGCGTGGCAAACTGAAATGACGCATTGGATTGGCCAGAACTCAAACTTGGTTGGGGACTGGATAATCTGACATGCAAATTCCTGCGTTACCTATACTGCCACTCTCAGACTGAGCTGACTGCCAGATTGTTCGACTGCAAGATAATGAATCCATCTTGGAGTCAGAAATGCCCGGCATATGTAGATCAGCATGAGCCAGGCATTTCCTAATGGCTGGAGGATGATGCCTCGGCACTGGCGCTTACATGAGGTGTCCATAGTTGTTTGATTTGACTCATCTTGATGACATCGATAGTGTCCTCCCAGTGGATCCAAAAGATCAACCACTGGCGGGATAGATGTCTCATGGAGAGCCTTAACTTAGCGTGATCACCAAAGCCTAAGACCCCATTTTCTGAAGTAAATCCAGGCGCTATGGAAATTCACGAAAACCAATCTACAGCTTCTGTAATTTCCTCGTCCCCAATGATGAATCACTGATCCTACTGGCAAGTGAATAGCACGGCCAATACGCCTCAGTGCCCTTGTGATATCAGCGTCCTCAAGATAGAGGAAGAAATCTGAATCAAACCCCCCAACCTTTAAAAATGCCGAGGAGCGCATCAGCATACAGCAGCCGCTCAGGTATTCCACGTCAAAGACTGATGAATAGTCCTTTTCTGACATGACGTACCAATCATCATATCTTCTAAGCGCCCTAGGCTTGATGAAGTGTGGAACAAAGCGTCGGCTGAACAGACCAAGAACCGTTGGATCATGCTTACAAAGGCGCTGTAGCTCTCCAGATACACTCAATAGGCGAGGAACAGCCAGTGCCACATCAGGATTGTTCTCAAGCCAACCGATGAGACGGTCAAAGGTACCCTTTGGCCAACTGATATCGGTGTTGACGGCTCCGATGAAGGGCGGAAGAATGTCATGCACCTGAAGGCCCTGAACCGCCTGATTGACAGCTCTTCCATAGCCTGGATTATCCCGATTACTGAGGAACAGAAGGGAGTTGGTCTTCAGCTGATCAACAGCCTCTCCGGGTCGATGATCATTGGAGACGACAACGTATCCGATCCACTCCGGCAGTGAACTCAAGCAGGCAAGCAGCCGTGTCACTTCCTGCTGGCCAGGATGATAAGCAATGAAGATCAGTACGGCCCCAAGGCCAGACGATTTCCCGCTGCTGGAGGCCTCAGACCACAAACAGGCTCATCCCCCAGTTGACCAGTACGAGGGCCACCCAGGCGGCTCGCCCCAGCAGCGTCAGACGCTTGGAGCGGCCACTGTCCTTGCTGCTGGCGTAGAACAACGGCACCGCCACTATCAAGGCGAAGGACAGCACAACTAGGGCCAGAACGGTGACTGTGTTGAGGATCTGCATGGACAGGGCGGCTGGAAGCCGGATCAGGCATCCTTGGAGATCTTGCCATGGAGGCTGGAGATTAGGGCTGGGAGCTGGCCCGGAGCCTGCGTCATCACTCTCAGCGGGGGCTTCGGGGTCCTTGGGGACCAGCAGGGGCGGACGGGGTGCAGGGAGCTCCTGCAGCGGCCCGTCAATGCCGATCGCCGGATCGTTCCAGGCCAAGGAGCGTTCGCATTCCCCACTCCAGTAGCCGGTGGTCTTGTTCTGCACCTCAGCCACCTCACTCAGCGTCAGGAAGCCATGGGCGAAGCCCGCAGGCGCCCAGAGCTGGCGCAGGCTCCCGGCACTGAGCCGCACGCCCAACCAACGGACAAGGCTGGGGGAGCCATGGCGCAGATCTACAGCCACGTCAAACTCCTCCCCCAGCGAGCAGCGCACGAGCTTGCCCTGAGGATGGGGCTGTCGCTAGGAATGCAGGCCCCGGAGCCCCCCCCCTGAAGCGAACGGGAGTGGTTGTCCTGAACAAAGGCTGGGACGAGAGCTTCCTCCAGCCCAGGGCTTTGGCGAAACGGCACCGGTTCCAACTCTGGCTGAACGAACCGCGGTTGTCGGCATACCCCCCCAGGGGTGAGCATCAGGGGGACGTTGATGGCCAGGAACTGAACGTTCATCGCTGGAGCTCCAGGGACTGGTGGTCGCTGGCGGCTTCCTGCAGCAGTCGCAGCAGGTAGTCGCCTTAGCCGGATCTCTTCAGGGGCAGCACCACACACTCCGGCTGGGTGTCGTCGATCCAGCCCAGACGCCAGGACACCTCCTCTGGAAAAAACACCTTGAGGGCCTGGTGTGTCTCCAGGGTGAAGATGTAGGTCGCCGACTCATGCAGGGAGTCGGGGAGTCTGTGTGCAGCCAAGCCATGCCGCGGCCCATCAGCTCCACCCGAAGCAGGCCGTCGTCGCTGTACCCCATCACCCCGTAGCGCTCGGGGTCCCGCACCGGGTGAGCGAAGACAATGGCGCCGGGCCGATCGCCGTTGGAGCCCTGCCGTTTGGGGATGATGTCGTAGCGTTGGAAACGGTGTCAAGCCGTACAAAGGCCGCCGAAGCGCCATCCAGGAACTCTGCTCCGATCAGGACGGCCTAGGCCAGGCTGTCAGGGCTCGGCTGCACCAGATAGCGGACGTCATGTCCAGCGAGATCAGCCTCCCAGCAAACGCTCAAAGGAGGGCCGGTCGGTGGGGGTGGAGATTGCCAACACCCCGCAGAAGCCCGTCAGCATCAGCATGCAGAACGGAATTAGATCATCGGCTTGTCGTAAATCGGCATCAGCTGCTTGCTGAAGGCGGCGGTGAGGTGCGACAGACACTCGCCGCTGCCACCCGCGAAAATGAGCCGCACTGGTTCATGGCCGCTCACCCCGGCAACCCCCCCATCAAGCTCCCCATCTCGATCGCCTGCAGCCCATAGCTCCAGCCCAGGTTGCTCTTGATCCCGGCCCGCTCCAGGGCCTGCTGGAGGGTGTCGGTGGTGAGCACCCCGAAGATCACCGGTACGCCGGTGTTCCGGGCCACGGCGGCCACGCCCTTGCTCACCTCGGCCACCACCACATCGAAGTGGGGGGTGTCGCCGCGGATCACGGCTCCGAGGGCGATCAGCACCTGATAGCGGCCGCTGGCGGCCAACCGCTGGGCCACCAGGGGGATCTCGAAGCTGCCCGGCACCCAGGCCACGTCGAGTTGGGAACTGGCCTCACTCACGTCGATGCCGTGACGGGAGAGGGCATCGAGGGTGCCGCTCAGCAGCCTGGAGGTGACCAGATCATTGAAACGGCCCACCACGACGGCGATCCGAAGCCCGCTGGCATCGGTGAACCGTCCTTCGAAGATGGCCAAGGGGTCAGATGACGAAGAAGCTCATGCCCCAGTTGAGCAGCACGAGGGCCACCCAGGCCACCCCCCCGAGCAGAATCAGCTTGTTGGAGCGGCCGCTGTCATCGCTGCTGGCGTAGAGCACCGGGATCGCCACGATCAACGCGAAGGACAGCACCACCAGGGCCAGAACGGTGAGGGTGTTGAGGATCTGCATGGGTCCTTCGGAGGCCTGTGGGGGCTGAAAATGGATTGTCCCACGGCGTTTCGGCCGATTCTGAAGGCGCTTGGCGATCCTTCACAACTTGTCGGGCGGTGGGTGTCGATGGCCTCGACGACGGTCTCCTCCTAGTTCCAGGTGGTGCTGCCCAAGGCGGTGCGGGAGCAGTAATACCTGCAGCCCGGCCAGGTGCTCCAGCTCATCTGCCTGCCCGATCGCATTGAGCTGCTGCCACTGCAGCCCGCCTCGGCCCTGCGCGGCTTTCTCAAGGGGCCCAACAGCTTCGAGCGGGAGCCAGACCGGCTGTGAGCCAGCCTCTGGTGGTGGACTCCTCCGGCTGGATCGAGTTCTTCACGGGTGGTCCCAACGCTGGCCTCTTCGCTGAAGCGATCGAGCGACCTGAGCGGCTGGTGGTGCCCACCATCAGCTTCTTTGAGTTGTTCTAGTGGGTCCTGCGGGAGCACAGGGATGATCCTGCCCTGCGGGCCATCGCCTTGATTGCAGCGGGGTGAGTCGGTGGGCCTGAGCCCCGAGATCGCCCTCCATGGGGCCTAGCTGAGCCTGGAGCTCAAGCTGCCCATGGGTGAGTGCCTGAAGCTCGCCACCGTGAGGGCCTGTGGTGCTCTGCTCATCACCCAGGAGGCCGATGTCCAGGGGCTCGCCGGGGTGCGCTGGCTGCCGAAAGCCCCCGGCTGAGCCACCTACGATCACGGCCTTGGTGCAAGCAAAGTGTGGCGGGGGAGCCCCAGGAACAGCTGTCGCTGATGGACGCTCCGGCAGTCCAGGGCAGCCTGTTCGGCCCTGCCGAGGCCTTACCCGAGGCCTTACCCGAGGCCCCTGGTGAGGCAGATCCAGGCGACACCGCGCTGGATGACGCGGCCCTGATCGCCCAGGCGGCCGCCCGGCCCCGCAAGCGCCAGGCCAAGAGCGAACCAGACGCAACCGAAACCAACATCGCAGGTAGCGGCACCGAAGACGCCGCGGGCAGTGGCCCCGACGACGCCTCCGACCTGCCCCGTTGGCACCACCACGGCCTGGTGGACCCCGCGGCGCTCACGCCGATGCTGCGCCACTACGTGGAGCTCAAGGCCGCCCACCCTGACCGGGTGCTGCTCTACCGCCTGGGGGACTTCTTCGAGTTCTTCTTCGAGGATGCCCTGCTGCTCTCGCGCCTGCTGGAGCTCACCCTCACCGGCAAGGAGGCGGGCAAACGCATCGGCCGGGTGCCGATGGCGGGCATCCCGCACCACGCTGTCGAGCGCTACTGCGCCGAGCTGGTGCGCCATGGCCTGAGCATCGCCCTCTGCGATCAGCTGGAGGCGGTGCCCGCCAAGGGCAGCCTGCTCAAGCGCGGCATCACCCGGGTGATCACCCCCGGCACCCTGCTGGAGGAGGGCCTGCTGGCGGCCCGGCGCAACAACTGGCTGGCGGCGGTGGTGCTGGAAGGCGGCCGCTGGGGCCTGGCGGTCACCGATGTGAGCACGGGCGAGTTCCGGGTCACCGAGCGGGCGGGCACAGACCACCTGCACCAGGAGTTGCTGCAGCTGGAGGCGGCCGAGCTGCTCTGGCCGGGAGAGGAGGCGGCCCCCCCCTGGTGCCCCGAGGGCCTGCGGCTCACGCCTCTTGCCACCACGCCCTTCGCCACCGCCGAGGCCCGTCGCACCCTGCTGGAGCGCTTCGATCTGGCCAGCCTCGATGGCCTGGGGCTGGGGGAGACCCCCCTGGGGCTGCGGGCCGCCGGCGGTCTGGTGCGTTACCTGGATGAAACCCAGCCCGGCAGCTCCATCCCCCTGGAGCTGCCCCGCACCTGGTCCGCCGGCGATGAGCTCGTGCTCGATGCCCAGACCCGCCGCAACCTGGAGTTGACCCGCACCCAGATGGGTGGCGCCTTCCATGGCTCGCTGCTCTGGGTGCTCGATCGCACGCTCACGGCCATGGGCGGCCGCCGGCTGCGGCGCTGGCTGGAGGCCCCGCTTGTGGACCTGGCCCGCATCCGCGCCCGCCAGGCGGCTGTCAGTGAACTGGTGGCCCAGCGCTCCCTGCGGCAGGCCCTGCGCCGGCTGCTGCGGCCCATGGGCGACCTGGAGCGCCTGGCGGGTCGAGCCGGGGCCGGCTCCGCCTCCGCCCGCGACCTGGTGGCGTTGGCCGATGGCCTCGAACGCCTGCCGCAGCTGGCGGCCCTGCTGCAGGAGGCCTCCAGCGCCCCCCTGCGGGCCCTGAGGGAGCCGAGACCGGAGCTCGCGGAGCTTGCTGCCCTGCTGCGCCACACCCTGCTGGAGGCCCCTCCGATGAGCCTCACCGAGGGCGGCCTGATCCACGACGGCGTCGATCCCCGCCTCGATGGCCTTCGCAACCGCCTCGACGACCAGGACGCCTGGCTGAAGGCCCAGGAGCGCCAGGAACGGCGCCTGAGCGGGATCGCCACCCTGAGGCTGCAGTTCCACCGCAACTTCGGCTACTTCCTCGCCGTCAGCCGGGCCAAGGCCCAGTCGGTGCCTGAGCATTGGATCCGCCGCCAGACCCTCTCCAACGAGGAGCGCTTCGTCACCCCCGAGCTCAAGGCCCGCGAAGGGGCGATCCTGCAGCTCAAGGCCCGCGCCGCCCAGCGCGAGTACGAACTGTTCACGGAGCTGCGCCAGCGCGTGGGGGCCCAGGCGGGTCCGATCCGCGCCGCCGCCCGCCAGGTGGCCGCCCTCGATGCCCTGGCCGCCCTGGCCGAGGTGGCCGCCACCGGTGGCTACTGCTGCCCGGAGCTCACGGAAGGCCGGACGCTGCAGATCGAGGCCGGACGCCATCCGGTGGTGGAGCAACTGCTGGCGGATGAGCCCTTCACCGCCAACGGCATCCATCTGGGCGAGGCGGACCAGCCCGATCTGCTGGTGCTCACGGGCCCCAACGCCAGCGGCAAGAGCTGCTACCTGCGTCAGATCGGCCTGCTGCAGCTGCTCGCCCAGGTGGGCAGCTGGATTCCGGCCGGCTCCGCCCGCCTGGGGATCTGCGATCGGATCTTCACCCGGGTGGGCGCCGTCGATGACCTGGCCACCGGCCAGTCCACCTTCATGGTGGAGATGGCCGAAACCGCCAACATCCTTCACCACGCCAGCGATCGCTCGCTGGTGCTGCTCGATGAGATCGGCCGGGGCACCGCCACCTTCGATGGCCTCTCGATCGCCTGGGCGGTGGCCGAGCACCTGGCCGAAGGGATCAGGGCACGCTCGGTGTTCGCCACCCATTACCACGAGCTCAACGAGCTGGCCGATCTGCTGCCCAACGTGGCCAATGTGCAGGTGCTGGTGGAGGAAACGGGCGATCGGCTGAGGTTCCTGCACCAGGTGCGCCCGGGGGGCGCCAGCCGCAGCTACGGCATCGAGGCCGCCCGCCTGGCCGGCGTGCCGCCCTCGGTGGTGCTGCGGGCCCGCCAGGTGCTGAGCCGCATCGAGGCCAACAGCACCATCCAGACCAACTGCCATGGGGCGCTCAGCGCCCCAGCCAGGCCCGCCTGAGCAGGGCATTCACCGTGGCCGCCGCCAGGGCCGCGCCCCCCTTGCTGCCCTCCAGCCGGATCTGGGCCAGGGGCGACTCCGCCAGGTGACGCTTGCTCTCGGCCACCCCCACGAAGCCCACCGGCATCCCCACCACCAAGGCCGGGCACACCGGTGAATCGGCCTCGGAAGCCAGCTTCAGCAGCCGCTCCAGGGCCGTGGGGGCACTGCCGATCAACACCACCGCCCGCGGGTGCTCCGCCAGGGCCAGGGCCATGCCGCTGGCCGCCCGGGTGCCCCCCTCAGGCGCCACGGCCGGGGCCCACTCCAGGGCGCTGCGCACCGGGTTCGCGAAGGTGCGCGCCGCCATCGGCGCCACCGCCGCCGCGGCCATGGCGGTGTCGGTGAGGATCACCTCGCCGGCGGCCAGAGCCGCAAGGCCCGCCGCGCAGGCCCCTGGCCCGAAGCGCAGATCGCTGGCGATGGCCAGGTCGCCGCTGGTGTGCACCAGGCGCTCAAGCACCTCCTGCTGCACCGGATCAAGACCCGTCTCGCCGAGCCAGTCGCGGATGCGCCGCACGCTTTCGGTGAAGATCGGGTGATCCATGGCGCTCCCATGCCGGTCCATCTCTACTGGGGCGACGACGAAGCCGCCCGCTCCCGGGCCGTGGAGGCTCTGATCACGACGGCGATCGATCCCGCCTGGGTGAGCATCAACCTCTCCCGGCTCGATGGCAACGACCCCGCCCAGGCCGCCCAGGCCCTGGAGGAGGCGCGCACGCCCCCCTTCGGCGGCGGCGACAGGGTGGTGCTGGTGCAGCGCAGCCCCTTCTGCAGCGCCTGCCCCGCTGAACTCGCCGCCCAGCTGGAGGCGACCCTGGAGTTGATCCCCCCCCGTTGCCAACTGCTGCTGGTGAGCCCCGGCAAACCCGATGCCCGCCTGCGCACCACCAAGGCCCTCAAGGCCGTGGCCACGGAACAAAGCTTCCCCCTGCCGGCCTTCTGGGATGGAGCCGGCCAGCTGGAGCTGGTGAAGGGCACCGCCGCAGCCCTGGGCCTCAAACTCACCCCCGGCGCCGCCGAAGCCCTGGCGGAGGCCGTGGGCAGCGACAGCGCCCGGCTGGCCAGTGAGCTGGAGAAACTGGGGCTGTATCGGGGCGACCAACCGATCGACGCTGCCGCCGTGGCCGCCCTGGTGGGGGCCCATGCCACCACCAGCCTCCAGGTGGGGGATGCCCTTCTGGCCGGACGCCTCGGCGACGCGATCGCCCTGCTGGAGGCCCTGCTGGAGGCCAACGAGCCCGCCCTGCGTATCGTCGCCAGCCTCTGCAGCCAGATCCGGGGCTGGCTCTGGGTGAGCCTGCTGGAGCGCAGCGGCGAGCAGGACGTGGCCGTGATCGCCAAGGCCGCCGGCATCGGCAACCCCAAGCGCATCTACGTGATGCGCAAACAGATCCGCGGCAAGCCGCCCGAGCGCTTCCTGGCCCTGCTGGGCCGCTTGCTGGAGGTGGAGGCCGCCCTCAAGCGCGGCAGCGAACCCCGCGACGCCTTCCGGGACGGATTTCTGGCGGGCGCCGGCCCCGACGGATAATCACACCTCACTGCCCGCAACCGATCGATGGCCCTGCTGGTTCAGAAATTCGGCGGCACCTCCGTGGGCAGCGTCGAGCGCATCCAGGCGGTGGCCCGCCGGGTGGCTGAAAGCCGGGAACAGGGCCATGAACTGGTGATCGTGGTCTCGGCCATGGGCCACACCACCGACGAGCTCACCGCCCTGGCCCGCGCCATCAACCATGACCCCCCCCAGCGGGAGATGGACATGCTCCTGGCCACAGGCGAACAGGTGTCGATTGCGCTGCTGGCGATGGCCCTCAACGCCCTGGGCGTGCCGGCGGTCTCGATGACGGGCCCCCAAGTGGGCATCGTCACCGAATCGGCCCATGGCCGCGCCCGCATCCTCGAAGTGCGCACCGACCGCCTGCGCCGGCGCCTCGATGAGGGCCAGGTTGTGGTGGTGGCCGGCTTCCAGGGCACCAGCAGCGGCAGCGGCGGCACCGCCGAGATCACCACCCTGGGCCGTGGGGGCTCGGACACCTCGGCCGTGGCGCTGGCAGTGGTGCTGGGGGCCGATGCCTGCGAGATCTACACCGATGTGCCCGGGGTGCTCACCACCGACCCGCGCAAGGTCTGCGACGCCCAGCTGATGGAGACGGTCACCTGCGACGAGATGCTGGAACTGGCCAGCCTCGGTGCCGCCGTGCTGCACCCACGGGCGGTGGAGATCGCCCGCAACTACGGCGTGCCCCTGGTGGTCCGCTCCAGCTGGAGCGACGCCCCCGGCACCCTGCTCACCAGTGGGCCGGGCCGGCCGATCGGCAGCGAGGGGCTGGAACTGGGCAAACCGGTGGACGGGGCGCAGCTGGAGGTGGGCCAGGCGGTGATCGCCCTCTCCCTGGTGCCCGACGAACCGGGGGTGGCCGCGCGGCTGTTCGAGGCGCTCTCGGCCGCTGGCCTGAACGTGGACCTGATCGTGCAGGCCACCCAGGAGGGGGCCACCAACGACATCGCCTTCACCCTCGCCGCCTCCCAGCTGGACAGAGCCAGGGAGGTCTGCCAGCTGCTGCTGAACGCCACCGGGGCCGCCGACTGTGCCCTCACCGCCCAGGGGGGCCTCGCCAAGCTGAGCATCTCCGGCGCGGGGATCCTCGGCCGCCCTGGGGTGGCGGCCCGGCTGTTCGACACCCTGGCTCGCTCCGGCATCAACCTGCGCATGATCGCCACCAGCGAGGTGAAGGTGAGCTGCCTGGTGGAGGGAGACCAGGCCACCAAGGCCCTCAGGGCGGCCGCCGCCGCCTTCGAGCTCGCCGATCACCAGATCCAGCTCAACCCACCCCCCTGCGGCCTCGGGGATCCGGCGGTGCGGGGGGTGGCCCTCGACCGCGACCAGGCCCAGGTGGCCACGCGTCTGCTGCCCGACCGGCCCGGTACGGCGGCCCAGGTCTGCCGGGCCCTGGCCGATGCCGGCATCAGCCTCGATGCGATCGTGCAGTCGGAGCGCACCCGTGGCGATGGCGAGGATCGCCGCCGCGACATGAGCTTCACCCTGCGCCGCGACGACCTGGAGCGCGCCCGCATCGCCCTGGCACCGGTGCTGGCCCAGTGGAGTGGCGCCCGCTTTGAGCAGGGTCAGGCGATCGCCCGGGTCAGTGCCGTGGGGGCAGGCATGCCCTGCACCCCCGGCACGGCGGCGCGCATGTTCCGCGCCCTGGCGGACGCAGGGATCAACATCGAGATGATCGCCACCAGCGAAATCCGCACCAGCTGTGTGGTGGCCGAGAAGGATGGGGAGGGGGCCCTGCGGGCGGTGCATGCCCGCTTCGGCCTGGGGGGAATCGCCATGCACCGGGCCGAGGGAACGGCTGCTCCGGTGTGAGCTGCGGCTGCCGACTGCTCAGCGCTTGCCCACCAGCTTCTGGCGCAGCTGTTTGATGCGGTCCCGCAGGCCGGCCGCCTCTTCGTACTCCAGGTTCTTGGCGGCGGCCTTCATCTTGTCTTCCAGCTGGGTGATCAACTCCGGCAGGGCATCCAAAGGCACCGTCTCATGCAGGGCCTCCTCGGTGGCCTGCTCCAACTGATCGTCGCTGAGGCGGCGCGAGAGCTCCAGGGACGAAAGAATCGAATTGCCGGCCCGCTTACCCGCCGGCGTTGGGGTGATGCCGTGCTTCGTGTTGTAAGCGTGCTGGATCTCACGCCGCCGCTCGGTTTCAGAGATCGCCTTGGCCATCGAGACGGTTAGATTTTCGGCGTAGAGCAACGCCAGTCCCTCCACGTGGCGAGCGGCCCGGCCGATGGTCTGGATCAAGGAGCGCTCGGCGCGCAGGAAGCCCTCCTTGTCGGCATCGAGGATCGCCACCAACGACACCTCCGGCAGATCGAGACCCTCCCGCAGCAGGTTCACCCCCACCAGGGCGTCGAACACCCCGTTGCGCAGGTCCTGGATGATCTCGATTCGTTCGATCGAGTGGATTTCCGAATGCAGGTAACGCACACGCACGCCGTTTTCGGCCAGGTAATCAGTGAGGTCCTCGGCCATGCGCTTGGTCAGGGTGGTGATCAAGGAGCGCTCCCCCTTGTCGGCCCGTAGCCGGATCTCCCCGAGCAGATCGTCCACCTGGCCCTCGGTGGGGCGAACTTCCACGATCGGGTCGAGCACTCCGGTGGGGCGGATCACCTGCTCGACCACCTGACCGACGCTGCGATCGAGCTCCAGTTGACCCGGAGTGGCGGAGACGAAGATTGTCTGGTGGGCCTTCTCCCAGAATTCCTCGGCCTTGAGTGGCCGGTTGTCGGCGGCCGAGGGCAGGCGAAAGCCGTGCTCGATCAGCACCTGCTTACGGCTCTGGTCGCCGTTGTACATGGCCTGCAGCTGAGAGCAGGTGACATGGCTCTCATCCACCACCAGCAGCCAGTCGTCGGGGAAGTAATCGATCAGGCACTCGGGCGGGGTCCCTGCTTCGCGCCCGGCCAGATGGCGGGCGTAGTTCTCGACGCCATTGCAGTAACCCACCTCCTTGAGCATCTCCAGGTCGTAGGTGGTGCGCTGCTCCAGCCGCTGGGCCTCCAGCAGCTTGCCCACACTGTTGAGTTGATCCAGCCGCTGATGGAGTTCGGCACGGATGGCGGCGATCGCCGCCTCAAGCCGGTCCTTGGGGGTGACGAAGTGCTTGGCGGGGTAGATGTTCACCGCCTCAAGGCTTTGCAGAATCTCGCCCGTGGTGGGATCCACGTAGCGAATCGCCTCCACCTCATCGCCGAACAACTCGATGCGCACCAGCCGGTCCTCATAGGCTGGGCCGATCTCGAGCACGTCGCCCCGAACCCGGAAACGGCCGCGGGCCACTTCGGTGTCATTGCGGCTGTACTGGTTGTTGACCAGCTCCCGAAGGGAGGTGCGCAGGTTGAGGGTTTCACCCACCCGGAACTGAACGGCGGCCTTGAGGTATTCCGAAGGGATTCCCAGGCCGTAGATGCAACTGATCGAGGCCACAACGATCACATCCTTGCGCTCGAACAGCGAGCGGGTCGCCGAGTGGCGCAGCATGTCGATCTCCTCGTTGATCGAGGCGGTCTTGGCGATGTAGGTGTCCGAGACAGCCACATAGGCCTCGGGCTGGTAGTAGTCGTAGTAGGAGATGAAATATTCGACGGCATTGTTGGGGAAAAACTCCCGCAACTCATTGCAGAGCTGGGCCGCCAGGGTCTTGTTGTGGGCCAGCACCAGGGTGGGACGCCCGGTCTGGGCGATCACGTTGGCGATCGAAAAGGTCTTGCCGGTGCCGGTGGCCCCCAGCAGGGTCTGGTAGCGCTCGCCGGCGTCCACCGCCCGCACCATGGCCTTGATGGCGGCGGGCTGATCCCCTTTGGGGGTGTAGGGAGCCTCGAGCTGGAAACGGGCCATGCCCGGGGGATCCAGGCGATGCCTGGTTGGCGGCCTTCGACTCTAGGAAACAGAGGCCCTGCCGGAGCTTCAGGCGACCGCCCCGCCGGCCAGGGCCGCCACCCTGGTGAAGCCCACCTCAAGCCCCAGGGCCCGCAGAATCAGGGCACTGACCACGCTGTAGACCACGGCGCCGAGGATGGCGCTCACCAGGCCGTTCTTGAGCCGGAACCCGGGGATCAGCCAGGCCGCCAGGCCGAACAGCACCACCGTGATCACCCAGTTGTAGAGGGCGCTGATCGGGGTCACCAGGCCCCCGAGGCTGGTGAGGGCCCAGGGCAAGGCCAGAAGCAATTTCAGGGGCCAGATCAACAGCGTGCCGAGCAGGCCGATCACCACCGCCGAAAGCATGGCGGTGCCGAAGTTCTCCAGCTCGATGCCGAGGGGTAACCAACCCACCAGCAGCAGAACAACCGCCCGGATCGGCCACTGCAACAGCCAGACGAAAGCACCCATGGATCAACAGGCAGGCTTCGCTGAGGGTAAGCAACATCAAAGGCCGCCTACACCTCCGCTCGACAGGCCGTTACGAAATGGCGCCGATCGGAGCCAGGACCGCACCGCTGAGGGCTTCCCTCAAGGAGCGCACCACCGCCACCATGGCCAGCTCATCGCCCAGCCGGTTGACGGCCGAGCCCACACCCACACCGGAGGCCCCGGCCGCGATCGCCATCGGCAGGGTCACCGCCGAGAGGCCGGAGGCACAGAGCACGGGCAGCTCCACCACCCGGCTGAGGGCATGGGCCGCCGCCAGGGTGGGGGCGGCCTTCTCGATCAGGCCAAGCGCTCCGGGGCTGAACGGCCTGGCGCTGGTGCCCCCCTCGGTCTGGATCAGGTCGGCGCCGGCCGCCTGCAGATCGATCGCCAGCTGCTCCTGCAGATCGAGGCTGAGCACGTGGGGCACCGTCACCGACAGCACCACCTGCGGCAGCAGGGCACGGGTGCGGCGGGTGAGTTCCAGAACCTCCTCGGCCCCGAACACACGGCCCTGGGGATAAAAGGCATCGAAGTTGCCGATCTCCACCAAGGCCGCGCCGGCGGCCACAGCGGCAGGGAACAGCTCGGGATCGACCGCAGAGACGCAGATCGGCAGGCCAGAGGCCTCGGTCGCGGCCCGCACCAGCTCGGGGTCACAGGCGATGTCGAGCAGATCGGCGCCACCGGCGGCGGCTGCCCGGGCAATGCGCCGCACCGAAGCGGCGTCAAAATTGGTCAGTCCGGCGATCACCTTCAGCAGTTGTCGCGTCTCCAGCGCGCACAGCAGGGCGGTAGGCAGGCTGGTGAGACGGGACATCAGCAACGCAGGCAGATGACAGCGATTCTCCCATCCAATCCCCCGGACTCCTGCCCCTGGAGCCCCCTGCACGGCCGTCTGCACAAGGAATTGCTGCGGCGGCCCGCGTTGCTGCCGGCCGGTGAACGCTTGCTGCTGGCCGTCTCCGGTGGCCAGGACTCGATGACCCTCGCCCGGCTGCTGCTGGACCTGCGGCGCCTGCACGGCTGGGCCCTGCTGCTCTGGCATGGGGACCACGGCTGGCATCCCGGTTCGGCCTCCCAGGCCGAGGGTCTGCGCCGCTGGGCGGGGGAGGCGGGTCTTGAGCTGCTGATCGAGCGAGCCGATGCCGGTCCCTGCAGCGAGGCCGCGGCGCGCCGCTGGCGCTACGAGCGCCTGGCCTGCCAGGCCGCTTCACGGGGTTGCCACCGGGTGCTCACGGGCCACACCGCCGACGATCGGGCCGAGACCCTCCTGCTGCATCTGGCCCGGGGGGCCCACCTGCGGGGCCTCAGCAGCCTGCGGCGCTGCCGGCCCCTGCTCGATCCGATCCAGCTGGTGCGCCCGCTGCTGGGGGTGAGCCGGGCTGAAACCGGCCACTTCTGCGCTGAACACGGTGTGCCGGTGTGGGTTGATCCCAGCAACGCCTCCCTGACCTACGGCCGAAACCGGGTCCGTCAGCAGGTGCTGCCCGTTCTTGAGGAATTGCATCCCGGCGCCGGCCGGCGCCTGGCCGCCCTGGCCGAGCGCCTGGAGCAGGAGGGGAATCCCCTGGAGGAGCTGCTGCCCCTGGCCCTGGCGGCGCTGCACCCCGGGGCGGACCCCCTGGCGCTGAGGCGCCCCAGCCTGACGACGCTCTCGCGCGCCAGTCAGTGCCATCTCCTGGCCCAATGGCTGCGGCTCCAAAGCGGCCATGTCCTGGCGGCCCTGCAACTGGAGGATCTGCAACAACGCTTGCAACCGGGCGGTGGGCCCGGCAGCCTTGATCTGCCAAGGGGCTGGCGGCTGTGCTGGGACAGGATGGAGATTCGCCTCCAGCCGCCCCCGGCCGAACGGCGGCCCGAGACACGTCCCGATCAACCCGAGAACTGATGGCCAAACCCTTTCAGGAGTCCTATATCGACGTTGAGCGAGCCTATAGCCAGGGCCAGTTCAAAGATGCCCTCAACCAGGCGGAAGCGCTGCTCAAAGATCGACCAGAGGACGCCGACGATCTGCAGTATTCACGCCTGCAGTTACTCAGCGGCCACATCAACCTCTACGGGCTCAAGCAATACGACGCAGCCGCCGCCTACTACGGCCAAGTGGTGGAAACAAGCCAGGAAACCACCTACCGCGACCTGGCCCGGCAGGGGCTCGACATCTGCGCCAGCGAGAGGTCCAAACCCGCTCCCGTGGCGAGTGCCCCCCCCTTCGAGACCGCAGTATCCGGGACCCTGGCCGCCGGAGCCGCAGCCCCCGCCATGCCGTGGTTGACAGGTGATCAAGCCCCGGCCACCGCTTCCGCTCCCCAGGACTTTGCTGACCCGTTCAAGATTCCACAAGACCTGAGCCCGGCGAGTGAGCCGGATCTGGTCGAAACAGCAGAGGAGGTTCCAAGCTCCGCTGACGACGGGATCGTCGATGCCAAGGTTGTGGTCGAAGATCCGACCCCCCGCACCAGCGAACCCCCCGCTAAGCAGGCTTCCTCCTTCAGTGCCGAGGAACTGTCGCAGCTGGCCAAGGGACGGCTGCGGGTGATCCTGCGCTAGTTACCCCTTGGAGGGAGGGGCATGGCCCCTCCCCTCTTTGCCTGGGTCTCAGCCTGCAGCGGTGGAACGGCGGCGACGTGTGCGGTTGGCAGGCATCTCAGGCTCCTGCTCCCGCACCGGTGTGGCGGTCGCCGTGGGTTGGGCCACGGAAGCGGAGACCGGAGCCGCCACGGCTGAGGCCGATGACGACGTGGCTGCGGCAGCAGTGGGTGCTGCAGCGGTCACCAGTTGGCGCACGGGCGCGCCATGGACGGGCTGGGGACGGGGGACAGCTCCATCACGGTCGCGGCCGCCGGAGCGGCCACCCCGTGGTGCCGGACGGCTGTCGGGTTCGGCCTCGGCGCGACCCTTGTAGGCCGGCGTGCCACCGGGAGCGGGCTGCACCAGGGCGATGATCAGTGGCTCCACCTGGAGCTCCCGGCGCAGGCGCCGCTGCAGGCCCACCTCAATCTCCCGCTGCACACCCACCCAATCGACATCGGGGGCCTTGCCTCCGGTGTTGCGGGCCAGCTGATTCCAGCGGTTCTCCAGCACCCAGGTGATCTCCCGCTCAGCCCAGAGGGACAACTTGCGGGCATCGGCCGTGGTGACCACCCCCCGAAGGTTGACCCGGGGCGGGGCCGCCATCACGCCGTCGGTGCTGATCACAGCCAGCAGGGTGATCACGCCATCTTCCGCCAATTGCTGGCGCTCCTTGAGCACCCGGGCATCGACGATGCCGTTGCGGGAGGCATCCAGCAGCTCGATGCCCGCCTTGACCGGATCGCCCTTACGGATCGAATCGGGGCTGAGTTCGACCACGTCGCCGTTGTCGATGATCAGGATGTGGTCGGCTGGCACACCCATCGACTGGGCGGTCTTGGAGTGGCACACGAGCATGCGGTGCTCACCGTGCACGGGCACGAAAAACTTCGGTCGAGTGAGCGCCAACATCAGCTTGTGATCCTCCTGGCAGCCGTGGCCGGAGACGTGGATGCCCTCACCCTTGCCGTAGACCACCTTGGCGCCGAGCATCATCAGCCGGTCGATGGTGTTGACCACGCAGATGGTGTTGCCAGGGATCGGGCTGGCCGAAAAAATGATCGTGTCGGTGCTCTTCGCCTGCACCTGGGGGTGCTCGCCGCGGGAAATGCGGCTCAGGGCCGCCAGCGGCTCGCCCTGGCTGCCGGTCATCAGCAGCAGGGTCTCGCGGTCGGGCAGATCACGGATCTGCTTGATCGGCACGAACAGCTCATCGGGGCAGCGGATGTAACCCAACTCACGCGCCTTGGCGATCACATTGAGCATCGAGCGGCCGAGCAGGCCCACCTTGCGGCCATGCTTGAGCGCCAGCTCCAGGATCATCGAGACCCGGTGCACCGAACTGGCGAAGGTGGTGACGATCACCCGACCTTCGGCGGCGCCGATGTGGCGATCAAGGTTCGGGAACACAGCCCGCTCCGGGGGTGTGAAGCCAGGAATTTCGGCGTTGGTGGAATCGCTGAACAGGCACAGCACCCCCTGCTCGCCGTAGTGGGCCATGCGCTGGATGTCGAAGTATTCGCCATCTACCGGGGTGTGATCGAACTTGAAATCACCGGTGAACACCACCACCCCAACCGGGGTGGTGATCGCCAGGGAGAAGCTGTCAGCAATCGAGTGGGTGTTGCGGATGAACTCCACCTTGAAATGCTGCCCGACCTGCACCACATCCCGCGGGCTCACGGTCTTGATGATGGTGCGATCAGTGACGGCCGCTTCCTCCATCTTCCCCTGCAGCATCGACATCGCCAGCCTGGGGCCGTAGATGACGGGGATGTTGAAGTTCTTGAGGTGGTGAGGGATGCCACCGATGTGATCCTCGTGGCCATGGGTCACAATCATGCCCCGGATGCGCTTCTGGTTCTCGCGCAGGTAGCTCGTGTCGGGCAGCACCACGTTGACCCCGTGCATGCCATCGCTGGGGAAGGCCAGACCGGCATCCACCAGCATCAGGTCATCGCCGTACTCGAAGACACAGGTGTTCTTGCCGATCTCATGCAGGCCGCCGAGGGGAATCACCCGCAGGCCGGGTTGCTTGGGGGAGCCGTTGGCTTTGCCGTTGTTGCTGACTGTCATCGTGGAAAGGTCCGGAAGGTTCCGGGTATGAGGTGAGGGGCAAATCTGTCGCTGAAGCTGAAACGAAGCGCGTGAAGCGAAGCCTTGGCGTCAGGTAGGACGCAGGGCAGCGAGGGCGGTGGTTAATCGGTCACGAACATCGCTTTCAGCGGAAACGAGCGGTAGGCGAGGCGCACCCACGGGCCAACCCAACAGCTCGAGCGCCGCCTTCACAGGGATTGGGTTGGTGGTGCTGAACAGGGCCCGGGTCAGGGGAAGCAATTGGTCGTGCAGGGCGAGGGCAGTGGCGTGATCGCCGGCCAGGAAGGCGCTCACCAGCTGATGGATCTGGGGCCCCACCAGATGGCTGGCCACGCTCACCACACCCACCGCGCCCACCGCGAGCATGGGCAGGGTGAGGGCGTCGTCGCCGCAGTAGATCGCCAGGCGGCTGCCGCAGTGCTGACGCAGCAGGCTGACCTCCTCGGTGCTGCCGCTGGCGGCCTTGAAGCTGACCACGTTGGGCAGATCCAGCAGCAGGGCCGTGGTCTCGGGAGCCAGGCTGCAACCGGTGCGGCCAGGGATGTTGTAAAGCATCAGCGGCAGCTGGGGGGCCGCTTCGGCGATGGCCCGGAAGTGCGCCGCCAGGCCAGCCTGGGGAGGCTTGTTGTAGTAAGGCACCACCACCAGGGCACCATCGGCCCCCAGCTCTGCCGCCTGGGCCACCGCCTCGACCGCCTCGGCGGTGCAGTTGCTGCCGGTTCCCGCGAGCACCTTGACCTCGGCGGGCACCGCCCCCTTCACCGCTGAAAACAGGCGGTGCTGCTCATCCCAGCTGAGGGTGGGCGATTCGCCGGTGGTGCCGCAGACCACCAGGCCATCGGACCCTTGGGCCGTGAGGTGACACGCCAGCCGCGCCGCCAGATCCAGATCCACAGAGCCATCGGCCGCGAAGGGGGTCACCATCGCCGTCAGCACGCGGCCGAAGGGAATCGGGCTGGACGCCAATGGGCTCAAGCCACACCTCCAGCACTCAACACTCCGGCGCCAGCAAGCGCTTCAGGGGAGCGCAGCGCTTCGGCGATCTGGATCGCATTCAGGGCCGCTCCTTTGCGGATCTGATCACCGCAGAGCCATAACTCGAGCGCATGGGGATCGCTGAGGTCCTGGCGGATGCGACCCACCGCCACCAGATCCCGGCCGGTGACGTCGGTGGGCATGGGGAAGCGGTTGGTCTCGAAATTCTCGATCAGCTCAACCCCCGGCGCCGCCGCCAGCAGGGTGCGGGCCTCCTCGACCGGGAAGGGTTCACGGAACTGGATGTTGACCGTCTCGGAATGGGCCCGCAGCACCGGCACCCGCACACAGGTGGCCGACAGACGCAGATCGGGCAAGCCCATGATCTTGCGGGTCTCGTTGAGCATCTTCAGTTCCTCCTCGCAATAGCCATTGGCCTCAAGAGGAGAGTTGTGCAGGAAGAGGTTGAAGGCCAGGGAGTGGGGCAACACCGCACTCACCGGTTCGCCCCCATCGAGCACTGTGCGGCTGAGCTCCCGCAGCTCCTCCATGGCCCGGGCCCCGGCGCCGCTGGCCGACTGATAGGTGCTGACCACCACCCGTTCGATCGGGCGGCGGGCGGCCAGGGGGGCCAGGGCCAGGGTGAGCAGGATCGTGGTGCAGTTGGGGTTCGCGATGATGCCCCTGTGCTCGAAAGCGGCCTCGGGGTTCACTTCCGGCACCACCAGGGGCACGGTGGGATCGAGGCGGAAGGCGCTGGAGTTGTCGATCACCACAGCGCCGGCCGCGGCCGCCAGCGGTGCCCACTGCTTCGACACCGAGCCTCCGGCGGAGGCCAGCACCAGATCCACCCCCTCGAAGGCGGCGGCGCTCACGGGCTGAACCGTGAGGGTCTGACCCTTCCATTGGACCGTCTGGCCGGCGGAGCGGGGGGAGGCGAGCAGGATCAACTCGGCCACCGGAAACTGTCGCTCGCTCAGCAGGGCGAGCAGCTCCTGTCCCACCGCTCCGGTGGCACCGAGGACAACGACGCGCAGGGGGCGCTCAGGCAGGGATCGGGAGTGGGCGGAAACGGACAACGGGGTGAAACAGCGACATCAATCAAAACCAGCCCGTAGCAGCAGGAATTCAGAGCTGGAGGGGGATGGTGGGGGTGGAGCGGTTCGGGTCGGGTCTGGGGGTGGCGGGGGCGGACGAGAAGGAGGTGAAAGCTGGGATCAACTGAAGGACGCTGGGGGAGGTGCCGGCCCAGAGGGAATCTTCAGAATGATTGTGATCAACAATACGTGGCCGAGCGTCCCTTGGCGAGAGGGCCACTTTCTAGGATCACAGGCTGCCCTGCCGATCCCCTCCTTCCATGAGCACCGCCTTGAAGGTCACGACCAGCCCCAGGCCCGCCAGCCGGGTGGCACTGGAGGTGGCCATTCCCGCCGGCCGCAGCCAGGCCAGCTATGACGCGGCCGTGGAGAAGTTGAGCCGCACGGTGCGTCTGCCGGGCTTCCGCAAGGGCAAGGTGCCCCGCCCCGTGCTGCTGCAACAGATCGGCCCCCTGCGCGTGCGCGCCACTGCCCTCGAAGACCTGGTCGACAGCGTCTGGCGGGATGCCCTGGCCCAGGAAAAAATCGAAGCGCTCGGCAGTCCGGAGCTGAGTGAAGGCTTCGACACCCTGCTGGAGCGCTTCAACCCAGGCGAGGAGCTCACCCTCACCCTCGAGCTCGATGTGGAGCCCACCCCGAAGCTGCGTGCCACCAAGGGGCTGGTGGCCGAAGCCGAAGCGGTGGCCTATGACCCGGCCCGGGTGGATGAACTGATCGAGCAGTCCCGCAAGCAGCTGGCCACCCTGGTGCCCCTGGAGGGCCGCGCCGCCGCCAGCGGCGATGTGGCGGTGGTCAGTTTCGCCGGTACCTTCACGGACACCGGCGAGGCGATCAGCGGCGGCAGCGGCGAGGCCCTCGAGGTGGAGCTGGAGGAGAGCCGCATGATCCCCGGCTTCGTCGAGGGGATCCTGGGCCAGGCGATCGGCGAGACCCGCACCGTCAGCTGCACCTTCCCCGAGGAATACCCCCAGGAGGAGGCCCGCGGCCGCGGGGCCTCGTTCGAGATCACCCTGACAGAACTCAAGAGCCGCGAACTGCCGGCCCTCGATGACGCCTTCGCCCAGCAGGCCAGTGACAAGACCACCCTGGCTGAGCTGCGCGCCGACCTGGAGACCCGGCTGCGGGAGGACGCCGAGCGCCGGGCCAAGGGCAACCGCCAGGACGCCCTGCTCAAGGCCCTGGTGGTGGAGCTGGAGGTGGAGTTGCCCGAGACGTTGATCCAGCGGGAGATCCGCTCCCTGCTCGAGCAGACCGCCAGCCAGATCGCCCAGCAGGGCATGGACATCAAGAAGTTGTTCACCCCCGAGCTGGTGCGCAGCCTCCAGGAGACCTCCAGGCCCGAAGCCGAGGAACGCCTGCGCCGCAGCCTGGCCCTCAAGGCCCTGGCCGCTGCCGAATCGATCGCCCTGGAGGCCGAGGAGATCAATGCCAAGGTCAAGGAGCTGAGCCAGGGCTTCAGCGACAGCGCCAGCATCGACCCGGCCCGCCTGCGGGAAGCGGTGAGCGAAGACCTGCTGCGGGACAAGCTGCTGAACTGGCTGGAAACCCACAGCACCTTGAGCGAAAAGGCCCCCGCCAGCGAAGGCGACAGCCCTGAGGGTCAAGCTGATGACAGACCGGCCAAGGCGAAGGCCAAAACCAAGGGCAAAGCCGACAAGGGCGACAAGGACAACCAATCCGAAAAGGGCGGCAAGGCCAAGGGGGCCGACGGCTGACTCCTCCCAGCGGCTCTCCCCCTCCAGTGGGGCCGAATAGATTGAATTCACTCCCTTACCCGCTGCCGGCGCCCGCGTGATCCAGGCTTTTCAATCCCACCCGATCTCGAACCGCTGGCACGGGCCTCGGCCGGTGTCTTCCCCAGGGATCCTTCCCACGGTGGTGGAGCAATCCGGCCGCGGTGATCGCGCCTTCGACATCTACTCCCGCCTGCTGAGGGAGCGCATCATCTTCCTGGGCACCGACATCAATGACGGGGTCGCCGATTCGCTGGTGGCCCAGCTGCTGTTCCTCGAAGCCGAGGACCCGGAAAAGGACATTCAGATCTACATCAACTCACCCGGTGGCTCGGTGACCTCGGGGCTGGCCATCTACGACACCATGCAGCAGGTGGCTCCGGATGTGGTGACCATCTGTTATGGCCTGGCGGCCAGCATGGGGGCCTTTCTGCTTTCCGGCGGCGCCAAGGGCAAGCGCCTGGCCCTGCCCAACGCCCGGATCATGATCCACCAGCCCCTGGGTGGGGCCCAGGGCCAGGCCGTCGACATCGAGATCCAGGCCAAGGAGATCCTCTTCCTCAAGGAAACCCTCAACGGCCTGATGGCCGAGCACACCGGCCAGCCGCTCGACAAGATCACCGAAGACACTGATCGCGACTACTTTCTTTCTCCTGCGGAGGCGGTTGAATACGGTCTCATTGATCGTGTGATGGAAGAGGCCCATCCCATCTGATCCTGAAACACCCGAGCCCAGCCGCCTCCCCCGGCTGATCCAGAGCCTCAGGGCCTCCCCTCTCCCCTCAGAACGCAACATCCCGCGCGATGGCCAAGTTCGACGCCCATCTCAAGTGCTCGTTCTGTGGCAAGTCCCAGGAGCAGGTGCGCAAGCTGATCGCCGGGCCAGGGGTCTACATCTGCGACGAGTGCATCGATCTCTGCAACGAGATCCTTGACGAGGAGCTGGTGGAAACCCAAGGCAGTTCCGCTCGCTCGGCTTTGGAAGGTTCGCGCAAGGCACCGGCCAAGAAAAGTTCCAAGCCAGCCCCCACCCTGGCCACCGTCCCCAAACCCCAGGAGATCAAGGCCTTCCTGGATCAGCAGGTGGTGGGCCAGGAGGAGGCCAAGAAGGTACTGGCGGTGGCGGTCTACAACCACTACAAACGCCTGGCCTGGCAGGGGGACGGCCAGGGAGAAACCGATCGCAGCGCCACCCGCCTGCACAAGTCGAACATCCTGCTGATCGGCCCCACAGGCTGCGGCAAGACTCTGCTGGCCCAGACCCTGGCCGAACTGCTCGACGTGCCCTTTGCGGTGGCGGATGCCACCACCCTCACCGAAGCCGGCTACGTCGGCGAGGACGTCGAGAACATCCTGCTGCGGCTCCTGCAGAAGGCCGATCTGGATGTGGAACAGGCCCAGCGCGGGATCATCTACATCGATGAGATCGACAAGATCGCCCGCAAGAGCGAGAACGCCTCGATCACCCGTGATGTCTCCGGCGAGGGGGTGCAGCAGGCACTGCTCAAGATGCTGGAGGGCACCGTGGCCAACGTGCCGCCCCAGGGGGGCCGCAAGCATCCCTACCAGGACTGCATTCAGATCGACACCAGTCAGATCCTGTTCATCTGCGGGGGTGCCTTCGTCGGCCTCGATGAGGTGGTGCAGAAGCGGCTCGGCCGCAACGCCATCGGCTTTCTGCCCACCGATGGTCGTGGCCGCACCCGCAGCAGCCGCGAGCACCTGGCGGCCCACGCCCTGCGCCACCTGGAGCCCGACGATCTGGTGCGCTATGGCCTGATTCCTGAATTCATCGGCCGCCTTCCCGTGAGCGCCGTGCTCGAACCCCTCGATACCCGTGCCCTCAAGGCGATCCTCACCGAACCCCGCGATGCGCTGGTCAAACAATTCCAGACGCTGCTGAGCATGGACAACGTCGAACTGGAGTTTGAGCCCGAGGCGGTGGAGGCCATTGCCAAGGAGGCCCACCGCCGGCGCACCGGCGCCCGGGCCCTGCGGGGCATCGTCGAGGAACTGATGCTCGATCTGATGTACGACCTTCCCTCCAACCAGGACCTCAAGACCTTCACCGTCACCCAGGAACTGGTGGAGCAGCGCACCAAAGCCAAGGTGCTGCCCCTTGCCCCTGGCGACCGCGACGCCCAGGCCTCGGCCTGAACCCCGGCCCGAACGGCAATCCCCACCCCACTGGCCCTGGGGTCACTGGCGCGTCAGGGCGAAGCTGAGAGCACCTCGCTCCCCCGTTACGCCTTGGCCGCCGCCGACCACCTGCAGGCCCCACGCCAGCACGGTCTGTTCAACCACCACGGAATCGATCTGGGGGATGGCACCGTGGCCCATTACCTGGAAGGGCGCCAGATTCTGCGCAGCCCGGTGGAGGAGTTCAGCCACGGCCAGCCTCTGATCGTGGTGCCCTATGGGGACGCCTCACCCCCAGGGGTGACCCTGCGACGGGCCATGGGGAGACTCGGGGAGCAGCGCTACAACCTGCTGTTCAACAACTGTGAGCACTTCGCGATCTGGTGCAAGACCGGTCGACACCGCAGCGTCCAGGTCGAGGACTGGCTCCACACCGGCAGCCTCGGTGCCCTGGCCATCGGCCAGTTCATGCCCGCGGCCCTGATGGCCGGGGTGCGCCTGCTGTTGCGCCAGGGGCTCAACCTCGATGGCGAACAGCTCGAGCGCGGCCGGGAGCTGGCCCAGCGCAGCCTTGAGCAGCTGGACGCCCTGCGGCTGATGCTGCAGGAGCGCCTGGAGAAGGAACTGGCCCAGGCGGAGCCGTGGTGGGGAGGAGGCCAGACCTCCGTCAACGAAGGGCTGCTGCGGACGGCCCGCACCCTGGCCGACCAGCTCACCAGCGTGGAGGAACTGGAAGGGAAGCTCAATCGTCTGCTGGAGGCCGGCAAGCCTGAGTAACCTCGAGCCCTTGGCCACCCCAGGGACAGACCGATGACCCAGGCCAGCCCTTACCAGCCGCTGCACCACAAGTACAGGCCCCAGCGGTTCGACCAGCTGGTGGGGCAGGAGGCGATCGCGGCCACCCTCACCCAGGCGCTGCAGCAGAACCGGATCGCGCCGGCCTACCTGTTCAGCGGTCCCCGCGGCACCGGCAAGACCTCCAGTGCGCGGATCCTCGCCCGCTCCCTCAATTGCCTGGCCAGCGAAGGGCCGACAGCGGAGCCCTGCGGCACCTGTTCCCTCTGCACCTCCATCGCCGCCGGCATGGCCCTCGATGTGATCGAGATCGACGCCGCCTCCAACACCGGTGTCGACAACATCCGCGAGCTGATCGAGCGTTCCCGCTTCGCGCCGGTGCAGGCCCGCTGGAAGGTCTATGTGGTCGACGAATGCCACATGCTCTCCACGGCGGCCTTCAACGCCCTGCTCAAGACCCTCGAGGAGCCACCGCCGCGGGTGGTGTTCGTGCTGGCCACCACGGACCCGCAGCGGGTGCTGCCCACGATCCTTTCGCGCTGCCAGCGTTTCGATTTCCGCCGCATCCCCCTGGAGGCCCTCGAGACCCACCTGCGCTTCATCGCTGGGGCCGAATCCATCGGCATCACCGCCGAGGCCCTGCACGTGGTGTCCCAGCGGGCCCAGGGGGGCCTGCGGGATGCCGAGAGCCTGCTGGATCAACTGAGCCTTCTGCCGGCACCGATTGAGGCCGCGGCCGTGTGGGATCTGCTCGGGGCCGTGCCCGAACAGGACCTGCTGGAACTTGCGGAGTCGCTGGCGGCAGGTGAACCGCTGGGGGTGATCGAAGCCACCCGCCGGCTGCTGGAGCGGGGACGGGAGCCCGGCGCCGTGCTCCAGGGCCTGGCGGGGTTGCTCAGGGATCTTGTGCTGGCGCGGGTGGCCCCTGATCGCCCCGAATTGAGCAGCTTCTCACCCCAGTTCAGGCCCCGGCTGCCGCCCCTGGCCGCCGCCATTGCCCCCGACCGGTTGCTGCGCTGGCAAAGCCAGCTCAAGGGAAGCGAGCAACAACTGCGGCAAAGCGTTCAGCCCAGGCTGTGGCTGGAGGTGCTGCTTCTGGGGCTGCTGGCGGAACCGCCGCAGGGTCATGCTGCGGCCTTGGCCAGCAAAGTGCCAGCGCCCGCAACAGCAGCTGCCCCGGTACGAATCGACGCGCGCACCGCCACTCTCCCGGCGGTACCTGCGCCAGCGATACCCGTGCCAGCGGCAGCAGAGACCCTGGCCGAGGCCGCCCCAGCGCCAGCCAGGGCCATCGCCGCCCCCGCTCCAGCCGAAGGCGAAATCCCCCTGAGCGAGCTCTGGCAACAGATGCTGGCCGCCCTGGAGCTGCCGTCCACGCGCATGTTGCTCTCCCAGCAGGCCGAGCTGGTGCGGCTCGATGGTCAACGGGCCGTGGTGCGGGTGGCGACCACCTGGATGGCGATGGTGCAGAGCCGACTTCCCCTGCTGGAAAAGGCTGTGGCTACCACCCTGGGAAGCCCCCGCCAGCTGATCCTGGAGGGGTCCGGTCCGGCAACTGTGGCCGCCTCAGTGGTGCCCGCTGCTGCTCAGCCCCCGGCCCAGGCCAGTACCGCTTGCCTTCCCCCTGAACGACAAGCACGGACGGCAGCCGTCGCAAGCGCTCCAACCCCAAGCGGCCCAACTCCTGATCGGGCCAGGGCGGCGAACGAAGCACCTGAGGCGGCGTCAGCGGCTGGGCACCTCCCGCCTGATGGCGCACAGACGCGCAACCCATTGGATGAAAATGCCCGCCGACTGGCGGAATTCTTCAACGGCGAGGTCGTTGACTTGGATGGACCCTTAGAAGATGGAGAAGCAGCCTGAAGGCGCTCAAGACCAGAAGTTTTCAAGATCGAGATCTTCGATCTGCTGCTTGGCCTCGCGGAAGTACTTACTACTGGTCAACTTTTCGACATCCTGCTGCTTCTTACTTTGATCGATCTCGACCTTAAGGTCGCGTAGCTGGCGTTCCAGGGCTTCCTCGCGCAACTTACGATCGGTCACATCCCGCACAATGCCCTCCAGATAGAGCGTCTTGCCGGCCGTATCCTTCACCAGCCGAGCATCCAATTCCAGCCAGATGCTGGCGCCATCCATCCGGAGGGTGGTATACACAAAATCGGTCAAGGTGCCATCGCGCTTCAGCTGCTCCTGTAGCTCAGTGACCACCTCAGCCCGCTGGAAAAACTGAGAATTGACGTCCCTCACTGACTCCAGCAATTCCTCAGTTGAATCGTATCCATAAATCACCGCAAGGGCCGGATTGGCCCTCAGAAGACGACCCTCAACACTGGACTGGAAAATGCCATCTTGAGCATTCTCAAAGATGCTGCGAAAGTTCTCCTCAGCCAAGGTGAGTTCCAGGTTCGATTGCTCAAGCGCCGCGAAAGATGCTTGCAGTTGATGGGTCATATTATTGAACGAGCCCGCCAACTGATCAATCTCGATGATCACACTTTGATCAACGGTCTGATTAAGGTCTCCCCCCGCCAGACGCCTGGCCGCCTGGGAAATCTTCTCAATCGGATTGGTGACCCACTGGGAGGAAGCCAGTCCGAGAAACACCGCAAACACCAACGAACCAACGCAAAGGAAGATGGTGGTCTTGGAATTGGCTTCAATCTGCCCCATGAAATCAGCCTCGGGTGTGACCACCATCAGCAGCCACTGCAGCCCCTTGCCATCTTCAAGGGGTGAAACCCGCATCAATTCCTTGTTGCCATCGAGCCTGAACTCGTATTGATGACTTTCGTAAATGCGACTGTACCCACCCAAATTCGACGCGATCACGCCCATGGCTCCCTTGAGCATGGGATCCGTGGACTCACTGGCTAAGAGTCGTTGCCTTTGGTCACCTTTGCCAACGATCAAGGGCTGATTAGACGCAGAGGAGGCAATCAGCTCACCAGTTCGCTCAAAGATATAAACCTTGCTATTGCGACTGACCTTCAAGGTACGCAGAAACTGACTGATCTGATCCAAGCTGATCTGCGTGTTGAAGACCCCCATGAACTTGCCACCAGGAGCAAAGTAGGGAGCCAAGGCATTCAACTGAAGATTGTCATAACCAAAGTTGACCGTCACCGGTCCCCAGGTGGGGCGACGGGCGGCAACTGCGGCCTTGAAAAGGGGAGAATCCTTGGCATCAAAGTTGGAGCGAACCTTCTCCAAATCCGAAGGATTACCGACGCGATCTAGCCCGTAATAGAGCAGATCTCCCGAGCCTGGCCGGAGCTGTACTGCCAGCTGAGGCTCCTCCCCCGAAGCAAAACGGTTGGTAGCCCAACCAATTCGAATGAAGCGACCGTCGCGATCAACCAGACCTGTGTAGCCGATATCGGTGAAGGCATTGACCTGCTTCCAGAGGAAGGGGCGGGCCAACTCAATGTTTTCAAAGCTGATCAATCCCAGGCTGGCAGCATTCGCATTCAGCTGATTGACGCGGTGAGGAGCATTGAGAAAATTAGTGACCCGCTCTGAAACTTGCTTGGAGATTGAGTCCTGAAGCTGAGCTGCCAACTCATTGACAGCCCGCTGGCTATGGCGAAACGACAGAAAGCCAACCAGCCCCACGGTCGCGACGGTCTGCAACACAAAAGGAACCACCAAATAGGTGCGGAGGTTCAGGCGAAAGGCTTGAAGACTCCACGACCTGGGCGGTCTCAGCCTGGGTAGCCGGTGGTTCTGGGTGGTCATGCCTCTGGCTGAAACGGCCTTGTGGTTCGTCTGATCATCAGCACTGAGTTCCATAGCCGAGGCAGATAAGCGTGTCAAAGGCCGATCGTTGAGCGACTGCAACAGCCTGAGCCAAGCCCAAAGCGGTCCTGTCAGCAGTCAACATCTGAGACACCATGGAGGGAGGTCGCAACCTGTTCATGCCGACCCTCACCAGCCAAGGGAGTCGTGGTCTCCATTCATCCAGGTGACAAGGTCGTGCTTGGGCGTGGCCGTGTTGAACATGTGCAAGCCAAAATCCCGGGAGATCTCCTCACAGACCTTAATGCCTCGGGTGCTGTTTCCCTTGGAATCCAGAGGCGGCGAATAGATACCGATACCCAGCTTGCCTGAAGCCACCGCCGTGATCCCACCGGCGACTCCACTCTTGGCTGGAATGCCCACACGGTAGGCCCATTCTCCCGACGCATCGTACATGCCACAGGTGAGCATGAGACTGATGACATCTTGTACATAGCGTTCTTCGATGGCGCGGATGCCCGTAACAGGATTGACACCACCATTGGCCAGTGTTGCTGACATCATGGCCAGATCCTTGGCATTGACCAACATGGAGCACTGCTGAAAGTAAAGATCCAGAGTTTCATCAATCTTTTCGCTGACCATCGCGAAATTGAGCATCAGAAAAGCCATGGCCCGATTGCGGTGACCCGTCTCTTTTTCCGAGAGAAACACGGGCACATTGATGTCGTGGGTGCGGCCGGTGTAACGCCCGAACATCTCGAGGATGCGCTTGAGGCGCTCGGTGCCGTTGCGACCCTTGATCAGATCTGTGGTTGCGATCGCCCCTGAATTAACCATGGGGTTGTAAGGGCGGTTGGTCTCCTCATCAAGGATGATCGAATTGAAGGCTTCCCCAGTGGGCTCCATGCCCACTTTGCTGTTCACAAATTTACGACCGTGGTCTTCAAGGGCAAGACCAAAAACGAAAGCCTTAGAAATTGACTGAATCGTAAATGTTTGATCGCAGTCACCAACTTCGAAGGTCTGCCCGTCTGTGCTGACCACGCAGATCCCAAACGAATCAGAGCTCGCCAGCGCGAGCTCGGGAATGTAATCCGCTACCTTGCCTTTTTTGAGGCCACGGTGTTTATTATAAAGATCATTGAGATAACTTCTGAAAGGAGAAGCTACCGCATTGATAGAGCTCGCAAGTGAAACAAAACTCTTGAGGTCTGTCATGACTTAACCACCTTCCATGATGGACTTAGCAACCAGCTTGAATTCCTGCGTCAGTGGGTGATCAGGGTACTTCACGCAGAAAACACCCTCACTGGCCAAGCGAGCAAAATCTTCCGAAAGAGGGAACACGCCTGCCACGTCTTCGCCATAGGTCTCAGCCACTTTGACTCGCAAGGCCTCCAGATTGAGTCCACTGTGAGCCTTGTTGATCGCCAGCAACAAGCGCCGGACCTTCAGCTGCCTGGCCACGTCAACAGTCACGGCAGTTCCCTGGTAATCCTGTTTATCGGGGCGCAGGATCAACAATAGAACATGGGAAATGGCAATTGAGAGAAAGGTTTCCTTGGAAAGGCCTGGGTGGGTATCAATAAACAGGAAATCAAGCTTGAGCTCTCGAACAAGATTCCTGAATCCATCGTTCATCTTGCTGACGTCATAGCCCACCTGAAGAATGCGTGAAATGTCATCGGGGTTGACACTTGAGGGCACCAGGAAGATTTGACCTGGCAGCTCAACACCTACTTTGGCGCTGACATCGTAGGCTGCTTCTGCAATGGAGGCTTCATCCCAAAGAAAATCATTGAGCGTTTTGCCTACCTCCTCTTGCTCAAGGCAGAACAGGTTGTGGATGCCTGGTGAGGGTACATCGGTATCAATCACGCCGACCCGATAACCCTGAGCCGCAACTGTCGTCGCCAGATTCGCTGTGAAATTCGACTTCCCGGTGCCCCCGCGATAGGAATGAACGGAGACGACTTTTGGCATGTCCACCCTTGAGATCTGAAACTACTAGGCGCTGCCCGGCGCCCTTGCGGTAACAAACGCTACCAAGGCTGCCCTCCTGGCCAGCGAGGGCTTCCCAAGCGTCAAAATTGTTGGGTTCGTCGATCTTCGGCTGTTCAGTCTGGGGGACTGTTGCAACCAACACCATCAACTTGGGCCCCAGCCTGCGATGACAGGCCAGGCTGAGCCCTTAGCGTGCCCATGGATTCTTCTCGTGCCCTTGCCGCTGTCGCCCTGGCCTCCGTAGCCTGGGATGGGGTCATGGGAAGCGCTGGTGCCCGTGCCCTGCGCCACTCCCTCGACTACCGCTCCCCCTACCGGGAACGCAGCGACCAGGAGATGATCGCCCTGCTCAACGATCTACTTGTCAGTCTCAAGGAGCAAGGTGCCGAAGCCCTGTTGCTGGAGGCTGGCGCCGTCTTGGATGGGTCCCAACGCCTGACCGCCTTCGCCATGGCGGCGGAGATCATGCGCTCGGATGGCCCCCTGGTGGAGGAAGAACAGCGCATTCTTGAGCACCTGTCTGAGGCTTTGCAGCTGACCGCTGACGAAACAAGCACGATCATGGAGGTGATGAACATCCTCCACGCGAGTCTTTAGGAGCCAAAGCCAGGCTGAACTGGGACCGCAGCCAGACAATCAAGAGGCCTGGGTGCTCAGATCACTTTCGGGCAGGTTGCCCAGATGCAAGGTCTTGGCCCAGACCAGTCGCTTGGGCAGCACCGCCATACGCAGGCAGACCCAGGGAATGACCACAAACCAGTGCAGCAGGTAAACGATGGCCAGGGCGACCGTGGCGGGATTGGCCGCAGGCAGGGGCGGGCCCTCGCTGGTTCGCTGGCACGCCTCAAGGATCGCCACCCCCGAGAGCCCGAGGGCCACCAGGGAAAGGGGCCAGAAGGCCGGCAGGGTCCGCGTCACCAGCGACGCGGCCAGATCCGCCACCGCCACCACCGGCATCACGTACTGCAGCAAGAAAAAGCTGCTGAGATCAAGCTTTCCGGTGAGGCTGACGCGCCCGGACACCAGCCCTGGCCAGTAATCGAAGAAACGCTGCAGACCACCCTCGGCCCAACGCTGGCGCTGGCGCCAGAGGGCCTGGAGGCTGAGCACGGCCTCCTCCTGCACCGGTGGGTCCCAGAGCACGCCGATCGAGCGACCGGCGAGCAACAGCCTGAAACTGAGGTCAAGATCGTCGGTGACGGTGGCCTCGTTGAAGCCGCCACAGGCCTGGATCGCCTCCCGCAACAGCAATTGGCCGTTGCCCCGCAGTTCAGCGATGCCGCCCCCGTCGAGGCGGCCCTGCTGAACCACCGCATCAAGGGCCATCTCCATCGCCTGGGCCCGGGCGAGCAGGTTGGCCTCTCCGTTAACCACGGCCTTGCGCAGTTGCACCGCTGACCAAAGACCTTGCTCGGCAAAGGGGATCAGCCGTTCGAGCACGTCGCTCTGAAGCTGGGCATCGGCATCGAGCACCAGCATCCAGCGGCTCTTGAGCTGGGCCAGCACGGTGTTGAGGGCGCCGGATTTTCCTCCCCCAGCCTCGCGGCTGCGGCGCACCAGGTGCAAAAAAGAATGGTGCCGCTTGAGCTCTTCCAGCAGTTCGGGGGTGCGGTCCTCACTGCCGTCATCGACGACCCAAAGCTGCAACCGACCGGCGGGGTAACGAAGCTGGGCGATGCGCTCCACCAGGCGACCGATCACCGCCTCCTCATCCCGGGCCGCCACCACCACATCGACGGACGGCAAGGCTGCGTCCCCGTCGAGGTTCGAAAGGGACTGGGCTGAGTCGGCCTCACCCTGACGGCGGCGGGCCCCCAGGAGCACGGTGCGGAAGCTGTAGATCCCGAGCAGCAGGGTCAAGCTGAGCGCCGGCAGGACGCTGCGGCCCCCGTTGAGACCATGGGGCGCCACCCCGGCCGCCACGCAGGCGATCAGGAACAACGAAGCCTTGACCCGTCGGCGATCGGTCCCCGTGCTGCCGTTCACGGCCATGGCCGACCCAAAAGTTGGCAAAGTTTAAGGGCCGCGGTTTAAGGATCCAGGAGCACGCCCTGGGAGCTCTCAAGCTTGGTGCCGGCGTAGTAGTGCTGGAGGATCCGGCCTGCCGTCCAGCCCCGCCGGGCCAAATCCATGGCCCCGGCCTGGGACAGCCCGGCACCATGGCCGAAGCCGCCCCCCACGAAGCTCCATCGGCCCGGCCCATCCGGCGCCACCAGAAACAGGGTGCTTGGCAGCTGGCGAAAGCTGCGGCGGATCGCATCGAAGCGCAGCACCACCCGGCCAGCAGTTCCCTGCACCTGCAGAGCCAGCACACGACCGCTGGCCCCACGCGCCAGCACGGTCAGCCGTTGGGGCACGCCGAGGCCAGCGCTCTGGGGACCGAGGGCCGCCTTGATCCGTTCCCGGTCCAGGGAGCGCCGCCAACGGAACCGCGGGTGATCGGCGCCGTAGGCCGCGTCACCTTCTTCAAGCAACTGGCTGAGGCGGGCAGGCTCCTTGAGCGGTACGGCGAAACGGCGCTCGAACAGGGCTGGACCATCGGGGCGGGTCTGCAGATAAGGCAGCGGGGCTCCACCCCAGGCCTCCTCGAACCCTGCGGCCATTCCGCCATTGCTGGCGTGGTAAACCGCATGGATGGGTTGCCCCTGCCAGACCAGCACCTGGAATCGGGTCGCCGCAATCGCCTGGCGCACAGCCGCGCCCGCCTGGCGGGGGTCGGCATAGACCTGGCATTGGGTGTCGGCGCAGAGGTGATAGCCATCCACCTTGAAGCGATGACGGTTGCGCAGGGCCCAGGTGCGGGCCAGCACCGCCTGGGCCTGAAGGGCAGCGGCGGGAGCCTGGGCACCGATCTCGTGGGGCAAAACGCCGAGGAGGTAGCGCTCCACTGGGACCTGCTCGATCAGGCTCCAGCTGCCATAGGCGTCCCCCTGGAGCCGAAACGGCCCCTGGTAGAGCCCGCCGGCCCAGCGCAGCCCTGAAGGCGCGCTCAGCCGCAGAGGGCCCTCCAGGGTCCTCAGGCCGCCCGACTCCCGAACGGCGAGCACCAGCCGCTCAGAGATCTGAGTCCGCTGTTGACGAGCAGCCAGCCGGATGTCTCCAAGGGTCGGTGGCGGCGCATCGGGACCGCCCCAGACCTCCCAGTCACCAGGACGGGCAATCACAGCGCTGATCCCCTGTTGGCGCCAGGCCTCGGCCACCTGCTCGGCGCGCTCGTAGCTCGGGAACGGCCCCAGCACTGTGCGCTGGAGATTGAGAGGCTCCTTGAGGGGAACCCGCCGCCAGAACAACTCCAGCCTGGAGCCCTGCAGCTTGCGGCCGGAGACCTCTGTGAGCGTCATGGGGCCCGACTGACTCTCAAGAGTCAACGGGGGAGCTGCTGCGGGATCGCTGCCCGGCCGTGGGCCCAGGTGGGCCGCCAGCGCGATCCAGAGCACCGGCTCGGAGCCGCTCAGCGCCGGCGGGGCAGGCACCGGCCAATGCACCAGGGAGCTGGCACGGCAGCCCTGGGCCAGCAGCAGCGAACCCCCAAGGGTCGCAGCGCCGAGGAGCGCAGCCCCCAGGATCGGCCGCCGCAAATGGAGCATCAGAGTCGAAGACATTGACGAACGGGCGCCAGGGAGTTGGCGGAAGGCAGGTCCGCGTCGTACTTTGCTTGTTTGCGCCCGACTACGAGCAATGCCCAAGCTGAAGACCCGCAAAGCTGCCGCCAAGCGGTTCAAGGCCACGGGCACTGGGAAGTTCATGCGCCGCCGCGCTTTCCTCAACCATTTGCTCGATCACAAGAGTCCCAAGCGCAAGCGTTACCTGGGCACCATGGCCGTCGTCGACGAGCGCGACGCCGACAATGTGCGGGCGATGTTGCCCTACAGCCGCTGAGCCCCCGCCGCCAGCTGAATAGCTCCAGCCGAGCTCCGTCTTCCATTCCTTCACTGATTTCCCATGGCCCGCGTCAAAAGGGGCAACGTTGCCCGTAAACGCCGTAACAAGATCCTTCGCCTGGCCCGTGGCTTCCGCGGCGGCAATGGGTCTCTGTTCCGCACGGCCAACCAGCGGGTGATGAAGGCGCTCTGCAATGCCTATCGCGACCGTCGCCGGCGTAAGCGCGACTTCCGTCGTCTCTGGATTGCCCGCATCAACGCCGCCGCCCGCCTCAACGGCCTCAGCTACAGCCGCCTGATCGGCGGCCTCAAGAAGGCTGACGTGCAGCTGAACCGCAAGATGCTTGCCCAACTCGCTGTCATCGATCCGAACAGCTTCAGCAACGTGGTCAGCGCCGCCAAGGGCTGACCGTCCTCTCGATAGGCCCAATGGATTGGCTCCTTCCCCAGGCCTACCTCCTTGGTCTGGTCGTTCTCCTCGCTGGAGCGGCCGTGGTGGTCGCTCTGCAGATCCTGCGGGTGCGCAAGGACGAACAGGCCCTGATCCGCCTGGAGGGCAAGAACAAGTCCAGCACCACCGACGCGGCCGATTTCTACGAGCTGGCCTCTGTGCAGTTGCGAAAGCGGCTCTACCCCCAGGCGGCGGCCAACCTCAAGCTGGCCGCCAAACGCGCCGAGGGGGAACCGCCCGAAGCCCAGGCCGTGATCCAGAACGCCCTCGGTTTCGCCCTGGCCGCCCAAACCAACTACACGGCCGCGATCAAGCACTACCGGTCCGCCCTCCGTTCCAAGCCCAACTATCCGGTTGCCCTCAACAACCTGGCCTACGCCCTGGAACGCCAGCGCCAGAACGAGGAAGCGAAGGCCATCTATGAGCAGGTGCTGGAACTCGACAACACCAACAAAACCGCCCGCAAGCGCCTGAAGGGCCTTGAGCGCAAGCAGGGTGTTCCCCTCGCCCCCCTGAGCCCGGAAGAAGGGCTGGGAATCGGCGGCGACCCCAAGAAGAAAGCCTGAACCGTTGGGCTTTCGCCCACCGCCTTCAGGCCCAAGCCATCCGACTTGATGAGCGCTCAGGGCTCACCAGAGGCCACGCACAGGCACCGCCTTGCGAATCACAGGCCTCGGCGCAGGCGCGGGGGGGCGGAGGTCGAGGACACCGCCGGGGTGGGTGAGGCGCGGGGCATTCCAGCCGGCCAGATACACGCCCTGCAAACCTTGAAAGGCCCCGCCGAGCTCAAGGGCGGAACCTGGATTCCCTTCGAGGGGAAGCAGATCCAATTGATCCGATTTGGCGTTGAAGTTGCCCTGAACCGGTGTGGTGACACCGGCGACCGTGAGTTCACCGCGCAGGTCGAGCATCTGCCCCATCGCCACCACCGAGGCGAGCCGCAACTCCGCCGGCACCACCCGACCATCGATGAACGATTGGTAGGTGCCCGTCCAGCTGCGAGGAATGGTGAGGGCCAGATCCTGGGCCCGCGCCACAGGATCAAAGGTTTCCACTGGCCCCAGTTCCGCCTGGAAGGCCGAAATGCCCGCCATCGGGGCTACGGCCGGCGCATTGAACGGCACCACACTGCCCACGGGAAGGGGGACGGCGGCCAGCAGCACGGGCATGGGTAAACAAGGTCGATTGGCCCCAGGCTAAGAGCTGCCGTGCCAAAAGGAATCCCTGGGCAGTACGTTCGCAGCATGGCCCCCTCCGCCGATCCAACCCCGACCATCGATCCCAGCGGCCTCGATCCCAGCCCCTTCGGCACCGCCAACGCTTCGGCTGATGGCGCCCTGGGGCAGGACGACATGCTGGTGATCGGGGGCCGGCGATTCTCGAGCCGGCTGATGACCGGCACCGGCAAGTACCCCAGCCTGGAGGTCATGCAGGCCAGCCTCGAGGCCAGCGCCTGCTCGATCGTCACCGTGGCGGTACGAAGGGTGCAGGCGGCGGCCAGCGGCCACCAGGGGCTGATCGAGGCCATTGACTGGAGCCGCTTCTGGATGCTCCCGAACACCGCCGGCTGCGCCACCGCTGAGGAGGCCGTGCGGGTGGCCCGTCTCGGCCGCGAGCTGGCCAAACTCGCCGGCCAAGAGGACAACAGCTTCGTGAAGCTGGAGGTGATTCCCGACAGCCGCCACCTGCTCCCAGACCCCTTCGGCACCCTCGAGGCCGCTGAGCGCCTAGTGGCCGAGGGCTTCACGGTGCTGCCGTACATCAATGCCGATCCGCTGCTGGCCAAACGGCTGGAGGAGGTGGGCTGCGCCACCGTGATGCCCCTGGGCTCGCCGATCGGCTCGGGACAGGGCATCCGCAATGCCGCCAACATCGGTCTGATCATCGAAAATGCCCAGGTCCCCGTGGTGGTGGACGCGGGCATCGGTGTTCCCAGTGAGGCTGCCCAGGCGATGGAGCTTGGCGCCGATGCCTTGCTGATCAACAGCGCCATTGCCCTGGCGGGTGATCCAGCCGCCATGGCTCGGGCCATGGCTATGGCCGCTCTGGCAGGCCGAACCGCCTTTCGAGCCGGCCGCCTGCCGGTTCGCCCCGACGCCAGACCCAGTTCACCCCTCCAGGGCAGGGTGGGACAGCGGCCAGGGGCACAGCAGCCATGACATTCCATGCCCGCTCAGCAGTGGAGCGGACGAACCCGGCCTAACTTCCTCCCAACCCAATTCCCACCAGCCCATGACCGTCATCAAGGAAGACGGCGGCAAACTCAATGCCTTCGCGAAGGAGCCGCGCATGGAACTGGTCGATGGAGGTCCGGGCCTGAGCCGCCCATCTCTGGGGCTGGTGATCGGCGGGGGCCTGCTGGTGGCAGTGATGGTGGCCCTGGCCTTCAAGGTGAGCTGAGCCCCGCCAGCGTCATGGGCAGCACCGGGTTCGGCGGAATGCCTGTAGTAGCTTCCATTCAATGAGCACGTGCTCGTTCTTGAGGAGTCAAGGGTGAAGGTTCTCGTACTTGGCGGAGACGGCTTCTGCGGTTGGCCCTGCGCGGTGAATCTCGCCGATGCGGGCCACGACGTGGTGATCGTTGACAACCTGAGCCGGCGCAAGATCGACATTGATCTCGGAGTCGAATCCCTCACCCCGATCGCCACCATCCACGAACGCCTCCGGGCCTGGCGTGATGGGGGTGGCCGGCCGATCGAATTCGTCTCGATCGACATCGCCCGCAACTACGCCCGCCTCCTGGACCTGCTCCACAACGAGCGACCTGAGGCCATCGTCCACTTCGCCGAGCAGCGGGCTGCGCCCTACTCGATGAAGACGAGCACCACCAAGCGCTACACCGTCGACAACAACGTCAGCGGCACCAACAATCTGCTCTGCGCCATCGTCGAGAGCGGCATCCAAACCCACATCGTCCACCTGGGAACGATGGGGGTCTACGGCTATGGCTCCCACCGGGGCGCCACCATCCCCGAGGGGTACCTCACCGTCGAGGTGCCCCAGCCCGATGGCAGCCGCTTCACAGAGAAGATCCTGCACCCCACCGATCCCGGCAGCGTTTATCACCTCACCAAGACGCTGGATCAGTTGCTCTTTTATTACTACAACAAGAACGACGGCATCCAGGTCACCGACCTGCACCAGGGCATCGTCTGGGGCACCAACACTGACCTCACCGACAGGGAGCTACGTCTGGTCAACCGCTTCGACTACGACGGTGACTACGGCACCGTGCTGAACCGCTTCCTGATCCAGGCGGCCATCGGCTACCCGCTCACGGTCCACGGCACCGGCGGCCAGACGCGGGCCTTCATCCACATCCGCGATTCCGTCAAGTGTGTGCAACTGGCGGTCGAAACGCCTCCCCAGCCAGGCGACAAGGTGCGGATCTTCAACCAGATGACCGAGAGCCACCAGGTGAAAAGCCTGGCCGAAAAGGTGGCCCAACTCACCGGAGCCAAGATCAATTATTTGCCCAACCCTCGCAAGGAAGCGATCGAAAACGACCTGATCGTCGATAATCGCTGCCTGATTGATCTCGGCCTCAAGCCCACCACCCTCGACGAGGGCCTCTTGTCTGAAGTGGTGGACGTGGCCCGCCGCTGGGCCGACCGCTGTGATCGCTCCAGGATTCCCTGCGTCTCCGCCTGGACCACCACCCAGGCCGCCTCGCTTCAAACCACGGTCTGAGTCACGGTCCATCCCCCTGCGCGGCAAGCGTGAAGATCGCCCTGTTTACCGAGACCTTCCTGCCCAAGGTGGACGGCATCGTCACCCGCCTGACCAAGACGATCGAGCACCTGGTGGCCGCTGGCGACCAGGTGCTGGTCTTCTGCCCTGAAGGCGGGCCCGATCATTTCATGGGGGCCCAGGTGGAAGGGGTGCCGGCGATTCCCCTGCCCATGTATCCCGAGCTGAAACTGGCCCTGCCCAGCCTGGCGGTGTCCGGGGCCCTCGACACCTTCAAGCCCGATCTGGTGCATGTGGTGAACCCTGCGGTGCTGGGGCTCGGCGGCATCTACATGGCCCGCACCCGTCAGCTTCCCCTGGTGGCCAGCTACCACACCCATCTGCCCAAATACCTCGAGCACTACGGCGTCGGTCTGCTGGAGCCGGTTCTCTGGGAACTGCTCAAGGCCGCCCACAACCAGGCCCAGCTGAATCTCTGCACCTCCTCGGCCATGGTGGAGGAACTGAGTGATCGGGGCATCCTGCACACGGCCCTCTGGCAACGCGGGGTCGACACCGAGATGTTCCGGCCCCAGCTGCGTTCGGAAACCATGCGCCGGCAGCTGCTGGGCCCCCACGACGACCAAAACGCCCTGTTGCTCTATGTCGGGCGCCTGTCAGCGGAAAAGCAGATCGAGCGCATCCGGCCCGTGCTCGATGCCCTGCCCCACACCAGGCTGGCCCTGGTGGGCGATGGGCCCCACCGCCAGCAGCTTGAGAAGGTGTTCGCCGGCAGTGCCACCCATTTCGTCGGTTACCTGGGGGGCACAGAGCTGGCCGCGGCCTACGCCAGCGCCGATGCCTTCCTGTTCCCCTCGAGCACAGAAACCCTGGGGCTGGTGCTGCTGGAGGCGATGGCCGCCGGCTGTCCGGTGGTGGGAGCCAAGCGCGGTGGTGTTCCCGACATCGTCACCGATGGGGTCAACGGGTGCCTCTACGACCCTGATCAGCCCAGCAGCCTCACCGAGGCCACCGAACGGCTGCTGGGAAACCCCGATCAGCGGGAAACCCTGCGCCAGGCGGCCCGCAGCGAGGCCGAACGCTGGGGCTGGGCCAGTGCCACCGCGCAGCTACGCCGCTTCTACCAGCAACTGCACAACCGCCAGCGCCCCCAGCTGCAGCTGGTGGCCTGATCACTTGCCAGGCACCCGGCCGCCGCTGTTCGCCGCTTCCTTGAACCAGGTGGTCATGAGCGCCTTCACCATCGGGGCCGCCACCGTTCCGCCATAGCCACCGGAATTTTCCCCGAAGGCCACGATCACCAGGGTGGGCTTGCCGGCCGGGGCATAGCCACCAAACCAGGCGTGATCGGGCCGGGGTGGGTCCTCTCCGGTCCCCGTCTTGCCTGCCACAGGTGGCAGGCTGGGGTCATTGAGGATCGTGGCCGTGCCCTCAGTCACCGCCATACGCAGACCCTTGCGCAGGGCCCGCAGGGTCTCGGGTTTGAGGCCGATCCGCTGACGCGGGTAATCGGCCTCCACCAGATGGGGCGTGACCAGCCAGCCGCCGTTCGCCACGGCGGCGTACAGACGGGCCATCTGGATCGGTGTGACCTGCAGGGCCCCCTGACCGATGGCGGAGGTGATCGTGTCCACAGCGGTCCAATCCTCTCCCAACACCTTCTTCTTCCAGGCCCGATCCCCAAGCAGGCCAGGGGTCTCTTCCTCTGTGAGCTCGATTCCGGTGAGGCTGCCGTAGCCCATGCGGCGGGCAGCCTTGAACAGTTCGGCGTCCTTGACCTTCAGGCCCACCTTGTAGAAGAAGCTGTTGCTGCTCACCGCCAGGGCGACCGGAAAACCGATCGCGCCGAAGCTGCCGTGGTCCTTGTAGCAAAGGCCATCCCAACAGAACGAGCTGGTGGTCGGCACGGTGGAGTTCTCGTTGAACAGTCCCGACTCGATACCCGCAATCGTGGTGACGATCTTGAAGGTGCTGGCCGGCGGAAAACCCTGGAACGCCCGATTCAGCATCGGCGCCTCAGGACGGTTGAGATCGTTCCATTGGGCCGTGCTGGGCCCGGGCGAGAAGACATTGGGATCGAAATTCGGCCGGCTGGCCAGGGCACGGACCGCGCCGGTCTGGGGATCGAGAGCCACGATCGCCCCCTTGCGCACACCATCAAGGGCCCGTTCCGCCGCCTTCTGCAGCTCCAGATCGAGGGTCAGTCGCAGATCCTTCCCGGCGCGGGCCTGCTTGTCCCCCAGCACCCGCTGCACCTGGCCTTCTGCATTCACTTCCAGCTGCTGGCCGCCCCATTCGCCCCGCAAACGCGGCTCGAACACACGCTCAAGCCCACTGCGGCCGATGCGGTCCTGGACCCGGTAGCCCTTGGGCTCCAGGCGCTCGTACTCCTCTTCGGTGATGCCGCTGGTGTAGCCGAGTACGTGGGCAGCGAGGCGCCCGAAGGGATAGGCCCGCAGATAATCCACATCCACTTCAGCCCCTTCGAGGTTGCTGGCCTGTTCCCGGAAGCGAAGCACCTGCAGGGGTTGGAGCGGGCCGGCCAACTCGATCCGGTAGCCGGAACCGGAGCCGGCGGCGCGGCGTTTCTGGTCCAGCTGAGCCGGAGTCAGGGCCAGCAGGCGCGCCAGGCGATCCCGAAGCGCCGGCCAGGCAGCCTCGCTGACCAGGCGCGGCTGAAGGTAGAGGTTGTAGGTCAGGCGGCTGGTGGCCAGCACCTGGCCCTGGCGATCGAGCAAGCGACCACGCATGGGGTTGCGCGGCACCAGGCGAATGCGGTTCTGATCCGCCATCAACCGGTTCTCGGCGCCATGGATGAGTTGCAGCCAGGCCAGCCGTGCCCCCATGGCGGCGCAAAGCATGAGCACCAGCGCCAGGAGCACGGCGGGCTGCTGGCGCATGCCGGCATGGCGCGCGGACGGCGGAGCAAACCCCCCTGCCATGGTCAGGCCCCGGCATCCAAGCGTTGCTCCAGCAAGGCAAGGCGCTCAGCGATGCGCCCAAGGGCCTCCTGAAGCTCCTGGGTGTCGGGGGAGCCCGGTGGGGCCTCAGACGGCACATCCCGCACGCTGACCTTCATCACCGGATTGCCCAGGCCGGGCTGCAGACGATCGAGGCTCTCGCGGACGCGACTGGCGGCGGAATCGCCCTCCTGCTTGAGCTGCTGGAGGGGATCCGGGGAGGTGGTGAAGGCCTCGATCACAACACGAGGGCCGCCCTTGCGCGCCCTCTCCACGACCGCCATCCCCACAGGCAGCACGTCCTGCATCAGCTGGAGACGCAAGGCATCGAAGGGATCGGTGGCCATGACGCCTGGACGGTTCAGAGAAATCAGTCTGCCGCCGAACGGGTTCAGGGCGCGCGCTGGATCCCCGGCTGCAGAATCACCTGGCGGCAGAACTCCCGTGAACCAACCCACCAACCCCCGAAACTGGCGATCACCAGCAAGGCCGTCAACGGCAGCAGCGCCTGCCGGGTGGTCTCGAGGGAAACCCATTCCCCCCAGCCCCGGAACGACCGCTCCCGGTCGAAACGACGCCGCTCCTGGTTCAGCTGCTGCTGACGCCGCCGCAACGACTTCTGCACCCAACGCTCGAAGGCCTTCTTCTTGGTGACGGCCATCTTGCGCTCCACCTCCAGCAGATGGCCGGCGCTGAGCTCTGGATGGAAGGTGCTGATCAGTTCCAGTGACTTCAGGAACATCTCCACGGCGCCATCCTTGATCTGGCGCTCGGACTCCTCCAGGTCGTCCCACAGGAGCTCGGGATAGAAGCGCAGCCGATTGGCCTCGATCTGCTCCTCGCCGAGCTGGCCGGGCTCCCTGAGCCAGCGGTCGGTATTGGCGTCGAAGCGGCGCCAGTAGAGAAAGGGATTGAGGTAGATGGTCTTGCCGGCCAGCTGGATGCTGTCCTGCTGGAGTCGGCGCTGCAGCTGGATGTCCAGCTGAGGGGCGGCAGTCACAGGTCCATGGTCGGGCGCCGATCGTATCGAAGGCCGGCCGAGCCCACCAGCCCCGAGGGGGCGTACGACCTGACAATCGGGCGAGAAAGGTGTCGTCCGCTCAGTGAAGGAGGCGATGGAGGCGGAGAAAGCGAACGAAATCTGTCCCCAGTGCCAGGGCACCCGCCGGTGTGAGGTGATTGCTGTCGCGGAACAGCACCTGCCCCTGTGAAAGGGTCGTGCATTGAAGCCGGTCCGGCGGGCAGATCACTGGAAACGGGTCGTATATGAGCAGTCCTGGCTTGCGCTGTTCCAGGCCCAGGATGCCGGTTCGAATGGCCGCGAACCGAACCAGGAGTTCGGCGCGATCGGCACTGAAGGTCTGAACACAATTGCTCTGCAGCCTGCCCAGCAACAGCTTGCGCAGACTGCGCTCACAGGCCTGAACGGGCAAAAGATCGGAGGCGCCGTGAAAAACCGGCAGCGGCGCAACGAGGATCAACCTGATTCCCCGCCGCCGGAGTCGATCGCTGAAACGACCCACCTCCGCCAGCCAGCCAGCCAGCGCCTGGGATGAGCTCAGCTCAGAACTCCATTGCTCATTCCAGCGATGGGTTCTCAGCCCCCGAGCCCGATAGAACTCCTCATAGAAATCTTCCGTCACCACCCCCTCCAGCTTGGAGGCCAGCACCACCACATCGCCCTGACGAAGCCGTGGCAGGGATCTCGCCAGCACAGCACTCATTTCCTGATCCGTCCGCTCCCACATTGAACGGGTGAACGGGTAGGCGGGAACGGTCACTCGCAGGGGTGGATAGACGTTGCCTCCAGGGCCAAACAGAATCACACCCGCGCCGAAACGGCGATGCAGGTCATCGAACAGGGGCGCCAGGTGTTGCGCATGAGAATTGCCCACCACCAAAAAGGTCGGACGTCCCGGTTTCGCCGGCATGGGAGCCACCGAGCTGGACGCAGGCCCGGAGGAGCGCTCGGCCTCCTCCCCTGACCGATGAACCGTTACCAAGAGATGCAGTCCCAGAGCCGTCAGAAGGCTTGCCCCCACTCCGAAGGAGATCGTGATCCTGCGCAGAGGGGCCCAGGGACGTTGACGCAACGGGCATTCGACGAGCCCATAGGACAGCCAGGCCAGTAGTCCCATCAGCAACAGCTGAAACGGCGCCGACCACCAGGTGATGCCGAAACTCCAGCGACTCAGACAGAGCACACTCCAATGCCAGAGGTAGAGGGAGTAGGAGAGAACACCGATGCTCACGAGCCAAGGCTGGGTGAGCCATCGATGGACCAGGCTCCCGGCTCTCAACGATCCGATCAGAATCAGGCTGGAGACAACGATCAAGAGAGTCGCCGGCACGCTCCAGGACCGCGGAGCACAGAGCGCGGCGGCGCCGGCGATTAAAGCCCCCACGGGAACCAGGGACGACCAGCCAGCCGGAAGCGGCCGGGAGCCCAGCCAACCGAATGCCTGTGGGCCCAGAAACAGCAGACACCCTGCGCCCAGCTCCCAGAAGCGCGCGGGCATCAGGTAGAAGGCCGCAATTGGATGGACAGCGTCCAGCACGACGAACAGCAACAAAGAAGCCGCCGTAGTGCCCAGAACCAGCCAGAACAGCGTTCTGGTCGATCGGGATCCGCGCAGACTGCAGCCTGTCAGGACAACCAGCAGAGGGAAGATCAGATAAAACTGCTCTTCAACGCCAAGGGACCAAGTCTGCGTGAAGCCGTTCAGCTCCATCGACTTGCCATAGTAATCTGCCGATTGCCGGAGCAGATATAGGTTGGAGATACCGAACAGCGCCGCCATTCCCGTCCGCAGAGAAACGGTGGGATCAGGATCAAACCAGCTGATCATCAGAGCTGTAAGCCCCACACACATCACCAGAGCCGGCACCAGGCGCTTGACGCGCCGTGTATAGAAATCAATCAGAAGGTCTGATGATTTCTCACTGGATCTTCTAGCCAGAGACGCGGTGATGACATATCCAGATATCACAAAAAAAATATCCACACCGAGGTATCCGCCGGGTAGCAGAGCCTGGTTGAAATGATGGATGATCACCGCCAGCACGGCGATCGCTCTCAATCCATCAATTTCAGTCCGATAACCCTGAACTCCGGAGGAGCGCAGCCACGGGAATCGCTGAAGTCCGATGGATTTCATCCAGCTCCTTTCGGACAACCAGGGATGATCAGACCCAGCAACTCATTCCCATTCGATCGTGCCTGGTGGCTTGCTGGTGATGTCGAACACCACGCGGTTCACCCCCTTCACTTCATTGACGATGCGGTTGGAGATCGTTTCCAGGAGGTCGTAGGGGAGACGCGACCAGTCGGCGGTCATGCCATCTTCCGAGGAGACGCAGCGCAGCACGATCGGGAAGGCGTAGGTGCGCTTGTCCCCCATCACCCCGACGGTGCGCACGGGCAACAGCACGGCGAAGGCCTGCCAGATCTCGTTGTAAAGACCCGCCTCCTTGACCTCCTCCCGCACGATCAGGTCGGCATCACGCAGGATGTTGAGCTTCTCGGCGCTCACCTCACCGAGAATTCGGATCGCCAGCCCCGGGCCCGGAAAGGGATGGCGCCCCACGATTTCCTGGGGAAGCCCGAGGCTGCGACCCACCTTGCGCACCTCATCCTTGAACAGGCGCCTCAGGGGCTCCACCAGCTTGAACTGCAGATCCTTGGGCAAACCACCCACGTTGTGGTGGCTCTTGATCTTCACCGCCACCCGTTCCCCGGTCTTGGGATCGACGTCGGTGCCCGCTGACTCGATCACATCCGGATAGAGGGTGCCCTGGGCCAGGTAATCGAAGGGTCCCAGGCGCTTGCTCTCCTCCTCGAACACGCGGATGAATTCCGCGCCGATGATCTTGCGCTTCTCCTCTGGGTCAGTGATGCCGGCGAGCCTGCCAATGAAGCGCTCACGGGCGTTGATGTATTCGACGTTGATGTGGAATCGTTTATCGAAAAACTCCACCAGGAATTCAGGCTCGCCTTTGCGCATGAACCCCTGGTCGATGAACATGCACGTGAGCTGATCACCGATCGCCTTGTGCAGCAGGAAGGCCAGGGTGGACGAATCCACACCGCCCGAGAGCGCCAGCAGCACCCGCTTCTCACCAACCTGGGCGCGCACGGAGGCGACGGCCTCATCGATGAAGGCCGCGGTGGTCCAGTCGGGTTCACAGCCGCAAATGTGATAGACGAAATTGCGGATCAGGGCCATGCCGTGGGTGGAATGGACCACCTCCGGGTGAAACTGCACCCCATAAAGCCGGCGGGCGTGGTCGGCGACCGCCGCCTCGGGCGTGTTGTCCGTGTGGGCCAAGCGGACGAAGCCCTCGGGCAAGCGCTGCACGGAATCACCGTGGCTCATCCACATGGTCGAACCGCTCTCGACGTTGGTCAGCAGATCGGTGGGGTCATCCACTGTCAGTGGCGCCTTGCCGTACTCCCCACGGCCGGCCGCGTCCACCGCCCCCCCCAACTGCTGCACCATCAACTGCATGCCGTAGCAGACCCCCAGCACGGGAAGGCCCAACTCCCAGATCGCCGGATCACAGACCGGGGCCCCCTCGGCGTAGACCGAACTGGGTCCACCGCTGAGGATGATCCCCTTGGGCGCCAGGGCCCGCAACTCTTCGGCCGTGGTGCTGTATCCCATCACCAGGGAGTACACCTCCGTTTCCCGCACCCGGCGGGCGATCAGCTCCGAATACTGGGAACCGAAATCGAGGATGACGATGGCTGGTTGGCGCTGACCCTCCAGCGGCGCATCGGGAGGCTGGGACTGGGACATACGGCCGATCACGGGGCCACCGTGCGGTAGCCACTTGGGTGGCGTCACCCTAGGGTGCCTGGCCTGGAGAACCCATGGCGCTGAACGCGTCCCAGAGCTGAGCTCCCCGGGGGCCCCGGGCGCTGATCCGACGCTGGCGATCGAACAACACGGCTCCGATCACCAGATCCGCTGCGCCGTAGCGGGCGACATAGGCCGTACTGCGTTGCTCAATCGCTTCAGCCATTCGCTGGCGCAGGCGATCGGCAAGGACTGGATCAGTGGCGGCCAGGACGGCCAGGGCGGCCTCCACCGTGGGCGCGCCATGGAGATCCCGCAGGGCCTTCCCCTGCAGGCCCTCCAGGGCCGCCAGGCTCGTGAGCACCTCGGCGCGGCCGTCGGCCAGATGGTGGTGGGTGTGAAAGATGCCGCCGGCCAACTTGATCAGCTTGCCGTGATAGCCGAACAACAACAGCCGCCGCACGCCCCCCTGGGCCGCCGCCACCAGAAGCGGACCGACCCAGTTGCCCCCTTTGAGCAGCAAGGGGAGCGGCAGGCCCAGGCGGGGTGCCAGATCGAGCCCGTTCTCGCCGATCACCAGCACCAGATCGCCCGAAAAGTCCTCCTGGCGCGTGCGGGCCTCCAGCTCCAGGAGGCACTGTTGCAGCTGTTCGGGATCGGCGCTGCGCTGAACCTCCGCCTGGGTGCCGATCAGGGCCAGGCCTTCCACCACCCCGAAGGCGGCATTGCTGGTGCGCTCCGCCAGGGCCCTGCCGTTGGGGAAGACGATCCGCAGCTTGAGGCCACGGCCCGCAGGCACGAGCGAGCGCAGATTCGACTCCAGCAGGCTTCTGGCATAGGCGGAGAGGCACAGCTCTCGGTTGTGGGCATGGACCCCCAACCCCTCGCCTGCCTCCAGCTGCAGCCAGTCGGCACCTTGATCATTCCAGCTGGCCAGCACCCAGATCACCAGGTCGCGGGTCAGGTCGAGCCCGACGCCAGGATCGCAGCGGGCCACCGCCAGGGCCCCGGCTGGGCCCAAAGAGGAGGCGGCCACCACCGGCACCGTCCGCACCCCGGCTGGCTCCAGCAACTCCAGGGGCTGACCTGGCTCGAAGGGCTCACGGCGCAGGGCGACTGTGGCCGCCCGAGCCGCGGCGGCCACCCAGACCGGCAACGTCAACCCGCCTGTTGAGCTCATGACGGCCTCTTTTTTAAGATCGGCGATTGCGCCGCCGCGCGCCCGCGCCCGCCCCCCCCATGCAGGACAAGCTCACCCTGATGATCCCCGGCCCGACGCCGGTGCCGGAAACCGTCCTGCTGGCCATGGCCCGCCATCCGATCGGCCACCGCAGCGCCGACTTCCAGGCCATCGTCAAACGCACCACGGCGCAGCTCAAATGGCTCCATCAGAGCAGTTCCGAGGTGCTCGTTCTGGCCGGCAGCGGCACCGCCGCCATGGAGGCCGGGATCATCAACGTGCTGAGCAAGGGCGATCGGGTGCTCTGCGGGGACAACGGCAAGTTCGGCGAGCGCTGGGTGAAGGTGGCCAAGGCCTACGGCCTTGACGTGCAGGTGATCAAGGCCGAGTGGGGCCAGCCCCTGGATCCTGAGGCCTTCCGAGCGGCCCTGGAGGCCGACACCGAAAAGCGCATCCGGGCCGTGATCCTGACCCACTCGGAAACCTCCACCGGGGTGATCAACGACCTAGAAACCATCGCCCGCCATGTGCGGGCCCATGGCCAGGCCCTCAGCATCGCCGATTGCGTCACCAGCCTGGGGGCCACCAACGTGCCCGTCGACGACTGGGGCCTGGATGTAGTGGGCTCTGGCTCCCAGAAGGGCTACATGATGCCCCCCGGCCTGGCCTTTGTGGCCATGGGTCCTCGGGCCTGGGAGGCCTACGAACGCTCGGATCTGCCGAAGTTCTACCTGGATCTCGGCAAATACAGGAAATCGGCCGCCGCCGACAGCAACCCGTTCACCCCTGCCGTGAACCTCTACTTCGCCCTGCAGGCCTCCCTCGAGATCATGCAAGCCGAGGGCCTCGAGGCGATTTTCGCCCGTCATGAACGCCATCGCCGGGCCACCATGGCGGCCATGAAGGCGATCGGCCTGCCCCTCTACGCCGCCGAAGGCCACGGAAGCCCGGCGATCACCGCCGTTGCCACCGAGGGCCTCGATGCCGAGGTGCTGCGCAAGAAGGTGAAGGAGCGCTATGACATCCTGCTGGCCGGCGGCCAGGACCACCTCAAGGGCAAGGTGTTCCGCATCGGACACCTTGGTTTCGTCAGCGACCGGGATGTTCTCACCGCCGTCGCCGCTATCGAAGCCAGCCTGCAGGAGCTGGGGGCCTCGGTGAAGCCCGTCGGTGCGGGCGTGGCGGCGGCGGCGGCCGAGTTCGCCCTCTGAGCCGGGGGGGCTCGCCAGGGCTCCCAACGGAAGGGGGCCCGGCCGGCCTGGCGAAGGCCGCCTGCGGGGCAAGGGCTTTTGCTAGTGTTTGAGGGTGCGGGTGTAATTCAGTGGTAGAATGTCAGCTTCCCAAGCTGAACGTCGCCGGTTCGAATCCGGTCACCCGCTTATCATTTTCAAAGCTATATTCTTAGCGGAGATCAGGTTCTTGAAGCTGATCCAAGACGTTTTTATGATCCACCGATTCGCCCATCAGCCTTTGGCTCGCGCCCACAACTGAGCTCATCTCGCCTCGAAGGGCAGAATTCAGGCCCTTGGCTTGATCAGGAGCAACACCTGGGGCCCCAGACTTCCTGCCCGGCGCTCGCAGTCAAGAGACAACAGAATGTGGCGGGCCGATTCAGCGAGATCACCACGATCAGCGGCCGCTTCAGCAATCAGGGAAAGTTCTGAAGCCTGACGCAACAGCTCAGATCGCTTGGCTTCCGGTCCCCTTTCGATTCCCTGTTGTGGTTGCCTGGATTGCACCTGAATCGCGCTGGCCACTTAAGTGCCCTTAGGTTATTCAAGTGTACTGGGCAATGCAAAAATCGCCAGGTACTTAGACCAACGCTTTAGTGTGATCCGTGGTTAGACCGATCAAGTGCCTGGTTCTTCACGGTTGCCCCCCAAGGCGGCAATCTGGGCGCGAAGTTGATCGGAACGGCTGTGATCGCCCCGGGTGATAGCAACGGCCAGAGCGAATTCAAGTTTTTCGAGCTGATGGCCCCCCTCAAGGGAGCTAGCCGGCTGAAGGCAGGCCGGGGTGACGCTGGAGCTCGGTGAAGCGAAGGTCCTGTTACCGCTGTGTAGCCCGTTGGAGCTGCCCATGGTTCGCTTTCTTCCCATTCTGACACCCCACGCCAGGGTCAGGCGGCATAGACCTGTGGGCCATGGTCTTGGCCGTGGTACTCGATGTCCTCGGGCTCGATGGCCCCGAGGAGCGCCGAGGCGGGTTCCTCCGAGTCCTCGAGAAGCGTGCGGCAGTCGAGGAGCAATCGCTCGACACTGTCAAGGGTCGCCAGCTCTTCGGCCTCGGGCTGGGCCCGTTGGTCAGCCTGCAACTCCAACCCCGCCAGTCGCTGCTCCAGCCGAACGAGACGGTGCGAGAGCGCGCTGACGGTGTGGGCGAGATCCTCAGCCGTGCGCGTGATCCGGAAGGAAACCGATTCGGTGGTCATCGAGCGCCAACTGCTGGGCCGATGACAACACAGAAACCGGTTGATCTCAAGACGTCCCCCAGACTTACAGCGCCCCGATGCCGCGCCGAAGGGCCATGAGCACCCTGTTGAATCTGCTTGTCTATGTTCTGGCGGGGCTGGGTGGAGGCCTGCTGGCACTGCGCACAGGGATCCCCGCCGCTCCCCTGGCGGGGGCGCTGCTGGGGGCTGCTCTGGTGAGCGTGACGGGCCGCCTGGAGGTGGCCATCTGGCCCGCAGGCACCCGCACCCTGCTGGAAATCGGCATCGGAACGGTGATCGGCACCGGCCTCACCGCCACAGCGCTCACGGAACTGCGTCAGCTCTGGAAACCGGCAATTCTGATCACCGTGGCCCTGGTGGCCACAGGCCTGGTGGTGGGTCTGTGGTGCAGTCGACTGCTGGGCCTCGATCCGATCGTTTCCCTGCTCGGGGCCGCCCCTGGCGGCATCAGCGGCATGAGCCTGGTGGGGGCCGAGTTCGGCGTCGGCGCGGCGGTGGCCGCCCTTCATGCGGTGCGGCTGATCACCGTTCTGCTTGTGCTGCCTGTGATCGTGCGGTTCGTGGTCTCGTTCACAGCTGGTCACGCCTCGAACTGAAGCTGCCGGCACGCGCCCCCTGGACAGCTCTTGGAGTCTCGATACGTTGGGCCGTAGTCACTTCTGCCCTTCCAGGCCCATGGCGAGTCGTCCCCTCTTCCGCATCCGACGCTCGCTCATGGCCAGGGCCGCCGCCGGTGCCCTGGGGCTGCTCAGCCTGCAGGCGGGCCTGGCGCCAGCGCTGGCGGCAGGCGTGGGCGTCGGCGACACCGCCGGCAGCAAAGGTGCCCAGGTGTACTGCTTCATGCGCGGTGCCAACAACAACCACGAGGTGAGCTGGGTGGCGGCCTATGCGCTGATCAAGCGCCAAAGCGCCAGCCTGTTCAAAACGTCTCCTGAACATGCCGCCGTGATGATCACCGAGGCTGTCGTGCAGAACCCAGGCAGTTATCCCGATTGCGGCCGCTTTCTGGGTTCTCTCTACGAAAAAACCGCACCGGCCACCACCACCAGTTCCAGTTCCAGCAGCGATACGACAGGTCCGACTCCGATCAGCAGCACCGGCACCCGGGCCCCATTGAACAGCGGTGCCACCCGGCCGAACCGCTACGGCTACTGAACCGGCCGCTTACCAGCGGCTCAGCAACTCCCTTGCCAACACCGGCATGGTCCTGCGCTGCAGAAGTTGGCTGATGCGCTCGGCCTTGGAGGCGATCAGCTCGTCGACGAACCGATCGACCACACCCAGTTGCAGCCAATGGCAGGTGAGGCCGCCCTTCATGCCAAGACGATGGCAGCGGTCCTCCGCCTGTTCCGTGTCACCCGGGGTCCAGGGGCGCTCGATCAGGACCACGTGGCCGGCCCGGTGCAGGGTGAAGCCCAGGCCACCGGCCCCGTAGGTGGCCAGCAAGAGCTGGTGTGTGCCCGCCTGGAAGGCCTCCACCTGGCGCTGACGTTCGTCGGGCGGCTGGCGGCCGGTGAGCAGGGCCCCGCCCAACTGACGCTGCAGCAAGACTGCCGTGGCCACAAAGGCGGTGAACACCACCACTGATTCGCCCTCGGCCAGCAGCCCAGCCACCAGCTTGGCGGCGGCGGGCAGCTTGTACTCGGAACCGATCTGACGCAGGGCCGTCAGCACCGCCAGGGCCTCCGCATCCCGTCGCACCTCGCCCCGGGCGGCCCGCTGCCGGTAATCATCCACCTTGAGTTGTAGGCGGTGTTGAAAGCCGCGCCCCTGGACCTCCTCCAGCTCCACCGGGATGAAGCGCCGACACTTGGGCGGCAGATCAAGGCAGGACTGCTTGGAACGGTGCAGCACCAGCGGGCGGGTGAGGCGTTGGAGCTCCTGGAGCTGACTGGATCCGAGGGCGTGCCAACGGCGCAGACCTCCGACCTCCCGCCAGTGGCCCGCACAGAAACTCTCCTCGAACGCCCGCTGATCCAGCCCGAGGGGGTGGCCGATGGCCGCGAGCAAAGGGAAAAGCTGGGCAGGTCGGCCGTTTTTCATCGGCGTACCGCTGAGCAGCCAGATCGCCCTCAGACGAGGGTGACGGGCCAAGCGCAGAAACCGCTGGGTGCGCAGGGAATTGAGGTTCTGGGCGTAGTGGGCCTCATCGGCGATCAACACCGTGCCCGCCGGTGGCAAGGCATGAGGCAAGCGCGACCAGCTGTGCAGTTCGATCTCCAGGGGCAGGCCGGCGGCCTCCTGACGCCAGAGCCCATGGAGCCCCACCGGCGCGATCACCAGCACACGACAGGCGCTGACGCGCGCCAGGGCACGGGCAGCCATCAGGGCCGTGAGGGTCTTGCCCAGACCCATGGCATCCGCCAACACCGCGCCCCGCCGGGCCAGGAGCCAACGCACGGCGTTGCGCTGATGAACCAACAGGGACCGACCATCCGCCACGGGCGCTCGCAACTGGGCTTCGCCCACCAACTCCCGAAGGGGAGGCAGGGGTGGCAGGGGCTGCTCGAGCCAAGCGAACCAACGGGCCAGTTCGGGATCGAGACCAAAACGATCACCCAACCGATCCTGAAGCAGGCGCGCTGCCTGAAGGGGAAACTCCCAGCATCCCCTGCGCGGCCGCCAGTGGCCCTGGGGCCGAATCGCTCGCAACTGAGCCTGGGTGACGGCATCGAAGGGCAGCACCACCTCAATCAACCCGGATGGTCCCAACCGCATCAGGCAGCGCAGATGGCTGCCCTCCGTGACTTCCGCGGCAGCGGTCACGCCCCCGGTGCTTGAGGGGCTGGTGGAAGCGCTCAGCGGACCTCCTGCCAGCTAAGCCAACTCTAAATCTAAGTCCCCCTGGCCAGAAAACAGCAAGCTTCCAGCAAACTGGAAAAGTGCAGTCTTCGACACATTGACAAACCAGTAGTCAAGGTCAAACTTTGCCCAACCGAGGCATGCCAATGCACGCGAGGGATGGGGTTTTCCTTGAGGATCTCTGCCCCAAATTTCGTGTTCGACGTTGGCGACAATCCCTTCACAAGTTTACCGATCAAAGTTGCATCTATTGCGGCTGCACATCTGAATCCATCGACCATGTGCTGCCCCGCAGCCGCGGTGGATTGAGTGTCACCGAAAACTGCGTGCCCGCCTGCCTCGCCTGCAACGGCCACAAGAGCGACGCCGATGCCTTCGAGTGGTACCGCCAGCAGCGCTTCTATGACCCCCGTCGAGCCATGGCCATCCGGGCCTGGATGGACGGGGATCTGCGCCTCGCCCTGAGGCTGCTGCAATGGGTCAGGCCTGGGGCCACGCCAACCGGGGCGAGCGAAGCGGAACGGAAGCACGGACCCATGGTTCAAGCCTCAGACAGTTCCGGCTGGAGCCTGCAGGCCGCCTGAATCACCAGACTCGACAGGCGGCGACGCCGTTGTGGCGCTGGCAGATCGAGGCCTGCTCGCCCGGCTGCTCAGGAGCCACCAGAGCGGCCACGAGCATCAGCACCAAGGCCAGACCAAGGGCCGTGGTGCTGGTTTCGGCGACGAGCGCCCGCGGCGGCTGACCGTGAGGACGCCGTACAAGAGGCGGCGCGATCGGTGTTACCACGGGAACACGCCCATGTGCAGTAGAGAGGCAGGAGGCGGTCATGGCCACAGATCGCTGTTAATACATTTGTACTCATGCCGACCGAGGCTGTCAACCACCTCCCCCCGCCGGTCGCCCTCCCTGAGACCCCTGAGGGCCTCAGGGAGGGCAAGTTGCTGGTGCTGGGCGCTGGTTACACCGGTGAGCGCTTCGCCCGAGCCGTGGCCGCCCTCGGGGTGCCCGTCGTGTTGACCCGCCGTCAGCCCCCACCCCCCGACACCTCCCCAGAACCTCGTATCAGCTGGGATGTCTTCGACGGGGAGAAAGGTCTGCTGCCCTCAGAGGATGCCTTGGCCGGCACCACCCACGTGCTCGTCACGATTCCCCCCGCCGCCGATGGACGCGATCCTGTGCTCACCTGGCTGGCCGCACCCCTGGCCCGCCTGGGTCTGCACTGGCTGGGCTACCTCTCCACCACCGGCGTCTATGGCGACACCCAGGGGGCCTGGGTGAACGAAGACGCCCCCACCCCTGCGGGGCTCGGGCGCAGCCAGGCGCGTTTGAACTGCGAAACCGCCTGGCGCGCCAGCGGACTTCCGGTGCAGGTGTTCCGCCTGCCGGCCATCTACGGCCCCCAGCGTTCAGCGTTCCGCTCCCTGGCCCTTGGACAGGGGCGCTTGATCCATAAGCGCGGCCAGGTGTTCTGCCGCATCCACGTGGATGACATCGTCGGGGCGCTGCTGCACTGCTTGAACCTGGAGGCGTCGCGCCGTCCGCCGGTGCTGAATGTCAGCGACGACGAGCCCTGCCCCTCCAGCGAGACCCTGGGGTATGCCGCCCACCTGCTCGGCTGCCCCCTGCCGGAGGTCCAGCACTTTGCGGAGATCGCTGCGACGATGAGTTCCATGGCCCAAAGCTTCTGGCTGGAGAATCGTCGGGTATCCAACCGCAGACTCTGCAAAGAGCTCGGCTATGTGTTGCGGTATCCCACCTATCGCGAAGGCTTTCGATCAATTCTGGAGGCCGAGGCAGAGGAGCCATTGAAGGCCTCATGTCCCTAACAAAACTCTCCTACTCGGCTTTGATCAGATCGCGGAAACTCTTGGAACTGCTTGGTTGCGGACTAACCCCGTCGGTCTGCTCGTTGGTTTTATAAATATCGGTACTCCAGTTCTTCGCATCGGGCAGCTTCATGTCGCGGGCAATGCGATCCCAGTTGGCAACCACCCATTCTTTGTCCAAGGCGATACCGGCCCCCACCAGCACCAGTCCCACAAGGAGCCAACGAAACATGAACCGCCTGCCCAACGTTCCAGAGATTAACGCTAATCGACTGGCGATTTCCGTAGGCGATCCTGCAGGCATCGGGGCCGAAGTGACCCTCAAAGCCCTTTACCGGCTCCGTCATCTTGAGTTTCATCCCGTGCTGGTGGGCTGCCAGCGCCAACTGGAGCAGATCTACCAGGGGTTGCGGGCCCTCAGCCCCGAGCCTCTCATCGACCCTGGATCCCTCGAAATCATCGATCTTCCCTTGCAGCCCATGGTCGTACCAGGTGAGGGAACGGCGATCAGTGGGCAGGCCAGTTTCCGTTGGCTGACCGCCGCCGCCGAACAAGTGCTGAGCGGAGATTGCCAGGCCCTGGTCACCGCGCCGATCGCCAAACATGCCTGGCATGCCGCCGGCCATCACTACCCCGGCCAGACCGAACGGTTGGCGGAACTCTGCGGCGTCAGCGAAGCCTCAATGCTATTCACGGCCCGCTCACCCCATGGTCCCTGGCGGCTGAACACCCTGCTGGCCACCACCCATCTGCCGCTGGCGCAGGTGCCCGGCGCCCTGGACGCCCGAAGGGTGGAAACGAAACTTGATGCACTCCGCCAGTTCAGCCAGCGCTTCAACCCCACACCACAGCTGGTGGTGGCCGGCTTGAACCCCCATGCGGGCGAAGCCGGCGCCCTCGGGGAGGAAGAGCTCGCCTGGCTGGTCCCCCTGCTAGAGCGCTGGCGCGGCCAGCACCCCGAGGTGGATCTGGTCGGCCCCCTGCCGCCGGACACCTGCTGGCTCAGCGCCGCCGAGGCCTGGCGCAAGGGTGTGGGCGGGCCGGACGGGTACCTGGCCCTGTACCACGATCAAGGACTGATTCCAGTGAAACTGCTGGCCTTCGACGCGGCGGTGAACACCACCCTCGGGCTGCCGTTCCTGCGCACCTCCCCCGACCACGGCACTGGGTTTTCGATCGCGGGCCAGGGGATCGCCCGACCCGACAGCATGCAGGCGGCCTTGGAAACGGCCCTGGAACTCAGCCCGGTTTGACCCGCATCAGCACCTGGCCGAATTCCACCGGGGTTCCGTTGTCCAAAAGAATCTCGACCACCTCGCCGCTGAGCTCGGTTTCAAGCTCGTTCATGAGCTTCATCGCCTCGAGGATGCAGACGGTCTGACCGACGCTGATGCGCTGACCGATCTCGACGAAATTGGGCTCACCGGGGGCCGGAGCCCGGTAGAAGGTCCCCACCATCGGGGCCGTGATCGCCACCAGATCCCCACGGACGGCCGCCGGCGCGGGAGGGGCCGGCGATGGAACCGCGGTCGGTGAAGGCGGTGTCGCTGCCGCCACGGGGATGGCCGGGGCCAGCGGAGCGGCCTGCATCAGCGACACCGCCTGGGCCGCAGGCAGGTTGCGCCGCACCTCGAGTCGGAAGTCGTCGCCCTCGAGCTTGATTTCCTGGATGTCGCTGTCCCCGAGCAGGGCCAACAGCTTTTGAAGCTGGTCGTAATCGAGCTGCATGGCGGCGCCTCAGGACTCCCGTCCCAGATAACTGTCCGTGCGGGTATCAATCTTGATCTTTTCGCCGATCGTGATGAACAGGGGCACCATCACCTGGGCACCGGTTTCGACGATCGCCGGCTTGGTGCCGCCGGTGGCGGTGTCGCCCTTGACACCGGGATCGGTCTGGGTGATCTCCAGAACCACTGAATTAGGCAGCTCCACCTCCAGGGGCTTGCCATTCCAGGAGACGACGCTGACCTCCATGCCCTCCTTGAGATACTTACGGCCGTCACCGATCTGCTTGGCCGTGAGCCTGGTCTCCTCGTAGGAGGCCATGTCCATGAAGACGTAGTCCTCGCCCTCCATGTAGGTGTGCTGGAGGGTGGCCTTCTCGAGCAGGGCCTGGGGCATGGTCTCCCCGGCCCGAAAGGTCTTCTCGACCACGTTGCCGCTCTGGACCCCCTTCAGCTTGGTGCGGACGAAGGCCGAGCCCTTGCCCGGCTTGACATGCAGGAACTCCACCACACGCCAGACCTGGCCATCCAGCTCAATCGTTGTACCGGTACGAAAGTCGTTGCTGGAGATCATTCCGGCGGAACGGGTTCTGGCGGATTGTACGGCTGTGCCAAAGTCCAGTCAGAGGCTGGATTGGCCATGACAGAGGCAGATCGGAGGATCGAGGCAAGGCGCGGCGGACAGGCCCTCACCTGGCTGTTGGCCCTGGTGCTGGGCGGCCTGGTGCACCTCTGGGGCGCGGTCCCCGTCCTGGCGGCCCTGCCCCCCGGCAACGCCATCACTGACCCCGCGGCGCTGCTGCGGGATGCCCTGCCGGTGGACCAGCCCCAACTCCAGGATCTGCAGCACCGGCTGGAGAACTCCAGCAATGACCTGCGGGCCAAGCGCTGGAGCGCCCTGGCCAGCACGGTGCGGCGCACCCAGTCGCAGTTCAGCGGCCAGCGGGGGGCGATCCTGGCCAGCTTCCCCGAGGCCGATCGGGACGCCGCTGAGGGCTTGATCGATCAACTGGAGAGGCAGCTCCAGGTGCTGGCCGCCAGCACCGAAACCCAGAACCGCGAAGACTTCCTTGCTGCCCGCCGCCAGGCCCTGAGCACGATCGGTGCCGCAGAAGCGCTGCAGGTGGGGCCATTCCCGTTCACGATCCCCGATCAATTCGCCGAACTGCCCCGCCTGCTGGGCCGAGCCACCGTGCGTCTGACCACCAACAAGGGTGATCTCACCGCTGTGGTGGACGGCTACAACGCCCCGCTCACCGCTGGAGCCTTCGTCGACCTGGTGCAGCGAGGCTTCTACGACGGCCTGCCCTTCAACCGCGCCGAAGATTTCTACGTGCTCCAAACCGGAGATCCCGCCGGCCCTGCGGACGGCTTCGTCGATCCGGTCAGCAAGCAGCCACGCCGGGTGCCCCTGGAGATCAAGGTTCCTGGTGAAAGCGAGCCCTTCTACAACCAGACCTTCGAGGAGCTCGGTCTGTTCAAAGCCGCCCCCAGCCTGCCGTTCGCCACCAAAGGCACCCTGGGCTGGGCCCACTCGGACGCCGACCTCGGCGACGGCTCCTCCCAGTTCTTCCTGTTTCTGTTCGAACCGGAACTGACACCGGCGGGCCTGAACCTGATCGACGGCCGCTATGCCGCCTTCGGCTATGTGGTGGACGGTTTCGATGTGCTGGCCGAACTCACCGCCGACGACGGCATCGTGAGCGCCAAGGTGCTGGAAGGGGCCGAGAACCTGCGGGCCCATGGCTGAGCCGGCCACCCTGGCCCAGCTGGGGGAAGCCGAGCTGATCAGACGCCTGGAGGCCTACGCGCCCCCCGGCCAGTTCAACGATGACGCGGCCCTGCTGCAGGAACGGAGCGGCAGGGTGCTGGTGGTCACCACCGACGTTCTGGTGGAGGGCATTCACTTCAGCGACGCCACCGTGGCGGCGGCCGATCTGGGCTGGCGGGCCGCAGCGGCGAACCTCTCCGATCTGGCGGCCATGGGCTGCCAGTCGGTGCGGGGCCTCACCGTTGGGCTGGTGGCCCCCGGCTCCACTGCCTGGAGCTGGGTGGAGGGGGTCTACGGCGGTCTGGGGGAGGCCCTGGCGCGCTTCGGGGGCCAGCTGCTGGGGGGGGACTGCAGCGCCGGGGAGCAGCGGATGCTGGCGATCACGGCCCTGGGGCACCTGGCCCCGGGGGGGGCGATCGGCCGCATCGACGGCCGCCCGGGAGATCGGCTGGTCAGTACAGGCCCCCATGGCCTCAGCCGCCTGGGACTCTCCCTGCTGCTGGGCGAAACGCCCGAAGGATCCCTGGAGGTCGATGGGGTCCAACGGGCCATCCAGGCCCACCGGCGTCCCCTGCCCCGCTTCGATGCCGTGGAGGCCCTGGAGCGCAGCCGACCGCCCCAGGAGCCCTGGCGGGTGGGTGGCACCGACAGCAGCGATGGCCTGGCCACGGCCGTGGCCCTGCTGGCCCGCGGGAGCGGTTGCACCGCCCTGCTGGAGCGGGCTTCCCTACCGATCGATCCGACCCTGGCACCCCTTGCCCAGGCGGAGGCCTGGTGCCTCGGGGGCGGGGAAGACTTCGAGCTGGTGCTGGCGCTGCCCCCCGCCTGGTGCGAGGCCTTCCTGGCCGCCCTGCCCGGAAGCGCGGCCATTGGCCGACTCGTCCCAGGCCCTGGGCAGGTGGTCTGGGCCGAAACGGGTGAGTCGGTCAACCCGAATCTCGGCTACCGCCACTTCGAGCCCAGCTGAACGGCTCCAAGGCCAGAAGCGCAGCACAAAAAAGCCGCCCCCTCAAAGGGGGCGGCCGAGACGAAGGTTTCTGAAGGTTTGTTCTGATGCGGGATCAGAACGATCCTCAGGCCGTCACTTCCAGTTCCTGGCAACCACTTCGGCCAGATCGACCACCCGCTGGCTGTAGCCCCACTCGTTGTCATACCAGGCGATCACCTTGACCATGTTGTCCCCCATGACCAAGGTGAGATCGGAGTCGACGATCGTGGATTCATCCGTGCCGGCGTGGTCGGAGGAGACCAGGGGCAGATCCGAGTACTTGATGATGCCCTTCATGGCACCTTCGGAAGCTGACTTCAACACGGCGTTCACTTCGTCCCGGTCGGTGCCGCGGCTCACCTCCAGCACCATGTCCACCACAGACACGTTGGGGGTGGGCACCCGCATGGCGATGCCGTTGAGCTTCCCCTTCATCGGCGGATACACCAGGGCCACGGCCTGGGCGGCGCCCGTGCTGGTGGGCACGATGTTCACGGCGGCAGCCCGGGCCCGGCGCAGATCGCGGTGGGACGCATCAAGAATGCGCTGGTCACCTGTGTAGCTGTGGGTGGTGGTCATCGTGCCCTTGACGATGCCGAAGGTCTGGTCAAGAACCTTCACGAGAGGCGCCATGCAGTTGGTGGTGCAGCTGGCGTTGCTGAGGATGTCGAAATCCTCGTGCCGGTACTGATCAGCGTTCACACCCACCACGAAGGTGCCCACGCCGGCACCCTTGCCGGGGGCGGTGAGAATCACCTTCTTGGCGCCCGCCTGAAGGTGCTTGCTGGCGCCCACGTCATCGTTGAAGACACCGGTGGCCTCGATCACCAGATCGACACCCCACTCCTTCCAGGGGAGGTTGAGGGGATTGCGGTCCGAAAAGCACTTGATCGTGCGTCCGTTGACGATCAAGCTGTCGCCGGTGTAGCTCACCTCCGCATCGCGGATCCGACCCAGCATCGAGTCGTACTGGAGCAAGTGGGAGTTGGTATGGGGATCGGAGGTGTCGTTGAGACCAACCACCTCAATCCCGGTGTTGACCCCGCGGCTCAGCCAACAACGCATGAAGTTGCGACCAATTCGGCCAAATCCATTGATCGCAACACGCAAGGTCATGGCAGGGGAGGGAAACCCGCTACTAAAACGGGTGATTCGGCTGCAAATCATACAGAAATAGGGATCTGGCCTCCCCCGCCCAAGCCAGGACCCGACAGATCTCGGCTTGCGACAGGCCCTAGAGACAAGGGGCTGATCCCGGCTTAACTTCGTTCAGGTTTGGACGCTCCCTTGGGACCTGTGCTCGATCGTCAGCAACCTCTCCACTTCATCGGGGTTGGCGGAATCGGGATGTCGGCGCTGGCGGGGATCCTTGCCGATCGGGGCTTCAACGTCAGTGGCTCGGATCCCAAGGACAGCGCCGTGCTCCAGGACCTGCGCCAGCGTGGGGTTCGGGTGTTCCGTCAGCAGAACGGCGCCACGATTGATGCCATCCGCAGCGGCATCTCAAGATCGCCGCTGGTGGTGATCAGCACCGCCGTGCCGGAGCTGAACCCCGAGCTGACCGCGGCCCGATCCGCAGGCCTGGAGATCTGTCACCGCTCCGATGTGCTGGCGGCCCTGATCAACGGCCAGACCTCGATCGCCATCGCCGGCAGCCACGGCAAAACAACCACCAGCACCCTGGTATCGACGCTGTTGATGGCCACTGACCACGACCCCACGGCCGTGATCGGCGGGATCGTGCCCGCCTTCGGCAGCAATGGCCGCAACGGCGCCGGCCCGCTCCTGGTGGCGGAGGCCGATGAATCCGATGGCTCGCTGGTGAAATTCAGGCCCACCCTCGGGGTGATCACCAACCTGGAGCTTGACCACACCGATCACTACCCCGACCTTGGGACCCTGATCGCGACCCTCAAGCGGTTCGCCAGCGGCTGCGAGTCTGTGCTCGCCAACCACGACGATCCCATCCTGCGGAAGCACTTCCAGCCCCAGGCCTGGTGGTCGGTCAGCCACAGCGAAGGGATGGATTTCGCCGCCATCCCCCGGCGCCTCGATGGCGACCGCACCGAAGCCGAATTCTTCGAACAAGGCCAGAGCCTGGGCCTGTTCGTGCTGCCAATGCCGGGTCTCCACAACCTCAGCAACGCCACCGCCGCCCTGGCCGCCTGCCGGCTCCAGGGGGTGTCCTTCGCCGAACTGAAGCAGGCGATCCAGTCGCTGCAGCCCCCCGGCCGCCGCTTCGACTTCCGCGGCAGCTGGCACGGCCGCCAGGTGGTCGACGACTACGCCCATCACCCCAGCGAGGTGGGAGCCACTCTGGCGATGGCGCGGTTGATGGTCAGCAGCGGCCGCAGCCCCCTGCCGGTGCCCCCCCGCCGGCTGGTGGCGGTGTTCCAGCCCCACCGCTACAGCCGCACGGCCGAATTCCTTGAGGGCTTCGCCAGGGTGCTCTGCGAGGCCGACGTGGTGCTGCTGGCACCGCTCTATGCGGCCGGTGAGGCCCCCATCAACGGCATCTCCAGCGAAGCGCTCGCCCACTGCATGGCTCGGCTCAAGCCCGATCTGCCCGTGTGGGTGAGCCAGGACCTCCTGCACCTGGCTGAACAGGTGGGGCGTCACAGCCGCGAGGGGGATCTGGTGCTGGCCATGGGTGCGGGCGACGTCAATGGTCTCTGGGACGGGCTCCAGGCCCTGGAAAACCCGAACGCCGCCCCGGCCCTGGCGGCCTGAGCGATGGCCACTGGTCTGCGCCCCGCCGGCCTGCGCCAGGCCATCCCGCTGGCGGAGTTCACCACCTGGAAAGTGGGGGGGCCCGCCCAATGGTTTGCGGAGCCGGAAACCCCCGAGCAGCTGATCTCCCTGAGCCGCTGGGGGACGGGCGAGGGTCTCGAACTGCAACTGATCGGTGCAGGCTCCAACCTGCTGATCGCCGACGCGGGCCTGGGCGGACTCATCCTCTGCCTCCGCCGCCTCCAGGGCAGCACAATTGAGGCAAGCTCGGGGCTGGTGGAAGCCCAGGCGGGGGAGCCGATCCCCACCCTGGCCCGCAAGGCCGCCCGCGCCGGTCTGAGTGGGCTGGAGTGGTCGGTAGGGATCCCCGGCACCGTGGGCGGGGCCGTGGTGATGAACGCGGGTGCCCAGGGGGGCTGCACGGCCGATTGGCTCGAGGAGGTGACCGTGCTCGACCCAGGCCGCGGCAGCACACCGTTCGTGCTCAAGGCGGCGGAGCTGGCCTTCGCCTACCGCCACAGCCGCCTGCAGGAAGAACCCCTGCAGGTGCTCTCGGCCCGGTTTCGGCTGGCCCCGGGCCATGACCCGGGGGTGATCAGCCGGCGCACCAGCGCCAACCTGCTCAGCCGCACCAGCACCCAGCCCTACCAGCAACCAAGTTGCGGCAGCGTCTTCCGCAACCCGGAACCCCTCAAGGCGGGCCAACTGATCGAGAACCTGGGGCTCAAGGGCACCCGGGTGGGCGCCGCCCAGGTTTCGCCGTTGCATGCCAACTTCATCGTCAACACCGGCGGTGCCACGGCCCGGGACATCGATGGGCTGATCGCCTTGGTGCAGCAGGAGGTGCTGGCCGCCCATGGGCTTTGGCTCCATCCCGAGGTGAAACGACTGGGCCTCAGGACCTAGCGTGGCCGCATCTCTGCACCTCCCCCATGTCCGGCTTCGGGCTTCCCAACTTCGGCCAGCTCACCGAAGCGTTCCGCAAGGCCCAGCAGATCCAGCAAGACGCCCAGAAACTGCAGGATGAACTGGATGCGCTCGAACTGGAGGGCAAAAGTGAGGATGGCCGCGCCAGCGTCTGGCTGTCGGGCAACCAGCAGCCGCTGAGGATCAGCCTGGCGCCCGAGCTGGTGAGTGAAGGCGCTGAAGCCACCGAAACCGCCACCCTTGATGCGCTCAAGGCGGCCTATGAGCTCTCCACCACCACGATGAAGGAGCGCATGGAGCAGCTCACCGGCGGTCTCAACTTGCCGGGTTTCGGGAGCTGATCTCCCCTTCTTGCTCAAGTTCCTCCCGGAGCCGCTGACGCTGCAGACGGCGGGAGTCCCCTGGCCGCTGGGGCTCAGCCACCGATCGTTCTCGGGGGACCTCGGCGCCGGAGGCGATGTCCTGCAGGCACTGGCCGTAGAGCCCGTAACGGTCCCAGTGCTGGCCAACGGCGCAGCCGGGATCCCCCTGGTGGAGACAATTCTTGAACCGACAGGGGCTCAGTTCCAGCGCCTGGCGGATCTCGGGAAACAGAGCCCCCAGGGCCATGGGATCGCTGGGCAGATCGGGCCGGTTGAAGCCAGGTGTGTCCGCCACCAGGGCCCCCTTGGCCAGGGCGAACAGCTCCACGTGGCGGGTGGTGTGGCGGCCCCGCTGCAGGCGACCTGACACGGCGGCCACCCGCAACCGCAACGCCGGCAGCAGTGCATTGAGCAGGCTGCTCTTGCCCACCCCTGAGGGCCCGCAGAGCACGCTGAGCCCCGGGGTGGAGAGTCGGGCCGCCAGCTCGCTCAACCCGAGACCACTCAGAGTGGACACCGCCAGGGCCGCATAGCCCCAGCCCTCCAACCGCCTGACCCAAGCCACCACCTGCTCGCTGGGCACCTGGTCGGCCTTGCTGAACAACACCTCCACCGGCTGGTGGCTGCGCTCGGCTGTGATCAGAAAACGGGTGAGCTGAAGGGGGTCGGGCTCGGGTTGGGCCAGGGAAGCCACGACAACGATGCGGCTGCAATTCGCCACCGCCGGCCGCTCCAGCAAGCTCTGCCGATCCCCCCGCCCAGCAATGGCGCCGCGCCGCTCCACCCAGTCAATCGCCTCCACGCTCACCCAATCACCCACACAGATCTGCTGACCGCGCTTGCCCAGCCGGGTGCGGCGGGTGCACAGCAGGCGCTCAACCTCTCCGGGACCGGGCCGACTGAGCTCCACCTGACAGAAATTGGCCTGGAGGGCCACCACCCGGGCCTCAGCCGCCATGGCGGCGGATCAGCAGGCGCACGGAGCCGTTTTCGTTGGGACTCACCTCAACCGCGTGGCCCTCCCGGCGTAATCCCTCTCCCACTGAACGCTCCGGCTCCCCGGCATCCAGATCCAGCCAAAGGCACTCGCCTGGCTCGATCGCCTCAAGGGCCAACCTGGCGCGAATGAAGTTCAGCGGACAGGGGGTGCCGCGGAGGTCGAGGGCGTTCATCAACCGAACAACCCGCCGAACAGGCCGCTCTTGTGGGGATGGTCCTTGCTGGCGTGGTGACCCGCCAGTTGATCGAGCAGGGAACGTTCTTCGCTGGAGAGCTTGGTGGGCAGCTTCACCTTGATGGTGAACTGATGGTTGCCTCGGGCGACGGGGTTGCCGAGCTTGGGCACCCCCTTGCCTGCCAGCGTGAGCACGGCGCCCGGCTGGCTGCCGGCTGGAATCTCCAGGGTTTCTGGCCCGTCAACGGTTTCCACCTCGATGCGATCGCCCAGGATCGCCTGCAGGTAGCTGACGCTCACCTCGGAGTGGATGTTGATCCCGTCGCGTCGCAGCTGGGAATTGGTCTGAACGGTGAGGAACACGTAGAGATCCCCGGCCGGGCCGCCCCGCTGGCCAGCGTTGCCTTCACCGGCCACCCGCAGGCGCGTACCGGAATCAACCCCAGCGGGGATGTTCAGGCGGAGCTTCTTGCGCACCTGCTGCAAGCCCTGGCCACCGCAGGCAGGGCAGGGGTCGGCGATCACCTGGCCCGTGCCCTCACAGGTGGGACAGGGGGCCACCTGGGTGAAGCTGCCGAAGGGGGTGCGGGTGGCCCGGCGCACCTGGCCGGCACCATTACAGGTGCCACAGGTGGTGGGCCCGCTCCCTGATTTCGCCCCTGAGCCACTGCAGGTGGTGCATGTCTCCAGATGGCGGATCTGCACCTCCCGCTCCTGGCCGAAGATCGCCTCCTTGAAGCTGATCGTGAGGTCCAGGCGCAGGTCATCCCCCTGGCGAGGGCCGCGGCGGCGGGGGCCCGTGGCGCCACCAGCTCCGCCGAATCCGCTGAAGAAAGTCTCGAACAGGTCAGCAAACCCGCCCATGTCGCCCATGTCGGGGGCTCCGGCGGCACCGCCGAGGCCCGCCTCACCGAACTGGTCATAGCGGGCGCGGGTCTGGGGATCGCTGAGCACCTCGTAGGCGCGGCCGATCTCCTTGAAGCGATCCTCGGCGCCGGGATCCTTGTTGATGTCCGGGTGGTACTGGCGGGCAAGACGGCGGTAGGCCCGCTTGAGGGTCTCGGCGTCCGCCTCCCGCGGCACCCCAAGCAGGTCGTAGTAATCCGCCATCAGCCCTGTCAGTCGTTGCCACCCTAAAACTCGCCACCGGCCGCCCCGAAGGGGTGAGAACCGACCCCCGCGCCTGGGCCCAGCAGAGGTCTCAGTCCGCCTGGACGTCCTGCCCTGCCGGGCTGGGGGAGTCGCCGGAACTGGGACCAGGACCCATCGACACCTTCACCAGCGCGTGGCGCAACACACGCCCATCAAGGTGGTAACCCCGCTGCAGCTCAGCGATCACCACGTCTTCGGGGTGTTCGTCGCTTGATTCCCGCAGCACCGCCTCGTGCAGGCTCGGATCAAAGGGCTCCCCCTCCACCCGCATCGGGGACACCCCCAGATTCTTGAACACGTCCACCAGCTGCTTGTAGAGGCCCTGGTAGCTGCGATGCAGGCTGAGGGCCTCCTCCCCCTCGGGGTTGAGTTGCTGGCGGGCCCGGTCGAAGTTGTCCACCACCGGCAGCACTTCGCTCAAGGTGGAACAGGTGATCTGCTGCTTGAGGTCGTCCTGATCGCGGCTGAGGCGCTTGCGGAAGTTGTCGAAATCGGCAGCAATGCGCATGTATTGGGCCCTCAGGCTCTCGTTCTCGGCCTTGAGGCGCTCGACCTCAGCCTCGAGAAGGGGCCGCTCGGCATCCGCCCCCTCCGCCTGGGGAACCCGGAAGGCGTCAGCCTCGGCCGCAGCGACAACCTGCTCGCCCTCTGCCTGGCCGGCATCGGCCCGGAGCCCTTTGAGGTCATCCGCCGGGTGGTCTGGCGCGCCCTCGGCGTCGTGGTTGACCTGGGAAGAGGAAGACGTGGCTTCGCCGCTCATGCTGACTGAACCAGAATTTGGACTTAGACATGTTGAACGTCTGGGCCCGCCTCCCACAAGCGGGGGAACCCCGCACCTTTGATCCATCAGCCTGCCGCCGCCATGACCCTCACGCCCGCCCGTCCGGTCCCCGCTGCGAAAACGGTGGCCCAGCAACGTCTTGAAGTGGAGTTGTTGATGGGGGAGCAGGTGCTGCGGCCTGAGGTGCTGGCCAAGGGGAGTGCCGAAGCCGGTTCCAACGACGCGGTGCTCTCACCTGAACGCAGCCGCGAACTTGGGTGCCTGGTGGTGGGCCGGGAGGGGAACCGGGCAACGATCGCCATCCCCACCTTCTGGGGGCTGGAAAAACGGCTGGCCCTGGGGGAAGAACTGACGGCCAAAGGCCTCGAAACAGAACTGCGCATGGCCCTTCAAGAGGAGATCGAAGCCGCCCTCAGCGGTAAGGCCCTGGCTCCCAACGACAACGATGCCTACGCCCAGCTGGAGGAAACAAACGAAGGGGAAGGCGAGGAAGAGTTCCCACCGCCTCGACTCTCACTGCTCGATGACCTCAACATTCCCGGTCGGTTGGAGGAGTCCCAGGAAGAGGACCCCAACAACATGGACTTGGAGTCGAGCATCAACGCCTCCAACGCCTCACCGATCATCAGCCTGGTGGACAAGATCCTGATCCAGGCCCTGAGTACGGGCACCAGTGATATTCACGTCGAACCACAAGAAGATGGCCTGGTGATCCGTTTTAGGCAGGATGGCGTGCTTCAACAGCTGGAAAAACTACCCAAGAACATCATTCCAGCGGTGACTTCTCGCTTGAAAATCATGTCCGAACTGGACATCGCCGAGCGTCGTATGCCCCAGGACGGCCGAATTCGGCGGGTGTTCAGGGGCCGTACCTTCGATCTTCGGGTCAGCACACTTCCCACAAAATATGGGGAAAAAGTGGTCATGCGGCTGCTGGACAGCGGCGCCACCCAGCTGGGCCTCGACAAGCTGATCACCGATCCCGTCGCCCTGGAAACCCTGCGCGACCTTGGCTCGAAACCCTTTGGCATGATCCTGGTGACCGGGCCGACCGGCTCAGGTAAGTCAACCACCCTTTATTCACTCCTGTCTGAGCGCAACAGCCCGGACATCAACATTTCCACGGTCGAAGACCCTATCGAATACACGCTCAAGGGAATCACCCAGAGCCAGGTGAACCGTGAAAAGGGCTTCGACTTCTCCCTGGCCCTGCGGGCCTTCATGCGCCAGGATCCCGATGTGCTGCTGGTAGGGGAAACCAGGGACCTGGAAACCGCCAAGACCGCCATTGAGGCGGCCCTGACCGGACACCTGGTGCTCACCACCCTTCACTGCAACGACGCCCCCAGCGCCATCGCCCGCCTGGCGGAAATGGGGGTGGAGCCCTTCATGGTCAGCGCCTCCCTCTTGGGGATCATCTCCCAGCGCCTGGTACGACGTGTCTGCGCCAGCTGCCGGATTGAGTATCACCCAACCTCCCAGGAGTTGGGACGCTTCGGACTGCTGAGCAGTTCCGAGGAAAACGTCACCTTCTACAAAGCCAAAAAAACCATCCATACGGGCGGTGGCATCTGCCAGACCTGCCAGGGAAGCGGCTACAAGGGTCGCATCGGAATCTACGAAGTTCTGCGCATCAATGAGAATCTGACCTCGGCCATCTCCCAGCAGGCCACCACCGATCAAATACGCAAGATCGCGATCGAATCTGGCATGAAGACTCTTCTCAGCTATGGCTTAGATTTAGTCCGTCAGGGTTACACCACTCTGGAGGAAATCGAACGTATGATCCTCACCGACTCAGGCTTGGAATCAGAGCGCAGGGCCCGAGCGATCACCACCAGCACCTGCCGCGGCTGCGGCGCTGGCATGCGGGATGAATGGCTCGAGTGCCCCTACTGCCTGACAGCCCGTGGCTGAAGAACCGCGCGGGAGCTTGCTGTTTGCCTTCTCATCCAACAGAATAGGGGAAAAGCATCGCGGCAATGGATCTCCTGATTGAAGACCTGATGATGAAAGTCGTCAAGGATGGCGGCAGCGACCTTCACCTCGCCACCGGGCACCCCCCCTACGGTCGTTTCAATGGCCAACTGCAGCCGATCACAGAAGAAAAGCTCTCCGAGGAAGATTGCAACCGGCTGATCTTTTCCATGGTGAACAATGCCCAGCGCAAACAACTGGAGCAGAACTGGGAACTGGATTGTTCCTACGGCCTCAAGGGCGTGGCCCGCTTTCGGGTGAACGTTTATCGCCAGAGAGGCACCTACGCCGCCTGCCTGCGCGCCCTCGGCAACGACGTTCCAAGCCTGGAATCCCTCAACCTCCCGCCTGTAGTGGAGGAAATGAGCCGCAAGCCCCGAGGCCTGGTGCTGGTCACCGGGCCCACCGGATCGGGGAAAACCACCACACTGGCGGCCCTGCTTGATCACATCAACCACACCAGGGCCGAGCACATCATCACGGTCGAAGATCCGATCGAATTCACCTACAAAAACGATAAATCGCTGGTGCATCAACGCCAGCTCCACGACGACACCAAAAGCTTCGCCAATGCCCTGCGGGCGGCCCTGCGTGAAGACCCGGATGTGATCCTGGTGGGGGAAATGCGTGATCTGGAAACGATTCAGCTGGCCATCACCGCCGCCGAGACGGGCCACCTCGTCTTCGGAACCCTGCACACCAGTTCAGCCGCCCAGACCGTCGACCGCATGGTGGATGTGTTCCCCGCGGCCCAGCAGACTCAGATTCGGGTGCAGCTGAGCAACAGCCTTCTCGCTGTCTTCTCACAGACCCTCTGCAAGCGGCTCAATCCTGAGCCAGGTCAGTTCGGCCGGGTGATGGCCCAGGAGATCATGATCAACACGCCGGCCCTCGGGAACCTGATCCGTGAAGGCAAGACCGCCCAGATCTACTCCCAGATCCAGACCGGTGGCACCTTCGGCATGATCACCCTGGAAAAAGCCCTGGCCGATATGGTCCTCAGTGGCGAGATCAGTGCCAAGGAAGCCCAGGGCAAAGCCAGCAAGCCCGAGGAATTGAACCGGCTGCTCGAAAACAAGATCTGATTGATTCCCTCTCCTAACGATCAATGCCAACCTTCACCGCCACCTACACCAACACCCTGGGCCAGAAGCGACGGCTGCAGCTCACGGCGGCCGATCCGAATGCGGCCAAACGGGACCTGCGGCGAAGGGGCATCGCCCCTCTGACCCTGGTGGCAGGCGATGGCGCTCAAGCCGGCGCCAAGGGAGGAGATGGGAAGAAAGGCGCCAATTCACTCCTCAGCCTTGATCTGGGCGAAGCCTTCGAAAAAGTCCCGGGAGTGAAGGAGAAGGCGATCTTCGCCACCAAGTTGGCGGCCATGGTGGATGCGGGCGTGCCGATCGTGCGGAGCCTTGATCTGATGGCCCACCAGCAGAAGCTGCCCATGTTCAAACGGGCGATCGGACAGATCAGCATGGATGTGAACCAGGGCGGCAACCTGGGTTCCTCGATGCGCAAGTTTCCGAAAATCTTTGATCGGCTGTTCGTGGCCATGGTGGAGGCGGGCGAGGCGGGCGGCGTGTTGGATGAAACCCTGCAGCGCCTGGCGATTCTGCTGGAGAACATCTCCAAACTTCAGAACCAGATCAAGGGGGCCCTGGGCTATCCCGTTGCTGTGTTCGTCATTGCCATCGGCGTTTTTCTGGGGATGACGATCTTTGTGATTCCTCAATTTGCCGATATTTTCAAACAACTTGGTGCTGAACTGCCCGCCTTTACGCAAGCACTGGTCAATCTCAGCGCCCTTTTGCGGTCATCCTTCTCCTTCTTTCTTGTCGGTGGCATCATGCTGGCGGCCTGGTTGTTCTCCCGCTTCTATGCCACCCCCGCGGGCCGGCGCAAGGTGGATGCCTTGATGCTGAAGGTTCCTCTCTTTGGTGACCTGATCCAGAAAAGCGCTACCGCCCAGTTCTGTCGCGTCTATAGCTCCCTGAGCCGAGCCGGCGTGCCGATTCTGCTGTGCCTGGAGATCGTTCAGGAAACCGCGGGCAACACAATCATCGCCGATGCCATTGGCGCCTCCAGAAAAGACGTGCAGGAGGGCATACCCCTGAGCAACTCCTTGAACAAGGGAAAGGTATTTCCAGACATGGCCATGAGCATGCTCGCGATCGGCGAGGAAACCGGTGAAATGGACAAGATGCTCACCAAAGTGGCCGACTTCTATGAAGATGAAGTCAGTACCACCACCAAGGCCCTGACGGCCTTGATTGAACCTTTCATGATCGTGATCGTTGGGGGCATGGTCGCCTCCATCCTCGTGGCGATGTACCTACCGATGTTCTCTGTCTTTGACAAGATCAGATGAAGCCGAGGCCAGCGCCTGGCCCGCCAGCCAACCGGAGCTCCAGCAGTGCTGGAAATTGAAGCCGCCGGTGATGCCATCCACATCCAGGAGCTCGCCGGCGAAGTAAAGCCCGATCACCTTGCGGCTGGCCATGGTGGCCAGGTTCACTTCCCCAAGGCTCACCCCTCCAGCGGTGACGAACTCCTCGCCAAAGGGGCCACGGCCCCCCACCGTGTAGCCGCTGGCGCGAAGGGCTTCGATCAGGGTGTGCTGCTGGGGCCGCCGCAGCTCCGCCCAACGGCCTGTGGCCTCAATGCCGCTGACGGCCAGCAGATGCAGCCACAGCCGGCGACTGAGCTCGGGCCAGGGCCTGCCGCTGCTCAATTGGCGCCGGGCCTGATCACGCCGCAGGCCCTCGAAGATGGCCTCCAGTTCCTGCTGGCTGCGGCCACCGCTCCAATCCACCCGTAGTTGAGCGCGGTATCCGTGCTCCTTCATCGCCCGGGCGGCGAAGGCGGTCAGCCGCAGGGTGGCCGGACCGCTCAGGCCCCAGTGGGTCAGCAGCACCGGCCCCTGCTGCTGGAAGCGAGCTCCCGGAAGCTGCAGCTGCAGGCGCACCGGATCCATGACCACCCCGGCCAGCTCCTGCAACGGGTTGGGCTTCAGCGCCAGGGTGAACAGCGAGGGCACCGGCGGCACCAGCGTGTGGCCGAGGCCAGCGGCGATCTGACGGCCGCTGGGGTGGCCGCCGGTGGCCAGCAGCAGTTGGCGGCAGCGCAACACGGTTGGGCCTTCGCTCGCTCGCAGGCTCAGCTCAAAACCTTCCGGCTCGAGCGGTTCGGCCGATTGCAGCGCCGCTCCTGTGCGCAGGGTCACCCCCGCCGCCTGGGCCGCCTCCCGCAGGCTGGCCACCACCGAACTGGAGCGGTTGCTGCGGGGGAACAGGCGCCCATCGGCTTCCTCCACCAGCTCCAGGCCGTGGGCCTTGAACCACTCCACCGCCTCGGCGGTGGCAAAACGGCTGAAGGAACCCAGCAGCGCCCGCCCGCCCCGGGGGTAATGGCCCACCAACGTGCGGGGATCCCAGCAGGCGTGGGTGACGTTGCAACGGCCGCCACCGCTGATCAACACTTTGGCCAGGGGCGTGGGCGTGGCCTCCAGCAGCAGCACTCCTTTGAGGCCCGCTTCTGCGGCGCTGATCGCCGCCATGAACCCCGCAGCACCGCCACCGGCCACCACCAGGGGCCAGGGGGACGGAGACACTGGAGGCATGGAAGGACCGGGCAAAGGGCAGCATGGGGCGATGGATGACGTCTTCGCCGCCCATCGCTTCAGTGTGGCTCCGATGATGGACTACACCGATCGGCACTTTCGGGTGCTGATGCGCCAGATCACCCGCCGCAGCCTGCTCTACACCGAGATGGTGGTGGCCCAGGCCCTGCACCACGGCCGGCGGGAGACGTTGCTGGCCTTCGATCCCAGCGAAAAGCCCCTGGCCCTTCAGGTGGGTGGCGATGATCCGGCCCTGCTCGCCCAAGCCGCCCGCCTGGCCGCCGAATGGAACTACGACGAGATCAACCTGAACCTGGGTTGCCCCAGTGAAAAGGTGCAGAAAGGCCGCTTCGGGGCCTGCCTGATGGCGCAACCAGAGCGGGTGGCCCAGTGCGTGGAGGCGATGGCGGCCGCCGGGCCCCTGCCCGTGACCGTCAAGCACCGCATCGGCATCGATGTGCTGGATTCCTTCGAAGCCCTGCTCTCCTTCGTGGACCAGGTGGCCGCCGCCGGAGCGAGTCGCTTCAGCGTGCATGCGCGCAAGGCCTGGCTCAGCGGCCTCGACCCCAAACAGAACCGCACCATCCCGCCCCTGCGCCCCGAGCTGGTTCACCAGCTCAAGCAGGAACGGCCGGAGCTGCGCATCGAACTCAATGGCGGTCTCCTCCATCTCGAGGACTGCCATCCCCACCTGGAGCGTCTGGATGGGGTGATGGTGGGGCGGGCCGCCTACGACCACCCCCTGCGCTGGCGAAGCGTGGATCGCGAGCTGTTCGGCCAGAACGGGACAACGCTGGCCACGGCCTCATCGGTGCTGCGGGGTTTGATTCCCTATGCGGAGCGCTGGTGCGCCGGCGGCGGGCGGCTGTGGCCGATAGCCCGCCACCTGGTACAGGTGGTGGAGGGGGTGCCTGGAGCACGCCATTGGCGCCGGCGGCTTGGCGAGACCGCTGGGGCCAGAACCGCCGGGCCGGAGGTGCTGGAGAGAGCGGCCGTGCAACTGGAGGACCAGGGCCTCTGAAGGCGGCGGCGGATCACCCTGAAACCGCCAGAGACCAGGCCCCTGCTAGCCCTGGTAGCAGCCCTGACTCAGACCTCGGCGCCGCCGTAGCCATCGTCGCTGGGGTGATGATCGGCCCCAGCACCTGTGCTGCCGCTGCGCCTCCGGCGGCTGCGGCCCTCATCGAAGCCATCGGAGCCGCCGCCGTAACTGCGGTCCTCCCAGCCGCTGGCCCCGGAACCCCGTTCGGCCGGCGCACCGGTTGTGGGGCTGGCGGCACCGCGATAGCCGCCAGCTCCACCACCACCGCCGCCATAGCCACCACCTCCGTAGCCACCGCGCTCGGCCGGACGATCACCGCCGTAGCCACCACCACCGCCGCTGCCGCCGTAGCCGCCACCCGAGCGCCTGGGTCCACCGCTGCCACGGGGCTCTGCCTTGTTGATCCGCAGCGGACGGCCCATCAACTCGGCGCCCTGGAGGGCGTCGATCGCACGGGTTTCAGCGGCATCGTCCGCCAGTTCGACAAAGGCGAATCCCCGCTTGCGCCCGGTGTCCCGCTCAAGGGGGAGGGAGCAATTGACCACTCCACCGAAGGGGGCAAACAACTCCGCTACGTCTTCCTGCTCCGCGCGGAAGGGGAGGTTACCGACAAAGATGCTCACGGACGGATGGGACCGAATGACCGGAATCGTGGGGGTCCCAACAGACGATCAAACGATCGAACCGGTGACCTCTCACCAGCCAAGGTTAGTCCGAATGTGAGCTCCGGCCACGCCCCCAAGAACCGCACGTTCAAGGTTCCAGCCGAGCCGCAGCCCTGCGCAATTGCTTGGCCACCTGCTCGAATCCGGTTCCCCCCTCGCTGCGTCGGGCCGCCACCACCTGGCGGGGGTGGATCGCGTCAAAAATGTCGGCGCTGAACGCCGGATGAAGCTCCTGCCAACGCTCCAGGGGCAGCTGGCGCAGCAGGAGGCCCTCGGCCAAACAGCGCTTCACCAGTCCTCCCACCAGTTGATAGGCCTCGCGGAACGGCACCCCCTTGGCCACGAGGTAGTCGGCCACATCGGTGGCATTGGAGAAATCGGCCGCCACCGCCGCCTCCAGGCGCTCAGGGCGGAAGCTGATCCCCTCTTCCAACAGGATCGCCATCGCCTCGAGGCAATCGAGGGTGGTGCGCACCACGTCGAACAGGGCCTCCTTGTCTTCCTGAAAGTCTTTGTTGTAGGCCAACGGCAGGCCCTTGATCATCACCAGCAGGCCCTGGAGATGGCCAAAGACGCGGCCGGCCTTGCCCCGCACCAGCTCGGGCACATCGGGGTTCTTCTTCTGGGGCATCAGGCTGCTGCCGGTGGCGCAGCGGTCGCTGAGGCGTACGAAGGCGAACTCCTCACTGGCCCAGAGAATCACCTCCTCACTCAGGCGGCTGAGGTGCACCATCACCAGGCTGGCAGCGGCACTGAACTCGACGGTGAAATCCCTGTCGCTGACGGCATCGAGGCTGTTGGCGTAGATCGCTTCAAAGCCCAGGGCCTCGGCGGTGTGGCGGCGATCGATCGGCACCGGGGTCCCCGCCAGGGCCGCCGCGCCCAGGGGGGAGATGTTCACCCGCTTGCGCAGGTCCTTCAGGCGCTGGCGATCACGCTCGGCCATCTCCACGTAGGCCAGCAGATGGTGGGCCAGGCAGATGGGCTGCGCCCGCTGCAGATGGGTGTAGCCCGGAATCAGGGTCTCACCGTGGGCCTCGGCCTGGGCGAGCAACGCCCGCTCGAAACGCACCAGGGCCGCATCGATGTGGTCGATCTTCCCCCGCAACCACAGCCGCAGGTCGGTGCCCACCTGGTCGTTGCGGCTGCGGCCCGTGTGCAGCTTCTTGCCCAGGGAACCCAGCAAGTCGATCAGCCGCCGCTCGACGGCGAAATGGACATCCTCGGCCTCCAGCCCGGGGTTGAAGTCACCGTCAGCCGCCTCGGCACGGATGGTCTCCAGGCCCGCCACCAACCGCTCGGCCTCCTCGGCCGTGATCACGCCGCAGCTGCCGAGCATGCGGGCATGGGCGATCGATCCATCCAGGTCCTGGGGCAGCAGCTCGATGTCGAAACCGATCGAGGCGTTGAAACGCTCGATCACCGGATGCAGCCCCTGCTCGAAACGGTTGCTCCAGCTGCCGGCCGCACCCCCCGTGACACCGCTGGCCGGCGTGGATTCAGGTGCGTCGGGTGCCATCGGAGCCGCTGAACAACCGCCTTCGCTCAGCTTGGCACCCCATGCCAAGGGTTCAGATCGGCAACGAGGGCAGCGCCACCTCCTCCCGCACCTTCAGCACCACCATCGAGGCGTCATCCTCAAGCTGGCGATCGGGACCGACGAAGCGATCCAGGCGTCCGAACAGCTGATCGAGAATGCCCTGGGCGCCGATGCCGGAGCGGCCCGCCGTCTGCAGGGCCCGCATCAGCCGCTCCTCATCGAAGCGTTCGCCGGACAAGCCGGAGGCCTCGGTGACCCCATCGGTGTAATAGAGGAGCACGTCACCAGGATCCAGCACCAGTTGCTCACTGCCGTAGTCGGCATCGGGCTGGAGGCCGATCAGCAGGCCCGGCGCATCGAGCCGATCGACGCTGTTGCGCTGACGGCGCCAGATCAGCGGCGGGTTGTGGGCCGCGTTGGCATAGCGCAACAGGCGGGTGCGCGGGTCGAAGTCGGAATAGAACAGCGTCACGAAGCGGTGGGAGTGGGCCAGGTCCTCCTGGGCCAGCTGGTTGAGGTCGTGGAGGATTCGATCCGGCGGCAGGCCGCTGAGCACCTCAGCCCGCAGCATTCCCCGCAACAGGGTCATCAGCAGCCCGGCGGGCACCCCCTTGCCCATCACGTCCCCCATCACCAGGGCCCAGCGGCCCTGCTCCCGCAGGCGACCCAGCAGTTGGGGGCGGGTGGGGATGAAGTCGTAGTAGTCGCCGCCCACCTGGAAGGCGGGGCGGCAACGGGCCGCCAATTCGACGCCCTCGATCACCGGGCAGTGGTCCGGCAGCAGCTGGGCCTGGATCTCGGCACCGGTGCTGAGCTGACGGTCCAGGCGCTCGTGCAGGCGCCGGTCCTGCACCAGGGCTTCGCTCTCCAGGGCCACCCCGGTGAGATCGGCCACCAGTTGCACGTGACGCCGGTGCACATCACTCCAGTTCAGAGTCTCCCTGGCGCCGAACACATAGAGACGCCCCCGCTGGCGGTTGCGCGCCACAACGGAGGTGCCAAAAAAGTGCTGATCCTTGAGCAGGCGGCCCAGGTGTTGATCGAGTCGTTGGGCCACTACCTCCTCACCCGCCTCGATCGCCAGCTGGCGGTCCTCGAGCACCGCCAGCTGGCGCAGCAGCTCCCCGTAGCGTTCAGGGGCGCTCACCTGCAATTGCTCCCGCCACAGCCGGCCATCGCTGTGGAACACCACCAGCACAGCGCCTTCGGCCCCCACCAGACGGGAGGCCACCAGGGGCACCAACTCCAGAAAGCGGTTGAGGTTGGTGTAACTGCGCAGGGCAAAGCCCAGGGAACTGAGCAGTTCGAGATTGCGGCGCTGCTCGCGGCTGAGGCTGTCCAGCAGCTCACGCAGCGAGGCCGTGGCCGATCCGGCGGCCTGCAGCGGCCCCGAAGACGACAGGGGAGAACCGAAAGTGGACGGCTGGCTGCTCAACGGAGCGGCCGCGGAGGACACGAAAGGTAGCAGCGGCTCCTGGGAAACCCCGGGGCGGTGGCCCTAGATCGCCAGCAGAGCCTCGACGAACTCGAAGCTGTTGAACGGCCGCAGGTCGCGGATCGACTCGCCCGCACCGATGAAGCGGATCGGCAATCCTGCCTCGGAGGCCACCGCCACCGCCACACCACCCCGGGAGCTGCCATCCAGCTTGGTGAGCACCACACCGGTGAGACCGGCGGCCTTGGCGAAGGCCATCGCCTGGCGCAGGCCGTTCTGGCCCTGGCTGGAATCAAGCACCAGCAGCGATTCGACCGCGGCCTCCGGCGCCAACCGATCGACGATGCGCCTCACCTTGGCCAGCTCCTCCATCAGGTTGTGCTTGGTCTGCAGCCGTCCGGCGGTGTCCACCAGCACCAGATCAAGGCCTTTGGACTGGGCCGCCCCGATCGCATCGAAGACCACGGCGGCAGGATCAGCATTGGCCGATGTGTTGGCGATCACGGCCACACCGCTGCGCTCCCCCCAGACCTTCACCTGCTCCACCGCCGCGGCCCGGAAGGTGTCGGCGGCGGCGATCAGGCAGGAGTAACCGCTGCGCACCGCCAGATTGGCCAGCTTGCCGAGGGTGGTGGTCTTGCCCACACCGTTCACCCCGACGAGCAACCACACGTTCAACCGGCCCCGCTCCGGGGCCAGCAGGGGGCGCCCACTGGCGCTGATCGGCCGCTCCAGCAACTCCTGGAGCTGCTGCTTGAGGAAGCGGATCCCCTCGGAAGGGTCCACCACTTCCTCGTTCAGGCGGCGACGCAGGGCCTCCAGCACCTGATCGGTGGCCGTGACGCCCACATCGGCCCGCAGCAGCAGAGATTCGAGATCCTCGAGCACTTCCGGCCCGAGCGGGTCATCACCGAAGGTCTCCAGAAGCTGGGTGACCAGCCCCTGCCGGGACTTCTCCATCCCCCGCCGCAGGCGGGTGAGCCAGTCGATCTCCTCCAGGGACACCTGATCGAGCTGACGGCCCTGGGCCGCCAGCACCTCCGCCGACCAGGTGAAGTCGGCGTCGAAGGCGCCCAGCTGGGGCTGATCCTCGGGCGCTGAGAGCACACCGGGGAGGGTGGCTGGGGATGGGGTTTCAGGCTCCGGCGCTTCGGGAGCGCGCTCCAGCAACTGCCGCTGGCGCTCACGGCGCTCGGCCGCAGCCTGCTCCAGCAGCGACAAACCAGCTTGAGGAGGGCCAGCTTGTGGTGACTCGGCGGCGGTGGCCACCGAAGGGGCCGGCTCCGAGGCTTCCGGTTGCGCGGCGAACTCCAGCCCTGCTGCCGCCTCAGCGGCCAGGCGCTCGGCCTCCTGCTTCTGCTTCAGCCGCGCATAGGCCTGGCGCGCCCATTCCAGGGCCTCCTCGCGGGCCGGATCCGCGGCGGCGGCGGAGACCGGTGCGGCGGGTGCCAGCGGGGGCGACTCCACCGGAGTAGTAGCGGCTGGGATCGGCTGGTCTGGGGCGAGCCCAAGCTCAGTCCCAGGTTCAGGATCAGGACCAGACGTGGGGGAGGCCCCCCCAGTGGCCGTTCTGCGGCCCCGCTGAAACCAGTCGAATTCCATCGCTCAGGAAACCGCCTGGGTGAAACGGCGCAGCACACCATTGATCATCCGACGGCCCTGCTCGTCGCTGTAGCGGTTGGCGAGCTCCACGGCCTCGTTGCAGGCCACCGCCGCCGGCGTGCCGAACGCCTCGATCTCCGCTGCCGCCAGGCGCAGGATGTCCCGGTCGATGCGCGGCAGACGGGTGAGACGCCAGCCCTCCATCACCCCATCGAGGCGAGCATCCAAGGCCTCCCGCCGCTGGAGCACGGCCCGGGCTCGCTCCAGCGCACCCCGACGCACCGCCTCCTGGTCGGCCAGCAGCAGCAGCCGCGGCAGCTCCAGGCTGGCGGAGAGCTGGTTGAGCGCCAGCTCGGCCTGGGTCAGACCCTGCTGAAGGTGGTCGCGCACCTGGGGCAAGCGGTCCTGGCCATCGAGCAACTCACTCTCAAGCAGATGCTGTTGCGACTCCTGCAGGGCGCTGGCGGAGCGGTCGAGGGCTTCGCGCACGTGCTGGGCCAGGGTCGCCAGGGCCTGGTTGAGCAGACCATCCAAGGTCAGATCGGCGGCTGGAACGCGGTCGTTGGTCTGGCCCAACATCAGCAGGGCCAGTTCTCTGGCAACGGATCGACTCTGCATCGGGCACCTGGAAAGACCAGCCTGGGCTCAGGCCTTGTTGGGGGGGGGAGTGGAGTAGACGGGGGCCCGCAGCTGGGCGAGCAGGCTGGAGAAACTCCGGCTGGCCGGGGTTTCACGCTCATCAGGGCTGACGATGCCGGCCGAGATGATCGTGCGGAAGGCATCCTCAACCGACAGGTCGATGTCCTGAACGGACGTCTCGGGCACAACGGCATACCAACCGGTGGTGGGATTGGGGGCCGTGGGGATGAACACACTGAGCATGGGCTGGGAGAACCCGGCCTGCACCGAAGCTCCGATCACTCCGGTGACGAAACCAAGCGCATAGAGGCCCTCGCGGGGGTACTCCACCAGGACCACCCGCCGAAAGCGGGTGGAGTTGTCACGGAGGAATGTTTCCAGCAGCTGCTTGAGGGTTTTGTAGACCGATCCCGCCAGGGGAATGCGCAGCAGGGTTCCCTCGCCGAATTCCAGCAGCCAGCGACCGACGATGTTGCGGGCCATCAGACCGATCAGCAGGATCCCCAGCAGGGGCACCAGCAGACCAACCCCGAGGTTGATCAGCTCCTGCAGGAGCGGATTGAGGGTGTTGAACGGGTTGAACTGTTTGGGGATCGTGGTCAGGAACGCCAGCACGAAGCGGCTGACCGTGGTGGCCAGCCAGATGGTGGTCGCCAGCGGAATCACCACCAGCAGACCAGCGATCAGGTCGTTCTTGAGATCCTGCTGGAGCCTGCTGGGCAGCGGTTGATCGGTTCGGGGGCTGGATTGAACCAAGTGGCGACGCGGAAATCCGGCGGTCGTAGATCTGCGTGCAACCTAGCCAGCCGTCAGAGCGCCGAGGCAAGCGCCATCAAGGTGAAGGCCACAGCCAGCACCAAAGCCGAGCCCGTGCCGCCGAACCGGCGCTGGTTGATCGACAGATCCCGGGCCCGTTCGGCCTGCTGAATCTGCTTTTCCGCCTGCTGCAGGCGGCTTTCGAACTGCACCTTGACCAGCTGCAGTTTCTGCTCGGCGGTACCTCCGGGGGGAAGCTGACCGGACTGCTCCAGCTGGGCCACCAACTGCTCAAGGGCCTGGGGATTCTTCAGTTGAGTGCGGGCCGCCTCCACCTGACTGCGCTGGGCGACCAACTGCTGATCGGCCTGCTCGGAGAGGGCACGATCGCCGCTGATCGACACCGGCACCGCCACCAGCAGAGCCACGGCCAGCACAGCACTGATGCCGGTGACCAGCCAGCGCACAGGGGTGTGCTTCTCGTTGGGATGGTCGAGGCGTGAGGAGAGCAGGACCAACAGCAAACCGATCAGCGCCAGGGGCGCCTGGCTCACCATCCGTTCCACCACCAGCTGACGGAAGGCCTCTTCGCCCCAGGCCCAGGGGATCAAGATGGCCACGAGCTGCAGCAGGAGCAGCACCACGAGGGTGAGGCCGAGCCAGCGCAGAACGGTGGAGAAGCGCCCGGAGGCGGCAAGGGTGGTCACATCACAATGACGGCGTCGCGCAACTGTACGGGTGAGAACCGACCTGGCCCAGCGGCTGAAACAGGAGGCGAAGGCGCTGGGCTTCGATCCGGTCGGAATCGCCGCCGTGCCCGGTGGCGCCAATCTGCGCCTGCGCAGCGCTGCCTTGGAGCGCTGGCTCAAGGCCGGCCACCAGGGGTCGATGGGCTGGATGGCGGACCCCCGCCGCGCCCGGGTGGAAACCCTGCTGGAGGGAGTGCGCAGCCTCGTGGCGGTGGGGCTGAACTACCACGTGGCCGCCGAGCGGGCCCCCGGCTCCCTGGCGATCGCACGCTACGGCTGGGGTCGGGATTACCACCGGGTCATCGATGGACGGCTGCGGCGGCTTGGACGCTGGCTGGAGCAGCAGGTGCCGGACTCTCGCTGGCGGGTCTGCGTGGATGCGGCGCCACTGCTCGACAAGGCCTGGGCGGAGGAGGCGGGCCTGGGCTGGATCGGCAAGAACGGCAATCTGATCCATAGGCACCGGGGCTCCTGGCTGCTGCTCGGTCACCTGCTCACCACCGTGGAGCTGCCAGCCGACCGACCCGCGGAGCCCCTCTGCGGCAGCTGCAGCCGCTGCCTGGAGGCCTGCCCCACCGGCGCGATCAGCGAGCCCTTCGTCGTGGATGCGCGCCGTTGTCTGGCCTTCCACACCATCGAAAGCCGCGAACCAACCCTTCCGGCAGCGATCAAGGCAGGCCTGGGGCCCTGGGTGGCCGGCTGTGACATCTGCCAGGACGTCTGCCCCTGGAACGGTCCGGCGCTGGAGCCCTCCAGCGATCCGGATGTGCAGCCGCGGCCCTGGATGCTGAACCTGGAACCCGAGCAGGCCCTGGGCTGGAGCGACGCGGCTTGGGATGAGCGGCTGCGGGCGTCGGCCCTGCGCCGCATCAAACCCTGGATGTGGCGCCGAAACGTAAGAGCCTCCCTGGGGCGGGACCCCTAGGCTGCTTTGAATCTCTAAAGACGTTGATGACCCCCCGCTGGTTGCGGTCCCTGGCGACCGCTCCTCTGGCCTTCGGCCTGGTGGCTGGTGGGCTTGCGGTGGGGACGGCGCCGGCCCAGGCGTTCGTGCCCTATGTCTACATCCCTCGCCCCCAGGAACTGGAGGCCTCCGGCCTGGGCATCGCCCAGGCGGCCTCCCGCCTGCTGCGGCTGGGTCAGCCCGAAGATGCCGCCAAGCTCGCGGCCCTGACCGTGCAGCTGCTGCCCGGCGACCCCCGGGGGTGGGTGCTTCTGGCCGAAGCCCAGTTGCGCAGCAACCAGACCAAGGAGGCCTCCAAGGCGCTGGCGCGGGCCAAGCAGCTGGATCCCCGCAACCCCGGCATCCTGTTCGCCCAGGGCTCCCTGGCCCTGCGGGACGGCCAGCCGAAGCAGGCGCTCGGCTACCTGGAACAGGGTCTCAAGCTAAACGGCAAAAACCCCGGGGCCCACTTCGACCTGGGCAACGCCCAGATCCTGCTCAACAACCCCACCGCCGCCCTCGCCTCCTTCGAGAAGGCCGCCTCCCTGCGCAAGGGCTTCTGGGAAGCGATCAACAACCAGGCCCTGGTGCTGTTCGAGCTGAGCCGCCCGCGCGAGGCGATCGAGCGCTGGCGTCTGGCGCTGCAGATCAAATCCAGCGCCGCCGAGCCCACCTTGGCCCTGGCCGCGGCCCTGAACGGCAGTGGCAACAACAGCGAGGACGCCCTGCGCCTGGCCAAGAGCGCCCTGGAGGGGGAACCCAGCTACGTCCTGGAGACATACCAGAAGGAACAGCTCTGGGGCAACAAACTGCGGGCCGCCACCAAACGGCTGTTGGGCCGTCCCGAGCTCAAATCGGTGGTCGAACGGGCCCTGGCCAATGCCGGCAACGGCAGCCAGGAACCCGACGACTGAGGTCGTCCCAAGGGGTTTTGGTGCCAGGGGCGAGATCTGTAGGCTGAGCCCCTTCCGAGGCCAGAGCCCAAACCCGGATGGCCGAGGAGCGCATCCAGCCCATCGCCCTGCATCAGGAGATGCAGCGCTCCTACCTCGAGTACGCCATGAGCGTGATCGTGGGGCGGGCCCTGCCGGACGTGCGCGACGGCCTCAAACCAGTGCAGCGGCGCATCCTGTTTGCGATGCATGAGCTGGGGCTGACCCCGGATCGGCCCTACCGCAAGTGCGCGCGGGTCGTCGGAGATGTGCTCGGCAAGTACCACCCCCATGGCGACCAGGCGGTCTATGACGCCCTGGTGCGGCTGGTGCAGACCTTCGCCAGCCGCCACCCCCTGCTGGACGGCCACGGCAACTTCGGCTCGGTGGACGATGACCCGGCCGCCGCCATGCGCTACACCGAGACGCGGCTGGCAGCAATCTCCCACGAAGGGCTGCTCGATGAGATCGGCAGCGACACCGTTGATTTCGCGCCCAACTTCGACGGCTCCCAACAGGAGCCCACGGTGCTGCCCGCCCAGTTGCCCTTCCTGCTGCTGAACGGCTGTTCGGGCATCGCCGTGGGCATGGCGACGAACATTCCCCCCCACAACCTCGGGGAGGTGGTGGACGCCCTGATCGCCCTGGTACGCCAGCCTGAGCTCAGCGACGAGAAGCTGCTGACCCTGGTGCCAGGCCCTGACTTCCCCACCGGCGGAGAGGTGCTGACCGGCAGCGGCGTGCGCGACACCTATCTCAACGGCCGCGGCAGCATTCCCATGCGCGGGGTGGCCCACATCGAGGAGGTGCAACCCGGCAAGGGACGCCACCGGCGGGCTGCCGTGGTGGTCACCGAGTTGCCCTATCAGCTCAGCAAGGCGGGCTGGATCGAGAAACTCGCCGAGCAGGTGAACGATGGCAAGATCGGCGGTATCGCCGACATCCGCGATGAAAGCGATCGCGACGGCATGCGCGTGGTGGTGGAGCTGCGCCGGGATGCCGAAGCCGACAAGGTGCTGAGCGAACTGCAGCGGCGCACGGCCCTGCAGAGCAACTTCGGCGCCATCCTGCTGGCTCTGGTGAATGGCAAACCCCAGCAACTGAGCCTGCGCCAGCTGCTGGAGCAGTTCCTGGAGTACCGCGAACACACCCTGATCCGCCGCACCAACCATGCCCTCAAGCGCGCCGAGGACCGGCTGGAGGTGGTGGAGGGACTGATCAAAGCCCTTGATTCCCTCCAGCGGGTGATCGAACTGATCCAGGCGGCCAGCGACGCCGCTTCAGCCCGGGCCAGCCTGCAGGTGCACCTCGACCTCAGCGAGCGTCAGGCGGAGGCCGTGCTGGCCATGCCCCTGCGCCGACTCACCAGCCTGGAGCAGGACGGCCTGCGCAGCGAAGCCGAGCAGCTTCGGAGCGAGCGCACGCGGCTGCGGGAGCTGCTCGACAACCGCAGCAGCCTGCTCGAGGCGCTGGTGCATGAACTCAAGGTCCTCAAGAAGCGTTTCAACTCCCCCCGCCGCACCCGCCTGGTCGAGGGGGGAGATGCCCTGGTGGCCCTGCGGGCGGCGGCGGTGCGTCCCAACGCCGAGCAGCAACGCCAACAGGCCTTTGGAGCCCTGGCCAGCGATGGCCGGCTGCTGATCAGCAGCGATGGCCAGGTGCGGATCGTGGCCCCCCAGATCCTGGGACGACTGCACCTGGAAGAACCCGTGGAACTGGGGGAGCACCCAGCCCCGGCCCGACTGATCCTGCCGATTGCCGGACAACCCAGCCTGCTGGCCTTCACCAGCGGTGGTCGGGTGGCCCTGCTGCGCTGGGAGTTTGCCGGTCAGCAACCCGGCAACCTGGAGAAGTTCCTGCCCGACAGCCTGGAGGGCGAACGGGTCGTGCAGGTGCTCCCCCTGGAAAACGATCCAGGCCTGAGCCTGGGGCTGATGAGCAGCGATGGCCGCTTCAAACGCCTACCGATCAGCGAGTTCCAGGAGCTCTCCGGGCGGGCCGTCAGCGTGCTCAAGCTGCGCGATGATGTGGTCCTGAAGCGGGTGGTCTGCTGCCGGGAAGGGGACGACCTGATCGTGGCCAGCAGCACCGGTCGCGTGCTGAAACTGGCAGTGAATGAAGCCAACCTGCCGGTGATGGGCCGCACGGCCCAGGGGCCCTTGCTGATGCGGCTTCTGCCGGGTGAAGCGGTGGTTGGAGCTGCGGCCGCTGGGGATGACGACGACGTGCTGCTGGCCAGCCGTGGTGGTCAGCTCAAGCGCCTGAGGGCCGCCGGCCTGCGCCGCTGCCAGCGCGGTGACCTGGGCCAGATCGGGCTGCGCTTCCAGGAACGGAACGATCAACTTGTCGATCTGCAGGGCCTGGGCTCTGCCGTGGTGAGTGTGCTGGTGGGCGACAAGCGCCACTTCCGGCTCCACGCCGACCAGCTTGAATCTCAGGAGGCCAGTGGCAGCGGCCAGCTGTTCCCCCTGCCGGCGGGCGAGAGCGTTCAGGCCCTGGTCCCCCTGATCCGCTGAGCGGATCAAGCGCAGCAGGCCCTGATGGGGTCAACCCCATCCACGGACGCGTGCCCCTGGCGAATCGAACGCGGTCTGTAGGTGTTGCACTTGAACTAGCGCTGAACGACCAACATCATTGCCGCAGGCAATGATGGGGACGGCTCAATCCATGCCCTCCATTCGACCCCAAACCATCGGTGAGCGTCGTCAATGCCGCTTGAGGCGCCGGCTACGAGAAGGTGCACGGCGCGGTGGAGCAGATCTTGAACGAAAACCACTCTTGGAAGGCAGGACCGCCTGAAAAGCTCAAGCGATGGTGCTGTCACACCGATTGGCTGCAACTGCTGACGTCCAACCGGTGAGGCCATGGATGACTTGACGCCGTTGAGGCGACCCATCGACGGCGAGTTGAACGGCGCCAGAACAGCAGCATCCGCAAGACAGGCCACCAATGGAGGTGCGCTTACGCCGGAACTGGCTGAGGCGCAAGGGGTCCAACGGCCAAATGAAACATTCAAAAGCCTTGCGGAGGCGGCACTGGGGTTGGTACAACGTCGAACAAAACAGCCAATCAGCTGAAGGGATGAGGCTTGCCAACGATTGAATGCTGGCTAGAGTCAAGGCGCAGAAAAGTGAATGCAGACGGCAGGCAGTCTCTGGTCAAACTCAGAGCAGGATTGCTCCTTCGCTTCGTCTTTCGCCATTGAAGAAATGCAGATGAACCAACGCATTGAGAGCGGCCTTTCGAAGGCTCTGACGCTTGCGCGATGCGTTGGCGGGCGCTCCTGGCGCAGGCGGGCTGTCGACAAGCTCGTGCGACCAGTGCTTCCAGGGGTTTACCGACTGACACTTGGGATTCTGTTGGCCCTGTCTGGCGGCCAGGCGCAGGCACAGCAGAATGCGTTAACACTCTCAATCAAAGACGAGTCTGGCTTAGCAGCCAATCCTAATGGCTTCAATTTTTATTTTGGTTCGAACCTCGCCCTTACTTACGAGGGCAAGACTTTAGCGCCTGGCACCTGGGCCCCTTTCCCATTCAGCAATGGAGGTGGAGTTGTTGCGAAGGACATCGGAATAGCTCCGGGTTCATCGTCAGGAATCCTTCAGATTGTTCTTACAAATACCCCGCCTCCCTCCACTCCCTCCAATGCGAGCAGCAGCGCCATCGCGGGGCCTGGATATACTCAACTCCTGGAGTTTACTACAGGAGCTGGATCAGCTAATAGCACCTTTGACATCAGTCAAGTCAACAACTTCAGCTTTCCAGTACGGGTTGAAACAACGGCAGCAGGAGTCCAAGAGAAGCTCGGTGTTCTAAAAACAGTCGACCGTGCTCACATCTATACATCTTATGCCGACTACATCAGTAGGAAGTGGCAAGGAAGCGGCTATGGTGATTTAACACAAACAACAACTAGCTTAGGTAAGAAGAAGTTTGGTAGCCTCAGCTTTCCCCAAACAACGATCAGCGGGGTACTAGGCCAACGCCAGCAGCTAATGCTGAATCCAGGCCAGGCAACGATTAACGGAGGAATCGGATTAACCAATAATGCCATCCCCGTTAACGTATCCGATGCGCCCCTCAACCACGCCTGGGACCAGCTGTACACAAATCTTACCGGGGTCAACGCTACTCTTTACACGCCCAAGTACGGATCAATCGCAGCCAGCACACTAAAAGTGACTCCCGAGAAAGATATACCTGCTTCAAAGATTTTTGGAACGAGCACTAGTCCAATTCCTGTAAGCCCTCTATATGGGCCGAATAATGAGAAGCCTACTACCATTAGCCCCGATAATATCTACTATAACAATAATTCCAATACCAAGTACACGGGCTTAAGGTTTTCCGGCATCCCTGCATCAACGACAGATGCCTATATACCCAGACCTGAAGATATTGCAGTCTCTCTTCTCTATAGCACAAAGCGTCCTGATCTATACAAGATCAATCAGCCACCTACGGGAACACCTTTTAGCGCAAATAGCGCAACGATGACCGTTACCGAGAATGACGCGTTCAAGCTTCAGCCTGGAATGTTTCTAGTCAACGCCAATTCATATTTTACAAACCTCAATGGAGGAACACGATCGGATGTCTACATCTCGGCCATTACATCTGACCCAACATCGAATGGCAGATACACCCTCACGCTGTCTTCGCCCGGAGGAAACATATTGCAAGGCGGCGGCACACAGAATGTCGATAACTCTCAGATTCTTTTTGCTAATGTTAATGATCGGAGTTACGCCTTTAGCACCCAACAGGTCTGGTTTAACAATGCTTGGCCGCTGAACTCAAATCAGGTACTCGACCAGAACGTAAATTGCACAAGTATTGTCCCCAATCCAACCCCTAAGCATCCCGCATGCGAGCTAGCCAATTACATTGGTCAAGTGAAGCTCCAAGTTAATCAGGCTGCCAACTGGGGGACTCTCGCCAAAACACCACTGCCGACCCAAGCAAATCCGGGGCTACTAAATGAGCAGTGGGCAAATGTCAACAACTGGTATTCGGCCACGGAATCAGCGGATCCAGAGAGTAATCCTATGTACAATCTTTACTCAGCGTTCTGGCATACTCAGGGAGTTACTGAGCCATTTACAACAAATTCTGGCATCACTGCCTTTAGCGACTTTGGGGCAGCATACGGATTTCAAGTGGATGAAAACCCATATCAGTTCTATCCTCCATTCTATTCGTTCCTTAAAAAACCTGCCAATTGGCCAACAGTTCAGGTTCCTTCTAAGTGGGATGGCCTCTTGCCACAAGGGACTGATCTGACCATCACGCTACTGCCTTGGGGTACTACTCCACCTCCACCGCAACCATGTGATCGCACAAAATCGTTGGTCTGTTGGAATGCAGGTTCAGGCTTGTTCAGCAATTCCTCGGCATGGCTTGATGGCGTTTCCCCTGCTTTAACCAATCCCTTCAGCCGGATCAGCTTTCAGGAGGCCTTTGCTCCAGAGGGGGGGGAGGCCAAAAACGATCTCAAGTCCTTGAGCATTCAAGGAATTGAATACCTTTCTGGCGCAGGTTCATATACATTATCAGGGAATCCGATCTCAATCACAGGATTCGATAACGGTACGGCTATCAGCAATGAGAGCGGAACTAGGCAGATTATTTCAGCCCCGCTCCTAATGACCTCTACCAACAGGCTTTCCATCTTTGCCGATGATGCATCATCCATCACTCTCTCCGGAGGCCTTGACTCCGCAAATGGTTGGCGCAAGACCGGCCTAGGAACCCTGGAGCTTGATTATCGAACCAGGGGCTCTCTTAGTTCAGGGGTGATCAGCCTTGCGCGTGGCAACTTGATTCTCAGGAATGGCACCGATATTTCCAACTACGCTGGCATCTCCTCCGCGAGAGACACAAGCATCTCGGGTAGTGGAGCCTTGCCCGGTGTCACGTCAGGAAGATTTATCCATGGAAATATTTCTCCCGGGGATGAGAAGGATCGTGCTGGGGGCCTTGCTTTTATGGGTAATTTATCCCTTGGCTTCGGGTCTGGAGTTGCTCTCAGCCAACTGTCCTTTGATCCCACAGGCTCCGATCTGATCAGTGTGTTAGGCAACCTGTCCATCGACAGTTATGCAACCAGTCTTCTCGTTGGCGGGAACACTCTTCCTTCGGATGATTCATACAACATTCCTCTGTTGTCAATCACTGATCCTCTGGGAGCGGTGACCGGTCAGTTCGCCAGGGTCATTGGCCTCTCTGGTGCCCAGCAGATCGTTTACAGCAGTGCGGGCACTCGTCGAGGCGTTTTCCTCTCGAACAACGGACAAACCCCTGGAGACTGCATCCAGAAAGGTGACCCAACCTCTACGAGCAATCCCTATTCCACCACCCTCTGCGGCGGGCGGCTGAAGGTTGATTCAGCCTTATCCGCAACCAACTGGACGTTGGATAATCGTGGCGAAAACAGGATCGATCAAAATGGATTTGCTTCGCCGATCACATTTTCAGGTGCATTCAGTGGGGCTGGCAATCTGTTCTTTGAAAATTCAGGTCTGAACACTGGTCAGTTCATCAACCTCACTGGTTCAAGTTCCTACACGGGCCCCACCTTTATCGGTCTGCCCGGTGGCGGAAATCCTGTCACCCTTGCCGTCAACGGATCAATCAGCAGCTCGGCGAGCCTTACGGTCTTTCCTGGCTCAACGATCCAGGGCAACGGCTTCCTACCGGCCACCAACCTCAACCCTGGCGCCACCATCGCCCCCGGCAACTCGATCGGCACGCTCACGGCAGCTGCTCTTAATCTCAATGGTGGAACCATCAATGCTGAGATACAGGGCCCGCAGAACGACCGCATCAATGTGACCGGCAACGTCACCAACTTCACGGGAACAGTCAATCTCATTCCCTTCGGAGGTGGCTCCCCATTCCCAGGATTCGTTTACACCATCATCTCTGCCCCCAACAGCGTTGACTTTGCGACAGCCAGCAGTCTCACGCTCGTTCAACCCCAGCTCACCAGTGCGCTGCTCAATGCGGGTACCACCTTGGTTCAAAATCCCCAGGGTGATCCCAAATCCTTTGCCGTTCAGTGGAAGCCCAACAACTCAACCGGTGCCGTAAGTTCAGCCATGCAGGCCCTCGGTAATGGGGGTGCCAACGCCTCCTGCATCGCGGGCTCCCTGGATCGCGCCTTCAATGCGTTGGCGACCAAAGCGGGTGGCAATGCCAACAACACGGGCTCGTTGATCGGCACCACCGGCTTCACCACGGGGCAGGTGGCCGCTGCCGGTATGAGCACGGACTTCTTTGATGTGCTCAACAATCTGGTGCAGCTCCCCTCCACCGGTCAGTTGGTGGCCGCGGTGAATTCCCTCTCGCCCCAGTCCTATGCGGCCTTCCAGAGCGTTGGCTTGGACACGCTGAAGCAGCAGCGGGAAGCCCTCCTCGCCCAGGCGGGTCAGTGTCTGAGCAATGGCTGGGTCATCAATGGCAGCAAGGCCAAAAAACCGCTCTGCGCGTTCGGACTGGCCCAGAACAACACCAGCAGCATCCGAGGCACGTCTGAGCTTTCCTCCTACAACTCGGGTGTCTTCTCCGGTGGCATTGGGCTTGAGTACTACCCCAGCAAGCAATGGAGCTTCGGTGGCAGCTACAGCTATGGCACCTCCTATGCCAATAACTTCTCCTCCTCCGGTGCCACGGTTACAGCGGGCGTCAACAGCATCAACCTGTTCGGCCGTTTCGCTGCTTCCGATCAATGGCGTGTACGTGCTCTGCTGGGCTACAGCAACTTCGACATCAACGGCTCAAGGTCCATCGCCTTCATCGGCAACGGCTCGTCGCTCTCAGCCAATACCAATGCCAACGGCTTCACAGCCGCCATCGAAACCGACTACTCCATCCCCCTGACCAAGCCCACAGCCCAAACCCAGGTCGTCATCAAACCCCTTCTGGGCCTTGCCTGGGGTGGCTACCAGCAATCCGGATTCAGCGAATCGGGCGGGCCACTCAGCCTCAGCGTTGCCTCCAACACCGCCCACAGCTTCGTCACCACGGCTGGCCTTGAACTATCCACCAGCCCCATCCCCCTGAACAAGGACAAAACGGTGAGCATTCGGCCCAACCTGCTCCTTGCCTACCAGGTTGATGCCCTGGCCAACAATGCCTCCTCAAAGTCCCTCAATTCCACCTTTGCCGAGGCCTCAAGCGTGTGTTCGACCTGCTCCACCCAAGGGCAGAGCCTCGGCACCAGCGCATTCAACGTGGCCGGTGGCCTTGACCTCCAGGTCAGTCAATCCACTTCCCTCTACCTGAATGCTTCCTATCGGGCCTATTCAAACGCCTCACAATTCGGCTATGGCGGTGGCATAAGGGTCAGGTTCTAGTCTGGTGAAGAACAGGGTTCAGTCAAAATATAAGCATCCTCGGTAAATTCTTCCTCCCAGCGAGCGATTGGGGGCCTTGCATGGCAGTAGCTCCTCGGGAAGCCAATCGGGCTGATTCCAGCTTCCCAGTCATCGCTCTAGGAACGCAGTCTCAGCGCGTCTCGAACAGGATCTTGTCGTAGCAGCGCTTCCTTCCGGACCAGCTGATCCTGATCTGAGGTGGGTGCCCCTGACAAGTCGTTGACCCCCGAGATCTCTGAAGACTCCGATCGAAGCGACTGGCGTTCGATCCAGCCTCAGACCGTGGCCGCGATCCCGGTTGGTTCGAGCATCAATTTACTGGAGCGCATCTCTGCCTCCATCTCGATCGGGTAGTTGCCATCGAAACAGGCCGTGCAGAAATTGGCGGAGGCGGCATGGGCCGCTTCGACCATGCCCTCCTTGCTGAGGTAGGCCAGGGAATCCACCCCCAGGTGAGCTTCAATCTGCTCGAGGGTGAGACGCGCGGCGACCAATTGGTCCTGGTTGTCGGTGTCGATGCCGTAGAAGCAGGGATGGGTGACCGGCGGTGAACTGATGCGCATGTGCACCTCAGTGGCCCCCGCCTCGCGCAGGGCCGCCACCAGTTTGCGGCTGGTGGTGCCGCGCACGATCGAGTCGTCGATGACCACCACACGCTTGCCGGAGAGCACATCGGGCAGGGGATTGAGCTTGACCCGGATGCCCGCTTCGCGCATCGCCTGGGTGGGCTGGATGAAGGTGCGGCCGACGTAGCGGTTCTTGATCAACCCATCGGCATAGGGGAGGCCGCTCCGCTTGGAATAGCCGATGGCGGCAGGAATGCCTGAATCCGGCACGCCGATCACGATGTCAGCTTCGACGGCGGATTCCCGTGCCAGCACCTCGCCGATGCGGTGGCGGTAGCTGTAGAGCGATTCGCCAAAGAAACGGCTGTCCGGGCGGGCAAAGTAAATCATCTCGAACACGCACAGCTTCGTGGGTTGCTCGATCCAGCGGGAGCGCTCGGGCTCGGTCGATCCGAAGCGGAACACCACCAGTTCCCCGGGGGCCACCTCATCGATGTAGGCGGCCCCGATGATGTCGAGGCCGCAGGATTCACTGCTCACCACCCAGTGGCGCTCCTCGCCATCGCCGAAGCCACCGAAGACGAGGGGACGGATGCCGTGGCCATCCCGCAGGGCGAACAGACCCTCGGGGGTGCCGATCGCCAGGCTGAAGGCGCCGCGGCAGCGGCCGACGGCGCAACGGATGGCCGCCTCCCAGCCCAGGCCGTCGTTGACCGCCTCCTGAAGGGCGAAGGCGATCAACTCCGAATCGGTGGTGGAGGTGAGCTCGGCGTCAGTGGCAGCGATCGCCTCCCGCAGCTCGCCCGCGTTGACGAGGTTTCCGTTGTGGGCCAGGGCGAAGGGTCCGAGGCGCGTCATCAGCACCACGGGCTGGGCGTTGCAGACGCGACTGCTGCCGGTGGTGGAATAGCGGTTGTGTCCGATGGCCAGATCACCGGGCATGCGGGCGAGCACGTCCTGGTCGAACACCTGGCTCACCAGGCCCATGTCCTTGTGCAAGCGCACCTTGTCGCCGTTGAAGACGGCGATGCCGGCTGATTCCTGGCCGCGGTGCTGAAGGGCGTAGAGGCCGAAGTAAGTGAGGTTGGCCACCTGCTGACCCGGGGCCAGCACGGCGAACACGCCGCAGGCCTCTTCGGGTTTGTCAGGGCGTTCAGTCCGATCAGCGGTGCTCATCGATCCAACGGGATGTTCGCTGAGCGACACAGGGCCTGACGCCAGGTAGGGGACTTTCACAGTCTGCCTCAACTGCGCTCTCCCAGGCGGCGGGGCAGGGCCTGCTCGTAGCGCTCGCGCAGGCAGTCGATGGCGCTGGCAAGCAGCGGCTGATCGGCACGGCTGATGCTGAGCTGCGGCTCGAGGCTCACCTGCCCCAGGCGCTGGGCCCAGGACTGTTCGCCGATGGCGCGTTCGCCCACAGCGGCAGGTTCAACGGCACGGGCGCGCTCCAAGGCCGCCTGCCAGGCAGCCGCCTGGCCCGCAGGCACCGACACCAGGATGCGGGCGCCGCCTTCGGCGAACAGCAGGCGATCTAAACGCCCCGTACCAGCCGGCAAAGCGACCGTGGCCCCAAGCCCTGAGGCGATCGAAGCCTCCGCCAGGGCCACCGCCAGGCCGCCGTCTGCGAGGTCGTGGGCGGAGGCCACCAGGCCTGTGGTGATCGCCTGGCGCAGGAAGGCCTGCACCCGAACCTCCAGGTCCAGATCAGTGCGGGGGGGGCGGCCGGTGGCCAGACCATGGATCCGCTCCAGGTAGCTGCTCCCCGCCAGCGAAAGCCGCTCCTCGGCAGCCGCACTCTCCCCAGTGGCCTCCAGGGGAACCCCCAGCAACCAGATCGCGTCCCCTGGGGTTCGCCAGCCCAGACCGGTGACGTGGGCCAGGTCATGCACCAGCCCCACCATGCCCACCACCGGGGTGGGGTGGATCGGCTGCATCCGTCCATCGCTCAGGCGGGTCTCGTTGAAGAGGGAGACATTGCCGCCCGTGACCGGTGTGCCCAGGGTGCGGCAGGCCTCGGCCAGACCGCGACAGGCCAGGGCCAGCTGCCAGTAGCCCCGGTCGGTGTCGGGGGAGGGGAAGTTGAGGTTGTCGGTGACCGCCAGGGGTTCGGCGCCCACGCAGCTGAGGTTGCGGGCCGCCTCGGCCACCGCCGCGATCGCCCCGCGCTCAGGGTCGAGGGCCACCCAGCGGTTCGGACAATCCACCGTGGCTGCCACCCCACGGGTGACCGCCTCGAGGGAACCGGCACCCTGCTGGGGCCGCAAACGGACCACGGCTGCATCGGCGCCACCCGGAGGCACCACGGTGTTGGCCTGCACCTGGTGGTCGTACTGGCGCCAGACCCAGCGCTTGCTGGCAATGGTGGGATCATCCAGCAGCTGTTCCAACACGGTGGCCCAGGTCAGGGATCCGTTGGGGGTGGCGATGCCGGAAACCGTGGCCTCGGGCAGCTTCTCTTCGCTCCAGCTCCAATGGGCGAGCAGATCCGCCGGCGGTTCACTGATCAGCTCGTGGCGGTTGATCGGAGTGTCATCGGCCAGGGCACGGGCGGAGACTTCGGCGGCCACCTCCCCGTGCTGCAGCACCCGCACGATCGGCTCCTCCAGCACCCGGCCGACCACGGCGGCCTGGAGCCCCCAGCGGCGGAAGCGCTCCATCAGCGGCTGCTCCCTTCCGGCCCTGACCACGAACAGCATCCGTTCCTGGGACTCGGAAAGCAGGTACTCGTAGGCGCTCATGCCCGCTTCCCGGGCAGGCACCCGATCGAGATCCAGCTCAATCCCCACGCCGCCTTTGGCGGCCATCTCCGAGCAGCTGCAGGTGAGTCCGGCGGCCCCCATGTCCTGGGCGGCCACCACATCGCCGCTCTGGAAGGCCTCCAGACAAGCCTCGATCAGTCCCTTTTCCAGAAAGGGATCCCCCACCTGCACGGCGGGGCGGTCGTCGAGGGAAGCCGCGCTGAGCTCAGCGGAGGCAAAGCTGGCGCCGCCCATGCCATCGCGACCGGTGGTGCTGCCGACATACACCACCGGATTGCCCACCCCCTCGGCGCCGGAGCGCACGATCGCATCGGTTTCCATCAGGCCCAGGGCCATGGCGTTCACCAGCGGGTTGCCGCTGTAGCTGGGGTCGAACGCCACCTCACCGCCCACGGTCGGCACCCCCACACAGTTGCCGTAGTGGGCGATGCCGGCCACAACGCCCTCCATCAGGCCAACGTTGCGCTCGTCCTCGAGCGGACCGAAACGCAGGGCGTTGAGCAGGGCAATCGGCCGCGCCCCCATGGTGAAGATGTCCCTCAGGATCCCGCCCACGCCGGTGGCCGCCCCCTGAAAAGGCTCCACGGCCGAAGGGTGATTGTGGCTCTCGATCTTGAAGGCCAGGTGCTGACCCTCGCCAAGATCCACCACGCCGGCGTTCTCACCGGGGCCCACCAGGATGCGCGGCCCCTCGGTGGGAAAGCCTTGCAGCAGCGGCCGTGAATTCCTGTAACAGCAGTGCTCCGACCACATCACCCCGAACATGCCCAGCTCAGCCCGGTTCGGGGCCCTTCCCAGACGCTGGACGATCTCGTCGTAATCGACCTGGCTGAGGCCCTCTTTGCGCAGCGCATCGGCGACCGAGAAGGAGGAGCTGGCAACCACGGAGCGGAGGCAAGAGAGCGCCAGTCTGGCTGAGGGGGATCACACCCATGGCACGCCACCTGGATCACTCAGATCCAGGGATCCTCCTCGGATGCGGGGTCACGGGGTGGCCGGCGTCGGCTGGCGGCCTGACGCAGCGGTGACTCCTGATCCTCCAGGCGCTGCTCCTCTGGCTCCTCAGGATCGAGGGCTTCCCAGGGCTCCCGCTCCTCGAAGGACGTCCGGCGCTCCTGCCCATCGCCCCTGGGGTTCTCCTCCCACGGGGGCTCCTCCAACCAACCCTCGAGCCGGTCCTCGAAGCGATCACCGACCTGCTGGAACTGATCCCGCAGCCGGGCCGTCTCCTGGCCCACCTGCTCCCGCCAGCGTCGCGAGCGCTGCAGGAACTCCTGGCGCAAGCTGGCCTTGGCCAGGGGAAGATCATCCAAGCCCACCGCAGCCGTCACCACCTGGCCGGGCTGCTGGTCGGCGATGCGATCCGGGGACAGCCGCCAACGACTGCTGCCGGGCAGCCGGGGATCACTGCGGGCCACCAGGTAATGGAGGATCCGGCCCGTTCGCAACTCCAGCGCCAGATCCACCAGGGTGCCGATCGGCTCGGCGGCTCGGTTCACCAGAACCGCCTCCAGGAGGGTGGGAAGGCAGGCCAGGGTGTCCTGATCGGTTTCAGCCGGATCCCCCTGCACCAGGGCCTCCTGCTCCCCCAGGCCCCGCAACTGATCCAGGCGCCAGACCAATCGGCGGGAGCCCAATCCGGCCGGTTGGCTGACCCAGCCCAGGAGTCGGTGCACCGGCGGATGCATCCAGCCCTGCTGGCCGGCGCCGCGATCGAGTCCCTGGTCGCAGCGAACCCGCAGCCGGAGCAGGTCACTGAGCAACAGGTGCTCCGGCAGGGCCACGGGCTCAAGTCCGAATCTGAATGGGCATCACCAGATAGGTGAAGCCCCCATCCTCCACCGGCGCCAGCACCGCTGGCGTGGTGGGGGCGTTGCAGCGCAGCTCCACCCGGTCGGCGACCATCGCCTTGAGGCCATCGAGCACGTAGCGCACGTTGAAGGCGATCTGGATCGGTTCACCGCTGATGGAGGCCGCCAGGGCTTCCGAACCGCTGCCGACGTCCTGGGCATCGGCGCTGATCGCGAGCTGACCGTTGGCTGGATCACTGCTGAGCTTGACCACGTTGTTGTGCTGGTCCGCCAGCACCGCCACCCGTTCGAGGGCAGCGATCAGACCGCGGCGGTCCAGTTCCAGGACGCGATTGAAGTTGTCGGGGATCAGCTGGCGGTAGTTGGGATAGCTGCCATCGAGGCTGCGGCTGGTGACCACCTGGTCCCCCCAGAGGAACACCACCTGACCCCGGTCGCAGAAGAGGTTGACTGGCTCGGCCGCCGGGCGCGCCGACAGCAGCCGCTCCAGTTCCCGCAGGGAGCGGGCCGGCACGGTGACGGCGAACGGCTCCCCTTCACCGGGCTCGATGGCTCCCCCGGGCAGGGCGTTGGCCAGCCGCAGCACGGAAAGCCTGTGCCCATCGGTGGCGGCGAACTCCAGATCCTGTCCCTCCAGGCTCAGATGCACACCTGTGAGCAGCTGCTTGGCCTCATCGCCGCTGCTGGCGAACAGGGTCGCCCGCAGGCCCCTCACCAGGGCCTCGGCCTCCAGCCGGATCGGCACGCCGGTCTGGAGCAGGGGCAGATCGGGGAAGTCTTCCGCGGCCAGGCCGCGCAGCTGGTAGCTGCCGGAGAGGCTGGTGAGCTCCACCTGCTCGCTCTCCTCGGGGCTGCTCAGGGTGATCGGACTCTCACTGGACTGGCGCGAGACGATTTCACCGAACAGGCGTGCTGGCAGGGTGATCGCACCACTGGCCTCCACCGAAGCCGCCAGGCTGGTCTGGATGCCGAGGCTGAGATCGAAGCCGGTGAGGCTCAAGCGACCGGTGCCCGCATCGGCTGTCAGCAGCACATTGGCCAGCACGGGGTGGTTGGGCCGTGCGGCGACAGCCCGGCTCACCAGCTGGAGGCTGGCATTCAGTTCGGCCTGGGAACAGACCAGCTTCATCGGCGCAGACCCGGGCTTGAAACGACGGATGGCCCATCGGGCGACACCAAGCTTCCACAAGGCGGTCGGATCCGCAACGGCCCGATCGGGAGTCCGTACCCGAACCCCTCGGAACCGACCGGTTTGGCTCCAGCCCGACTGATCAAGAATGGATTATTTCCCTTAATCCTAAAAACTTCGTAGTCGTAGGGGCTGTGGAAATCGTGGAAAACAGTGCAAAAGGCCTGCAAGAGAATGGATGAGCGCTGAGATCCACTGGGGAAAGTGAGCGCGAACGAATCGATTTTGAGCTGTTTTCCACTCTTTCCCCCGACTGGGGAAAAACAATGACCATCCATGACCGGCTTTGGTCCGTTGTTTTCCATGGACCAGCCGCGGTTTTCCTCAGCCCTAGGTCGATCGGTTTGGGACCAGTTCGTGAAATGACTGATCTGGGTGGGCCGTTGGAATCAGCCTGTGATCGGGCCTAGAAGCCCATCACCTTCGCCACCGTGGCAACGTCGGGGGTCAAATCGGGGTGGAAGGTGGCGTCATTGTTCTCGATCGCGCAGGTGGGATCCTTCAGGCCGTTTCCTGTGAGCACACAGACCACCGTGGCTCCGGAGGGCACCGCCTCCGACTGCTGCAGCAGTCCCGCCACCGAGGCGGCGCTGGCCGGTTCGCAGAACACCCCCTCCTGGCTTCCCAGAAGCTTGTAGGCGGCCACGATTTCCGCATCTGTGACCGCGTTGAAGGCGCCTCCGCTCTCGCTGCGCACCTTCAGCGCTTTCTCTCGGTTGGCCGGATTGCCAATGCGGATCGCCGTGGCGATGGTGTCGGGTTGCTCCACCGTGTGGCCCAGCACCAAGGGGGCCGAACCGCTGGCCTGGAAACCCATCATCTTGGGCAGGGTGCGGCTGAGGCCCGCCTGGCGGTACTCCTGGAAGCCCATCCAGTAGGCGCTGATGTTGCCGGCGTTCCCCATCGGGATGCACAGCCAGTCGGGGGCGTCACCGAGGGCATCCACCACCTCGAAGGCGGCTGTCTTCTGGCCCTGCAGGCGGTAGGGATTGAGGGAATTCACCAGGGTGACCGGATAGCGCTCGGCCACCTCGCGCACGATCGTCAGGGCCTGATCGAAGTTGCCGCGCACCGCCAGCACCTCGGCGCCGTAGAGCAGAGCCTGGGCCAGCTTGCCCTGGGCCACGTAGCCGTCGGGGATGAGCACGAAGGCACGCATGCCGGCCCGACGGGCATAGGCGGCCGCGGCGGCGGAGGTGTTGCCGGTGCTGGCGCAGATCACCGCGGCCGAGCCGGCCTCCTTGGCCTTGCTGATCGCCATGGTCATGCCCCGGTCTTTGAAGCTGCCGGTGGGGTTGAGACCGTCGTATTTGAGAAACACCTTGACGCCCCGGCCGATGCGCTCGGCCACGGCGGGGGCAGGAATCAACGGAGTGCCCCCTTCCCGCAGCGTGACCACCGGGGTGCGCTCCGACACCGGTAACCAGCGCCGATAGCCTTCAATCAGCCCCGGCCAGTCTTGGTAGGCCGGCTTTCTGCCCAGGTTCCGCAGGGAGGCAAGCAGCGGCACAACAGCAGAAGAGGGCTCTGGCGAATCTACGTGTCAGGGGCGTTGGTCTTGATTCAGGGGGATCCCTTGGGGGTGCTGGGGGACTTCAGACCATCAAGCGGCGATTCCGAGAAAAAGCGCACCAGCTCGGCGATCGAACTGGCTTTGCTCATGGTGCCCATCAGGGCGGGGAGGCTGATCGCCAGATCTTGGTTGGGGTAGGCCCGCAGGAAACCGACGGCCGAGAGACCGTCGTTGTTGCTGTTGAGGCCGAGCACGGTGGCGGCCCGCAGGGCCGGAACCGCCACGTGCTTGGCGTTGAGGGGATAGACGATCAAAGCCACCCGGCTGAGCACCGCCTCACCGATGCGGGTGCTGAGCAGGCGGCTGGTGAGCACCAAGGGCAGATCGATCTTCTGGTTGAGCAGCTTGGCCACGTCCTGGGGTTTTTGCTTGCCCAGCCGAAGCACGTCTGCCAGCAGCCCCTGGGCCTGGCCGGTCTTGGCCAGTAATTCCAGATCGGCCACCGGAATGGAGCGCCGGAAGGCACCGCTCACGAACACCACTTGATCGGCTGCCAGGGCGCCCTGGGGGATGGCGGTCAGGGCCAGTCCCAGCACCGCGGCGGAGAACAGGAGGGGCTGTCGCAAAGTGAGACTCCAATCGTGCAGAAATCCTAGGAGGCAGCCTTCGGGAGATGGCCTTCAGGAGGCGAGCATGGCGCTGCTGGTTTCCGATGCCACGAGGACATCCCGCAGCAAGCGCACCACCCCCCGCTCTGCCAGACGGCGGGCCAGCTTCAGGCCCATGCGCCGCAGGTCCGGCTCCCGCAGCAGCCGGGGCAAGCGACTGAGCAGGAGCTGGGGGTCGAACCCCGGCAGTTCGCGCAGGATCGCCACCAGCCGCGCCACTGGCTCCAGTGACAGCAACTCCAGGTCCTTGTCGCTGATCCGATCGAGGCCCCGCAGACCAGGGGGCTGCAGCCGCCAGGGCAGCCGCTGGCCCAGCCGTTGCACGGTCTGCCAGCCGATGGCGTCCATTTGTTCCACCGCCGCCTCCACCAGTTGCTCCCGCAGCATCCCGCCCCCTGGGGAGAACAGGAAATCCAGCACCTGATCGAGCAGGCCCTCGAGGTCGAGTTGATCCTGCAGCGAGGCGCTGGTGATCAGGTTGTCCAGACGCTGCCAGCGGAACTGATCCCCGTCGAAAAGCATCTCCCGCAGGCTCTCGCGCAGCTCGGGGTCGGGATCCTCCATCAGCCGCCGGGCGAAATAGGGGTAAGCGGCCCCGAGGATCTTGAAGTTCGGATCGACGCTCAGGGCAATCCCCTCGAGGGTGACGAGTGAACGGATGATCAGGGCGTAATAAGGCGGCACCTGGAAGGGGAAGCGGTACATCACCCCGGAGAGATCGTCGGTGACAGCCTTGAAATCCATCCGGCTCACCCCCTGCTCGATCGCCTGGCCGAACACCTTTTCAAAGGCGGGCACGATCGGCTCGAGATCCACGGTTTCGGCCAGGAAGCCGAGTTGCACGAAATCGTGCGAGAGGGCGGAGAAGTTGCGGTTGACCAGGTGCACCACCGCCTGGATCAGACCCGTGCGGGAGCTGCGGCTCACCTCGCTCATCATTCCGAAATCCAGGTAGGCCAGGCGACCGTCCGCCAGGGCGAGCAGGTTGCCAGGGTGGGGATCGGCATGGAAGAAGCCGTGCTCCAGCAACTGCTGCAGGCTGCAGTTCACGCCCACCTGCACCATGTCGTCGGGATCGAAACCGAGGGCCTTGACCGCCTCCAGGTTGGTGAGCTTCACGCCCTCGATCCAATCCATCGTCAGCACCCGACGGCTGGTGGCCCCGTGATGGATGGCCGGCACGGCGATGCGGCGGTTGTGGCGGTGCAGCGCCGCGAAGCGCTCGGCGTTGGCGGCCTCGTTGAGATAGTCCATCTCCTCGAACACCCGCTGACCGAGTTCGTCGATCAGGGCGACCAGATCGCTGCGGATCAACCCCACGTTGCGGTTGATCCAGGAGGCGATCAGCCGCACGATGTAAAGGTCAAGGGTGATCTGCTCCCGCAGACCCGGCCGCTGCACCTTCACGGCCACCGGGGCTCCGCCCTTGAGCACGCCCTTGTGCACCTGTCCCAGGGAGGCGGCGGAGATCGGCTCGCGGTCGAGCTGCTCATAGATCGCCTCCACCGGCTGTCCGAGGTCTTCCTCGATGCAGGCCATCGCCAGGGCTGAATCGAAGCCCGGGAGCTGGTCCTGCAACTGGGCCAGTTCCTCAAGCAACACCGGCGGCACGACGTCGGGGCGGGTGGAGAGGGCCTGCCCGGCCTTGATGAACGCCGGTCCCAGCTGCACCAGCAGTTCGGCGCATTCCCTGGCCCTGGCCCTGGCCCGCTCGGCATTGGCCAGCAGGCCGGTGGACCAGTCGAAGCCGACCCCCAGCAGATACAGGCCGATGGGCACCAGCGTCTGCCACAGCCGGCGCAGCAGCCGCTGCGGATGGCCGACATAAATGCGGCGGATGGCGGCCGGGTCGTAGCTGAGCAGACCGGCGGCTTCGATGAAATCGCCGGTCGAGCCGTCCATGGCGCCTGAATCGCTGCTCCCCTTCTAAACGAATCCGGCAGCCGCTACGGTCGGGGCGATGACCGGAGGCCAGTGTGCTCACGGGTCTGCGGCTGCACCAGATTGCTTTGATCGAGGCGCTCGAGCTCAGCTTCGAGCGAGGTTTCACGGTGCTCACCGGCGAAACCGGCGCCGGGAAGTCGATCCTGCTCGATGCCCTCGATGCCCTGCTCGGGGGCGGCCAGGGCAGCGTTGGTGGGCGGCTGCTGCGGCCGGGGAGCGAGCGCAGCACGATTGAAGCCACTTTCAGCCTCAACCCACCGCTGCTCGATTGGCTCCAGGAGCAACAGCTCGACGGCGCTGACGAGGAGGAGCTGGTGATCAGTCGCGAGTGGCGCCGCCTTGAGGAACGCATCAGCAGCCGCAGCCGGGTCAACGGTGTGGTTGTCAGCCGCGCCCAGTTGCTGGAACTGCGGCCGCTGCTGCTGGAGCTCACGGTTCAGGGTCAGACCCAGCAGCTGGCCCGGCCCGGCCAGCAGCGCCGCTGGCTCGATCGCTTCGGCGGCGACGCCTTGCTGGCGGGCCTGGACTCAGCCCGCAGCAGCCAGCGGCTCTGGAAGCAAGCTGAGGCCGCCCTGGAGCGGGCCCGTGGCGACCGCGAGCGGCTGGAGCAGGAACGCCAGGCCCGCCAGCAGGTGCTGGATGAACTCGAGGCCGCACGGCTGCAGGATCCCAGCGAGCGCCAGGCGCTCGAAGCCGACCAGGACCGGCTGGTGCACGGCGTGCGTCTGCAGGAGGGGGTGATGACCCTGATCGGCCGCCTGCAGGAGGGGGCGGAAGGGGCCCCCTCGGCGCTCGATCACCTCGCTGCCTGCGAGCAGGAGCTGCAGGCGATGGCGGGGTTGGATGCGGCGCTGCAGACCCAGCTGCTCGCCATCGGGGAGGCCCTGGCCCAGATTCAGGATCTGTCCCGCGACCTCGACCGCTATGGCGCGGGTCTGGAGAGCGACCCTGAAACCCTGGCCACGCTCCAGGACCGCATCGCCCAGCTGCGCAGCCTGGAGCGGCGCCATGGTCTCGATCTACCCGGGCTGATCGCGGAGCGGGATCGGTTGCGGGAGTTGCTGGGCCCGGGGGGATCCGCAGCATCCCTGGCCGAGCTGGAGCGGTCGGAAGCGGAGGCCCGCCAGGGCAGGGATCAGGCCCATGGTCTGCTGAGTGAAGGCCGCCGGCAGGCGGCCGCCCAGCTGCAGGACCAGCTGATGGAGGCCCTGCGGCCCATGGGTCTGGCCAACGTGCGCTTCGCCGTGGGGGTGGAGCCGGCGACCGCCAGTGAGGACGGTTCTGATGCGGTGCAGTTCCTGTTCTCCGCCAACCTGGGCCAACCGCTGGCGCCCCTGGCCGAGGTGGCCTCGGGCGGCGAGATGAGCCGCTTCCTGCTCGCCCTGAAAACCTGTCTGGCCGCGGCCGACCCCCACGTCACCCTGCTGTTCGATGAAATCGATGCCGGTGTGAGCGGCCGAGTGAGCGGGGCCATGGCCCAGCTGCTCCATCGCCTGGCCGAGCGGCGACAGGTGTTCTGCGTCACCCACCAGCCGCTGGTGGCCGCCGCCGCCGACCATCACTTCCGCGTCAGCAAGGAGGTGCAGGGCGGCCTCACACTCACGGGAGTGTCCCACCTGCGGGACACTCAGGAGCGCCAGCGGGAGCTGGCGGAACTGGCGGGGGGGGACAGCGGCGAGGCCCGCAGCTATGCCGCCAGCCTGCTCGAGAAGCGGGCGGCCTGAGCGGACCCTGCCGGGGCCTCCGTAGACTTCGCTGTTCTCGTGGTCAGTGCATGGGCCGAGCGGCCGGGGCCTCGAAAGCGCAGGACAAGACGGCCCCCGTGGGCTTCAACGGCGCCGTGGGGGGCGGCCAGCTGGGCCGGGGAAGCCTTGAGGACGTGATTCGGGTGCGCGGCGCCCGCCAGCACAACCTCAAGAACGTCGATCTGACGATTCCGCGCAACCGCCTGGTGGTGTTCACCGGGGTGAGCGGCAGCGGCAAGAGCTCCCTGGCCTTCGACACGATCTTCGCGGAGGGCCAGCGCCGCTACGTCGAGAGCCTCTCGGCCTACGCCCGCCAGTTCCTGGGCCAGGTGGACAAGCCCGACGTCGATGCGATCGAGGGGCTCTCACCGGCGATCTCGATCGACCAGAAGTCCACCAGCCACAACCCGCGCTCCACCGTCGGCACGGTGACGGAGATCCAGGACTATCTGCGTCTGCTGTTCGGCCGCGCCGGCGAACCCCACTGCCCCCAGTGCGACCGCTCGATCAGGCCCCAGAGCATCGACGAGATGGTCGACCAGATCCTGGAGCTGCCGGAGGGCACCCGTTACCAGCTGCTGGCGCCGGTGGTGCGGGGCAAGAAGGGCACCCACGCCAAGCTGCTGAGCGGCCTGGTGGCGGAGGGCTTCGCGCGGGTACGGATCAATGGGGAGGTGCGGGAGCTCTCCGACAACATCGAACTCGACAAGAACCACGCCCACCACATCGAGGTGGTGGTGGACCGGCTCCTGGCCCGTGAGGGGATTGGCGAACGGCTCAACGATTCCCTGCGCACCGCCCTCAAGCGCGGCGACGGCCTGGCCCTGGTCGAGGTGGTGCCCAAGGCCGGTGAGGAGCTGCCCGAAGGAGTGGAGAAGGAGCGTCTCTACTCGGAGAACTTCGCCTGCCCGGTGCACGGCGCGGTGATGGAGGAGCTATCGCCGCGGCTGTTTTCCTTCAACAGCCCCTATGGCGCCTGCCCCGATTGCCACGGCATCGGCCACCTGCGCAAGTTCACCTTCGAGCGGGTGGTGCCCGATCCTTCCCTGCCGGTCTATGCGGCGATCGCCCCCTGGAGCGACAAGGACAACAGCTACTACTTCTCACTGCTCTATTCGGTCGGGGAAGCCTTCGGCTTCGAGATCAAGACCCCCTGGAACCAGCTCAGCGCTGAGCAGCAGCAGGTGCTGCTGAACGGCAGCAGCGAGCCGATCGCGATCAAGGCCGACAGCCGCTACCGCAAGAGCGAGGGTTACCTGCGTCCTTTCGAGGGGATCCTGCCGATCCTGGAGCGCCAGCTGCGGGATGCCAGTGGTGAGGCCGTGCGCCAGAAGCTGGAGAAGTTCCTGGAGATGGTGCCCTGCGCCACCTGCGCGGGGCTGCGGCTGCGGCCTGAGGCCCTGGCGGTGAAGGTGGGGCTGTTCAACATCGCCGATCTCACGGCCGTGAGCGTGGCCGAATGCCTATCCCGCATCGAGGCGCTGATGGGGGTGGGGGCCAGCGAAGGGGCTGAACCGTTGCTGACGCCGCGCCAGATCCAGATCGGTGATCTGGTGCTGCGGGAGATCCGCCTGCGCCTCCGCTTCCTGCTTGATGTGGGCCTGGATTACCTGAGCCTGGATCGGCCGGCGATGACGCTCTCGGGCGGCGAGGCCCAGCGCATTCGCCTGGCCACCCAGATCGGGGCCGGTCTCACGGGGGTGCTGTACGTGCTCGATGAACCCAGCATCGGCCTGCACCAACGGGACAACGACCGCTTGTTGGCCACCTTGGTCAAACTCCGGGATCTGGGCAACACCCTGATCGTGGTGGAGCACGACGAGGATACGATCCGTGCCGCCGACCACATCGTCGACATTGGCCCCGGCGCAGGTGTGCACGGGGGGCACATCGTGGCCCAGGGCAGCTTTGAGGATCTGCTGGCGGCCAAAGACTCGCTCACCGGTGATTACCTCAGCGGCCGCCGTTCGATCCCCACCCCTGCTGAACGGCGCAGCGCCAGCAGCCGCAGGCTCACCTTGGTGGAGTGCCGTCGCAACAATCTCTCCGGCATCGATGTGGAGATTCCCCTGGGGCGGCTGGTGAGCATCACCGGGGTGAGCGGCAGCGGTAAGAGCACCCTGATCAATGAGCTGCTGCACCCCGCCCTGGAGCACAAGCTGGGGCTGAAGGTTCCCTTTCCCAGCGGGCTCGAGGAACTGCGCGGCATTCAGTCGGTGGACAAGGTGATCGTGATCGACCAGAGCCCGATCGGCCGCACGCCCCGCTCCAATCCGGCCACCTACACCGGTGCCTTTGATCCGATCCGCCAGGTTTTCGCCGCAACGGTGGAGGCCAAGGCCCGGGGCTACCAGGTGGGCCAGTTCAGCTTCAACGTCAAGGGCGGGCGCTGCGAGGCCTGCAGCGGCCAGGGGGTGAACGTGATCGAGATGAACTTCCTGCCCGATGTGTATGTGCAGTGCGATGTCTGCAAGGGGGCCCGCTACAACCGCGAAACACTGCAGGTGGCCTACAAGGGCCACACCATCGCCGATGTGTTGGAGATGACCGTGGAGCAGGCCGCCGAGGTGTTCTCCGCCATTCCCCAGGCGGCGGATCGGCTGCGCACGCTGGTGGATGTGGGCCTGGGCTACATCAAGCTCGGCCAGCCGGCCCCCACGCTTTCAGGCGGGGAAGCCCAGCGGGTGAAGCTGGCCACCGAACTCTCCAAGCGCGCCACGGGCAAGACGCTCTATCTGATCGATGAGCCCACCACAGGCTTGAGCTTCTACGACGTGCACAAGCTGATGGATGTGATGCAGCGACTGGTGGACAAGGGCAATTCGATCGTGGTGATCGAGCACAACCTCGATGTGATCCGCTGCTCTGACTGGCTGATTGACCTGGGCCCCGAAGGCGGCGACAAGGGCGGTGAGATCGTCGTGACGGGCACCCCCGAGGAGGTGGCTCAGCACCCAACCAGCCACACTGGTCGCTACCTCCGGCAGGTGCTGGCCCAGCATCCACCCGAGCCTGCCATCGCCTGAAGCCCCCGATGACCCTTCATCCCACCCGCCGCGCCCTGGTGCTGACACTGGCATCCGGGGCCCTTCTCGCCTGCGCTGTCCAGCCGGCCTCGGCCCTGCAGCAGATCCAGCTCAATCTGCCCCTGCTGCAGACCTCTCTCACCGTGAAGCTCACGGAGCTCACCAGCACCAGCAAGCTGTTCGACGGCAACAGCGATCTGGCGGAACTCGACCGGGCCACCAATGGCGCCATCGGTCGCAAGCTGGTGGACCTGTTCAACGCCCCACTTCCCCTGCAAACCAAGGCGGTGGTCAACCAGGCGGAGGGCTCTCCCATGCTCAGCCAGGCGCTGCTTCTGCTTTCCTCCCTTGGCGGTGTCGACGGTCTGCCGGCAAACCTCAGTGACCAGAAGATCTCCCTGGCCCTGAACACCGCCGCGGCCAAGGGCCCGCTGACCATGCTCACCGTGCTCCAGTCGCTCCCGGGTCAGACGGCCACGGTGGATCTGGACCGGGTTCTGTTCGCCGTGCAGCGGCTGGCCCGCCAGCAGCAGCCCGCTGACGCCCTGCTGGCGGCCCAGGCACCCGCCAGCGTCGATCCGGCCTTCAGCAAGCCGGGTCCGTTGACGGTGCAGCGGCGGGAAACCCAGATTCCTGTTCCTTACCGCTCCGAGCCCCTTCGGCTCGTGGTGATCACACCGGCCCAGGGGGCGAACGGACGGCTGGTGCTGATCTCCCACGGCCTCTGGGACAGCCCCGCCAGTTTCGAGGGCTGGGGACGCCACCTGGCCAGCCATGGCTACACCGTGCTGTTGCCGTATCACCCGGGCAGCGACCAGAGCCAGCAGCAGGCGATGCTCTCCGGCAAGGTGCCGCCTCCGGGCCCCGCCGAACTGCGCCTGCGGCCCCTTGATGTCTCGGCTCTGATCGACGCCGCTGCCGCCGGCAAGTTGGGCCTGGCTCCGGGTCTGCGCACCGATTCCGCGGTGGCTCTGGGACAGTCCTGGGGGGCCACCACCGTGCTGCAGCTCGCGGGGGTGAGCCCCAGCTCAACGCAGTTGCAGAAACGCTGCCAGGAAGTCAATGACCCCTCCCGCAATCTCAGCTGGGTTCTGCAGTGCAGCTTCCTGGCCTCCGCAGACAAGGCCGCTCTGTCGGATCCCAGGTTCAAGGCGGTGGTGGCGGTCAGTCCGCCCACCTCGCTGCTGTTCGATGTGGGCGCGGCCCAGGGCATGAATGCGCGCGTCCTGATGGTGAGCGGCAGTCGTGACTGGGTGGTGCCCTCCAGACCTGAGGCGATCGTGCCGATGGCGGGCGAGGCCCGTGCTGCGGGCGGTGGCCACAGGTTGGTGCTGGCCAAGGGGGGTGATCACTTCAACCTCGGGGCCCGCTACGAAGATGGCGGTGGCCCCCTGGGCGCCCTGATGCTGGCCTGGGTGAACGGGGCCTTCGCCGCCGGGGCCGCTGCCGCCCCGGCTCCCGGAGCCCCACCCCTGCTGCCGCCCAACGGCTGGGGTGATGCCACGATTCCCCTGGCCGATGTCACCCCGCAACTCAAGGGCTGGTCCCCCTGAGGGAGCGCTGGCCGCACGCGGCTGAATGGGACCAAGCCCGTCGAAGTGGCTAAACCCCGCTATCGATGGAGTGACGGCGCCGGCTTTGGGTGGGGCTCTACCTCCTACATCTGCATCTCCATGGTCTCTTCCGGGGCCAGGACCTGGAGTTGGGGCGGGATGCCGACACCGGCGGTCAGACCACCTACGTGCTTGAACTGGTGCAAGCCCTGGCCGCTCGCTCGGAGGTGGAGCGGGTGGAGGTGGTCACCCGGTTGATCGATGACCGCCGCCTGTCAACGGATTACGCCAGGCCGATCGAGCCCCTGTCGGCCGGTGCGGCGATCCTGCGCTTCCCCTGCGGTCCCAAGCGCTACCTGCGCAAGGAGCTGCTCTGGCCCCATCTCGAGCGGCTGGCTGACACCCTGGTGGCCCATCTGAGCACCCAGGGGCATCACCCAGATTGGATCCATGCCCACTACGCCGACGCCGGCTACGTGGGGGCCCTCGTGAGCCGGCGGCTGGGGATCCCGCTGGTATTCACGGGCCATTCCCTGGGGCGGGAAAAGCAGCGGCGGCTGTTGGCCAGTGGCGCCGACCACGATCAGATCGAGCGGCAATACGCCATCAGCCGACGCATCGAGGCCGAAGAGCTGGCCCTGGCCCAAGCCCACCTGGTGGTCACCAGCACCCGCCAGGAGGCGGACCATCAGTACGCCCGCTACGGCCACTTCCGACCCGAACGGGTGGAGGTGATCGCGCCGGGGGTCGACTTGCAGCGGTTCCATCCCAAGGGCGATGACCTCCCTGGATCCTGCGGCCCCCCGGCTGGAGAGGACTCCATCGCCGCCCTGCTGCAACCCTTCCTGCGCGAGTCTGATCGCCCCCCCCTGCTGGCGATCTGCCGCGCCGACCGGCGGAAAAACATCCTGGCCCTGGTCGAGGCCTTCGGCCGCTCTGAGCTGCTGCGTCAGCGCCACAACCTGGTGCTGGTGCTGGGTTGCCGGCAGGATCCCCGCCTGCTGGCAAAGCAGCAGCGGGACCTGTTCCAGCAATTGTTCGAGCTGATCGATCGCTTCGATCTCTATGGCCTGGTTGCCTACCCCAAGCACCACAGTGCCGCCCAGATTCCTGATTTCTACCGCTGGGCGGCCCGTCGGCGGGGGGTGTTCGTGAACCCGGCCCTCACCGAACCCTTCGGCCTCACCCTGTTGGAGGCGGCGGCCTCTGGCCTGCCGGTGGTGGCCACTGACGACGGCGGTCCCCGGGAGATCGTGGCCCGCTGCCGCAACGGCTTGCTGGTGGATGTCAGTGACCTTGTGGGTCTTCAGAAGGCCCTGGAGTTGGCCCTGGGCGATCCGGCCCGCTGGCGCCGCTGGCGTGATGACGGACTGGAGGCGGTGAGCCGTCAGTTCAGCTGGGAGGCCCACGTCAGCCGTTATCTGGCGGCGGCTTCCCGCTGCTGCCGCCTCGCCGGCCGCGGGGTCTTGCCCTATGCCCCCCGGCCGGCGAGGCGCGGGAAGATCATCTCCCTCGCCAGCTTCAACGCGCTCAAGGCGGTGGCTCCTGGTTCACATAGGCCGCGTGGTTCGGGTTGAGATCGGGCATCCAGTAGCTCACGTTGTCGTGCCAGTAGGGCTGGCCTGAGAGCCGGGTGGTGGCCAGCTTGGTGCTGCGGAGCGTCGCCATCAGGTTGCCCAGCTCCAGTGGTGAAAGGTTGGTCTTGATGTCCTGGCCGGCGATCTGAAGCAGTTGTGGCAGCTGCGCCAGGACGCTGGGCTGGGCCAGCTTGCGGAACACCTCGGCGAGCACCAGTTTCTGCCGTTCCATGCGCCCCAGGTCCCCGAGCTCGTCGTGGCGGAAGCGCAGGAATCCCTCCAGATCTTTGCCTTTGAGCAGTTGGCGGCCGGGATAGAGATCGATGGAAAGCCCCTGGCGGCTGTCGGTGTAGTACATCCGTTTGGGCACCTCCACCTCCACACCCCCCAGCGCGTCCCCCAGGTGCTGCACAGCATCGAGGTTGACGATCAGGTAACGCTCCAGGGGCTCCCCGAGCAGCTTGGCCAGCTCCTGCTCCACGGCAGGAATGCCGCCGGAGGCATAGAGCGCGTTGGCCTTCAGCACCCCGTAGGTCTCCGATTCGATGTAGGTGTCCCTCGGCACCTGGGTGAGCTCCGTGCGGCCCTCCTTGAGCTGGGCGGTGAAGATCACATCGGTGTTGGTGGCCACCTGGTCGGTGCCCATCACCAGAATTCGCCCCTTGTAGGCGGGGCTCACCACGGAGCGCACCATCAAGGAGCCCTGGTGCAGCCCCGCCAGAACTGGCCCCAGCAGCTGAGGAATCGGACCGGCCAGGGCGGCTCCGATCACCAGGCCCAGGCCGAAGGGAAGCAGGGGCAGCTTGCGGCCCGTGCGGGGCCGGGCCTTGGCGGCAGGCTCACGCTGGGGCTGGCACTGACGGGTTTCGCTGGCCGGTCCGCTGGGGTCCAGGTCGAAGGGAAGCTCGAGCCGGTCCTTGGCCCGCAACCTTTGGACCTGGCCGCCAGCGGGGCGGCTGCTGTTGCGGCGGCGGGGTTGGGCCTGGCTCATGGGGGGGTCCGATCGGCGCAACATAAAGCCCGCAACCCCATGGGGCCAGAGGGATCAGGGCGCTTCCACCACCTTCACCCGGGCGGCGGCCCGGTCCGCCCGGCCCTGGGCCTCGGCCCGGTCACGGCCGCTGGCCAGGGCCACCCCCATGCGACGCAGGGGCCGGGCCTCGGGCTTGCCAAACAGAAGCACCTGGGTGTCAGGCTCCGCCAGGGCTTCGGGCACCCCTTCAAAGGCCACCCGCTCCAGGGCCCGATCCGACAGGATCACCCGGCTGGCAGCGGCTCCGGTGGAGCGGATCTCCGGGATCGGTAGACCGAGCACCGCCCGCAGGTGCAGCTCGAACTCACTCAGGTTCTGGCCCACCAGGGTCACCAGGCCGGTGTCGTGGGGCCGGGGCGAGAGCTCGGAGAACACCACCTCCCCGCCACAGAGGAAGAACTCCACGCCGAACAGGCCGGCGCCGCCCAGGTGGTCGGTCACCGCGCGGGCCATGGCCTCGGCGGCCGCCAGCTGCTCGGCGCCCAGCTGCGCCGGTTGCCAGCTGCACTGGTAGTCGCCCCGTTCCTGCAGGTGGCCGATCGGTGGGCAAAACAGCGTCGCCCCTTGCCACTGGCGCACCGTGAGCAGAGTGATCTCGAGCTCGAAGCGCAGGAATTCCTCGACGATCACCTTCGCCCCCGCGCCCCGGGCGCCGGCCAGGGCCGCCTCCCAGGCCGCTTCGATGTCGCCAGGGCCCTCCACCACGCTCTGGCCCTTGCCCGAGGAACTCATCACCGGCTTGACCACCACGGGCCAGCCCAGATCAGCGGCGGCGGCGGCCAGTTCGGCGGCGCTGCTGGCGTAGGCGAAGCGGGCCGTGCGCAGTCCCAGTTCCCGGGCCGCCAGGTCGCGGATACGATCCCGGTTCATGGTCACGGCGGTGGCCCGGGCCGTGGGGATCACGGTGATGCCTTCAGCCTCCAGTTCGGCCAGGGCGTCCACCGCCAGGGCCTCGATCTCCGGGATCACCAGGTCGGGGTGATGGCGACGCACCACCGCCTTGAGGGCCTCCGGATCCCCCATGGCCACCACCTCGGCCACCTGGGCCACCTGCATGGCCGGGGCGCCGGCGTAGCGATCGACGGCGATCACCCGGCAGCCCAGGCGCTGGGCGGCGATCGCCACTTCCTTGCCCAGTTCGCCGCTGCCCAGAAGCATCAGGGTGCGGGGGAAGGTGGTGCTGGCCATGGATCGAGCGCCGGCGGGCGGGATACTGGCCTGATCTTCCTCCGGCGGGCCGCCCGATCACGATGGTGTTGCAGCCTTGGCCCGATGCACTGCTGGCGGTGCCCACCCTGGCCTTCTCCACCGCCGGTGATGCGGCCCAGGGGCTGATCTTCGGCTGGAACATCGCCGACCTCCAGAAGTGGACCCTGATCTACCTGGGAGCCTCTTCCCTGGCCTTTGTGGTCGTCTGGGTGGTGGGACTGTTGCGCCGCCCAGGCCCGCCTCAGCCCTGAGCGTCGGGAATCAGCCCCAGCTGCTTCACCGGCGGCTCCTCATCGATGAAGCCGTAGTCGGAGAACAGCTGGGAGTCGGTGTGGCTGATGAGCTGGCCTTCGCTGCGGCGCTCAAGGCAGAAGCCCTCGGCGGCCATGCGCCGCATCAGCGCCGCCGTCTCCTCGAAGCGGGCCGCCATCGACTCGAGGCTGGCGCAGTCGGAGGTGAGGCCCGCGTCCTTCCAGATGAAATAGGCCATCGGCGTTCAGGGCAACAGCACAAGTCCTGCGATCACTAGTAGCAGGGATGTGGCCCAGAAGCCCACCACCACCTGTTGCTCGCTGGCGCCCCCAAGTTCGAAGTGGTGATGCAGGGGCGCCATGCGAAACACCCGTTTCCCCTGGCCATCGGGCCCTTTGGTGGCCTTGAACACCCAAACCTGCACGATCACGGAGAGGGATTCGGCCAGGAACACTCCACCCATCAGCAGCAGCGACCAGAGGCTGTTGCTGAGCAGGGCGATCGCCGCCAGGGAGGCGCCCATGGCCAGCGAACCGGTGTCGCCCATGAACACCCTGGCCGGATGGCGGTTGTGCACCAGGAAGCCCAGCCAGGCGCCGGCCATCGCGGTGCTGAAGCCCGCCAGGGCGGGATCGCCCCCATGGCCGCGCAGCATCAGTCCCAGGCCAAGACCGGTGAACACCACGGCGCCGCAGCCCGCCGCCAAACCGTCGAGGCCGTCGGTGAGGTTCGTGCCGTTGCTTTCGGCCAGTACGACGAACAATCCCAGGGGCCAGATCAGCAGGCCCAGGGGCAGCACCCAGCCCAGGGGCAGGGCGACATCGCCGCCGATCCAACCCTGGGTGGCCGCCACCGCCAGGAAGCACAGCGCCGCCAGGGCCTGGAGCAGAAGTTTGCCCCGGGGGCTCAGGCCTGTGTTGGTGCCTCTGGTGAGGCTGCGCCAGTCATCGAGGCCTCCGATCGCCAGAAAGGCCAGGCTGAGGGCGGCCACCGCCACCAGGCGCGGATCGGCGGGAGCCACCAGTGCCCCCACGATCACCCCCACCGGCACCACCAACAGGCCCCCCATCGTGGGGGTCCCCGCCTTGCCGTGGTGAGCCTGGGGCCCCTCCTGGCGGATCACCTGGCCCAGCTTGAGCGCCCGCAGCTGCGGGACGCCCCAGACCCCCAGCAGAGCGGTGATCAACGCCGCGATCAGCAGCGGTGGGGTGAGCTGGGGTGCCCTGGCCAGGCCATCGCTCAGCAGACAGCTTCCCAGCAGCACCAGTGCCAGCAGCACCGCCAGGGGGCGGCTGTGTCCGGGAAGTTGCTGGAGCAAAACCGTGACAGAGCCACGCGGGCGGCTGGCGTCGCCGGTGGGCGAGGTCGGGGTGGCCAAGGCGGCGAATCTCCTCAAGAGCGGCGGGGCTCGTGCCTCTCGCCTCGCCGGGACCCTAGGCCACGGGATTTCAGTCTTCCCAGTTCTCCTCTGCGGGCTCGTCGGCCTGGTTGTAATCCTCTTTCTCGCCCATTAGCGCCGAGAGTTCCTCCTCCTCCACCGTGCTCACATCGGGAGCGGCGGCTTCCTCATCAGCGACGAGCCGGCCGCTGGCTTCCAGCCAGCTGAGCAGATCAGGTTCCTCCCGCAACGGCAGCACCGGAGCAGGCTCATCGCGCCGGTAGCGTGTCAGTGAGGGATTGATCGTATCGAGATTGCTCATGAACGCCCTCGGGCACGGCTAGGTCCTGGTGACCAATCCACCACCTTAGCGGAACGACCCCTTGCCAATCGCACCGAGCACGCTGCAGCCGCCGCTGCGCAAGTGGGCTGAGCTGGCCCTGGTGTGGCTCGCGGCCCTGGGGCTGAGTGCGCTGCTGGGCTGGGCGGGGCAGCGCTGGCCGGAACGACTGCCGATCCAGCCGTGGCTGGTGATCGCCCTGTTGTTGGGCCCACCGGCGCTGATGGCCCTGGTGCTGGTGCTGCGCTGGCCCGCCCAGCCTGTGGTCGCCCCCCTGACCGCTCCGCTGGGGGGCGGCGGTGGAGAATCGACGGATTGCGAACCGGAGCAGGGTTGATGGGTCGGGCGAAGAAGGCGGTGCTGGCCTACTCCGGCGGTGTGGACACCAGCGTCTGCATCCCCTACTTGCTGCACGAATGGGGTGTCGAGGAGGTGATCACCTTCGCCGCCGACCTGGGCCAGGGGGATGAGCTGGAGCCGATTCGCCAGAAGGCGCTCGATTCCGGCGCCAGCCAGTCGATCGTGGACGATCTGATCGAACCGTTCATCACCGAGTTCGCCTTCCCCGCCATCCGCGCCAACGCCCTCTATGAGGGCCGCTACCCCCTGTCCACCGCCCTGGCCCGCCCGCTGATCGCTCGTCGCCTCGTGGAGGTCGCCCGCGAGGTCGGAGCCGACGCGGTGGCCCATGGCTGCACCGGCAAGGGCAACGATCAGGTGCGCTTCGATGTGGCCATCGGCGCCCTCGCCCCCGAGCTGAAGGTGCTCACCCCCGCCCGCGAGTGGGGCATGAGCCGGGAGGAGACGATCGCCTACGGCGAGTGCCATGGCATTCCCTCCCCCGTGAGCAAGGGATCCCCCTATTCCATCGATCTCAATCTTCTGGGGCGCAGCATCGAGGCCGGCCCCCTGGAGGATCCCGACGTGGAGCCCCCCGAGGAGGTCTTCGCCCTCACCCGCCCGCTGGCTGATACCCCCGACGCCCCCCAGGTGGTCGAGATCGGCTTCGAGGGCGGCAACCCGGTCAGCCTCGATGGGGTGCGGCTTGATCCGGTTCCTCTGATCCGCCGGGCCAACGAACTGGCCGGTCTGCATGGCTTCGGCCGCCTCGACATGGTGGAGAACCGGGTGGTGGGCATCAAGAGCCGGGAGATCTACGAAACCCCCGGCCTGCTGCTGCTGATCCGGGCCCACCAGGAGCTCGAATCGCTCACCCTCGCCGCAGACGTGCAGCGTTATAAGCGCCAGATCGAAGCCAGCTGGGCCGACCTGGTGTATCAGGGCCTCTGGTTCGGCCCCCTCAAGGAGGCCCTCGATGGCTTTCTTGACCGCACCCAGACCACCGTCAACGGCACGGTGAGGGTGAAGCTGCACAAGGGCAACGCCACCGTGGTCGGCCGTCGCAGCGCCAGCGACAGCCTTTACGTGAGCGACATGGCCACCTACGGCTCAGGCGATCGGTTCGATCACCGGGCTGCGGAGGGATTCATCTATGTGTGGGGGCTGCCCACGCGCCTCTGGGCGGCCCAACACCGACGCTGAGACTGGGCTGCGCCGCGGCCTGAACGGAGCTTTCAGGCCGCCGTGCTGTCGGAGCTGCGGCCCTTGAGCAGTTTGCGGGTCCAGGAGCCCAGGCCGTTGGGGAAGGGCAGCTCCGGTGGTCGCTGGCCCTCGGCCGCTCCCTGCAGGGCGAAATGAGCCTGCTCCCGGAGGGCCTGATGTTCTTCCGCCAGCAGCCTGGTGCGTTCCTGCACCGGCTGCAGTTGCTGCTGGAACTTGCGCTCAAAGATGGCGGGCAGCTCCGCCAGCAGCGTCTCCAGTTCCGCCACCTGATGGCGGGTGGCTTCCAGGTCGCGGAGCAGGGCTTCGCGGGCCGATGACTGGGGGTAAGGGCTGGTGACCAAGGCGAGCGTCCATCCCAACGATTGACCATCATCACCTCCCTCACGGGGCGGAGTTGATGCAACCGTGACAGCTTCTGGTGATGAACAGGCCTTCAGCAGGGGCCGGCCCCAACGGGGGACCGGGGCGCGGTGGCCATCGTCCGGGAACATGAGCGGACGGTATCGGATCGCCGGCCTGCCCACAAGGCAGGCCGGCACTTGGCCTCAGGCCACCGCCACCCCATTCCGCTCAGGCCTCCTCGCTGGCCGTCGCTTCCTCGGTGGTGGACGTGGTGGCGACGGTCACACTGCCCGTGCGCGGCGGGGGCACCGGACCGTCCTGCTTGACGGTGAGATAGCGAATCACATCTTCACTCAGGCGCATGGCTCGCTCCAGGGCGATCACCTGCTGGCCGTCACCGTTGTGGGTGAGCTGCACGTAGATCCCTTCCTTGTGCTTGGCGATCGTGTAGGCCAGGCGACGCTTGCCCCGCATCTGTGACTCGTAGACCTCGGCGCCGGCTTCGGTCACCAGGTCGCGGTACTTGTTGACATGGGTTTCCACCTCTTCTTCCGGAATGTCCGGACGAAGGATGTACATGGTCTCGTAATAAAGCTCGGACATGGAATCTCCGTTGAGGACTCCGGCCAGCGCAGGGCGGGCCGAGGGGGATGAGGCCGATCGGCCATGGGCCGGATCAGCGACGGATCCATGACCCTATCGCGGCGTCTGAACACCAGCTTCAGCTCCCCGAGCCGTGCGGGCTCTCAGTAGAGCTGCATGCGCACGGCCTCCGAGACGGTGGGAATGTCGGCCTCCTTGCCGCGCACGCACTGCACGGCGGCGAACAGCACCAGCACCAGGGTGCCCAGGTAGACCGTGTTGCTCAGGGTGCGAATCGCGAAGCCGGCTCCGAGCGGCGTCAGCAGCACGTTGAAGGCCAGGCTGAGCAGCACCAGCACGATGTCGAGCAGGATCGCCTGCAACACGTTGAAGCGGATGAAGTAGGGCACCTTCGGGTTGCGCACCACCGCCAGGAACAGCAGCAGGAACAGCAGGAAGCCCCCGAAGGGCACCAGCCGCTGCAGCAGCACGACGGGGATCACAGGCAGGCTGAGCCATTGCAAGGCGGGAAACATCCCGTAAAGGGAGCGTCCGAAGGGCACTCCCTCGCTCCAGGGCAGCAGGTAGGCCAGCAGGGCCAGCAGCCGCTGCCAGATCGGTGGTTCCGCCATTGGGCCCGTTGTGGTCGCCCGAGGCTAGGGCCCTTCCAGCCGGGCCAGAGCCGCCTGGCGCATGCTCTCCACTGGCACCAGTTCCAGCCCGCTCCAGAGCCGCAGGGCCGCGGCCCCCTGCTGCACAAGCATCTCCAGGCCGTCGAGGCTGCGGATGCCCCGGGCCGCCGCTTCCCGCAGCAGCCTGGTGGGCCGCGGGGTGTAGATCAGGTCGTAGACCACGGCGTCAGGCCGCAGCCGATCCAGCTGGCCGGGGCCCAGGGGGCAACCCATGGCCGCCGCAGACGATCCGGCGGCGGCCATGCCAAGCGGTGTGGTGTTCACCACCAGATCGGCCTGGGCCAGGGCGATTGAAAGGGGGCTGCCGTCGGTGTCATCGGTGTCGCCCCAGACCAGGGCTTCGATTCCAGGGGTCCAGGGGCGGCAGCTCTCGATGAAGGGATCCAGGGTCGCGGCCCGGCGCCCCGCCACGGTGATCCGCTCCAGATTCAGCTCAGCGCAGCCCGCGACCACGGCCCGGGCGCTGCCGCCGCAGCCCAGCACCAGGGCGCGTTGGCCTGGCCAGTGGGCAGGTCCGATCCCCTCCCGCAGGGGCGCGAGAAACCCCTCCACGTCGGTGTTGGTGCCAAACCAGCCCCCCTCGGCCCGGCGCACCAGGGTGTTGACGGCCCCCAGTTGCTGGGCCAGGGGGCTGAGCGCATCCGCCAGGGCCGCCACCGCCTGTTTGTGGGGCAGGGTGACGTTGAGGCCGCGGCAATCCAGGGCTTCGAGGGCGCGCAGCACACCGGCCAGGTCCGCCGCCGGCGTCGGCAGGGCCAGGTAGGCCCAGTTCAGCCCCAGCTCGGCCAGGGCGGCGTTGTGCATCACCGGTGAGAGCGAGTGACGCACCGGATCACCGAGAACGCCCACCAGGGCTGTGGCTCCATCGATGGTTTGGGGCATCGGCCCTGGCTCCTTTTCGGGCTCCTCTGCTGGCACCGTACGGGAACGGTTCGGGAACCACACCTCGCCTGGGCAGGCCCCTGGTGTGGAGGATGCATCCAGTTCAAATCACCTGTTCAGAAAGGAGGGCCCCGATGGGCAAAGTTGTCGGCATCGATCTTGGAACCACAAACAGCTGCGTTGCGGTGATGGAGGGCGGCAAGCCCATCGTGATTGCCAATGCCGAGGGCTTTCGCACCACGCCTTCGGTGGTGGCCTACACCAAGAACCAGGACAAGCTGGTGGGTCAGATCGCCAAGCGCCAGGCGGTGATGAACCCGGAGAACACCTTCTATTCCGTGAAGCGCTTCATCGGCCGGCGCGTCGATGAGGTGAACGAGGAATCCAAGGAAGTGAGCTACGGCGTCGAGAAGGCCGGCGCCAACGTGAAGGTGAAATGCCCGGTGCTGAACAAGCAATTCGCCCCCGAGGAGGTCTCGGCCGAAGTGCTGCGCAAGCTGGCCGAAGACGCCGGCAAGTATCTCGGTCAAACCGTCACCCAGGCGGTGATCACCGTGCCGGCCTATTTCAACGACTCCCAGCGCCAGGCCACCAAGGACGCCGGCAAGATCGCTGGACTTGAGGTGCTGCGGATCATCAACGAGCCCACGGCAGCGGCTCTGGCCTACGGCCTCGATCGCAAGAGCAATGAGCGCATTCTGGTGTTCGACCTGGGCGGCGGCACCTTCGACGTGTCCGTGCTTGAGGTCGGTGATGGCGTCTTCGAGGTGCTCTCCACCAGCGGCGACACCCACCTGGGTGGCGACGACTTCGACAAGGTGATCGTTGATTACCTCGCCGCCAGCTTCAAGAGCAACGAAGGCATCGACCTGCGCCAGGACAAGCAGGCCCTGCAGCGCCTCACCGAGGCGGCGGAGAAGGCCAAGATCGAGCTCTCCAGTGCCACCCAGAGTGAGATCAACCTGCCCTTCATCACGGCCACGCCGGAGGGCCCCAAGCACCTCGACCTCACCCTGACCCGGGCCAAGTTCGAGGAGCTGGCCTCCAAACTGATTGATCGCTGCCGCGTGCCGGTGGAGCAGGCCCTCAAGGACGCCAAGCTCTCCTCCTCGGAGCTCGATGAGGTGGTGATGGTGGGTGGTTCCACCCGCATCCCCGCCGTGCTGGAGCTGGTCAAGCGCGTCACCGGCAAGGACCCCAACCAGACGGTGAATCCCGATGAGGTGGTGGCCGTGGGCGCCGCCATCCAGGGCGGTGTGCTGGCCGGCGAGGTCAAGGACATCCTGCTGCTGGATGTCACCCCGCTGTCACTGGGAGTTGAGACCCTCGGCGGCGTGATGACCAAGATGATCCCCCGCAACACCACCATCCCCACCAAGAAGGCCGAGGTGTACTCCACGGCCGTGGATGGTCAGACCAACGTGGAGATCCACGTGCTCCAGGGTGAGCGTGAAATGGCCAGCGACAACAAGAGCCTCGGCACCTTCCGTCTCGATGGCATTCCCCCCTCCCCCCGTGGCGTGCCCCAGATCGAAGTCACCTTCGACATCGACGCCAACGGCATCCTCAGCGTCACGGCCAAGGACAAGGGCAGCGGCAAGGAGCAGAGCATCTCGATCACCGGCGCCTCCACCCTCAGTGAGAACGAGGTGGAGAAAATGGTCAAGGACGCTGAGTCCAACTCCGCCGCCGACAAGGAGAAGCGCGAGCGCATCGACCTCAAGAACCAGGCCGAAACCCTCGTGTACCAGTCCGAGAAGCAGCTCGGAGAACTGGGCGACAAGGTGGCCGCCGAAGACAAGGCCAAGGTGGAGGATCTGTCCAAGCAGCTAAAGGAGGCCCTCGAAAAAGAGGACTACGCCTCCATCAAGACCCTGCTTGAACAACTCCAGCAGGCCCTCTACGCCGCCGGTGCTTCCGTGTACCAGCAGGCGGGAGCGGCAGGTGCCGATGGGGCCGGCCCCCAGCCGGGCGCCAACGGCAGCGCCGCCGCCAGCGACGACGTGATCGACGCCGAGTTCACCGAGAGCAAGTGAGACCGGTGGCGGGTGGGTCGACGCCCGCCCGCCCGGACCTTCGGCTTCGCCCCCCGACCGGGGGGCTTTTTCATGGTCGGCCCGGCAAACCGGATCAGGGGCGGATCAGGTTGACCGCCGCCAGGGCTTTGGCGGCCACCGGTGGCGGCAGGGTCGCAAAGCCCAGTTCAGGCGCGATCGACTGGGCCTCGGGTGAGAGGGTATGGGTGAAGGCGGTCTGGAGTGCGTCCGTCTTGGCGCCATTGCCAGTCTTGTAGAGCAGGATCCAGGAGAAAGTCACGATCGGGTATCCCTTTTCGGGGTTGGGATCACTGCCGATCAGATCCGGCCCCAGATCAATCGACCCCAGGGCGATACCGGTCTGAGCCTTGGTGGGCTGGACCGCCTCCCCGGAGGCATTGGTGAGGGCGGCAGCCTGAAGGCTCCCTTTCACGAAGGTGCTCTCCACATAGCCGATGCCTCCATCCAGCTGGGCGAGCTCGTCGGCGACCCCTTGATTGCCTTTGGCGCCCACGCCGGTGGGCCAGGCCACGGCGTTGCCATGGCCAGGGCCTGCTTTCCAGGCGGGGCTGATGGCTGTCAGGTGGGCGGTGAAGTTGAAGGTGGTGCCCGAAGCGTCGGAGCGGTGCACCACACGGATCGGCTTGGAGCCGCAGCCCAGCTGGCTGTAGTTGTTGATCTTGCCCAGGAAGATGTCCGCCAGCTGCTCCTGGGACAGACTCAGCTCACAACCGGGGAAGTTGTAGGCCACGGCTATGGCGCCGGCGGTCATCGGCACCTGCACCACGCCACGGGATACCTTGGCCACGTCTTCGGGGCGCATCGGGGCATCGGTGGCTCCGAAATCCACCGACTGGGCGATGAACTGGCGCACGCCCGCGCCGGAGCCCACCGATTGGTAGATCACCTGAATCCCCTTCTTCGCCGCCAGCTCAGTGAACCAACGGGAGTAGATGGCCGTTGGGAAGGAGGCACCAGCCCCGCTCACCTTGCTGACGCGGGCTGTGCAGCCCGTCAGACCCGAGAGGCTCACGAGCGCCAGGCTTCCGATGAGGAGGTTCCGGGAGGACCGGCGGTGGAGGGCCGTCGTCATCTCATCGCAGCCTGAGGGTGTTCCGTCCTACCTGAGGTGGTTTAAGGCTGCGTCAAGCCTCGATCCGCTCTGCCGCCCAGGCGGCGCTGGCCGGTGCCAGCAGGATGCCGTTGCGGTAGTGGCCCGTGCTCACCAGCAGCCCGGGCCTCGGTTCGATCAGCACCGGCGCCGGCTGGCCCAGCGGACGCACCCGTAGCCCCTGCCACTGGCGCAGGGTCCTGGCCTGACGCAGCCAGGTCGGGGCGTCGCCATGGAGAGCTGCCAGCGTGGCCAGGGCTGCAGGACAGGCGTTCTGGCCGGGTTCCAGGGTGGCCCCGATCCAAAGACGCCGCTGGGGCCGGGGCACCAGGTTGATCCCCCGCCAGACCACCGACCCAGGCCAGAGCTCGCCGGTGGAGGGTGCCAGTTCCAGTTCCAGGGCCTGGCCCAGCACGGGCTCCAGCGGGAGGTCGATCCCCAGGCCTTGCAGCAGGGGGGCACTGCCCAGCCCGGCCGCCACCACGACCTTGTCGGCGCTCAGCTGCTCGCCTGTGGTCATTCGTACGCGCCAACCGCCAGAGGCTCCAGGGGCGGGCTCGATCGCTGCCGCCGGGGTGCGGTGCAGCGTCAGCCCATGGGTCTGGCCATCGGCCTCCAGGGCCTCGCCCCAGGCGACGGGATCCAGCTGGCCGTCCCTGGGGGACCAGACCCCCCCCAGCGCGCCGCGGGGAAGGGCGGGCTCCTGACCTTCAAGCGCGGAGGCCGTGCGCAGTTCCAGCGCAGGCCCAGCGCTTCCGCTGCGGGAGACCAGGGCCTGCTGGCGCTGCCACTCCTCGGGTTCGTGGGCGAGCAGGAGCAGACCGCGCCGCAGCTCCACCGGCTGCCCCGAGGCCGCCAGCAGGGCTTGCCATTGCTCCAGCAGCACCAGGGACTGTTGGCGCAGGCGCCAGCCCCGGCCACTGCGGCGACGGTAGACGTCGGCCATCAGCAGGCCCAGGGCGGCTTCGCTTCCCCCTTGGACGCCCGCCGGCTGGCCCCCGGCGATCAGCTGAACCTCGTGGCCCCGACGGCTCAGAAGCCAGGCGCAGCAGCGGCCGACGAACCCCCCACCGATCACCACCACCGAACGGGTGGCGGCCGGCGGGGGGGCGATGCTCACACCTGGTTGAGGGCCGTCTTCACCTCCTCGGGCAGCACCTGGGCATAGCGACCGATGCCGCTCGCCACCTGGATGTAGGCCTTGCGAAGACGCTCACCGTCCTGAAGGCGGGCCGCCTCATCCAGCTGGGCCAGGGAGCTCTTGACCTGGGCCGCCAGCTGGTTGGCTGCGGGGCGATCGGCCGGCAGCAGCCGTTGGTTGATGTACAGCATTTGGCGTCCCATCTCCTGGAAGGGGCCATGGATCAAGTTGCGGGTGAAGACCCAGTTCTTGTCGTTCACCAGGGTGGCCAGTTCGGTGAGCTCGTTGCGGGAGGCCAGGAAGCCTTCGGCCTGGCGCTGGATCACCACCAGATCGGCGGAGCTGATCGTGGGTGGTTTGGAGGCTTCACCGGAGCAGGCCGCCAGGCTGAAACTGAGGACCACCGCGAGGCCGAGGGCCATCACGCGACGGAGGGTCGAGACCAGCAGGGCGGCCATGGGTGGGAAACGAGCTGGGCGACTTTAACGGCGGCAACCGGCACAATGCCCCGATGCTTCAGCAACTGTCCGGAGGGAAGCGATGAGCGATCCCACGGCGATCCTTCAGTTGATTTGCCCGGATCGTCCGGGGCTGGTGAGTGAGCTCTCCGGCTGGGTGGCGGCCAACGGCGGCAACATCCGCCATGCCGACCACCACACTGACCTGGGGGCGGGTCTGTTCCTGAGCCGGATCGAATGGCAGCTCGAGGGATTCGGCCTCCCCCGCGACGCGATCGTGCCCGCCACCTCAGCCCTGGCCCAGCGGCTCGAGGGGGTGGGTCAAGTCCATTTCTCCGACGAGACGCCCCGGGTGGCGATCTTCGTGAGCAAGCAGGACCACTGTCTGGTGGACCTGCTCTGGCGCACCCGCGCCGGCGAGCTGCCGATGCAGGTGCCGCTGGTGATCTCCAACCACGACGACCTGCGGCCCCTGGTGGAGGATTTCGGCGCCCGCTTCGAACATCTGCCGATCGATGCCGCCACCAGGGCCCAGGTGGAGCAGCGTCAGCTGGAGTTGCTCGCCGAGGAGGGGATCGAGCTGGTGGTGCTCGCCAAGTACATGCAGGTGGTCAGTCCTGGTTTCCTGCAGCGCTTCGACGCCCCGGAGGCCTTTCAACGCGTGATCAACATTCACCATTCCTTCCTGCCCGCGTTCAAGGGCGCCCAGCCCTACCACCGGGCCTGGGAGCGGGGTGTGAAGCTGATCGGCGCCACGGCTCACTACGTCAGTGAAGACCTTGATGGCGGACCGATCATTGCCCAGGCCACCGTGGGCGTGAGCCACCGCGATGAGGTGGAGGATCTGATCCGCAAGGGCCGCGATACCGAGCGGTTGGCCCTGGCCCGGGCCCTGCGTCTGCACCTTCGGCGGCAGGTGATGGTCTACCGGGGCCGCACGGCGGTGTTCGATTGAACGAACCGGGGCAGGTCGCGATGGGGCGGTTCAAGGCGATCAGGGCGCGCTGGGAGCGCCAGCTGCAGGCCGAGCGGCCTCCCCATGCCCATCCCCTGGGCTGGCGTTGCTTCCAGTTGGGTCTGCTGCTGCTCGCCTCCAGTGCCCTGCTCGGTTCGCTGCTGCTGCTGTTGGCGCTGGTGCTGGGCAGCCGCGGCCGGGAGCCGTTCTGGCGCGACCGGGCTAACCGCCTGCTGGTGCTGGCCGCCGGTCTGATGGTGCTGGGCTGCTTCACCGCCAGCAGCGGCTGGCTGGCCTGGGTGGGCCTGGGGAATTGGCTGCCTTTCTTCTGGGCGTTCTGGGGCTTCCAGCCCTACGTGGCCACGGCCGCGGCACGGCGCAAGGTGGCCCTGTGGCTGGTGGCCGGGACGGTGCCCGTGGTGCTCACCGGTCTGGGCCAGCTGTGGTGGGGCTGGGGTGGTCCGTTCCAAGCACTCCAGGGCCTCGTGGTCTGGTGGATCGAGCCGGGGGGTGACCCGCCGGGCCGGCTTTCAGGCCTGTTCGACTACGCCAACATCGCCGGGTCATGGCTGGCCCTGGCCTGGCCCCTGGCCCTGGCGGCCCTGCTGGAGCGGCGCCTGGGCTGGAGGCTGCGGTGCGTCGCTCTGCTGTTGGTGCTGGGCCAGGCGGTGGCGCTCTACCTGACCGATTCCCGCAACGCCTGGGGTGCCCTGGTGCTGGCCCTGCCGGTGGTGGCCGGGCCACTCACCTGGAGCTGGCTGCTGCCCCTGTTGCTGGCTGGCTTGCTGCTGGTGGGCCTGGCCAGCCTGCCGATGGTGCCCGCGGCCCTGCAGCACGCGGCCCGGATGGTGGTGCCGGATCCGATCTGGGTGCGGCTCAGCGATGCCAACTTCGCCGGTCAGCGGCCGCTTGCGATCACGCGATTGAGCCAGTGGGGCGTGGCCATGGGCCTGATTGCTGAGCGCCCCTGGCTGGGTTGGGGGGCGGCGGCCTTCAGCGTGATTTATCCCCTGCGGACGGGTCACTGGCATGGCCATCCCCATAACCTGCCGATCGACCTGGCCCTCAGCCATGGACTGCCGGTGGCGGCGCTGCTGGTGGGTGTGGTGCTCTGGCTGTTGATCCGGGCCTGGAGGCTGGGCATGACCGCCGCTCCGGTGTTCGAGCGGGCCTGGTGGGCCTCGGCCCTGGTGCTGGTGGCCCTCCATGCCACTGACATGCCCTTCTACGACAGCCGCATCAACGTCGCCGGCTGGATCCTGCTGGCGGGTCTACGCCGCTTTGAGGGCCGGCCCGGTCGGCTCGAGGGAGCTGCGGCGGTGGCCGGCGAGGGTGGACTTGGGCAGGGGACCCTCCAGGTGGTCCCAGGGGAGAACCCGCAGGGGATCCCAGTTGTCGTGGATGACCTCCCCCCAGGGGGGCAGCGGGGCTGAACCCGGCTCGGGGCCCTGCTCGATCAGCTCCCGGTAGGCGCTTTTCCAGCCCCCCAGGCTGCCGTGGCGGCCTCGCACGGCGGCGATCACCGGTGCCAGGCGACGGTCACTGCGGGAGAGCATGGCCTGGATCACGCTCTGGCCGTAGCTCTCGGGTCGCAGCTCGATGCCCTTGGGCTTGAGGCGCTTGGCCAGCAGCTTCAGGCGCTTCTCGGCCTCTGGACGCACCCCCTCCCATTGGAAGGGAGTGTGGGCCTTGGGCACGAAGGTGCTCACCCCCAGCGACAGCCTCAACCCTGGGGTGGCTTTTTTGAGGGCCAGCAGCAGCTCGGCGGTGGCCTCGATGTCCGCATCCTGCTCACTCGGCAGGCCGGCCATGCCGTAGAGCTTCAGACCGGTGAGGCCACCTTCTCTGGCGTAGCGGGCGGCGGCGAAGATCTCCTCGCCGCTGAGCTTTTTGTTCACCACCTGGCGCATGCGTTCGCTGCCGCTCTCGATCGCGATCGTGAGCGAGCGGCTGCCCCGCTTGGCCAGGATCCGCCCCAGCTCGGGGGTGACCGTGGCGGCCCGCACGGAGCTGACGCTGAGTCGGGTGCCCTCGAAACGGTCACCATCAAGCCAGCCCAGCAGCTCCCCGAACTGGGGGTGCTGGGTTACCGAGGCCCCCAGCAGCCCCAGCCGCTGGGTGGCCCCAAGACCCTTCTCCACCGCCGGGATCAGGCCGTCGTCGAGGGAGGGGGTACGAAAGGGCAGGGTGAGGTAACTGGCCAGGCAGAAGCGGCACAGCTCGGGGCAGCTGCGCACCACCTCCACCATGTGGATCGAGGGCCAGGCCGCCTCCGGGGTGATCACCATCGAATGGCTGAGGGTGTTGCCGCCCCAGGTCTGCTTGGCGACGGTGGCGGGGATGCCGGCGTCGATCGGCTCCACCGCCAACAGATCACCCTCGGCGCCGTAGCGGGGGGCGTAGAGGGAGGGCACATACACCCCTGGGATCTGGGCCAGGGCCCTCAGCCGTTCGGCCCGGGGCGCGCTTCGGTGCGTCTGCACAGCGTCGATGAAGGCGGGCAGCAGCAGCTCCCCATCCCCGAGCAGCACCACGTCGAAGAAGGGGGCCAGGGGTTCGGGGTTGGCGGTGAGCACCGGGCCGCCGCCGAACACGAGCGGGTCGTGCTCGCCGCGCTCATGGCTCCAGAGCGGGATCCGCTGCTGCTCCAGCAGATCCAGCAGCACCGGCCCATCCAGCTCCCAGCTCAGGGAGAGCCCGAACAGGTCGAGGTCAGGTCCGCGGCCCCGTTGGCCGGCGTGCGGGGGATCGGCCTGGTCGGTGAACAGGCGGCGCACATCCAGGTCGCTGCGGCTGGCCAGGCTGGCCCACACCACCTGAAAGCCCAGGCTGGTGATGCCCACGGTGTAGGTGCTGGGGAAGGCCAGTACCGCCCGCAGGGCATCGGCCGCAGGCTGGGCGGGTTCGAACAGCAGGGTTTCCTGGTTCAGGTTCGGGGGGGCCGCCGGGTCTCTCCCAGCGTGTCACCACGGCGGCAGTTGCAAGCCTGGGCCCTACTTGCCCACCAGGGCGGAGAGGGGATCGATCAGGCCGGAGAGGGCGGAGCTGGCGGCGGCCTTGTCCGGGGTGCCGCCAGCGAAGATGCTGATCACCTTGTTGGCAGCGGATTCAATCGCAGGGAACTTGTCCCCGGCCAGAGGCTTGATCACGGGACCGGCCTTGTCCCACAGCCCCTTGAAGCCGGCGACGGTGGTGGCGGCTCCGCTGAGGTTGCCGGCATTCACCTGGCCTTGCCCCTTGTTGAGCAGGTCGAGCACTGGGTTCACCGCTGGAGTCAGGGCGGTCTGGGCAGCGCCCATGGCGGCGGTTTTGGCGGCATCGCCCATGCCGGTGGCTGCTTGTTTGGTTTGGGAGCAGCCTGTGAGGCTCAGGGTTGCGGCAGCCACGAAGGCTGTGCCGACCGCCAGGGCTGACTGGAGGGGGCGGGTCATGGACGGAGCGCTTGCTGTGGGAGGCGGAACCGTAGGTAGACCCACAGCCAGGGAGTCCAGTCTTTGCAGATTGTGATATCTGCTACACCGGCTCCTTCAAACGCCTGCCAGCACTCTTTCCTCCTCCGCCACGCTCACCACCCGGCCTTCGTCGCTGAAGCCGTCGATCTGATCGAAGTTGAGGTAGCGGTAGAGCTGATCGGAGAGGGGGTCGATCTTGGCCGCGGCGATCTCCAGGTAGTCGGCTGGGGTGGGGATGCGGCCAAGCAGCGCGCAGACCGCCGCCAGTTCGGCGCTGCCCAGGTACACCTGGGCGCCATTGCCGAGGCGGTTGTTGAAGTTGCGCGTGCTGGTGGAGAACACGGTGGTGTTGTCTTCCACCCGGGCCTGGTTGCCCATGCACAGCGAGCAGCCCGGCAGCTCCATGCGGGCGCCGGCGGCCTCGAATTTGGCGGTGTAGCCCTCGGCCTTAAGCACCTCGTCGTCCATGCGCGTGGGGGGGCAGACCCACAGCCGGGCGGCGCTGGTGCCGGCCCCGTCGAGCACCGTGGCGGCGGCGCGGTAATGGCCGATGTTGGTCATGCAGGAGCCGATGAACACCTCATCGATGCGCTCGCCCGCCACTTCGCTCAGCAACTTGACGTTGTCGGGGTCGTTGGGGCAGGCCAGCACGGGTTCGCTGAGCTCATCGAGGTTGATCTCGATGATTTCGGCGTACTCCGCATCGTCATCGGCGCCCATCAGCTGGGGATCGGCGAGCCAGGCCTCCATTGCCTGGATGCGGCGGGCCATGGTGCGGGCATCGGCGTAGCCCCGGGCGATCATGTTCTTCAGCAGGGCCACGTTGCTGCGCAGATATTCGGCGACGGTGGCTTCCGAGAGCTTGATGGTGCAGCCGGCACAGGAGCGTTCAGCGGAGGCGTCGGTTAACTCAAAAGCCTGCTCCAGCTTCAGATCTGGCAACCCCTCGATCTCCAGGATGCGGCCGGAGAAGACGTTCTTCTTGTTCGCCTTCTCCACCGTGAGCAGACCCTTCTGGATCGCCACCCAGGGGATGGCATTGACCACGTCCCGCAGGGTGATTCCGGGCTGCAGCGAGCCCGTGAAGCGCACCAGGACGGATTCGGGCATGTCGAGGGGCATGGCACCGATGGCGGCCGCGAAGGCCACAAGCCCGGAGCCGGCCGGGAAGGAGATCCCCAGGGGGAAGCGCGTATGGCTGTCACCGCCGGTGCCGACGGTGTCGGGCAGCAGCATGCGGTTGAGCCAGCTGTGGATGATGCCGTCGCCGGGGCGCAGGGAGACGCCGCCGCGGGAGGCCATGAAATCCGGCAGCTCGGCGTGGGTCTTGAGATCCACCGGCTTGGGGTAGGCGGCGGTGTGGCAGAAGCTCTGCAAGACCAGATCCGCTGAGAAGCCGAGGCAGGCCAGCTCCTTCATCTCATCACGGGTCATCGGGCCCGTGGTGTCCTGGGAGCCGACGGTGGTCATCAGGGGTTCGCAGCTGGTGCCGGGGCGCACCCCCGCCAGGCCGCAGGCTTTGCCCACCATCTTCTGGGCCAGGGTGAAGCCCTTGCCGGTGTCGGCCGGAGCGACGGGGCGGATGAACAGATCGCTGGGAGGAAGCCCGAGCTGGGCGCGCACCTTGTCAGTTAAAGAGCGGCCGATCAGCAGCGGGATGCGGCCGCCGGCGCGCACCTCATCGGTGATCGTGCTGGGCTTGAGCTCGAAGCGGGCCACGATCTCGCCGGCGTTGGGTTCGCCCGCGGCCCGCTCGATCGTGCCGGCGTAGGGCCGGATCGTGATCACATCACCGGTGTTCAGGGCGCTGACGTCGCATTCGACCGGCAGGGCGCCTGAATCCTCAGCGGTGTTGAAAAAGATCGGCGCGATCTTGCCGCCGAGCACCACACCACCGCTGCGCTTGTTGGGCACGTGGGGGATGTCGGTGCCGGTGTGCCAGAGCACTGAGTTGATCGCTGATTTGCGCGAACTGCCTGTGCCCACCACGTCGCCCACGTAGGCGACGGGGTGGCCCTTGGTCTTGAGCTTTTGGATCAGCTCCAAGCCGCCTGGCATCCTGGTCTCCAGCATCGCCGTGGCGTGCAGGGGGATGTCGGGGCGGGTGGTGGCGTGGGTGGCCGGGGAGAGGTCGTCGGTGTTGGTTTCTCCCTCCACCTTGAACACCGTGACGGTGATCGCGGCGGGCAGCTCCGGTTTGGCGGTGAACCACTCGGCGGCGGCCCAGGAATCGACCACCCGCTTCGCCCAGGGGTTGGTCTCCGCCAGCTCCAGCACATCGTTGAAGGCGTCGTAGACCAGCAGGGTGCGGCACAGACCCGTGGCGGCCTCGGCGGCGATGGCTGCATCAGTGTTGGAGAGCAGCTCGATCAGTGCGCCGACGTTGTAGCCGCCGATCATGGTGGCCAGCAGGTGGGTGGCCTCGATCGGGCCCACCAGCGGGCTGCTGGCGCTGCCCTGGGCCACGGCGTGCAGCCAGCTGGCCTTCACATAGGCCGCCTCATCCACGCCCGGGGGAATTCGCTCGCTGAGCAGATGCAGCAGAAAGCTCTCCTCACCGGCGGGGGGCGTCTCCAGCAGCTCGGTGAGGGACTGGGTCTGGGCAGCATCCAGGGGCAGGGCCGGGACCCCCTGGGCCTCGCGCTCCAGGGCGGCCTGACGGTAGGCAGCAAGCATCTCAGCGGTTCGATCTCAATCCATTGTTCTTGGCCGCCGGACCGCCTTTGGTGACGATGGCTTCCAAAGCGACTGTTTAGGCTGGACGATTGGCCCGATCTGGAGACCGTCTCGGCATGATCCCCACCTCCGATTTGCACGTGGTGGAGACCCGCCCCCTGGTCGCCCCCGCCCTGCTGCACCGAGAGCTTCCCCTCAGTGAGAAGGCGGCCAGCACGGTTCTGGGGGCGCGGGAGCGGATCAAGGCGATCCTGCGGGGTGAGGACAGCCGCCTGCTGGTGATCGTGGGGCCCTGCTCGGTCCATGACGTGGCCGCCGCCAAGGAGTACGCCACCGCCATGGCCGAGCTGCACGAGCGTCACCGCCACCAGCTGGAGGTGGTGATGCGCGTCTACTTCGAGAAGCCCCGCACCACCGTGGGCTGGAAGGGCCTGATCAACGATCCCCACCTCGATCACAGCTACGACATCAACACCGGCCTGCGCCTGGCCAGGGGTCTCCTGGTGCACCTGGCCGAGCTGGGCCTGCCCGCCGCCACGGAGCTGCTGGATCCAGTGGTGCCCCAGTACATCGCCGATCTGATCGGCTGGACCGCCATCGGCGCCCGCACCACCGAGAGCCAGACCCACCGGGAGATGGCCTCGGGGCTGTCGATGCCGATCGGCTTCAAGAACAGCACCGACGGCAGCGCCGCCACCGCCATCCATGCGATGGAGGCCGCGGCCCGCCCCCACCATTTCCTGGGCATCAATGCCCAGGGCCAGGCGGCGATCGTCAGCACCACCGGCAACCCCGACGGCCATCTGGTGCTGCGGGGCGGCAAGGGCGGCACCAATTACCACCAGGAGGCGGTGGAGGCGTCCGCCGCTGCTTTGATCAAGGCCGGTCTGCCGGCCCGGGTGATGGTGGACTGCAGCCACGGCAACTCCAACAAGGACTACCGCCGCCAGGGGGAGGTGGCCGAGCAGGTGGCCGAGCAGCTGCGTTCGGGTTCACGCCACGTGATGGGGGTGATGATCGAAAGCCATCTGGTGGGCGGCAGCCAGAAAATCCCGACGGATCTGAGCCAGCTCACCTACGGTCAGAGCATCACCGATGCCTGCATCGACCTGGCCAGCACCCGGGCTCTGCTGGAGCAGCTTGGCTCGGCCGTAGCCAAGGCACAGACAGGGTTAATGGCCTCAGTTTGAGTGATTGGCACTCGACTGACTCGAGTGCCAGCTTGACATTGGCAACAACGAACTGTTCCTGCTGAACAGAGTCTTCGGGCAGCGTCTTTAGGTTGGGTTTGATCCACTCACCGCAGGCCCGCCCATGGTCTATTTCCTGCAGTTCTGCGGCTTTTCCAATCCGCTCCAGGTGTTTCATCTCGAGCAGAGCGGCGTCGACAGTGGCCCGGCCTATGCCGGCTTCCGCCCCTTTCAGCTCGACGACCTGCTGGATTGGGCCCTCACCGCCGCCCAGATGAGGGATTGGGACGCCGATGGCATCCAGCGAACGGTGCTGGCGGAGTGGATGGAGCGGGCCGAAGCGATCCGCCAGTGGCAATGTCGGCTGCGCCAGGAGCCCTCCGACCGGCTGCTGGTGGCGGCCCTGGGCACGGAAGCCGATTGGCGCGCTCGCTGTGAGCAGTTGCTCAGAAGCTGAGCTGGCTCCAGAGCAGACCGACCGCCACCGGCACCGTGAAGTTGTCGAGGCCGGCCACGGCGATCTGCTCCAGCAAAGTGGCGACAAGAGTGATCAGCAGCAAGGCCGGTGCGGAAGAGGCCAAGTCGTTGGCGCCTGTGCCGCTGGCCAAGCTCAGAGCCGCCAGGACGGCCAGGCTGGTGGCGGCCATGGTGGCGGTGCCCAGCAGGGACTTGCGTTGGCCCCAGAGGATCCAGCCGGGGGAGCGAAAGCCTGCCCCAAGCAGGCCGGCGAGGCCATCCCCAACGGCCATCACCAGCACCCCCGCCGCCACGGCCGCCGGCTGCTGCGGCCAGAACAGGGCCAGAAGCAGGCTGATCGAGGCCCCGTAGGCGATCGTGCCGTAGCTGTGGCGGCCCACATCTTCGATCGCCCCCAGCAACTGGAAGCGGTGGTTGAGGCTGGTGAGGAGGGTGGCGATGAGGGCGGCCCCCAGGGCAATGGTGCGGTTGATGCCGAAGCCCCAGGCCAGCAGCACCACCGCACCGGAGCCGATGTGCACCAGCTTGCGGCTCCACTCCTTCTGCTGCGGCCAGCGGGAACGCAGCAGCAGCGCGCCGCCCGACACCAGGGCCAGCCATAAAGCCACCGCACAGACCCCCAGCAGCTGCCGCTGCGTGTCTGGTGTCATCAAGGGATCAGGCGGCCTGCTGGTAGTTGGTCATCAGGCGCAGCTTGAGGATCGCCTTGGCTTCCAATTGGCGCACCCGTTCGCGGGAAACGTTGATCTGGCGGCCGATCTCGGCAAGGGTGAGCGGTTCGGCCCCTTCCAGACCGAAGCGCAGCTTGAGGATTTTCTGCTCCCGTTCGTTCAGTTGGGACAGCCAGGCGCTGAGGTGCTCCTTCTGGATGCTGCGATCCATGGAATCCATGGGCTCGGTGCTCGCTGGGTCGGCGATCAGCTCCCCGAGGGTGCTGCGGTCATCCTCGCCGCGGGCGTGGGCATCAAGGGAGGCGCAGGGGGCGCTCTGGGCGATCAGATCCTCGAGTTCCTTGGTGGGGATGCCCATGGCATGGGCCAGCTCCAGCCGGTTGGGTTGGCGACCAAAGCGGTGGGAGAGCTCGCGGGTGATGCGACGCATCTTCGAGAGCTTCTCACTGATGTGAATCGGCAGGCGGATCGTGCGAGCGCTGTTGTCGATGGCCCGGGTCATCCCCTGGCGGATCCACCAGTAGGCGTAGGTGGAGAACTTGTAACCCATGGCGGGGTCGAATTTGTCGACGGCACGCTCCAGGCCGATGGCCCCTTCCTGGACCAGATCAAGTAGCTCCAGCCCCTGGTTCTGGTACTTCTTGGCCACACTCACCACCAGCCGCAGGTTGGCGGCCATCATGCGGTCCCGGGCACGGGTGCCCATGCGGATCTGGTGGCGCTGGCGGGGCGTGAGTGTCTCGGCGGGCAGCTCGTGCAGGCGCTTCATGGCCTGAACGTGATGGGCAAGCTCAATTTCCTCCGCCGCTGTGAGCAGAGGCACCCGGCCAATGTTGCTGAGATACCAACCGATGGAATCGGCACTCAGACGGCCCGCCGGGCGGGCGGCCGCACGGGAAGCTTTCTTGCGTTCAGCCGGAGCCTTGGCAGCGCTGTCCGTGACTTCGGCAACAGGATCGGACGTCGAAGACGAACGCATAGGCGTCGCCTTCTCCGTGGATCGCAGAGGTGTCCCCATCACCCCGAGCTCCTATTTGATTTGCCGGGAATGTAGCACTGTGGCGGAGAAAAGAACGTGCCAAAAGCGAAGAGTTTCTGGACTGGCCACAAAGTTTCGTTGCGGATGCTGTTGGAGAACCGGAGATTTTGTCGTCTTCAGCACACTTCGACGGAGTTTGATTCGCATGCGCAGGCGATTTGCATCACTGATTTCCATCACTGATCCGCATCCGAGCGCTCAAGTCCAAGGCTTGCTCAGCCAGTGACCAGAGCGGTCGGTGGGCCGCTCCTCCGGTTTCGATCAGCTGCGGGCGCTGAAACCACCTCGCCAGGTCTCGATCAGCTCCTTCTGCACCGCCCGTTGTTCGTCCTCCGGTTGGCGCCGCTCGAAACTGCCGTCGCTGCGCATGTCCCAGGCGGTGCTGTTGTCGCCGAGGTAGGCCTCCAGCAGTTGCTCCAGCTGCCACTGCAACGCGGAATCCTCCACCGGTGTGATCGCCTCCACGCGCCGGTCAAGGTTGCGGGGCATCCAGTCGGCGCTGCCGATGTAGAACTCCGGCTCACCGCCATTGGCAAAGGAGAACAGGCGTGAGTGCTCAAGGAAGCGGCCGATCACGCTGCTGACGCGGATGTTGTCGCTGACCCCTTTCACCCCGGGGCGGAGGCTGCACATGCCCCGCACCACCAGATCGCACTGCACCCCTGCCTGGGAAGCCTCGTAGAGCAGGGCGATGATCTGAGGGTCCACCAAGGAGTTCATCTTGGCCTTGATCGCCCCGCCCCGGCCCTCGAGGGCATGGAGTGTTTCCCGCTCGATCAGCGCCTCCATGCCCTTGCGCAGGGTGACCGGGGCCACCAGCAGCCGGCGGAAACTCTGCTGCTTGGAGAAGCCGGTGAGGTAGTTGAACAGTTCCACGAGGTCTTGGCCGATCTTCGGGTTGGCGGTGAGCAGCCCCAGATCGGTGTAGAGCGTGGAGGTCTTGGAGTTGTAGTTGCCGGTGCCGATGTGGGCGTAGCTGCGCAGACGCTCCTTTTCCTTGCGCACCACCAGCATGATCTTGGTGTGGGTCTTGAGCCCGAGCACGCCGTAGACCACGTGCACGCCCGAGCGCTCCAGCTGCCGCGCCCACTGGATGTTGTTGTCCTCGTCGAAACGGGCCTTGAGCTCCACCAGGGCCATCACCTGCTTGCCGTTCTCGGCGGCGCGGATCAGCGCCGCGATCACCGGTGAATCCTTGGAGGTGCGGTACAGGGTCATCTTGATCGCCAGCACGGACGGATCGTCGGCGGCCTGACCGATGAACTCCTCCACCGACGTCGAGAACAGATCGAAGGGGTGGTGCAGCAGCACGTCGCCCCGGCGCAGCACCGAGAACACGCTCTCGAATTCCTCGGCCTTGATCGAGCCGTCCTCCAACCGGCTTTTCTGGGCCCGGGCCAGGGCGGAGTGGGTGCGGCCCTTGTGGGGTTTGTCCTTGAGCTTGGGCAGGGGGATCGACAGCAGGCTCATCAGGTCATCGAGGCCCAGGGGGCCGTTGATCCGGTAGAGGTCGTCGGCCTCCACGTCGGTGCCCTCCATCAGCAGTTCCACCACCTCATCGGGCATCTCATCGGCCACCTCCAGCCGCACCACCTCGCCGCCCCGGCGCCGTTTGCGCAGGCCCTCCTGCAGGGCCTCCATCAGGTCGTCAGCCTCGAGGTCACGCAATTCCAGGTCGGCGTCGCGGGTGACCCTGAAGAAGTAGTGCCCCTCGATCGTCATGCCGGGGAACAGCAGCTGCAGGTTGAAGGCCACCACCTGCTCCAGGGGCACGGCGGTGTAGATCGGGGCCGGCTCGCGGGTGCAGAGCTCGGTGGGGATCGTCACGAACCGGGGCAGGTTCTTCTGCGGCACCTTCACCCGGGCGAACTGCTGCTGTCCCGTGTCTGGATCGCGGATCAGGGCCGCCACATTGAGGCTGAGGTTGCTGATGAACGGGAAGGGGTGCGCCGGATCCACCGCCAGAGGTGTGAGCACTGGAAAGATGGCCGTCTGGAAGTAGTCGTTGACCCAGGTCTTCTGCTGGGCATTGAGCCGTTCGTAGTCGATCAGCTGAATGCCGTGTTCCGCCAGCTGATGCTTGAGGTAGAGGCGGTAGTGCTCCTGCTGCTGCTCCAGCAGGGGGCTCAGGGTTTCACGGATGATCTCGAGTTGCTGCAAGGGCGTGCGGCCGTCGTCGCTCAGGCTGCTGACGCCCGCCTCCACCTGCGACTTCAGGGACGCCACGCGCACCATGAAGAATTCGTCGAGGTTGTTGCTGAAGATGGCGCTGAATTTGGCCTGCTCCAGCAGCGGGGTGTGCTCGCTCAGCGCCTGGGCGAGCACCCGCTGGTTGAACGCGATCCAGCTCAGCTCGCGGTTGACGTAGAGCTCCGGCGCCACCACGGGATCGCTCATGGTTGCTCTCGCTTCGCCGAAAAGGTTCAGGGTGTCAACGTAGCAATCAACCTTCCGAGCTTTCGGTGTTGGAGCTGCTTGCCAAAGGACTGGAGCTTGGTAAGCCACCGGCGACCAGGACGGCCACCGCCGCCAGCAGGCCAATGCTCAGCCAGAAGGGGCTGGTGCGTCCGGTGAGCTCGTAGGCCAGGCCCGCCAGGGGTGGCCCCAGGAAACTGCCCAGGCTCTGCAGACCCTGCAGGCTGCCCAGGGCGGCTCCCTGGCCGCTGCTATCGAGGCGGCGGGACACCAGGCTGCGCAGACAGGGGGTCACCAGGCCCGTTCCCAGGGCCAGCACCGCCACGGCGCTGAACACCACCGGTTGGGCGTTGGCCGTGGTGGCGAGCGGGACCAGCAGGCAGCCGGCGATCACGAACCCCAGGCCGGCCAGGGTCAGGCGCCACTCGCCGAAGCGCTTCACCAGCGGTCCGATCAGCCCCCCCTGCACCACCGTGGCCACCACGCCCACGATCAGGAAGGCGGTGCCGGCCAGGGCCGGGCCCCAGCCGAAGGCCTGCTTGAAGTAGAGCACCAGCACGGCGGTGAAG
>CALRUP020000001.1:0-358893 GCA_943371385.1 Paenacidovorax caeni | reverse complement strand
CGGGCCCCCGGTCCCACAGCGTCGCCCTGCCCCGGTTGGCCGGCAGTGAGCCGGCTGCGCCAGTGCCCGAGCGGCTGTTGATCCTCGACACCGAAACCACGGGCCTCGATCCCAGCCGGGGAGCCTGCATCGAGGTGGGGGCGATCCTCTTTGCGGTGGGACCCAGGGCGGTGCTCGCTCAGGTCTCCTTCTTGCTCCCCTGCGCCAGCAACCCCTGCGAATCGATCAACGGCATTGCCGCAGCGGTGAGCCGCCTGAATCAGCCCTGGGAACCGCTGCGCGATGCCTTCGAGGTGCTGGTTGAGGCGGCGGATGCCGTGGTGGCCCATAACGCCAGCTTCGATCGCCAGTGGTTTGGCCACGGTTTCCTTGGCGCGATTGAGAAACCTTGGATCTGCAGCATGGATGACATCCGCTGGCCCGCTGACCTCCAGCTCAGACCCCAACCCTCCCTGCGGGACCTGGCCCTGGCCCACGGGATCCCTGTCTGGGCGGCCCACCGGGCCCTCACCGACTGCACCTACCTCGCCCAGGTGTTCGAGCGCCGGAGCGATCTGGAGGCGCTGCTGCGGGTGGCCCTGGAACCCCGTCGCCTGTACAAGGCCAAGGTGTCGTATGACGAGCGCCACCGGGCTCGGGAGGCTGGATTCCGTTGGAACGAACCGGTCAAGAATGCCTGGACCCGCAGGCTGTCGGAGCGGGAGGTGGCGGCCTTGGCCTTCGAGGTGGTGCCGATCGATCTTGAGCCCGACCAGCGCCGCAGCGCCTGAGGCCTGGGCCGTTTCACCTTTGGAGGGAACGGGCCGATCGCAATTGCTTCAGCAATGGGAAGCTGGGTGGAGGGTTCCCTTCAGATCCCCCTGGCGCTCCCATGCTGGAGGCATCGCAGGCCTGCCCATGGCCACCCCCCCCCTGCTGCCGCGTTCGAGAGGGCCGAACGGGCCCCCGCTCGGTCAGCCATTCGGCCGCCGTGCCCGGGTGCGCCGTTGGCAGGACAGCCGCACCTGGGCACGGCTGATTCGAGAGGCCGAAGCCCTCTGGCACGTGGACGTGCGCGACCTGCGCCGGCTGGGGGCCCTTGAGCTTGCTCAGTTGCTGGAGGAGGTGCCGCCGCGGCTGAGGCCACGGGTGAACCGCTGGCTGACCCGCTACGGGGTGATCACCCGGCTGGGATGAGCCATAAAAAAACCGGCTGGGGAAGCCGGTTGTAAAGTGAAAGTTGAGGATTTCGTTGCAAACGAAATTCAGTCAATCGGAGCGACAGGATTTGAACCTGCGACCCCCACTACCCCAAAGTGGTGCGCTACCAAGCTGCGCTACGCCCCGGCAGGATGGAAGCTATCACAGCCCCTATGACCGCCTGAGCGGCTGGCGTTGTTGCCGCTTGATGCGCATGAGCAGGCGTGCTGTCAACCGCTCGCGGTTAAGGCGCCCGTAGCCGCAGATCCGCAACTGGGCTCCCAGTTGGCGTAACTCCGCCAGGCTGAGAGCCGCCAGGCGCAGTTCCGGAAGCCGCCGCCAGGCTATCGAGGTGACCGGCAGCTCCGAACCTCTGCGGTTGTCCCGGAAGCTCACCAGGGCACTTCCCGCCATCCATTCGGGCACAAGCACGAACAGCACCGCCAAGAGTCCATAAAGCTCCACCAGACCCTTGGGCAGGGGGTGCAGCTGACGCCTCTGGCCTGGTGGCCTGAGCCTGGGCTCGGGGGGCTTCGGTTCTGGGGGCGTCGGGGCGATGGCGGGGGTGGAACCGGCGGTTCCCATGCTCCGGCACAGACTGGCACCAGCCATGGGTGTTGCCGACCCCCCCGGCGCCCGCTCCGCTGATTCCTGACGCCCCTCCCTGGGCTCCGGAGGGTTGATCATCTCGCCTCAGTCGGGCCGCTCTCCCAGAGCATCCTGGCGTCGGCTTTCACCAGCGCTCTGCAGATGGCCCTGATCGACGTGCCTCCCCTGGCCAGTTTTTTTGGCACCGAGTGGCTCGATCTCGAGCAACTGGGGGTGTGCCTGGGCTTCAGCCTGCTGTTGTTCGTCTATCTCGAAGCGGAGAAGCTCCTGACGCTGCTGGCGAGAAAGCGACGGGCCCACCTTTGAGCTTGGCGGGGGGCGCTGGAGCCGGTGAGCGCCAGAGGAAGGGTGGCTCGCTGGGTCCCTTCAGGCGGACATACCAGAACACCAGGGCAAAGACGAGGCCCAGGGTGATCACCATCCCCAGGATCAGCTGGCGATCATCCAGCGGTTCAGGGTTGGCCATCGCCGCTCAGACCTCCTCGGTGCGCAGGCACTGCACCCGCTGGGGCAACTGCTCGATGGTGAGCTCATCTCCGTTGAGGATCAGCCGCATTCCCTCGCTGGTCTTGTAGCGGAGTCCAGCCAGATCGGAGCTCTCCCGAAACAGGGTGGTCCGAAAGCGGCCGGAGATGATCGAGGCCTGGGCGTCGTTGCGTTCCACCACCAACACCCCTTCACCCCGGCAGAGGTAACGGGTCTTGATGGCGTAGTCCTCCCACCAGGGGGAGGTCATCGCCAGAGCAGGGGCGGCCAGCAGTGGAGCCACGGCCAGCAACGCCTGAGCGGCGGCCATGGACAGCCTCGAGCCGGGGATCAGCCATCGAACCATCCCCCGGGCACCGGTGCGAACCTGGGATCGGGCCCTGGCCTTCGCCGGCTCCGGGATCGTGACGCTGGGGGAATTTCGGCTCATGGCGTGGAGATCGGAGCGTTGTCTCCCCGCAGCACGCAGTGGGACACCGACCAGTCGTAGTGGGACCAGACGCTGGCGGGAAGCCGGTAGTGGGCGGAGCTGAAATCGCCCAGGCTCACGCCACTGGGTTGGGCGGAGCAGTAGGGCCGGCTGCCCGGTTTGGCGAGGTATTGCTGGTGATAGCTCTCGGCGAAAAAGAAGGGCGTTCCAGAGGCGATCTCGGTCGTGATCGGCCCGTACCCGGCCGCACTCAGCAGCACCTGATAGGCCGCCCGGCTGGCTTCGGCCAGGGCCAGGGTCTGCTCGTTTGAGGTATAGATCGCCGAGCGGTACTGACTGCCCACATCACCGCCCTGGGCATTCCCCTGGGTGGGGTCGTGGCATTCCCAGAACAACTTGAGCAGATCACTGAAACCGATCCTGGCTTCATCCCAGACCACCCGCACCACTTCGGTGTGGCCGGTGCGACCGGAGCAGACCTGCTGATAGCTGGGGTTGGCTGCCGTGCCGCCGGCATAGCCCACCGCCGTGGTCACCACTCCCGGCAACCGCCAGAACCCTTTTTCCGCTCCCCAGAAGCATCCGCATCCGAACAGCACTTCCCCTTGGCCCGGCAGCAGCGGTGCCCGCAGGAATGTGCCCAGCACCGCATGACGTTCGTCCATCACCGCCATCGACAACACGCCCAATCCAGGGTTGAGCCTAGGCAAAGACGCCCATCACCCCGCGTCCAGGCACCAGAGGGGAGACCTCAAACCGCCTGCAGCTGTTGCTCGGCCTCCTGGCGTTCCCACAGCCGCCGATAGGTGCCCGGCACACTCACCAGCTCGTTGTGGTGCCCCTGCTGCACCAGCCGTCCCTCCTCGAGCACCAGGATTCGATCGCAGGCCGCCGCCGCCGAGAGCTGGTGGCTGATCATCAGGATCGTGCGGCCCTGCTGGGAGCGCACCGACTGGAGGATCTCGGCGGCGGTGTTGTTGTCGACACTGGCGAGGGCGTCATCGAGCACCAGCAAGGGGGTGCGCACCAGCAGGGCCCTGCCCAGGGCCGTGCGCTGACGCTGGCCGCCGCTGAGGGTGATGCCCCGTTCCCCGACCAGGGTGTCGTAACCGTCAGGGAAGCCCTTGATGTCGCCTTCCAGCCGGGCGTCCTGGGCGGCCAGCTCCACCTGGGCCTGGCTCGCCTGGGGATCGCCGTAGCGCAGGTTGTCGGCCAGGGTGGCGGTGAACAGGTAGCCCTCCTGGGGCACCAGGGCCACCTTGCGACGCAGGTCATCGAGGGAGAGTTCGGTCACGTCGACTCCATCGAGGAACAGCTGCCCCGGGTCGACCTCCACCATGCGCCCCAGGGACCGGGCCAGCGTGGTCTTCCCACAGCCCACCGGGCCCACCACCGCCACCAGCTCACCGGGCTCGAGCCGGAAACTGACATCCACCAGTGCCGGCCGGTTCGCCCCCGGATAGCGCACCTCCAGCCCCCGGGCCTCCAGGACCCCCTGGCCCTGGGGATTGGGGGGAACGGGTGTGGGGCTCGATTGCACGCCTGGCTGGCGGCTGAGCAGGTTCTGCACGCGCTCCAGGCTCACCTGGCCCGTCTGGAACGTGTTGAGGGTGAAGCCCAGCAGGGCGGTGGGGAACACCAGCCGCTCCACATAGAGGATCAAAGCGACCAGGTCGCCGATGCTGAGCCGGCCGTTCTCCAGCTGGCCGCTGCTGAGGGCCAGCAGCAGGAGCAGGCTCAGGGCCGAGATGCCCTCCAGCAGGGGGAACAGGGTGCTGCGGGTGCGGGCAAGCCGCAGGGCGGCATCGCGGTAGCGGCCGTTGCGTTCAGCGAAGGCTTTTTCTTCGGTGGCCTCCTGGCCGTAGATCTTGATCGCGCTGATGCCGGAGAGGTCTTCCTGGATCAGGTCGCTGAGCCTGGCCAGGTCCTCCTGCTGGAGTCGCTGCTGGCCCATCATCCGGCCGCCGAACAGCCGCACCATCGAGAGCATCACCGGGTAGATCGCCAGGGCCGCCAGGCTCAGCCAGGGGTCGATCAACAGCATCGCCGGCAGGGTGAAGGCGTAGGCCAGGGCGGTGTTGCTGAGGCTCAGTACGGCGAAGCCCAGCAGCCGGCGCACGTTCTCGACGTCGCTGGTGGCCCGGCTGATCACTTCGCCGCTGCCGGTGGTCTGCACCCAGCCCGGTTCCTGGCGCAGCATGTGGTCGAAGATGCGCTGGCGCAGGTTCACCTCCACCTGGCGACCGACACCGAACACCACCAGGCGGGAATAGAGCCGGGCGCCGCCCATCACCGTCGCAAGCGCCACGATCAGAACGGCTTGCTTCAGCACATCGCTGAGGGCAAAACCCACTTTCAGCCCGTCGATCGCGCTGCGAACGATCAGCGGGATTGCCACGCTCAGCAGGTTCACCACCAGCAGCGCCACCACACCGACCAGAAGCTGCTGGCGGTGGGGCCTCAGGTAACTCCAGAGCAGGCCAGGGCGCAGGGCGGCCATCGGGGTGGGCAGGGTGGCTCCAACCTACGGATCCCGGGGCCATGCTGGAGCCCCCAACGATCCGGCGCCGGACGCGCAGTGATGGCCGAAACCGAAGTCCTCCAGACCCATCCCCTCTATGCCACCGACCGGGACCTGGTCGATCGCTTGCTGGCGGTGAGCGAGCCGGTGGACCAGGACCTGGTGGAGCTGGCGCGGTTGGCGATGCGCTACGAGGGCTTCCCCGGTGCCCGTGACCTCCAGGACGACCTGGCCAAGACCCTGCGCCTGTGGGGCCTCGATCGCCAGCAGCTGCACCAGCGCACCCGCGCGATCTGGGCCGCCGGCCACCGGCCCGGGGCCCTGGCCCAGCAGGAGCCGGTGGGCTCCGGTTTCGATACGGCAGACCAGACCAACGACTGAGGGAATGGATTGAGATCAACGTTGCGAACACTCCAGTGGGTGTTCGCCAGAAAGGCCCCCTTCGGGTGATAGTGGGATTGTCCCCATCACCCGGCCCGGCGTGCATTGCACCCGGGCTTTTTTCTGAGCTCCCCCCGCATTCGACCGCCCCGGATGGCTGAAACGACCTCCTGGCCAGCTCTTTTGGAAACGCTGTTGCAGGGCCGACCACTGAGTGGGGACGAGGCGACGGCCCTGATGGGTGGCTGGCTCGATGAACGGATCGATCCGGTGCTGACCGGGGCTCTGCTGGCTGCCCTGCGGGCCAAGGGGCCCACCGGTGAGGAACTGGCCGCCATGGCCCGGGTGCTGCGCCAGGCCTGCCCCGTGCCCGGCGAGAGGCCCGAGCTGCCCTTGGTGGACACCTGCGGCACCGGGGGGGATGGTGCCGATAGCTTCAACATCTCCACGGCGGTGGCCTTCACCGCCGCCGCCTGTGGCGCCACGGTGGCCAAGCACGGCAACCGCAGCGCCAGTGGCCGGGTCGGCTCCGCCGATGTGCTTGAAGCCCTGGGCCTCAACCTCAAGGCTCCTGCTGCCGAGGTGATCGCGGCACTGCCCCGGGCGGGCGTCACGTTTCTCTTTGCCCCCGGCTGGCATCCGGCCCTGGTGGGCCTGGCCCCGCTGCGGCGCAGCCTCGGGGTGCGCACCGTGTTCAACCTGCTCGGTCCGCTCGTCAATCCATTGGCTCCCGAGGCCCAGGTGCTGGGGGTGGCCCGCGCCGACCTGCTCGATCCGATGGCCGAGGCCCTCGCCCGGTTGGGTCTGCGTCGGGCCGTGGTGGTCCACGGCCACGGTGGACTCGATGAGGCCACCCTCTCGGGCGTGAGCGAACTGCGGCTGGTGGAGGGCGAGCGGATCAGCGCCGGCAGGCTCGATCCCTTGGCCCTGGGCCTGGAGGCCGCCTCCGCCGAGGCCCTGGCCGGCGGCGATCTGGCCACCAACCAGGCGATCCTCGAAGCGGTGCTGCGGGGGCGAGGTACCAGCGCCCAACGCGACGTGGTCGCCCTCAACACCGCCCTGGTGCTCTGGGCCGCCGCGCGCTTCGACTCCGTGGCAGACGCCCTGCCCGCAGCCCAGGCGGCCCTGGCCTCCGGCGAGGCCTGGGGGCGTCTGCTGGCCCTGCGTTCGGCCCTGGCTTCGGATGGCGCTGGGGGATGATCAAGTGGCCCAGCCAGGGATGCCGTTGACTGCCGCCGCGCCCGCCATCGAACAGCGGGAAGCCCTGCTGGTGTTGGCCGATGGCCTGGTGCTACGAGGCAAGGGTTTCGGCGCCGTCGGCACCGCGCTGGGCGAGGTGGTCTTCAACACGGGCATGACCGGCTATCAGGAGGTGATGACAGACCCCAGCTACGCCGGCCAGCTGATCACCTTCACCTATCCCGAGCTCGGCAACACCGGGGTCAACCCCGAGGATCAGGAGGCTGGCCACGCCTCCATCCGCGGCGTGATCGCCCGCCAGCTGGCGCCCGTGGCCAGCAGCTGGCGCCAGCGGGGCGATCTGAACCAGTGGCTGCAAAAGGAGGGAGTTGTTGGCATCGCTGGCGTGGACACCCGCGCCCTGGTGCGGCACCTGCGCGACGGTGGCGCCATCAACGGTGCGATCAGCAGCGACGGCACCCCGGTGGCACAGCTCATGGATCTCGTGCGCCAGGCCCCCTCCATGGAGGGTCTCAACCTCGCCGAACGGGTCAGTACCTCAGAGGCCTACGACTGGGAGTCGTTGTGCCCCGCGGCCTTCGACCAGCGGCTGCAGCAGCGCCCCGAGCGCCCTTACCGGGTGGTCGCGATCGACTTCGGCATCAAGCGGGCGATTCTGGAGCGGCTGGTGGCCCACGGCTGCGCCATCACTGTGCTGCCGGCGGGCAGTGATCTGGCTTCCGTGCTGGCCCATGAACCCGAAGGGGTCTTTCTATCCAATGGGCCGGGCGATCCCGCCGCCGTGACCCCTGGCATCGAGCTGGCCCGTGGCCTGCTGCAGCAGCAGAACCTGCCGGTGTTCGGCATCTGCCTGGGGCACCAGATCCTGGGGCTGGCTCTGGGGGGACGCACCTTCAAGCTGGCGTTCGGCCACCGCGGCCTCAACCATCCCTGCGGCAGCACCGGCCTGGTGGAGATCACCAGCCAGAACCATGGCTTCGCCATCGAGGCCGAGTCCCTGGCGAACGAGCCGGTGGAGATCACCCACTACAACCTCAACGACCGAACCGTGGCGGCCCTGGTCCACCGGCACCTGCCTGTGTTCGGAGTGCAATATCACCCGGAGGCCAGCCCCGGTCCCCACGATGCCGATCACCACTTCGGGCGTTTCGTTGCCTTGATGGCCGAGCGTCGACCCGGCTGAGACCGTTTGGCCCAGGAGTCGCGTCACTTCGTTGCCAATGGTTCGAGCCGGTTCCAGAGCGGGAAGAGATCCCTACACTTCTGACGCTTGTGACGTAAGAGGACTGGACCGATCACGGATCTGCAGCGATTGACGGTCTCCCTGCGGGGTGGCTGCGAACCGGCAGCCTCCTATCTGCTCTTTCGGTTCACGGGCCAGCTGGATGCTTACTCCGAGAAGCAGTTCCTTGAGTTCATCAGCGAGCATCGCAAGAATGCCGCCCTGGCCCTGGTGATCGACCTCAGCCGCATCGATTTCATCGATTCCTCCGGCCTCGGGGCCATGGTCCAGCTGGCCAAGCAGTGCAATGAGGCCCATCTGCAGTTCCAGGTGGTGGGCAATGCCCGGGTCGTTCAGACCGTGAAGCTGGTGCGCCTGGAGAGCTTCCTGCACCTGCAGCCCGACCTTGAGACGGCGATTGGCTCCCTCGCCACCGCCTGAACCGCTCGGATTCCGGGTCCAGCAGGAAGGCAGTGAGCTGGCTGGGGCCTGGCTGGAGAGGGCCAGATCCTCCTGTCCGGCGGACCAGTTGACCCCCCTGCAGCTGGCCTGGCTGGGGGATGCGGTGTGGGAACTGCACCAGCGTCTGCGCCGCTGCCAGCGTCCTGGCCGGGTGCAGGAACTCCATGGGGCGGTGGTGAACGATGTGCGGGCCCAGGCCCAGGCCGCTGCCCTGGAGCGTCTCGAACCGCTGCTTGAAGGCCAGGAACTGGAGTGGGTGCGGCGGGGCCGCAACCGGGCCGGTCAGGGTCCCAGGAAGGGGGAAGCCGGAATCTATGGCCGGGCGACGGGATTTGAGACAATGGTGGGCTGGCTCTTTCTGCAGAACCCGAACCGGCTGGCTCAGCTGCTGGATCGACTGGATCAGACCGACCCTTAGCCCTTCGCCCGTTTCTGCCATGAGCCCACGATTCATCCGCCGGGACAAGGGTTCCGGGGCAGGCTCCGCCGCTGAAGGTCCCCGGGGAGCGAAACCGTCCCGCCTTGGCTCATCCCGTTTCGCGGTCCCCCGGTCGGGCGCCGCTTTCAGGGGTCCAAGGCCGGAGTGGCGTGATGACGGTGAACGGGGTGGGGGGGAGCGAGGCGGAGCACGCCGTGATGAGCGCGGCAGCGAACGCGGCGGCGAGAGTCGTCGGGATGGACCCAGGCCGGAGGGGGGCCGCTATGAGCCCCGCCGCTTCGAAGGCCGCCGCTCGGATCCGCGCAAGCCAGAGGGTTCCAGGTTCGAGGGCCGCCGGCCTGAGGGTCGGGGCGTCGAGCGACGCCCCTTCGAGGGCCGCTCGTCTGAAGGTCGTTTTGCCGCGGGCCGCAGCCCAGAGGGACGTGGAGCCGTGGGACGTGGCGCCGAAGGTGGCGGCTACCAGCCACGCCGTCCGGAGGGCCGTGGTCCTGCGGCGGATCGCTTCAAAGCCCCCAGGCCCGATCGTTTCAGCTCCCCAGGGGATCGCCCCTACGGTGAGCGGCCCAGAGGCAACCGCTTCGAGGCGCGCCCTTCCGAGGGCCGCCGCTCCGAAGGCGCCTGGGGTGAACGTTCCCGCCCGATCGGCTCACGCCCGGTCGGTGGGCGCTTCGGCCGCCGCAGCCCCGAAGCAGGCGCTGGGTACCAACGTGGGGACGAGCGCTCGCCCGCCGGCCGCCCGGGGCGCAGCACCCAGGAGGGGCCCGATCGCCCCAGCGGGCCTGGTCCCGCTGGGGCGGGCCAGAGCGCGCGCACTCCGGACACAGAGTTCGGCGCTGAGCCCACTTCAGGCTCTGACCGTTTCGGTGCCGCCCCCGCCGACGATCTGATCTGGGGGCGTCACTCGGCCCAGGCGACGCTGGAGTCCGAGCGACCCATCCACAGGATCTGGTGCACGCCCGAGCTGCGCTTCAGCCCCAAGTTCCTGCAGCTGCTGCGGGAGGCCAAGTCTTCGGGGGTGCTAGTGGAGGAGGTCACCTGGGCCCGCCTGGGCCAGCTCACCGGTGGCGCCGTTCACCAGGGCATCGTGCTGCAGACCGCCGCCGCTGAAACCGTCGACCTGGAGGCCCTGATCGAGGGTTGCCGCAAGCTGGAGGAGCCGCCGCTGCTGATGGCGGTCGATGGCCTCACCGATCCCCACAACCTGGGGGCGATCGTGCGCAGCGCCGAGGCCCTCGGAGCCCACGGCCTGGTGCTGCCCCAGCGTCGCTCAGCCGGTCTCACCGGTTCGGTGGCCAAGGTGGCCGCAGGGGCTCTGGAGCACCTGCCGGTGGCGCGGGTGGTCAACCTCAATCGATCGCTCGACACCCTCAAGCAGGAGGGCTACCGGGTGATCGGTCTGGCCGAGGAGGGCAGCGTCAGCCTTGGCGAGGCGACTCTCGATGGACCACTGGTGATCGTGACCGGCTCGGAGGGCGATGGCCTCTCGATGCTCACGCGCAAGCACTGCGACCAGTTGGTGCGCATTCCGCTGCGGGGAGCGACCCCCAGCCTGAATGCCTCGGTGGCCACGGCGTTGCTGCTCTATGAAGTGGCCCGAAGGGGCTGGATGCGGCAGATCACTGGTTCCGCCCCGGCCCCCCGGGTGGTGCGTCCTCTGCTGAGCACCCGCCCATCCAGGGCCAATGCTGGCGCCGCCGAGGCTGGAGCCGAGCTTGAGGTGAGCCATGAAGGCGTCGCTAACGAAGCCCATTCGCTGCAGGTCCAGCCGGGGGATGGTGATTCTTTCGAGGCGGAGGTTGTGGAACTCAACTGCCCGGACGAGCAGGTCTTGCCCTCAGCCACTTCTGAAGCCGTTGGCGATGATCCAGAACTCGATGGTCGGATCCATTCGGGCCCGCCGTCGAGCGATGGGTCTGACCTGCCCACGGTTCCAGGCCCTGCGCCCAAGACCCCCTCGCCCCTGGCTTCCTCGCCCCTGGTCTCCTCGCCCATGGAGAACCACGATCCTGATGATCGGGGCTTCGCCACCGACGCCCTTCCCCAGGACGTCGCTGACAGCGTTTCCCCTGGGCTGGAATCTGCCTGGAGCGCGGCTCTGGCCACTGAAGCCTCCGATCCGGCCACGACGGCAGCCACGCAGTCGGGGCCCGTTGTCGGTGAGGACATCCGGTTCTGATGCCGGATCGACGGCCGGGTGCCGTTCAGAATGGAACGACTGCATCTGTCGCGATGTCTTCCCTGCTGTGGCCGATCCGAAGCCTGGCCAATGGCCTCGGGCTGGCCTGGTGGGCGCGGATTCACACCCGCTCCCCCGAGGTCACCTACTGGTTCGGCCCTTTCCTGCGCCGAAGTGAGCTGGAGCTGGCGCTGCCGGTCTTCCTGGCTGACGTGGAGAGCGAAGGTCCCGGTTTCATCGAGCACGAGCTGTTGCGCATCCGCCGAAGCGAACCGTTCACGGAGGAGGGAACGGTCTGAACTAGCGTCGGCCCTCAGAGTGCTCAGAGCTTGATGGGGATCGCCGAGTGGCGGGGTCAGCTGGAGCGGGGGGAGCTGTCCGCCCGTGAACTCACCGACCTTCACCTGAACCGGATCGCGGCGGTCGATCCCAGCCTGCATGCCTTCCTGACGGTCACGGCCGATCGCGCCAGGGCCGATGCCGACCGCATCGATGCCGCCCGCGCCGCCGGGGAGCCCTTGCCGCCCCTGGCCGGCATCCCCCTGGCGATCAAGGACAACCTCTGCACCAAGGGCATCGCCACCACCTGCTCCAGCCGCATGCTGGAGCACTTCGTGCCCCCTTATGAATCCACCGTCACCGAGCGCCTGTGGCAGGCCGGCGGGGTGATGCTCGGCAAGACCAATCTCGATGAGTTCGCCATGGGCAGCTCCACCGAGACCAGCGCCTTCGGAGCCACCCGCAACCCCTGGAACATCGAGCGGGTGCCCGGTGGCAGCTCCGGCGGCAGTGCCGCCGCCGTGGCGGCAGGCGAGTGCATCGCCTCCCTGGGTTCCGATACCGGTGGCTCGATCCGCCAGCCCGCCTCCTTCTGCGGCGTGGTGGGGCTCAAGCCCACCTACGGCCGCGTCAGCCGCTGGGGGCTGGTGGCCTTCGCCAGCTCCCTCGATCAGGTGGGCCCGTTCACGTCCAGCGTGGCTGATGCAGCGGAAATGCTGCAGGTGATCGCCGGAGCGGATCCCCGCGACGCCACCTGCCTGGATGTGCCCGTGCCCGATTACAGCGCTGCCCTGGCTCGTCCGGTGGCGGGCCTGCGCGTGGGCCTGATCCGCGAATGCTTCGAGCAGGACGGCCTCAATCCCCAGGTGGCCGCGTCGGTGCTGGCGGCCGCCGACCAGCTCCAGGCCCTGGGCTGCGAATTGGTCGATGTCAGTTGCCCGCGCTTCAACGACGGCATCGCCACGTACTACGTGATCGCCCCCTCGGAGGCCTCCGCCAACCTGGCCCGCTACGACGGGGTCAAGTACGGCCTGCGCAGCGAGGGGGCCGCCAGCCTGGCGGCGATGACGGCCCGCAGCCGCGCCGAGGGCTTCGGTGATGAGGTGCAGCGACGCATCCTGATCGGCACCTACGCCCTTTCGGCGGGCTACGTGGAGGCGTTCTACAAGAAGGCGCAGCAGGTGCGCACCCTGATTCGACGGGATTTTGACGCGGCTTTCGAGCGCGTTGATGTGTTGCTCACTCCCACCTCCCCCACCACGGCTTTCCGCGGCGGTGACAACGCCGATGACCCCCTGGCCATGTACCTGGCCGACCTGCTGACGATCCCTGCCAACTTGGCCGGTCTGCCGGCGATCAGCCTGCCCTGCGGTTTCGATGACGCCGGTCTTCCGATCGGTGTGCAATTGATCACCGGGGTGCTCCAGGAGGAGCTGCTGCTTCAGGTGTCTCACCACTACGAACAGGCGGCGCGGGTGATGGAGAACCGGCCCGGGGGTCAACTGATCGGCTGAGGCCACCACGGTGGCCTCAGCGCGTTGAAATCAGATCCCGGGGACGCCACCACATCTGGTGGTTGTCTGTAATCTGAGCCCAACCTGTGGTGGCGCCCTGCGCTCGATCGCCTTGGCCTTCGTCCCGCTCCACAACCACAGCGACTACAGCCTTCTCGACGGGGCGAGTCAGTTGCCGGCGATGGTGGAGCGGGCCGTTGAGCTTGGGATGGGCGCCCTGGCGCTCACCGACCACGGCGTCATGTACGGCGCGATCGAGCTGCTCAAGCTCTGCACCAAGGCGGGCATCAAGCCGATCATCGGCAATGAGATGTACGTGATCAACGGTTCGATCGAGGATCCGTGGGTCAAGGGAGAGCGGCGCTATCACCTGGTGGTGCTGGCCAAGAACGACACCGGCTACCGCAACCTGGTGAAGCTCACCAGCCTCAGCCACCTGAGGGGCATGCGCGGGCGGGGCATCTTTGCGCGCGCCTGCATCGACAAGGCCAGCTTGGAGAGCCACAGCGAGGGCCTGATTGTGGCCACCGCCTGCCTCGGCGGCGAGATCCCCCAGGCGATCCTGCGGGGCCGCCCCGAGGTGGCCCGGGATGTGGCCCGCTGGTATCAGGAGCGCTTCGGCGGCGACTTCTATCTGGAGATCCAGGACCACGGCTCCCCGGAAGACCGGATCGTCAATGTGGAGATCGTGCGCATCGCCGCCGAGCTGGGCATCGAGCTGATCGCCACCAACGACGCCCACTACCTCAGCAGCGCCGATGTGGAGGCCCACGACGCCCTGCTCTGCGTGCTCACCGGCAAGCTCGTCAGCGACGAGAAGCGCCTGCGCTACACGGGCACCGAATATATCAAGAGTGAAGCGGAGATGGGTCGGCTGTTCGCCGACCACCTCGAGCCGAAGCTGGTGGCTGAAGCGATCGCCAACACGGCCAAGGTGGCGGACAAGGTGGAGCCCTACGACATCCTGGGCCGCTACCAGATGCCCCGCTTCCCGATCCCTGAAGGTCACACGCCGGTCAGTTATCTCACCGAGGTGGCGGAACAGGGCTTGCGCCAGCGCCTCGCACTTACAGCCACCGACCCGATCGAGTCCACCTATGGCGAGCGTCTGGCCTTCGAGCTGCAGGTGATGGAGCAGATGGGTTTCCCCACCTACTTCCTGGTGGTCTGGGACTACATCCGCTTTGCCCGCGATAACGGCATCCCCGTTGGTCCAGGCCGGGGCTCGGCGGCCGGCTCGCTGGTGGCCTATGCCCTGGGGATCACCAACATCGATCCGGTCAGCAATGGCTTGCTGTTCGAGCGCTTCTTGAATCCTGAGCGCAAGTCGATGCCAGACATCGACACCGACTTCTGCATCGAGCGCCGTAACGAGGTGATCGACTACGTCACTCAGCGCTACGGCGAAGACAAGGTTGCCCAGATCATCACATTCAACCGGATGACCTCGAAGGCGGTGCTCAAGGATGTCGCCCGGGTGCTCGACATCCCCTATGGCGACGCCGACCGTCTGGCCAAACTGATTCCCGTGGTTCGCGGCAAACCCGCCAAGCTGGCTCAGATGATCGGGCCCGACTCACCGGCGCCTGAGTTCCGCGAGAAGTACGAGAAGGATCCGATCGTGCGCCGCTGGGTTGACATGGCCCGGCGCATTGAGGGCACCAACAAGACCTTCGGGGTGCATGCGGCGGGCGTGGTGATCGCCGCCGAACCGCTCGATGAGCTGGTGCCCCTGCAGCGCAACAACGACGGCCAGGTGATCACCCAGTACTACATGGAAGATGTGGAGGCCATGGGCCTCCTGAAGATGGACTTCCTGGGGCTGAAGAACCTCACGATGATTGAAAAAACCATCGAGCTGGTGCGCGAGCAGATCGGTGAGCGGATTGATCCCGATCGCCTCCCCCCTGAGGATGCAAGCACCTTCGCCCTGCTGGCTCGTGGTGATCTGGAGGGCATCTTCCAGCTGGAATCCAGTGGCATGCGCCAGATCGTGCGCGACCTCAAGCCCTCCTCGCTCGAGGACATCTCCTCGATCCTGGCGCTCTACCGGCCAGGGCCCCTGGATGCGGGGTTGATTCCCAAGTTCATCAACCGCAAGCACGGCCGCGAGGCCATTGATTTCGCCTGTCCTTCCCTGGAGCCGATCCTCAAGGAGACCTACGGAATCATGGTCTATCAGGAGCAGATCATGCGCATCGCCCAGGATCTGGCCGGCTATTCCCTCGGTGAGGCCGACCTGCTGCGGCGGGCGATGGGAAAGAAGAAGAAAAGCGAGATGGAGAAGCACCAGAGCCTGTTCGTGCAGGGCGCCACCGAACGGGGCGTGGATCAGCGCGTGGCCGAAGGGTTGTTCGAGCAGATGGTGTTGTTCGCCGAATACTGCTTCAACAAAAGCCACTCCACCGCCTACGGCGCCGTCACCTACCAGACCGCTTACCTCAAAGCTCACTACCCAGTGGCCTACATGGCCGCCCTGCTGACGGTGAACGCTGGAGCCACCGACAAGGTGCAGCGCTACATCTCCAACTGCAACGCCATGGGCATCGAAGTGATGCCTCCCGATGTGAATGCTTCCGGCATCGACTTCACCCCCACCGGCGAGCGCATCCTGTTCGGCCTCTCGGCCGTGCGCAACCTGGGCGATGGCGCCATCCGCACCCTGATCGAGGAACGCGCCAACGGGCCGTTCGTCTCCCTGGCCGACCTCTGCGATCGCCTGGCCAGCAACGCCCTCAACCGCCGTGGCCTGGAATCACTGATCCACGGCGGTGCCCTCGACAGCCTGGAGCCCAAGGCCAACCGGGCCCAGCTGATGGCCGACCTGGATCTGATCCTGGATTGGGCCAGCTCCCGCGCCAAGGACCGTGCCAGTGGCCAGGGCAACCTGTTCGATCTGTTCGCCTCGGCTGCTCCGGCGAGCCAGGCTCCCGCCGGCGATGGTCCCGACGGAGCAGTCCCCGCCGCCATCGCCGACCTCAGCACCGCTCCGAAGGCGGCCCCGGTGGCCGATTACCCCCCCAACGAAAAACTCAGGCTGGAGAAGGAGCTGGTCGGTTTCTACCTCTCTGATCACCCGCTCAAGCAGCTCACCCGCCCGTTGCGCCTGCTCTCACCGATCGGCCTGGCCAGCCTGGAGGAGCAACCCGACAAGGCCCGCGTCAGTGTGGTGGCGATGGTGCCGGAGATCCGTCAGGTCAACACCCGCAAAGGGGACCGCATGGCGGTGCTGCAACTCGAAGACCTCAGCGGCAGCTGTGAAGCGGTGGTCTTTCCCAAGACCTATGCCCGTCTGGCGGACCACCTGATGGTGGATGCCCGTCTGATGATCTGGGCGAGCGTCGATCGGCGCGATGATCGGGTGCAGCTGATCGTCGACGATTGCCGCGCCATCGACGATCTGCAGGTGTTGCTGGTGGAGCTTCCGGCCGAGCAGGCCAACGACATCGCCGTGCAGCATCGTCTCAGGGAGTGCCTGACCCAGCACCGCAACGAGCAGGAGCAGGCCTGCCGGCGGGTGCCGGTGGTGGCGTTGGTGCGGCGCGATCACGAGACCCGCTATGTGCGCCTGGGGCATCAGTTCTGCGTCAACGACGCCAGCGCCGCCATGGGCACCCTGTCCCAGGCAGCCTTCACGGCCCGGCTCAGTTCACCGCTGGCCCACTGAGTGCCTCGCTCAGGAACCGCCGTTTGAGCGCAGGCGCGAGAGGTTCAAGCTGATCTGCTCGAAGCCCAACAGGCTGCCCGGTGTCTCCTCCCAACTCGCAGAGAACACGCCGTAGCTGAGCCCCACCAGGCCGAGCAGGAACATGGCCCCCGAACTCACCAACGTGACGCCCGTGGGGATGTCGAGCCGTCCCTGGCTCACCAGCAGGTAGCTGCCCACGAACACGCCCATTCCCATCAACGTGGGCAGGCCGGTGGCCAACGCAATGCGCCGCGCCATTCGGTTGGCCACGGACTGGGGAATGCCCTGAGGAGATGGCGCTTTGGCCGTCCCGGGGTACGCCGCGGCGGGCGATCGGGATGACTCCGCAGTGGATCGGGACGTCGCCGAGCGACTGGCCTTGTTGGCGCTGGGGTCACGGCCTAGGCCTCCGCCTCCCCGAGCGCTCTTCTGGCGTCCCATGGCCGACCTCAGCCCCGGATTCCCAGGGTTTTGATCAGGGTGCCGTAGCGGGTCTCGCTGATCGAGCGCAGATAGGAGAGCAGACGCTTGCGTCGGCCGATCAGCTTGAGCAGACCCTGGCGCGAGGAGAAATCGTGCTTGTTCTGCTGAAGGTGCCCGGTGAGCTGGGTGATGCGCTCGCTCAGCATGGCCACCTGCACTTCCGCGGAACCGGTGTCGGTGCCGTGGGTCTGGTGGGTGTTGATGAGTTCCTGCTTTTTGGTGGTGTCGAGCGGCATGCGCGGCGTCTGGCCCTGACGGAGCAAACCAACAACTTAACGCCCCATGTGCCCCCCGTTCAGGCCGCTGGCCTTGAGAGCCAGCGCAGGGATTCCCGCAACCAGACATCGGCGCCGGCGCTGGCCTCGAGGCCCTGGCCGCCAACGGCTCTCAGGGCACGGTTGATCTCCAGAGCTTCGTAGCCCAGGGCGCTGAGGGTGAGCTGCACCTCGTCGCGGCTGGGGCCCTGCAGGGCGGGACCATCGAGATCCGCCTCGACCTTGCGGCCACAAACCAGCGCCTGCTCGTGACCTGGCTCAAGCCCCAGGGAGTCCACACCAAAGCGTTCCTCCAGCCGGCCCCGCAACTCCACCGAGAGGCGCTCGGCGGTGCGCTTGCCGACCCCGGGGGCCGAACTGAGCAGGCGCAGGTCCGCTTGCACGATCGCCCGCACCAGCTCACGGGGCTCCAGGCAGCCCAGAAGTCCCACCGCCATCTGTGGCCCGACCCCGCTCACGGCCACGAGTTCACGGAACAGATCCCGTTCGCCTCGGGCGGTAAAGCCATAGAGGGTCCAGGCGTCTTCGCGGATCAACTGGTGAGTGGCCAGGGCCAGCTCAGTGCCGTCGGCTGGCAACGTCGTCCAATGGCGGCTGGTGATCTGCACCTCGTAGCCGACCCCATGGCAGAGCAGCAGCAGGCCGTGGCGGCTGCCCTGTTGCCAGCGGTCGGCGAGTTGCCCTTGCAGCCAGCCGATCATGGGGGGACCTAAGAAGGCCCCCATGCTGCCCGGTCTGCCAACCCCGGCCCGCCTGCGTACCGTCCTGATCGCTCTGGGACTCAGCACTTTGCTGGCGCTAGGCGGCTGTGATCGCCTCGCCCAGCCCCCCCAGCGCCTGCTGCTCCAGGCCCTTGGGCTGCAGATCGCCCTGACCCAGCGCTCGATTGCCGAGGCGCTCACCCTTGAGCCCACTGGCCTGCCGGAGGTGAGCCGGGTTCGCGTGGAGCAGCAGCAGGCTGTGACCATCGGCGACCAGCGGGGGCTTCGCCTCGAGGGCCGCTTCGACTGGCGCCTGGCCGGCGATCCGATCCGCGTCGACAGCCCGTTCGAGCTGTTCCTGCAGCGGGGGGAGAAGGGCCAGAGCTGGCGTCTGGCCCGCCCCAGCGGTAGCAGCGATGGCGTCAGTCAGAACTGGCTGACCTATCCCCTGCCCCTGCCCGGGGAACGGCCAGGCTGACGAGTGTGGCTGAGAGCACCAGCGCCGCTCCCAGCACGGTCCAGCCGCTGAGACGCTCGGCGAAGAACAACCAGCCCCAGAGGGCTGCGAACACCACTTGGGCGTAGCTCATCGCCGTCGCCCGGGCCGCCGGCAGGGCCATCAAGCCCTTGGTGAGACCGATCTGCCCCAGTTGGGTGAACAGCCCCACCCCCACCAGCCACAGCAGCTCCGTGGTCGTGGGCCACACCGGCTGGAGCGCCACCAAAGGAAGGGTGAGCGGGATCGCCACCAAGGGGAAATAGAACACGATCACCAACGGGTGCTCGCTGCGTCCCAGGGCACGCACGCTCACGTAGGCCAGGGCCGTGAGCACGGCTCCAGCCACCCCCAGCAGCAGCGGCAGCAGCGGCAGGGCGCTGGCCTGGCCGGTGAGCCAGCTGGGCTGGGCGACCACCAGCACCCCCAGCCAGCCCAGGGCCATGGCCAGCAGCAGTTGGGGGGCCAGGTGCTCCCGCAGGGTGGCCCAGGCCAGCAGGGCCGTGAACGTGGGGTAGAGGTACTGGAGCACCGTGGCCGAGGCCAACGGGAGCTGGGCGAGGGCGCCGTAGACGCAGCCCAGGGCCGCCGTGCCGATCACACCCCGCAGGATCAGCATCCCCTTGCGCTTGCCCCAGATCGGCAGGTTGCGGCGGCGCAGCAGCCACCAGCTCAGGCCCACGCTCACCAGGGCCCGGGCCAGCACCACCTCCGCCAGCGGCAGGCGGCTGCCCACCGCCTTGACGCAGACCCCCATCAGGCTGAAGGCCAGGGCACTGGAGAGCATCCAGAGCAGGGCGGTGTGCTCCACTCCCCACTTCTGGTGTCCTGGGGCAGAATGGGTCTCCGCCGGGCTCCACCGGTGGTGTGCCGGATCCACCGCCTTGAGCCTGCCGCGCCTCCACCCCCGCACGATCGAAGCCGTCAAGGAGCGTGCTGACATCGTCGATGTGGTGGGTGAGCACGTGGTGCTCAAGAAGAAGGGGCGCGAATTCGTGGGGATCTGCCCCTTCCACGACGACACATCGCCGTCGATGACGGTCTCACCGGCCAAACAGTTCTACTACTGCTTTTCCTGTGGCGCCGGCGGCAACGCGATCAAGTTCCTGATGGAGCTGCAGCGCCACAGTTTCAGCGATGTGGTGCTGGAACTGGCGCGCAAGTACCAGTTGCCCGTCGAGACCCTCGATGGCCCCCAGCAGGAGCGTTTGCGCAAGCAGCTCTCACGCCAGGAGCAGCTGCACCGGGTGCTGGGCCTGGCCAGCGGCTGGTTCCGCGCCCAGCTGCGCAGCCCGGAGGGGGCCCCTGCCCTGGACTACCTCAAGGAGCAGCGGGGCCTCAGCGAAACCACCCTGGAGGCTTTCGAGCTGGGCTACGCCCCCGCGCGCTGGGACGGGCTGCTGAGCCACCTGCAGCAGGTTGAGGGGTTCGCCCCCGAGCTGCTGGAGGCCGCCGGTCTGGTGGTGCCGCGCAAGGGTCAATCGGCCGAGAACAGCCGCGGCTTCTACGACCGCTTTCGCCACCGAGTGATGGTGCCGATCCGCGACCGTCAGGGCCGGGTGATCGGTTTCGGCGGCCGCAGCCTCGATGGGGCCGAACCCAAATACCTCAACTCACCGGAGACGGAGGTGTTCGAAAAGGGCAAGCACTTGTTTGGGCTTGATCGCGCCAGCGCCGCGATCCGCAAGGACGACCAGGCGGTGGTGGTGGAGGGTTACTTCGATGTGATCGCCCTGCACGCGGCCGGCATCACCAATTCCGTGGCCGCCCTGGGCACGGCCCTCAGCAGCCAGCAGATCACCCAGCTCTGCCGCTGCTGCGACAGCCGCCGGCTGGTGCTGAATTTCGACACCGATGGAGCGGGGGTACGGGCGGCCCAGCGGGCGATCGGCGAGGTGGAGCAGCTGGCCCTTCAGGGTCAGCTGGAGCTGCGGGTGCTGCAACTCCCCGCCGGCAAGGACCCGGATGAGTTCCTCAAGCAACACGGAGCGGGGGAGTACCGCGCCCTGCTGGAGCAGGCGCCCCAATGGCTCGACTGGCAGATCGAGCAGGCTCTTGAGGGCAAAGACCTTGCCAAGGCCGAACAGTTCCAGCAGGCGGTGCAGGCCCTGGTGGCCCTGCTGGGCAAGCTGCCCCAGAGCGCCCTGCGCAGTCACTACCTGCAGAAGGTGGCCGAGCGCCTCTCGGGCGGCCAGGCCCGCGTCGCCCGCCAGCTCGAAGACGACCTGCGCCTGCAGGTGAAGGGTCAGCGCTGGCACGGCCGTGCGGCCCGCTGGGAGCAGCCCGGTGAGATCGGCCAGCGTGAGCGTGCCGAGGCGGAACTGCTGCGCCTCTACCTCCACTGCGGCCCCTACCGCGGCGCGATCCGCCGCGAGCTGCGCCAGCGGGAACTTGATGAGTTTGCCCTCCAACACCACCGCCTGCTCTGGGCCACCCTCTGTGAGATCGAGGAAGACAACCTCGGCGCCGGCCGGCTCGAGGCGGTCAACCGCGGCAGCGATCCCGGCAGCGACCTCGCTGATCTGGATCTGCCCCAGCTCCTGGCTGATCGGTTGCTGGTGGAGGAGAGCGTCCTGCTCAACCGGCTCACCCCCCTGCTGGAGCCCAGCGAGCTCCAGCGCATGGGGCTGGCCCAGCCGCTCCTCCAGCTGCGGGGCACCACGGCGGCCCTGGAGCGCCAGCGCAGCCTCAAGCGTTGCCGCCACCTGCTCGATGCCTGGCGCTCCCAGCGGCTCCAGACGCTTGAGCAGTGCATCGCTCAGCTGCTGCAGCAGGAGGATCACGAGCGCAGCGAGCCGGCTGCTCTCGAGCCATCCGTCGCAGCGGCCCACAGCCCCGTGGGCCTCGACATGGAATCCAGGATCGCGGTGATGTTCGCCGAGCTCAACGGCGACGCCTTGCGCTTCCAGGAGCTGTACTACAACGAGCGCAAGCACATCGGACATTTGGATCGCCAGCGCTGCGCCGGGCTGGAGGAAGTGCTGCGCCAGGCCAGCTGAGCGCCGCAGCCGCCGCGCCGATGCGTGAGACTGGCGCCGGTCGGTCGTGTCCCCGGCACCGGCTCTTTTGACGAACCCAGGAGCGATGAGCGAGTTTTCCACTGACGCCCCCGGTCCTTCGTCCCCCCTGTCGCCCCAGGCACCCGCCGCTGAACCGGAACTGCGCGGCTATGTGTTCACCACCTACACCCAGTTGATCGAGCGCCTGCCACCCCCCGATGAGATCCCCCCGGACGGAAGCCATGTGCACTGGACCCTCGGCACCAGCTTCGGTTGGCTGAGGATCTACGACCGGAACGCCGAGACGCTGCCCCGGGGCCGTTATCTGTGGCATGTCGCGGCGGCCGATGCCCAGGCCACCGGTTTTATCACCGCCCTGGTGGGTGAGCACTTCACGCCGTTGATGGGTCCCCGTGGAACCTGATCAGATCTGGCGCCGCAGTTGGTACCCGGTGGCGTTCTCGAAGGATCTCGAGCTGGATCGCCCCTCGGCCTTCACCCTGCTGGGCGATGACCTAGTGCTCTGGTTCGATCGCCAGGCGAGTCCGGAAGCGCCCAGTGGTCAGTGGCGTGCCTTTGCCGATGTCTGTCCCCATCGGCTGGTGCCCCTGTCCCAGGGACGTCTCAATGACCGTGGCGAGCTGGAGTGCCCCTACCACGGCTGGAGTTTTGATGGCCAGGGCCACTGCACCGCCATTCCCCAGGCCGACCCCGGCATCAGCATCGACACCCCCCGCAGCCGCTGCCGCCCCTACGCCACCGCCCTTGCTCAGGGGCTGCTGTTCGTGTTTGCCGGCGATCCCGCCGAGGCCGCCAGCGTGCCCCTGCCGCTGCTGCCCTGGCTGGAGGAGGATCCGGGCAGCTGGACCGTCCAGGATTCCTTCCGCGATCTGCCCTACGACGCCCTGACGTTGCTGGAGAACGTGCTGGACGTCAGCCATGTGCCCTTCACCCACCACGCCACCGTCGGCAAGCGTGAATCGGCTGGGCCAGTGGCCCTGGAGCTCACCTCCAGCGGGCCCCAGGGGTTCACCGGGGTTTGGCCTGAGGGCCCGCGCAAGGGCAGCCTCGGCAGCCAGAGCACCGTGTTCACGGGTCCCTGCCTGATGGTCCATGACCTCCAGGGCAAAGGCCCGCTCCGTTTTCAGACCGTTGTGTATGCCACGCCGATCCGGCGTGGGCACTGCCGCCTGCTCGTGCGCCTGCCCTTCCGCTTTGGCTCCCCCTGGCCGGGCCGGTTGATCAATCTGCGGCCGGAGTGGTTGCAGCACCTGGGCAACCACGTGGTGCTCGAAGACGACCAACTGTTCCTGCATGCCCAGGAGCGTGTGCTGGAGGAACGCGGCGGCGGCGAGGAGTTGGTGCGCTCCTGCCATCTGGCCACCCGAGCGGACACCTACGTGCGCGCTCTCCACGACTGGGTGAGCGTCGTGGGCGGCGGGCCCTTCGGGGAGGCTCCCCTGCCGGATCGCCTCGGCGAGACGCCCCTGCTGGAGCGCTACGAGAGCCACACGCGCCACTGCCGCAGTTGCCGAGGCGCTGACCGCCGCCTGGCTCAGCTGCGTCCGACCGTGGCGGTCATCGGGCTGCTGGCCCTGGTGGCGGCCGCCTGGTTGGGGCCCAGCCCCGTCGCCGCCACCGCTCTGGCCGTGGCCCTTTTGGCCGGCCTGAGCTGGCTCCAGGCCGGTCGCTGGCGCCGCCAGCTGCGCGTCGGGCATCCTCTGCCCCCGCGCAACCGCTGATTCAGGCCCACCTCTGATTCAGGCCCACACCACCGGCAGGTGCTCCAGGCGGGTGGTGGCGGCACCGGAAAGCCGCTCCCGCTTCATCGCCCAGACCGGATCGAGGCCGCAGGCGGCCCATTGCACCGTGCCACGACCGTGGCGGCCGTTGAGCCGGTCCACCGTCTCCATCAGCGCCGCCCGGCGGACCTGCTGCTCCGGGCTCTGGTTCACCAGCAGGTGCTGCTGCAGCAACTCCTCCCCCTGCAACTCCTGCAGCAGCACCCCCGCCTTCTGAAACCGTTTGCGGGACCGGTACAGGCGCCCCACCAGGGGCAGGGCCGCCGCCAGCAGCACGGCGGTGTCCTGGCTGGCCAGGGGCAGGCGCACACTGGCGGCCTGGCTGTAAAAGCCGTCGGCGAAGGGGCTGGTGCGGGCGAACACCGTGAGCGCTCCGGCCAACTGGCGCTGGCGCCGCAGCTTCTCGGCCGCCCGCACCACGTAGCTGGCCACCGCCTGGCGCAGGCCCTCCAGATCCTCCACGGGTCGGCTGAAGCTTCGACTCACACAGGTTTCCTGCTTGGCGGGCACGCCCTGCTGCAGCGGCAGGCAGGCCACCCCCCGCAGCTCCAGTTGCAGCCGCACCCCCACCACGCCGCAGCGGGCCCGCAGTTCGCCCGTGGGCATGTCCCGCAACTGGCGGGCGTTGGCGATGCCCCGCAGCCGGCACCAGCGCGACAGCCGCCGGCCGATGCCCCAGACGTCCTCGATCGCCACCCGCTCCAGCCAGTCGTCGCTGGCTTGCCCGCTGCCGAGATCGAGCACGCCGGCCTGGCCGGGGTGGCCCTTGGCCAGGCGGTTGGCGGCCTTGGCCAGCACCTTGGTGGAGGCCAGCCCGATGGCGATCGGCAGCCCCAGGTCCTGGCGGATGCGGCTGCGCAGCTCCCGGGCCCAGGGACCCAGGTCGCCGCCGGCGGGGCGGTGCAGCCGGGCGAAGGCCTCGTCGATCGAATACACCTCCAGCGCCTCACTGGCCGCCTCCAGGAGCGACATCAGCCGCTGGCTCATGTCGCCGTAGAGGGCGTAGTTGGAGCTGCGCACCGCCACCCCATGGCGCTCCAGCACGGGCCGGAGCTTGAAGTAAGGGAGACCCATGGCGATCCCCAGCCGCCGCGCCTCGGTGCTGCGCGAGACCACCATGCCGTCGTTGTTGGAGAGCACCACCAGCGGCCGGCCCATCAGGGCCGGATCGAGGGCCTGCTCGCAGGCGGCATAGAAGTTGTTGCCGTCGATCAGGGCGATCGCCTGGGCCATGGCGGCGACGGCTCAGAGCGGGTGGATCACATGCACCGCCACGCCCCAGATCTGCACGTCACCGCCCTCCTCCAGCTCCAGGGGGGGGTAGGCGGGATGGGCCGCCTCCAGCCGCAGGCGGCCCCGGTGGCGCGCCAGGCGTTTGAGGGTGAAGGCGCCGTCGAGCACGGCCACCACAATGCGGCCGGGCCTGGGCTCGAGGCTGCGGTCCACGATCAGCAGGTCGCCGTGCAGGATGCCGGCGCCGCCCATCGACTCGCCGCTGACCCGCAGGAAGAAGGTGCTGCTGGGGTGGCGGATCAGCTGTTCGTTGAGGTCGATGCCGCTGTCGATGTAGTCGTCGGCAGGGCTGGGGAAGCCGGCCGCCACCGATTCGGTCACCAAAGGGAGGCGCATGGGGTCCAGCCGCGGGCGTCTCAGACTAGTACAGATGTACTGAGGTTCGGCGGGTCAGTCCTCGTCGCCTTCCAGCAGCAGTTGCTGGAAGGCGGTGTAGAGCTCCGGGTGTTCGGCGGCGGTGCGGGGGTCCCGCTGACCGAGCACCGCGGGCCGCGTTGGCTTGCGGGCCGGGCCTGCCGACGTTGCCGGCTGGGGCCGGTTGGGGGCCGCCCCAGGGGGTGGCGCAGCTGCACCACGGGCGACCTGCCGCCGTTGCTCCTCCGCCTGGCGAAGCCGCTCCAGCAGGTGGGGCGGCACGGTGCCGTCAGGGCTCACCTGCATCAATTCGTGGAACAGGGCCTCGGGGTCGGTTTCTGTTTCCACCCGGTGGCGCCGTTCGCTGGCAGGGACGGCGGCCGCAGCGGGGGGTGGTGCCGGCACAGGCAGGGGCTGGGGCAGGCGCCGGCCCAGCTCCTTCAGGCGCTCCAGGCTGCGGGGATCGAAGGCCATCGCAGAGGCAGCGTCAGGAGCACCCCAGTGTGTCGCGGGTGAGCCGGCCGGTGACGGGGTTGGTGCCGCTGGCCTGGGCGCAGAGGGTCTTGAGGGCGTCGGCGCGCAGGGGCACATTGGTGAAATCGGCCCCCTCGATCGTCACGCCCCGGAACTTGGTGTTGAAGGCGAAGGCGTTTTCCAGCACGGCGTTGGTGAGATCGCTGCCGTCGAAGATGGCTGAATCCAGGGTGGCGTCGCGCAGGTCGGCGCCGCGGAAGCTGGTGTCCTGGAGCTTGGCCCCGAACAGGCTGGCGCCGCGCAGATCGGAACCTGTGAAGTCGGCGTCCCGCAGGTTGGTGAGGTTGAAGGTGACCTCGTGGAGGTCGGTGTGGGAAAAATCCTGGCCGATCAGCACCTGCTTGGCGTAGTCCATGGCCGCGAAGGCCGGCGCGCTCAGAGCCGGCGACAGCCAGAGCAGGGCGGTGAGCAGAGCGGCGAGCAGAGAGGCCAGCGGAACAGCCATGGCGCTCGAGACAGCTACTCAAACCTTAGTCACGGCCGGTGGGGGGAACCCTGGAAGCAGCGGCCGAGCTGGCATGGGAAGCAACAAGGGACAACGCGCGGGTGCCTGGGCTGAAGACTGGGTGCTGGGACTGCTGGAGGCCACGGGCTGGAGTCTGGTGAGCCGCAACTGGCGCTGCCGCTGGGGTGAGCTTGATCTGCTGCTGGCGAAGCCCGGCCGGCTGCTGCTGGTGGAGGTCAAGGGCCGCGCGCGCGCCGGGCCCGATGGCTGGGGGGCCGCAGCGCTGGGGGCCGCCAAGCGCCAGCGGCTGGGTCGCGCCTGGCTGAGCTGGCAGGCCGACCACCCGGAATGGAGTGAGGCCCAGCTGGAATGGGTGGCAGCCCTGGTGCCCCTGCCACCGGCGGTGGGGCCGGTGCGCTGGTTCCGCCTGGAGTGAGCGGGGCGCACTCATCAAGGAGCGGGGATCGCTGAACCTGGCGGGGACGCCGGAGCGGCGGTGTACTCCACCGTGCAGCGGTAACGGAAGTTGTCCATGCCGACGGAGATCTCCTGGCAGCGGGTGGTCGTGACCGTGGCACCGGCAGGAACCTGTTGCATCGCCCGCTGGGTGGCATTGGCGCGGTCCCAGACCGAATCGGCGCTGACGCTGCCGGCCAGGGCCGGTGCCCCGAGGCCACTGAGCAGGGTTCCCAGCAGCAGAGAGGACCAGCTGGTCAAGCGAACCATGGAACACCAGCGAAAGCCTCTCACTTGTCTAGCCATGCTGGGGTCGATCTGGAGCCATGGGCGGTTGCCTCGATGACCTTCGCGGACCACCGGGCGCGCAAACGCTTTGGCCAGCACTGGTTGAAAGATGAGGCGGTGCTTGACCGGATCGTGGCCGCCGCCGAGCTGATGCCCGGCGAGCGGGTGCTGGAGGTGGGTCCCGGTCAAGGCGCGCTGACCGAGCGGCTGCTGGCCTCGCCGGCGGCACTGGTGCGGGCCATTGAGCTGGACCGCGATCTGGTGGCGGGCCTGCGCCAGACCTTCGGGGCGGATCCGCGTTTTGAACTCAGTGAGGGTGACGTGCTGGCCCTGCCCCTGCCGGAGGCGGACAAGGTGGTGGCCAACATCCCGTACAACATCACCGGCCCGCTCCTGGAACGGTTGGTGGGGCGGCTGGATCGGCCGGTGGAACGCCCCTACCGGCGGCTGGTGCTGCTGGTGCAGCAGGAGGTGGGCGAGCGCATCAGGGCCAGGGCCGGCAGCAGCAGTTTCAGCGCCCTGAGCGTGCGAATGCAGCTGCTGGCACGCTGCAGCGCCGTCTGCCCGGTGCCGCCCCGCTGCTTTCAGCCGCCGCCAAAGGTGATGTCGGAGGTGATCGTGCTCGCCCCGATGGCCCCCGAGCAAAGGCTGGAGCCGCAGCTGGCCGCGCAGGTGGAGCTGCTGCTGCGGCGCTGCTTCGCCGCCCGCCGCAAGATGCTGCGCAACACCCTGGCCGGCCTGCTGCCGAGCGATCGATTGGAGACGGTCACCACGGCGGCGGGCATCGACCTGCGCCAGCGGCCCCAGGAACTGGCTCCGGAGCGTTGGGTGGCCCTGGCGGCCGGTTTGAATCAGGCCAGCCCCGCCGCCGCCGGCTCCACCCCCTCCCATGGCTGACCTGAGCGTCCTGGCTCCGGCCAAGATCAACCTGCACCTGGAGGTGCTGGGCCTGCGGCCCGATCGCTTCCATGAGCTGGCGATGGTGATGCAGACCATCGACCTGGCCGACTCCCTGGAGCTCAGCCGCCGGGATGACGCTCAGATCCGGCTCCATTGCGACCGGGGAGATCTGCCCACCGACGGCAGCAACCTGATCGTGAAGGCGGCCGAAGGCCTGCGCCGACACTGCGGGCGAACCGATCTGGGGGCCGACCTGCGGCTCAGCAAGCGCATTCCGATTGGTGCCGGCCTGGCGGGGGGCTCCAGTGATGGGGCCGCCGCCCTGCGGGGCCTGGCTCAGCTCTGGAACCTGAACCTGAGCGCTTTGGAGTTGCATGCGCTGGCGGCCGAGCTGGGCTCGGATGTGCCCTTCTGCCTCGATGGCGGCAGCCAGTTCTGCTTCGGGCGCGGTGAGCGGCTCGAACCACTGGCCTTGGGAACGCCCCCCCCCCTGGGGGTGCTGTTGATCAAAGATCCGTCCGCCAGCGTTTCCACCCCCTGGGCCTACGGCCGTTGCAGGGAGCTGCGCGGGGATTTCTACCTGGAGAGCGAGGCTGATTTCGAGCAACGCCGTTCGTCCTTGCGCACAGGCCCCCTCCAGGCCGCCCTGCGGGGCGAGCGGGCATGGCCGCCCCTGCGCAACGACCTGCAATCGGTGGTGGAGCCGGAGCAGGCCAGCGTGCGGACGGGGCTGGCCCTGCTGCGCAGGGCCGAGGGGTCGATCGCAGTGGCGATGAGCGGATCAGGTCCCAGCCTGTTTGCCCTCTTCCCCAGCCTGGAGGCGGCCGAGCTGGCGCGCGAGTCCCTGGGGCAGGCCTTGGAGCAGGAAGGTTTCGAGTCCTGGTGTTGCGGGTTCACCGGTGCGGGCGGCGGCGGGGATTCGGCCAGAATCGAGCGATGATCACCGATTACCCCGGCGACGACCCTGACGATCCTGCTGACCCCCCACGGCGCCCAGAGGCCCCCGGCGGGGTGATCGAGGCGGATCGCTCAAGTCCAAGCAGCAGCGAGAACTCCGCAGACGCCCGGCCCCGCAAGGGGCCGCTCAGCTTTCTCTCCGGTTCACTCACCAGCCTTGTGCTGGCCTGGGTCAGCCTGGGGATCAGCCAACGGGTGCTGGACTACTACGCCGTCCATCCGCCTTCCTACAAGGCTCCGATCGCCCAGAGCATCGGCACCGCCGTCAAGACGATGGTGGTGGGCACCAGCTTCCTGGCCACCTTCAGCTTCGCCTTTGTGGGCCTCGGGCTGTTTCTGGTGTTCCTGCGCAGCCTGCGGCCCGCCGCCGCCACGGGGTCCGGCGGCGAAGCCGACTGAGATAAGTTGGCGGCACCTCTGGCCTTGCCAGAACAGCCCCGGCCCTGGCCGGACGATCCACCACCGTGGCCGAGACCCTGCTCTTCAACGCCCTGCGGGACGCCATCGACGAGGAAATGGCCCGCGATCCCCATGTCTGCGTCTTCGGCGAAGACGTGGGCCAGTACGGCGGTTCCTACAAGGTCACCAAGGACCTCTACGAGAAGTATGGGGAGCTGCGGGTGCTGGACACACCCATCGCCGAGAACAGCTTCACGGGCATGGCTGTCGGTGCCGCGATGACGGGCCTGCGCCCGATCGTGGAGGGCATGAACATGGGCTTCCTGCTGCTGGCCTTCAACCAGATCTCCAACAACATGGGGATGCTGCGTTACACCAGCGGCGGCAACTACACCATTCCCACCGTGGTGCGCGGTCCCGGCGGGGTGGGCCGGCAGCTGGGGGCCGAGCACAGCCAGCGCCTGGAGGCTTATTTCCACGCCGTCCCCGGCATCAAGATCGTGGCCGTCAGCACCCCCACCAATGCCAAGGGCCTGATGAAGGCCGCCATCCGCGACAACAACCCGGTGCTGTTCTTCGAGCACGTGCTGCTCTACAACCTCAGCGAAGAACTACCCGACGGGGACTACGTCTGTGCCTTGGACCAGGCCGATCTGGTGCGGGAAGGCAAGGACGTGACGATCCTCACCTACTCGCGCATGCGCCACCACTGTCTCAAGGCCGTCGAGCAGCTGGAAGCCGAAGGCATCGACGTGGAGCTGATCGACCTGATCAGCCTCAAGCCCTTCGACATGGAGACGATCGCCCGATCGATTCGCAAGACCCACAAGGTGATCATCGTCGAGGAGTGCATGAAAACCGGTGGCATCGGCGCTGAGCTGATCGCCCTGATCACCGAACACTGCTTCGACGACCTCGACGCTCGTCCGATTCGCCTCTCCAGCCAGGACATCCCCACCCCCTACAACGGCAACCTGGAAAACCTGACGATCATTCAGCCCCATCAGATCGTCGAAACCGCGCGCCAACTCAAGGCAGGGCGGATCTGAGATGGCACGACAACAGGGATGGCTGGCCCTGATCCTGGCCCTGGCCATCAGCGCCGGCGCCCTGCTGGCCGCCTACCCCCTTCAACTGGGCCTTGATCTGCGTGGAGGCAGCCAGCTCACCCTCGAGGTGATGCCGGCCGGTGCGATCACCAAGGTCACCGCCGAGCAGCGCGATGCCGTCAAGGAGGTGCTGGAGCGCCGGATCAATGGCCTCGGGGTGGCCGAATCCACCCTCCAGACCGTGGGCGACAACCAGCTGGTGCTGCAACTCCCCGGCGAACAGGACCCCAGCCGGGCCGCCAAGGTGCTCGGCACCACGGCCCTGCTCGAGTTTCGGGCCCAGAAACCCGGCACCGAACAGGAGATGCAGGGACTGCTGAAGCTCAAGCGCCAGGTCCAGGCGGTGCTGGCCCTGGTCAAGGGTCGCAAGAGCCAAACCGAGCCTGGTGCGAATGGTGAGCCGGCCGCACCGCCCCCCACCCGGCTCTCGGCAGATGAACGGGCGAAAGCCCTCAGCGGCCTGGGGCTGAAGCTGCCCGAGGGCAGCAGCGAAGCCGATCAGCTCGAAGCGCTGCTCACGGAGGTCAACCGCCGGATCATTGCCCTCTACGAGCCGCCCTTGCTCACCGGCAAGGATCTGGTCACCGCGGGGCGTCAGCAGCAACAGACCGGCGTGGGTTGGGACGTGACCCTCTCCTTCAACCAGGAGGGGGGGCGCAAGTTCGCCGAACTGACCAAATCGATCGCAGGGACTGGAAGACTTCTGGGGATCGTGCTCGACGGTCGCTCGATCAGCGAAGCCAGCGTGGGTCAGGAATTCGCCGTGGCGGGCATCAGCGGTGGCTCTGCCAGCATCACCGGCAACTTCACCGCCGATGAGGCCCGTGATCTGGAGGTGCAGCTCCGGGGGGGCTCCCTGCCGCTGCCTGTGAAGATCATCGAGGTGCGCACCGTGGGCCCGTCGCTAGGGGCCGAGAACATCCGCTCCAGCCTGCTCGCGGGCCTCTCGGGTCTGGCCCTGGTGGCTGTGTTCATGGTTGTGGTCTATCGCCTGCCCGGCGGCGTGGCGGTAGCGGCTCTGAGCCTCTATTCCCTGTTCAACCTGGCGATCTACGCCTTGATTCCGGTGACCCTTTCCCTTCCAGGCATCGCTGGTTTCATCCTCAGCATCGGTATGGCGGTGGATGCCAACGTGCTCATCTTCGAGCGGGTCAAGGAAGAACTGCGGGCGGGGAACACCCTGATTCGATCCATCGACACGGGCTTTTCCCTGGCCTTCTCCTCGATCCTCGATGGTCACGTCACCACCTTGATCAGTTGCATCGCCCTGTTCGCCCTCGGCACCGGTCTGGTCAAGGGATTCGCCATCACCCTGGGAATCGGCACGCTGCTGAGCCTGTTCACCGCCCTGAGCTGCACCCGCACCCTGCTGCGCCTGCTGATGAGCTACCCCGCCCTGCGTCGCATCCGCTATTTCATCTCCGCCGATCAGCTCCCCGCTGGAGCCGCCTGAATCCATGGTTTCCTCCACTGCCCCCCTTCCCGGCTCCCCGCCCCCGAGAGCCATCAACCCTCGCTTTCGCATCAACCGCCACCGGGTGCTGTGCTGGTGGATCTCTGGTCTGGCCTGCGTTCTCAGCCTGGTGGGCATGACCCTGAGCTGGCTGAGTCCCTCGATCGGCTCTCCCCTCAAGCCCGGTCTCGACTTCACCGGCGGCACCCAGATCCAACTCACGCGCCAGTGCGGAGCTGACTGCGCCCAACTCCAGGCCGAGCAGGTGCGGGCAGGCCTGCAGAAGCTGACCCTGCCCGCCGGCGAGAAGGGGGCGACCCCCAACCTCAGCGGCGCCTCCGTGCAGCTGCTCGATAAAGGCGAAACCGCGCTGCTGAGGCTGAGCGCCCTCAGCCCCGAGCAGACCAACGCGGTGGTCAAAGGTCTTGGGCCCCTGCTCGGACCGCTCTCCACCAAGGGCACCCAGGTGAACACCATCGGCCCCACCCTCGGGGCCCAGTTGCTGACCAGCAGCGTCCAGTCCCTTCTGGTCAGTTTCGCCCTGATCGCCCTCTACATCACCGTTCGTTATGACCGGATCTACGCCCTTCTGGCCATTCTCTGTCTGGTCCACGACGTGCTGGTCACCTGTGGTCTGTTCGCCTGGCTGGGCCTGATCGGCGGCATCGAGGTGGACACGCTGTTCGCCGTGTCCCTGCTCACGGTGGCGGGCTACTCCGTCACCGACACGGTGGTGGTGTTTGACCGGATCCGCGAGAAGCAGGCAGCTCTGGGTGATTTGCCCGTGACCGATCAGGTGGATGACGCCGTCAACGCCACCCTCACTCGCTCCCTTTACACCTCCTTGACCACATCGTTGCCGCTGCTGGGCCTGATCTTCTTCGGCGGCAGCACCCTTTACTGGTTTGCCATTGCCCTGGCGGTGGGCATCGCCGCCGGCAGCTGGTCCAGTATCGCCGTGGCGCCAACCCTGCTGCCGCTGATCTGGTCAGCACCCAAGCCAAAGCCAGTGTCGGCCCCTTGAGCTTGAAAGGCTTTCGGCTTGTACCCCTGCTGCTCCTGATCCTGGCCCTGGCGGATTTGCAGAGTGAAGCGGTGTTGCTCAGTCAGCACTTCACCTGGTCCTCGCTTTCCTTTGCCCTGTTCAGCCATCCCCTGGCGGTGGCTGTGCTGGTGGCGATGCCTTCCCTGCTGCGGCGCTATCGCTAGGACCCTGGTCCGGTCCAGGGATCCATGATTTCCTTGACCAGCACCTGCTGGGCCACCACCTGGAGCACCACCACAAGGGGCAGGGCCAGCAACACCCCAGGAAGTCCCAACAGCGCCCCGAGGCAGAGTTGCGACATCAGCGCCACCGTGGGCAGCAGGTTCACCGTGCGGCTCAGCAGGATCGGCGTGAGCAGGAAGGCTTCGCCGTTCTGGATCAACAGGCGCAGCACCAACACCTGCACCACCTTGGCCGGGGAGATCAGCAGGGCCACCGCCAGGGGCAGCAGGGTTGCGAAGGTGGGGCCGATGGTGGGAACGAAGGTGAGCGCGCCGCAGACAAGGCCGCTCAGCAAGGCCAGGGGCACGCCAAGGATCGCCAGACCGGCCCAGGTGAACAGGAACACGGTGATCGCCGAGATCGTCATGCCCGCCAGCCAGCCCCCCAACGCCTGACGAGCGTCGTGGAGCAGATGCTGCATCGGCCCGCGATAGAAACTCGGTGTGGCAGCGATCAGCATCCGCTGGTGGCTTCGAGGATCGAGGGCCAGCAGCAGGGCCAGCAGAGCCATCAACATCAGCTGGATGGTGCTGTTGGCGGCACCGCCGGCAATGCCCAGCAGCTGGGCACCGATGGGCTGGAGGCGATCGAAGGTGGTCAGGGCGTTGAGCTGGCTCTCCAAACTCTTGAGTGCGGGGCTCTTGCCCACCAACTCGCTCAGTCGTGCCAACAGTTCCGGCACCAGGCTGGTGAACTCATTGATCTGCTGCACCACCTCTGGCAGCAGCAGGGTGGTGATCTGGTAGCCCAGCACCACGATCACCGTCAGCACGATCGCCAGGGCCGTGGGTCGGTTGAGGGGGAACAGGCGCCGCAGCAGGGTGACGGGCACATCGAGGGCCACCCCCAGGACCACGGCCCCGAAGAACACCAGCAGCACCCAGCGCAGTTCCCAGAGCAGCAGGCCAGCCACCACCACGGCCAGCAACCCCAGCAATTTGCGCGAACTCATGGGCTGAGCCGTTGTCGCTTCCAGGGATCCAGCAGATCACGGATCACCGCTTCGCGCACGATCACCTGCAGGCAGACCGCCATCGGCAGCGCAAGCAACAGGCCAAGGGGACCGAACATCACCGTGAACAGGAATTGGGCGCTGAGGGTGAGGCCCGGCAGCAGTTTCAGCTGGGCATGCATCACCGAGGGGGTGATCACGTAGCTCTCCAGGCTCTGAACCACTACATAGAGCACCAGCACCGCCAGGGACTTCCAGGGCGAATCCAGCACCGCCACGGCCATGGGAAACACCGTGCTCATGGTGGGGCCGACGTTGGGAATGATGTTCAACAGCCCTGCCAGCAGGGCATTGGCCACCACCAGCTTCACCCCGAGCAGCATCAGCCCCAGGCCGGAGAGCAGGGCCACGAAGAAGGAGCTGATCAGCACTCCCACCATCCAACTGCTCAGGGCCGTGCCGCAGAGCTCCAGCACCTGGCGCCCGCGCCTGCGGTAAAAGGATGGCAGCAACAGGATCGCCACCTCGCGGTAGGCCAGCGGCTGCACGGCGATCATCAGGCTGACCGCCCCGACGAACAGCAGCTGAACCAAACCGCTGCCGAGGTTCCCAGCCAGTCCCAAGAGCCTCAGCGCCCCGGTCCCCAGACCCGAGGCCAGGGCCGAACCCCCATCCCCGTTGATCGGCAAGGACTGCTGCAGCCAGCTCCAACCGCCGTCGCTGCGGCCGTAGATCATCTGGCTGCCCTGGGCCAGCCATTGGCGCAGCAATTGCAGCAACTCCTGGCCAGCCTCGGGCAACTTGCCCAGCAGCTGGCTGAACTGGGCCATGAACGGCGGCAGCACCACCGTCGTCAGGACCGCCGCCAGGAGGGCCAGCAGCAGCAGGCTGATCAAGAGGGCCAGAGCCCGACCGACCTTCAATCGCTCTTTGACGGCACCCACGAGCGTGCAGAGCGCCATCGCCAGCACCAGAGCCGCGAACAGCAGCACCAGCACCGACCGCAGGCTCCAGAGGAGCGCCACAGCGGCGATGGTGGCCGCCAGTCCCAGCCAATCGGCGAATTTCAAACCAGCTCAGCCCTCGACGGCAGCGGGGTCGCCATCGGCGTCGGGACTGGCATCGGACCCTGCGTCGGCGGGGGCGTCAGAAGCGGGGGCGTTGGCGGCATAGCCGAGCCCATGGCTGCCTGCGTAGCTTTCGGCAAAGCGCATGAAACGCTCGAAATCGGCCGTGGACTTCCAGGTGTAGGTGGCTTCGATCGCACTGGCCTTGCCGTTCACGAAGCGTGCCTTCACATCCCGTGTCACCAGTTCGCCTTCGCCATCAATCAGGAACATGCCGGTGATGTCACCGAAGGCTTCAGGCGCCAGCGCTTCGGGCTCCTCGAACACGAACAGCGCCTGGCCGGTGCGTCCATCCCTTGAGCGGGTCAGACGAATGTCGGGCACGACGGGTTCATCGACACCACGGAAGAACTGAATGGCAGCCATGGCCCGCGCCCAGAAATCATGATCCTAGGCAGCGGTCATCAACCAGCTTCTCCCGCAGCAGCCTTTCGGCGGAAGCGGCGGCATTGAGGCTGCCCAGGTCCAGCCGTTGGGGCCCGCCGGCGGCCAGGCCCTGGGACCGGGACAACTCGCGGTCGTAGCAACGGTCGTAGTAGTCGAGCATCTGCAGGCAGGCGCCCCGCCAGTCCTGGACCCTCAGGGCTTCAAGTGCGGCCGTCGTGCGCTGGGGCCCCAGGCGCTTGGCGATCCGCAGGGTCGCCTGCTCCAGGCCGAGCGGATCCTGCTGGCCGTAGTCGGCCACCAGCCGCTGCAGACGGTTCTCCAGGGGGCGCTCGATCGCCAGCACTGGTGCGTTCCCCATCTGGTGCCAGAGGGCTCCAGGGATGCGGCAACGCCCCACCTGGGCGGATTCGGCCTCCAGCCAGATTTCGCTGGCGCCGCGGTGGCGGTCGAGCTCCGTGGCCAGAAGATTTTCGAACTGTTCGCTGCTCGGTTGGATGGGCCGCCCCAGACCTCCGAAGCTGCTGCCGCGGTGCTGGGCCAGCCCCTCGAGATCGATCACCGCCACCCCACGCTCGGCCAAGGCGAGCAGCAGTTCGGTTTTGCCACTGCCGGTGCGACCCCCGAGCACACGCAGGGGCCATCTCTGCTCAAAGCGCTCGAGCACCCAGCGACGGAAGGCTTTGTAGCCCCCCTCCAGCAAGACCACGGGCAGATCAAGGCTGCCGGCAAGCCAACCCATGCTGGCCGAGCGCATCCCCCCTCGCCAGCAGAGAAGCCGCAAGGGGCTGGCTCCAGCGCCAGACGCCTGGACCAGCAGCCCATCGGAGAGCTTCGTCAATTTGGGGCCCACCAAGCGCAAGCCCTGCCGCACGGCCTCCTGGCGACCGAGGCTTTTGTAGGTGGTTCCCACCTCGGCCCGCTCCCCATCGCTGAACAGCGGCAGGTTGATCGAGCCGATCAGGTGCCCCTGCTCGAATTCCACCGGACTGCGCACGTCAATCAGTGGTCCGCCTTGACTGAGAAAGGCCTCCAGAGGCAAGCGGTTGACCATCGGCAATCAGCGCTTCGGAGCCAGGCCTGGCCTGGGTTGGCCTGACATAGTGGGCCATGCTGGCGCACCGAGATGCCGGCCCGTCACCATGCTCTCCGGCCCCCCCGTCTCCTCAGCCCTGAGCGCCGAGCAGCTGTTGGATCAGTTTCTGGGCGCATCGCTACGCCAGCGTCGCGGCCTGCTGACCCCGCTGATCAGCCGCCGTCAGGAGTGGCGGCCGATGGTGGTGGAGCGGTTGAAGCGGTGTGACCCCGATGGCGATGACTGGGGGCCTGGCGCACTGATCCAGCTGTTGCTCGAAGACAGCGACGACCTGAGCTCGGCCTTCCTGGCAAGCCATCCCATCGGTTGGCTGCGGGCCCCCAGTGAGCAGGGCATCGACCACGGGCCGCTCCAGCAGCAGCTCATGCGACAGAACTTCGAGGCCGCCGATCGCCTCACCAGCGACGTGCTACGCCGTCTGGCCGGTTGCGAGGCGGAGCGGCGCGGCTACGTGTACTACAGCGAGGTGGCGCCGATCAGCGGCACCGATCTGGTGAGCCTCGATCGTCTCTGGACGGTCTATTCACGTGGGCGCTTCGGCTTTTCGGTGCAGGCCCGGCTCCTGCGCGCCCAGGACGGCCGCTGGGAGCGGCTGTGGCCCCGCCTGGGCTGGAAACAGGACGGTGTCTGGACCCGCTATCCATCGGCCTTCACCTGGACGCTGGACGCCCCCGAGGGTCACATGCCTTTGATCAACCAGTTACGCGGTGTGCGTCTGATGGATGCCTTGCTGGCCCATCCCGCCCTGAAGGAGCGTGCTGAGGGTTAGGGTCAAAAGTGATCGATCAGGCGGAATGGCGTTGCGCTGGGCCGACTTCATCACCCCGTCGACCCTGCGGTTGGCCCCCCTTGTCGAGCTGCTGCTGGAGCCGATCACCATGGCCGAGGAGCTGGAGCGCTTGCAGCTCGGTCTGCAGGAGGCCCTGGTCAACGCCGTTCGCCATGGCAACGGCTGCGATCCAGGCAAATGCCTGCGCATCCGCCGCATCGTCAGCCCACGTTGGTATGTCTGGCAGATCCAGGACGAGGGGTGCGGGGTCCCCGCCGATGCCCGCAGGATCGGACTTCCAGAACGAAAGGATGCGGCGGGGGGACGGGGCTTCTTTTTGATTCAGCACTGTTTCGACGACGTGCGCTGGAGTCGCCGCGGCAACCGCCTGCAGGTGGCGGCCCGGCGGACTCCGTCGATGGCCAGTCGGCTCATCGACCGTGCTGCGGGCAGCCGGGATCCTTCCGCTCGCGTCTGAGCCAGCCCAGGGCATGCTCCGCCAGCTCGATGGCCTGGCGACGGGCCTGGTCCTGTTCGCCCCCGCTGCAGCGATCAGCGCTCAATAACTGCACAAGGGCGGCGGCCAGTTGTTCGGCGCCCCGGCGGTCCGCCTGGCTTTTGAGGGCATGCCAGTCTCGATCCTGAATCGTCAACAGCCGGTGGAGCTGGATCGCGGCCTCCGCGCTGCCCGAAGGCCAGCCATGGCGGTTGGCCATGGTCACGGGAATCGGCTGGGCAATCGATTCGGACACTGGACGACAGGGGCAGCCTCGGTCCATCCTGGCCCCATGGCCCGCCCATCGCGCACTCCCTATCCCACTGGCCGCTGGTTGCACGCACTCAGCGTGCTGCTGGGTCAGGTGAGCCGTGCCGATCGGCTCAGCAAAGGCGAGAACGGCTCCAGCAGCCGACGCCTGCGCCAGCGTCTGTCAACCGCCCAGCGGTTGCTGGATCCCTTGCCCCCGGCCCTGCGCGGGAGCGACTGGAGCGAGAACGTGCTCTGGACGGCCCTGCGCTGGGGTGGCGGCGGGCTGTTGTTGGCCCTCTGCCTGCACCGCTGAGGCCAGCACCTCAGAAGCCAGCGGCGTGAGCCGGATGGGTTCAGGCGGCCGCCTTGCGGGCACTCCAGACCCTGGTCATGAAATGGCTTTCGCCGGCCACCCCTTCAAAACCGGCGTCACGCAGATGCGCCTCGATGTCGTCGGCGATGTAGTCGCGGTAATAGGGCTCATGGAACATCCGCCGGAAGTTTTCCATCACGGCCATGAACTGAGGTGAATCGGCGATCTGCACCGAATCCGCCAGCACCAGCACCCCACCGGGCTCCAGCACCCTGAAGCACTCCTTGAGCACGTTCTGTCGCGCCTCCCTTGGCAACTCATGGAAGAGGAACACACAGGTCACCGCCTGCATGGTTCCATCGGCGAAGGGCATCTGCTCGGCATTGGCCTGCACCAGCTGGGGAAGTTCGTGGCTTTGCTGGCTCAACCAGCGGTTGGCCTGACGCAGGTAGGAGGCCGAGAGGTCGAGGCCCACCAGCTGGGCCTCCGGCAGTAATCCGCGCATCTGACGCAAGGTGCGGCCGGTACCGGTGGCCACGTCCAGAACCCGCAGCTGCCTGCTGGAGCGTTCGGCGAACGTCCGCAGACCTCGCACCAGGGGCTGAAGCACCCGCCGGCGCATCGGATCGGCGCTGCCGTTGAACAGGATCTCGACCTGCAGGTCGTAGAGGGCGGCGGAGTGATCACTGAGGTAGCCGTCGGTCTGGTGATGAAAGTTCTGCAGGTAATAGCCCGGGTAGTCCTCAGGCCGCACATCGTCGGGCAGATCCCGCACCTTGCGCTGGCTGCGCCGATTCCAGATCAGCGGCATGTCGAGCCACACCAGCGGGTAACGGGTGGCCCAGTCAAGCCAGGGTGCATCGAACAGCAGCGAGGCCGGGTAGAGGCCCCGTTCCGCTTCCTCCCAGTCAAGCGCCAGGAGCCGCTCCATCGAGGCCCGCATGGATTGCAGCACCTCGCTCGAAACCGGGACGGTCTTGGGGACATTGACTGGATCAAGCAGGCCCATTAAGCGCGTGCTCAGCTCCTTATGGGCCAACCCCATCAAGCTCTTGCCCTGCTGCAGGGTCTGGTAGGCCAGCTTGGTGACCAGATCCGGCATGGGAGTTCCCTCATTGACCCCCATTCCAACCGATGGGGGCCTCCGCTGTGGGCGCACTGGCCCTCGCGCCGGGGCAGCGGGTCGCCGTGAAGATTGACGTACGACGACCAACTTCAGTAGTGACAGCTACAGAATTGACCCAGACGGGACGAGGCTCCATGGATAACGGTCGTTGGCAGCCGGGGGCCACTGAGTGGACCATGGCCCTGGACGCCAGCTCAGACCTGGACGCCACCAGAGCCGTGATCCAGGCCGACGCCCGGGGATCGGCCTTGACGGTGGACAGGGAGCATCTGATCTGGGCGACTCTCCATGGCCGTGAGCGCCGCCGCAGCGCCGCCCGGAGGGCCCAGATCACCACCCATCACGACCTGAACGGCGACAGGGATGCCATCGGCCAGCAGTTGGCCTGGGCCCGCCGCCAGGCCCATGAACGGCATCTGCATGACAGCGCCATGGAGCAACTGCAGCAGCGCCGCTGAAGCTGTTGGGCGTCCGACGCCCGCCCAGCCGTCGAGCGATCAGTTCGAGCGATCAGTTCGAGCGATCAGTTCGAGCGATCAGGCGTCGTAGTAGAGGCTGAATTCGTAGGGGTGGGGCCGCTGACGCAGCTGCTGCACTTCCTCGTACTTGAGAGCGATCCAGTTGCTGATGAAGTCCTCGCTGAACACTCCACCGGCCAGCAGGTAGTCCTTGTCCGCTTCGAGGGCTTCGAGGGCGCCGCCAAGGGAGGCGGGAACCGTGGAGATCTTGGCCAGTTCATGGGCGGAGAGCTCGAACAGGTCCACATCGGTGCCATCGCCTGGATCCAGCTGATTCTTGATGCCATCAAGACCGGCCAGAAGCATGGCGCTGAAGGCCAGATAGGGGTTCGCCAGGGCATCGCCGGAGCGGAATTCCAGGCGCTTGGCCTTCGGGCTTGGGCCCGTGAGCGGTATGCGGATGGCGGCGGAACGGTTGCCCTGGGAATACACCAGATTCACCGGGGCCTCAAATCCAGGTACCAGCCGTTTGTAGCTGTTGGTGGTGGGGTTGGTGAAGGCCAGGAAGCTGGGGGCGTGCTTGAGCAGTCCGCCGATGTACCAGCGCGCAGTCTGGGAGAGGTTGGCATAGGTGCCCTCTCCATAAAACAAGGGTTGTCCCCCCTTCCAGAGACTCTGGTGCACATGCATGCCGCTGCCGTTGTCGTCGAAGACGGGCTTGGGCATGAACGTGGCGGTCTTGCCGTATTTTCGAGCCACGTTTCGCACCACGTACTTGTAGATGAGAACGTTGTCCGCCGCATTGATCAGCTCGGCGAACTTGATGCCCAGCTCCTGCTGCCCAGCTGCGGCCACTTCATGGTGGTGCTTTTCGATCGGCACTCCCAGCTGAGCAAGGGTGAGTAACATCTCGCTGCGAACATCCTGGAAGATGTCGTTGGGAGCCACCGGGAAGTAACCCTCCTTGACATTGTTCTTGTAGGCCAGGTTCCCGCCCTCCTCGAGGCGACCGCTGTTCCATGGAGCCTCGATCGAATCGACGCTGTAGAAGCACCCACCCTCGCTGGAGTTGTAACGGACGTCGTCGAACAGGAAGAATTCTGGCTCTGGGCCGAAAAAGGCCATGTCGGCAAGACCGCTGCTGCGCAGGTGTTCAACGGCCTTCTGGGCCAGGGAACGGGGGCAGCGGCCATAGGGCTGGCCACTGCGGGGTTCCTTGATCGAGCAGATCAGGCTGAGGGTCTTGTGGCGGTAGAAGGGGTCGATCCAGGCGGTGGCGGGATCAGGCACCATCGCCATATCCGATTCGTTGATCGCCTTCCAGCCACGGATCGAGGAGCCGTCGAAGGCCAGCCCCTCGCTGAAGGAATCCGCCACAATCAGATCGGCGTGGACCGTGAGGTGCTGCCACTTGCCGTGCAGATCGGCGAACTTGAGATCGATCAGTTCGATCTCCTCATCCTTGATCTGGCGGAGGACGTCCTGGGCTGACTGGGCCATGGAAGGGGGGAATCGAGCAATGGTCGGCGTCCCGGTGGGGAAGCGGGCGGAACGTAGGCAGCCCTCGCAGGCCCCTTGGTGTCGGTTGCGACTGTTGGCTCGGCCATGGAGGCTGATCGATGGCCTGTGCCTGCTTGCGTAACCGTTTCTGTCAGATTCGCCAGATCCTGCGTGGAGACTGGGTTTTGCTCATTTGCGGGTGCTAGTTTCCGCCCAGGTGCGTCGATCTGAGCGACATGCGTGATGCCATCACGGGCCTGATCGGCCGCTACGACCAGTTGGGGCGCTACTTCGACAGCGAGGCCCTCGAGCGGGCCGGCAGTTATTTCGCAGAAGCGGAGGTCCGCCTGGCCGCCGCCGAGCTGATCAACCGTGAGGCTGGAGAAATCGTGCGCGAGGCCAGCCAACGGCTGTTCGCCCAAGACCCTGAACTGCTGCTTCCCGGCGGAAACGCCTACACAACACGCCGCTGGGCGGCCTGTCTGCGCGACCTCGATTACTTCCTGCGCTACGCCAGCTACGCCCTGGTGGCCGACGACCCCCAGATCCTCGATGAGCGGGTGCTCAATGGTCTCGATAACACCTACAAGAGCCTGGGGGTGCCCACCGGCCCCACCGTGCGCGGCATCGCCCTGCTGGGCGATGTGGTGATCGAGATGTTGGCGGAGGCTGGCTTCCCCCAGGCGGCTCTGGTGCGGGTTCCTTTTGATCACATGGCCAAGGGTCTGGCGGCCACGAACGTGCGCGCCCGCTGAGGCGATCGCGTCGCTGATTAGGCTTCATTCCACTTGTTTCTTCTCCGGTTCAGGACTTGGCCCTCCCTTCCTCTTCCGTCCCCGTGAGCGATCGCCACAGGCAGCAGCTGGCCCCGATCGCCACGCCTGATCGTCTGCTGCTGGGTCCAGGTCCCTCCAATGCCCATCCCACGGTGCTGGCGGCGCTCTCGCGCATGCCGATCGGGCACCTCGATCCGCTCTACATCGAGCTGATGGGCGAGGTGCAGGAGCTGCTGCGTTACGCCTGGCAGACCGACAATCGCCTCACCATTCCGATGAGCGGCACCGGAAGCGCCGCCATGGAGGCCACCATCGCCAACATGGTCGAACCGGGCGACAGAGTGCTGGTCGCCGTCAAGGGCTACTTCGGCTTGCGCCTGGTGGATATGGCCGAGCGCTACAGGGCCGAGGTCCACACGATCGAGCGCGCCTGGGGCGAGGCCTTCAGCCTCGCTGAAATCGAAGCGGCCCTGGAGCAACACAGACCGGCGATCCTGGCCCTGGTCCACGCTGAAACCTCCACCGGCGTGCTGCAGCCCATGGAGGGCATCGGTGAGCTCTGCCGCCGGCACGGCACCCTGCTGCTGCTAGACACGGTCACTTCCCTTGGGGCGGTGCCCATTCATCTGGATGCATGGGGTGTGGACCTGGCCTACAGCTGCAGCCAGAAGGGGCTCAGCTGCCCTCCCGGCCTGGGACCGTTCACCATGGGTCCTCGGGCCGAGGCCAAGCTCAGTGCGCGCAGCGGCAAGGTGCCCAACTGGTATCTGGATGTCTCCCTGCTGAATCAGTACTGGGGCAGCAATCGGGTGTATCACCACACCGCCCCGGTGAACATGAATTTCGGCATGCGCGAGGCCCTGCGTCTCCTGGCCGACGAGGGCATCGAGAACGCCTGGGCCCGTCACCGCCGCAACGCCGAGCGCCTCTGGGCCGGTCTGGAGCGTCTGGGCCTTGAGCTCCATGTGCCCGAACCACTTCGGCTCCCCACCCTCACCACCGTCTGCATCCCAGAAGGTGTCGATGGCAAGGCCTTCAGCCTGCACCTGCTGAACAAGTACGGCATCGAAATGGGTGGCGGCCTGGGCGCCCTCGCCGGCAAGGTCTGGCGCATCGGTCTGATGGGCTACAACAGCACCCCTGAGAACGTGGATCTGCTGCTCGATCTGCTCGAGAAGGAACTGCCGGCCTTCAAGGCTGGGGCTCCCGTCGTTGCCGCCGTCGCCGCCTGAACCAGTCCTCGAGCAGCTGGCTGTTCGCCGCCGCGTCCACCTCCGGCACCACCTCCATGTGGTGATGGGCGCTGGAGTCGGTGGAGAGATCCAGGCAGCTGCCCAGGGCCCCGCGTTTGCGATCGCGGGCGCCAAAGACCACCCGGCCCATGCGTGCCTGCACCAGGGCCCCGGCGCACATCGGGCAGGGCTCCAGCGTCACCAGCAGCGTGCAGTCATTGAAACGCCAGTCGCCCCGCAGCCTGGCGGCCCGCTGCAACGCCACCAGTTCAGCGTGACCAAGGGGATCGGCCTGGCGCTCGCGGCGGTTGCTGCCCCAGGCCAGGGCGTAGCCACGGCCATCGAGGATCACGGCCGCCACCGGGATCTCGCCCCGCTCACCAATGCGCATCGCCAGCCGCGTCAGTCGAGCCATCCAAAGCCGCTGCAGCGGTTCATCCATGGGGCATGGCTTGAACTCGAACGCCTCCGGGGCCATCCGCCTCAGCTGAATTTTGGCCACAGGCTGACACCCTGCAGGGGAGAATGATCAGACCTCCCGGCTCGACCTTGGCCGTCACGCCCCAGCAGGAGCCGAACGGCGACCCGCTTCCCTTCCCCGACCCCGCCCAACGGGATCCGGTCCTGGAAGCCTTCCTTGCCGAGGCGTCCGCGCTGCTTTGCCGTTGGCTGGCCACGGCAGAGCAGCGTCCGCCCTTGCCGGTGCTGAGCGTGATGCCGGTGGTGGAACCTGAGGCCCAGGGCCTTCCCAGCGGCCGGCTGCTCGAGGATCTGCAGCTGGTGATGGAGGGGGCCTACAACGCCAACCATCCTGGCGCCATCGCTCACCTGGATCCGCCGCCCCTGGGAGCCTCGGTGGTGGCCGAGCTGATCTGTGCCGGTCTGAACAACAATCTGCTGGCCGAAGAGCTCTCCCCCAGCCTCACTCATCTCGAGCGCAATCTGTGCGCCTGGCTGGCCCGCCGCCTGGGCCTCGGTGAGAACGGCGGCGGCGTGCTGGCCAGTGGCGGCAGCCTCAGCAATCTCACCGCCCTGGTGACGGCGCGCCACAGCCGCGGTCTGGCCCACGATCCCCGGGCGGTGGTGCTGACCAGCGCCGATGCCCACGTGTCGCTCCAGAAGGCGATCACGGTGATGGGTCTGCCTCCCGAGGCTCTGATCAGCGTTCCAACGGATCAGTTCGGGCGCCTCGATCTCGAGCGCGTCAGCGAGCGGTTGAGGGAACTGAAGCGCCTGGGTCGTCCCGTGATCGCCCTGGTGGCCACCGCCGGGACCACGGTGCGTGGGGCGGTGGACCCACTCGCTGAGCTGGCCGCGCTCTGCCGTCCCGCCGGGATCTGGCTGCATGTGGATGGGGCGATCGGGGCGGTCTGCGCCCTGAGCGCGCGCCACCGCCATCGGGTCGATGGCCTGGGGATGGCCGATTCGATCACGCTCAATCCCCAGAAATTGCTGGGGATCACCAAGACCTCCTCGGCGCTGCTGCTAAAGCAGCCGGAACAACTGCTGGCGGCCTTCGGCACCGGTTTGCCCTACATGGAACCCAGTTGGGGGGAGGCCCATGGCGGTGAATGCGGTCTGCAGGGCACCCGTTCGGGTGAAGTTCTCAAGCTCTGGCTTGGACTGCGTCAGTTGGGCCTTTCGGGAATTGACGCGGTGATCGACGGTGCCATAGAACGCCGGCGCCTCTTGGAGTGCAAGCTCCAACCCCTGGAGCTGGAGCTGCTGGGTGGCCCCTTGCATCTGCTGGCCTTCACGCCCATCGGTGTCGACTGCGATCAGGCCGACCGTTGGTCCGCGCGCACCCGTCAACGGTTGCTGGAGGATCAGCTGATGCTGTCGCGTCCCCTCTATCGGGGCCGCCATCATCTCAAGGCCGTGCTGGGTAACCCCCACACCCAGGAGGTGCATCTGAACCAGTTGGCGACGGTGGTGGCGGCCTCCCTGATCGAACCAGGCCTGAAGCGATGAGCAGCAACAACCCCAAAGAAGCCGACGACAGGCGTGGCCGATGGTTGGCGATCATCACCGGCGCCCTTTCCATCCTGATTGGTGTTGTTTACCTGGTGCTGATCACGGTGCTCGATGCCCGCGGTCCCCTGCTTCCCCCTCCTCCTGAGGCCCTCGGCGGGATGGCCCTGGGCGAGGCGGTCCCCCAGGCCGGGGCGGCAACTGCGGATCCTTCCCCCGCTGCAGCGGCTCCACCACCCGGTTGAAGGCGGCTTCCAGGAAACGTTTGAGCACCGAATCACGCCGGTTCAGGTCGTATTGCCGCTGCACCACCTCCTGAAGGCCACCGTCGCCCCAGTCCTGGTCCTGCTCGAAGTAGGTGATGAAGCTCAGACCGGCAATGCGCGTGAGCCAGGCGGCCCCCACCGCCTGAAGCGCCTTGCTCGCGATCAGGGCCGGCAGGTTGAAGCTGAGGGCGGTGGCGATCAAACCCAGGCCACCCTTGATCACCCCAAGGCTGGCCAGGGTTCGGCCCACGGAGACGGCCAGATCCTGGGCGGTCTGGCGCGAGAGGGTCACGCCATAGACGCGACCGATCTCCACGACCATCTGGGCATTGACAGCCGCGGCCCCAAGCAGATCGACCACCGGCAAGGGTGTCACCACCAGCACACCGGCACCGATCCACATGTAGCGATCGACGATGGTCTCGGCGTCGCTGTGGCGCTGGCGCGTCAGCAGCTCCCTGCTGGCGTCGGAGAGGCGTCGGCTCTGCAGAAGGATGTTGTCGGCGATCAGTTCTTCGCCGTCCTGGTGCAGCACGGTAGCCAGTCGGCGCACAAGCGCCTCCAGCTCCGGTTGCGGCTGGTGGGGCCGGCCGCCAGGCATCGGCACCGACTGGGGCGCCGCGCTGGCGGGCACCACATCGTCTGGGGCGATGCGTCCTTGGCAGCGGCTGCGAAGCAGCTCCAGCAAGCGGCGCTCCTCGGCCTCTCCCCGCAGATCGCACTTGTTGAGCACGAGCAGCAGACGCTTGCCAAGGCTGGAGAGGGCCGTGAACACCTCCATCTCAGCCGCCCGCAGGTCCCCGTCGACAACCAGCACGAGCAGATCCGCCAGGGCGGCCTGACGCCGGGCGGTTGTTTCGCGCAGGCGGCCTTCACCACCGGCTTCGAGAACCCCCGGGGTGTCGATCAGCCGCAAGCCACGATCGAGATCCCGCAGCCGCAACCTGTAGGTGGTGCAACCCTCGGTGGAGCCCATGGCTGCCCCCACCTGGCCCACGACCTCATCGAGCAAAGCGCGGATCAGCGACGTTTTTCCGGTGGAGCCGGTGCCGAACACCACCAGCACCAGATCACCCCTTTGCAGGTCGGCTTCGATGCGTTCCCGCTCCTGGCGCAAGGCCTCCCGTTGCACCTCATCACGCACCCGATCGAGCACTTGATCGATCGCCGCCAGGTTGCGGCGGGCCGCCTCCTGCCGCGAGGAGGGAGGCGGCTCCAGCGCTTTGGGGTCGGTCTTGCCTTTTGACGTGCCGCCCAGATCAGCGATCCAGGGCCAGGCCAGGCGTCCCAGCAGCAGGGCGCCACCACCGACCAGCAGCAGCAACACCGGCCCCACCAGCCAGCTGGGCAGGAGGTAGCTGAGCTGCCAGAGCAGGCTGTTGAACGCCTGCACCACGAAGGCCACCACCACCAGCACCACCAGGGCCAGGGCCAGCAGCCACCAGAGCCTGGCTGGGGGTTGGCGCTTCAAAGCCTGGCTGTGGGCGCGAGGCTGCCACTCCCGGCGCTGCGCACAATGCTGCTCCAGAGGCCCGCCGCCAGGGCACTGCTGCTGGCAGTGGGGGCGTTGTCATCATTGCCGAGCCAGATGCCGATCACCCAGTGCCGGCGGGGCTCGTAGCCCACGAACAGCAGGTCGCGGGCATCGTTGGTGGTGCCGGTCTTGCCGCCCTCCTGGCCGCCCAGGTAAGCGGCGGTGCCGGTTCCGCTTCGCACCACCGCCCGCAGCAACCCCTGCATCTGAAGCGCCGTTTCCGTTCTGATCACACGGCGGCCTGGATTGACCGCCCGCTTGCCGGTCCGACGGGCGGCGCGGCAGCGGGCGCTCTCGAGGCCACCACAGGTCTCGGCATCCGTGAGCCGACGGATCGTGGTGGGGGCGTGCCAGATGCCCCCATTGGCCACCGCCGCATAGGCGGCTGTGAGTTCGATCAAGCGCACCTCACTCTGTCCAAGGGCCAGACCGGGCACCGGCGTGAGTGGGCTGGTGATGCCCAGGTCCTGGGCCTTTCGCACGACAGCATCCAGCCCGACGCGGCGCGCCAGGCGAAGGGCGGCGGTGTTGCTGCTCATCGCGAACGCCTGGGTGAGGCTCACCCGGCCGCCACAGGGACTGGCAAAGGTCTGGCCGCCCCATTCCAGGGGTGCGCAACTGATGGCGTCGGTGGGCCGTTGGCCCCGATCCAGGGCCGCCAGATACGTCACCAGCTTGAAGGTGCTGCCCGGCTGCCTGAGGGCCATGCTGGCGCGGTTGAACTGGCTGTAGCGGTAGTCCCGGCCGCCGGCGATCGCGAGCACGCCGCCATTGCGGGAATCCAGCACCACCACAGCGCCCTGGCTGACCCTCAGGGGGGCGCTGGCCTGGAGCTCCTGACGCAGTTGGCGTTCGACCACGCTCTGGAGGACGGGATCGAGGTGGGTTTCGACCAGAAAGTTTCCCTCGGCGGCCACGTCGGCCCCCAGCAGGTTCTGCAGATCCTGTTGCACCTGATCGGTGTAGAAGGGGGCAGGCCGCAGGCCGCTGCCCCCCCGGCAGGCCTGGGGACCCAGCTGGATCGGCTGCCGCCTGCTGCGCCGGGCCTGGTCGGCGCTGATCTTGCCGGTGTCGGCCATCTTGTTGAGGACCCCGTTGCGGGCCGCCAGCGCCGCCTGGGGATTGCTGCAGGGATCGTTGCCATTGGGGGAGGGCAGCAAACCGACCAGCAAGGCCGCCTCCTCGAGCTGCAACTGGGAGGCCGGCCTGCCGAAATAGGCCCGGGCGGCGTCTTCAAAACCCCAACCGACGCCCAGGTAGACACGGTTGAGGTAGCTGAGCAGCAGGTCGTGCTTGCTGAATCGGGCCTCCAGCTGCAAGGCCACAAGAAGTTCCCGCCACTTGCGCACAAGGGTTTCCCCCTGCCCCACCTGGTCGGGGTAGAGGCTGCGGGCCAGCTGCTGAGTGAGCGTGCTGCCCCCCTCCAGCACCCGTCCCCCGAGCAGGTTGGCGACCAGGGCGCGGGCGGTGCCGATCGGGTCGACCCCGGGATGCCACCAGAAACGGCTGTCCTCACTGGCCAGCAGCGCCTTCACCAGCACGGATGGGTAGCCCGCCAGGGTGGATTGTTCCCGGTGTTGGCTGGACTCGGCGGAGGTGAGGGGCTTGTTGCTGCGGTCGTAGAGGGCCAGAGGTCCCCGCACCGTGGCCAGGCTGCCGCGCACAGGCATCTGCAGAACGGAGAGCCCGAGCAGGGCCAGGCCCACCGTCGCCAGGCCGCCAAGCCCCAGGCTCAGAAGTCGGGCCAGCTGCGGCAACCGCGGGGTGGGACGCCGGCGAAAGGCAATCTCCGGCAAACCGGGCTCCTGGCTGGGGCCGAAACGCACCACATCGCCATCGCTGAGCAGCAGTTCCCGGATACGCCGCCCCTGCCACCAAAGCCCGTTGGTGGAACCGTTGTCGAGCAACAGCCAGTGACGGCCCTGCTGTTCCAGGTAAGCGTGCTGCTTGCTCACGGCCGGGTGGTCGATGACCACCTCCAGGTCGGGGTCGCGGCCGATGCGGTAGAGACCGCCGTGGAGCGGTAGGCGGCGGCTGCCCTGGCCCGGCAGAAACAGTTCCAGCAGCGCTGTGCCAGGACGGTTGGCGGCGGCTAAGCGCTGACCCATCCGGGCACGCACAGATTCAACCCTGGTGGGTGCCATGGGGTCTCAGCAGATCCAGCAGCAGGCACAACACAGCGAGGTTGATCGCCACATCGGCCACATTGAAGATGGGGAAGTTGATCGGTACCAATTCAATGAAATCGATCACGGTGCCGAGGCGCCAGCGGTCGAGGCCGTTGCCGATCGCTCCCCCCAGCAGCAAGGCCGCCCCCCATCCCTGCCAGAACCGTAGGGGGCCGCTGCGCAGCAGCCAGACCACCAACCCCAGGGCCACCAGCAGGCTCACGACCCCCAGCAGCGGCGTGGCGGTGGTGAACAGGCTGAAGGCGGCACCGGTGTTGAACACCAGCCGTCGCTGCAGCAAGCCTGGCAGCAGCGGCAGGGCCATCCCGGGGTTCAAGTGTTGGAGGGCAAGGGCTTTGGTGAGCTGATCAAGGCCCACCACCCCTGCGGCCAACACCAGCACCCTCACCTGATGGCGTTGAAGGCCACTCATCGGCGTTCGATCATCAGCAGCCGCCTCAGGGGCAGCGCCAGCACGGCGATGGCGCAGCAGAGCAACAACTGAGGGAGCAGAGGGCCCAGGCTGTAGCTGAGCAGCAACTGGGGCAGCCCCACGCCCCAACGGCCAGCCAGGCTGCCGAGCAGCAGGTTCACGGTTCCGCAGAGTTGCAACACCGCCAGGCCGATGGCGGCGGCCCCCGCCAGGGCCAGGGGATCATCCATTCCTTCTTGACGGGCCAGGCGGCCGGTCACCCAGGCCGCCGGCAGAAACCCCGCCAGATAGCCGAAGCCAGGGTCGAGCAGGTAGGCGGTCCCGCCCCCGCCATGGAACACCGGCAATTCGAACAGCCCCAGGGAGAGGTAGGCCACCGCCGCCAGCATGGCTCCGCGGGGGCCACACACCAGGGCCGTCAACAGCAAGGCCGGCACCTGCAGGGTGATCGGCAAGGGGATCAAGGCGACGCCGCCAGCGTTGGCCGGGACGGGCACGGCCGCCTGGATCAGGCCGCCGATCACGATCAACAGCAGACCGGCAACGGCTCCGCTCCAGGTGGCTAGGGCCCGCAAACGATCCCCTGATGGCAGCACCCATCCTGCAGTAAGTAGGTTCGGCTGAATAGATGGTCTGAGCGGTCCCCCATGGCTGAATCCCCTGGCGAGAGGGTGACCTTCACCGTTGGCGATCGGGTGCAGTTGGCGTGCGCTCCGGCTTACCTGAAAAGTGCCGATCCGATGCCGATGCTGCGGCCGGCCGATCTGATCGATTCAGAGGAGGTGGGCGAGGTGGTGGGCGTTCGCGTCAAGGGTGTTCTGGCGGTGCGCTTCCGCAGGGGCTCGTTCCTGCTGGATACGTCTCAACTGGTGGGGCTCAGGATGCCCTCGACGCCAGAGCCGAACTGAGCGGGTGCCGCCGCCAGCTCCCGGCGGCGGCCTCCAGAGCCGTGGTAGGCCCACAGAGGCTGAGGACGGGTCTTTGGAGCCAGCGTCGGGCGGCACCGAGAAGATCGGCGGGGGTGAGTTCCCGGCTCAGGGCCAGCGCCCCATCGGCGTAGTCCCAGTCGAGACCGTGGGACAGCAACAGGGCATGGCGATCGGCGAGCTGGCTGCAGGTCTGGCGCCCCAGGGCCTCCTGGCCGCGGAACTTGGCCTGGGCAAGGGTTAGTTCCTGCTTGCTCAGGGGCACCTCCAGCAGTCGCTGCCATTCATCCAGCAGCCGGGTTGTGGCCTCAGCCGCCCGCTCGGCCGAGCTGGAGAGGTGGAACACGAAGGGGGCGGCCCCGCGGCGGGCGGGGGCGTGGACCCCCACGTCGTAGGCCAGGCCGTGCCGCTCCCGCAGGGCTACGAACAAGCGACTGGACATGCCCACCCCCAGATGGCAGTGGAGCAGCCGTAAGGCCAAGGCATCGGCGGACCCCAGGGGCACCGTGGTGGTCCCGAGCATCAACACCAGCTGCTCGGTGTCATCGGCCAGCAGGGCCAGCCGTTCTCCCGCTTCGCCCCCGGGGCCATCGGCCCGCTTCGGGGCGAAGGTGCTCCAGAGTTCGCCGTTTTCCAGGGGCTCAAGTAGAGGTCGCACCGGTTCACTCGGCTGACCGCAGATCACCAGAACAGCACCCTCAAGACCCAGATCCGGCAGCCGCTGCGTGAGCTGCTCCACCCCCAGCTGGCCCAGTTCGCCCTCCACGCCAAGGGGGTCATGGCCGTAGGGGCCTGTGCCATACAGCTGCAGGCGCAGCTGATCATGGGCGAGCTGGAAGGGGTCCTCCCGCTGCCGCTGCAGGGCCTGCAGGTTCAGCCCCCGTTCCAGCTCCACCTGGTCGGGCCGCAACCAGGGTTGTTGCACCAGGGTGAGCAGCAGGGGCAGCAGGGCGGCGCTGTCGGCGCTGGCGCACTTGAGGCTGATCAGCACCCCATCTTCATTGGCTTCACAGCGCAGGCCGGCGCCGCGGCTTTCCACCAGTTCGGCCAGGTCTTCGCCACTCAAGGGCCCGCAGCCACGGGTCAACAGCCCAGCCAGCAGTTGGGTGAGCCCCCGGCCGCCGGCAGGATCGCCGCTGCTGCCGCCGCGGATCAACAACTTCGCCGAGACGATCGCGGGTCCCGGGCGGCGTTGCACCCAGACCGGGCAACCCCCGGGCAGCTCGAAACGTTCGACGCTCATGCGGGCAGGGCCACCAGAGTGAAGGCCCGATCGGGATTCAGCAGGGGCACCAGCTCGCTGTGCAGACGCTCCAGGGTCCAACGCTCGATGCTCTCCAGGGGATGTTCCAGTTCCAGGGGGCGTCCCCAGAGCGCGTGGCTGCCGATCAGCCCGGCCACCGAGCCGCTCGATTCCAATGAAAAGCGGTAGCCGTTGGCGACCAGACGCTGGGCCCGCAGGAATTCGGCGGGCGCGGGGGGCTCCTCCATCAACTCCGACCAGATCTTGCGGATTTCCTGCTCCACGGCCTCCACCTGCTCGCTCTCGCAGACCGCCTCCAACAGGGCCAGGCTGCCCGCCTCCAGCACGTTGAGGTCGAGATCGATGCTTTCCACCAGCCGCAGCTCCTCCCGTAAGCGGGCCACCAACCGGCTGCGGCGGCCTTCAGCCAGCAAGGTGGTGAGCAGGTCAGCGCCGATCACCGCCCCGTGATCCCGGGCGGGTGGCAGCTGCCAGGCCATCAACAGGCGGGCCGCCTCCAGGCGCGGGACCTCCAGGCGGCACCTGCCGACCACCAGATTCAGATCATCGTGAAATGGCTCGGCGTCAGCACGGCCCAGCCTCGCCAGGGAGCCGGACGCCAGGCGCTCGCCCAGGCCCAGGCCCTCGAGTGGGCCGGCCAGGGCCAGGCAGCACTGACCAGCTTGATAAGTGCGGCTGTGGAAGGCGGCCATCGCCTCCGGCCGGTGGCCCTCCAGGGCGGCGCGTTCGCCCAGGATCGCGCGCCCATAGGCATGGCCGGGGCAGGCCTGGCTGAGCAGGGTCTGGAACACCACCTCCTCGGGCTGATCCTCGCTCTGGTTGAGCTCTTCGAGCACCACCTGGCGCTCCATCGCGAAATCCTCGCCGTTGAGCCGCGGTTCGAGCACCAGTTCGAGCAGCAGATCCAGGGCTTCGGCGGCTCCCTCGGGCGGGATCAGCACGTGGTAGTGCACATCATCGAAACCGGTGGCGGCGTTGCTGCTCCCCCCCAGTGATTCCACCTGCTGGTCGAAGTCCCCTGGGCCGAGGCTGCGGCTGCCCTTGAACACCATGTGCTCAAGGAAGTGGGCCAGCCCTGATTCCCCGGGCCGCTCCAGCCGGCTGCCCGCCTTTGACCAGAAATCAAGGCAGACCACGGGAGCGTCGGGCAGCTCCAGTTCCACCACCTGCACGCCGTTGTCCAGGCGATTGATCGACGGTTGAGGCGCATCGACGGGAGCCATCGGCGCGGGGGGGGGAGGCAGGGGCAATGGAGCCGAAGGAACGTGGCAGGATCACCATTCTGCTGGCCTTCCCTCCACGGTGACGCCGACTACGACCCTTCATCCGCTCGTCGATGCCCTGGCCGAGCGGATTCGTACCTTTTGGCATCAGTTGCCTGATCTGGCTCCCCTGGCGATCGACCCGGCCCTGGAGGCGATCAGCGGAAGCCTCGATGGCGAGCGCCTGTTCATCCGCAACGAGCTGCGCCAGTGCCGGGGCTTGCGCAAGCTGCACCTGGAAACCGCCCGGCTTGGCGGCGGTCTTCAGATCCTCCACTGCGTGTTCTTCCCCGATCCCCGCTTCGATCTGCCGGTGTTCGGTGCCGACATCGTGGCCGGGCCAGCTGGAGTGTCCGCTGCGATCGCAGACCTCTCACCACTGAACGGCTCCCTCCCCAGCGCCATCGAGACCGCCCTGGCGTCCATGCCCATCCGCACCTACACCCAGCCCAGGGAGCTGCCCGCCTGGGGAACGATCTTTTCCCCCTACGTGCGCTTCGTGCGGCCGAGCAACGCCGCGGAGGAGCAGTGGTTCATCGACGACGTCATGCTGCTCCTGGAGGTGCTCGGAGCCGCGGTCCGCAGGGCTGAGCCTCAGGCCCTGGAGGATCCAAGTACCGTTTCAAGACATAGCGCTCAACTGGACTATTGCCAGCAACAGAAACGCAACGACAAGACCCGGCGGGTGCTCGAGAAGGCGTTCAACCCCCAGTGGGCGAACCGCTACATCGAAGATCTCTTGTTCGACGATCCGGCGCTCCTCTGAGCGGCGTGCCCGGTTCGCGGGGCCGCTGGCTGGTGGTTGGTGGGCTGGCTCTGATCGCCGTGCTGGCCGTCACCCTCTGGCGCTCGCAGCAGAAGCCGGCCACCTCCAAGGCCCCTACCCCCGCCCAGCAGCGATCGGCCTCACTTGCCCGCCAGGCCCGCGAGTCGGTCTCAGCCCTTGGGCGGCTCGAGCCCGCCGGTGATGTGCGCAAACTGGCGGCCCCGATCACTGGCTTCGGTGGCAGCCCACGCATCAGCGAGCTGCTGGTGGATGAAGGCGACGCTGTCAAGGCAGGCCAGTTGCTGGCACGCTTCGACAACGGCCCCACACTGCAGTCGGATCGCCTGGTGCTGCGCACGCGCATTTCCAGCTTGATGGCCCGCTACGCCGTGCTGCAGCGGGAAACCCAGCGCTACCGCCAGCTGGCCCAAGGTGGCGCCACCTCCACCGACGACCTCGAGGCCCGCGAGCTGAAGCTCATCGAGCTCAAGGGCCAGCTCGATGAGGCCAAGGCCAGCCTGGCCAAGGTCGACGTCGATCTGATCAACACCGTGCTGCGGGCACCGATCGACGGCACCGTGCTGCGGCTGCGGGCTCGGGTGGGGGAGCGCCCCGGCGACAACGGCATCCTTGAACTGGGGGCCAGTGAGCGGATGGAAGTGGTGGCGGAGGTTTACGAAAGCGACATCGATCGCGTGCGTCTCGGCCAGAGCGTGCGCATCAGCAGCGAGAACGGTGGCTTTGATGGTGCCCTGATCGGCAAGGTGGTGCGAATCAGCCCCCAGGTCCGCCAACGGGTGGTGGTCTCCACCGACCCAACCGGTGATGCTGACGCCCGTGTGGTCGAAGTCCGCATCCAGTTGGACCCATCCGATATGGCCAAGGTGCGTCAGCTGGCCGGACTGAAGACCATCAGCCGCTTCGAGCCTTGAATCCGTTCCGCTGGATCACGGGCCTCTGGCAAAGCCGCGGGATTCCGTTGTCATGGATGCTGCTGACGCGCCAACCCGTGCGTCTCGCGGTGGCCCTGGCGGGGATCAGCTTCGCCGGCATCTTGATGTTCATGCAGCTGGGCTTCCGCGATGCCCTGTTTGATTCGAGCATCACGGTCCACAAGATCTTCAATGCCGACCTGGTGTTGATGAGCCCGCGTACCAAAAGCTCGATCTCGATGGCGGGCTTCCCCAGGCGTCGCCTGGTGCAGACCCTGGCTGATCCTGAAGTCGAGGGCATCTCGCCGGTGCACTGGATGCAGCTGCTCTGGCGTAACCCGAAGACCAAGGACACCCGTGGAATCCTGGCGATCGGCATGGAGCCGGGCGATCCGGTCTTCGTTGACGAGGCGCTGAACTCCAAGGCCCAGCTCCTCACCCAGAAAGGCCGGGTGATCTTCGATGACCTTTCCCGGGAGGAGTTCGGCCCCGTGGCGGCCTGGTTCAAAGAAGGCCGCACCGTGGAGAGTGAAGTGGCAGGCAACCGGGTGCGGGTTGTTGAACTGATGTCCGTGGGTCCGTCCTTTGGCGCTGACGGCAACCTGTTGACCAGCAGTGAAACCTTTCTCAGCTTGATGCCTTCCACTCCCGCTGGCAGCATCGAACTGGGCTTGGTTCGGCTCACCAAAGGTGCCGACCTCGAGCAGGTGAAGAAGCGCCTGCGCCAGCGCCTCCCCAGTGACGTGACCATCTACACGAAAAATGGCTTCATGCAGATGGAGATGGACTACTGGCGCAGCAGCACCGCGATCGGCTTCATCTTCACCCTCGGTGCGGGCATGGGCTTCGTGGTGGGCTGCGTGATCGTCTACCAGATCCTCTATTCCGATGTGAGCGACCACCTGCCCGAGTACGCCACCTTGATGGCCATGGGCTACAGCCTGATGAGCCTGCTGGGGGTGGTGGCCCAGGAGGGCCTGCTGCTGGCGGTGCTCGGCTATCTGCCCGCCTACGGCGCCGGCCAGGTGCTCTACGGCGTGATCCAGAAGGCCACGAAACTACCGGTGTCCATGGCCAACGACCGGGCTCTGATCGTGTTCTCCATGATTCTGGTGATGTGCATGGCCTCCGCCGCCCTGGCCATGCGCCGCCTTGGCGATGCCGATCCCGCGGAGATCTTCTGAGCCATGGCCGCCGCCATCGATGTCAAAGGACTGAGCCACTGGTTTGGCGAGGGGGTCAACCAGCGTCAGGTGCTGCAGTCGATTGATCTGCGCATCGAAGCCGGTGAGGTGGTGCTGCTCACCGGCCCCTCCGGCTGCGGCAAGACCACCCTGCTCACCCTGGTGGGGGCCCTCAGGCAGGTGCAGGCCGGCCAGGTTCTCGTCTTCGGTCAGGAGCTCAACGGCTCAAGTCGCTCCCAACGGCAGCAACTTCGGCGCCACATCGGCATGATTTTCCAGGGGCACAATCTGCTGCGCTCCCTCACCGCCGAGCAGAACGTTCAGATGGGCTCCGATCTGTTGCCGGATCTGAGCTACCGAGCCCGCCGCGACCAGGCCCGGGAATGGTTGCGAGCCGTGGGCCTGGGGGATCATCTGGGCAAGCTGCCCCACGATCTCTCCGGGGGGCAGAAGCAGCGGGTGGCGATCGCCCGGGCCCTGGCGACCCACCCCCAGCTGCTGCTGGCCGATGAGCCCACCGCCGCCCTCGACAAGCAGACCGGCCGCGAGGTGGTGGAACTGCTGCGCCGCCTGGCCCGGGAGCAGAGCTGCGCCGTGTTGATGGTCACCCATGACCCGCGCATTCTCGATGTGGCCGATCGCCTGGTGCAGATGGAGGACGGCCGGCTCACACTCTCATCGGTTGCTCTCCAGGCCGGTTGAGTAGGCTGGGAGTTCATCTTCTCCCACATCCAGGCGTCGCATGTCCAAGCGCAGGAACCTCAAGAAAGAAAAGCAGGAGCGCAACCGCGCCTACGCCCGCAAGTTCAAGAAGCGCAAGCTCCGCAACGACGGCCGCGGTGAAGGCGCCGGCAACGGCGTCACTGGAACCGCCAACAACGGTGGCGCAGCCGATTGAGCCTTGGGCTTGCTTCTGCCAACCGATGGCTGGGGATCCGCAGGGGTCCCCTTTTTTTGACCGCTACGGTCCGCAGCCATGCACATCAGCGTCGTCATTCCCACCTACAACCGCAGGCCGATCCTTGAAAAGTGCCTGCGGGCACTCGAGCAGCAACGCCTGGCGGCTCCGATCACGGGCTACGAGGTCGTGCTCGTCGATGACGGCTCCACCGACGACACGATCCAATGGCTGGAGCGGGAGGCGGCGGCCTTCACCCATGTACGCCTGATCCGGCAGGACCACGGTGGTCCGGCGGAGGGTCGAAATCGAGGGGTCGCCAACGCCAGGGGCGATGTGATCGTCTTCATCGACAGCGATCTGGTGGTCACAGCTGATTTCCTGCTGGCCCACGCCAAGGCCCTGAGCAGGGCCTGGGACCTGCAGGGGAACCGCCTCTGCTTCACCTATGGCGCTGTGATCAACACCAGCAATTTCGAGAACCCCGCCGCAGAACCCCACAAGCTCAGCGATCTCTCCTGGGCCTATTTCGCCACCGGCAACGTGGCCATCGATCGGACGTTGCTGGAGAGCACGGGCCTGTTCGATCTCGGCTTTCGGCTTTACGGCTGGGAGGACCTGGAACTGGGGGAGCGGCTCAGGCGTCAGGGGGTGAAGCTGGTGCGCTGCCCGGAGGCCGTCGGGTATCACTGGCATCCCGCCCTGCGGCTTGAGCAGGTGGCTGACCTGATCCGGGTGGAGCGGGAGCGGGCCAAGATGGGCCTGGTTTTCTACCGCAAGCACCCCACCCGTCGGGTCCGCTTCATCATCCAGTTCACCTGGCTGCACCGTCTCCTCTGGGAGTTTCTCACCCTGGGTGGCCTGATCAACGAACGCAGCCTCAGGCCCCTGCTGGGCTGGTTGATCCGCCGTGGTCACAACGCCTTGGCCATGGAATTGCTGCGGCTGCCGCTCAACCGGCTTGGCGTGAGGGCTCTGTTCGAGGAAGCCCGCGCCGAAGGCCTGCGCTGAGGGCGGTTTGATAGGTTGAGGAGTACCCATTCATTCCGCACACCTGCGTGTTTCGGGTGATCGAGGCCCCCCGGCCCAACGATCCCTGGCAGGTGGAGGCGAACCCGAAACCCCCAACCATGGCTGTTGTCACACTCGCTGAAATGATGGAGGCGGGTGCCCACTTCGGGCACCCAACACGCCGCTGGTATCCCCAGATGTCGCGCGACATCTATTGCGCGCGCAACGGGGTCCACATCATCGACCTCGTGCAGACCGCCGTCTGCATGAACAACGCCTACAAATGGACCCGCAGCGCGGCCCGTTCCGGCAAGCGGTTCCTGTTCGTAGGCACCAAGAAACAAGCCTCCGAGGTGATCGCCCAGGAAGCAACCCGCTGTGGTGCCTCCTATGTGAACCAGCGTTGGTTGGGCGGCATGCTCACCAACTGGAGCACGATGCGCGCCCGCATCGACCGTCTCAAGGATCTTGAGCGCATGGAATCCTCCGGCGCCATCGCCCTGAGGCCCAAGAAGGAAGCGGCCGTGCTGCGTCGTGAGCTCGAGCGCCTCCAGAAGTATCTGGGCGGCCTCAAGAACATGCGCCGTCTGCCCGATGTGGTGGTGCTGGTGGACCAACGGCGCGAAACCAACGCCGTGCTCGAGGCCCGCAAGCTCGACATCCCGCTTGTGTCGATGCTCGACACCAACTGCGATCCCGACCTGGCGGACGTGCCCATCCCCTGCAACGACGACGCCGTGCGTTCGGTGCAGCTTGTGCTTGGTCGCCTGGCCGACGCGATCAACGAGGGTCGCCATGGTGCCCAGGACCAACGCGGCGACGACGAGGAAGGCTGAGCCCGGCCTGATCAACGGCGTCAGCGACCCCTCAAAACCGGGGGGGGCGATGCCCACCCCTAATCTCCCACTCCCCCACCCATGGCTGAGATCTCAGCGAAACTTGTCAAGGAACTGCGCGACAAGACCGGCGCAGGAATGATGGATTGCAAGAAGGCGCTGACCGAAAACGGTGGCGATACCACCAAGGCCACCGAATGGCTGCGCCAGAAGGGGATCGCCACCGCCGAGAAGAAGTCCGGCCGTACGGCTGCCGAGGGAGCTGTCGGCAGCTACATCCACACCGGTGCCCGCGTCGGCGTGCTGGTGGAGGTCAACTGCGAAACAGACTTCGTCGCCAGGGGTGATCTGTTCCAGGAACTGGTGCGCAACGTCGCGATGCAGATCGCCGCTTGCCCCAACGTCGAGTACGTCACCACCGACCAGATTCCCGCCGAGGTGGCTGAGCGGGAGAAGGCGATTGAGCTGGGCCGCGATGACCTGGCCGGGAAGAAGGAAGAGATGAAGATCAAGATCGTCGAGGGGCGTATCGGCAAGCGCCTCAAGGAACTTGCCTTGCTCGATCAACCGTTCATCCGCGACAGTGCCGTCACCGTGGGCGAGATGGTGAAGCAGGCCGCCGGCAAAACAGGCGAGAACATCCAGGTGCGCCGTTTCACCCGCTACACCCTTGGAGAGGGCATCGAGGTGGCCTCCACCGACTTCGCTTCCGAAGTCGCGGCCCTGAGCGGAAAAGCCGTCTGAACGTCACCAGTCAGCCACTGAACGAGGCCCAGCGGCAGCTGGCCCTGATCCAGGAAAAGGTCGAGCGCCTCCGGCCTGAGCTCTATCGACTGTTGGCCCTTTATCTCCAGGTGCTGCGCAAGGGCCTGCTGCATCAGGTGCAGCAGGCTGGATTCCACCTGGCCACCCAGGTGCATCCGGAGCGATACGGGCAGATGAGCGCCTTGGAACGCACTGAGCTGCATCGGCGCTTGGGGGTGCTGGTCAAACGATGCGGCTCCCTGCTCACGATCGAACAGCTCTGCGTCCTCGGCCAGCAGATGCAGCAGGAGCAGCGACGCCACCGCCAGGAACGTCAGGCCTCGATCCTGGCGGCTCTTGAGGCCACAGATGCAGCGGCCGACGAGGGGTTGCCGGAGGGTTCGGTGCAGCTGGGGATGGACCTGCCCCTCTCGGCGGAGTTGTTCAGCGAGGGAATGGCCGGACTGGCGGGCCTGGTCAGTTCTGGGGCCCATTCGTCCCAGGCAGGTCCAGGCGAGCACTCAGTGCCTTTCACCACGGGCCTGGAGGGACTGTTCCCCCCCGGAGCAATGGCGGAGGAAATGGAGTTGGAGCAAGGACTTGGGGAGGCGGATGGGGTGGATGACGAGCGCAACCAGGATCACGGAGCCTTCGGCACCCAAGACAGCAACGCCGGGAATGTCGATCACCGGCGCTATGAGCTGGAGGATTCCTCCGCTGGTGGAGCCAGTGAGGACGCTGCTGAGGCTGATGATCCTGAAGACACGGAAGAAGACGATCTCGATGAGGGTTCCTGGGACCCTGGTGCTGGGATCTGGAGTGCCAACGCAGCAACGGATCGATCCGGCCCACGCCACAGCGGATCCGATCGCAACCCTGAGTTGAAGCTGCTGCAATCGATGTTCAGCCTCGCCGCAGACACCATGGGCCGCCTGCCCCAGGAGGAGCGCTCCGGGCTCGATCGCCCAGGCGATGGGGAGACGAGTCGCCTGGAGGATCAACTGGCTGATCATCCCCTGCTGCCCAGTGATCCGATGCAGCTTCTCGGCTGGTGGCAGGCGCTCGACCTGGCCCTGCAACGGCGGCTGCGCAACCTCTCCCACGCCCTGAATGTCGATTTGCTGCGTCTGCGGCTCACCCGCAGCCTCATGCCAGTGAATCTGCTGGAGGCGGTGCTTCAGGGTCAGATTGATCCCAAGCCCGCCCCCGCCAATCTGTTGCGGCTGCAATTGCCCTTCGCCTCCGCCGTCGGGGGGATGCAGCTGGAGACCCTGGGGCTGCTGCTGCGCTGCGGCGATCTGGAATTCGCCATGCCGCCCTTGCGCACCTGTCGCAAGCGGCTCGAGCAGCAACGCCAGGAGTTGCGCAAAATGGCCCAGCGGCACCGCCATTGGCAGCGGCGGCTGCACGCCCTTGAAGCCGAACAGCAGTGGTTGCAGGACGACGGCCAGGTGAACCCCCCTCAGCCCTGAGCGGTCCAACCGCTGAGCAGGAGGCCTGGTTCAGCGCGCTGCAGCGCTCCCTGGAGCTGGAGGCGGATCGTGGCTTCGCCGATCTCGCCGGCCGCCGGGAACGGTTCAGTGATTTTCTGGCCCGCAGCTGCAAGCAGCCGCCAGGGGAGTTCCCCGCCGGCGCCAAGGACAGTCTCATGGATCTGGCGAAGGAGTTCACCGCCTACGCCAACCTGCCCCTGGGCTGCCGCCAGAGCCTGGTGCGCCAGTGCCGTGAGCGCCTGCACCGGCTTCGGCAGACCCTGCATCCTCCACAGACGATTGGCCCACCCAGGCTGCGCCTTCGCACCGAGAGCTCCAGCCCGGGGGCCAGCGGCGCTGAGCCTGGCCTTGGTGGTGCATCGATTGCCTCCGACACCCCGCTGGCGGAGATCAAGGGTATCGGCGCGCTCACGGCCACCCGCCTGGCCGCCCTGGGATTGTTCGTGGCACGCGATCTGGTGCGCTACTACCCCCGCGACTACCTCGACTATTCCAACCTGCTGCGCATCCGCGACCTTGTCGCTGGTCAGACCGCCACGGTGGTGGCGACGGTGCGCCGCTGCCATGTGTTCAACAGCCCCCGCAACCCCAACCTTTCGATCCAGGAGCTCCAGCTGCAGGACGTCACCGGCAGGCTCAAGGTGTCGCGTTTCTTTGCCGGACGCCGCTTCAGCGCACCGGGCTGGCTCAAGAGCCAGGAGCGGCAGTTTCCTCCGGGTTCCCTGGTGGCGGTGAGCGGACTGGTCAAAGAGGGCCCCTACGGCCTGAGCCTGCAGGATCCCCTGATCGAGGTGCTCGAGAGCGCCAGGGCACAGGTGCGTTCAGAGCGCATCGGCCGCCTCTTGCCGGTCTATGGACTGACCGAAGGTTTGGCAGCCGACCGCCTGCGGCAGGCGATTCAGACGCTGTTGCCGGCGGTGGAGAGCTGGGGGGACCCCCTGCCCAGGGGGCTGCTCCAGCAGGAGGGGCTCATGGGTCGGCCTGCGGCCCTCCGGCAGATCCACGGGCCCGGCGATGCTGAACAACTGAGCGCCAGCCGCCGCCGCCTGGTGTTTGATGAATTCCTGCTGCTGCAGCTCGGGCTGCTCCGCCGGCGCCAGGAGCTCACCAGCCGCCCGGCCCCACCCCTGGTCCTGCCGGACGGCCAGGGCGGCCTGGTGCGCCGCTACCTGGAACTGCTGCCCTTTGCCCTGACCGGGGCCCAACAGCGGGTGCTGGCGGAAATCCGCGCCGATCTGGCACGGCCCCAGCCGATGGCTCGCCTGGTCCAGGGGGATGTTGGAAGCGGCAAGACCGTGGTGGCGGTCGCCGCCCTGCTCACCGCCGTGGAAGCTGGCCACCAGGGGGCCCTGATGGCACCCACGGAAGTGCTGGCGGAGCAGCACTACAACAAGCTCTGCGAATGGATGCCCCAGCTGCACGTGACCGTGGCGCTGCTCACCGGGTCCACCCCCCAGCCCCGTCGGCGGGCGCTGCTGCAGGACCTGGAGAACGGGAGCCTGCGCCTGCTGGTCGGAACCCATGCCCTGCTGGAGGATCCCGTGCGCTTCGACCAGCTGGCTCTGGTGGTGGTTGATGAGCAGCATCGCTTCGGCGTACGCCAGCGCAACCGGCTGCTGGCCAAGGGCCTGCAACCCCATCTGCTGACCATGACCGCCACGCCGATCCCCCGCACCCTGGCGCTCTCGATTCATGGGGATCTGGATGTGAGCCAGATCGATGAGTTGCCGCCCGGCCGCACGCCGATCCAGACCCGCCTGCTGCGGCCCGGCGGGCGCAGCGAGGCCTACGAACTGATCCGCACTCAGGTGCAGTCAGGCCAGCGGGCCTACGTCGTGCTTCCGCTCGTGGAGGAATCGGAAAAGCTCGACCTGCGTTCGGCCATTGAGGTCCATGCCCAGCTGCAGGAGCAGGTCTTCCCCGAGTTGCGGGTCGGTCTGCTCCACGGGCGCCTGAGCAGCGCTGACAAGCAGGCGGCGATCGGAGCCTTCGTCCGCGGCGATACCGATGTGCTGGTGTCCACCACGGTGGTGGAAGTGGGGGTGGATGTGCCGGAGGCCAGCGTGATGGTGATCGACCATGCCGAGCGTTTCGGTCTCTCTCAGCTGCACCAGCTGCGCGGTCGCGTGGGACGGGGGGCAGCGGCCTCCCACTGCCTGTTGATCAACGACAGCAGCAACGCTGGCGCCCGGCAGCGCCTGGAGGTGTTGGTGCGTAGCTGCGATGGCTTTGAGATCGCCGAGATGGATCTGCGTCTGCGCGGCCCCGGCCAGGTGCTGGGCACGCGCCAGTCAGGGCTTCCGGATCTGGCCCTGGCCAGCCTGTGCGATGACGGAGCGGTGCTGGAGCAGGCCCGTGAGGCCGCCCGGCGCCTGCTGACGGAGGACCCGAACCTGGAGCGCCATCCAGCCCTGGCACGGGCCCTGCTGGAGCAGCGCCAGCGCAGCAGCGAAGCCGCCCAGCTCAATTGAGGCGGCATGGCCGCTTCAATGGGCCCAGTCCTGTTCCTTTCCCATGGCGCCACCAAGGCCCTGGAGCGCCATTCCGATCCAGGAACGAGCGGAACCGCTCCTGGAGATCCCGGCGGATCTCCTGCGGCTCGAACCCCATCCTTATCAGGTTCTGGGGGCTCCCTACGGGCCTGGGGCCTCCCCGTTTCGGCTTCGAGAGGAGGTGGTGAAGCGGCTGGTGCAGGCACAGTCGACCCTGCAAGCGCTCGCCCCTGGGCTGCGCTTGGCAATTTTCGATGGCTGGCGACCCGTGGCCGTGCAGGCCTTCATGGTCAATCACGCCGTGGCCAGCACCTGCCGGGAGCGGGGAGTGGATCCTGGGTTGTCCGATCCAGCGAGGAAGTTGATCGAGCTGGAGGTGGCCCGTTTCTGGGCGCCGCCGAGCCTTGATCCCGCCACACCTCCCCCCCACAGCACCGGCGCCGCGGTGGACCTCACCCTGGCCGATGCTCAAGGGCTGCCGTTGAATCTGGGTTCCCCCATCGACGCCATCGGGGCCGTATCGGAACCCGACCACTTCGCTGACGCCGCCGCTTCGAACCTTGACGCTGAGGCCGCCCTCTGGCACGGCCGGCGTCAGTTGCTCCTGGAGGTGATGGTCTCAGCGGGCTTTTGCCGTCACCCGAATGAGTGGTGGCATTTCAGCCATGGCGATCAGCTCTGGGCCTGGCTTTCGGGCGCCGAGGCCGCCTGCTACGGCCGCTACCTGGGGGAGGAGGGTACCTACTGAGCCTTCGGCTCGATCGGGGCGCTCCATGCTGGGTTCGATTCGATCGGCGACATGTCGAAGCCGGATGACTTGGGGGTGGCGGAAGGCCCCGATCTGGGTCTCATGGAGGCTGGCTTGGGAGGAGCTGGCTTGAGGATGGTTTGGTTGGGCGCCGCTGGCCTGGAGGCTGCAGGCAGCTGTGGTGCCGGCTGCTGTGGTGCCGGAAGCAGAGGTGCCGGCTTGGGGGCGGCCAGCACAGGTGCATTTTCCGGCAGGGGCGACAGGGCTGGCAGCGCCAGGCCCATCGTTTCGATCAAGCGCTCCGCCTGATCAGCTTTGAGCAGACCCTTCTCGAGACAGACCTTGAGGCTGCGGGCGGTGAGCTGACGCTGCAGACCACTCAACTGCGCCAGCACAGCGGGCGGCTGGTCGGCATAGGCAGACAGCCCTTGGCGGTAACCAGCCAGCAGCCGTTCGGGATTGCAAACCTGCTGATCAGGCTCGTAGAGGCGGGTCGGGGGCTGCTGTTGCGGCGGCGTCGGCCGTTGGGCCAGCAGGAGCGCCGCAGCCAGCGCCAGGGCCCCGCTCACGGATGCACCGGCAAGGAGGCGGCATCGCCCTCGTTGAGAAGCTTCCAGACTTCGTCTTGGCCCAGCCGGGTGACGTAGTCGCCGAAGCTTGTGCCCACTCCCGTGGAGCGCCAACCGAGGAACAGCGGTTCGAGAATCGCTTCGAGCACCACCAGGGGCATCCTGAAGATGTAGGGCGTCGCCAGGCGGGTGAGACCAGGACATCCCCCCAGCCAGAGCTGGTAATCGCCGTCAGCGGTACCGACGAGGCCAATCTCCGCCATGTAGGGCCGGGCGCAGCCGTTCGGGCAGCCTGTGACACGCACGAGCACGGAACGATCGATCCCCAGGCGCTTCAGTTGGCGGTCGAGGCGATCGAGCACATCCGGCAAAATCCGCTCCGCTTCGGTCACCGCCAGACCGCAGTTGGGCAGCGCAGGGCAAGCGAGGGCATGGCGTGCCAGAGGCATTGGTGCTTCCGGGTGGGCAAAGCCGAGGGACTCGAGGGCTGTGCGCACGCTGCTGCGCTGGCTGCTGCCGATGTTGCAAAGCAGCAGATCCTGGTTGGGTGTGAGCCGCACATCCAACTGGTAGGTGGCGATCAACTCACGCAGGCCGCGCTTGAGCTCCCCCTGCAGCCGACCGCTGAGCACGGGCAGACCAACGAACCAGAGACCGTTGCCCTGACGGTGCCAGCCCAGGTAATCCACCAGCTTGCGCTTCGGCTCAGCCTTCAGGGGCAGTAGAGCCGAGGAGAAGTACCGCCCCAGTTCCAGGCGGAACCAGTCGATGCCCCGGTCGTGGATCAGATACTTCATTCGGGCGTGTCGGCGCTGCTCCCGATCGCCGTTGTCCCGCTGCAGGGCGACGATCGCCTGCAGCAGCGGCAGCACATCGGCAGCGGCCACGTACCCCAGCGGATCGGCGAGGCGAGCAAAGGTTTCCTCCTTGTTGTGGGTGCGACCCATGCCGCCGCCGACATAGACGTTGCAACCACTGAGACGTCCCTTGGCGTCACTGAAGGCCACCAGTCCGATGTCCTGGGTGAGCAGGTCGACGGAGTTGTCGCCGGGAACAGTGACGGCGATCTTGAACTTGCGCGGGAGGTAGGTGTCGCCGTAGAGGGGTTCGGCCCCATCGCCGCTGAACACCGCGCCTTGGCCCTGGCTTTCGCGCAGCTTGCGCACCGCAGCGTTGGGCTTGATGCGGTGACTGAGTTCACCGTCGAGCCAGATGTCGAGATAGGCCCCTTCGGCCGCCTGGGGCGCCAGCAGGTCGTTGATGCGCTCAGCCAACTGCCGGGCGGCCGGGTAGCCCCCGGCTTCAAACGGTGCGGCCGGGGCCATCACGTTGCGGTTGATGTCACCGCAGGTCGCCAGGGTGGAGCCCATGTGGCGAAGGATCGTGGCGATCACCTCCTTCAGGTCGCCCTTGGCGATGCCATGCATCTGAAAGGTCTGGCGGGTGGTGGCTCGCAGGGTGCCGTTGCCGAGGCGGTCGGCCAGTTCATCGATGGCCAGATAGAGCGGCACGGGGATCCGGCCACCGGGGCTGCGCAGCCGCAGCATCATCTGCCAGTCCTTTTCTTTGCCCTTCTGGCGGTTGTCGCGGTTGTCCTGCTGATAACTGCCGTGAAACTTGAGGATCTGAACGGCCGCCTCGGTGAAGTGCTGACTGGAATTCGTCAGTTCGCTCGCCATCGGTTCGCGCAGGTGTCCGCTCTCCGCCTTGAGGCGTTCGAACTTGCTCGGAGCCTTGGTCGGCTCAGAGGTGACGGTCACGGCAACTCACCCGAAGGTGTCGACCGTAGCGAATGGACGGTGCTTTCAACGCTGTTCAATACAGTCGTGGGCTGCTGAGACCTGCGGCCGTGGCCACCTTCCTGTTGGAAATCGGCACCGAGGAACTTCCGGCCGATTTCGTTCGTCTTGCCCTTCCCCAGCTGGAGTCGGCGGTGCGCCGCGACCTGAACGAACTGCGGCTGGCCCATGGGAGCCTGCGCAGCCTGGGCACACCCAGGCGACTGGCGGTGCTGGTGGAACAGCTGCCGGCGGGCCAGGAGGATCTGGTGGAGGAGCGAAAGGGACCACCGCTCGCCCAGGCCTTCAGCAAGGGTCAGCCCACCCAGGCCGCCATCGGTTTCGCCCGCCGTTGCGGCATCGAGACCTCTGAACTGGAGATCCGCGAGACCCCCAAGGGTGCCTTCGTGTTTGCCCGCCAGCGTTCGATCGGGCGCCCCAGCGCTGAGTTGCTGGTGGAGCGGATTCCGAGCTGGATCACGGACCTGCAGGGACGCCGGTTCATGCGTTGGGGCGAAGGGGAGATCCGCTTCAGCCGCCCGGTGCGCTGGCTGGTGGCCCTGCTCGATGGGCAACTTCTTGAGCTTCAGCTCGATGGCAGTGATCCACCGCTGCGGAGCTCGCGCCAAAGCCGTGGTCATCGGCTCCGGGTGGAGAGCGTTCCCTTGGTCCACGCCGATTCCTACGCCAGCACGCTGGCGGCCGTGGGGGTGCAGGTTGACCGCTTTGAACGTGCGCGCTGGATCCGTCAGGCGCTGGAGCAGGCCGCCGGGGAGCGGGGTGCCCGCCTTGATCTGCCCAGCGAGCTGTTCGATGAGCTGGTCGATCTGGTCGAGTCCCCAAGCCTGATCGTGGGCGGCATCGCCCCACGCTTCCTGGCCCTGCCCCCGGAGGTGCTCTGCACGGTCATGCGCCTGCACCAGCGCTACGTGCCCCTGATGCACGCTGGGGCGCCGAGCGACCCCCTGGCCCTCAGCGCCGAGGGGCGGCTGCTGCCCAGCTTCCTGTGCATCGGCAATGGCCTGGAGTCAGCGGCTGATACCGTCCGGCGCGGCAACGAGCGGGTGCTCAAGGCTCGGCTCGCCGATGCCGAATTCTTCCTGCGCTCTGACCTCAGCCAGAGCAGTGACAGCCGCCTTGACGAACTCGATCGGGTGACCTTCGCCGAAGGCCTGGGCAGCCTGCTCGATCGCACCCGACGCCTGGAGTGGCTGACGGAGCTGCTGCTCGAAGCCCTGCCCCTGGAGGGCGACGTCTGCGCCCACGCCAAGCGGGCGGCCCAGCTGTGCAAGCACGATCTGGTCAGCCAACTGGTGGGGGAATTCCCCGAATTGCAGGGGGTGATCGGCGCCAAGCTGCTGCTGGCCGAAGGGGAGCCCCGGGAGGTGGCCCTGGCGGTGCTGGAGCACTACTTACCCCGCGGTGCTGGCGATGAGCTGCCCAGCTCGGCCGCTGGTGCGGTGGTGGCCCTGGCGGAGCGCCTGGAACTGCTGCTGAGCATCTACGCCAAGGGGGAGCGGCCAACGGGTTCCTCCGATCCCTATGCCCTGCGCCGGGCCGGCAACGGGCTGCTGCAGATTCTCTGGGAGCGAGGCTGGCCTCTGGATCTGGGCGCCTTGCTCAGCCGCGCCTGCGCCCACTGGCATGACCTCTTCCCGGCCTTTGGGGTGGAAGCGGGGGCCCTCACCGGCGAGCTGAGCCGATTCCTGCGTCAGCGGCTCCTGAGCCTCCTGGAGGAGCAGGGCTTCGCGCCCGACCTGATCCAGGCGGTCGCGGGTGAGACCGTACCGCTTCATCGGCTGCTCACCGATCCAAGCGATGCCCTGGGCCGCGCCCGCCTGCTGGCGGAACTGCGGCTGGAGGGACGGTTATCAGCGGTACAGGCCGTGGTTCAACGCGCCTCCCGGCTGGCTGAGCAGGCCTGCCTGGCCAGCGATGTGCTCAGCCCCGACGGCGTTGTGGATCCTGCCCTGTTCCAATCCGTTAGCGAGCAGGGTGTGCTGGAAGTGCTGGTGGGACTTGAACCCATCGCCACTCGCTCAGGCAGCGCTACGGGCAGCGACGCAGTGAGCGGCTATTACCGCCAACTGGCGGCGGATCTGGCCGATGGCGCGTCGGCCCTGGCGGCCTTCTTCGATGGCGACACCAGTGTGATGGTGATGAGCGACGATCCCGCCGTGCGCACCAACCGCCTGAACCTGCTGGCGGTGCTGCGCAACCAGGCCTCGGTGCTGGCGGACTTCAGCCGTCTGGCCGGTTGACCCTGGCCCGTCCTGGCCGCCTCACAGGGAGCTCAACTCAGCAGCGCCACCTCAATGCACAGGCCTGGCCCGAAGGCCATGGCCAGGCACGGACCGGGAGCCTGAGTCTTCCTGAGGCGCTCGAGGATGAACAGGATCGTGGCTGACGACATGTTGCCGCAGTCCTTCAGCACGGATCTGGAGGGTTCGATCAGCTGCGGAGCCAGATCCAGGGCTGTCGTCACCTCCGACAGGATGCGGGGCCCACCGGGGTGCACGGCCCATGATCCAATCGATTCGATGCTCTGCCCCTGGCGGGCCAGCCAGTCCTGCAGCCAGGGGCGCAGGTGTTCAGCAATCAGGGCCGGCACCTTCGCTGAGAGCGTCATCGCGAAACCGTGATCCTCAATGCTCCAGGACATCGCCTCCTGGCTGTCAGGAATCAACAGCGATCCACTGGCGATGAGCCGCTGGAAGCCGCCGGGTGTCGTCTGGGCTCCTGTGGCGATCAGGGCCGCCGCCCCGTCGGCGAACAGGGCATTGGCGACGATTCGCTCGGGATGCCAGCCGTACTGGAGGTGCAGGCTGCACAGTTCGACGGCGCAGATCAGAACGCAGGCCTCAGGATCGGCTCCGATGAATCCAGCCGCGACCCGCAGGGCGTTGAGGCTGCCGTGGCAGCCCATGAAGCCCACATGGGTGCGGGCCACCTCCTGGGGCAACGGCAGGTCGCGCATCAGCGCCAGATCAAAGCCGGGAGCTTGGAAACCGGTGCAAGACACGGTGACCAGGTGGGTGATTCGCGTGCCCGCCAGCTCCGCCTGCTCCAGGCAACGCCGCGCCGCCGCTAGCGCCAGGGGCACGCTTTCGCTGCCGTAGCGCCGCATGCGTGCGCCGGTGCTGGGGTTGGTGGGGCCAAAGAACGACTGCAGGCTGGCGTTGCCGTTCTCGCCGGGGCTGAGCAGCACACTGTGCCGCATGGCGACTCCGGAGCGCCGATGAATGGCCTCCAGCAGCCCCAACTCCGCAGCAGTGGGAGCGCGCTCCGGTGTGGCGACGCTCTGGGCGATCCGGCAGGCCTCGTTCTGGGCGATGCGATCGGATGGCAGGGCGGTACCAAGCCCGCGGATCATCAGGGCCATGGGCTCAGGGGATCGGGTGGCGTTGGAAGGATCCATTGAGGTGGCTCAGGGCCGGTGCGGTCAGGATGGGCAGATGGGTGGCCGCCAGCAGCAGGGCGTGGCTGAGCCGGGGCCGGCGCAGGGCGAAGGCCAGGGAATGGCAGAGCCGCTGCCTTTGTCCAATAAGGGTTGCGTGAAGTCGGCCCCAGTCGCGCTCAAGGCTGGGGTCCCAGTCGCTCAGGCCACGCAGCGCCAACGGCACCACCGCCAAGGCGCTGCCCAGAGCCCAGCCGATGCCTTCGCCGGTGAAGGGTTCGACATAGCCAGCCGCGTCGCCGAGAACCATGAGGCGATCGGCCGCCAGGGGGGCACGACGGCGGGTCAGGGCGGGCGTGACACGCCACGGACCACCAGCGCCAAGAGGAAGTGGCTCAAAACCGGCTTCGTCCAGCACCTGACGGGCCGCAGCTGCGGGACCGCCGCAGTGCTTCAGGTGAGAGCGGTCGAAGGCAGCCGCCAGATTGACCTGGCCGCCTTCCGTGCGGACCACTCCGACGTAGCCATGACGGCCAACAGCCATGTGGATCGTGCCGGACGTGTAGGAGCTCGGGGCGGCCTCGAGCACGCATCCGGCACCGATCCTTGAACTGGGGCTCACCTGGGAACGGATGGGAGAAGGCGGCAGAAGGCAACGGTCGGCGAGCCCATTCGCGACCAGAACCACCCGAGCCGTGACGGTGCGAAGGCCCTGGGCCGAACGCAGGTGCACCGTGCGAGCGCCGGAAGACGCGGCGGCAACGAGCGCCTCCGTTCGCGGCAACAACTCAGCTCCAGCAATCAAGGCTGCCTCCACCAGGGCCTGGTCGAGCCGGCTGCGAGAGAGCGCACGGCCCTGTCCCAGCTGAATCACCACCCGGCGCCCCCCCAGAGCCAGACGCAGACGCTCAAGCTTGATGCCCCCCAGTTGAGCGGGAAGGTCGCCCAGCCCCGCGCTCTCGAGGCTCTTGAGGGCATGGCCATTGAGGCAGCTCCCGCAGACCTTCCAGCGGGGAAAGGCCTGTTTCTCCACCAGCAGCACCTTCAACTGCTGGGTGGCGAGCTGCCGGGCCGCGAGGGCACCGGCGGGCCCGGCACCGACCACGATCACATCCCAGTCGGGCCGGCTCATCCGCCCGCCCCAGCCGGATCACGGCGCCTCCACTGCAACAGGTAGCGCTCTGGCCAGCAGCGTCGCACCAAGGCCCCCTCCAGCCCGGCCCGGGCCGCCAAGGTGGTCACCTCCTGGGTACCGAACGCGCCCTGCACTGAGATCGGGCCGTCATGGTGGACGATGGCGGAACGGCTGAGCAGACGGCAGGCAGACCAGGCCAGCACATACCCCAGTGGACTGCGGATCAGATCATTGACCAGCACCAGGTGCCGGGCGGCCTCGGCCATGCGCCTCAGCAGCCGTGAGGCCTCGTCGCTCTCGAGGTGATGCAGGAACAAGGAGCAAAGCAGTACGTCGTAGCCGCCTGGCAGCGGATCGTTCAGGGCGTCGGCCCTGAAGAACATTGCGTCCAGGCCCCTGGCCGTGGCGTTTTCGCTGGCGATCAGCACCGCCTGATCACTGAGATCGCAGCCATCGCAATGGATGTCGAGCCCACGGTGGCGGGCCAGCTCGGCCAGTGCAAGGGTGTTATCGCCACCCCCGCAGGCAAGGTCAAGGACCCGCAGCGTCTGGTTGGGCAGGCCACGGGCAAGGTCGCGAATGGGCACGAACAGGCTGCTGGCGGCACGGCTGAGGCCATTGATCCGTTCCAGACCCCGCAGGGCTTCGGCGTGATCACGCGGATCAATTCCCGGGTCGTCCATCCACTCGGGCTGCAGGTTTCGGTCCCGGAGATTGAGCATGACGGTGAGCAAACGATAGGAAGCAAAGCGGGCGACTGAAGCAATGGCGGGTTTTGGCGCAGATTTGCTGCATCGACGCCGATGAAGTTGATCTCACTTGCGTAAGATTCGTGAATGCAGCTAATGCTCAATGCCTGGTTGCACGATCGTGATCAGCCACGCTCAGGGGGTGGATCACAGAGATTCATACTGGCGCTGAATTGATCGTCAGTATGGGACGCCATCGATGCCGAACACCCTGAGCAGAGTTACAGGTAAAGCAAAGCAATGGATACGAACGATGGCTCCTGAGCAGAGGCATGCAGTCATCTTCTGCAGTCTGCAGAACCTGCAAAAATTGATCTCTGAGCTGAGGGGTGAACGGAGGCCAGAGCTGATGTCACAACTGATAGCTTGATCCTGAGGAGCGATGCCGAGTCACAGAGTGCCTTAGGGGATGGCGCGCACTGGCAGGGATAAAGCTGGAAAAATAATGCTTTTAAAAATGAATCTCTAGAATGCCCTTCTCAAATGATCTGATCACTGACCAGATCGTTGCCAAATACAGAATCAGTTCATGGTGATTTCGTTGTTGCCATCGAGATGAACAAGATGGCTTCAACGTCGTCCATGCACTACAAGAGGCTTGCCTGAAGTGATGGGCCAGGGTTACTTGGCGACGAGAACCTGCTCCCGCTGCTCTTTGGATTTCACCTCTGCTTCGGCTGCGGAGCTGGCCTGTGGCTTGTCAAGCGGCTGTTTCGATGCTTCAGCCATGGAAGCCAGAATCGCTTCGGCCTCCTCGGATGAGCGAACGGCACTGGCCACGGGCTTGTAACCCTCGGGCGCGAAGGCTTGACCCCTCAGATAGGCCCCGACGGTCAGCAGGGTGAGCTTGATCGTCTGCCAGGGGTTGACCGGCACCACCCGTTTGTAGAGGTAGCTGTCGAAGGTGAGCCGTTGCACGTCCTTGTCGTCGCACATCTCGACGAAAGCTTCCCGCGCCGGATCGTTGCTGTAGAAAACGTTCTGCAGGATCTCAAGAACCTTGTAGGTCGTGCCATAGGCCTTATCCCATTTCTTGATGTAGACCTTGAGATCTTTGTCCGTGGGAATGCGGGTGCCATTGGCACTGGCGGCAACGATCTCTTCGGCACACATGCGGCCACTTTTGGCAGCAAAGTAGATACCTTCGCCCGAACTCTTGGTCACATAGCCCGCCGCATCTCCCACCAGCGCCATGCGACCGACCACACGGCGGGGTCGCGGATGCTCGGGAATGGGGTGGGCCTCCACCTTGATCACCTCTCCATTCAGCAGACGTCGGCTGGCCCGCTGGCGGATTCCCCTCTGCAAGCCCTTGATCAGAGACTGATTCTTCTGCATCGTTCCGGTGCCCACGGCCACGTGGTCGTACTTGGGAAACACCCAGGCATAGAAGTCAGGCGACACATCGGTGCCGACATACATCTCGGCCAGGTCTTCATAGTGAGCCATTTCCTCCTTGGGTAGGCGAATGCGCTCCTGGAAGGCAATGGCCATGTTGTAGTCGCCAGCATCCATCGCCTTGGCGACGCGACTGTTCGCCCCATCGGCGCCGACGATCAGATCGACTTCAAGGGTCTTGATCTCTCCGGTGGCTCCACCGCTCGAGTAGTCGGCATAGCGAAGGGTGTACGGACCCTGGCGGTTCTTGCCGGTATCGATCGATTGCACGAGGCCGTTCACCAATTGAGCCCCCAGGTCGGCGGCCCGGTTGCGCAGAAAGGCATCCATCACCTCCCGGCGACACATGCCGATGTATTCCCCTTCGTTCTCAAGATGGATGTCCACCTCGCGGTTGGAGGGGGAAATCATCTTCATGTGGCGGACCTTGCGGTCGATGATCGATGCAGGAAGGTCGAACTCCGACACCATGCAGAGCGGAATGGCGCCTCCACAGGGTTTGGCATTGTCGAGCTTGCGCTCAAACAGCCAGGTTGCGATCCCCGCCTTGGCCAGAACCTCAGCAGCACAGGAACCGCTGGGCCCGCCACCAACCACCGCCACTCGCAACATCTTGAAACCTGCTCCGCTGGAACGGTGTTGAACGGAACTTAACACCGTTGCAGGCCTGCCTGCTGGGCTTGAGGCCCCCCACCCTTACGATCGCCGCAAAGCTTGAAACGAGGGCCGTGGCCCGACCGGCCTTGCGCGACGACATCCCCGTGGCACGCCGCAAGATCAGCCCGGCTCTGCGCCGTCGGGGAGGCTGGCGGCGGGCGATCACCACCGGCGTCGTGCTCGTGGCCTTCGGGGCGGTGATGGTGGTGGTGTTCCCTGAACCGCTCAGGCGGCTGCTGGGCCCGCCACCGGTGAAGGGGCTCGCCGCCCGTCAGGGGCTCGATGGTCGCCTGTTGGGACATTTCCCCTATCCAGAGGCGAAGGCCTCTGATCTGATTGAGGTGGCGCCCGGGCTGAGCCTGCACCGCGAAGCGGCGGAAGCCCTGAACAAGCTGCTTCAGGAGGCGGCCAGCTCGGGCATTGACCTGCGGCTGCTTAGTGCCTTTCGCTCCGTGAAACTTCAACAGCACCTCTTTTTCGATGTCAAGGCAGAGCGCAACCAGAGCGTCGAGGAGCGGGCACAGGTCAGCGCACCGCCAGGGTTCTCCGAACACAGCACCGGTTATGCCGTCGATCTGGGTGATGGCAGCAGGCCCCAGACCAACCTCTCCGAGAGCTTCGACCAAACCCGCGCCTTCGCCTGGTTGGTGGAGAACGCCAACCGCCACCACTTCCAGCTTTCCTTTCCGCTTCACAACCGCCAGGGGGTGAGCTATGAGCCTTGGCACTGGCGCTTCGCGGGCTCGGCCGAGGCTCTCAAGCAATTCGAGGCCGCCCAGCGATTCAACCGTTGATGGGTTGGAAAGCCGAAGCAACCGCTCGCCCCTGGCGGTGGCTTCATGGCTGTGGTGGTGACACCGCCAATGTGCCGATGGCCCAACAAGATCGCCCAAGAGTGATCTGGGAGGCCATGAACGGACCCGATCACTGCCCCGATCACTGCCTTTTCAGGCCATCGACCACCTTGCCGCGCGTCCTCTGATCTCCGTACCCGCAAGGGGGATGGCCGCGAGAACCGGCGCTGAGTTCCGGCAAACAGGGGTCGCTGAGATAAAGTGTTGCTTCAGCTTTCCAGCAGGATGTCCGCGCTGAGCAGTCCCAGCAGCGCAGGCTCAAACCTCCCTCCCTGACAAGCATTACCGAGAAACCATCCATGAGCGGCGAGCACAAGAGCGCCCCGATCCGCAACATTGCGATCATCGCCCACGTCGACCACGGCAAAACAACCCTGGTTGATGCGCTGTTGAGTCAATCGGGCATCTTCCGCGATGGCGAGGCCGTTCCCACCTGTGTGCTCGATTCAAACGATCTGGAACGGGAACGCGGCATCACGATTCTCTCCAAGAATGCCGCCGTGAACTACAACGGCATCCGCATCAACATCGTTGACACCCCCGGCCACTCCGACTTCGGCGGAGAAGTTGAGCGCGTGCTTGGCATGGTTGACGGGGCCCTGCTGATCGTCGATGCCAACGAGGGCCCCATGCCCCAGACGCGTTTCGTGCTCAAGAAAGCTCTCGAGAAGGGTCTGAGGCCGATCGTGTTCGTCAACAAGATTGACCGGGCACGGGTCGATCCCGAACAGGCCGTCGACAAAGTGCTTGATCTGTTCCTCGAGCTCGGGGCCGACGACGACCAGTGCGACTTCCCCTACCTGTTCGGCAGTGGCATGGCCGGCTATGCCAAGCCCGACATGGCCACGGAAAGCGAGAACATGAAACCTCTCTTCGATGCCATCCTGCGCCACGTCCCGCCCCCGGTCGGTGATCCTGAAAAGCCCCTGCAGATGCAGGTGACCACTCTGGATTACAGCGATTTCCTCGGTCGAATCATGATCGGCCGGGTGCACAACGGCACGATCAAGGCCGGTCAGACCGCCGCCCTGATCCGCGACGACGGTTCCATCAAGCGTGGCCGTATCAGCAAACTCCTGGGCTTCGTGGGGCTCTCCCGTGTGGACATCGAAGAGGCCCGCGCCGGCGACCTCGTCGCCGTGGCCGGCTTCGATGAGGTGAACATCGGCGAGACGATTGCCTGCCCTGACCATCCCGAGGCACTTCCCTTGATCCGGGTGGACGAACCCACCCTGCAGATGACCTTCGTCGTCAACGATTCACCCTTCGCGGGCAAGGAGGGCAAATTCGTGACCAGCCGTCAGCTGCGGGAGCGACTGCAGAAGGAACTGCTCACCAACGTCGCCCTGCGGGTCGAAGACACCGACTCCCCCGATCGCTTCGCCGTCAGCGGCCGCGGCGAATTGCACCTGGGCATCCTGATCGAAACGATGCGCCGGGAGGGCTACGAGTTCCAGGTTTCCCAGCCGAAGGTGATCTTCCGCACCATCGATGGCACCCCCAGCGAGCCCTACGAAACCCTGGTCATGGATGTACCGGAGGAATCGGTGGGCTCCTGCATCGAAAAGCTCGGGCTTCGTAAAGGAGAAATGCAGAACATGGAAACGGGCAGTGACGGTCGCACTCAGCTGGAGTTTGTTGTGCCTGCCCGCGGCCTGATCGGTTTCCGCGGAGAATTCGTGCGCGCCACCCGCGGCGAAGGAATCATGAGCCACTCGTTCTTCGAATACCGCCCGATGCATGGGGAATTCGAGAGCCGACGCAACGGCGTCCTGGTGGCATTCGAAGAAGGCACTGCCACCTTCTACGCTCTCAAGGGAGCCGAAGACCGTGGTCAGTTCTTCATCACCCCAGGCACCAAGGTCTACAAAGGAATGATCGTGGGCGAAAACAACCGTCCGCCTGATCTGGAACTCAACGTCTGCAAGGCCAAACAGGTCACCAACATCCGCTCGGCCGGCGCTGAGGTGCTCGACACCCTGCAGACACCGATCCAGATGACCCTGGAACGGGCTCTGGAGTACATCGGCCCCGATGAGATGCTCGAGGTCACCCCGGAATCGATCCGGCTGCGCAAGCTGGCGGTCAAGAAACCAGCGAAGCGATGAGCCTTGCGGCGGCAAGTCCGCAGCAGGATCCGCGATTCGAAGCGGGGTTGGACTTATTCAACACTGCCGATTGGTACCGATGCCACGATCTTTTTGAGGAGTTGTGGCACGAAACCATGGGTCCCGACCGCCCGGCGATTCAGGGGTTGCTGCAAATTGCCGTGGCCCATCTGCATCTGGAACTGGGCAACCGGAATGGCGCCATGCTCCTGATCGGAGAAGGTCTCGGCCGCCTGGCGCCCTACGGCGATCAAGCCCTTGGCCTTGATCTTCGACCCCTCAAGAGCGTTTTGGATGAACGCCTCAAAGCCTTGCAGCGGGGCGAGGATGGCTCGGCTGACGCACTGCCACTGCTCGTGAAGATGACCTGATGATCTCTGTAAATTGAGTGGTTTGTCGTGAGCGGTCGGTTGCGGTTGCAGTCCTGGCTTCGAAACCGCCGGATCCCTCTGGTGGAATCGTCAACCCTGACGGCCTTGGTTGGGGCCTACTTGCTGGCGGTGAATGCCTGGGCCCAAGCGCCCAATCCCAATCCGAGCCAGTTCGCCCCACTGGCGCCGGCCATTCCCATGCCCACAGAGGCTTCACCGCAGGTTCAACCATCGCGTACACCGCTGCGGACCAACTCCCAGTCGATTGATGCCACGCCAAGCGGGGCGTACGTCGCACCCGCCTCGACACGGGTCTCGCCCGCAACGGCGGGCCCAGCGGGCCCAACCACTCCTTCGGCCCTGGGCTCGGCTCCCACGGCTGAGGGCACCACGCCGACGGCCATCGCCCCTCGCCCCAGCGGTCAGGTCACGATCGATTCCGATCTCCAGCAGGCCGACCAGACCACCGGCATCATCACCGCCACCGGCAACGTGCGCATCATCTATCCCGATCAACGGGTGGTGGCGACGGCACGCCAGGCCCAGTACTTCACCAAGGAAGATCGCGTGGTGCTCAGCGGCGATGTGGACGTGATTCAGGAGGGGGGGAACCACCTGCGGGCCGAGCGGGTGATCTACCTGATCAAGGCCGATCGGGTGATGGCCGAACCAGCCCCTGGCCAACAGGTGTTCAGCAAGATGGTGATTCAGCAGAAGCGGGCGCTCCCGGCAACGGCGGCGGACACCAGCCACCCGGGCAAACCAGGGACAGTGACTCCAGGGTCTGCCCTGGCCACCCCCGCGACCGGCGCTACGGCCATTGAGGCTCCAGATGGACCCAGCCCTGCGACCATTCCACGCCCCGCTACTCCGGTGGCCCCATGAGTCTGGCCCTGGAGAAGGTGGCACTCTCCATTGGCGGTAGGCCCCTGGTTGTCGACCTGAGCCTGGTCCTGCACGCCGGTGAAGTGGTTGGCTTGCTTGGCCCGAATGGTGCCGGTAAGACCACCACCTTCAACCTCGTCACCGGTCAGTTGCGCCCCGACCATGGGGTCGTGCGTCTCGATGGTGAGGAGGTTCAGCACCTGCCCATGCCCAAACGGGCTCGGCTCGGCATTGGTTACCTTCCCCAGGAGGCCAGCGTCTTTCGGCAACTCACCGTCCGCGACAACCTTCTCCTAGCCCTTCAGCAAAGTGGCACCAACCGATCCGTTCGTCGGGCGCGGCTCAACGATCTGATCGCGGAATTTCACCTGGGGCCTTTCCAGCACCGGCTCGGCTATCAGCTCTCCGGCGGTGAACGCCGCCGTTGCGAAGTGGCGCGGGCCCTGGCCGTGGGGAGCAGCGGCCCCCGTTACCTGCTGCTGGATGAGCCCTTCGCCGGTGTCGATCCCCTGGCGGTGGCCGATCTGCAGGAACTCATCGGCCGGCTCAAGGAGCGGGGCATGGGCCTGCTGATCACCGACCACAACGTGCGCGAGACCCTTAGCATCACCGATCGGGCCTACATCCTCACCGAAGGTCGACTGCTGGCCTCGGGTCCATCGGCCGTGGTGGCGGCCGATCCGCTTGTGAAACGCCACTACCTGGGCGAGAGGTTCGAGCTTTGAAACCTCTCCTCAACGGTTTGAACAAACTTGCCCATCGGTCTTGGCATCGCCTTCCGCTGATGGACCGCTGGTTGGCTTATGAGCTGCTTGGACCCTTGCTGTTCGGGATCGCTGCCTTCACCGCCGTCTCCCTTTCGGTGGGCGTGGTGTTCGAACTGGTGCGAAAAGTATCGGAAGCTGGGCTTCCCCTCTGGGCGGCCATCCAGGTGCTGGGCCTGCGGTTGCCAGCTTTTCTGGTGCTCTCTTTCCCGATGGCCACGTTGATGGCCACGCTGCTGGCTTACAGCCGGCTGTCGAGCAACAGCGAGCTCACCGCCTTGCGCAGCGTCGGGGTGAGCACCGTGCGCATGGTGCTTCCGGCCCTGGTGGTGGCGGCCCTGATGAGTGGGCTCACCTTTGTCTTCAACGACGTTGTGGTGCCGAGTTCCAACCTGACGGCCTCGGTGCAGCTCGATCGAGCCCTTGGCCGGGCGATCGCTGCTGAGAAAGGTAAGAACACCCTCTATTCCCGCTTCAGCGCGATCCAGCGCCCCGATGGCACAACCACGGAGGGGCTAACCCAGCTGTTCTATGCGCGGGAGTTCTTGAAGGGCCAGATGAATGATGTGACCGTGCTTGATTTCAGCCGTAAGGGCCAGCGGCAGATGCTCACGGCAGCCAGTGGAGTCTGGAATGAGAAGCAGGCGATGTGGGAATTCCGCAGCGGCCGCATCATCAACGTGGATGACCGAGATGGTCAGACCACCTCGGCGGAGTTCGACCGCTACCTCTATCCCCTCAACCGCAGCCCGATCGACATCGCCAAGCTTCCCAAGGATGCCGGCAGCATGACCGTCGCACAGGCCATCAAAGCCGAGCGTCTGTTGAGCGAAGCGGGGGATCAGAAGGAGGCCAGGCGAATGCGCGTACGCATCCAGGAAAAGTTCGCCTTCCCAGCCATCTGCCTGGTATTCGGCTTGATCGGCAGCAGCCTCGGGGTCAGACCCAATGCCCGCACCAGTCGCAGTCAGGGTTTCGGCATCAGCGTCCTGCTGATCTTTTCCTATTACCTGATGTCCTTCATTTTCAGCTCCCTGGGGGTGAAGGGAACGCTCATGCCTTACCTGGCTGCCTGGTTGCCCGTGCTGGTGGGCCTGACGGGTGGGCTCCTGCTCTTGCGTCAGGCCAGCCGCTGAACGGTAGGGGGCGCGCCAGAATCCCTGAACTCCTCTCCCCCCCCCGTGAACGATCCCGTCATCGCCCTCGGTCTGACGGCCTTCGGCCTGCTGCTCTTGGCACTGCCCCTGGCCTTCTGGGATGTGAGCACGGGCCGCAGCGGCCCGGCCGTGACCCTGATGGTGGCCTCGGCGAATCTGGCCCTAACCGCCCAGCTGGTGCTCCGCTGGTGGGACTCCGGTCACTTCCCGATCAGCAACCTCTACGAATCGCTCTGTTTTCTGGCCTGGGCCTGCACCCTCACCCAACTACTGGTTCAGCGCTCCTGGTCCTCGCCGCTGGTGGCCGCCGCCTCAACGCCTATGGCTCTGGGTTGCGTTGCCTTCGCCAGCTTCGCTCTGCCGGACACCCTGCAGCAGGCCTCACCCCTGGTGCCGGCCCTGCGTTCCAGCTGGCTGATCATGCATGTGAGCGTGATCATGGTCAGCTACGCCGCACTGCTGGTGGGCTCCCTGCTCTCGCTGGCCGTGCTGTTCACGGGGCGTGGCCAGCGTCTGGAGCTGCGCAGCAGCTCGATCGGGAGCGGTGGCTACCGCCAGGCCGAGTTGGCCACGGCTGAGGGGGCGGGTCTGGAGCTCTCAAGTGTGTCCATCAGCGTCAGCGAGCAGCTCGATAGCCTCAGCTACCGCACGATCACCGTGGGCTTCCTGTTGCTGACCGTTGGCTTGGTGAGTGGTGCCGTCTGGGCTAATGAGGCCTGGGGCAGCTGGTGGAGCTGGGATCCAAAGGAAACCTGGGCTCTGATCTGCTGGCTGGTTTACGCGGCCTATCTGCACACCCGCCTGAGTCGCGGCTGGCAGGGCCGTCGGCCCGCCTTGGTGGCCGTGGCCGGACTGGTTGTGATCGTGGTCTGCTACATCGGCGTCAACCTGCTGGGCATCGGCCTGCACAGCTACGGCTGGTTCCTCAGCGCCTGAGAGCCTGGGCCCGAGCCCCATGGCGCTTTCAAGGCGAGCAGCGACCACCTCAGGAGCGCACCAATCATCCGCAGCAAGGCGGAAACGGTGGACTGCCTTATGAAGTCGATCAATTGTCGTGAATCACCCGTCTGAGCCCCAGGGCCCGAAGACGAGCGAAGGTGGAGCATGCCTGGGGGCGGGCAGCTCAGCTGGTGCTCTCCTGGAATAGAGTGAAAAGTTGACCCGGGAGCAACTCCCGAGCCAACCGAATCAGCTCTTGAGGCTCCGGACCTGGGTTCAGACGAGAACCGCCTGGGGACGGCGGCTGTTGCGGATACCCGCGATCGCCTCGGCGTAGCTGGGCTGGTTGAACACGCCTGAACCGGAGACGATCGCGTTGGCGCCCGCTTCGATCACCTGCCAGGCATTGCTGCCCTTGAGTCCACCATCCACCTCGATCCAGGGATCGAGACCCTTCTCATCGCACATCCGGCGCAGACTGCGCACCTTCTCCACCGCCGATGGGATGAAGCTCTGTCCACCAAACCCTGGGTTGACACTCATGATCAGCACCAGATCGCACAGCTCCAGGCAGTACTCAAGGGTGTCGAGTGGGGTGCTGGGGTTGAGTACAGCACCGGCCTGCTTACCAAGGTCTTTGATCTGGCTCAGGTTCCGGTGCAGGTGCGGACAGGCTTCCACCTGAACAGAGATGAAATCAGCGCCGGCCTTGGCGAAATCGGCCACGTAGCGCTCCGGCTCCACGATCATCAGGTGAACGTCGAGGGGCTTGGCTGTGACCGGCCTCAAGGCTTCAACGATCAAGGGGCCGATCGTGATGTTGGGGACAAAGCGGCCGTCCATCACATCCACGTGGATCCAGTCCGCACCGGCCTCGTCGACGGCACGCACATCGTCACCGAGGCGGGAAAAATCTGCGGAGAGGATCGACGGGGCGATCACCAGGGGCTTGGTGCTCATTGAGGGTGCCACCGGGGCGAGGGAGCTGGTCAATTGTATGGAGCGGTCGTTGCCACTGATACAGTGAATCCCGCTTCAAGCTTGAGAAGCATTGCCACGCCAGGATCCTGACGATTCCGCCAGCGGACTCGACGGGGCCCTGACTGGGGCATGGCTCCTCCTGTTGACGCCTCTTTCTCCCCCAACCCTGCCGGACTGCCGTGGATCGCACCCTCATCCAGGAAATTCTCGAAGTCGTTGAACAGGCCGCCATTGCCTCGGCCGAACTGACGGGCTTGGGCAAGAAGGACGAAGCCGATGCCGCCGCCGTGGAGGCCATGCGCAAGCGCATGGGCCAGATCCAGATGCAGGGACGCATCGTGATCGGCGAAGGTGAGCGCGACGAAGCTCCGATGCTCTACATCGGCGAGGAAGTGGGCAGCGGCACCGGTCCGGGGGTGGATTTTGCCGTGGACCCCTGCGAGGGAACCAACCTCTGCGCCAACAACCAGCGCGGCTCGATGGCCGTGCTGGCCGCCTCCGATCGCGGTGGGCTGTTCAACGCCCCTGACTTCTACATGAAGAAGCTGGCCGCTCCCCCAGCCGCCAAGGGCAAGGTGGACATCCGCAAGTCAGCCACCGAGAACATCGAGATCCTCAGCCAGGTGCTCGGTCTGGCCAAGAGCGAACTGGTGATCGTGGTGATGGACCGCGCCCGCCACAAGGATCTGATCGCCGAGATCCGCTCCACCGGCGCCCGCGTGCAGCCAATTTCCGACGGTGATGTGCAGGCCGCGATCGCCTGCGGCTTCGCCGGCACCGGCACCCATGCGCTGATGGGGATCGGCGCTGCCCCCGAGGGGGTGATTTCCGCCGCTGCCCTGAGGGCCCTGGGAGGCCACTTCCAAGGTCAACTGGTGTATGACCCCGCCATCGCTCAGACCTCCGAGTGGGCCGATTACACCGTGGAGGGCAACATCGCTCGGCTCAATGAAATGGGAATCACCGACATCGATAAGGTTTACGAGGCTGAAGAGCTGGCCTCTGGTGAAAATGTGGTCTTCGCCGGCAGCGGCATTACCGATGGCCTGCTTTTCGATGGTGTGAAATTCGAGAAAGATTGCCTGCGCACCAGCAGCCTGATCATCAGCACCCTCGATAACACGGCACGCTTCACCAACACCATCCACATCAAACCAGGCGCCCAGAGCATCGCTCTGCGCTGATCAGGTTCCCTCAGCGCCCACGAGGTCTGCCTCCATGCACATCGCCGTCATCGGTCTGAGCCATCGCACGGCACCGGTGGAGATCAGGGAGCGGCTGAGCATCCCCGAACAAAAACTCGAGGACTCGCTCCTGAAGCTCGGATCGGCGGACGAGGTGCTGGAGGCGTCCATCCTCAGCACCTGCAACCGTCTTGAGATCTACACACTGCTGCGCCACCCGGAGCAGGGCATCTCTGCGGTGGGCTCGTTTTTGAGCGAACACTCCGGTCTGGCGTTCAACGAACTCACGCCACACCTGTTCACCTATCACCACGAGGAGGCGGTGGCCCACTTGATGCGGGTGACGGCCGGCCTCGACAGCCTGGTGCTCGGGGAAGGCCAGATCCTGTCTCAGGTCAAGAAGATGGTTCGCCTGGGCCAGGAGCACCGCTCCATCGGTCCGATCCTCAATCGCCTGCTCAACCAGGCCGTGAGCACCGGTAAACGCGTGCGCACCGAGACCAACCTCGGTACCGGCGCCGTCTCGATCAGCTCGGCGGCGGTGGAACTGGCCCAGCTCAAGGTGGGCCAGGCCCGCGGTCTCGATGAACTGGTGAGCCTCGACCAGGAGCAGGTGGCTGTGGTCGGCGCCGGCCGTATGTCGCGGCTGTTGTTGCAACACCTCCAATCCAAGGGCTGCAGGGCGGTTGTGTTGCTGAACCGAACCGCGGAGCGTGCCGAGGCTCTGGCCGCTGATTTCCCCGACTTCCCGGTGCAATGCAGGCCGTTGGAGGATCTCGACCATTGTCTGAGCACCTGCTCACTGGTGTTCACCAGCACGGCGGCCGAGCAGCCGATCATTGATGGCGCGCGGCTAGCGGTGCTCAATCGCCGCTCTTCGCTGATGCTCATCGACATCGGCGTACCCCGCAACATCGGCTCCGATGTCCAGGCTCTCCCCGGGGTCGAGTCCTACGACGTCGATGACCTCCAGGAGGTGGTGGCCCGAAACCAGGAGGCCCGCCGGGAGATGGCGGCGGAGGCCGAAGGGATGTTGCAGGAGGAGAGCCGTCTGTTCCTGGAATGGTGGGATGGTCTCGAAGCCGTGCCGGTGGTCAACCGCCTGCGCCTGCAGCTTGAGGACATCCGCGAGCAGGAGCTGCAGAAGGCCCTCAGCCGCATGGGACCCGATCTGTCCGCCCGGGAACGCAAGGTGGTGGAGGCGCTGAGCAAGGGCATCATCAACAAGATCCTCCATACCCCCGTCACCAACCTGCGGGCCCCCCAGGCGCGGCAGCAACGCCATGCGGCCATGAAGGTTTTGCAGGATCTTTTTGAGTTGCACGAACCCCTGAGCGACCTCTGAACCGGCAGTCGCTCCAGTACGGTGCTGGCATCCTGACACCCTCTGAGGTCGATCATTTATGAAGCGTGTCCTGGCCATCATTCTCGGCGGAGGAGCCGGAAAAAGGCTCTACCCCCTCACCAAGAGACGCGCCAAGCCCGCCGTACCCCTTGCCGGCAAATACAGGCTGATCGACATACCGATCAGCAACTGCATCAACTCAGGCATCAACAAGATGTACGTGTTGACTCAGTTCAACAGTGCCTCCCTGAATCGTCACCTCAGCCAGACCTACAACCTCTCCGCCGGCTTCGGCCAGGGTTTTGTCGAGGTGCTTGCTGCCCAGCAGACCCCCGAAAGCCCCAGTTGGTTCGAAGGAACCGCCGATGCGGTTCGGAAATACCAGTGGTTGCTCCAGGAATGGGACGTGGATCAATACTTGATCCTTTCCGGCGACCAGCTCTACCGGATGGATTACAGCCTGTTCGTGAAGCACCACATCGCCACCGGCGCCGATCTCACCGTGGCGGCTCTGCCGGTGGATGCCTCCCAGGCGGAAGGTTTTGGTCTGATGCGCACCGAATCCGACGGCCGTATCCGGGAGTTCCGCGAGAAGCCCAGGGGAGAGGCCCTGGAAGCGATGCGAGTCGACACCTCCCGCTTCGGGCTCAAAGCTGATGAGGCTGAGAAGAAGCCCTACCTGGCCTCCATGGGGATCTATGTGTTCAGCCGGAGCACCTTGTTCGATCTCTTGGAGGCCCACCCAAGCGCCACGGATTTCGGTAATGAGATCATCCCGGCAGCCCTCGAATCAGGGAACAATCTGCAGAGCTACGTTTTCAACGACTACTGGGAAGACATCGGTACCATCGGCGCCTTCTATGAAGCCAACCTGGCGCTCACCGATCAACCGGACCCAGCTTTCTCTTTCTACGACGAAAAATTTCCGATCTACACCAGGCCTCGCCACTTGCCGCCGAGCAAACTGCTTGATGCCCAGGTGACCCAATCGATCATCGGCGAGGGATCGATGCTCAAGGCCTGCAGCATTCACCACTGTGTGCTGGGGGTCCGAACCCGCGTCGAGAGCGAGGTTGTGTTGCAGGACACTCTGGTGATGGGCGCAGATTTTTTTGAATCAAGCGAGGAACGGGCCGTTCTGCGCGAACGGGGCAGCATCCCCATCGGGGTGGGTCGCGGCACCACGGTGCGCAAGGCGATCCTCGACAAGAACGTCCGTATCGGCCGTGATGTCACGATCGTGAACAAGGATCACCTGGAAGAGGCCGATCGACCGGAGCTGGGCTTTTACATCCGCAACGGTGTGGTGGTCGTGGTCAAGAACGGCTCGATCGCCGACGGCACGGTGATCTGAATCGACCCTGGGCTTCAGCCTCCCGTGATCTGTTGCTGACAGGTGACGCCGAACCGCGTCCAGAGGCGATTCCGTTGGCCACACTGGTACGCGAACAACACGGAGACACCCAGGCATGACGAAGGCCCACTTTGGTCTGATCGGGCTAGGGGTGATGGGGGAGAACCTGGTGCTCAACGCTGAGCGCAACGGCTTCTCGAGCGTCGTCTACAACCGCACCTACGCCAAGACAGAGGAGTTCCTCTCTGGGCGAGGGGCCGGAAAGCAGATCATCGGCGCTGATTCCCTGGCCGATTTCGTCGCCAAGTTGGAACGTCCCCGGCGCATCTTGATGATGATCAAAGCGGGTTCCCCGATCGACGACACCATCGCCGCCATTGCTCCCTATCTGGAGGAGGGCGATCTGCTGATCGATGGTGGGAACTCCCTCTTCTCTGATACCGAGCGGAGGGTGCGGGAACTGGAGAGCCTCAGCTTCGGCTACATCGGCATGGGGGTCTCCGGTGGGGCGAAGGGAGCTCTGGAGGGGCCGAGCATGATGCCGGGCGGTACCCGCACCGCCTACGACGCCATCGAGAGCCTGGTGCGCAAGATGGCCGCCCAGGTCGATGACGGACCCTGTGTCACCTACATCGGTCCAGGCGGCGCCGGCCATTTCGTCAAGACGGTGCACAACGGCATCGAGTACGGCATCGAGCAGATCCTGGCCGAGGCCTATGACCTGATGAAGCGCTCGGGCGGCCTGGGCGGCGAGGCGATGGCCGACGTGCTCGGCCAGTGGAATCAGATGGAGGAACTCTCCTCCTATCTGGTGGAGATCACTGAAATCTGTCTGCGCACCAAGGACCCCGAAGATGGCGGTGATCTGGTCGAGAAAATCGTCGATGCGGCCGGCCAGAAAGGCACCGGCCTCTGGACGGTGGTCAGCGCCCTGGAGATGGGCATCTCGGTGCCGACCATCTATGCCGCCCTCAACGCCCGGGTGGTCAGTTCCCAGCGCAGCGAGCGCCTGGCGGCGGAACCGCTGTTTCCGCCACCCCCTGCCCATGCCATCGATCTGGGCGATCAGACAGAGGCCTTCCCGCACCTGAGGGATGCGGCGATCCTGGCGGCGATCGCCAGCTACGCCCAGGGCATGGCCCTGTTGGTGGAGGCGTCCAAGCTGCATGACTACCAACTCGATCTGGCCGCCATCGCCCAGATCTGGAAGGGTGGCTGCATCATTCGCGCTCGCCTGCTGCAGCGCATCCAGAACGCCTACACCGCCAACCCGGAGCTGGCCAATCTGATTGTGGATCCCTGGTTCGCCGAGCAGATCCGCCAACGGCTTCCCGGGCTTCGTCGGGTGGTGGCTGACGCTGCCTTGGCGGGCATTCCGGTGCCGGCGCTCAGCAGCTCACTGGATTACATCGATGGCTACCGCACCGGCCGACTCCCCCAGAATCTGGTGCAGGCTATGCGCGACTGCTTCGGAGCCCATACCTACGAGCGGCTTGATCGCGCTGGCAACTTTCACACCGAGTGGCAGCCTTGACCTCCTACCACCTGCGGATCAGTGACGACGCCACCGCTCTGGCCCAGCAGGCCTGTTCAACCATCGCAGCTCGCATCGATCTGGCGCTGGCCGAACGGGATCGCGCCCAGATCGCCCTCTCCGGCGGCAGCACCCCCGCCGAGACCTACCGACTGTTAGGCAGGCAGCATCTGGCCTGGGAACGGGTGGATGTGCTGCTCGGCGATGAGCGCTGGGTTCCGGCGGATGACCCGGCCAGCAACGCACGGCTGCTGCAGGAGACACTGCTGCTCGAGGCTCCCGGCAAGGAGGCCCGTTTCCATCCGGTACCAACCGGCGAGACAACGCCGGAGTTGGGGGCTGCCGCCTTCGCCCATCTCCTGCGCCAGATCTGCCCCGGTGATCCGCCGGTGTTCGATCTGATCCTGCTCGGTCTGGGCGATGACGGCCACACGGCCTCCCTCTTTCCCCACACAGCCGCCACCGATGATCGTGGCCTTTCTGTGACCGTGGGCATCGGCAAGGGCCTGGAGCGTATCAGCCTCACCGCTCCGGTGCTCAGCGCCGCCCGCCAGGTGGTCTTCCTGGTGTCAGGAGTCAGCAAGCAGCAGGCACTGGCCAGGCTCCTGGACCCCGATGAACCCGCCGAGCGCACCCCTGCAAGGCTGGTGAAACCACGGGTTCCGGTGCTGGTGTTGGCGGACCGGGCCGCCGCTGGCGACCTGCAGGAGCAGGATCGGGCTGAACTCACCGCTCCCTAGGCTGAGGGGAGTGCGGACCCGATCGTGGTGCTGCTCCTCCCCATGATGGTGTCGGCGATGGTTGAGCATCCGAGCAGCCCGCCGATCAAGCCGCTGGTGATCGTTGCCGGAGACGGCTTTGCTGGCTGGCACGCCCTCAATGACACCGTCATGGGTGGCCAGAGCAGCGGGGGCTGCAGCATCAGCAACAGGGGACTGGTGATGGATGCCGAGGTCATCGAGGCAGGTGGCGGTTTCGTCAGCTGCCGGTCCCCCAAGTTCTCGCCTCCCCTGGATCTCTCGGCCTACAGCGCTCTCCAGATCGACCTTCGCGCCGATGGGCGCCGCTACAAGTTGGCCCTGGCCTGTGCCGATGGCCTGGGCGGATTGACCGAACTGATCCCCGGTGGTCTGCGTTGGGTGGCCGAATTCGGCACCGAATCCGATGGCCTCACCCAGGTGACCATTCCCTTCGCCAGCCTCAAGGCCAGCGTGCGGGCCAGGCCCAAGCAGAGTCCCTGGGCCTTCGATGCCTGCCGCATCACCCGCCTGCAAGTGCTGCACTCGAAATTCAGTGACGATGGCGGTCTCAATACTGGATTCAGGCCCGGTGCCCTGCACCTGAACCTGGAGGCGATCCGCGCCGTGCCGTGATTCCGCTCCAACTTGTGGCAGCCGCTGCCGATCTCTGCCTCAAGCCCCTGCGCCATGCGGTCGTGCCCCAGGTGCTTGAACAGGAAGCAGCGTCCGGGTCTGCGGACCTCTCACAGGACCAAGACTGGGCGTTGCGCCTGCAGGCCAGGGATGGGGATGGCCTGCGCCTGCCCGATCACGACATCGAGCTGGAGATCTACCGCAGCGGCACGGGCCACAACCTGATGCTCTGCCGGGTTGTGCCCGAGGATCAGCCGCTGCTCTGGCATGGGGGCCACCCCGTCTGGATGGATGGGGCCAGCGGCCAGCGCTGCGACAGACCCCCCGATGGTGCTGCGCTCGAAGCTCTCGCCCGCCGTCTCCACGCCCTGCTCTGAACTGACCAGCGCAGGGCCTAGAGCAGCATGTCGGTGACGGCTCCCTTGCTGCTGCTGCTCACCAGACGCGCGTACTTGCCCAGCACACCCGTGGTGTAGCGAGGCTCCGGCTTGACCCAGGCCAGCCGGCGACGGTCGAGTTCGGCCTCGTCCACATTGAGCTGAATCAGCAGCTGCCTGGCATCCACGGTGATGCTGTCACCCTCCTGCACCAGGGCGATGGTGCCTCCCACGGCGGCCTCGGGAGCCACATGGCCCACCACCAGGCCGTAGGAGCCTCCACTGAAACGGCCGTCGGTGATCAAGGCCACCGACTCCCCCAGGCCCTGACCGACGATCGCTGCCGTGGGCGAGAGCATCTCGCGCATGCCGGGTCCGCCAACGGGCCCTTCATAGCGCACAACAACCACATCGCCTGCCTTGACGGCGGCACCGAGAATCGCCGCCAGGGCGTCCTCCTCGCTTTCGAACACCCGAGCCGGGCCAGTGAGGACGGGGGTTTTGATGCCACTGATCTTGGCCACGGCCCCCTCGCTGGCCAGGTTGCCCTTGAGGATGGCCAGGTGGCCCTGGGCATAGAGAGGATTCGACAGGGGGCGAATCACGTCCTGACCGGAAGGGGGCTCGGATGGCACATCCGCCAGCACCTCCCGCAGGCTTCTGCCTTCGATCGTCTGACAATCGCCGTGCAGCAGACCGGCATCCAGCAGCAGCTTCATCACCTGGGGAATGCCGCCGGCCTGATGCAGATCAACCGTCACGTAACGACCGCTGGGCTTGAGGTCGCAGATCACTGGTACCCGCTGGCGGATCGTCTCGAAATCCCCGATCTCCAGCGGCACCCCGGCGGTACGGGCGATCGCGAGCAGATGCAGCACCGAATTGGTGGAGCCGCCCACGGCCATGATCACGGAGATGGCGTTCTCGATCGCTTCGCGGGTGATCAGATCGCGGGGCCGGATATTGGAGGCGATCGCCTCAACAAGCACCTCAGCGGAGCGGGCGGCGCTGTGGCCCTTCTCTGGATCCTCAGCTGCCATGGTGGAACTGCCTGGCAGGCTCAGGCCCATCGCCTCGAAGGCGGAACTCATGGTGTTGGCGGTGAACATGCCCCCGCAGCTGCCCGCACCAGGACAGGCATTCTTCTCGATCGCCGTGAGTTCCTCGGCGTCGATTCTGCCGCCTGCGTACTGACCCACAGCCTCGAAGGCGCTCACCACGGTTAGGTCGCAGGGCCCCAGCTTGCCGGGCTTGATCGTTCCGCCGTAAACGAAGATCGCCGGAATGTTCATCCTCGCCATGGCGAGCATGGCGCCGGGCATGTTCTTGTCGCAGCCGCCGATCGCCAGCAGGCCATCCATGCTCTGGGCATTGCAGGCGGTTTCGATCGAATCGGCGATCACTTCACGGCTCACCAGGGAGTACTTCATCCCTTCCGTGCCCATCGAAATGCCATCGCTCACGGTGATGGTGCCGAAGGTCTGAGGCATGGCCCCGGCGGCGTGGGCCGCCACCACGGCCCGCTCCGTGAGCTCGTTCAATCCCAGGTTGCAAGGTGTGATCGTGCTGTAGCCATTGGCGATCCCGATGATCGGCTTGTTGAAATCCCCGTCGCCGAAGCCCACCGCACGCAGCATGGCCCGGTTCGGCGAGCGCTGGACCCCTTGGGTGATGGCGGCGGAGCGAAGCATGACGGGCAGCGATTCACTGACAGGAACCTACTGATCAATGCATCCCGCCCGCCTGACGCAGGGGGCTGGGAGCCTGCGGAGGCCCGGCGCAAGTTCAGGTCTTGGGGGTCAGGCTTTCAAGCTGACGGCGCACGTCTTCGATGGCACGGTTGAGCTTCTGGACCTTGTTCTGGAGTTCATGGTCCAGCTCGGGATGGCGTCCCAGCACCACGGGTTCCTGGGAGCCGTTCTGGAGCCGCGAGAGCTCAAGCCCCCGCCGCTGGCGCCGCAACTCTTGGCGCCGCTCCGCCTCCGACAGCAACCACCAGGCCAGAGCCGTGGCCCCGAGGACGGCCCCCGCCACGGCGCCAAGCAGAACGCCGCTGCCGCTGTCGTTGCCTTGGGCGTCCTGGGCCATGGGAACTCACTGCCTCGCGGATCTGTGCTGGTCCGCTCAGCCTAGGCAGTGCGGCGTTTCGGTTCCATAGAGGCGATCGCCCGCATCCCCAAGCCCCGGAACGATCATGAACTGTCGATCCAGTTCGGGATCAATGCAGGCTGTGTAAAGGGTGAGGTCGGCAAAGCGCTCCCCCAAGCGCCGTAACCCGGGTGCCGCCGCCAGGGCTGATATCACCCGCACCCGTTTTCCAGTCACCCCTTTTGCCTCAAGCCTTTCGAGCACCTGGCCGAGGCTTCCGGCCGTGGCCACCATCGGATCAAACACCAGAACCCCCACGCGCTCGCCGATCGTTTCGGGCAATTGGTCGAGGTACCAGGAGGCTTCACCGCTGTGCTCGTCGCGGCGCAGGCCCACGTGGGCCACCCGTGCCGTGGGCAGTACCGCCTGGGCCCCCTGCCAGAGGCCAAGGCCGGCGCGCAGGATCGGCACCACCAACAGCGGCACGGCTCCATCCACAACCTGGCCATCGGCTTCGGCCAGAGGGGTCTGAACCCGCACAGTGCGGTGCGGCAGCCAATCACGCAGGGCCTCGTAGGTGAGCCAGCGCCCCAGCTCCGCCATCGCCGTGGCGAACAGAGCCGGCGGGGTGGCCGTGTCGCGCAGCACGCTCAGCCAGTGACCGATCAAGGGGTGGGGCGGCACCACAACCCGCAGGGACATGCTCATCGAAGGGTCACGGTGCCGCGAGGGCCTGCCATAACTTGAGGTTCCACGGTAAAGCTGCGGTGTTGCAAGCTCTATTCAGCGCCATCACCCTGCTGGCGATGCTGCTCGGCTTGGCTGGGGCCGTTGCGCCACCGGCCTGGGCGATCACCGCCCCTGAAGTGCGCAGTCAGAACAGCGTGCAGAACCTCAGCCCCGACAGCCACGGCCGCGACCTGCATCTACAGGAGTTCCTCAAGGCATCGCTGAGCGGCTTCGATCTCAGCGGCGCCGACCTGCGCGGTGCCGTCTTCAACAGCAGCGATCTCCAGGGCAGTGACCTGCGCGGAGCGGATCTGCAGGACGTGGTCGCCTTCGCCAGCCGTTTCGATCGCGCTGACCTCCGCGGCGCCGTGTTGCGCGACGCCATGCTCATGCAGAGCAAATTTCAGGGTGCGGAGATAGAAGGGGCCGATTTCACCGATGCGGTGCTGGATCTGAGCCAGCGGCGGGCCCTCTGTCAGCGGGCAAGCGGGGTCAACCCGCGAACCGGCGTGCCAACCAAGGACAGCTTGGAGTGCCGGTAGATTGCTGATCCGGTTCCGTAGGTGATCAGCCTGCGGAGGAAACGGGGAAAGACCGGTGGGGAGTTCGCTCCGAGTCCGGCACTGTCCCGCAGCTGTGAAGACCCGGGAGCCCATGGTCCCCTGCCGGTCCAGTCAGAACGCCCGCCGGATTCGACCCTCTCATTCCGGCGCGGACCGGGTTCCACCATGACGATTCCTATCGGGGCGCCCTTGCGGCGCTCGCTCTGGCGCGCACCTTCTGGATTGGCCCTCGTCCTGGCACTCCCCCTGCTGGTGCTGCTCGGCGAAGTGCCCGCTTCGGCCCACCACCTGATGGGCCTCCTCCAGCTCAAGCCAGGGCCTCTGGCGGGCATCATCAGCGGCCTGGGGCACCCCGTGCTCGGACCTGATCACCTGCTGTTCCTGCTCTCCCTGGGGCTGGTGGGCCTGCAGCAGCCCCGTCGGTGGCTGCTGGGCCTCCTGGCCACGGGTCTGGCGGCCTCAGGGCTTGGCCTCTGGCTTCCTGGCCTACCCGGCGCAGAGGCGCTGGTGGCCCTCTCACTGGTGGCGGTGGGCCTTGTGCTCACGAACCGCCTGCCCCGCTGGATCCTGCTGCCTGCCTATGCGCTGCACGGCTATGTGCTCAGCGCCTCGGTGCTGGGCTGGGAAGCCACCCCTGTGGCCTTTTACCTGCTGGGCTTGCTGATCAGCCAGGCGCTCGTGCTCACCGCCGCCGTCACCTTGGTGCGCCGCTGGGCCAGCCAGCTCAGCCCCTCTGATCTCAAGCTCGCCTCCGGGGTGCTGATCGGCATCGGCGCCAGCCTGGCCTGGACCAACCTGGTGCCCTGAGATGGTCGCCAACCCAACCAGGCGTTTGCCCGTCACTGTTGTGACAGGCTTTCTTGGCGCCGGCAAGACCACCCTGCTGCGGCACCTCCTCCTCCACAGCGGCAAGCGGCTGGCGGTGCTGGTGAACGAATTCGGCGAGGTGGGCATCGACGGTGACCTGTTGCGCAGTTGCGGCTTCTGCCCTGAGGAGGAACTGAGCGGACGTCTGGTGGAGCTGGCCAATGGCTGCCTCTGCTGCACGGTCCAGGATGAGTTCCTGCCCACGATGCAGACCCTGCTGCTGCAGGCGGACCGCCTCGATGGCATCGTCGTCGAAACCAGTGGTCTGGCCCTTCCGGAGCCCCTTGTGCAGGCCTTCCAATGGCCCGAGATTCGCACCCGCACGCGGGTGAATGGAGTGGTGACCGTCGTCGACGGCGAGGCCCTGTCCCAGGGGAGTGTGGTGGGCGATCCGGCAGCCCTTGAGGCCCAGCGGCGCGCCGACCCCAGCCTCGATCACCAGGACGATCTGGAAACCCTCTTCGATGAACAGTTGGAGGCGGCGGATCTGGTGCTTGTGAGCCGTGCTGATCGGCTCGATCCCGACCAACTGGCCGTGGTCAGGAGCAGGTTGGCTTCGGGACTCCGCCCCGGAGCCAGGGTGCTCACCATGGAGCGGGGCGTGGTGGATCCCCAGTTGCTGCTGGGTGTGGAGCTGCGGGACGGCGGCAGCGACGGGCATGACCACGGGCATCAGGAGCATGATCACGACCACAGCCATGACCACGACAGCCCCGATCACCACGACAGCCCCGATCACCACAACAGCCATGACCACGTCCACGTGCCGATGCAATCGCTGGCACTGACGTTCGAGGGCCCATTCGAACGCAGCCGGCTGGAGGCCGTCCTGCTCGATCAGATCCGTCAGCAGACGATCCTGCGACTCAAGGGACGGCTCTGGCTGGCCGGCAAGCCCCGCCCGCTCCAGATCCAGGCGGTGGGTCCTCGCTTGGAGTGCTGGTACGAGGCCGCCCCTTCCCCCTCGGCCAATGCCATGCGCGAGAACCTTGAGTTGGTGGTCCTGGGCCTCAATCTCGACGCCGGCCAGCTGGAGGCCGCCATCCTTCAATCGAGGGGCAGTTCCCCCCGGGCGCAGAGCCCATCCCAGCAGAGCGTCTGAGCGGCGATCCAGCGGCTGCTCACCACCTGAAGCGGGGCTCCCGGTCGCTTCAGGACGACCTGGCCGCTGCCGTCGTGGCGGAAGTCAAAGCGCTTGGATCCAACCTGGAGGCGCCATTGCTGGCCCGGCGAGGCAACGGTCATCACGCAGGCGCGCCAGGGTCCCTGGGCGATGCGGCAGCTGAGAGGGATGGCTTCGGCCGCTCCCTTCTCGGCGGCGGTAACGAGAACAAGCGCCCACGCCAGAAGCTGACACCCCATACGGAGGACCCCTGGGCTTCCATGGTGTGATCCGGTCATCCCCAGGGCTCCGGGGGAAGGTCTGTTTTCAAGCTGAAGACCTGGGGCTCCTGGAGGGCGGCGGGCTGCGAAGATTTAACAAACCATTTCCAGCCCTGGTGCCCCTTTACACCGCCCGCGTTCTGGTCTCCCTGAGACCGTCGGTACTGGATCCAGCTGGGGAGGCCACCCGGGCAGCGGCGGCCCGGCTGGGAGTCGATGGCCTCAAGAACCTGCGTATCGGCAAGGCGGTGGATGTGGAGCTGGAGGCCCCCGACGCCGCCAGTGCCCGAGCCCAGCTGGAACTCCTGAGTGATCGTCTCCTGGCCAATCCGGTCATCGAGAACTGGACGCTGGACCTCCAGCAGCCCTCCTGAGACTGGCGAGCGAAATGACCCTTGGTGTGGTGGTGTTCCCCGGTTCGAACTGCGACCGGGATGTTCGCTGGGCGGCGGAGGGATGCCTGGGCATTCCCACCCGCTTCCTCTGGCATGAGGAGCGGGATCTTTCCGGACTGGAGGCGATCGTCCTGCCCGGCGGTTTCAGCTACGGCGATTATCTGCGCTGCGGCGCCATTGCCCGTTTTGCCCCTGTGCTGGAGGAGGTGAAGGCCTTCGCCGAGCGGGGCGGGGCGGTGCTTGGCATCTGTAACGGCTTCCAGGTGCTCACCGAGCTGGGGCTGCTGCCTGGGGTGCTCACGCGCAATCGGGATCTCCACTTCCTCTGTGAGCCGGCCCGTCTGACGGTGGAGCCAGGCCCCTGCCGCTGGTTGAGCGGCTATGCCAGCGGCGAATCGATCACCCTGCCGATCGCCCACGGCGAAGGGCGTTATCAGGTGGATCCCGATCAGCTCAAATTCCTGGAGGACCAGGGCTTGATCGTGCTGCGCTATGCCGCCAATCCCAACGGCTCGGTGGGGGACGTGGCGGGGCTGAGCAATGCGGCCGGCAATGTTCTGGGGCTGATGCCCCATCCCGAGCGCGCCTGCGACCCACTCACCGGCGGGGTCGATGGGCGACGGCTGCTCGAGAGCCTGCTCGGCTGATGCTGCTGGGGCGACGTGGGCTCTTGCTGGCAGGCGCCACATCGTTACTGGCCGAAGCTTCTCGGGCGCTGAGCGGAGGCAACACCGCTGGCTCAAGCCTTGCCTACAGGGCGCTGGCCTTTCCGCCACCGCTGGGCCCCGGCAGCCGCCTGGTGGCGTTCAACCCCGCCAGCCGCCTCGAGCGCCACGCCCCCTGGCTGGATCAGCTGCGTCTTCGGATCGAAGCCCAGGGATGGGAGTTGCTGGTGCCAGAGCAGGTGTTCGGCCAATGGCGCTGGTTTTCTCAAAGCGACGGGCGGCGCAGCCGTGATCTGATGCGCCTCTGGAGCGATCCGCAGGTTCAAGGCATCCTGCAGGTGGGCGGAGGCTGGGGGAGCGCCAGGCTGCTGGAAGCCGGTTGGAGACCACCCCGGCCGCTCTGGAATGTGGGGTACTCCGATGCCAGCGCCCTGCTGCTGGCGCAGGTGGCCGCTGGACTAGGCGGCGGAGTTCACGCTGGCCTAGGGGGAACAGACGCAGACGGGCAACGGCTGATGGCCTTGCTGGCCGGGCGGCCGGTAGCACCCTTGCAAGGCCGAGCCGGACGGCCAGGGCGCGCCGAGGGCCCCCTGGTGGTGACGAACCTCACGGTGGCGACCCATCTGATCGGCACCCCCTGGATGCCGGACCTCACGGGCGCTCTGCTGGTGCTGGAGGATGTGGGCGAAGCCCCCTACCGGGTTGATCGTCAGCTGACCCAATGGCGTGCCAGTGGGAGGTTGCAGGGGCTGGCGGGTATCGCCCTGGGGCGCTTCAGCTGGACCCCCCAGGACCTCCAGCCCGGCGACCTGAGCCTGGAAGAGGTGCTGCTCGATCGCCTCGGGGACCTGGGGATTCCCCTGGTGCTTGATCTGCCCCTGGGCCACGGCCAGCCCAATGCGCCGTTGCCCATGGGGCGAAGGGCCCGCCTCGATGGAGGAGCCGGCACACTCACCTTGCTGTGATCGCTGCCTCGTTGGCCTCTCGCCTGATGAAAAAGCGCAGCATGAAAAAGCACCCAATGAAAAAGGGCCCCTGAGGGACCCGAAATGAGGCTTTTACAAGCAACAAAGAGAAGCTGAACAAAGGGGCTTCAACAGGGAGAAGAAGCTCCGACGCTCAGTTGACCGCAGCGAAGAATTCCTTGCTCTTGACGGGATCAGGATTCATGGTCTTCTCCCCAGGGGTCCAGTTGGCGGGGCAGACCTCATCCGGGTGGGACTGGACGTACTGGAAGGCCTGAAGCACCCGCAGGGTCTCATCGACGCTGCGGCCCACGGGAAGATTGTTGATCGTGGAGTGGTTGATCACGCCATCGGGATCAATGATGAACAAACCGCGCAGAGCCACACCAGCCTCCTCATCGAGAACGTTGTAGGAGCGGGCAATGTCCTTTTTCAGGTCGGCCACCAGGGGATAAGCGATGTCGCCAAGACCACCCTGTTTGCGATCGGTCTGCACCCAGGCCAGGTGGCTGAACTGACTGTCGACAGAGATCCCGAGAACTTCGGTGTTGCGGCTGGTGAAATCGCCGTAGCGCTCACTGAAGGCAATGATCTCGGTGGGGCAGACGAAGGTGAAATCCAGGGGATAGAAGAAAAGCACGACGTACTTGCCCCGGTACTGGGACAGGGTCACCTCCTTGAATTCCTGATCGACGACGGCGGTGGCAGTGAAATCGGGGGCGGGCTGGCCCACCCGGAGGGCTCCGGTGGTCGTCATGAAGTGTGGGGGTTGAAGGTTAGGTGTTGCGGCCTCCGCGACGGAAGCGGCCGAACCGCAGGGGGTCAAAAGCGAAGTCGGTACGACTACTGCTTGTCAAGCGACAATTTATCACGGATCGTGGAGGGGTGGCCGCCCCCATAGGCTGGTGGTCAAACTCCACTGTCTTGTTGCCCCGATGGCTTGGGATCCGGCCCTGCTTCGCAAATTCAACGCCACGGGCCATTTTCGGCTCCTGAACCAGTTGCGCAGCGAGCTCAAAGCCCATCCCCTCACCAGAGCCGCGGATGACCTGGCCGCTGGTGTGCGCCCTGGCCGCAGGGTACGCGGCCTCGAGCCTCGATCCCAGGGCCAGAGTGGAGGCCGCTACCGGCGCCCCCAGGCCCCGGGGTCCGCAGCAGCCGAGTTTCGGCCACAGCCGAGCCATGATCCCAACGGATTTGACGCCGATGACAACCTTTCAAACTCAAGTTTCCGTGATCGGCTCAACGCCATCGACATGCGCTGAGCCCTGGCTATTGAGGCAATAAAAAAGACCAGGATCTTCAAATCCTGGTCTTCAAATGGAACATGAGCGATGCCCTGATGAACAGGATGGCTCGGGGGAGACTTGAACTCCCGACCTTGGGGTTATGAATCCCACGCTCTAACCAGCTGAGCTACCGAGCCGCGGTTGAAGCACTCTAGATGATCGAGGGGGCAGATAAAGGGGCAAAAGCCCTTGGTGATCAGGCCTTGGCGGGCAAGAACTGCAGCGGGTTCATGGCGCCCTGACCGGGCGAGTGGATCTCAAAGTGAAGATGGGGGCCGGTGCTGTTACCTGTGCTGCCCATCAATGAGATCACTGCCCCCTGGGCCACCACTTCGCCGACGGAGACGAGAACGCGGCTGTTGTGGGCGTAGCGAGAGAGACTGCCATCGTCGTGGAGGATGTCGACGAGGTAGCCGTAGCCTCCATTGCTCCAACCGGCTGCCGTCACGCGACCGGCCTTGGCCGCCACAATCGGAGTGCCGACGTTGTTGGCCACATCGATGCCCTTGTGCATGCGCCCCCAACGCCAGCCAAAGCCTGAGGAGAACACCCCCTGGGCAGGCCAGATCCAGCCATTGTTGCTGAAGGAGGGATCGACCTGTTGCGGTTGCCCGAAGCGTGGCATCTCAGGCCAGCTCAGGCCGCCGCTGCCCACGGGGTTGAGACCGAGCACCATACGGCTCCGGCCCGGGGCCGACTGAGCCAGACGGATCTGGGAGCCCACCACCAAGCGGGCGGCTTCCAGGCCGGGGTTGAAACGCAGGATCTCCTGGGGGGAAAGTCCGTAGCGCTGGGCGACTTTGACCAGGTTGTCGCCGAAGCGCACCGTTGAGGTCTGCTCAAGGGGAGGGGGAGTCTGTATCGGTGGGTTACGACGTAGGTCAGAGGTGTCCAGGGAGGCGAGAAGCTTGGCTTTACGCGTTTGTTGCGAGGGAAGCACCAACCAATCACCGGGACTGAACCGGTGATCTTCATCCACCTCGTTGAGCTTGGCCAGCCGGGTTTCGTTGAGCTCCAATTGCTCAGAGAGCTCTTCGACCGTGACCTCGGAGCGCACCTTGACCCAAAGCTTCTCGGTTTTGGGTAGGGCGGCCAGTTCGACTGGAGGGGGAACCTCAAGGGCGCCGAGCTCGAAACGCTCGGGCTTGGAATCAGCGATGCCTGGGATGGCCCCAACAGCTAAGAAGCCAGCGATTCCCAGGATTGGCAAACCGACCATTGACACGCGGGTCAGTGGATGGCGTATCAGATTTTTTAAAGGCTTCATGCAAAATTCCCCATCGGACAGAACCCGGTGGAGAAGCCGTCATCCCCGGGTCGGCCAGAGAGTAGCGGGTTGAACCATCCTCGGCAAGTCGCCGTGGCGAGATCGGCGCACAAAAAAGGTCCGGAACCCAGTCAGCGCAGTGCTTCCAGCTGGCGAAGGGCTTCGAACAGCACCACCCCCACAGCCACCGAGAGGTTGAGGCTGCGCACACCGCCACCGGCTTTGGTGCCTCGGGGCATCGGGATCGTCAGAGAGGCATCGGCCTGCTCCAGCAGATCTGCGGGCAAGCCATCCGTCTCCCTACCGAACAGGAGCCAGTCGTCAGGGCGGAAGCTGAATCGGTGGTAGTGGGCGCTGGCTTGGCTGCTGAGGGCCACTAGGCGCCCGCCCCGGAGCCATCGCTGCTGCTCGAACTGCTTGAGGTCGCCGTGGCGCTCCAGCGAGACCCAGGGCCAGTAGTCGAGACCGGCACGCTTGAGCTGACGGTCATCGATCGTGAACCCCAGCGGCTCGATCAGATGCAGCGCCGTACCTGTGGCCGCGCAGGTACGGGCCACATTGCCGGTGTTCGGAGGGATCTGGGGCTGATAGAGCACAACCTGGGGCATGGATCAACCCTCCGGTACAGGCACGCTGCAACTCAGCAGATCGATGGCCCGTCCATGGAGCACCAGCCAGGCGGCCGCTGCACGCGCCATCAGCAACTGCTCCAGGAGCCCGAGGCGATCCCGGAAGCGACCACCCACGGCGGTGGCCGGCACCACGCCCCAGCCGCACTCCTCCGCCACCAGCACCATCGGCGCCTGGCAGGCGCCCACGGCCTTCAGCATGGCCTCTTGGCGAAGCTCCCACTCCCCATGGTTGAGCTCGAGATGATGAGCCAACCAGGATCCCAGGGAATCAATCAGCAACAGGTGCCGTTTCGGCGCGCTCAAGAGGAATTCCGGCAGCTGCGCCCCCACCTCGTGGGTGACCCAGGCCGCCGGCCGGCGGGTGCGGTGGAGTCCTAATCGGCGTTGCCAGTCGTCGTCATCCGGTAACACGGGCCCCGTGGCCACATACAGCACCGTTGAACCATGCTGCTGGGCAAGGTGTTCGGCCCATCGGCTCTTGGCCCCACGGCTCGGGCCGGTGACGAGGGTGAGATCAGCCCCCACCGTTCATGTTACGCAGGGTGGCGACCGAGGAGGGCGAGACGCGGTTGAGATAACGGAAGATCCAGTACTTGAAGACCGTGGCCAGGATCACAGGGAAGGTGGCAATGAAGAGCAGTACAAAATTCTCCTGCTCCGGCAGTCCGAAATGGTTGGCGATGCCACCGAGGAGCACGGTCCAGCCCTCGGGGCTGTGAAAACCAACGAAAATGTCTGTGAAGAGGATGATCGCGAAGGCCTTGGCGCTGTCGCTCAGCCCATAGATCACCTCGTCGAGGAAGCCCCGCAACACGCGCAACTCCTGGCGACCGAACAGGCAGACCAGTAGAAATCCAATCAAACCGAAGCCATCGGCGATCACGTTCTTCAGCGCCTGGCTGCTCTCGCCCAAGGCTTCATCGTTGAGCTCAATGGCCTTGGTGGCCAACTTCTCCCTCATTTCTTCAGCAGTTGGCAAGGGCAGGCCCGTCAGCAGGGCCTCGAACTCCAGCTGAGAGCGATAGGTGCGAAGCCTGTCGGCAGCTTGTTCAGCCATGTGGGGCCGTGGCTGACTCAGCAAAGAGTCGCTGATCGCCAACTTGTCGAGGACCGGGGCAATCACATAGGTGCGGCTGAGCTGTTGCACCAGCACCGGCACCAGGATCAGCAGCAACAGGATCCGCAGCGAGACCAGGGTGGAGTCGCGCCGGCGCCGGAAACCCGCCACCACAGTCGCTTCAGCTTCCGGATCCAGCTGACGCCTGACCCGATCGAACACCCCGAGCAGACTGCGTGGCAACATCTCGGGGGAACGGCTGAGACTCGGCAGGGGGCTCCGGCTCAGGTAGCGGGCCGTGACAGCTTCGATCAGCTGCAACTGGCGCAGTTCCTGCCCATCGAACTCGGCGCGCTTCGGCTCGATCTCATCAAGAGCCTGGCGACAAACCACAAGAGCGGCGCGGAACCGGCGCAGCATCTGGGACTTGGTGGAGCGCGGAATGCTGAGTTCCAGCTCCGGGCGTACAGGCCGGTCGTTGTAATACTCCAGCTCGAGGCTCTGGATCAGCAGCGCGGCCTCATAGGCCCGCTCCAGATCGTTGCTCAGGTCCTGGGCCTGGGCCTTGCCGAACGTTCCCATCCAATCGGTCAAGCCCATGGATTGCTCAACGGGAGAACACCCACCAGGTCAGCATCGGCACAATTGTGCCAACAATCAGCAAAACAATCACCCAGGTGAACGCATGGCTTGAAGCGGTCTGATCCGCGGTGGGGATGTTGGATTCGATGTTTTCTATAAGTTGCTGAACAGGCGGACCAGGATCTTCCCCACCGGAGAGCACCGCCTCCAGGCGCTGGAGTGCATCGATCGACGCCTGGCGATAACGGGCTCCGTCCCGCAGGGGTAGCCCCATGGTGGTGGCCGCCGTGCTCTCTAACAACGCTGCAGGCAACTGCTCGAGCAGATCGGCGGAGGCAGCGATGGCCGCGGTGTTGTTCTGGGTCTCGATCAGAAGCAGCAGGGTGCTGTTATCGGGTTCCGCAACGCTCCATTGCGCCACCAGCTGCCCGCTCAGCTCAGGGAGGGAAAGACCGTAATCGAGTCGGCCCACGGTCAACAGGTGGGCGTCGATGTGATCAGCCGCGAGTTGCTTCAGGCGGCGCTCCAGGTCAGCGATCGCGGCGCGGCTGAGCACGTCCGACTTGTCCAGCACCCGCTGCTCGGGAGGACTGGGCGGTAGATCATCGAGAGCCAGGGCCCAGGCGGCGGGGACCGGCAGCAGGCCCAGAAGCAGGCCCAGAAGCAGAGCCGGCAAGGCCAGAAGAAGGCGGCGAAGGGCGCGGACCACAGGCCTGCGATCAATAGATCGAATCAGTTTGCCGTCAGAGGCACGCTCTGTCGCGGGGAAGGAGCCAAGGGAGAGCACTTGCTGTGCCAGCGTTGAAGCCGGTGGCGGCGATGGAGGCGATGGGGATGCCCCTGCCCGCGAGGGTGGCGCTGGCGGCGGGGGTGCTGGGGCTGACCCTCTGCCTGAGCAACCAATGGACGACGGCGGAACTCAGCCCGGCTCTGCAGCGCTCAGGAGTGCTCGCTGGTCTGCTCTCGGTGGGTCTGATGCTGGTAGCCCTGCTTTGGACCAGGGCGATGCCGGAGGCTCCGGAGCGGGTGGAGCTCCCAGGTGATCAGGGCCTCGACCTGGTTGGGGATCTACCTGAGACCATCGCCGAAGAACTGGGATGGGGCAGCCAGATGCTGCTCACCGCAACACCGGCGGCCTCGGTGCTGATCCATTGGCAGGGGCGCACTTTGCTGCGCCGCGGGGTGTTGGCTCAGGCAGCTTTCAGCCCTGGGGCGATCTGCGCGCGTGCCGCTTCCACCGATCGGGCCATCTCTCTGGTCAACCTGGCCCTCTACCCGGGCCGCGATGAATTCAGGGGGCTTCCCGAGGGCATTCCAGCGGTGCTGATCCAGCCCATGGGCCCCCGGGGCTGGGTGCTGCTGGGGGGCTGGTCAGCGCGCTGCTTCAGCCGCAGCGATGAAACCTGGCTGAAGGGCTGGTCCCAGCGGCTCAGAACGTCACTGGAGCGCTGGGACGCTGCTGGGGAGCCTTCGGCGGCAGCTCCAGACGGGAGCTGACCCGACCCCCCGGGGTGCTGAACACCGCCAGACCCTTCTCGCCCAGTTTGCCGTTCACTTCGCTCGAGCGGGTCAGCTGCTTGTTGGCGGTGCGCCGCATCACGACGCCGCCCGTCGCGTTGAACGCCTGGGTGATCCAGTTCCAGCGACAGACTGGGGCCTGGAGCCACTCGCCCGGCTGCCGCAGGTCGCAGGCCCGTGGGATGTGAACGATCTGCTCGTTCTGGAGGATCTCGAAGGCAGCCCCGTGGATGTGGAGCTTGCCGACGACAGCCGTGAAGGGCACGGTGCTGCTGATTCGCTGGCTGCCGAAATCCCAGCGGCTGGGGCCGGCCTCAAGCTTGGCCTTCTGGGCCCTGTCGGTGAGCCTCACCGGCGCCAGGAAATCGAGCCACTGCTGACGCGTGTTGCCCACCAGGGCGGAGGCGGTGAGCACCTGAGCGCTTCCTTTCTTGCCCTGCCGCTCACCGCGCACCGGGCCGCTGCCCTGGAGGTTGCCACTGCCGGGGGTCCAGTCGGCCTTGGTCAGCTTGAGCACGGTTTGGGGTGGACCCTGACGCTGGCCTGCGGACTTGGCCTGTCCTTCCCAGCGCTCCAGACGGGGCTGGCCGCGCAGTTCAATGCGATCGAGGTCGAGGCGAAAACGGGCGTTGGTGGCGCTGATACGCGACTGCTGGTCGAAGGCCACCGGTCGGCGGTCGATCTCCATCAGCTTCAGGCGTGGGATCCAGCGCACCCGATCACCGGTGATCAACACAGGTCGGTCGCTGATCACCTCAATGCGCACGCCCTGCTCAAGGGTGATCTGCTCACCATCGTTGAAGACGACGCCTTTGGCCGCCTGCACCCGGTACCTGGCCTTTCCATTGGCGTAAATCACCCCCTTTGGCAGCAAGGCGTAGGCCAGGCGAGAGCCCATGTCGTAACGGGCCTCGGGGCTGCGCAGTTCCCAGGCTGGTCGCCCCTTGGAATCCTGTTGCCGGAGGTTGAGGCTGCGAAACACGAACGGCAGGGACTTCTCCTTGACAACCGGCGCCGACCAGCAGCCCGCCATTGGCAGGAGCAGGGCAACGGTGAGGTGCTTGAGGCGCCTCACAGCGGAGCGTCCAGCTCGAGCCGTGCCATCACAGGCTGGGGCTCCGGAAGGGGCTGGGCGACCTCTAGGCCGCCCCAACGCAGACGTTCCAGCCAGGGGGACGAGCCTGGTAGGGCGGCAGCAACAGGCGTTGCAGCAGCGTCGCCTGGGGCCTGGATCCCGATCGAAGCGCCACTGGCCATGGCTGGCTGACCCAGCTGGACCAGCATTCGCTCCGACAGCTCCGGCACCAGGGCAGCGATCAAAAGGGCCACCTGCCGTGCCGACTCCAGCACGGCATAGAGGTCCTCCCCCACAATGGCTAACTGGCCCTCTTGTTTGATGCGGCTCCAGGGTGCCCGTTCATTGAGGAAGCCGTTGGCGCTGATCGCCAGCTGCAGGGACGCTTCGGCCGCAGCCTGGAAATCAAGACGATCCATGGAGTCGAGCACCACAAGGGCTGCCCGCTCAGCGGCCTGGGCCAGGGGATGATCGCTCTGGCCTGCAGCGCCGGGGGGCGGTACGGCGCCATCGAACCAGCGGCGCGCCATCGAAGAGGTGCGGTTGAGCAGATTGCCGATCGTGTTGGCCAGATCATTGTTGACCAGTTCGACGAAGCGCTGCTGCTGAAAATCGCCGTCATCGCCGAAGGTGATGTCCCGAAGCAGGTACCAGCGCACGGCATCGCGGCCGCAGCGCTCCAGCAGCACCGCCGGGTCGAGCACATTGCCCAACGATTTGCCCATCTTCTGGCCCTCGCGGGTGAGAAAGCCATGGCCAAACACCTGCTTCGGGGGTTCCAGGCCCGCCGAGAGCAGCATCGCCGGCCAATAGACGGCATGGAAGCGCAGGATGTCCTTGCCGATCACGTGCAGGCTGGCGGGCCAGCCACGAGCCAGGGCGATGTCCAGATCCGGCTCATCGCCGGGCTCCAGCAAGGCCGTGAGGTACCCCAGCAGGGCGTCGAACCAGACGTAGAAGGTGTGGCCCGCGTGGCCTGGTACTGGGATGCCCCAGGGCAGATTGACCCTGGAAATCGAGAAGTCGCGCAGGCCCTGACCCACGAAGTTCTCCACCTCCCGTCGCCGGCTGGGGGGCTGGATGAAACCCTCCTGGGCGACGAGCGCTTCGACCCGGGTCTGATACCGCGAGAGGCGAAAGAACAGATTGAGCTCATCGCGCCACTCCAGGGGCCGCCGATGGGTGGGGCATTCAGGGTCCTGAGCCTCGTGGGGGTCGTCCTTGAACTCTTCGCAGGCGACGCAGTACCAGCCCTGCTGGCGCCCCTCAACGATGTCGCCGTTGGCCTGCACCCGAGCGAAGAACTGCTCGACGAGGCGGCGGTGGCGTGGATCGGTGGTGCGGATCAGCCGGTCGTTGCTGATCTGCCAACGATCCCAGAGCTCCTGGTACTGGGAGCTGACCGCATCACAATGGGCCTGGGGACTGCGCCCCGCAGCCTCAGCCGTGCGCTGGATCTTCTGGCCGTGCTCATCGCAACCGGTGATGAACAGCACCTGTTCGCCCTTGAGCCGCCTGTGACGGGCCAGGGCATCACAGGCCAAGGTGGTGTAAGCGCTGCCGAGGTGAGGCTTGTCGTTGACGTAATAGAGCGGTGTGGTGAGGGTGAAGGTCATCGGCGCTCGAGGGGGGGCCGCTGCGCCGCCAAGGCGGTCCCGTGCCGAGGCCGGATCCTACCGATGATCCCCCCAGCCATCCCCTGAAGCGGGCGGGTCTCCTGCACCCTCGCCGGCGCGGCATCATGCCCCAGACGCTGGCTCCTGAAGCGATGCTCGATCGACTCGGCCACCGAAGCACCCCGCAGGAGGTGGGTTGATGGGTTTCGGGGAGGATCGGGCCGCCGTGGTGGTCTGGGGTGGCGGCAGCGGTGGGGTGGCGGCGGCCCTGCAGGCGGCACGGAGCGGCGCCGACACGCTGCTGCTCACCCCCGGATCCTGGCTGGGGGGCATGGTCAGCGCCGCTGGTGTCTGCGCCCCCGACGGTAATGAACTGAGCCCATGGCAGACGGGCCTGTGGGGGGCGCTGCTTCGGGCCCTCCGGCAGGAGGAGCCCGAAGGCCTCGACCACAACTGGGTGAGCTGTTTCGGATACAGGCCCGCCAGCGCCGAGCGCATCCTGCAGGGCTGGGTGGCGGCCGAACCACGGTTGCGCTGGTGGCCTGGATGCGCGCTGAGGGCCGTGCAACGCCAGGGGGCACGGATCACGGCAGTGGAACTTGAAACTCCAGAAGGCCCCAGGCGCGTGGGCCTGGAGCTGGTGGTCGATGGCAGTGACCGCGGTGATCTGCTGCCCCTGGCCCAGGCCCGCTTCCGCCTGGGCTGGGAACCCCAGGAGCAATGGCAGGAGCCCAGCGCGCCGCCCCAGGCGCGCCTGGAGAGCGAGCTCTTCTTCCAGCAGCAGCCCGTGCAGTCGCCCACTTGGGTGGTGATGGGGCAGTTGGGATCCGTCGATCCCCCTGTGCACGCCGCTCCCCTGGCGGCCCCATTCGAGCAAGCCGCCGAAGCCTTCGGCCTGGAGCGCACCTTGACCTATGGGCGCCTGCCCGGGGGACTGGTGATGTTGAACTGGCCCCTGCATGGCAACGACTGGCACGGGGACCTGGGGCGGGCCTTCAGCTGCGATCCAGACCAGGAAGGTTCCCTCACCCAGGAGATGCGCTCGCACAGCCTGCGTTTCCTCAGCACCCTCGAGGAGGCCAGCGGAGGCTGGTTGCGACCCGGCCGGGTGTTTCCTGGCGGGACCCAGCCGCTGGGACATCCAAACGATCTGCTGGGTGACCAGAGCCTGGCCCTGATGCCCTACTGGCGGGAAGGCCGACGCCTGGTGGCCCATGCGCTGGTCAAGGAACAGGACCTGCTGCCCCAGGGGTCGGGAGCCTCGATCGCCTCTCTGCCCATCGATGAGCAAGGCCGGGTGCAGTCGATCGCCGTCGGCAATTACGTCAACGACCACCACTACCCAGGCCCTGACTGGCCCCTGGCCCCCAAGGCCTGCCCCTGGGGCGGGCGCTGGAGCGGCACCCCCTTCACCATCCCCTACGGAGCCCTGGTGAGCGGTGATACGGAGAACCTGCTCGCCGCCGACAAGGCGATCGGCACCAGCCACATGGCCAACGGCGCCACCCGTCTGCAGCCACTGGTGCTCAACACCGGCCAGGCGGCGGGCCTGGCGGCAGCCCTGTGCGTGCGGCGGGGCCTCCGGCCGGCGGAGCTGCCCGTGCGCGAGCTGCAGGACCAACTGATTGATGACGACCAGGCCCCGGCGGGGCCCCTGCCCCTCTGGGACACCCCCTGGCACCACCCCGAATGGGCCAGTCGTCAACGGGCTCTGCTGGAGCATCCCGAACGTCTGGGTGCCAACGGGCTCTGGCCCAACGGCCAGCTAACGCCGATCCACAGGCCACCGGCCGAGCCCGGTGAAACGCTGTGGACAGGCACCCTGATTCCTGATGGCCAGGGCCGCTACCGCCTGCAAACTGAATCCGCCGACTGGCCCGTGATCACCCTGGAGCCTGATCTCCACCACTGGCTGCTTCAGTTGGAGCGAGCCACCCCAGTGGCGCTGATCGCCACCGCCAACCCCTGGGGCCCCTGGCTGCGGGCTTCACGGCTGGCCGTCTGAGCGAACGGCCTGGAGACGAAGCCGATCAGCCAGGGAATCCACCTCAATCACTCGCACCTCAAGCTGATCACCGGGCTCGCAGCCCTCCGGGACCGTCGCCGCCAGATCCATCGCGAGTTCTTCGAGATGCACCAGGGCCAGGCCGTCCTGCTGGCGCAGCCAGCGCAGGAAAAGGGCCGACCAGGTCATGGCCGAGTGGCACTCGAACCAGACCTGCTGCCAGTGGCGCTGGTCGTCACGGGCAATCTGGATCGTCTGGCGCAGGACTGGATCGAGCTCATCGAGCAACTGCCGAAGGGTCGCTTCATCAAGGCTCCCCTCCCCCGCCTGCTGAGCGATGAGTTGGCGTTGGACGATCAAGTCGCTGTAGCGACGGATCGGAGAGGTGGCCTGGACGTAGGCCGCCAGACCCAGACTGAAATGGGGGGCGGGCTGGGTGCCGGTGAGGCCACGCGAGAGACCCCGACGCAACAGCGCATGACGCACGGGAGGTGATTCCAGTCGGTCCAGTTCGGCCGCCGTTGGCAGGGGGCTGACCGGTTGGCTGCGGTAGGGAAGAGCGAGTCCTTCTCGGGAGCCGTAATCGGCCACCACCGCGCCGGCCAGGATCATCGCCTCCGCCACCAGCAGCCGCGCCGGCGAGGGCTCAACCACCTCCAGCACCGGTTCCGTACCGTCGCTGCTGATGCGCCCTTCGCTCTGGTCCAGCAGCAGGGCCCCATGGCGCAAGCGCCAGCGGCGTCGGTTGTCCAGCAGGGTGTGAATCTCCGCCAGATCGGGATCCTCCGGGGGCGCGAGATCGATCAGCTCATCACCGTCTTCGTAGCTCAGCCGGTAGGTGGGCCGCACCCAGCTGCGGCGGAGCTCATAGCCCGCGACGCCGCCGTCGTCGTCGAGGTCGATGCCATAGCTCCAGGCGGCGCAGCGTTCCCCCTGGCGCAGGCTGAAGGGGCCCGCCGCCAGCTCCAGGGGAAACATCGGCACACTGCCCTCGGCCAGATAGAGGCTCGTGGCCCGGCGCCGGGCTTCCAGATCAAGCGGACTGCCGTGCGTCACCAGCCGCGCTGGATCAGCGATGTGCACCCATAGGCGCCTGCGGCCATTCCCCAGACGCTCGAGTGCCAGACCGTCATCGATCTCACGGGTGAGCGGATCGTCGATGGTGAAGGTGCGCATTCCGGTGAGATCCAGCCGCTGACTGTCTCCGGGCTGGGGCTCGCCGCTGCGTTCGACGAGCTCCTGGGCCTGGGCGATCAACCCAGGGGCAAAGCCCTCGGACCAGATGCTCCGGCGCAGGGAGGGGAGGCTATGGGGTTGCCACTGGCCCAGGTCCACCAGCAGATGGCGCAGGGCTCCTGGCTCAGGCAGCACCTTGGCCTGCTGGAGGCCTTTGAGCAACTCAGCGCTCAGGGGTTCATCCTGCTCACCGGAGGCCCAGGCCAGCAACTGCTCCAGCTCCTGACGCTGGGCCGGCAGCAACTGCGCCGGATCGATCGGCCGCCGGCGGCGCAGGCTCCCATGCCACAGCTCCTGGCGCTGGGCCAGCAGGTTCTGGCGGCGCCGGTTGTGGCGCAGGCCGCGAAGATCAGTCACCGGGCGAGCTTGAACCTCCCCCTGGCGCCATCGGAACAGATCCTGGCCGGGGCGCTGCAACTCCAGCCAGCAGGCGGCGCTGGCCAAGGGGCTGGCACGACCCGCCACAAGAGCCACGAACTCGGCGAAGGGCAGGGCAGCACCATCGGAGCCCAGCAGAAGCCAGGCTGCCCCCCAGTCACGGGCCACTGGCCTGGCGGTCAACAACGCCGCTTCGGTGATCTCCCAGGGGGCGGAGCCCAGGCGCCGAACGGGCTCAAGCCCCTGGGGCAGAGCCTGAATCAGATCGAGTTGCCGCAGGGGCAGCTGCTGAACCCTGGCTTCAGGGCCCACCAACACCTCGGCGCGGCTGCCTTGAACGGAGCTGATCAGGGCGAGCCTGGGACCATGACGGTCGCTCAGCCCCACCAGATCACCGGTTTGCACGCAGGTTCAGGGGGGGGAGGGTGCTGGGCAGGTTGACCCTGCCCGCGTGGGCTCAACCCTCGGGGTTCACGAACGGCAGCAGGGCCACGATGCGGGCGCGCTTGACCGCGTTGGTCAGGTCGCGCTGCTGCTGGGCGGTGAGGCCGGTGAGACGGCGAGGGAGGATCTTGCCGCGTTCGGTGATGAACTTCTTGAGCAGATCGACATCCTTGTAGTCGATCGGGTCACCGGGCTTGATCGGCGAAAGGCGCTTCTTGAAGAAGGAGCTGGTCATGAGGGAACGGAGAAAGACGGGGAACGAAAGAAGAAGCTGAACCTCACTTGATCTCTTTGTGGATCGTGGGCTTGTTGCAGTGAGGGCAGAACTTCTTGAGTTCGATCCGTTCAGTGGTGTTCCGGCGGTTCTTCTCGGTGGTGTAACGGGACACTCCGGGAGAACGTTTGGCGGGGTTGGACCGGCATTCGGTGCACTCGAGAGTGATCACGATCCGGACGCCCTTGTTCTTGGCCATAAGGACGTTGCGCCGCTGATGGGTGGCGATGTTGACAGTGGACAACCATACCAACCCATCAGACCCCCATCCATCCAGTCCTTAGGATCACCCCTTCTGCGATCAGGGTTCGATGCGGGTCTCGCTCCGGTGGCTCAGGGAGCTTGTGGCCTGCGACACCCCGGCGGCCGAGCTGGCCGAGCGGCTCTCGTTGGCGGGCTTCGAAGTGGAGGCGATCGAGGATCTGGCCGCCCGGGCCGCCGGGGTGGTGGTGGGCCTGGTCGAACGGCGGGAACCCCACCCCAACGCCGACAAACTGAGTGTCTGCAGCGTCAACGTGGGGGCCGAGCAGCCCCTGCAGATCGTCTGTGGCGCAGCCAACGTGCGCTCGGGCCTCCACGTTCCCGTTGCCCTAGTGGGCGCCCATCTTCCGGCGGTGGAGCTCACCATCCAACCGGCCGAGCTGCGCGGAGTTTCCAGCAGCGGCATGATCTGCTCCCTGCGCGAACTGGGGCTCGCCGATGGCTCCGATGGCATTGCCGTTCTCGATGAACTGCTCGAGGAGATGCCACCCCTGGGAACGGCGGTCGGTCCCAGCCTGGGCCTGGACGATCAGGTGCTGGAGCTGGCGATCACGGCGAACCGGCCCGATGGCCTCTCGATGCATGGGATCGCCCGGGAGGTGGCCGCCCTCACCGCTTCCACCCTGACCCTGGCTTCGCCGGCACCGGCCTTGGCCGCCGAACCCCTGCCCGTGGGCCCGGCGGCCCAACGGGCGATCGAGCTGGGGGGGCTGTTCAGCCTCACGGCCCTGCGTGGTGTGCGTGTCGGCCCTTCGCCGCGGTGGTTGCAACAACGGCTGGAACGGGCAGGTTTGCGCGCGATCAACAACGTGGTGGACATCACCAACCTGGTGATGCTCGAAACGGGTCAGCCCCTCCACGCCTATGACAGCGACCGACTGGCGGACCTGGGCGGGGCGGGCTTGAGCCTGGAGGCTCTCGGCTTGCGCCAGGGACAGGAGGGCGAAGGATTCGAGGCGCTCGATGGCAGCCAGCTGCACCTGGATGAAGAAGCCCTCGTGGTCACCTATGCCAACCAGCCGATCGCCCTGGCCGGAGTGATCGGGGGAGCCGCCAGCTCCGTGCACGATGGCACCAGCAACCTCTGGCTGGAAGCGGCGGTGTTCGCGCCCCAGCAGGTGCGCCGCAGCGCCCGAAGCGTGGGTCTGCGATCGGAGGCCAGCGCCCGTTTTGAAAAGGGCTTGCCACGGGAGGTGACCCTCTCGGCCGCCAACCGGGCGGTGCAGTGGTTGGTTGAACTGGCCGGGGCCGAGCCCGTAGGCCGCTGGCTTCACCAGTTGCCGGAGCGGCCGGCAGAGCCGCTGGAACTCCGCCGTGATGCCCTGCACCAGCTGCTCGGTCCGGTCGTCGATCAGGGCCGCACCGCTGACCTCCCAGATGAAGTCATCGAGCAAACCCTCCAGGCCCTTGGCTGTGTTCTGGAGCCCAGCGAAGACGGATGGAGCGTCAGCGTGCCCCCGTCGCGGGGCCAGGATCTGGTGCGCGAGGTGGATCTGATCGAGGAGGTGGCCCGGCTGGTGGGCTACGACCGCTTTGCCAGCCATCTGCCCGATCCGCTCAGCCCCGGTGGCCTGAGCCCCGCCCAGATGGTCGAGCGCCGGCTCAGGCGAGCCCTCTGCCAGGCGGGCCTGCAGGAAACCTGCGCCCTTTCGCTGGTGGAGGCGGGCCCCGGACGCATCCCCCTGGCCAACCCGCTGCTGGCCGACTACGGCCACCTGCGCGACAACCTGGTCGACGAATTGCTCCAGGCCGCCCGCCGCAACCTCCAGGCGGGTGCTCCCGGCTTCTGGGCCTTCGAAATCGGCCATGTGTTCAGCCAGGTCGCTGAAGCCACTCCCCCCCAGGGGGGGCTCCAAAGGCTTCAGCTGGCGGGAGTGATCACCGGCCGACGCAGCGCCGAGCTCTGGTCAAGCGGTGGCAAGGCCACAAGCCCCCATTACTTCGAGGCACGTGGGGCCCTGGAGCGGGCTCTGGGCAGCCTGGAGCTGGCCAGCGAGGATCGCCCCCTGACCGATCAGCCAAGGCTCCATCCAGGCCGAGCCGCGGAGCTGGTGATCGAGGGGCGCGGGGCAGGCTGGTTCGGTCAACTTCATCCCGCCCTGGCCGAGGCCCTGGATCTTCCCGAGGCCACCCATCTGTTCCAGCTGGATCTGGCTCCCCTGCTGACGGCCGCCACCCGCCGCCACCGCTGGCAACCCAGCTTCAGCCCTTATGCCACCGTTCCCTCCGCCGAGCGCGATCTAGCCCTGGTGGTACCCCGCGAGTTGATCGCCTCCCGTCTGATTCAGGCGATCCGCAAGGCCGGCAAGCCTCTTTTGGAGCATGTGGAGCTGGTGGATCGCTACGAGGGTGAGCAGCTGGCCGCCGGTCGCTGCAGCCAGGCCTTCAGACTTCGCTACCGCGATTCAAGCCGCACGCTCACCGATTCGGAGGTGGAGGCTGTCCATGGACGCATCCGCGAAGCGCTAGAAACCCAGTTCGACGCTCAGTTGCGCTGAAGGACGGCGAGGCTTTCCACGTGACTGGTCTGGGGGAAGAAATCCACCGGTTGCACGCTGGTCAGCGTCAGGCGACCTTCGGCGCAGATCAACGCCAGGTCACGGGCCAAGGTGGCGGGGTTGCAACTCAGGTAGGCCACCCGCGCCGGCGCCGAGGCGGCGATGGTCGCGCAGACCCCAGGCGAGAGACCCTTGCGCGGTGGATCAAGCAGCAGGGCGTCGGCCCCAAGCAGGGCCTCGGCCAGGGAGGTCTCCACATCGGTGGCTTCGAACTGGCAACGCTCCAGCCCATTGCGTTCGGCGTTGGCCCGGGCCTGCTCAACCGAGCCTTGGTGCTGCTCCAGCCCCAGCACCGAGGCGCCCGCCGCCGCCAGAGGCAGGCTGAAGGTGCCGATTCCGCAGTAAGCATCCACCAGGTGAGTCCCAGAGCGGACAGCCAGCGCCTCGATCAACGACGGCACCAGACGCTCCGCCTGGGCTGTGTTCACCTGAAAGAATGTGTCGGCAGCGATGCGCAGGTCCTGGCCTGCGAAACGTTCCAGCAACCAAGCTCGACCAGCCACGGTTTCGGTTTCGGAGCCGAACAGGGTGTTGGAAGCTGACGGCTGAAGGTTCAGGCACACCCCCACCAGCTCCGGCCAGCGCTCCATCCAGGCCGCCGCGAGAACAGGCAGATCCGGAAGGTTGCGATGGCTGCTGATCAAGGTGATCAGCAACTGGCCGGTGTGATGGCCAAGGCGCAGGGCCAGGTGCCGCAGGCCACCCTCAGCGCTGAGATCGGCATCCACGGGCCAGTCGCTCTGCTCCAGGTCGAGCTTGATCGGGGCGATCAAGCCATCCAGGCGAGGATCGAGGACCGGACAGCGGTTCATGTTCACGATTCGGTGGCTGCCGCTGCGGTAAAAGCCGGCCCTCAGCGTGCCTTCTTCTGTGCGCTCGAGGGGGATCACGGCACGGTTGCGGTAACCCAGGCAAGACTCAGACGAAAGGATCGGTTCGACGCTCAGGTCGAACCCGCCGATCCTTCGCAGCGCCTGCTGGACCATGTCCTCCTTCCAGCGCGCCTGGGCACCATCCTCCAGGTGTTGGACCGAGCACCCCCCGCAACGATCGGCCAGGATGCAAGGGGGCCGGCGCCGATCGGGGCTGAGCAGGAGCGTGGAGCGGTGTTCCGCCAGCAGATGGCGCTTGGCGCGATGGCGCACGATCACATCGACGGTTTCGCCGGGAAGGGCCCCATCGACGAACACCACCTGATCAGCGCTGCGGCCCACGCCCTGACCCTGATGGTTGAGACCAGTGATCCTCACTGTGAGGCGCGTTCCGGGGCTGGGGATTTGAGGATCCATCGAGGGTCTGAGCCGCGCTCTCGTCCCTCGACCCTATCGGTGACGCAGGCGGTCCCAGAGGCCGATGGGATGCGAAGGGGCGTTACACCTCATCGGTGAACGCTCTCAGGCGCGGGTGGCTCTGGATAAAGTTCCAAGGCGCATGGTGCCGTAGATGAGCGTCGTTCGGGATCTGATCCTCCAAGCAGACGACCAGTTGCGGTACCCCAGTGGCGGCGAACTGAGCTCGATTGTTGACTTTCTCTCAGGCGGATCGACCCGCCTGCAGGTGGTACGCGCCCTGACAGACAACGAAAAAAAGATCGTCGACGAAGCCGCCCGCCAGCTGTTCACCCGCAAGCCTGACTACGTGGCCCCGGGTGGCAATGCCTACGGACAGAAGCAACGGGCCCAGTGCCTGCGTGACTTCAGCTGGTACCTCCGGCTGGTCACCTACGGGGTTCTGGCCGGCAGCACCGAGATGATCCAGAAGATCGGCGTCGAAGGGGCCCGCGAGATGTACAACAGCCTGGGGGTGCCCCTCCCTGGCATGGTCGAATCGATGCGCGCCCTCAAGGAGGCCGCTCTCGTGCTGCTCTCCACTGACGAAGCCGAGCTGGCTGGCCCCTACTTCGACTTCCTGATCAAGAGCCTTCAGACCCCCAACTGAGTGCGGGGTGAAGGCCGACGCCTCCATCCCCGATCAACTCGAACGACGTCTCTCCCGCTGGCAACTGATCGAGCGCTTGCGAAGCAGGCATTCAGCGTCTCGCGATCATCTCATCTAAGGATCAAATCGAGTCCAGTCAATGGTCTTGATTGAGATTTACAAGTCCAGGCTCTGGGACGGATGGCCATGGGCGACTGACCACGAAGCCCTGAACTATCCGCGCTGGAACCTTCTTGGCCTCCCTAACAGCCCTCCCGAAGACAAGGATCGGAGCGACCCTGCTCAGCCAGGGCGCCACTGTCTATGTGGAATCAGCTGATTCGCAGCTTAGGTCTACTTATGCCTCTCAAGTGAGAAGGTGGAATAGGCTCGTCTGAACTGATGGATTGACGAGCCCCCTACCAATAGAGAGACCGACCCCGGCGCAGCCAGCCACGGCAGATGGCAAAGGCGACTGAAGCCCAGGCGGCTGAAGGCAGGGGCGTCTTGAGAGCCCTCAAACCTGAGAATCAAGCGCGAGCCAGGGCCGCCGACCAGATGCATCTAGCGACCCGATTCAGCCGCGAGGCTCCTGAAGTCCTGCGATGGCAAACGCATCGATTGAATCCGCCCAAGCCGTGCTCCAAGGTGGAGATCGCAAGCCGACTCCAACTCGACCGGAGCGCCCTTGACCCGGCAAGGCTGCCGCTTGCATGGATTGTTCGGCAAGCGGGCTGGAGCATGGGATCGAGATCTATCGATCTAGAGCGTCGCAGACAAGACACTACATGTGTCCAAGGTTCAGTCGACTTCAAGACAGTTGACCATGGTCCAAGGGACCCCAGCATCGGCAGCAGGTCATCCCGGGATCGTGATCTCCAGACGCCCTGACCAGGCGATCTGACCAGCCGAGCCGAGGGGGCCGTGCAGCGCCATTGCCCTGGACTGATCGTTGCCACGCCTCCTTGGCGGAAGCCGGCCTCCCATGAATCGTTGCGCCTACGGAGCAGAAGATATCCCTACGCCTGCGTCGGTGCCCGGCGCCGTCAAAAGCGGCTCAGAGGCGCCTTTCGCCCCACGTCCAAGGAGCGAAGCGCCACAAGGTGGACCGAAAGTCTCAGGCAAGACTAGAGATAAGTCCTATGTTCGATCCCAATCATGATCTGCAAGACAAGCACTTGGGCCATGGGAGTTACGGCCATGGGGCACCCTTGATGGGTGGTCAGCGCTGGAGCAGTCGCGCACCCCGCAAGCCCCAACATCTGCGTACCTGTGTTTGACACAGGTACGCAATGGTCAGCAGATCGTTGAGGCAAGGCTTCTGAGCCATTCAATCAGACTTGGACAGTCCAACACGCCTCGGTTGGACATCGAGCCTGCACCCTGGAGCTGGCCTTGCCCTGGGCATCGGCCTTGACCTCGGAACTGACGATCGCGCCGATGCTGAAAGGATTGATTCAGAGCCTGATCGCGAACCTGACACTCCATCGCTCAAATGAGGCGTCAACGCAAGCGATGGTGAGATCCCAGAACGAAGCAGGTTCGATGTGGGATTGGCAGGTCAAGCAGATCCGCACCGAGTTTGTTCAAGAGTAGACATCTCTAGACAGAGACCTGGCCGATGGGAATTTCCCAATGGGAACGGCCAGAATCACCTCAAAAACAGTTCTTGATCGGTCAAGCCGTTCTTCCAGTGAAAGTCGGATCAGCAGACTTTTGCGTTAGAAGCTTTCTAGGGTACGAATGATAAATGACCCAATCAATATCCTGGAAAACCTGAAGTAATCGATCGAATGGACAGATTCAAGCTGCTGATACAAACCATGTGTTAACTCATTGTCATTGACTTCTTATCGTCTCAATCCTGTTGACATCTGCGACCAAGCTTCATGGCGATCGAATCCATCCAGACCACAGGCGCTTCGCCTTCGCCGGCGACGGCGACATCCGCCCCACGGGCAAGGAGGCGCTTGTTCTTTGATCTTACCTAAGACTCGCTATTGGTCTAAGACTGAATCTCATGTGAAGACAAGCAATACAGATTTCCGTCGAGCATGGGATCCGATGAGTCAACATGAGCGGCCATCTGACTCTTTCTTACTGGTTGAGAATAAGTCTCATTTATGGTCTAACAACTAGACCAGATCAAGCCGGATGAGCGCCTTGTCAATAGAAGATGATCGCTCCAGGTGCCAGCCGGGACGCAAGCCTGCACCCTGCCGAGAACTCAAGAAAAGGCAGACCCGTGGATCGGTCATGGGCGCACCCCTGAGGCGCGTCTATGGGGTGATCTGAGGAATTCAACGAGCTCAGTGGCTTCAAGCTGCTTGCCGGTACAACTCTTTGAGCAACTGATAGGCCTCGTTCAAGCGCCGCATCGCATCCACTGATCCACCGGCGTCGGGGTGGTGGCTTGCGGCCTGAACCCGGTAGGCCTCACGGATGGCGGCCAGGGTGAGCCGGTGCCCCGCCGTGGTCGGCAATTGCAGCTGCTTGAGGGCCCCGTGCAGGGTCATGGTGTTTTCCAGGGCCTGGAATGAGGTGCCCTTGGGGCGTCGCCGGAAGCGGTGAACAAAGCGTCGAATCAAGGTCGGGATGCGCAGGGTCAACGTGTTCGCGCTGAAGGGATCCTCCATCAGACCGGCCGCCACTACCACCCGTGAGAAGGATGGCTCCTGGGGCGACCAGGCGGGCGCAAAACCCTGGATGATCTGCTCCGTGAGGCTCCAGCTGAACGGCCGGCCTTCGCTTTGATCCGATTGACGCCAGATGTCCTGGGCCAGCCAGACCATGGCTGCCTCCAGCACCGCAGGGTTGGCGGGCTTGCCATAGACGTCAATCCAGTGATCTTCGGCCATGCGCAGGGCCCGCTCCAGCTCTGCGGGCTGAACGAGGGCCAGGGGCTCTTGGCCGCCGCTGGCCACCGGCAGCGGATCGAGACTGCGTCTCACCTGGGACGTCTGACGCCGCACAAAGCCCGGCAGGTCGATCCCACCGGATCCTGATCGGGCCGCTCGGTTGGCTGGCGAGCGTGTCCATCCATCGGCCTCCGCAGCAGCGATGTCCTCTGGATCGAAATCCAGTGCCAGCTCGGACTGCGCATCGCGGCTGACCAGCACCAAGGCGCCACGCTCATGGAAGGGCTCGTCGCCACTCGCTTCATCCTCAAGGGTCTCCTGATCCTCCTGGCCTGGAAGCACCAGTTCCAGCAGTCGCTCAATCAGGTCACCGCGTTTTCGCAGACCCCACTCCTTTTTGAGTGCATCGAGTTTGGCCAGCATCGCGATCGGAAGATCGACCGACGTGCGTCGTCTGTCCTGATCGATTGGGTCGGCCACGGTTTGCGGGTAGGCGGCGGCTCAGCGCCCCATCAGATTCTTGATGATCCTCTGTTGGGCGTCCACCGCCTGCTGGTAACGGTCAATCAGTGTCTGGCTCATGCGGGCCGGCGGAATGAAGGCCGGTGGCATTTGTTTCACACCAGCCGATGGGATGCCGATCAGGGAATTGTTGATCAAAGGCGGAGGCGCCACAGGCCTGCTCCATGTGGCCGCCGGGTTGGTCCGACGGCGATTGGCCGATGCTGGCGGACGGGTCTTGGAGCCGGGGGCAGCAGAAGCTGCGGGGTTGCCAGTGGCCGCCACCTCAGGCGGTGCAGGCATCGCGGCCGCCGAGCGGGCCGCTGCCGCCCGGGCGAGTTGCACCTGGCGCTCCCGCTCGAACAACTGGGCCAGCTGCTGTTCAGGCACCACGCTGAGCAAATGTCCTGGGGTGCTGTCGGCCGGGTAGACGAGGCTGATCTTGACGGAGTTGATGACACCCGGGCGCAGGTTCAACGGCGCCAGTTCCAGACTTTCCCCGGAACGCATGCCCACATGCACCTCCCGGTAGCCTGACTCGGTCTCGATGCCGATTGAGCCTCGAAAGGCGGTGAAATTGCGGCCATTCGGGGTTGGGTGGCTGAAGGCGAGCACGTAGGGGCCGCTGCCCAGCAGGTTGAGCTGGACATCAAAGCGCACCCCGTAGGTGCCGACGTTGTCGAGGGAGGAATCCAGCATGCGGCTGGCCAAAGGGTTCACCTGAACCTCACGGGTGCCGAAGTTGTGGCGGTTGGTGCTCGTCAGGGGCACGTGCAGGGGGCCCTGGCGCAGGTCGTAGCTCAGCGAGGCCTGATAGGCATCCCCATAGGCCACACCGGCGACCCGGGAAAACACACGCCCACTGTCGATGTCGGCCAGCCGGTTCAGGTAGATCCGCCCTGGTGCCAGGACGCCCTGGTCGAGCACGGCCACGATGTCGTAGTCGTTCTGGGGATTCTTTGCGGCGACCACGGCCATCTGAAAGGGCCCATCGCTTCTCCCCTTGAGCAGACCGTTGGCGATTCCCTGGGCGGGCAACTGAGTGCGGAACAGCACCATGCGGCTGCGCGGCGGGAGCACCACGTCGGATGGCACACGGGCATCGAGTCTGCCGCGCAGCATCGTCACCGCCGTGGCATCTCCGGGCCCGGTGTTCCAGGGACGGGGACCCAGGGGCTTGACCCCCATCAGGTAGTTGGGACGGTACGGAGCTTCGAAGCTGTTACTGAAGGCACCACGTTCAAAGCGCAGTCGCACCGGCTGATAGCCAGGATTGATCAGAATCGTGGCCAAGGTGAGCTCGGCGCGAACACGACCGGCGGTGCGCTCAGCTCCCGGTTGTGGAGCGTATTTGTGGTGAACATGCAAGCCGAAATCACCGTTGAAGGTGAAGGCGGCGTTGGCAAGAGGCTGGCCGTTTTCGGCGGTCACGGCCGAGCCGGGTGCTGTGTTGACCAGGATGCCTTCGCCGAGGACCTCCTCAGGTTGGTTTGAGTGCAGCACAGGCACGTTGTTGAAGTTTCCCTGCAAGGGCCGGGCCGACTGCCCTGCCATCAGGGGCACATAGGCCCATGCCGAGGGCGCATGCAGCAAGGCCCCACCGATCAATGCCACGAAAAAGGATCGCTTGAGACCCGTGGGACCAACAATTCTCAAAACTTGTCTTATCTAAGAAAAACAGATGGAGAGGCCCGCCGTCATCGCCCTGCCCATGTCATGACTCGGCAGGGAAGGAATGGGTCTTGGCGCTGGCGCGGGCCGATCTCACCAGCATTGGATTCGGAGCGCGCCGCAGGGAGCAAAACCGTTAGAAGCGTTCCGATCTGCATCATTTTCCCATGTTCCCCCCTTTCCTCTGTCAAGTCACCCCTGAAGAGGCGCGGGAGGCACGGCGACGCCACCTGCAGCGCAAGCTTCAGGCCCTGAGCTTCTGGCGCGATGGTGTGGAGCGCCAGCTGGCGGCACTCCAGGCGGCCATCAGCACGCTGGAGCAGCAAATTGCCCGTGATTGATGCGCGCAGCATCGGCCCCCAACTCCTGCCGCAACTGATCCAAACCTTTGCGGAGCAAGCGGTGGGCGGTCATCGGGCTCACCTGAAGCTCCCGGCCCACCTGACGCAAGCTGGCCCCCCCAAGCACCACCATCTTCACCACCTGACCTTGCCTGGGCTCCAGCTGCGCCATGGCCGCCAAGGCGTCGATCGGCTGATCCGGCTCGAACGGAGCCTCCGCTGCCGCCGCGATGGCCGGATCCTGATCGAGCACATCAATCCGCCTGAAGCGACTGGCCTGCTCAAAGCGCATCCATTGCAGAGGGGTGAGGCCGAGGGCCTCACGTAGTTCGCGCTCAGCGGGAGTCCGGCCCAGATCCTGGGCCAGCTCACGCCTGGTGGCCCGAACCCTGTCCGCCAGTTCCTGCTGACGGCGGGGCAACCGCACGGTTGGGGCGCAATCTCGCAGGTAGTGAAGGATCGCTCCACGGATGTGGTGGCGGGCAAAGGCCTCGAAGGGGATCTCGCGACCGTTCTGGTAAAGCTCCGCCGCCCGGATCAGCCCCAGCAGCCCCACTTGCTGCAGATCATCAGCCTGTTCACGACAGATCCCGGCGTAGTGAAAGGCAATCGGGCGAACGACGGCTCGGTACTGCTCCACTCGGCGGTTGCGTTCCTGAACATCCTTGGGCAAGGACCGAGCGGTGGATAGGGAACGTGAGTGGGGTAGGGGTTGGGTCGAAATCATGGAGCGAGACGGGTGGGTCAAAAGCGGGGCTGCCGATGGCGCCCTTCTTTCAACAGAGGCCCGTACCCCATTGATCCGACAACCGTGAAATCACGGAACCTTCACCCAGCCGCTGGGGCCGCCACCTCCTGAAGCAGGCGCAGGGGGCCATGGCGCTGCAGCCAGTCGAGATCGGATTGGGCGGTGAGAAGCAGGTAGCCGGCGAAACCCAAGGCATTGACGCTGAAGCCCGCCCCATGCTCCCTGCTGCGCCGGATCGTCAGGAACCAGTCATCGTCAAACAGCAGGTTGTAGGGGTGCAGAGGCTGGGGATCAGAGGTTGGACGACCGAGACCGAGATCGGAGCAATGCTTGGCGTACAGATGCTGCAGATCATTGCCAACGGCGGGGCTGCGCCGATCCAACCGATACGCCCATGGCCAGAGCGGCGCTCGCCCGTCGAGCTGGGCGAGCAGATCGGCCGCCAGCGGGCAGCTGGGTTCGCCGCTGGCCCGGGGAAGCAGCTGCAGATGGCGATGGGGCTGGCTGGCTCCGGCGGTCGGAGCGCTGTTGAAGAACCACAGGCCACCCGTGTCGGCCCCCACCTGTGCCACCGCTTGCCAATCGCTGACACTGAGCCAGCCGCTTTGGGGCAGCCAGCACTGGGTGATCAGCAGCAGGTGGCCCTCCTGGACCGGATATTTGTTGAGCAATAGAAGGTGATCGGGCCCCAGGGGGCCCACTTCCAGGGGGGGATCCCAGGGAAGGAAAGGATTGGGACGGGGCCCCGGTTCACGCAGATGGCGCGGTGGGGCCCCCTGCAGACGCCTCAGGATGAAAGGGGCACAGTTGGGAAGATCCAGCCGCTCGGTGCTCAGGGGGATCAGGGCACCGCAGCTGGCGGCCGTGCGGCTGATCTCCAGCGCCGCCCGCCAGAACCGTTCAGCCCGCACCTGCCTTGAGCCGGGCAAGGGAGGCCCCCTGGTAATAGCGCCCGAGGATGTCGTTGTAGCGAAGGCCCTGGGAGGCAAGCTGCTGGGCCCCTTCCTGGCTCATGCTGGCCCCCAGATGGCCGTGGGCCTCAACTACGATCTGCTGGTTGGCCGCATAAAGGCTTTCCACGATGCCCCCCTGGTAACTCAGGATCACACCGGCGGTGCTGGCAGCCGCCCGCTGGGTGCGCCCATTGACCGATTCCAGACCGCGGTAGGCTTGCCAGCGGGTGGTGTTGCCCAGGTGCCAATGGGCGCTGGCGGGGCGGGCCATGTGCGCCAGCGCATAGGAACGGGCGGCGACCGCCTGGGCTCGAAGCGCTTCGATGTTCCAGGAGCTGGGCATTTCCGAACCCACCACCGAAGCGATGTAGCGCTCCAGCGATAGGTGATTGACCACGGTGTAGCTCCCAGCTTGACGAACCAGACGCAGGCGGCCGTCGTAGAGACGACCCTGCACACTCACCGGCTGACCGCCGGGGGTTTCGAACCAGAGTTCAGCCGGCAGATCAGACTCCCCAGACAGCTCCAGGCCACTGCCGGCTCCCCCCTGGCGCAAGACAAGGCCGGAGCGGTCGCGCAGCAACCAAGCCCCCTGGGCCCCAAGCTGCAAACGGGCGGGCTGATTGAGCAGAGCCACCCGGATCTCGAGATTGAGCGGTGAGCCAGCCTCGGGTTCCGCCAGGCTGAGTTGGCCGGATCCGCTGGCGGAAGCACTGGCTTTACGCGATTGCACCCCACGCAGGGGATCAGGCTCGTCGCCCCCGGCGACGGGGGTGGAACGGGCCGCTCGGGGCGGCGGTGGCGGCGCCTGAAGCATGGCGTCGATCAACGGAGCATCGACCACGGGGGTGCTGGGAACCAGCCCCTGGGCCATGAAGCCGATCCCCAGGGCCCCGAATCCAACCGGGGCGGTCAGCAAAATGGTTTTCAGCCGTGCCTGGCGCAAAAAACTGGAGCGCCATCGACGCCCGCGCGCAAACCAGTGGCGACGGCTCCTGAGCAAAACCAACAGTTCCTTCCGTGACAGACGGATCATGCCGGAAAACAGGGCCCTTGGCCGGTCGTGGTTCATTCGCCTTTAAGGGCACGATCCATCAGCGACCGCACACTGTCCTCGGGCCTGACACGCTCCTGGACCAGGTCGGCCACCTGCTCACAAATCGGAAGGTGCCAGTGACAGCGGCAGGCCAGGCGGGTCACGGCGAGCGCCGTGGCTGCCCCTTCCACCACGGCTCCCACCTCCGCCAAGGCGGCCTGGTGAGCCAGCCCATCCGCCCGCAGCGCCCCGTAGCGGTGATTGCGACTGAGGGGACTGTTGGCCGTCGCTAGCAGGTCACCCAGGCCCGCCAGGCCGTAGAGGGTGCTGGCCTGACCCCCCAGACCTTCGATCACCACACCCATTTCCGCCAGCCCCCGGGTCAGCAGGGAGGCCTTGGCATTGGCTCCAAGCCCCAGGCCATCACAGACCCCGGCCGCAACCGCCATCACGTTCTTGAGCGCACCCGCCACCTCCGTGCCAAGGGGATCGCTGTTGGTGTACAGCCGCAGGCGATCGCCGCTCAGTTGCCGTTGCAGGGCCGTGGCCAGGTCCGGATGGTGGGAGGCCAGCACGCTGGCGGCGGGCAAACCCTGATCGAGCTCAGTGGCCAGGTTCGGACCACTGAGCACCACCAGCGGCAGCCCCGGGATGGCGCCCTCCCACAGCTGGGAGGGGGTGCTGAGCCGCTCCGGGTCCAATCCCTTGCTGCAGCTCAACAGAGGCAGCCCCTGGGGCCAGTGGGGGGCCAGCCGCAGGGCCAGGTCGCCCACTCCCGCCATCGCCACAGCCGCCAGCACCAGCTCCTGCTGGGCCAGCAGGGGGCCTGGATCCCCGCCACCACTGCGGGACCAGGCCTTGACCCGATGGCCCTGGCGCTCCAGCAGCGTCATCAAGGTTCGTCCCCAGGCCCCTTGGCCCAGCACCAGGACGCGCATACTCATGGCCGCGGTCGGCGCCGCTCAGACGTCGGCGGCATTCTCCTCCAGCAGCTTCAGGGGAATCAGATCCAGGGTCGAGGCCTCGCTGGCCTTGAGCAGCACCGGCGGCGCCATGCCGTCTTCGTGGGCCTCCAGCCAGCGGGCCGCGCAGACACACCAGTGGTCTCCAGGCTGAAGCCCTGGGAAGCGGAAAGCGGGCATCGGTGTGGAGAGATCGTTGCCCTGGGCCTTGCTGTAGCTCAGAAACGATTCGGTGATCACACAGCAGAGGGTGTGAAGGCCGTGGTCCCCCGGACCGGTACGGCAACTGCCGTCCCGGGTCCAACCGGTCAGGGGCTCACAACTGCAGAGCTCCAGGGGCTGGCCGAGCACGTTCAAGACCTGTGGTTCGGGGGTGGAAGAGCCCATGGATCAGGGGGGGGCGACGGCGACGCAGGCAGGAGTCTGGCGAAGGACTGGCACAAATTCGTGCCAAGAGGTTGACGGATTCGGGGGGGCAGGCGTTAGAGGTCATTCAGCAGTTGCCCCTTCATGAGCTGGGACTTCACGGAAGACGCGGCCTTTTTGGCACTTTGCGATGCCTTCAAGGAGAGCGGTGAAAGCTCGGCGATTGAGTTCCTGGCAACGGGGGAGGGGGCGTTCCATTTCCAGGAACTCACTCAGAACGCCGCCGGAGAGGGCCTCGACCTGAGCGACTCGACCGATCTGGACGCCTTCCAGCAGGGGGTGATCGACACCCTCGAAGATCTCTGCAGCTAGGCCCTCCCCCCTCAGCGGGGGGCTGACGGGCTCAGCCGTAGAAGAAAGCGATCTCCTTGGCTTTCAGGCCCTCCCATCCCGCTGCCTGAAGACGTGCGTCCAGGCTGGCCTGATCGAGGTGCTTGGCACCGGTGCGCACGATCCGGTTGCGCATCGATTTGCGCACGCCGCTGCGGGCCCGCTGGGCCTCCAGCGCCATCACCTCGTTGTAGAGGTCCAGCATCGCGGCAGGAAGCGGCGTGCCATCGAGATCGAGGCCGGAGGCAATCGCCTCATCGACACCTGAGGGTCCTGCGATGGCCATGGTGAAGGCAAGCAAACACGGATCAAGCCTGCCATCCGAGTGGTCTGGGCTGTCACGGAGCATCCAAGGCTTGGCTCCCGCCCATGGCGGACTCGCTCAGACGCTGAAATAACGCGCGCGGCTGTGGAGCGCCACCAGCGCCGTTGTGCTCTGCTCGGGCTCCAGCTGATCGCTCTCGTCCATGTGCAGGCCGACGCGCTCAGCCCCCAACCAAGCCAACTGCTGGCGCGAATCAGCCACATTTGGGCAGGCGGGATAGCCGAAGGAGTAACGGCTGCCGCGGTAGCGCTGGGCCAGAACATCCCGCAGGGCCGCAGGCTCTTCGGCTCCGAAACCCAACTCCCTGCGGATACGGGCGTGGGTCCATTCGGCCAAGGCCTCCGCCAGCTGCACCCCCAGGCCATGAAAGTAGAGGTAATCGCTGTAGCGATCGGCGGCGAAAAGGTCGCGGGCGAAGGCCGTGGCCTTCTCACCCATGGTGACCGCCTGCATCGGCAGCACATCGACGGGCTGACCCTCCACCAGATCCCGGTAGAAGTCAGCGATGCAGTAGCGGTTGCCGCCCCGCTGCCGCGGGAGATCGAACTGTCCGAGGGATCGGGTGGGATCAGAAGGATCAAACACCCGCAAGGCGTTGCCGTCGCGCCCGGCGGGGAAATAGCCATAGGCCACGCACGGGGTCAGCAGCTGCTGATCGAGGCAGCGCTGGGTCCATTCCGCCAGCACCGGCTCGGCCTTCTCCGCCAGCAGGGCCTCGTAGTCCTCACGGCTTTGGTCCTTGGCCTTGCGCAGCTGCCACTGACCGGCGAAGAGAGCGTTGCGATCGAGGTAAGCAAAGACTTCCTCCAGGGGAATCTCCTGCTCCTGAAGCACTCGGCTGCCCCAGAACGGTGGTGTCAGGGCCGGCTCTTCGGGGACCACCGCAGATCGATCTTCCGTCGGTAACGGCTGTGCCTCGTCCGCTGCTTCCGTGGCAGTGGACGATCCACTGAGGGAGTCCCCGACAGGGGCCTGACCGCCATCCCCGGCGGCATCGGATTCATCGCTGGTGGCAGCCTCGAGCCCCAGGCCAGAGGGTGCACCAGAGAGAAACCCTTTCTTCGCCTGCCACTGACCAGCATCACGGGCTTCCACGTAGGCCTCCATGAAGCGCAGGTCGGCGAAAGCATCGCGGCCATAAATCACCTGGCCGTGGTACACCGAACGGCAATCCTTGTTGACGAATTTGGGTGTGAGGGCGGCCCCCCCCAGAATCACCGGCACATCGATACCAGCCTCGTTGAAAGCATTCAGATTATCCTTCATAAAGGCTGTGGATTTCACAAGCAAACCACTCATGGCGATGCAGTCAGCCTGATGAATCTTCTGTGCCTCGATGATTGCTTCTACTGGCTGTTTAATGCCAAGATTAATCACTTCATAGCCGTTGTTGGTGAGAATGATATCCACCAGATTCTTGCCGATGTCGTGGACATCTCCCTTGACCGTCGCGATCAGGAATTTGGCCTTGGCCCGTCGTTGGCTGGATCCATCCGATCCCTCCATCCGATCCATCAGCGGCTCCAGGAAGGCCACCGCGGCCTTCATCGTCTCGGCGCTTTGCAACACGAAGGGCAACTGCATCAGGCCCGAACCGAAGAGCTCCCCCACCACCTTCATGCCATCGAGCAGGAACGTGTTGATGATGTGAAGCGGTTCGTAGCTGAGCAGCGCCTCCTGGAGGGCAACCTCAAGGCCGATGCGCTCACCGTCGATGATGTGCTGCTTGAGACGCTCCTCCACCGGCAGATCAGCCAGGCTGGGCCCCGAGGCACGGGCCTCCCGGGCCGTGACACCCTCGAACAGCTTGGTGAGCTCGGTGAGTGGGTCATAGCTGCATACCCCCGCCTCGAAACGGCGGGCGTCGTTGATCAGATCGCGGCAGACCTGCTGGTGCTCGGAGCTGATCTTGGCCATGGGCAGAATCTTTGCCGGGCTGATGATCGCCGCATCCAGCCCTGCCGCGCAGCAGTCGCTGAGGAAGACGGAATTGAGCACGATTCTGGCCGCAGGCGAAAGCCCGAAGCTCACATTGCTCACCCCAAGCAACACATGAACACCGGGCAGTCGTTCACGAATCAAACGGATCGCCTCGAGCGTGGCCGAGGCGTTCTTGCGGTCTTCCTCGATGCCCGTGGAAATCGGCAGGGCCAAGGGGTCGTAGAAGAGTTCATGGGCGGGAATCCCGAATTCCACTGCATCCCTGTAGGCCCGCTGGGCGATGGCGAACTTGCGTTCCGCCGTGCGTGCCATTCCTTCTTCGTCGATGGTGCCCACCACCACCCCGGCCCCGTAGTCCTTGGCTAATTCGAGTACTTTGAAGAAGCGCTCATCGCCATCTTCGTAGTTGGTGGAGTTAAGCAGACATTTACCGCCGGCCACCTTGAGTCCGGCCTCCATCTTCTGCCACTCGGTGGAATCGAGCATCAACGGCAGGTTCACATTGGTGACCAGACGGCTGACCAACTCGTGCATGTCACGCTCGCCATCACGACCGACGTAGTCGACATTCACATCGAGCACATGGGCGTTCTCCTTCACCTGCCCCCGGGCCACCGCCACCAGGCCGTCCCAGTCTTCGGCGTTGAGCAGCTCGCGCACCTTCTTGGAGCCGCTTGCATTGAGCCGCTCGCCGATGATCAAAAAGGAGTTGTCCTGTAGATACGGGGTGACGCCGTAGATCGACGCCACAGCCGGTTCGTAGGCCAGGGGAGGCCGCTGTTGCTGCTTGTCGGGGGTGCGCACGGCCCGGTGGTGGGGTTTCAGACCCTTGGCCAGCTCCCTTAGGGCACCGATGTGGGCGGGGGTGGTGCCGCAACAGCCACCGATCACTTGCACCCCCAGATCCTCGACGAAGTGCAGGAGCTGCATTCGCAACTCCAGGGGGGTGAGGCGGTAATGGGCCACACCACCCACGTTCTCCGGCAGACCGGCGTTGGGGATGCAGCTGATCACGAACGGACAGTGCTCGCTCAGATAGCGCACGTGCTCCTTCATCTGCTCCGGTCCCGTGGCGCAGTTGAGGCCGAGCACGTCGATCGGGAACGGCTCCAGAATCGCCACCACCGCAGCGATGTCGGAGCCGACAAGCATGGTGCCCGTAGTTTCCATCGTGACCGAGACCATGAGCGGCCGTCGCTCACCGGTGGCGCTGAAGGCCTCCTCGATCCCCTGCAGTGCCGCCTTGATCTGGAGCACGTCCTGGCAGGTCTCGACGATGAACAGATCCACATCACCGGCGATCAGCCCTTCGGCCTGCTCCCTGTAGGACGCCTTGAGCGCATCGAAGGACACATGGCCCAGGGTGGGCAGCTTGGTGGTGGGGCCCATGGAACCGGCCACGAAACGCGGCTGATCGGGGGTGCTGAACTCCGCCGCCACCTCCCGGGCCAGTTCGGCCGCGCGTTTGTTCATGGCAAAGGCCTGCTCCTGCAGGTCGTACTCGGCCAGCACGATCGAAGCGGCCCCGAAGGTGTCGGTCTCGATCACATCGCAGCCCACCTCAAGGAACTGGCGATGCACCGCCTGCACGGCGTCTGGACGGGTGAACACGAGGTTCTCGTTGCAGCCCTCCAGGGCCGGCCCACCGAAATCGCCTGCGGTGAGATTCATCTGCTGGAGGGAGGTGCCCGTGGCGCCGTCGAACACCAGCACCGGGTGTTCGGGACTGTGCAGCCGCTCCAGGAAGCCCATCCGCCCCGTGGCGGGGGCCAGGCTCACGCTCGCTTCAACCATCAATCGCTCAGTCGTACTCGGGTGACCCAGTGGTCATAGGCGGAATCGCGGCCCTCCGTGATGGCGGTGAGCCGATCACGCAGCCGCTCCATCACCGGCCGATGGGTCGCCAGGTCGGTGCTCTCGATGCGCCGCACCGGGGTGACGCGGGCGGCGGTGCCGGTGAGGAACACCTCCTCGGCCACGAACAGCTCGGTCTTGTCGACAGGACGCTCCAGGGTGGGAATCCCCAGATCCCTGGCCAGTTCAAGCACGCTGGCGCGGGTGATTCCCTCAAGGATGTCCTGATCGACGCCCGGGGTGATCAGCACACCATCACGAACCATGAACAGGTTCATTCCACTGGCCTCGCTCACCTTGCCGCGGCTGTTGAGCAGCAGGGCCTCGTCGAAACCACTCTTGAAGGCTTCGGTCTTGGCCAGGGAGCTGGTGATGTAGGCACCGCTGATCTTGCCTCGCAGGGGCAGGGAACGGTCCTCTTGACGGGTCCAGCTGCTGATGCGACAGCTCACCCCATCGGGCGAGAGGTAATCCCCCAGCTCGATGCCGTAGATCAGGAAGTCGGTCTGGATGTCGTGCAGCCGTGGGGCGATGCCCAGATCGCTGGTGTAGACGAAGGGCCGCAGGTACACCGGAGTGGTGGGGCGGTTGGCCTGAAGAAACAGACGGATGGATTCGTGAATCCTTTGCTCACTGAGCTCGGTGAGCAGCAGCCGGGCGCTCTGGCTCAGGCGTCTGGCATGGCGATCGGCGCGGAACAGCAGGATCTCGCTTGGATCAGCCGGGTTGGGAAGGGCACGCATGCCCCCGAAGGCCCCGGTGCCGTAGTGAAGGGCATGGGTGGCCACCGACAGGGTCGCTTCGGGAAAGGGAACGATCTGACCGCCGAACCAGGCGAAGGGAAGGAACTGATGCATCGGGTGGCGGTGCAGGGCGGCGGCCCAGGGGCTCGACGTGCCCCGATCTTCTCACTGTCAGGCCCCAGGATGGGGTGATGCATCGGCTCGCGGCGGTCCCAGGCCTTGACGACAGCTCCGGCAGCCCCGCCTACGTGGAGCAGCCGCCGGCCCCGGTGGTGGTGCTCAGCAGCGCCGACACCGACCTTGCGACCCTCGCGGCCCTGCTGGATCAGGAGCCTGATCTCCCTGGCGACGAGCTGCGCGGTCTCAACCTGGCGGCCCTCGAACACCCGGCGGTGATCGACCACTACATCGCCAGAACCCTGCGTCCGGCGCGGCTGGTGCTGGTGCGGTTGCTGGGGGGGCGAGGACACTGGAGCTACGGCCTTGAGCAGTTGCAGCTCTGGTCCAGCGAACCCGATCACCGGCTGATCGTGGTGGCCGGCACCGCCGACCAGGCCGAGGAGCTGGCCTCCCTTGGCAACGTCGATCCGGCCTTGGCGATCGCCCTGGGCCGTTGCCTGCGCGAAGGCGGAAGTGCCAACTGGCGACGGGTGCTGCTCAGCCTGCGCAGCCTGCTGACAGGTGAGCGGCCCAGCCCCCCCGAACCCGTGCCCCTGGCGGACCCGCTTCCCCATGACTGGCGCGACGACCCCGGAGCGAGGGTGGGGGTGGTGCTTTATCGCGCCCTGCTGCAGGCGGGCGATCTGGCCCTGGCCGAGGCCCTGCTCACGGCGCTGAGGGGCCAGGGCCTCTGTCCGAGGGCTCTGTGGGTGAGTGGCCTGCGGGAGCTGGCGGTGCAGCGGGGGGTGGCCGATCTGCTGGGCCGCGAAGCGGTGCAGGCGGTGGTCTGCACCACCTCGTTTGCCTCGGTTCAGTTCGAAGAAGCCGGACTGGGGGCACCGCTGTGGGAGGCCCTGGCGGTGCCGGTGCTGCAACTGCTCTGCAGCACCCAGAGCCGGGCCCGCTGGCAAGCCAGCAGCATTGGCCTCGGTCCCCTCGACCTCAGCCTGCAGGTGGCCCTGCCGGAGCTGGATGGCCGCCTCACCACCCGGGTGGGGGCCTACAAGGAGCTGGAGCGAGCCGATGGACGTCTGGCCAGCGCCGCGATGCACTATGTCCCCGACCACGAACGGCTCGATTGGGTGAGCCGACTGGTGAAGGGCTGGACCGATCTGCGGCAGACCCCCACCGCTGAGCGGCGCCTGGCGCTGGTGCTGGCCAATTACCCAACCCGCAACGGCCGCCTGGCCAACGGCGTAGGCCTCGACACCCCCGCCAGTTGCGCCCGCATGCTGGGCTGGCTGCGCGCCAGTGGCCACGACCTGGGCACGGCCCCCCTGCCGGCTGACGGCGATGCCCTGATCCACCGGTTGCTGGAGGGGCGCACCAATGATCCAGAAAGTGAACACCGTCCCCCCCTTTGCCATCTCGATTTAGAGCTCTACCGGCGCTGGTACGCGGAGCTGCCGGAGCAGGGCCGGAAGGTGCTTGAGGCGCGTTGGGGGCCACCGGAGGCGGACCCGTCGCTGGAGCCAGGCGGCTTTCCGATCCGGGGGCTTCGCTTCGGCGCGGTGGTCGTGCTGGTGCAGCCGGAACGCGGCTACGACCGGGATCCCAGCCTCAGCTACCACGCCCCCGATCTGCCGCCCCCCCACGCCTACCTGGCCCAGTACCTCTGGCTGCGTCAGGAGGCCCGCAGCCAGGTGGTGGTGCACGTGGGCAAGCACGGCAACCTCGAATGGCTGCCGGGCAAAGGCCTGGGCCTGTCTCCCGGCTGCTTCCCGGAGTGGGCCCTGGGGCCGATGCCCCACGTCTATCCCTTCATCGTCAATGACCCGGGGGAGGGCTCCCAGGCCAAACGCCGCGCCCAGGCGGTGATCCTCGACCACCTCACCCCTCCCTTGGCTCGCGCGGGTCTGCATGGGCCGCTTCTGGAGCTGGAGGCTCTGCTCGATGAGCACTGGGAGGCCAGCCAGCTGGGCAGCGAGCGGCTGGTGGGTCTGCGGGAGCGCCTGGAGCGTTGCCTCCAGGCGCTCCACCTGCCCCTCGATCTGGAGTTGGCCGACGGCTATCTCTGTGAACTCAAGGAAGCTCAGATCCGCACCGGCCTGCACATCTTCGGGGAGTTGCCAGCACCGGGTCCCCTGGCGGAGCTGCTGCTGGCGATGGCCAGACCTCCCGTCCCCGGGGGGGAAGGCCTCACCCAGGCCCTGGCACGGGACCAGCACCTGGAGCTCGATCCCTGGGCCGATGCGGAGGAACAACCCCTCTGCGCCCCTGACCAGCAACGCCTTGGAGGTGGCCTGCGCCGGGTGGGTGATGGGGTGGCGCTGCTGGAACAGGAGGCTCTCGAACTGATGCAGCAGCTTCTCGATCGGCGCGAGGGTCCGCTTCCCAGCGCCGGTGAGGCCACCACAGCCGTGCTGGAGCGTGTGCGCCAGGGCCTGCTGCCCAACCTGCTCGCCTGCGGCGAGGCCGAACGCGGCTCCTTCCTGGCGGCCCTGGCCGGAGAACGCATCGCCGCCGGACCCTCAGGAGCGCCCACCCGCGGCCGGCCCGACCTGTTGCCGACGGGCCGCAATTTCTACAGCGTTGATCTGCGCGGTCTGCCCACCGAAGCGGCCTGGGACCTGGGACGCCGCAGCGCCGAACTGCTGATCGAGCTGCATCTGCAGGAGGAGGGCGACGACCTGCGCCAGCTGGCTCTCTCGGTGTGGGGCACGGCCACCATGCGCAACGGCGGCGAGGACATCGCCCAGTCCCTGGCCTTGATGGGGGTGCGACCGCTGTGGGATGGCCCCACCCGCCGCCTGGTGGACCTGGAGGTGATTCCACTGACGCTGCTGGGGCGTCCCCGGGTGGATGTAACCCTGCGCATCTCGGGTCTGTTTCGTGATGCCTTCCCCCAGCTGGTCACCTGGTTCAACCGGGCCACGGAGCTGGTGGCCTGCCTGGATGAATCCGAGTCGGACAACCCGCTGGCGGCGGCGGCCCGGGCAGAGGGCCAGGCCGCCCGGGTCTATGGCTCAGCGCCCGGAGCCTATGGAGCGGGGCTCCAGGGGCTGATCGACAGCGGCCAGTGGGAGAGCCGCAGGGATCTTGGCGAGGCCTATCTGAACTGGAGCGCCTGGCGCTACGGGGGAACCGATTCCATGGGCACCGAGGCGGTGGCGGACCGGGCGGGGCTGGAGGAGCGGCTGCGCAGCGTTCAGGTGGTGCTTCACAACCAGGACAATCGCGAGCACGACCTGCTCGATTCCGACGACTATTACCAGTTCCAGGGGGGCCTGAGCGCTGCCACCGAAGCTGTTCGCGGCAGCGCCCCCGCGCTCTGGTTCGGCGACCACTCACGGGCCCAGCGGCCCCGTGTGCACCGGCTGGAAAAGGAACTGGACAAGGTGCTGCGCTCCCGGGTGCTCAACCCGCGCTGGATCGAGGGCATGACCCGCCATGGCTACAAGGGCGGCTTTGAACTGGCCGCCAGCCTCGACTATCTCTTTGCCTATGACGCCAGCACCGGCCGCGTGCCGGACTGGAGCTACGGCGCCATCTGTGATCAGTGGTTGAGCTCTGAAACCGTGCTGGAGTTCCTGCGCGGCTCGAACCCCTGGGCCCTGCGGGACATGGCCGAACGCCTCCTGGAGGCCCACAACCGGAAGCTGTGGGAGGGTGCCAGCCGCGAGCAACTGGAGCACCTGAGGAAAGTGGTGCTGAGCAGCGAGCGGATGGTGGAGGGCTGAGCCGTCGGGTTGCGGGAACCCTGAGGGTGATCAGAGGTTGAGATCTCTGGCCGCGTTCAGCCAGTCATCGGTGGAGCCAGGCTTGGACGTTGGCGCGGAGCTGGAGGGCTGGCTCTCCAGGCTCTCGCCCTTGGCCCGGCGCGGAGCCGGAGCACCAGGCTGGTTGACCCCGGCCACGGCCGAACCCCTCATCCGCTGGGCGAGTTCCGAGGCACTCAGCCGCTCAGCGAAGGTCTTCTTGACCGGCTTGGGCACCCCACCGGTGAGGTCGATGCTGACATCGCCCCGGGCGGTTCCGGGCAGACCATCACTGGCCTTCTCCACCCGCGCCGCCATGGAGTCCACCTCCTGAATGAACTCCTTGCCGCCGGGGCTGTCGGCGTTGCCCGGAAAGGTGCGGCGGATCGTGTTCGGTTTCCGCATGTACTCGACATTGCCCAGGCTGCTGGAGGCATCAGGGTCGAGATAGAAGGTGGCCGTTTCCTTCTTGGTCTTCTCTTCGTTGCTCTTGCTCCAGGAACGGTTGCCCAGCAAACGGTCGAAGAGTCCCATCGAAAGGTCAGGAAAGCGTGATCAAACCCTAGCGGCCATCGAGGGCCGATCCATGGGTATCGGTACCGCAACTACGCAAAAGTCCGAGATCAGCCAACTGACGATCGATGGCTTCGCAGACCACGGGCGTGGGCGACCAGCGGCCCTCCATGCCGTAGTCGTACCAGGCCTCCGCCCCGTCGAATCCGAGCTCCGCGGCGGCAGAGATCAGGCGCTGGTAGGGCAGGCGATAGCGAGCAGGGTGGGCCAACAGGGCCAGGCCGCCAGCGGCGGTGATCGCTTCGCGCACGGCCTTGGCCCGCAGGGCCCGACCCACCACGGACGTTCCCTGGAGGTAAGGCTTCAGCGCCCCGTGGCCGGCTTCGAAGCCCAGGGCGAGCACATGCACGAGACAGCCCTCCAACAGACAGCTGATCTCCACCCCCGTCCACAGCACAGGCACCGCCAGGCCGCGCTCCCGTTGCCGCTCCAACTGACGCTGAATCAGGGCGTGGGCCCCAAGGCTGTGGTGGTCGGTGACGGCGAAATGCTCCAGCCCACGGTCGATCGCCTGGCGCGCCAGGGCTTCGGGTCGCAGGCTGCCGTCGCTGCAGGTGGTGTGGCAGTGGAAGTTGAATCGCGCCGGGCAACTGCCTGCCGTGACCTGCTCAAGCACCGCCGCCAGGGGATGGGGACCGCCCGGGCGCCGGGAGCCACTTAACACAACCGCTGGGAGGGAATCAACCACCGGAGGCCAGGGCTTCGCTCTCGGCCCTCAGGCGCCGCCAGCGGGCATAGAACTGGATCGAGCCGGCCATGACCACCACCAACGCCACCAGGAACCAGGTGGACGCGCCCGTTGGGAACTGGCCTTTGAACACCACCAGCATCACCACCAGCACCAGCATCAAGGTGGGCAATTCGTTGAGGGCACGCAGTTGCTTGCCCCCCCACCGGCAGGTCCCTGCCGCCAGCTGGCCCATGAGGCGGTAACAGAACACGTGATAACTCAGCAAGGCCACCACCAACCCCAATTTGGCGTGCATCCAGCCCTGGTGCAGCCAGGAAGGCTGCATCGCCAGCAAGCCCACCGCCATCGCCACGGTCACCACCATGCCGGGGGTGGTGATGATGTTGGCCAGACGCCGTTCCATCAGGGCGTACTGGGATCGGAAGGCCCCGCGCAGCGGTTCCTGAAGCTCCTCGGTCTCAACGTGATAAATGAACAGCCGCACCAGGTAGAACAGCCCCGCGAACCAGACCACCACCCCAACGATGTGGAGCGTTTTGAACCACAGGTAGGCCTCGGGGGGGAGGGCCAGCGGCATGGTCAGGGCATGTTGAACAGGCCATCAAGGTAAAGCTCCCGCACCACCGGCTGGGCAGCGCCCTGCTGAACCAGGAACTGAGCCAGGGCGGTCTGGAGCAACTGATTGGCCTCAAGGCCAGGTCGCCTGTTCATGAACCCCTGCATGGCGGCGAGCAGATCGGCGGGAAGCTCCAGCACCAGACCCCACTCCCCGTCGGCGCATCCACAGGCACGTTCAGCACTACCAGTGGTGGCGGGGGAGGCCATGGGCTGGACATCTGGTGGAAAGAGGCCAAAGATCCGGCCGGGAAGGCGTCCTGTCAAGGGGGCCACCCGCCTTCTTGAGCCGTGACATGCTCGGCCCAGCAACGGAGGCTGTCGCCATGGCCGAACACTGGGATCTGGTGGTGATCGGGGCGGGCTCCGGGGGCCTGGCGGCCAGCAAGCGAGCGGCCGCCCATGGGGCCCGGGTGGCCTTGATTGAAGCGGACCGGGTGGGGGGCACCTGCGTGATCCGTGGCTGCGTGCCCAAGAAGCTTCTGGTGTATGGGTCGGCCTACCGCGAGAGCCTGGCCAACGCCGCCAGCTTCGGCTGGGAGTTGGGGGAGGTGCGCTGTCACCCCTCACGGCTGCTGGCCAGCGTGCGCGCCGAGGTGGACCGCCTCGATGCCCTGCACGTGGGATTTCTCGAGAAGGCGGGGGTGGAACTGATGCGCGGCACAGCCCGCTTCGAGGACCCCCATCACCTGCTGGTCGCTGGCGAAGGCGGGGAGCAGCGAATCGAGGCCGAGCGGATCCTGATCGCCGTCGGCGGGCGGCCTCGGCGGCCACCGATTCCGGGGGCGGAGCTGGCCTGGGTCAGCGACGACCTGTTTCTGCAGGAGGACCTGCCCGCCTCGGTGCTGATCGTTGGCGCCGGCTTCATCGCCTGCGAATTCGCCTGCATCCTCGTGGGTCTGGGGGTCCAGGTGACCCAGCTGGTACGCCGGGACCACCTGCTGGCGGGCTTCGATCGGGAGCTCAGCGAGGCGGTGCAGGCTGGCATGGAGGAACTGGGGGTGGAGCTGCGTTTTGGCCTGGAATCCGTGCGGATCGACGGCCAGCCCGGCGACCTGACCGTGGCCGACTCCGCCGGCGGGTCCCATCAAGCCGCCGCTGTCTTGCTGGCCACCGGCCGCGATCCCAACACCCATGGCCTGCAGTTGCAGGCCGCCGGCGTTCACCAGGAAGGTGCCCGGATCCCCGTCGACGGCGACCAGTGCACCAACGTGCCCCACATCTATGCCGTAGGGGATGTGACCGATCGCATCAATCTCACCCCGGTGGCGATCGATGAGGGGCGCGCCTTCGCTGATTCCGTGTTCGGTGGTAAGCCCCGGCGCACCGACCACCGCCTGGTGGCCAGCGCCGTCTTCTCGCAGCCGGAACTGGCCAGCGTTGGCTTGAGCGAGGAGGAGGCGAAGCGGCGCCATGGGGAGAGCGCGATACGCGTGCACCGGGCACGGTTTCGCAGCCTGGCTCTGGCCCTGCCCAAGCGTGGCCCCCGCTGTCTGCTCAAGCTGGTGGTTGAGGCCGCCAGCGACCGCGTGCTGGGGGCCCACATGGTGGGGGAGCACAGCGCCGAGATCATCCAGATGGCGGCCATCGCCCTGGGGATGGGGGCCACCAAGGCGGATTTCGATCGCACCATGGGCCTGCACCCGAGCGTGGCCGAGGAATTCGTGACCATGGGGTGAGGAGCGGCGCCGGTTGCTGCGCTCGCCGTGGGACTGGGGGCCCAGTGACTGGTGGCGGGTCAGGGGACCGGCAGCCTTGCAGGCTTAGCCGGCCTCGGCCTCCTGCCCCGCCTCCTCTTCGGGATGGAAATAAACCCGGATCTGGAGAGCCAGGGCCGGTCCCACCCCGGGTGCGGCGGCGATCTGCTCGAGGCTCGCCAGCTGAATCGCCTCGATCGAGCGGAAGTGGGCCAGGAGGTCCTTGACCCGCCGCGGACCCAGCCCGGGGATCTCGCTCAGCCGCGAGCGCTTCATCCGCTCACCCCGCTGCTGACGGTGGAAGCTGACGGCGAAGCGATGGGCCTCATCGCGCAGGCGACGCAGCAGCATCACCCCGAGCTGCTCCGCTTCGCTCTCCAGGGGCTGGCTGGCCCCGGGCAGGAAGATCTCTTCCCGCTGCTTGGCCAGCGAGCAGACCACCAGCTCCTCGTGAAGATCGAGCTCGCGCAGGGCTTCCATCACCGCTGAGAGCTGCCCCTTGCCGCCATCGATCATCACCAGATCGGGCCAGTCGTTAAGGCCGCCGGTGTGCAGAGCGCTCTGGCTGGTTCGTCGCAGCTCCGCCAGGTTGGCGCCCTCGGCCTTGGCCTGGGACCAGCGCCGGAAGCGGCGCCGCATGATCTCGGCCATGGCCATGAAGTCGTCGCTGTGGCCGGAGCCGATACTGCTGCTCTGGATCTTGTACTTGCGGTAGTGCTGGCGGGCCGGCAGCCCGTCCACGAAGACCACCTGGGAGGCGACTGCATCGCTTCCCTGGATGTGGCTGATGTCGTAGCCCTCGATGCGCCGGGGCGGTATCGGCAGCTCCAGCAACTGGGCCAGATCTTCGGTGGCCAGCTGATGCTGCTCGGCGCTGCGCTGGGCCCGGGCCAGCTCGAAGCCAGCGTTGCGCTCCACCAGCTCAACCAGGTCGGCCTTCTGCTGCCGTTTGGGGTGCTGCAGGCTGACCTTGCGGCCGCGACGCTCCCCCAGCCAGTCGGCGATCAGCTGGTGCTGGGGGAGGGGATACTGCACCAGCACCTCCGGCGGAATCTCCACCGGCTCCACCTGGCCGTAGTGCTCCTCGATCACCCGCTGCAGGATCTCCCCAGCCGTGGCGATGCTGGCGTCGGCGGTGTAGCCCAGCCGGCCCACCAACTTTCCAGCCCGCATCTGGAACAACTGCACCGCCGCGACGCGCTCATCGGAGGCCAGGGCGATCACATCCCGTGACACGGAACTGTCGCCCAGGCTCATCTTCTGATCGGCCGTAAGGTTTTCGAGGCCCTGCAGCTGATCGCGCACCAGGGCCGCCTGCTCGAAATCGAGGCGCTCGGCGTAGCGCTCCATCTGGGCCGTGAGCAGCTCCAGCAGCTCGTCGTTGCGGCCCTGGAAAATCATCGCCACCTTGCGCATCAGGCGCTGATAGTCGTCAGGGCTGACCTTCTGCTGGCAGACCCCCGGACAACGGCCGATATCGAAATTGAGGCAGGTGCGATCGCGGTAGAGGGGCTGGGGCCGCTGGCGCATCGGAAACACACGTTTGACCAGGGCCAGGGTGCGGCGCAGCAGGCCCACATCCACATAGGGTCCGTAGAAGCGATCAAGGGGCTTGCGGAAACGACGCTGGCGGGTGATGAAAATGCGGGGGTAGGGCTCGCTCCAGGTGATGCAGAGGTAGGGGTACTTCTTGTCGTCCTTCAGCAGCACATTGAAGTGGGGCTGATGGGCCTTGATCAGGTTTGACTCCAGCGCCAGCGCTTCCGACTCGCTGTCGGTGACGATGAATTCGATTTCCACCACCTGCCTCACCATCAGGGCGATGCGCGGGCTCAGATCGTGGGAGTCGCGGAAGTAACTGCGCACGCGGCTGCGCAGGCTCTTGGATTTACCGATGTAAAGGATGCGGTCGTCGCCATCGCGCAACATGTAGCAGCCGGGTTCAGCCGGCAGCTCCCTGAGCCTCAGCTCCAACCGCTCCGGATGGTGGTGCAGCGGCTGCACCGTGCCGGCGCCAGGCTGGCCCATGGCGATGCGATCGGCCCTGGACCCGGCCTCACTCAACCGCCGTAGGACCATCCGGTGGTGGACAGCTCCAGGGCCTCGCCATCGCGGTGCAACACGGCGCTCTTGACCTCGGCCACGAACACCGTGTGGTCACCGTGGGCCACCTGACCCACCACTTCTGCTTCGACGGCGCCCAGGGCGTCATCGAGGATCGGCATCCCGAGCTCACCCAATTGGAACGGGGCCGCCTCGAAGCGGCCGCCGATGCCCTGCTGGGGCTTGAAGAACACGGCAGCCAGATCCTTCTGATCGGCCGCCAGCACATTCAACGAGAATCGGCCCGTGCGCTGGATGATGCCGTTGCTGGTGGAGTCGGAGCGGACGGCCACCACCACCAGCGGCGGCTCGAAGGAGCCCTGGGTCACCCAGCTGGCGGTGAAGCCGTTCACCTGCTCTCCTTCAGCCACTCCGCAGATGAACAGCCCGTGGGGAATCTTGCGCAGCAGGGTCTTCTTGGCGGCGGCATCGAGGGCCATGGCTGCGGCATCGGTAGAGCTCAAAGCAACTCTAGGCAGCTGACCCGGCCGCTCAGCAGCGCTCCCTGTTCCCCCGAACCGCCAACGGAGCCAGGAAGACCCCCGCGACGCTCCATAGGATCAGCGCCATGAAGGTGCTCTATCCCGGAAGTTTCGATCCCCTCACCCTGGGGCACCTCGATCTGATCGAGCGCTCCGTGCGCCTTTTCGGCGGGGTGGTGGTCGCGGTGCTGCAGAACCCCGGCAAGACCCCCAGCTTTCCGCTCGAGCAGCGGCTGGGCCAGATCCGCCTGGCCACGGCCCACCTGCGGGGGGTGGAGGTGAGCAGCTTCGATGGCCTCACCGTGGAATTCGCCCGCCGCTGCGACGCCATGGTGATCCTGAGAGGCCTGCGGGCTCTGAGCGATTTCGAGTTCGAGCTCCAGATCGCCCACACCAACCACAGCCTGGCCCCGGAGGTCGAAACTTTGTTCATGGCCACCTCGGCCCAGCACAGCTTCCTGAGTAGCTCGGTGGTCAAGGAGGTGGCGCGTTTTGGTGGCAACGTGCGCCACATGGTGCCGGCGGGAGTGGCGGATGATCTCGCCAGGCTCTTTAATCAAAAAACCCCGCCCACCTGAGATGACCGAGACCCGGTTGACCGTGCTGGACCAGCTTGACCAGCTCGAAGAGGTCGTTCTGGATGGCAACCGGATCCCCTTCAGTGGAGGGCGTCTGGTGAACGAGCAGGAGGCGATCGAAGTGATCGATGCGCTGCGGGAAGCCCTGCCGGTGCAACTCACCCAGGCCAGTGAACTGATCCGCCAGCGTGAAACCTTCATCAGCCAGGCGCGCCAGCAATCCGAGGAGATTCTCAGCCAGGCGAGGCTCCAGCGGGAGCAGCTGATCAGTGCCGCCTCCGTGCGCCAGGAGGCCGAGCGCCAGGTGGGCGAGCTGCGGGAGCAGGCCCGCCAGCAATGCGAGCAGCTGCTGCTCCAGACCCGCCAGCAGGTGGCCCAGGCCGAACAGGAACACCAGGCCCGCCTCGCCCAGATGGAGCAACTGTTCAGTGCCCGGCGTCAGCAGCTGGAACAGGAGTCGCTGCAGCGGCGTCAGCAGCTCGACCAGGATTACGTCGAAATCAAGCGCCAGCTGGTGGAACAGCATGAGCGCTCCCGTCAGCAGAGCCTGCAGGAACTTGACCAGGTCCGCCAGGAAAGCCTGCGCGTGCAGCGCGAGAGCCAGGCGGAGGCGGAGCGACTCCACGCCGACGCCCTGCAATTCCGTCAGCAGAGCCAGCAGCAGTGCGAGGCTTTGATCAGCCGCTCCCGCCAGGAGGCCGCCGCTGTGCAGGAGGGCGCCAACCGCTACGCCGAGCAGGTGCTGGGGGAACTCGAAGGACGCCTCCAGGATCTCGGCAAGGTGGTCTCAGGTGGCCGCCGTGAGCTGGTGCGGCTGCAATCGGTCGATCCGGCCGCCGCATCCGAGCCAGCGCTTGAGGCGCGCGGCAGCAAGGCCAATGCCGTGCCCATCAGCCGAGCCCGCCGGGCCGCCGAGCGTCTCAGGCAGGCGGCTGGCAGAGGCTGACGTTCTGCACCTGGGTGAGGATCCGCCCGATGGTGGTGTTCGGAGTTGAGGCGCCGTTGGAGATCATGCTCACGTAGCGGGGGCCATCAACGGTGTCGAGCACCCCGGAGATGGAGCGCACACCTGAAATCGTGCCGGTCTTGCCGCGGAAGCGTCCCTCGAGCGGAGTGCCGATGAACAAATGGCGCAGGGTGCCCCGGCGACCGGCAATCGCCATCGAGGCCTGGTAGTTCGCGGCATAGGGGTGCTGGGCCATGCGCACCAGCAGGGCTACCAGGAAGCGGCTGGTGAGCCTGTTCGCACGATCGAGGCCACTCCCATCGGCCACGGACACTCCGGCCATGGGCAGACCCTGCTGATAGAGCCACTGCATCTCCAGCTGCCGGGCCGTGGCCAGGTTCCAGCTGCCGCTGGCGGAACGAAGCAGGACCTCAGACGTGAAATTGTGGCTTTCGGTGTTGGCCAGGCTGAGCAGATCATGCATCGGCGCCGAGGGTTCCTCATGCAGGAGCACCATGTCGCCGGTGGCGCTGGCCTGGGCCGGTACCAGCGAAATCTGCACGGCCTTGCCCCCCTGACGGACTATCTCCTGCTGCAGCAGGCGCTGCAGCCGCCCGACCGGATTCGGGATCGCCATCTCGATCGCATTGCTGGTCAGGGCCAGGCGGGTGATCGGAGCCCCATAGGCCTCGGCGCGATCACCCATGTGCCAACCCTGGGGCCACCAGTTGGGGGCGGGTTCCTCGGCCAGCTGCAGTCGCACCAGCGACGGTGCCGGGCTGGAGCTGCCGCCGGATCCCAGGGCGAGTTTGGCGAAGCGCTGCAGCTGGGGCAGCCCCAGATCGGGATCACCCGATCCGGTCAGGCGCAGGGTGCCATCGCCCAGACGCCAGAGCTGGGTCTTGAGGCGGAAATCGGGGCCGAGCCGATCCAGGGCATAGGCCGTGCTGATCAGCTTCTGATTGGAGGCGGGGATCCGCGGCCGCTGGCCGTTGAGATCGGCCAGAAGGCGCCCGCCGCCATCGGCCACGGTCACGCTCCAGACCGACGACTCAACGCCGACCGTGGCTAACAAACGCTGTTGCAGTCCCGGACAGCTCGCCAGGCTCTGGAGCTGGGGCAGTCCCACCGGCGGCGGCATCGGGGGTAGAGACGCCAGGGGGACGGCCTGGTCCTGGGCCCGCATGGGGGGGACAGGAAGGGTGATCAGCGCCGTGGCAAGGGTCGCCAGCAGGGCCTGCCGGGGGGATCTCGCCATCTCAGGACCCCACCTTCAAGCTGGTCACTGTGCCGGAGACCCGGAACTGGTTGTCGTCCAGTTCGATCGGGGTTCCCACCTTGATGGCCTGGCCTCCGAACTCCACACCCTCCTTGGTGAGCTGACCCTGGCCCTCGAGAAGGAAACGGGCATCGAGGGTACTGAACACCTTCTGGTTGGGGTCATCGACCGTGATCACCTGACCGGCGGGGGTGATCGTGGAAATGCGACGGGGCAGGGGGATCACGTCCTTGACCGTGACACTGCCGTGGGGCTGGTTGCGAATCACGATGTTGAGGCTGCCCTTCTGCCTGGCACCGGCGATCAAGGAGGCGGGGTCGGCGGCGGGGATGCCCCGCACATCAACGGTCACCGTGATCGGCTTGAGGGCTCCGGTGGCTTTGGCAACCGCACCGCTGAGCTTGGGGCTCCAGATCACCCCCACCACGGCGAGCACCACGGCGAGCGCAGCGCCGATGTCCACCAAACCGATGGAACGACGGTTCGATTGCTGGACAGCCATGGCGCTTGAGCAGACGCTGAAGTGTACGGAGACTCTCCCGTCCACACCAGGGGGCCAGATCGTCGCCGCTCAGTTGCGCAAGCCCTCGATGAAACGATCGAGGGCCCCAAGTCCGGCGGCCACATCGAGTGCTTGCCCCCCCGCCGCAAGGGCCTGATCAATCTCCTCCTGGTCGGGTTTGGTCTCGAATCGGCCGGCCAGCCGGAAGCCGTCGGGGTCCTGGCGGTAGAGCTCCCAGGAGTCCGGAAAGCTGCGCCTCAGGGCGGAAGCGCCCCGGGGGATCAGGGCGTAGGCCGACTCCCAGGTGGCCAGGAAGCCACGGCGGCGCTCCCTGGCCACGCTGCCGATGCCGATGGCGGCATCCTCCAGACGGCCGTTGAGCAACACCACGGCGCCACGGTGCGCCAGACAGATCTCCTCCACCTCGCTGTACTCGGCCTGGGACGGGGCCACCAGCACCAGCACCCCAGCGTCTTCGCTTGGCTCCTCTGACTCGGCGGCCCGCCGCTGCAGGCGTCGGCGATCACTGAGGCTGGTCAGCCGTTCAGCCTGTTCAGGGGCATCCCGGCGGGCCAGGGCAGCGGCACCGGCATCGGTGAACACCAGAGTGGCCGTGGGCTCCCCCCGATTGAGGGCCTCCAGCAGCCGCAGAGCCACTGGCAGCAAGCGCAGTCCCTCGAAGCGCAGTTCCACGGTCCAGCGACCAGCGGCACGGGCGCCCAGAGCCTGGCCCAAGGCGGCCAGGGCCTGGGCCTCGGCGGCGCGCAGATCAGCGGGAAGCACCATGAAATCAAGCGCGACGGAATGGGGGGCGCCGAGGTGATGCCCTGACGGGGACCTTACCCAGCGGCAACGGCCGCCTGGGCCCGCCGCAGGGCCACCGCGAAGCCGCTGAGATCGTCGTCCCGGAGCCAGGGGCCCAGGCTGATGCGCAGGGCCGAGCCGGCCCGGGCCGGCTCGACGCCCATGGCCAGCAGCACGGGGCTGGCGCTCGCCAGACCACTGCTGCAGGCGGTGCCGCTGCTGACGGCATAACCCTCGCGCCAGAGCTCCTCCACCAGGCGACGACCTGGCAATGGCTTGCCAGCAGCAGATGACACCAACAGGCTGATGTGATGGGGCAGCCGCTCCCTGGGGCAGCCGGAGAGCTCGAGGCCTGGAATCTCCAGCAGTTCCGCCAGCAAGCGATCCCGCAGCGGCTGGATCGGATCACCCCCATGGGCGCTCAGGCGACCGACCGCCAGCACGACCGCTTCGGCAAAACCCGCGGCCAGGGCCACGGCTTCTGTGCCCCCGCGCCGTCCGGCCTCCTGGCTTCCGCCATCGACGAGCGGGGAAAAGCGCAGGGCAGGGGAGGCCACCAGCGCGCCGATGCCACGGGGGCCCTGGAACTTGTGGGCCGTGAAGCTGAACAGATCCACCGGCAGCTGGCTCAGATCGATCGGCCGGTGGCCCACCACCTGCACCGCGTCGGTATGGAACAACACACCCGCCGCACGGCAGCGTTCACCGATGGCCTCGATCGGCTGCAGGGTGCCCACTTCGCTTTGGCCCCAGATCACCGACACCAGCCGGGTGGGAGGTTCAAGCAGGGCTTCCAGGGCCGTCAGGTCAACCCGGCCCCAACGATCCACCGGCACCAGCGCCAGCTCCCAGCCCAGGCGCTCCAGCCGCCGGGCGGCGGCGGCAACGGCGGGGTGCTCCACGGCCGAGATCACCAGACGCCCTGGATGGAGATGGGCCGTCGCCCCGAGCAGGGCCGACTGGGCCGCTTCGGTGCCACCGGAGCAGAAGGTGAGCTCCGACGGGTCGCAGCCGAGTTCGGTGGCGATGGCCAGCCGACTGCGCTCCAGACGATCGGCGGCCGCCAGACCGAAACCGTGCAGGCTTGAGGGGTTGGCCCAGGCCTCCTTTTGGGCCTTGGCCATTGCCTCCAACACCGAGGCAGCCGGAGGCGCCGTGGCACAGGCATCGAGATAGACGCCGCCGGCCCGATGATCAACCAGGGAGACGCTCAAGGGCCTTCAAGGGGGTTCAGACCGGACTCCTGACGGGAGCGGCTGCGGGATTCCAGGGAGCTGCTGGCCAACGCGACCAGATCGTCGAGGGAACGCTCGCTGAGCAGGGCGGCCACCCGTGAACGGGCCTCGGCGCTGGCGCAGGCCTCGGGCCGGACGCAGCCCTGGACGCAAACCACGGCGCATTGGATCTCTGCTGGAGCCACGACGGACGCCGGAGAGGGAGCTCGCACGGCAGAAACAACAGGAGCGGGCGCAGCAGAGGCCGCCGGCTGGGAGGCCAGGACGTCAGGGACCGCTGGCGCTTCCCACTGGGGCCGCAACTCGTGCTCTTCGGTGGCCAGCACGCCATCGAAGACCAGCTCCGCCGGACCGGTCATGAACAGATGGTTGCTGGAAGGATCCCAGGAGATCTGCAGTGGGCCGCCAGGCAGATCAAGCCGGGCGGCAGCCTCACACAGCCCCAGCCGATGCATCACCACGAGAGTGGCGCAGGCTCCGGTGCCACAGGCCAGGGTGGGGCCCGCCCCGCGCTCCCACACCCGCAGGCGCAGGTGGGTGGGGCCCAGCACCTGGACGAAGTGAACGTTGGTGCGGGCCGGGAAACTGGGATGGTGCTCAAGCAGGGGACCGAGACGCTCCAACGGGATCGCCGCCAAATCAGCCACGGGCACCACCACGTGGGGGTTGCCCATGCCGGCTGCCGCCACGGCGAACCGCTCACCCTCCAGCTCCAGTTCCCCCTGGGGCAGGCCGGCTGGTCCCACCGTCAGCAGGGTGGGGACCTCCGAGGGCAGCAGGAACGGCTCACCCATGTCGACGCGGACACCACCGTCGCCCTGAAGCTCCGGCACGATCCGGCCCGCCAGGGTCTCCACCTGCCAGGTGCGCCCCGGGGCGTCACCGTCGCTGTCGGCCAGAAACCTGGCCAGGCAGCGGATGCCGTTGCCGCACATCTCCGGCTCGGTGCCATCGGCGTTGAAGATGCGCATGCGCAGCTCGCCACCCTCCCTGGGCGGCAGGGCCAGGATGATCCCGTCGCCACCGACACCGAAGCGGCGGTCACAGAGTTGACGCACCAACTCGGGGGTGAGGCCGAAGCAGAAGTCGGGATCGGTTTCCGTGCGGCCGTCCAGCAGCAGAAAATCGTTGCCCAATCCCTGGTATTTGCTGAACTGGAGCACCGAACTCGCCCTTTTTGCCAAGGGATGGCATCTTAGGAAGGTGCCGATTGAATCAGCCTTGGCCCTCCTGGACACCTCCCTACCGGGTGTGCGGCAACTGCAGAACTGGATTCGCGCCAAGACGGCGGTGCAGGTACAACTCCACGACGGCACCAAACTCGACGGCCTCCTAGATTGGCAGGACGTGGAGTTTCTCGCCCTGCGCCTCCCCAACGACCTTGATCCGGTTCTGATCCAGCGTCTTTCGGTGACGGTGATCCGTTCACTCGCCTGATCCCTCGCTCGCACCGGCGGAAGGCGCATCGGCTTATGGCACCATCACCGAGGTGAGCTGTGGCCCGATCCTGGCGGCCGCCGCCGTGCCATGGCCGTGACCGACCCTTCCCGCTACCAGCCCCAGGCGATCGAGGAGCGCTGGCAGGCCCACTGGCAGGAACAGCGTTTGCACGCCACGCCGGAGCCGGGCGATCGCCCCTATTACGCCCTCTCGATGTTCCCCTACCCGTCGGGGAACCTGCACATGGGCCATGTGCGCAACTACGTGATCACCGATGTGATCGCCCGGGTGCAGCGGCTGCGGGGCCGCCAGGTGCTGCACCCCATGGGTTGGGACGCCTTCGGCCTGCCAGCCGAGAACGCCGCCATCGAACGGGGGGTCGACCCTGGCGACTGGACCGACCGCAACATCGCCCAGATGCGCAGCCAGCTGCAGCGCCTCGGACTCTCGATTGACTGGGATCGGGAGCTGGCCACCTGCCACAGCGATTACTACCGCTGGACCCAGTGGCTGTTCCTGCAGTTCCTCGATGGGGGCCTGGCCTATCAGAAGGACGCCACGGTCAACTGGGATCCGATCGATCAGACCGTGCTCGCCAACGAGCAGGTGGACGGGGAGGGGCGCTCCTGGCGCTCCGGCGCCCCGGTGGAAAAGCGTCAGTTACGCCAGTGGTTCCTGCGCATCACCGACTACGCCGACGCGCTGCTGGACGACCTTGCTTTGCTGGAGGGCTGGCCGGAACGTGTGCGCACCATGCAGGCCAACTGGATCGGCCGCTCGGTGGGGGCAGAACTGCATTTCCCCGTCGTGGCTGCGGGAGGTGCCGAAACCGGCAAGGCGATCACGGTGTTCACCACCCGCCCCGACACGGTGTTTGGCGTGAGCTATCTGGTGCTGGCGCCCGAACATCCCCTGGTGCCATCGCTCACCGTCCCTGAACAGGAGCCGGCCGTTGCCGCCTTCAGGGACCATGTGAGCCGGCAGAGCGAGCAGGAGCGCACAGCCGAGGACAAACCCAAACAGGGGATCCCCCTGGGGGCCATGGTGCGCAACCCCTTCAACGGGGAAACGATCCCCCTCTGGATCGCCGACTACGTGCTCGCCGACTACGGCACCGGTGCGGTGATGGGGGTGCCGGCCCACGACCAGCGGGATTTTGTGTTTGCCCGCCGCTACGAGCTGCCGGTGCGGCAGGTGATCGTGCCCGCGGGTGCCGATGAACACGCCTTCGAGGGCGGAGCCTGGACCGAAGCCGGCGTGCTGATCCATTCGGGGCCCTTCGACGGAGTGCCCTCAAGGGAGGCCAAGGCCGGGATCATCGCCCTGGCGGAACAGCAGGGCTGGGGCCAGGGCCGGGTGCAGTTTCGGTTGCGCGACTGGCTGATCTCGCGTCAGCGTTACTGGGGCTGTCCGATCCCGGTGATCCACTGCGACCACTGCGGTGTGGTGCCCGTACCCGAGGAGCAGCTGCCGGTGGAGCTGCCCCGGAACGTGGCCTTCAGCGGCAAGGGGGCCTCACCCCTGGCCCAGCTCACGGACTGGGCCGAGGTGCCCTGCCCCAGTTGTGGGGCCCCCTCCCGGCGCGAGAGCGACACCATGGACACCTTCATCTGCTCGTCCTGGTACTACCTGCGCTACTGCGACCCCCACAACACAGCCCTGCCTTTTGCCAAGGAGACGGCCGATCGCTGGCTGCCCGTGGATCAATACGTGGGCGGCATTGAGCACGCCATCCTGCACCTGCTCTATTCCCGCTTCTTCACCAAGGTGCTGCGTGACCGGGGCCTGCTGGGCTTCGACGAACCGTTTTCGCGCCTGCTCACCCAGGGCATGGTTCAGGCCATCACCTACAAGAACCCCCACACCGGTCAATACATCCCTCCGGCGGATGTAACCGATCCCAGCGATCCCCGCGATCCGCTCACCGGCGAGGGGCTGGAGGTGTTCTACGAAAAGATGTCGAAGTCGAAGCACAACGGAGTCGATCCAGCCGTGGTGATTGACCGCTACGGCGCCGACACGGCGCGCATGTTCATTCTGTTCAAGGCTCCTCCCGAGAAGGATCTGGAGTGGGATGACGCCGACGTGGAGGGTCAGTTTCGCTTCCTCCAACGCCTCTGGCGACTGGTGGACGGAGCCGTAGCCCGGGGTCTGCGCCTGGCGGTTGGGGCAGGCGGATCAGCCCAGAGCACGCCCAGCGCGCCAACGTTCAGCCCAACAGATCTCAATCAACAGGAGCGCGAGCTCCGCCGGGCGGTGCACACCGCCATCGCCGCCATTGACCACGACCTGGCCGATGGTGCTTACCAGTTCAACACGGCCGTCTCGGAGCTGATGAAGCTGAGCAATGCCATGGGCGGTGCCCTCGAAACCGTTGGCGACGCCGTGGCCCAAGAGGCCCTCCGTGCCCTCGTGGTGCTGCTGGCCCCCTTCGCCCCCCACCTGGCGGAAGAGCTCTGGCAGAAGCTGGACGGCCCCGGAAGTGTGCACCAGCAGCGCTGGCCCAGCGCCGATGCCTCCGCCCTGGTGCGCGAGAGCCTCGAAGTGGTGATCCAGGTGAAGGGCAAGGTGCGCGGCAGCCTCACGGTGCCCGCCGATGCCGATGCCGCCACCCTGGAACGCCTGGCCCTCGGCAGCGATGTGGCCCTCAAGTGGCTGGAGGGGCAGCCCCCCCGCCGGGTGATCGTGGTGCCCGGCAAACTCGTGAACCTGGTGCCCTAGGGGTAAGGGGCAACGCCGGGCCCAGCGGCCGACCTCAGAGACCGACCTCAGAGGTCGTAGCGGATCACCGTGCGGATGCTCTGGCCAGCGTGCATGAGCTCGAAGGCCTCGTTGATCTCCCCCAGCCCGAGGGTGTGGGTGATGAACAGCTCCAGGGGGATCTCCCCCCGCTGGGCCATCTCCACGTAACCCGGCAGCTCCGTGCGCCCGCGCACCCCGCCGAAGGCCGAACCACGCCAGACCCGTCCGGTCACCAGTTGGAACGGCCGTGTGGAGATCTCCTGGCCGGCGCCGGCCACGCCGATGATCGTGGATTCGCCCCAGCCCTTGTGGCAGCTCTCAAGGGCGGCACGCATCACCTCCACGTTGCCGATGCACTCGAAGGAGTAATCCACCCCGCCATCGGTGAGATCGATCAGCACCTGCTGGATCGGAGCGTCAAAATCCCGAGGGTTGAGGCAATCGGTGGCCCCCAGCTGACGGGCGATCGCGAACTTCCCGGGGTTGGTGTCGATGGCGATGATCCGCGAGGCCTTGGCCATCACCGCGCCAATCACCACCGCCAGCCCGATGCCCCCCAGGCCGAACACCGCCACGGTGCTGCCGGGCTCCACCTTGGCGGTGTTGCGCACGGCGCCGATCCCCGTGGTGACACCGCAACCGAGCAGACAAACCTGCTCCAAAGGCGCCTCCGGATTGATCTTGGCCACGGCAATCTCCGGCACCACGGTGTATTCAGAAAAGGTGGAGGTGCCCATGTAATGGAAGATCGGCTGGCCGTTCTTGGAGAAGCGGCTGCTGCCATCGGGCATCAGCCCCTGGCCCTGGGTGGTGCGGATCGCCTGGCAGAGATTGGTTTTTCCGGAGAGGCAGAACTTGCAGCGCCGGCATTCCGGCGTGTAGAGGGGGATCGCGTGGTCGCCCACCGCCACCGAGCTCACCTCGGGTCCGATCGCCTCCACCACGGCGCCGCCCTCATGGCCGAGGATCGCCGGAAAGATCCCCTCCGGATCGGCACCGGAGAGGGTGAAGGCATCGGTGTGACAGACACCCGTGGCCACGACCCGCAGCAGCACCTCACCGGGCCCCGGTGGGGCGACCTCGATGTCGGTGATCTCCAGGGGCTGGCCCGGGCCCCAGGCCACGGCGGCACGCGATCGAATCAAGGCCATCAGCTCCGTTGGAAGACGAGGGTGCGGGGATCAGCCCAATCCCCCGTGGCGGCATAACCCCGCCCGGCAGCACTCAGGCGGCGCAGGATCCAGAACGGTTGCTCCGGGCTCTCCAGCTCCAGGCTTGCCGAGATCGTCTCAAGGTTGCGGGGCACTCCATCGGCCAGCAGGGCTTCCAGACGAGCCTGAAGCGCCAGTACGTCGGCGGCGGCCTGCTTGCCGGCTTCCACCCCAGGCTGGTGATAGGCGTTCACATCGATCAGTTCGCCATAGAGCCCGACGGCCCGCTCGAACAGGGCGATCAGAGCCCCCAGGCTGCGCTCATCGAAGCGCCGCAGGGTGAGGGTGAGGCTCTGGCGACCGCCTTCGCTGAGGGCGGCACGGGTCCCCTGGAAAAAGCCGTCGAGGAAATCGCCCGGTTGCTCGCCTCCGATCGCCGCGATGTCGGCGGGGTCTTCGAGCACCTCGATGAAGGTGACAAAGAAGTTGTCGAGGCCATCGCGCAGTTGCTGCACATAGGCGTGCTGATCGGTGGAGCCCTTATTGCCATAAACCGCCAAGCCCTGGTGCACCACCACGCCCTGGCGATCCAGGCGCTTACCAAGGGATTCCATCACCAGCTGCTGCAGGTAGCGACTGAAGACCTCCAGGCGGTCGCGGTAGGGCAGCACCACCATGTCGCGACGGCCTCGGCCATCACCGGCGGAGTACCAGGCGGCCGCCAGCAGCGCGGCGGGGTTGCGGCGCAGGTCGGGCACACGGGTGGCCTCATCCATGCGGGCCGCACCCTCGAGGAAGGCGCGCAGATCAGCGCCGATCAGGGCCGCAGGCAGCAGACCCACGACGCTGGTGATGCTGGTGCGGCCGCCCACCCAGTCGAACAGGTCGAACCGTTCCAGCCAGCCCTCGGCGACCGCCTTGCGGTCCAGGGCGCTGCCGGCCATGGTCACCGCCACCGCCTGGGCGGCCCAGCTGCCGCCAAGGGCCTCCAGCCGCGCCTGGGCCTGCTCCTGGCCGATGCGGGGCTCAGGGGTACCGCCGGATTTGCTGACCACGATCACCAGGGTGCTGCGCAGGTTCTCCCCGAGGCCGGCAAGCACGCGGCTGAAGCCCTCCGGATCGACGTTGTCGAAGAAGTGGAACGGCAGCCCCCGCCCCTGGCGTTGCAAGGCCCGCAGGATCAGCAGAGGCCCCAGGCCCGAGCCTCCGATGCCGATCCAGAGCACGTCCGTGAAGGCAGTGCCGCCCGGAGCCTGGAGACGGCCATCGAGGACGGCGTGGCCAAAGGCCTCGATGCGATCGATCTCGGTGATGATCTGGGCGGCCGTGGTCGCGTCAGGCGACAGGTATGGAGCCCGCAGCCAGTAATGGCCCACCTGGCGGCCTTCATCTGGGTTAGCGATCGAACCCGCCTCCAGGGCGTCCATGGCCTCGAAGGCCCGTCCAAAGGAGGGCTCCAGGGCTTCAAGATCGGACTCCGCCAAGGCCATGCGGCTCGGGTCGAGCCAGAGGCCCAGGTCGTCGTGGTGCCAGAGCAGGGAGCAGAAGCGGTGCCAAGGCGTCAGCGGTGACGCGCAGGCGGTATCCGGGGGCAAGGTCATGTCGACGGAACGACGTCCTGATCGGCGCACCACCTGAACCTATCCACGGACCCCGCCGGTGAACGGCTCAACCAAGAGCCGCTGGAACTGGACCCAGGCGGCTGGCGCCAGGGTGGCCGGGGGAGCAGGAACAGGAAACGCCGACGCGTACAGAAATTTTGTCAACAATTGCGTATATTCAGCCAGATTGCTCGTCCCCTTGACCCACAGATCGCCCATGGCCCCTGCTCCGGTGGTGCGGCGGAGGTTTCTGGTGGGCCTCAGCGTGGGCCTTGCCCTGGCCATCGGTCTGGATGTGGCTCCCAGGGTCAATCGCTGGTCCAGTTCCGTGATCGTCAGCGAACCGGGCCTCAGCGCCAGCGTCAGCACCGACAGCAGCAGCAGCCAGGCCCTGATCAACGAGGGCCAGCGCCCCGATCCCACGGCGTTCAGCCCCCAGGAGCTGAAGGAGCTCCAGCGCCGTTTTGGCGTCCATGGACCACAAACACCCCTGGCGCAACTGTTCACCAAGGGGCTCGATGAGCTCACTCCCCTGCGCTCGATCACGGTGAATCGGCTCGAGGAGCTACGGCCCACCATCCTTGTCGAGAGTCGCCTCCGGGGCGTCAACCCGATGCTGGTGGCGGCGATTCTCTTCGATGAGATGCAGCACGCCAAGCCCGGTGAAGACCTGCCCCTGGCCGCCCATTCCGGCCTGTTCAGCACCCATGGGCCCGCCCAACTGGGGTTGAGCGAGATGGTCAAGCAGGGGCTCCTGAGCCCCGAGGCCAGCCAGGCAGAGATTCAGGCCGCCCGTGATCAGTTGCTGGATCCCCGGCGCAACGTGCAGTTGCTGGTGGGCCAGCTGGCCCGCCAGAAGAAACTCCTCGGCATCTCCACCGAGCATCCGCTCGACGCCAGCACCCGCCCCCGGGATGCCAAGGCGATCGCCACCTTGGCCTACCTGCACAACGGCAAGCTCGACTACCCCACCCGCATCCTGCGTTACATGCAGGACCCCGAACTCCACGCCCTGATCTACTCCGCCCGGAAAGCGCCGGTATCCACCCTGATCTGAACCGTGCTGTTCTGAACGGGCTTGATCGGAACGGGCTTGATCGAAAGGGCCCTCAGCAGAGTCGTCCCAGGGCCGCCAGGCGCGCCTGAAGTGCGGTCCAATCGAGGCTTCGGGGATCCTGACGCTCTCCGCCGAGATCCACCGCCCGGTGGGTCGTGATCTGCTGGGGGGGAATCGGGAACCGCTTCATCCAGTCGGCCATTACGACGGCGGCTGCATCCAGCTGGGCGGCGGTGTAGCCGCTGTGTTCAGCGCCGTCGTTCTCGCCATCAAGAGGGGTTTCAAGGCTTAGGTGCAGGGCGAAGTTGTTCACCGAACCATTGATGCGTGGGTTGGTGATGACCCAGTGGCCGTTGAAGGCCGAATTGCCCGCCCCGAAGGCCCGGCGGGCAGGGTCGAGCACCTGGACCACCTCGCCCTGGAGTCCGATCAGCGTGTGGTAGCTCACCTGATCCTCATCGCGGGGGTGGGGGGTGACGAAGGTGTTGATCGCCGAGGACAACCCGTAGACCGTCTCGTGCAAGACGATCAGCCGAGGGGTTGGATCGACCGCTTGGCCGAAGGCGTCCTGGTTGAAGCGCTCACCGTAGTTGGTGGGATCGGTGTCCAGGTGGAAGGTGCGTTGCGGAAGCACGGCACTCAACCGCTGCAAGCGCTGCTTCAGGGCCGGGTCGGGGCTGCGGCACTGGCGGTGCAAGGGACTGCTCCAGGTCTGGACCGGCGGGGGGGCGGGGGCCCGGCGAGGAACCCCATCGGTCGTAGCGGAACCCTGGACGCCGTCGCGAAGGAAGCTCAGCAGGCTGGAGTCCCGGCGCTCAGAGGTGCGCTCGCCGATGGCCGCGGCCAGCCAGCCCAACCCCAGCAGCGTGACCATCCCCCCTGCCCCGATCGCCAGCACCAGGGGGCTGGCGGGCCACCAGCTGGCCCAGGGCGGTCGCTCCGGGAGCCTCAACATCGGACCATCTCAGGGTCTGGCCGCTCGGGCTCCGGCTCCAGAGCCAGCCAACGCCGGCGCCGCGCCTCGGCCCCGGCCGGCGCCTGTGGAGCGATGCTGAGCTTCCAGCGCTCGATCGCGGGCGCTGAACTGGTGAAAGCCAGCTCCAACACCTGGCCACGCCGGGACAGCATCAACCGCTGGCACCGATCCGCCCGCAGCTGCGTCGGAAGATCCTCCGCCTGGCGCAGCCGCACCCCGTCGAGGGCCAACAGCTCGTCGCCCAGCTCAAGGCCCGAACGTTCACCCGGACCATGGCGCGGCAGCTTGCGAACCACCAGGCCCTGGTGGGGATCGGCCTGACAGACGATGCCACTTTCTGGATGGTTGGCGGGCTCCGGCACTAACTCCAGGCCCACATCAGCGAGATAGGCCGCGAAGGGCGGATCCTCCGTGGAGCCCAGCCAGGCGGGCAGCAAGGCCTCAAGATCCGGAGCCGCCTGGGCAAAGGCGGCGATCAGGTCCGCCTCGCTGTAACCCCGACCGACGCGCCCCAACCGCCGCCACAGATCACGCACCACGGCGAACAGAGCCGATCCGACGCGACGCAGGTGCAGATCGAGCACCAAGGCCAGCAGAGCCCCTTTGAGGTAATAGCTGATCTGGTTGTCGTCACTGAAGGCATCGCGCTTGTAGAGCTTCACCCAGGCCTGCTGGCTGCTCTGGCGCAGGCTCTGCACCCGCCGCCCGGGGGTGAGCAGGTAGCGGCTGAAGTCGGCGCCGAGATCGTCCAGGGCCGCCGCCTCATCACTCAAACCGGCAGCAAAGGGCAGCAGTTGATCGACATAGCTGGTGATCCCTTCAGCGAACCAGAGGGTGGGCACCACGACGCTCCGGTGGTAGTCGATCGGCGTGAGTTCGGAGGGCCGCAGTCTGCGGACGTTCCACTGGTGAAGGTATTCATGGCCCACCAACTGCAGCAACTTCCGCAGGCCGTCAGGCTGGCCCAGGGCCTTGCGACCGAACTGGAGCACGGTGCTGGCGTCGTGCTCCAATCCGCCGTAGCCCTCATCCAGCAGATGCAGGACAAACAGGTAGTCCTTGGCTGCCGGGGCTGGTTCACCCATGAACAGGCAGCAACGGCGGCAGATCGCCGCCACCTGCTCCAGCAGATCGGGATGGAGTTCAAGCAGGGGACGGCACGTCTCCCATGTGACCCAGCGGTGGGGCACACCGTGCACATCGAAACCATGCTCCCGGTGGGGCCCCGCCTCCACCGGCGCATCCACCAGGGCATCGAAATCTGTGGCGATCCAGCTTCCATCGGCCTGCCGCGGCAGGGGCACGAAGGCCTCCCAGCCTGCCGGCAGCTCCAGGCGCAGGCGATGGGGACTCCAGCGTTCGCCCTCCACCTCCAGGGCGAGGGCCGCCAGGGCCAGAAAACCGTGCTGAGCATTGAGATGGCAGGTCCGCACGCTGAGCTCCGTGGCCAGCGTCTCGGTGAGGATCTCAACGGGCTCATCTCCTGAAGGTTCGACTTCCCAGGCGGCGGGCGCCAGCTGGGACACAGGCAGGGCTCGCCCGCCCTGCCAGACCTCCAGCCGCTCCAGATGGCGCACGTAGTCGCGGATCAGGTAAGACCCCGGCGTCCAACCCGGAAGCCGGAAGCGCAGCACCCGGGCGGGGGCAGCCAGGACGAGGCTGGCCTCCACCAGATGCTGGTGAGCGGCGGTCAGATTCAAGGTCAGCTCAGGCACCGGCGCCGGGCTCAGCGATCGAAGTGAACGCTGCCCGTCGGGAGCCGCTGGGCGGCATCCCGAAGCGCGGCTCGGGCCGCGTAGCTGCGGGTGAGGCGGCCCAGCAGCGGGGCAACCTGATGGCTGCGGCTGAGTCGCTGCAGGTCGCCCACCAGAGCCAGTTCACCGCTGGGCTGACGCCGCCAGCCCAGGGCCAGATCGGACGAGAGGCGCACCTGCAACTCCACCGGCTCCGCGTCGCCGGCAAATCCCGGGAGCTTCCCGCCCCAGCGGGGCTCCAAGCCCAGATCAGCCAGACTTGCTGCCAGCACATCGGTGTCCCGAAGCACAGTGGGCAGGATGGAGAGATGGGACATGGATCCAATGCCCGAGCGGGCCGACCCTAGCGAGCCACTCCCGGGGATCCAGTGGCCGTTGCCACAGGCCTGGCCACGTTTGCGGGCGCCCCTGCGGCTGGGGGTGATGGCCTCGGGGGCGGGAAGCAACTTCGAAGCCCTGGTGAAGGCCACCCGACTGGGGCCCCTCGAGGCAACGGTGGAGCTGCTGGTCGTCAACAATCCAGGCTGCGGCGCCCAGCACCACGCCACACGGCTGCAGGTGCCCTGGCAACTGCACGACCATCGCCTGCACAGCAGCCGCGCCGAGCTGGACCACGCCCTCATTGAGTCCTTTGCCGCCGCCCGCGTGGATCTGGTGGTGATGGCCGGATGGATGCGGATCGTCACTACCACCTTGATCGACGCCTTTCCCGAGCGCCTGGTGAACATCCATCCCTCGCTGCTGCCCAGCTTCCGCGGCCTGGACGCCGTCGGCCAGGCCCTGGCGGCCGGGGTGAACCTGAGCGGCTGCAGCGCCCATCTGGTCACGGCGGAGGTGGATGCGGGGCCGATCCTGGTGCAGGCGGCCGTGCCCGTGCTGGACGATGACGACCATCGCCGGCTGGAGGCCCGGATTCAGCGGCAGGAGCACCGGATCCTGCCCCTGGCGGTCGCCCTGGCCGCCCAGCGACTGGAGCGGACGGCCCCGCTCGATCAGGGGTAGAAGGGCAGCAGCGGCAGGCCGGTGGTGGCACCCAGCCCCGCCAGCAGATTCAGGCACTGCACCCCCTGACCCGCCTGGCCCTTGATCAGGTTGTCGATGGCACTCATCACGATCAACTGACCGTTGCGGGAATCCACCTGAACCGAGAGCAGGGCGCGGTTGGTCTGGCGCACCCACTTGGTGGAGGGATAGGTCCCCACCGGCAGCACTTCCACGCTGGGGCTGTGGCGGTAAGACGCCTTCAGCAAGGTGGTGCAGTCTTCGGCTGTGAGACCCGGATCCCGCAAGCGGCCGTAGACCGTGGCCAGCAGCCCACGCACCATCGGCATCAGGTGTGGGGTGAACTGGAGCTGAATGGGGCGCCCAAGGGCCTGACTGGCCGCCTGCTCGATCTCACTGGTGTGGCGATGGCCCAGCACGCCGTAGGGGACCACCGCCTCGGAGGCCTCCGCCAGGAGCAGATTCTCCTTGGCGGCGCGGCCACCGCCGGAGGTGCCGGTTTTGGCATCGATCACGATGCCACTCGCCTCAATCAGACCTTGCTGCAGGAAGGGCAACAGGGCCAGCAGGCTGGCGGTGGGAAAGCAACCGGGAGCCGCCACCAGGCGGGCTTTGCTGATGCGCTCGGCCTCCCACTCCACCAGCCCGTAGGCGGCCTCCTGGCAGAGCGCCTCATCGGAGCGGTGGAATTGGCGGGCTTCACTGGCATACACCTCCTTCCACTGGGCCAGGGAGCGGTAGCGGTAGTCGGCGGAGAGATCGACCACCTTGACGCCCCGCTCCAGCAGATCGGGCACGAGCGTGGAGGCCAGGCCATTGGGCAGGCTGAGCACCGCCAGATCGGCGGCAGCGGCGATCGCCTCCGGATCGGGACGCTGGATCACCAGGTCCTTGCTGAGGGGAAGAAACGGCACCAGCTCGCTCCAGCGCTTGCCCGAACTGCGCTCGCCACCAAGGAACGTGACCGCCAGCGCGGGATGGTCCTGGAGCAGCCGCACGGTCTGAAGGCCCCCGTAGCCCGTGGCCCCGATCACGGCCACACCACGCACGCCAGCGCTGGGGTCGGGTGCGGATGGGCTCGCCATGCCAGTGGGACGGGAACGCCAGATCGTACCGGGCTCTATAAAAGTGGATTGCGCCCAGGCCTTCGGCCTGACCTGCCCTGAGCCAACTCGACGCGATCCGCTTCGACTCCATCGCCGATGGCCTCGCCGCCATCCGCAACGGCGACATGGTCGTGGTCGTCGACGATGAGAACAGGGAGAACGAGGGTGACCTGATCTGCGCCGCCCAGTTCGCGACGCCGGCCCAGATCAATTTCATGGCCACCGAAGCCCGCGGCCTGATCTGCCTGGCGATGGAGGGCGAGCGGCTCGATGCCCTCGATCTGCCGCTGATGGTGGACCGAAACACCGACAGCAACCAGACCGCCTTCACCGTCAGCGTCGATGCTGGCCCTGAAAACGGCGTCAGCACAGGCATCTCAGCAGACGATCGGGCACGCACCATCCAGGTGGCGATCCACTCGGGCAGCCGCCCAGGCGACCTGCGCCGGCCCGGACACATCTTTCCCCTGCGCGCCCGCCAGGGGGGGGTGCTCAAGCGCGCCGGTCACACCGAGGCGGCCGTGGATCTGGCCCGCCTCGCGGGGCTCTATCCCTCCGGGGTGATCTGCGAGATCCAGAACCCCGACGGATCCATGGCCCGCCTGCCCCAGCTGGCGGAGTATGCCCATCTGCATGGTCTGCGGCTGATCAGCATCGCCGACCTGATCCGCTACCGCCTCGACACCGAGCGCTTCGTCAAACGGTTGGCGGAAGCCCGCCTGCCCAGCAGCTTCGGCAGCTTCCGGGCGATCGGCTTCCGCAACGAGCTCGATGGCAGCGAGCACATCGCCATCGTCAAAGGCCATCCCGAAACCGCCAGCGGTCCTGTGTTGGTCCGCGTGCACTCCGAGTGCCTGACCGGCGACGCCTTCGGCTCCCTGCGCTGCGACTGCCGCCCCCAACTGGAGGCGGCCCTGCGCATGATCGAAACCGCCGGCGAGGGGCTGGTGCTCTACCTCCGCCAGGAGGGCCGTGGCATCGGCCTGATCAACAAGCTGCGCGCCTACAGCCTCCAGGACGGCGGACTCGACACGGTCGAAGCCAACGAGCGCCTCGGCTTCGGCGCTGACCTGCGCAACTACGGCATCGGAGCCCAGATCCTGAGTGACCTGGGGGTGCAGCGGTTGCGCCTGATCACCAACAATCCCCGCAAAATCGCCGGCCTGGGCGGCTATGGCCTGCAAGTGGAAGACCGGGTGCCGCTGGTGATCGAAGCGGGCGAACACAATGCCGGCTACCTCCAGACCAAGCAGGACAAGCTGGGCCACCTGCTGGAGGCCCCCCGGGGCCCATCGGTGGTACTGGCCTGGCAGGGAATCGGACAGGACCAGCCACCAGGCCAGGCCCAGGGGCCCGGGTCCGAAGCACGGCGCACCCAGCTCTGGCTGCACCTGCAGCAGTGGGCTCAACAGCTTCAGCTGGCGATCCAATTGGAGGAGCATCCGCGTCTTCTGGCCCTGCTGGACCAACCCGACCTGGCGGTGCTGCTAGGACCTCTGAAGGATTCGGCGGCGGCCAGGGAAATCAACGGGGCCATCGACGCCGATGGGGACCTGCACCCTGAGCGCCTGGTTGAAAGTCTCCAGACCCTGGCCGGCTGGCACGGCACCCTGGCGGTCAGCCTGCTGCTGGCACCCGATGCCCAGCGCAGTGCCCACCCCAGCGCCACCCTGGAGACCGAGCTGCGGCCGCTGGATGAATTGCGGCAGGAGCACCCCAGGCTGCGGTTGCAGCCAGGGTCCCTGCTGCGCTGGAGCTGACGACCAGAGGGGCGAGCGGCAGGATCACAGCTACTGGATCACAGCCGCTGGATCAGGCGCTGATCGTCACCTTGTTGATCTTGGTGCCCTTCTGAATCGCCAGCACCACATCGACGTTGGCCGCCTGTCCGAACACCGTGTGAACCCCATCGAGGTGGGGCTGGGCGTCGTGGCAGAGGAAGAACTGACTGCCGCCTGTGTTCTTGCCGGCGTGGGCCATCGAGAGGGAGCCCGCCTGGTGCTTACGGCTGTTGATCTCACAGGGAATCGTGTAGCCGGGGCCGCCGGTACCGGGCGCACCCTTGGCCCCTGCGCGGGTGTTGGGGCAGCCGCCCTGGGCCATGAAACCGCCGATCACCCGGTGGAAGGCCAGGCCGTCGTAGTAGCCCTCGGTGGCCAACTTGACGAAATTGGCCACGGTGCCAGGGGCGTCGGCGTCGAACAGCTCCAGCTCGACGGTGCCGGCATCGGTGTCCATCAGGGCTTTGGTCACGGGCAAGGGGGGAGGGAAAGGCGGACTGTATTCGCTCGGGTAGAACGGTCGCGCACGATCACGATGGCGATGAGCAGCCCCAGCGGTATCGATCTGGCCACCGCCCGCCTCGGGGTGCTGGGCGGCAGCGGTCTCTACGCCATGGAGGGGCTCGATGACATCCAGGAACTCCAGGTGGAGACTCCCTTCGGGGCACCCTCCGATGCCCTGCGCCTCGGCCGCATCGGCGATCTGGAGGTGGTTTTCCTGGCCCGCCACGGCCGACACCACACCTTCACCCCCTCGGAGGTGCCCTATCGGGCCAACCTCTGGGCCCTGCGCTCGCTCGGGGTGCGCTGGATCCTCTCCTGCTCCGCCGTGGGCTCTCTGCTCGAGGAGGTGCGCCCCCTGGACATGGTGGTGCCCGATCAATTCATCGACCGCACCCACCAGCGGCCCCTTACGTTTTTCGGGGAGGGGGCCGTCGCCCACGTGGGCTTTGCCGATCCCTTCTGCCCCGCCCTCAGCCGCCTTCTGGCCGATGTCGCCGACAGCATGATGCCCGAAGGGCGCCGTCTGCACCGGGGCGGCACCTACCTGTGCATGGAGGGGCCCGCCTTCTCCACCCGGGCTGAATCGCGCTTCTATCAGAGCCTCAACTGCGCCGTGATCGGCATGACCAACCACACCGAAGCGCGGCTGGCACGGGAGGCGGAGATCGCCTACACCACCCTGGCCATGGCCACCGACTACGACTGCTGGCACGCCGATCACGACGCCGTCAGCGTGGAGATGGTGATCGACAACCTTCGGGCCAATGCGGCTCTGGCCCAGGACATCATCAGAACGGCGGCCGAGCGCATCGCCGCCCAACGCCCTCTGAGCAGCGCCCACCACGCCCTGCGCCACGCCCTGATGACCCCCAAGGAGCAGGTGCCCGCCAGCACGCGGGCCAAGCTCGACCTGTTCACCGCCCCTTACTGGGGCGCTGTCGCTACGGAGCAGCGTTGAGCCGAAGCGCCTCCCGCAAGCGGCCGCCCGCCTGATCCAGTCGGGAGGCGGCCTCGGCGGCCGAGACCCCCCGCTGGGCCATCAGCAACGCCCGCTTCACCGAACCGCCGGCTTCCTCCAGCAACCTGCTGCCCTGGGGCCGCTCCACTCCGGCCAGATCCCTCAGGATGCGCAGGGCCCGATCTTCCAGCTTGCTGTTGGTGACAGCCACATCAACCATGCGGTTGCCGTGCACCTTGCCCAGGCGCACCATCACGCCGGTGGACAGGATGTTCAGCGCCATTTTTGTCGCGGTGCCCGCCTTGAGCCGGGTGGAGCCGGTGAGCAGCTCAGGGCCCGTCAAGAGGCGGATGTCGATGTCGCAGGGCATCGGTGCCTGCTCGGCCGGGACGCAGGCCAGGGCGATCGCCAGGGCACCCAGTTCCTGGGCCAGCTCCAGGGCCCCGAGCACGTAGGGGGTGGTGCCTCCGGCAGCGATCCCCACCAGGGCATCCGCGGCCGAAAACCCACGCTCGAGCAGATCGGCGCGACCGGCTTCCCGCAGGTCTTCGAGGCCCTCGGAGCTGCGCAGCAGGGCCGCAGCCCCCCCGGCCAGCACCCCCTGCACCAGTTCCGGCGGGGAGCAGAACGTGGGTGGACACTCGGCCGCATCCAGCACCCCCAGACGCCCCGAGGTGCCGGCACCGATGTAGAACAAGCGGCCCCCATGGCCCAGTCGCGCGCTGATCGCATCGATCGCCGAAGCCAGCTGGGGGGAAGCGGCGGCAACGGCCTGCTGGGGCCGCCGGTCCTCGTCGCAGAACAGCTCCACCAACGCAGCGGTGCTCAGTTGATCGAGGTCGGCGCTGGAGGGATTGGGCTGCTCGGTGAGCAGGCCACCGCGATCGGCCGCTGGGCTGGGGTGTGAGCTCACAGCAAGCCCTCGAGCCGGCGGCGGAAGCTCTCGAGCTCTGGATCCCCCGAACTGAGTGGCTCTTGCGGAATCTTCGGGCGCTGATCCCCCTCCCTGGAAGCGTCAGCCTGCTCCTGCCAGCTCGAGACGTCCATGTTGGCCTCGGGAGGGGCGATCAACAGCCGATCCTCCGCTGACTGGGGCAGGAAACCGCTGGGCACGAGCCGCGCCTGATAGCCCGATTCTGCGCAGAACAGCTCCATCTCCTCACGATCGAGGGCCTCGACGCTGGGGGTGGGAAAATCCTGGGCCTCGAGCAGTCCGGCATAGCGCTCGGCGTCATCGCGATCCTCGAACAGGAGCACCACCGTGGTGCCGTTCAATTCCAGGGAATGGATTCCCTCGTTTTCACTTCCGGCGTCGAAGAGGAGCACATGAACCGGCATCGAGCGGAGATGGAGCGCGACCGACAGTTTCTCACTCCTGTTCCTGGCCGAGCTGCTGCAGCCGGCGGTAGAGGGCTTCCTCGGCCTCGCTGAGCTCTTCGGGCACCATGATCCTGATCTCCACCAGTTGGTCGCCCCGTTGCTGGTCCAGCTCCAGCCCCCGGCCGCGCAGGCGCAGCAGACGGCCACTGGAGGAGCCGGGCGGCACGCGCAGCTTCACCGGCCCGGCCAGGGTGGGCACCACCACTGAACAGCCCAGGGCGGCATCCGCCGGCATCAGCTCAAGGGGGAAGGTCACCCGCAGGCCGTCGATGCGCAGGCCCTCGGCGGTGCGCACCCGGAGCTGCAGGAAGTGGTCACCGCCACCGGGGGTCACCCCCGCCAGTCGCAGGCGCCAGCCATCCCCCGCCAGTGGAGGCGTCCAGACCTCCACGGTGGTGCCATCACTGAGCACCAGTTCGATCCGTTCCCCGTCCAGGGCCTGCTGGGGGGTGAGCTCCACCAGGGATTCCTGGTCAGAGGCCGCCTGCACCGGTGGCGCTGGCGCCGGGGAAGGGGTGACCGAGCCAGGGGCCTCCTGCTCCAGGTCTGGGGCCTCCTGCTCCCAGGCACCTGCAGCCGATTCGGGCGGCCCAGGCTCCGGCGTGCGGCGGCGACCGAACAGGGTGTCCAGGTAGGTGTCGAAGTCGGGGAATCCCGAGGCGAAGGGGTCAGCGTCAGCGCCGGAGGCCGGATCAACGCCTAGCTCAAAGGCCTGACGACGCTTCGGATCGGTGAGCACCGCATAGGCCTCGTTGAGAAGCTTGAAACGCTCCTCAGCAACCGGATCATTGCCGTTGAGATCGGGATGCCAGCGGCGGGCCAACTGGCGGAAGGCGCGTTTGAGGGTGGGGCCATCGGCACCGGGCTCCAGGCCCAGCACCGCCCAGTAGTCCGAGCCGGCGGTGGGGCTGCGGCGAGTCACGCTGCTCAGACCTCCGACCAGGGGTCGTCGTCGTAGGAGCGGCTGGAGGGCAGTGGCGCTCCGGTACGGCGCGGGGGGGCAACATCGCGTTCGTAGCGTCGGGGCGCCGGCGATGTGCGCTCACGGCCGTAGGAGGGCTCCAGCCAGGGGTCGCGGCCATAGCGGGGGGAACCGCCCGGACGATCCCAGTCGTCCCACTCGTCGTCAGAGAACAGCTCGTCCTTGAGAGAGCCAAGGGTGTTCTTGAGGCCCTGCAGCGGATTGGACTCCTGCTTGCGCTCAGTGCTCAGGCGCCGGTTGAGCCCATAGATCGCCTCCTGCAACTGACTCACCGCCAGGTCCAGGTCCTGCAGGTCAGCGGCATCGCCAGGGGCGAGCAGATCCTGCACGTCACGCAGGGCCATCTCCACCGCACGCTGCTGCCGTTCGGCGCCGTAGGGGCCCAGCTCCAGGGCGGCGTCCCGCAGCCGGCGCTCCGCCTGGGCCACCAGGGTCTGGGCGCGGTTGCGGCGGTCGATCTCGACGCGCTTGCGGCGGTCTTCACCGGCCTTGCGCTCAGCCTCCTCGAGCAGGGTGGCGATCTCCTCTTCGCTGAGGTTGGAACCCCCCTGGATCGAAACGCTCTGCTGCCGGCCGGTGGTGCGATCGGTGGCCGACACCTGCAGCAGGCCATTGGCGTCGATGTCGAAGGACACCTGCACCTGGGGAACACCCCGGGGGGCCGGGGGGATGCCCGCCAACCGGAAGCGGCCGAGCGACTTGTTGCCCTCGGCCATCTGGCGCTCCCCCTGGAGCACGTGCACCTCCACGGAGCTCTGGTTGGCCTCCGAGGTGCTGAACAGATCTGACTTGCGCACCGGAATCGAGGTGTTGCGCGGAATCAGCACCTTCATCACCCCGCCGATGGTCTCCAACCCGAGCGAGAGGGGGGTGACATCGTTGAGCATCAGATCGCGCAGCTCGCCAGTGAGGATGCCGGCCTGCACGGCGGCGCCGATCGCCACCACCTCGTCGGGGTTGACCGACTGGCAGGGCTCCAGGGGGATCAAGGTGCGCACCATCTCCTGCACCATCGGCATCCGCGTGCTGCCCCCCACCAGCACCACATCGTCGATGTCCTCGGCGGCCAGGGCGGAATCCCGCAACGCCCGCTGCACCGGCCGCAGCAAGCGGTCGAGCAGGTCGGGGCAGAGCCCCTCGAACTCGCGGCGCTCCAGGGTGGTCTCGATGTGCAGCGGGCCCTCGGGGCCGGTGGTGATGAAGGGCAGGGAAATCGGTGTGCTGCTCACACCCGAGAGCTCCTGCTTGGCCTTCTCGGCCGCCTCGGTGAGCCGTTGCAGCGCCTGGCGGTCGCGGCGTAAATCAATGCTGTGCTCGGCCAGAAACGCCTCCGCCAGCCAGTCGACGACGCGGCGGTCCCAGTCATTGCCTCCCAGCTGGGTGTCGCCGCTGGTGGCCTTGACATCAAAGACGCCGTTGGCGATCCGCAGCACTGACACATCAAAGGTGCCCCCCCCCAGATCAAACACCAGGACCCGCTTGACCGTGCTGCGGTCGAAGCCGTAGGCCAGGGCGGCGGCCGTGGGCTCGTTGAGGATGCGCTCGACGCTGATTCCCGCCAACCGGCCCGCATCGCGGGTGGCCTGGCGCTGGGAGTCGTCGAAATAGGCCGGAACGGTGATCACCGCCGCCTCCACCGGTTCCCCCAGGTAGGTGGAGGCGTCATCGACGAGCTTGCGCAGCACGCTGGCCACCAGTTCCTCGGGGGCATACTCCCGCTCGGTGGCCGGACAGACCACGCGCACATTGCCCTGGTCGTTGGCCCGCACGGTGTAGGGGACCGAGAGGCTGCCCTCCTCCAGTTCGCTCCAGCTGCGACCCACGAACCGCTTCAGATTGGCGAAGGTGTTGCGAGGGTTCAACACCAGCTGGCGGCGGGCGAGCTGACCCACCAGCAGATCCTGATCACGGCTGAAGCCCACCACCGAAGGGGTGGTGCGCCCCCCCTCGGCATTGGCAATCACCTGGGGTCGACCTCCTTCGAGCACCGCCACCACCGAATTGGTTGTGCCCAGGTCGATGCCGACGATTCGCGCCATAGGACCCGACTGCCCCGGAAATTCGCCAACGGAACACCCAAGGTAACGGGCCCGGCGACCAGCCCCAAGGGGAGGCCTTAATCGTTCCTTAGTGACGGGCGACGTGAGCCACACCTAGGTTTCCGTCGAAGCCTGACCTTGCATGACGACCAGTTCGAACGGCGACCTGTTCACGCTCAGACGCAGGCCTGCCAGCGAAAAACTCCTCGATATCGGCTTCCGCCAGCTGGTGATCGTCCTCGCTTCCCTGGTGGCGATCGTGCTGCTGGGAATCCTGCTCACCGTGATGCATGGCTCCGAGGAGGCGATCAAGCAATTCGGACTCGGATTTCTGGTGGATTCCGCCTGGAACCCCGTCAAAGAGGAATACGGGGCGTTCACGGCCATCTACGGCACTATCGTCACCTCTGTGCTGTCGCTGCTGATCGCTGTGCCCCTGGGGGTGGGAACGGCGATCTTCATCACCGAGAACCTGATCCCTCTCAAACTCCGCAGCCTGATCGGCCTGATGGTCGAGTTGCTCGCGGCGATTCCTTCGGTGGTGCTCGGCCTCTGGGCCATCTTCGTGATGGAGCCCTTTCTGCGGCCCTTCCTGAACTGGCTCTATGACGCCCTCGGTTGGCTGCCGATCTTCAGCACCCAGCCCCAGGGCCCTGGCATGGCACCGGCCATCCTGATCCTGGTGGTGATGATCCTGCCGATCATCACGGCGATCTCCCGCGATTCCCTCAACCAGGTTCCCCCTGAGTTGCGTCAGGCGGCCTACGGCATCGGCACCACCCGCTGGGGGGCGATTCTGCAGGTGATTCTTCCGGCAGCTGTTTCAGGGATCACCGGAGGCGTGATGCTGGCCCTTGGGCGGGCGATGGGTGAAACCATGGCCGTGACGATGATCATCGGCAACTCGAACAATTTCAGTGTTTCGCTGCTGGCTCCGGGCAACACGATCGCCTCGATGCTGGCGAACCAGTTCGGTGAAGCCGACGGCTCCCAGGTCTCCTCACTGATGTACGCGGCCTTGGTCCTGATGGTGCTCACCCTGGTGGTGAACATCCTTGCCCAGTGGATCGTCAAACGCCTCAGCCTGAAGTACTGAGCACCAACCATGACTTACGCCTCCACAGACAAGCTGTTCGACCGGCAGTCGCTGCTCCGGCAGCCAGAACTCGCGCGCAACCGCTGGAACGCCTTTTTCACTCTGGTCACCGGTCTGTTCTCCCTGATCGCCGTCCTGCCCCTGGTGCTCGTGCTGCTGTACGTGCTGATCAAAGGCGGCTCCCTGATCAGCATCGGGCTGCTCACGCAACTCCCCCCGGCCCCCGGCACCAGCGGCGGCGGCATCGGCAACGCCATCCTCGGCACCTTTCTGGTCACCCTGGTGGCTTCGTTGATCGCGATCCCCGTGGGGGTTGGCGGCGGGGTCTACCTGGCCGAATACTCCCGTGGCGGCTGGTTCCAGAGCTTCGTGCGCTTCGGCACGAATGTGCTGGCTGGCGTGCCCTCGATCATCTGTGGTGTCTTCATCTATGGCCTGATTGTCTCCACCCGAATCCTCTTCGGTGAGAGCTACAGCGCCGTGGCCGGTGGCATAGCCCTCTCGGTGCTGATGCTGCCCACCGTGATCAAGACCACCGACGAGGGGCTCAAGCTGGTGCCCCAGGAGCTGCGCATGGGCGCTATCGGCGTGGGGGCCTCCAAGTTCGTCACCGTCACCCAGATCACCCTTCCCACCGCCTTCACACCGATCGCCACCGGGGTGGTGCTGGGCATAGCCAGGGCCGCAGGTGAAACGGCTCCACTGATCTTCACGGCCCTGTTCTCCCCCTTCTGGCCTGAGGGTCTGCTCAAGCCGATCGCCACCATGTCGGTGTTGATCTTCAACTTCGCGATCATGCCCTACGAAGCCCAGAACGCTCTGGCCTGGGCCGCATCCTTCGTGCTGGTGATCCTGATCCTGGGCGCCAATCTTCTCGCCCGCTGGTTGAGCCGCTTCGCCTCCTCCACCTGAGCCCCCAGCCCGTTCACCGCTCCCCACCGTTCCTTCTTCATCGCCATGACCGCCACCTCCAGCCCCCAGTCGACGGCCAAAGCGGACATCTGCATGTCCCTGGAGAACGTCTCGATCAGCTACGGCAGCTTCGAGGCCGTGCGCAACGTCTACATGGAGATCCCCAAGGGCCAGGTGACGGCCCTGATCGGGCCCTCAGGCTGCGGAAAGTCCACGGTGCTGCGCGGTCTCAACCGGATGAATGACCTGATCGAGGGCTGCAGCCTCAAGGGTCGGGTGGTCTTCGATGGCCACGATCTCTATGCCCCTAACGTCGATCCCGTCGAGGTGCGCCGGCGCATCGGCATGGTGTTCCAGCGGCCGAACCCTTTCCCGAAATCGATCTACGAGAACATCGCCTTCGGCGCTCGGATCAATGGCTACCGCGGCGACATGGATGAACTGGTGGAGCGCTCCCTGCGCAAGGCGGCGATCTGGGATGAGACCAAGGACAAGCTCAAAGAGAGTGGTTATTCCCTCTCCGGCGGCCAGCAGCAGCGCCTCTGCATCGCCCGTGCCATCTCAGTGGAGCCGGAGGTGATCTTGATGGATGAACCCTGCTCGGCCCTCGATCCGATTTCCACCTTGAAGATCGAGGAGATGATGCACGAGCTCAAGAAAAATTACACGATTGTGATCGTGACCCACAACATGCAGCAGGCCGTGCGTGTGTCCGATCAAACGGCCTTCTTCAACGCCGAAGCGGTGGAAGGAGGCAGCGGCAAGATCGGCTATCTGGTGGAGTTCAGCGATACCGAAGCAATCTTCAACTCCCCCAAAGAACAGTCCACCCTGGACTACGTCAGCGGCCGCTTCGGCTGAGGTCCTGAGGGCCTAGAACAGGCCAGACCCGTGGCCTGAGGTTGCAAAGCGATCAAAAAAAGCTGTCGCAAGTCTCACGCAACTTCAGGTTATCGAAAGACATTCATAACAGTCTTTTTTGATAAAGAACGGTTGGTTTATCTTGACGCGACTTCATCGCGATATAGCATCAAGACACCGCTCTGTTTCAAGTCTGTGAAGCCGAATTCAACAAGCAGCATGCGCCCCAGCTGAGCTTGGCCCAATCAGTGATCAGCATAAAAAAACCGGCCCCAGGGCCGGTTTTCAACGGAGAGGGAGGGATTCGAACCCTCGATAGAGTTGCCCCTATACAGCATTTCCAGTGCTGCGCCTTCGACCACTCGGCCACCTCTCCAGGGGCTTAAATGGGGCAGCTGGCAATCTAGCAGCAGACCTACTCCACACCCTGGCGCCATCGGCGCTTCCCTGCCCATGATCCAGGCCCAGACCATGAGGCGATTCCCGATCACGGTGCATCACCGCCAGGCCAAGCGAACGATTGTGCTGGAAGTACCGGAAGGGGAGTACATCCTGCGCAGCTTCGAGGACCAGGGCGAACCGCTGCCCTTCAGCTGCCGAAACGGCTGCTGCACCGCCTGCGCCGTGCGGGTGCTGAGCGGCAACATCGACCAGCGGGAGTCTCTCGGGATCTCCCAGGCGCTGCGCAACAGGGGCTACGGCCTGCTCTGCGTGGCCAGGGCCCTGGGGCCCCTGGAGGTGGAGACCACCGACGAGGACGAGGTCTACGAGCTCCAGTTCGGGCGCCATTTCGGCCGGGGCAAGGTGCGGGCCGGTCTGCCCCTCGACGACGAATGAGCCTCTCGGATCAGGCCGCGGCGGCGGCGGGGCTGACGGAGCTGGAGATCGAGCGTCTGGCGGAGGTGGCCCGCGCCGCTGCCCAGGCGGGTTCGTTGGCCCTTCGCGCGCACATCGGCCGGCTGGAGCGCATCCGCGAGAAGGGCCGGGCCGGGGATCTGGTCACCGAGGCCGATGAGGCCGCCGAAACGGCCGTGCTGGCGGTGCTCAGCGCCCGGACCCCCGAACTGGGTGTGCTGGCTGAAGAAACCGGCCAGAGCGCCCTGAGAAGCGAGCTGCAGTGGTGCGTCGATCCCCTCGATGGCACCACCAACTTCGCCCACGGCTTCCCCTTTTTCGCCACCTCCGTGGGTCTCACCTGGCGGGGGCAGCCCTTACTGGGGGCCCTGGCCGCCCCGGCCCTGGAGCAGTCCTTCTGGGCCGCCCCGGGCCTGGGGGCCTGGTGCAACGGCAGCCGCCTGGCGGTGAGCGGCTGTGGGGAGCTGGGATCCGCCCTGCTGGCCACCGGTTTTGCCTACGACCGCCACACACGGCTGGACAACAACTACGCCGAGTTCTGCTGGTTCACCCACCGCAGCCGCGGGGTGCGTCGGGCCGGCGCCGCCGCCCTCGATCTGGCCTATGTGGCCGCTGCTCGCCTCGACGGCTACTGGGAACGTGGCCTCTCCCCCTGGGACCTGGCGGCTGGAGTGGTGCTGGTGGAGCAGGCCGGCGGCATCGTCAGCCGCTACGACGGCAGCTCTCTGGAGCTCGGTGAAGGCCGCCTGATCGCCTGCACCCCAGGTCTGCATGGAGCCCTGGTGGAGGGCCTCGCCGCCATCACCCCCCTGAGTGGGATCAGCTTCGGCGCCCCGGAACTGGACGCTCCATAGGATCCCCAGCACAGCCCGCCTTCCCCGTTCGCCCATGGCCCTGCAACCTGCCGCCGGTGCCAGGGACCTCAACCCGCTCGAGGTGGATGGCAACCGCCGCTTGCGCGAGCGTCTGGCGACGGTCTACCGGTTGTGGGGGTACCAGGAGGTGGCCCCCCCCAGCATCGAGCGGCTCGAAACCTTCGAGGCGGGTGGCGCGATCGACGGCCGGGAGGTGGTGCGACTGGTCACCGACGAGCCCCTGGGACTGCGTCCGGAGATGACCGCCTCGATCGCCCGTGCCGCCTCCACACGTCTGGCGGGCCGCCCCAGGCCCCTGCGCCTCTGGGCCAGTGGCGCCACCTTCCGCAGCTTCATCGGCGATTCCGGCAGCCAGCGGGTGCAGGAGCGGCTGCAGAGCGGCGTGGAGCTGCTGGGGGTGGCCGGCGCCGCCGCCGATGCCGAACTGCTGCGGCTGCTGCTCGCCTGCATCGAAGCTCTGGGCCTCGAGGAACGCCATCAATCCAGGCTGCTGCTCGGTCACCATGGCCTGCTCTCGACCCTGCTGGCGCGGGTGCCAGCCGAGCAGCGCACCGCCGCCCGCAAGGCCCTCACCGGTTTTGACCCGCTCGCCCTGGCGGCCCTGCCGATCGAGGCCAGCGACCGCCAGGCCTTGCAGCAGTTGATGCGCCTGCGGGGGGAGCCAACGGCGGTGCTCTACCAACTGGAGCAGTTGCTGGGCCCCAGTCCGCTGCTGGGGGACCTCAGCGCTGTCATCGGCAGCATCGCTCCGATGGCGGAACGCCTCGGGGTGTGCCTGCAGCTTGACCCCAGCTTCCAGCCCCACTTCGATCTCTATGACGGGCTGGTCCTCCAACTGGTCTGCCGCGGCACGGAAGCGCCGGTGGCGATCGCCAGCGGCGGCCGCTACGACGCTCTGGTCAGTCGCTTCGGGGGCAGCCCGGCCGCGGGGGTGGGCTTCAGCTTCCAGATCGAGGACATCCGTGAACTGCTGGCCGGCAGCGACCCTGAACCCAGCGTCAGCGGACCGGTGCTGGTGGCCTACGCCGATCCGACGCTGCTGGGCGCCGCCATCGACCGGCTGCAGCAGTTTCACAGCGAAGGGCAGGCGGCCGAACTCCTGAGCGAGCCCTGCCCGAACCAGGCGGAGGCCGAACGGCTGGCGGCCTCCCGTGGGGCCAGTTCAGTGCTCTGGCTGGCTGCCTAGGATCGGCGGCCTTTGCCGTCTCTTCATGGCCCACACGATCCTCACCGACGTCTGCGAGGGTGTGGCCGACTGCGTGGACGCCTGCCCGGTGGCCTGCATCCACCCCGGCAGTGGCGCCAACCGCAAGGGGACGGGTTTCTACTGGATCGATTTCGACACCTGCATCGACTGCGGCATCTGCCTGCAGGTGTGTCCGGTGGAAGGGGCGATCGTGCCCGAGGAGCAACCGCAGCTGCAGCGCCGGGGCTGAATCGGCCCCTGGCGGCAGCGGGCCTTCAGCAAGGGGGTTCGGTGACCCGTCCCTGGCCGCCCTTGAGCGCCAGCGGGGCCGCTCCGTAGGGTCGCTTCACCACAGAGCGGAAACGCAGCAGTCATGGTCGTTCTCCAGGAACAGGGTCAGATCCAGATCCACACCGAGAACATCTTCCCGATCATCAAAAAGGCCGTCTATTCGGGCCATGAGGTGTTTCTGCGGGAGCTGGTGAGCAACGGCATGGATGCGATCAGCAAGCGGCGCATGGCCGCCATGGCCGGCGACTGCAGCGAGGGCGACGAGGGCCGCATCGGCATCACCATCGACCGGGAGGCCAAGACGCTCACCATCAGTGACAACGGCATCGGCATGGAGGCCGATGAGGTCAAGCGCTACATCAACCAGGTGGCCTTCTCCAGCGCCGAGGAGTTCCTCGAGAAATACAAGCGCGAAGACGACGCGATCATCGGCCACTTCGGGCTCGGTTTCTACTCCAGTTTCATGGTGGCCGCCCGGGTGGAACTGGTGAGCCTGAGCGCCAAGCCCGGCGCCGAGGCCGTGCGCTGGAGCTGCGACGGCTCCCCCAACTTCAGCCTCGAATCAGGCGAGCGCCTTGAACCGGGCACGGATGTGATCCTGCACCTGCAGGAGGAGGAACTGGAGTACATCGAGCCGGCCCGGATCCGCGCCTTGATCACCACCTACTGCGACTTCATGCCCGTGGAGGTGCAGCTGGAGGGCGAAACGGTGAACAAGCGGCTGGCGCCCTGGCGCCAGAGCCCCCGCGATCTGAGCGACAACGATTACATCGAGCTCTACCGCTACCTCTACCCGTTCCAGGGAGATCCTCTCCTGTGGGTGCACCTGAACACCGATTACCCCTACACCCTGCAGGGCATTCTGTTTTTCCCCAAACTCACGGGCCGCGGTGACTGGGAGAAGGGCGAGATCCGGCTCTACTGCAACCAGGTGTTCGTCAGCGACTCGATCAAGGAGGTGGTGCCCCGCTACCTGCTGCCCCTGCGCGGCGTGATCGATTCCCCCGACATCCCCCTCAACGTCAGCCGCAGCGCCCTGCAGACCGACCGCCGGGTGCGCTCGATCGGCGGCTTCGTGGCCAAGAAGGTGGGTGACCGGCTCAAGGAACTGCACCGCGATGACCCCAGGCGCTACGCCGAGATCTGGGAGGGTCTGGCACCGTTCATCAAGATCGGCGCCCTCGAGGACGACAAGTTCGCCGAGCAGGTGGCGGATCTGGTGCTCTTCGGCACCACGGCACCTGTGCAGGACAAGCCCTCCAGCAAGGAGACCAGCGGCGAAGCTGACGGCGAGGCAGGCGGTCCCGATGACGCCTGGGCCGAGCAGAGCTTCGACCCGATCTCAGACGGCCGGGGCAAGGCCTACACCACCCTGGCCGGATACCGCAGCCGGCTGAGCGAAGCCAACGCCCAGCGCATCCTTTACTGCACCGATGAGGCCGGCCAGGCCGGCGCCCTGGCGCTCTGGAAGGGTCAGGGCGTCGAGGTGCTCCTGGCCGACACCGTGATCGACGCCCAGTTCATCCCCTGGCTGGAGGACCGCCACGGGGAGCTCAAGTTCCAGCGGGTGGACGCTGAACTCGACGGCAGTCTCCAGGAGCAGGACAGCGAGCTGGCCGACGCCGACGGCAAGGAGGGCTCCGAGAAGCTCCGGGAGCTGTTCAAGGCGGCCCTGGCCAACGACAAGGTGACGATCCAGGTGCAGGCGCTCAAGGGCGAAGCGGCCCCGGCGGCTCTGATCCTGCTGCCGGAGCAGATGCGCCGCCTCAACGACATCGGCGCCCTGATGGAGCAGCGCCTGCCCGGCCTGCCCGACCACCATGTGCTGGTGGTCAACCGCAGGCACCCACTGGTGGCCGGCCTGCTCAAGCTCTCCAGCGGCGCCGTGCTCACGGGCAGCGGCGGCAGCTCCCCCAGCCAGCAACTGGCCGACGACCTGGGGCGTCACATCTACGAGCTGGCCCGGCTGGCGGTGGGGGGCCTGGAGCCCAACCAGCTCGCGGGCTTCCAGCAACGCAGCGCCGACCTGATGGGCCGCCTGATGGAGCGGGGCCTCTGAGGGCTGAGGCCAACTCAGTTGATCAGTGGTCCTGCCGACCACTTGGTAAGATCCCAACTCGGGTTTTCCTACCCAGTCCAGTCCTATCGATTGAAGTCATGTCCCGGGTTTGTCAGCTCACCGGCAAGCGCGCCAACAACGGCATGGCTGTCAGCCATTCCCACGTGCGCACCAAGAAACTTCAGCAGGTGAACCTGCAGGAGCGCCGCCTCTGGTGGGCCGAGGGCAACCGCTGGGTCAGGCTGCGTGTCGCCACCCGTACCCTCCGCACCATCCAGAAGAAGGGTCTGGGTGCCTATGCCAAGGAGCTGGGCATCAACCTCGCCAAGCTCTAAGCCCCGCAGCTGATCCAGCTCCATGAATCGCCGCTTCCTGCTGCGCGGCCTCGGTATCACCACCTTGGGCCTGCTGGCGTTTCCGCCGCAGGCCCTTTGTCTTGGGGGCGTCTGGCCTGAGCTGGATCAACCGGCCCCAGACTTCGAACTGGCCGGAGTGGTGCCTGAGGCCGGGAAGGCCATCGAAGCCAGCCGAACGCTTGGCGACTTCAGCGGCCAGTGGCTGGTTCTCTACTTCTACCCCAAGGATTTCAGCTCCGGCTGCACCCTCGAAGCCCGGGGTTTCCAGCGTGATCTGGAGGCCTTCCATGCCGCTGGCGCCGAGGTGGTGGGTGTCAGCGCCGATGACCCCGATTCCCATGCGGCGTTCTGCGGCAGCGAGAAGCTCGCCTACCCGCTCCTTTCCGACCCTGGCGGAACGGTGAGCTCGGCCTACGGCAGCTGGATCGCCCCCTTCTCCCAGCGCCACACCTTTCTGATCGACCCCAAGGGTGTGCTGCGGGCCAGCTGGAGGGCCGTGCGGCCGGGCGGCCACAGCCAGGAGGTGCTGCAAACCCTCAACCAGCAACGCTCTCGTGCTTGAGGGCGACAACCAACCATCAGCCTGCCTTCGCCTCACCCATCAGGGCTATTTTGTTGACCATCGGATGGGTCTATGGAACCTTCCGCTGCCAATGGAACGGTGGTGATCTGCGGGATGGGCCTTCTGGGCCAAACCTGCATGCTGCGACTGCTGCCATTCGATGTTCCCCTGGGCTGCCTTGATCTCCATGAGCCCCAATGGGCCCATCCAGAGCTTGAGGCTTCCCCCCGTGCACCACTCACCACCGGGGACATGCGCCGTCCCAGCGACCTGCTTCGCGTGGGCGTGGCGGACGCCCGCGCTGTGCTTCTGCTGAGTTCGAGCAGCACCGACAATCTGGAGGCAGCCCTGCAGGTACGGCTCCTGAACCCCACGGCCAGGATCGTGGTGCGCTCCTCGAGTCAGCAGGTCTCCCTGGGCGCACTTCTGGAGCAACGATTTCCCGGAATGGTGGTTGTCGACCCATTGCTGCTGACCGCTGGAGCCATCAGCCAGGCCTTGCGTCCAGGCAGCCAGCAAGCCTGCCTCAGCCTCGACGGGGTCGTCTATGAACTGGTGAACACCCCAACCGATCAGTTGGCCCAACCCGGAGACCGTCGCTGGCAGCTGGAGCGGGTCCTGCCGATGGGCGCCGACAACAGTGGCGGTGAGAACCCAGGAACGTCTCTGGTGATTTCCGCCCGGGATCGGAACGGAGATGGGTTTGGTCCCTCTCGCTCAAAGGGCCGACTGCGCTACAGCGCACCGACCATGGCCTGGCTTCCCCTGAGACAGTGGCCTGCGCGGATCAGATCTTGGCTTCAGAAACGTCTTCCCGACGTGCGACACGACCCTGTGAGCTGGACGGCTGGGCTCGCGATGCTGCTGTTGCTGCTGGTCGGGGTGCTGATTTTCGGTGCAGGCGGTCGCTGGCGCCTGGGACTGTTCGTGACCCTGGCGCTGCTCAAGGGTGAGTACGTCGATCCTCTGAACGTGCTCATGGGCAGCCAGGCCTCGCTGGCCATGCTCGGAGGGGGACTGACAGCCCTGTCTCTGATCTATGCCCTGATCGGCACCCTGCTCACGTCCGCCCTGGTGGCGATCATCCTGGAATGGTTGCTGAGCAACCGCCTGGGAATGCGACAACCCAGAGTTCCACGACGTCAAGACAGTCATGTGCTTTTGGTGGAAGGAGGCGAACTGGCCGCCCGAGTGGCTGCTGAACTCAGGCAGGAGCGAATCTCAGTGTTGCGTATTCAACAGGGCAGGGATGGACGGAGGGACAGTGACACCGAACCGGTCTTTCCAAGCATGGAGAGTGCCCTGAAGGCCCTTCGCTCAGCGAACCTCGGGGGCATCGGCCTGCTGTCTGAAGATTTGCTAGCCAACCTGCATTCCGCCTTGACCCTCCAGCAGCGATGGCCCCAGGCGCGAGTGGCCCTCGAGGCCCGTGAGGTCTCCGCCGCCGAACCCCTCGGGGATTTACTGGGCGGGATGACCGTCCTCTCCGCCATCGATCTCTCCGCTGATGCCATCGTTGCTACGGCCTTCGGAGAGCAGGTGGTTTGGATCGGACGGGTGCAGGGCCGAACTTTGATGCTGGTGCGTTACGGCATCGAACCCAACGACACCCTTGAAGGTCTGACGATCGCCCGGCTCCAGAACGGCTACGACGTCACGGCGATCAGCCTCAAGCGCCACAACCGCTCCAATCCGCAGTCCATGCCGAGCCTCGATCAGGTGGTTGCCGCTGGCGATCAGCTGGTGGTGCTGGCGAACCTCCGCAGCCTGCGGAGGATCGAGCGAGGCCGGATAAGACCACCTGGCTGGCGCTTGCGCCTTCAGGTGCGTGTGTCCTCACTCGTGGGATTTGAAACCCAGCAGTGCCTCTCGCGTCATCTGGGAGCTTCTCCAGGCGCCATGGGCAAACTGCTCGATGGGCAGTCCCACCTCACGCCTCCGCTGGATCTCGATCTGGCCCGCCAGCTGGAGTACGAACTGAACCGGCGCGGTGTCTCCTGCCAATTGGAACCATTCAGGAGTCAGGACTCCTGTGAGCAAGCTCAGCTGCCAACACCATCACAGGGCTCACCCAATCGTCCGGGGCCTTGAGAGCCATCCGTCCAGCCCCGGATCCCAGCCGACCAGAGCAGACGCCTCAGCAACACTCACCGATCTCCTGCCACCCCGGGGCTGAACCTGATGGTCCTGAAGCCTCAGTTTCCAAAGTCAACCAGCTTCCAACGGTGCAACCTGTGACGGAAGCCCCAGGATTCCGGATCGCCCCTTGAACCGATCCACAGCTAGCCCCCGTTGACATTGCCCCGTTCGTCGTGGGAATGGCTTGCACTTCGTCTCAAGAACGGTGCCCACTCCACCGCAGAGCTCATCGGTGCCGTGCCGATCAGGCTTGGTCAGAGTGAATACGGGCTTGCCAGGCCACACCGATAGCGTGAGCCCCACCTGCGGAAACCTCTGCATGAAGCCGGGACTAACCAGCCGCCGAAACCTGCTCAGGCTGTTGCTGGGCGGCGGGATCACCGCTGGGCTGCAGGTCCGGCGCGGCGCCGGCAGCGAGGGTGCCCTGGCGGCCCCGGCGCGTAACCCCGCAGACTCCAGCTCCAGTGGCGCTGAACTGCGCTGGCTGGCGGTGGCCGACACCGGCGGCGGCAACGCGGCCCAGCGGGCCGTGGGTGCACAGATGGCGTCGGTGAACCGCCAGCGGCCGGTGAATCTGGTGCTGCTCGGTGGCGACAACATCTACCCGAACGGCGACATCGCCCAGGCCAAGGAGAAGTTCACGATCCCCTACAAGCCTCTGCTGCAAGCGGGTGTGCCCTTCCATGCGGTGCTCGGCAACCACGACATCCGCACCGGCAATGGGAATCCCCAGATCGCCTATCCGCCCTTCGGGATGAAGGGCCGCTGGTACACCCTGCGAAAGGGTCCGGTGGAGTTCTTCATGCTCGACACCAATGTCAACGCCAGTTGGGGGCGCCAGTTGCCCTGGCTCCAGCAGGCCCTGACGGCCAGCACCGCTCCCTGGAAGGTGGTGGTCGGCCACCACCCGATCTATTCCTCGGGCTACTACGGCAACGACGAGGCGGCCCAGGCACGACTTGGCCCCCTGTTCCGCCGCCATGGCGTGCAGCTCTACATCAACGGCCATGACCACAACTACGAGCGCACCAAGCCGATCAACGGCACCACTTATCTGGTGGTTGGCGGCGGCGGGGCCTACCTGCGGGATGTGAACCCCAATCGGAACACGGCCAGGGCCATCAGTGTGCACAGCTTCGCGGAGCTGAGCACCAGCGGGAACCAGCTCCAGATCCAGGCCTGGGATGCCACCGGCCGCCCGATCGACCGAGCCATGCTGGGCCGCGATGGGCGAGTCGCAGGGGGCTGAGAGAAGGTCAGCAGTAAAGAATCTGTTGTTGACGGGATTGGCAACGATCCTTTAAACACCCATGAATTCTCCCCAACTTTCCTTGCCAAACCTGGTCCCCGAAGCGATCCTTGCCGTCGTCATTCCGTTTCTGTTCAAGCTGGCGGGGGCCGTCGCCCTCTGGATCGCGGGGGGATGGCTGATCCAGTTCTCCCTGCGCATCCTGCGCCGGGGCCTGAACCGCAGCACCCTTGATGCCACGGTGCTGAGCTACCTGCTCAACATCCTGGGCGCCGTCCTGCGGGTGATCCTGGTGGTGGCGATCCTGGGCTTCTTCGGGATCGAAACCGCCAGCTTTGCCGCCCTGCTGGCCGGTGCCGGTGTGGCCATCGGTGCGGCCTGGAGCGGGATGCTCGGCAACTTCGCCGCCGGTGTGTTCCTTCAGGTCTTCCGACCCTTCAATGTCGGAGATTTCATCACCGCCGGTGGCGTCACAGGCACGGTTGAGGAAGTGGGCATGTTCGTCACCTTGATCAAGACCCTTGAGAACGTGCGCAACATCGTGCCCAACGGCAAATTGTTCAGCGACACGATCCAAAACTTCTCCACCCACCCGATCCGCCGCGTTGATCTCGTGGCCCAGCTCGACAACAGCGCCGATGTGCTCAAGGCTCTTGAGTTGCTCAAGGCGGGTCTGGCCACCATCGCCAACGTCTCGAAGGAGATGCCACCAGATGTGGAGGTGCTCGAGTTCACCGAACGGGGCCCGAAGCTCGCGGTTCGCCCCTATGCCCACACCAACGACTATTGGCAGGTCTACTTCGACACCAACAAGATGATCGTTGAGGTGCTGGGCAGCCATGGCTTCCCCGTTCCTCGTATCCCCCTGGCCCTGCAGAACCCCTCGGCGAACTGAACCAGGACCGCCGGATTCAGCAGTCGAGGGTGTGCTCCCGCTCCCAGGGGCTGACCTGGCTGTTGAACTGCTGCCACTGGCGCCCCCGCAGACGCTCGTAGGCCCGGCAGAAGGGTTCGCCGAGGCTCTGGCGCAGGCGTCCGTCGGCGGCGAAGGCCGCCAGGGCTTCGCCGAGGTTTCCGGGCAGGGGGCGCTGCTCGCGGCCGGCGCTGGGGTTTGCGTAGCTGTCGTTGTCGGAGCGGGGGCCGGGATCCAGCTGGCGCTCGATGCCATCGAGGCCCGCCGCCAGGATCACCGCCTGCAGCAGGTAGGGGTTCGCCGCCCCGTCGGGCAGGCGCAGCTCCAAGCGCTGGTCATCGGGGATGCGCACCATGTGGGTGCGGTTGTTGCCGCTGTAGCTGATGCCCCCCGGCGACCAGGTGGCACCGGAGCTGGTGGGGGGTGCCGCCAGGCGCCGGAAACTGTTGACCGTGGGGTTGGTGAGACAGCTGAGGGCCGGGGAATGCTCCATCAGGCCCGCCAGGAAGTGGTAGGCCAGAGCCGAGAGCCCCAGGTCACCGGCCGGGTCGTGGAAGAGGTTGCGGCCCTGGGCATCCCACAGGGAGAGGTGACAGTGGCAGCCGTTGCCGGTGAGGCCGCCGAAGGGCTTGGGCATGAACGTCGCCCGGCCCCCATGGCGCTCCGCCAGGGTCTTGACCATCACTTTGAAAAAGGCGTGGCGATCGGCCGTGACCAGGCTGTGGTCGAAGGTCCAGTTCAGCTCGAACTGCCCGTTGGCATCCTCGTGGTCGGCCTGATAGGGCCCCCATCCCAGTGATTCCATCGCCCCCACCAGCTCAGCCACCAAGGGGAGCTGACGCATCAGGGCGAGCTGGTCGTAACAGGGCTTGCTCTGGCGATCGTCTGCATCGAAGAGGGCCTCGCCACTGGAATCGAGCAGAAAGAATTCAGCCTCCACGCCGCTGCGGAAGCTGAAACCCAAGCGTTCGGCACGCTCCAGCTGCCGCTTGAGCACCTGGCGCGGTGACTGCTCCATGGCCACCCCATCGAGCACCAGATCACCCGCCACCCAGGCCACATCCGGTTGCCAGGGCAGGGGCATCAAGCTGCTGGGATCGGGAATCGCGAGCACGTCGCCGTCGGCTGGGGAGAGATCCAGCCAGGCGGCGAAACCAGCGAAGCCGGCCCCCCCGCTCTCCATGGCCGCAATGGCGCTCGCGGGCACCAACTTGGCCCGCTGCACCCCGAACAGGTCGGTGAACGACACCAGGAAATGGGCAATGCCGTTGGTCTGGGCGTAGGCCTGAAGGCTCATGACTGAAAGGCGGTGGAGAAGTGGGTGGGGGGTGAGGCTCAGAGCGGGGATGGCAGAGCCCACAGACGCTCGACGGCCGAGCGCAGCTGGGCCTGCTCAAGGGGACTGTCGCGGGGGTTGCCGGCCCGGTGGCCCAGCACCGACTCGATCACCTCGAAGCGGGCGCCGGGGATCATCGCCGCCTCGGCCGCCATGTCATCCACCGTGAAATAGAGGTCGTGACGGCCTGCCAGAACGGCGGTATGGGCTCGGATCGAGCCCAGGGCGGCGGCGAGGTCACCCTGGTAGAGCGCCCCGTCGGCCACGTCATGGGCCATCCAGGTGTCGAGCATGGCGATCAGATTGCGGGGATCATGGCGCCGGTAAGCGGGCAGCCAGCGGGTCTCGACGTAGTCGGCCAGGCTGATCGGACCTTCCCCCAGGTGATGGCCCTCGCCATAGAAGCGCTGGCTGGCGGCCCAACTCGCATAGATCAGGGCAAAGGTGCGCAGTCCCTGTAGGGGCTCGCCATCGAAGCCCTCGCCCGTCCAGTGGGGATCAGCGGTGAGGGCCTGGCGCAGGCTGAGCAGGAACAGCTGGTTGTGGGGGGAGGTGCGGGCCGTGCCGCAGAGGCAGCAGATCCGCTCCACCGCCTCGGGGTGTTGGGTGGCCCACTGGTAGGCCTGCTGGGCCCCCATCGACCAGCCGTAGACCAGGGCCAGCCGCTCGATGCCGAACACCTCCCGCAGCAGACGCCGCTGGGCGCGCACGTTGTCGCGGTGGGAGACCACCCAACCGGTTTCCGCCAGGCCGATCACCCCATGGCTTGGGCTGCTGGACAGCCCGTTGCCGAGCATGTTCACGATCACGATGAACTGGCGATCGGGCTTGAGCACCGGCCCCACCACCCAATCGATGTCAGCGGGATGGGCGCCGTAGGAGGTGGGATGCAGCACCGCATTGCTGCGTTCGCCGTTGAGGGTGCCGAAGCTGCAGTAACTCAGCTGGGCCTGGAGGATCGTGCGGCCGCATTCGAGTTCGAAGTCACCAAGGGCAAAGGTGCCAGGGCTGACACTCACGCCTGGAGGCCCGATCCGGGCAAACCCGGGCTGGGCAAACCCAGGCTGGGCAGGCGACCAAGCAACCAGCGGTGCACCGCCAGATAGCCCCGGTCCAGGTGCTGCAGGTGGGGGCCGATCAGCCTGTGGGCCGCCGGCAGGGCATGGAACGGCAGCGACGGATAGAGGTGATGCTCGGCGTGGAAGGGCATGTTCCACATCAGCCAGCGCACGGGCGCGAGGGTGAGCGTGGTGCGGGTGTTGGTGGTGCCGTCGCGATCGAAGCTGCAGCCCCCGTGCTCGGCCAGCAGCAGGAAACGCAGGAACGGCTGACCCACCAGCAGTGGCAGCAGCCAGTACCAGAACAGAAAACCATTGCCCCCCGGCAGCGAGAGCAGGGCCAGGGCGCCATAGACGGCGAACTGCCAGCGAACCGACCGGCGCACCTGGGGAATCACTTCAGGGTTGAGGTACGGCATGGCCGAGAGATCGGCCCCCAGCAGCTGAAGGCCGTGGCTGCGGAGCTTGCCGGCCCACCAGTTCCAGCCGCTGATCTCGAGCACGTAGCCCCAGAGGCTGGTGGGGGCAGGATCCTCCAGCTCCGGGTCGAGCCCTGGCAGGTGGGTGTAGCGGTGGTGCCACTGGTGGTAGCGGCGGTAGAAGGTGGCGTTGTAGAAGCTCAGCACCCCCGCCAGCCAGGCGACGCCGTCGTTGAGGCGGCGATCGACGAAGGCGGTGCGATGGCCGCATTCGTGCATCGGCGCGAAGCAGGTGGCCAGGCCCACCCCCAGGGCGACAAGAGCGATCAGGCGCAGGGGCAGGGGTAGGGAGGCCTGGCCCCAGAGCAGGCCCGCCAGGACGATGAACGCCAGATGGCTGACGGCCCGCAGGGCGGCGGCGCCGTTGCTGCCCACGTTGAGTTGGGCCAGTTGCTCCTTGCTCAGCAGGGGGGCGAGCGGAAGAACAGGCTCAGGTACGGAAACGGTGCGCGTCATTCCAACAGTTCACCAGAGCGCTCGGAGCGCTTTGGTAGGCATCATCACCATTGGCGCCCCCAGGGGCGTCCTGGGACGGGGCTCAGCGCGCCGATCGGGCCAGGCCATCCAGCAACAGCTGCCGGTGCACGGCGGTGGCCTGGCGCAGGGTCTCGATCCGGGCCGGATCGGTGGGCTGATCCAGCAGCGGATGCCACTGGCTCAGCAGCTCGCCGGCCTGCAACGGGCCATCAAGTTCCAGGCAGGGGCAGTCGAAACCGTCTGCTGCTGCGCGCACCTTGGGGTCATAACTGAGGGCGGCACAGGGAGCCCCCGAAAGAGCCGCCAGGATCAGGGCATGGAGGCGCATCGCGATCACCAGTGAGGCCCCCTCGAACAAGGCCATGGCCTCAGCCGGGCTGCTTGCCGCCGCCCCTTGGCTCCGCCGAGCCAGCGCCGGCGGCAACCAACCCCGGCGTTTGAGTTCCTCCAGCAGAGCCGCGTCCTGATCCTGATGAAACGGCAACCAATGAACCGGCCGATCCGCCAGCTCCGCCAGCTGGTCGAGGGCGTCCAGCAGCCGTCGCCATTGGGGTTCATCCAACAGTGGACTGAATCGCCAGCAGAGCAGGATGGGGCCGCCGTCCCCCTGCCAATGGCCGAGGGGAAGGGCCCACACCGGGTCGCTGCCGACGGCGGCGCGAACCCCCCAGCGGGAGGCCAGGGCCGCCGAGGCCGGATCTCGCCAGCTGATCCCCGAGGCGAGGGGCAACACCAGCCGCGCCAGAAGACGGCTGCGACGGCGTTTGAGTGGGCCTAACCCCTGGGCCCAGAGCAGCACGGGCCGTCCCTGCAGGCGGGCGGCCACGATCAGCAGCACGTAGTAGAGGAGGCTGCGGAAACTGGTGGTGTCCTGGAGCAAGCTGCCGCCGCCAAGAACCAGCGCATCACAACCACCCAGAGCCGACAACACCGCCGTCAAGCGGCGGCGGGCGCAGGTGTCCACCCCGAAGCGGGCCTGCACCTGGGCCTGGTCATGGGCGGTGACCAACGGCCGCTGATCGGGCGGAAGCTGAGCCAGCAGGGCGGCCAGCAGGGCGTCATCGCCGAGGTTGTGCTCGCCGTAGTAGCCGCAGATCATGGGCCGCATCAACAGGGGCGCATCAGAGATCGGGCCGCAGCAGCCCTGCCGGCTCCGTACATTACGGACCACAGTCGTTGCCGGGCACCATGCACGCCCTTTCGGTGCCCACCTGGTGGATCCACATCACCTCGGTGCTGGAGTGGGCCCTGGCGATGCTGGCGGTGCAGCATTGGGGCCGTCAGCGCCAGGAACCCGAGTGGACCTGGCTGGCCCTGGCGATGGTGCCGGCCCTGATCAGCGCCATGGCCGCCTGCACCTGGCACCTGTTCGACAACGCCGCCGAACTGCAAGGCCTCGTGGTGTTTCAGGCCGCCACCACCTTGGTGGGCAATGGGGCCATGGCCGGTGCCGCCTGGCAGCTGATGCGGACCCGATGAAGGAGCTCTTCAGCGGTCTGCTTTGTGACTGGGCCCGCTTCGATCCAGCCCCGTTGTTCGTTCTCTCCCTGCTGCCCTACCTGGCGTTCCTGTGGTGGGCCAGCCGCAGCGGACGCTTCCCAACCCTTGCCCTGCGGGGCTTTCAGATGACGCTGGTGTTCGTGGGCGTCACGATCGTGGCCGCCGTGGTGGCCCAGCAGACCTACGGCGCCCAGCTTGCTGATGTGGACCCCCTCCATGGTGGGGCCGAATCCTTCTTGACCCTCAGCAACCTGCTCGTGCTCATGGGGTTCAGCGCCCGAGCCAAGTCCTGAGCGATCCATGAAGCGCCTCCGCAGGCTGGTGTTGGCCCTGACAGCCACGGGGCTGACGCTGATTCCGGTGGCCTTGGGCGCCCGCGCGGAGGCCGCCTCGGTGCTGCGCGTGGGGGTGACCGATGGCTCCCAGCCCTGCAATTACCGCCAGGACGATGTCTGGAAGGGATTCGCAGTTGAATTGTGGCAACAGCTGGCCAGCCGCGAGGGCCTGCCCTACGTGTTCAGTGCCTGGCCCACCACGTCGGCCCTGCTGCAGGCCACCGATCGCGGGGTCATCGATGTGGCCGTGGGCTGCCTGAACATCTCCCCGGAGCGGCTCAAGCGCTACCGCTTCAGCCTGCCGATCCAGGAAGGCGGCCAGTCGTTGCTGGTGCGCCGCGATCGCCTGGCCCTCGGTCAGGCGATCGTGGCCGCCCTTTTGGCGCCGGAACTGCTGCAGCTTCTGGGTGGTTTTCTGGTGGCCATCCTGGTTGTCACCGTCTTGATGTGGTGGGTCGAAGGCCATGGAACCAACCCCGAAACCATGCAGCGGGGATGGCGCCGCAGTTTCGCCAGGGATTTCCAGATCCTGGCCACCGGGCCGGGCACCAACACCGTCGCCACCACCACACGGGGGCACAGCCTGGTGCTGCTGAGTTATCTGATCCGCATCGTGGCGGCCTCGTTATTGGTGAGCTACGTCACCGTGAACGTCGTGCGTGCTCCCCAGAGCATCGGCGGTGGCAGCATCCGCTCCCTGGGTGATCTGGGAGGCAAGCGGGTTGCGGCAAGGCCGGGCAGCATCAGTGAGCAGTTCCTGCTCGAGCTCAATCAACTGGGCGCCCGGCCAGCGATCCAGATCGTGCCCCTGCCGCGGGTGAGCGATGCCGGACGACTGATCACAGGCGGGCTCACCGATGCTGTGCTGGCCGACGATCTGCAATTGGAGTACGTGCTCCAGGGGCTGGATCGGAGCCGCCTCGAACTGGTGATGCGTGGCATCCGTCCCGAGTCTCAGGCCTTCGCCTACAGCCCGGCCTTATCAGGGTCAGTCACTGACCGCATCGACCTGGCGATCAGCGCGCTCAAAGGGAGCGGCGCCGTGGCCAACCTGCGTCGCAGCGCGATCGCAGCTGCGGGGAGTGGCAGCGGGCGGTGAACAAGTCTTAAGCGCGCTTCACGACGCTGGGGAACACCCGGAAGATGGGGCGTCGCTCCCAAAATGATGATCGCACCACTCCTGGCCATTGCCCCCGCTTCGCTCTCCTGGTCGCCGAAAGTGGCCCTGGTGATGATCGTCGCCAACGTGATCGCCATTGGCATCGGCAAGGCCACGATCCAACAACCCAACGTGGGCGCCAAACTGCCCAACTCGCAATTCTTCGGCGGCATGAGCCACGCCGCCCTGCTGGCCACCACCAGCCTGGGGCACATCTTCGGCATCGGCGCCATCCAGGGTCTGGCCGCCCGCGGCGTGCTCTGATTCCAGGCTCCCCTGGGGCCTCAGCGCCAGCCCAGCAGATCCGGCACCGCCCGCAGCCCATAACACTCGAAGCGGTAGTCGAACAACAGGGCAGAGAGATCCTCTGCCCTTTTTTTGCGTTCAAGCCCCCTGAGCAGCCCGTCGAGACGCCGATCGGCCTTCGAATCCCTCAACCCCAGCCAGGTGCGCCGCGCCAGGCGCCCACTCAGGCCCCAGCGCCAGCCGAGGACCCGACGCAGGCGTTTCGGATAGACATCGATCAGACGCTCGGCCCGAGCCGGATGCCGCAGGGCCTCAGCCAGCAACGGCGCCAGCAGCTGGCTGCTGGTCATGGCGTGGCGGATGCCTTCGCCCCCCAACAGGTTGGCGGTGCTGACGGCATCCCCCAGGCCAATCAGACGGCCGCGGCGATGGCTCTCCCGGCGGGCGATGGTGCTGCGAATCCGGCCGCCGTGGCGATCCAGGACCCGGTATCCCCCCAGGTCCAGGCGGCTGATCAGCTTGGCCAGCACAGCTCCCAGGCCGGGCTGGGGCCTCGCCGGATCAATCAAGCGGCACACACCCACCTTCAGCTGGCCCGGCTGCATCGGAAACACCCAGCCGTAGCCCTGGGGAACCCAGTCGGAGCCGAGGCAGAAGCTGAGCCGATCGGCCCAGGGCTGCCAGCGCTCCGTTGGCAGCTCAATCAGCCACTCCACCCCCAGTCCCTCCACCAGTGAACCGTGGCCGGGGGCTGGATCGCCGATCAGCCCGCGCTCCTGACCGGTGGCATCGACCACCCAGTCACTGATCACCTCCGTGGAGCCTCTTCCGGCGAGACGCAGGCGCGTGCACATCCCCGCTGCGACAGGCTGGCTCCCTTGGGCCGTGGCTGCCAGCAGCAGATCGGCGCCCCAGCCGCGGGCTTCATCCGCGAGCCACTGGCGCAGGGCGCCGAACTCCAGCACCACCCCCAAAGGCCGATCGGAGGCCCACCCGCGCCGCTGGTCGCCGGGCCCCAGCAACTGCCACTCGCTCCAGCGGCTCGCCACAACCTGGGCGGGAAGCTCCAGGCGTTCCAGGGCAGCCAGGGGAAGGGCGGCACTACTGAAAGCCCCCTGACGCAGGTCACCCATGCGGTCCACCAGCAGCACCTGCACCTGGGCGCGGGCGAGGCGCCGTGCCAGATCAGCCCCCGCCGGACCGGATCCCACCACCAGCACCTGGCAGCGGAGCGATGGCGGCGAGTTCAAACGACCAGAGGCTGGCGGCGAATCGCGGCCCCGAACCGCTCCTGAATCCGATCGGCCATCTGAGCTGGCGTGAGCCCCAGGGCCTGCTTGCTCTGGTCCGGGCTGGCGTGGTCGACGAGCTGATCAGGGATGCCGATGCGCAAGGTGGGCACCAGCACCTCCAAATCACTGAGGGCCTCCACCACCGCGGCACCGAAACCGCCGGCCAGGGCCCCTTCTTCCATCGTCACCAGCCGGCCGATGCGCCGGGCCATGGGGGCGATCAGGGCCTCATCGAGGGGCCGAAGGAAACGGGCGTTGATCACCGAGGCCCGCACCCCCTGCTCCTGGAGCAGGCCAGCGGTGGCCATCGCCGGGGCAACCATGGACCCGTAGGCCACGATCAGCAGCTCATCGCCGTCGGCGAGCTGCTCGGCCCGGCCGATCTCCAGGGGCTCCCAACCCTCCTCCATGAGCGGAACCCCTTCTCCCTCGCCCCGTGGGATGCGGATCGCGCAGGGGCCACTGTGCTGAATCGACGTCACCAACATGCGCTGAAGCTCGGCCTCGTCCTTGGGAGCCATGACCGTGAAGTTGGGGACGGCCCGCAGGTAGCTGATGTCGTACTGGCCTTGGTGGGTGGGTCCATCGGCCCCGACGAGGCCGGCCCGATCAAGCACAAAGGTGACCGGTAGGTTCTGGATGCCCACATCGTGGATGAGCTGGTCGAAAGCCCGCTGCAGAAAGGTGCTGTAGATCGCCACCACCGGCTTGAGGCCTGCGGTGGCCATGCCGGCGGCCATGGTGACGGCGTGCTGCTCGGCGATGCCCACATCGAAGTACTGCTTAGGCAGGGCCTTCTCCAGCAGATCAAGGCCGGTGCCGGTGGCCATGGCGGCGGTGATGCCCACCACGGTGGGGTCCTGCTCGCAGATCTTGACCAGGGTCTGGCCAAAGACCTTGCTGTAGCTCGGGGGCTTGGGCTTGCTGGAGGGGAAGGCCTTGCCGGTTTTCAGATCGAAGGCCGATTGGGCGTGGTAACCCACCTGATCGGCCTCGGCGTAGGGGTAGCCCTTGCCCTTGGTGGTGGCCACATGCACGAGCACCGGCCCCTCGCTGCGATGGGCCGCCTGGAAGGTGCGCACCATTTCGGCGATGTTGTGACCGTCGATCGGGCCCATATAGGTGAAGCCCAGCTCTTCGAAGACCGCGCCCACCTTGGGCACCGCCAGCCGCTTCATGCTCTCTTTGAGGGTCCTGAGCTCGTTGGGTAGCTCCCCGTGCAGGAAGGGAAGGTGCTTGATCGCCTCCTCGGCATTCCCGGAGAGGAACTGCACCGGCGGGCTCAGCCGCATGCGGTTGAGGTAGGTGGAGAGCGCCCCCACCGGTGGGCTGATCGACATGTCGTTGTCGTTGAGCACCACCAACAACTTGGTGTGGGGGAGGTGACCGGCGTGGTTGATGGCCTCGAGGGCCATTCCGCCGGTGAGGGCCCCATCACCAATCACGGCGACGCATTTGAAGTCTTCGCCCCGACGGTCGCGGGCCAGAGCCATCCCCAGGGCGGCCGAGATGCTGGTGGAGGCGTGGCCGGCCCCGAAATGATCGAAACGACTCTCGGAGCGTTTGAGATAACCCGCCACACCAGCCTGCTGGCGGAGGGTGTGGAACTGGTTGTAGCGACCGGTGACCAGCTTGTGGGGATAGGCCTGGTGACCCACATCCCAGACCACCCGGTCGTGGTCCAGGTCGAGGGTCTGATAGAGGGCCAACGTGAGCTCAACCACCCCCAGACCAGGTCCCAGGTGGCCGCCGCTGGTGGACACCACCTCGAGGTGTTTCTCTCGAATCTGGCGGGCGATCGCCTCGAGTTCAGCGACGCTGAGCCCATGCAACTGATTCGGATGGCTCAGCTCACTGAGATGCATTCGCAACCGTTCCGATCCACTCAATCTACGGCCTCTCTCAGGGCCGCCGGGGGCATCGGTCACCGTTTCGAGAGGGAGGGACGGGCCCTTGGCACACTGGCGTGATGAGCGACTACCTGCAGCGGATCCTGAGGGCCAGGGTCTACGACGTGGCGATCGAATCTCCCCTCGATCCCGCCCCCAACCTCTCCGCCCGCCTGGCCAACACGGTGCTGTTGAAGCGGGAAGACCTGCAGCCGGTCTTCTCCTTCAAGCTGCGCGGCGCCTACAACAAGATGGTTGGCCTCTCGGCGGCCGAGCGCGCCCGGGGGGTGATTGCCGCCAGCGCCGGCAACCATGCCCAGGGGGTGGCCCTGGCGGCCCAGAAACTCGGCTGCACGGCCGTGATCGTGATGCCGGTCACCACACCGGAGATGAAGGTGCGTTCGGTGGCCGCCCGCGGAGCCGAGGTGGTGCTCCACGGCGACACCTACGACGCGGCCTACATCGAAGCCAGGCGGCTGGAGTTGGAGCGGGGCCTCAGCTTCATCCATCCGTTCGATGACCCCGAGGTGATCGCCGGCCAGGGCACGATTGGTCTGGAGATCCTGCGTCAGTGCTCCACCCCCCCCGATGCCATCTACGTGGCCGTGGGCGGCGGCGGGCTGATCGCCGGCATCGCCGCCTACGTGAAAAGCCTCTGGCCCCAGGTGGAGGTGATCGGGGTGGAGCCCGTCGACGCCGATGCCATGACCCGCTCCCTGGCGGCGGGCGAGCGGGTGAGCCTGGAGCAGGTGGGCCTGTTCGCGGACGGTGTGGCCGTTCACCGGGTGGGGGAGCACACCTTCGCCCTGGCCCAGGAGCATGTGGACGCCATGGTGACGGTGACCACCGATGAGATCTGCGCCGCCATCAAGGACGTCTTCGAAGACACCCGTTCGATCCTGGAACCGGCCGGTGCCCTCTCTGTGGCGGGGCTGAAGTCGGATGTGCTACGGCGGGGGCTCCAGGGCAAGACCCTGGTGGCCGTGGCCTGCGGCGCCAACATGAACTTCGATCGCCTGCGCTTCGTGGCCGAACGGGCCGAGCTGGGGGAGGAGCGCGAGGCCATGCTGGCGGTGGAAATCCCCGAGCGGCCCGGCAGCCTGAGGCGTCTCTGCGAGGTACTGGGTTCCCGCAGCCTCACGGAATTCAGCTATCGCATGGCCGATTCGCGGACCGCCCATATCTTCCTGGGGGTGCAGATCCAGGGCCACGACGACAACCAAAACCTGACGGCGGAGCTGGAGGCGGCCGGGTTCCCCTGCCTCGACCTGAGCGGGAACGAACTGGCCAAGCTGCACCTGCGCCACATGGTGGGGGGCCGGTTGCCGCTGGTCGAGGGGACGGGCTCCGCCCTTGAGCAGGTCGAAGAGCTTCTCTACCGCTTTGAGTTCCCTGAGCGGCCCGGAGCCCTGATGGCGTTCGTCAACGCCCTCCACCCCGACTGGACGATCAGCATTTTCCACTACCGCAACCACGGGGCGGATGTGGGACGGATCGTGGTGGGCGTGCAGGTGAGCGCGCAGGATCGCCAGGCCTGGAGCCACTTCCTGGAGAGCCTGGCCTACCGCCACTGGGATGAGACGAACAACCCCGCCTACCGGCTGTTCCTCGGACCGAACACTGCGCCCAGGCCCGCCCTGGCCTGAGCCGGTTGGCATGCGGTACGGTGCGATTCAGTCCTGCTGGCGCTGAACCATGCCCAGCGAATCCCTCTCCCTTCCGGCCCACCTCGAGGCCATCCTTTATCTGAAGGGTCGCCCCCTCAGCCTCGCTGAATTGGCGGAGATCGCCGGCGTGGGTCGTGAGCAGGCGGAGTTGGCCCTGATCACCCTGATGGCTGACTACGCCCACCGGGACACGGCCCTGGAAATCCACCAGGAAGGCCCGCGCTACAGCCTGCAGCTGCGGGAGAGTCTCGGGGATCTGGTGCAGAACCTGCTGCCGGTGGACCTCTCCACCGCCTCCCTGCGTACCCTGGCCACGATCGCCCTCAAGAAACGCCTGCTGCAATCTGAGCTGGTGGAGTTACGGGGCTCCGGGGCCTACGACCACATCAAGGAGCTGCTGGCCCAGGGATTCATCGAACGCCGTCGGCAGAGCGACGGCCGCTCCTCCTGGCTCAGCTTGAGCGAAAAGTTCCACCGCACCTTCGCCATCAAGGCCGACGAGCCAGGAGGACAGGCCCTGCCTGAGGCCACGGAAGCTGCGGCACCCTCTGAACAGCGGCGACCAGAAACCGAGGACAGCGCCGCGGCCCAGGAGCGGTTCGAGGCCCTGGATGATTGGGCGGAGGCTGCATAGAGTCGAACGACATTCGATCGCGCCCCATGGAAGCTCTGAGCCTTTTGCTCAACGTGCTGGCCCAGACCCTGAGCATCTACACCTTGATCCTGCTGGTGCGGGTGCTGCTGAGCTGGTTTCCCAACCTGGATTGGGGCAATCCGGTGCTCTCCACGGTGAGTTCGATCACCGACCCCTACCTGAATGTGTTCCGGGGCCTGATCCCACCACTGGGGGGGCTGGATCTCTCAGCGATCATCGCCTTCCTTGCCCTCAACGTGGTGCAGTCATTGTTGGGGGGGCTCAGCGCCTCCCTGATCGGCGGTGGCCTCGGCTAGGGAGGGCGGCGCGCCGCAGAAATCGCTCATCCGTTCATCACCCACAGCAACAGTCTGAGCCCCTTGAGCCGCCCGAAACCCGGAGTCTCGAGGGCGAGGCCTCTGGGCTTGAGGCACCGCACCAAAGGATTGGGCAAGCAGGCCGAGGGTGAGCAGTGATCACCGTTGGCTCATGCGCAGGCTCAATCGCTTCAGCTCGACCAATCAATGGGTGATCGCAACATGGCCAGCCACCTCAGAGGCTCACCCTGGCTGCTGTCCGCCGGTTCTGTGGGCCAATCGTTCAGGGTCAAGCCGCTTGTTCGGCCGCCGGTGAATCAGGCCGCCTGATCCAGCTGATGAACAGCCATGCGATCGACCCAGGATCCGCGCATGTAATCATCAAGGAAGCTCCCCTTCTTCAGCAGCCCTTCGCTGAAGATCAGCCCAAAAAAGGTGACTCTCGTGCTGGACTGCGCCCAGCATGGATAGGCCATGAGTTTCACCGCCTCATGCTGAAAGGGATGGTTGATCATCAGCAATCCCTGGGAATTGATCTGAATGTGCTTCCGTCCGGGCAGGGTAAGGCAAGTTCCACCGGCGCTGAGATCCCAGACGCTTCCATGGAGAACTTCTTCCCGGTTGACATGGAACTGAAAAGCGAGGCCCAATGAGCTGGGCATCGGATTGCGCTTGTGACGCCTTGGGCGACGCTGACCGGGATCGGTCATCGGGTCGAAGCGATGGTCAGAGCTTGAGTTTCCATCGCTTACTCCAGATCATCGCCGTCATTATTTGGCCCCTGGAGGCCCGGCGCAAGGGCGCAGCCGATGATTTCCATCGTCATCGCTCAGGGTCACCGCGTCGGTGAACACGCAGCCAATCGGCCTTCGGGCCTCAAGTCGTCTGAGATTGCGGGTGTTCGTCGCTTTTGGGAGCAGGTGGGTGATGTCTGCGCCCAGCGGAGTGGTGAGATTCGCCGGCCGGCCGTCGCCAGTTGAGCGGAATGACCATCACATCGGCCGACTCATCTCAAGGATCTGAAGATCCTGCGACCTCACACCCCTTTGTCAGCCGGAACAACCTGGTGGCACGACACAACTAAGCCGGAGGAGCGGTAAACGCTTCACCCATCAACTGCTCCTCAAGGGGCAACAACTCATCATCGGCGCCCGCCCGCCGGCGCACCGGGGCGCTGAAGCCCCTGGCTTTGACGTTGCTGAAGCGGAACGGCCCAGGTGTTCCAGGCGGCACCGCCAGTCGCAGGGCGAACTCTGATTCACCGGGGGGCACATCACCGATCGAGCCCACCCGTGAGCGGTTGGGCAGCACGGGTTCGCCGCTGGCATCAAGGATCAGCGCGAAGACATCGGTGTCGACCACAGGGCGGGAGCCCGGGTTGACCACCTGCCCGCGCAGGGCATAACAGCGGGCCTCCGTCTCGCGGCGGAGCTCTGGCTGGGTGCCCACATCGTTCGCCGGGCAGGGCTCCAATGTGACACCGCTCACCTGGAGATCGGCTGCAGCGACAGGCTCCCCCGCCCCGAGAACCACCACGAACACCAGACTCAGGCTCAGCAACCAAGCCCGAGTGCGCAGGAGCGAACGCCTGAAGCGGGCAAGGAGAACAACAGGGGCGGCCAGGGTCATGGGCGATCAGAACAGGGGCCGCTCAGCCTCACCCCGCTGCGCAGCAGACTCGGCCGCATCGGGCGATTCCGGATTCAGGTAAGAGGGAAACGTTTCGGGGAAGGCGTAGGCCTTCTCAAGAAAGAGACGCCTGCAGGCCTCGACCACTTTGGAATCGAACAGCCGTTCCTTCCCCTGCTCGATCACATCAAGGGCCGCCTTCAATCCTGGGGCCTCCCGGTAGGGCCGCTCGCTCACCATCGCTTCAACCGTGTCGGCCACCGCCAGGATGCGGGCGGTCTGGCAGATGGCCTGGCCTTTGAGCCCATTGGGGTAGCCACTGCCATCGAGCCGCTCATGGTGCTGCAGCACGGCCAGGTCCATCGGCAAGGGCAGGGGGATGTTGCGCAGCACCGCGTAGCCGGTGACTGGATGGCTTGTGACGGCAGCGAGCTCGGCGATCGACAGTTCCTGGGGCTTGTTGAGGATGTCGATTGGCAGGGTGATCATGCCGATGTCATGGAGCAGGGCCCCAACACGGACACACACAACCTGATGGGACTTGAGCCCCAGTTCGACCGCGAGGGCGGCAGCGAGATCCGCCATCCGCTGAGAGTGGACGTAGGTCTGGGTGTCGAGGGCTTCAAGGACCGCCAATAGGGCGCAAAGGGAGCCCTCAAGACCGCCGAGGACATCGAAACCTCGCTCGGATAGGGGCTCCAGCAGCGGTTCCAAAATTCTTTCCGTTAGTAGCCATGATATTCGTCAACGGCGATCGCCGCTACCTGAGATCACGTCGCGGGCGGCGCGATCGGCCAGCTTGCTCAGGTTGGCCTGGCCGATCTCCTCGAGGCTGAACCCCAGCTCGCTCGCCAATTGAGCCACGTACCAGAGAACATCCCCAAGCTCCAGCTTGAGTCCGTCGAGCACCTGGGCATCGAACACTCCCTGCCGGTCCCGCAGCACTTTCTTGACCTTGTCGGCCACTTCACCCGCCTCGCCGCACAGGCCGAGGGTGGGGTAGATCGGGTTGGATCCCACCTCGGGGTAATGGGCTGTCAGGCGCGCCTGGCGCTGGTAAGCATCGAGGTCCACGGGGAGGCGGTGGCATCAGAGGCCTCGCCGGATGGTAGTTTCCGCAAAATCCTTTGGACCATCCGATGGCCCAGCCCGATCTGACGCGGCGCACGAAGATCGTGGCCACCATCGGCCCCGCCACGGAGTCCGCCGAGCGGCTCAAGCAACTGGTTCAGGCAGGCGCGACCACCTTCCGGCTCAACTTTTCCCACGGCGACCACGCCGACCATGCCGCCCGCATCGCCACCATCCGCCAGGTGGGAGCAGAGCTGGGAATCCACATCGGCATCCTGCAGGATCTCCAGGGCCCGAAGATCCGCCTTGGGCGCTTTGAAGCAGGGCCCATCACCCTGGCTGGCGGCGATCCCTTCAGTCTCACTTCCCGCGAGGTGGCCTGCAATCAGTCGATCGCCACGGTCACCTACGACAAGCTGGCCTCGGAAGTCGTGGAAGGTTGCCGCATCCTGCTAGATGACGGCAGGGTGGAAATGGTCGTCGAATCGATCGACCTACCCCAGCAGACCCTCCACTGCCGCGTCACCGTTGGTGGGGTGCTCTCCAATAACAAGGGGGTCAACTTCCCCGACGTTCAGCTCTCGATCCGGGCCATGACCCCCAAGGACCGCGAGGATCTGGCCTTCGGCCTGGCCCAGGGTGTGGACTGGGTCGCGCTCAGCTTCGTACGCAATCCCTCCGACATGGAGGAGATCCGCGAACTGATCCGCAGCCATGGCCACACCACGCCTGTGATCGCCAAGATCGAGAAATTCGAGGCGATCGATCAGATCGACGCGATCCTGCCCCTCTGCGATGGGGTGATGGTGGCCCGGGGCGACCTGGGCGTGGAGATGCCCGCCGAGGAGGTGCCGTTGCTGCAGAAGGAACTGATCCGCAAGTCCAACAGCCTGGGGATTCCGATCATCACAGCGACCCAGATGCTCGACAGCATGGCGAGCTGCCCCCGGCCCACCCGCGCCGAGGTGAGCGATGTGGCCAACGCCATCCTCGATGGCACCGATGCCGTGATGCTCTCCAACGAGACCGCCGTCGGTGACTACCCGGTGGAGGCAGTGGCGACCATGGCCCAGATTGCCCGGCGGATCGAACGTGATTACCCCCTGCGCACCCTTGACAGCCACATCGCCAGCACCATTCCCAATGCCATCAGCCAGGCGGTGAGCAGCATCGCCCGCCAGCTCGGTGCGGCGGCGATCCTCCCCCTAACCAAGAGCGGTTCCACCGCCCGTAACGTGAGTAAGTTCCGTCCGGCCACCCCGATCCTGGCGATCACGAGTGAAGAAAAAGTGGCGCGGCAACTGCAGCTCGTCTGGGGTGTCAACCCGCTGTTGATCCTTGCCCAGGACTCCACCAGCGGCACCTTCTCCCAGGCCATGGATGTGGCCCAGGACCTGGGCCTGCTGCAGGAAGGAGATCTGGTGGTACAGACCGCCGGCACCCTCACCGGCGTGAGCGGCTCCACGGACCTGGTCAAGGTGGGCATCGTGTCGTCGGACAACAGCGCCAACTGGGCCTAGCCCGTGTCCGTGCAACTTCCACTGCGGGAAACGGTGTCCATGGCCCTCAGCACCCTGAGGGCCAATCGGCTGCGCAGCCTGCTCACCATGCTGGGCATCGTGATCGGCAACGCCTCGGTGATCACCCTGGTGGGGGTGGGCACCGGGGCCCAGAACCTGGCGGAGGGTCAGCTGAACACCCTGGGCGCCAACGTGCTGTTCATCGTGCCCGGCAACAACGACACGCGCCGCCAGGGGATCGACACCCCCAAGACCCTGGTGCTGGAAGACGCCGAGGCGATCGCCCAACAGGTGCCGAGCATTCGGAGGGTCGCTCCGCAGGTGTCCCTCAACGAGGTGGTGCAGGCCGGCTCCAACACCGCCAATGCCACCATCTCGGGGATCACCCCCGATTTCCTGAGTGTGCGTCGCTTCGACGTCGCCCAGGGCCGGTTCCTGGGTCAGAAGGACCTTCAGTCGGCCCGCAACGTGGCCGTGATCGGCCCCGATCTACGCGACAAGCTCTTTCCCTCCGGAGGCTCGGCCATCGGCCGCAGCATCCGCATCCGCGATCAGTCCTTCGAGGTGATCGGCATCATGGCGCCAAAAGGTGGCGCCTTCGGCTCCAACCCTGATGAGGCCGCCTACATCCCACTCACCACCATGGTGAGCAAGCTCAGTGGCCGAGACCCCAGCTTCGGGGTGACCCTGAGTGTCATCAGTGTCGAAGCCCGCGACGAGGCCAGCACCAACGCGGCCAAATTCCAGATCACCAATCTTCTGCGCCAGCGCCACAAGATTCTTCGCGAAGACGACTTCGCCGTGCGTTCCCAGAAGGACGCCCTGGCGATCGTGGGCACGATCACCGGCGGCCTGACCCTGATGCTGGCGGCCATCGGTGGGGTATCGCTGCTGGTGGGCGGGATCGGAATCATGAACATCATGCTGGTCTCGGTGAGCGAACGCACCGAGGAGATCGGCTTGCGCAAGGCGGTGGGAGCGCGCAGCAGCGACGTGCTGCTGCAGTTCCTGGTGGAATCTCTGGTGCTGGCGGCCCTCGGTGGGGTCATCGGCAGCACGGTTGGGCTGGCGGCCATCGCTGGCGTCAGCCGTTTTACGGCGCTTCCCGCGGCGATCAGTGCCGGCAGCGTTCTGTTCACCGTCGGGCTCTCCGGATCGATCGGGCTGTTCTTCGGTGTGGTGCCAGCCCGCCGGGCGGCGCGGTTGGATCCGATCACGGCCCTGCGCAGCCTTTGATCCGAGCTGGGCGCCGCACTGGCACCGCTTGGCCGAAGTCCCTTGAGAAACCCTTAAGAAGCTGAAACCGTCAAGATCGTCACCAAGCGGGTACAGCCTTAATGGGTAGATGGTTCCGACTTGATGAGATGTTCCTTGGCGCTGCTCTCGTGCGGTTATCGCAACTCCAGCGACCGCATGGTGATCGTCCGCTGCTGCGGACCGCAGGAGTTCTACCTGGAGCGGGTGGTCTTCCCCTTTGAACTGCTCAGCTTCAGTGCACCCGACGGTTGTGAGGTGGAAATCTGGACCCACGACCTCGGAGGGCCCAGCCTGTTGGAAACGATCGAGGCGGTGGAGCTGACGATCGAACCGACGCTCAGCGAGGAGCCAAGCCTCGACGGGAGTATCCATGGCGAACTGGCGGGCGGGCGACTGAACTGATCGGGTTCAGCGCACCACGGCAGCGCCAGAGCGGCTCTTAAAGTTCTAAAAAATATCCCCCTCCATGAACCAACGCTGGCGCCTGATCGCCCTTTGGCTGCTGCCCCTCGCTGTTGCGGTCTTCCTTGGTTGGCAGCTGTTGGGCCAGGGAGGGATCGCTCGATTCAACCCCGGAGCCAACCCCGGCGCCGGCAGTGCCCGAGTGGCAGCCCGCAACACTGCCGTGGCGCGGATGAGTTACGGACGCTTCCTCGACTACATCGAGGCCGGCCGGGTCACCGCGGTGGACGTCTATGAAGGTGGACGCAGCGCCGTCGTGGAGGCGATCGATCCCGATCTGGACAACCGCGTTCAGCGTCTGCGTGTTGATTTGCCGGGCCTCTCACCGGACCTGATCAACCAGCTCAAGGAGCAAGGCATCAGCTTCGATGTGCACCCGCCCCGCGCCACACCGCCCCTGCTCGGGATCCTGGGCAACCTGCTCTTCCCCCTGTTGCTGATCGGAGCGTTGATCTTCCTGGCCCGCCGCTCCTCCGGCATGCCAGGGGGGCCCGGTCAGGCGATGCAGTTCGGCAAGACCAAGGCCCGTTTCGCCATGGAGGCGGATACCGGGGTCAAATTTGACGACGTGGCCGGGGTGGAGGAAGCCAAACAGGACCTTCAGGAGGTGGTCACCTTCTTGAAGACCCCCGAACGCTTCACCTCCGTGGGCGCCAAGATCCCCAAAGGGGTGCTTCTGGTGGGTCCGCCTGGAACAGGCAAGACCCTTTTGGCCAAAGCGATCGCCGGGGAAGCCGGAGTTCCTTTTTTCTCCCTGTCGGGCTCCGAATTCGTGGAGATGTTTGTTGGCGTGGGCGCCAGCAGGGTTCGCGATCTGTTCAAGCGGGCGAAGGAAAACAGCCCCTGCCTGATCTTCATCGATGAAATCGATGCTGTGGGCCGGCAGCGGGGTGCCGGTATCGGTGGCGGCAACGACGAACGCGAGCAGACCCTCAACCAGCTGCTCACCGAGATGGATGGCTTCGAGGGCAACAGCGGCATCATCATCATTGCCGCCACCAACCGGGCCGACGTGCTCGATTCGGCGTTGATGCGGCCCGGCCGCTTCGACCGTCAGGTGGGCGTGGATCCGCCCGATATCAAAGGTCGGCTTTCGATTCTCAACGTGCACGCGCGCAACAAGAAGTTGGCAGGCGACGTGTCACTTGAAGCGGTAGCTCGCCGCACCCCCGGGTTCACAGGCGCCGATCTTGCGAACCTGCTCAATGAGGCGGCGATTCTCACCGCCCGCCGGCGCAAGGAGGCCACCACCCTTGCCGAGATTGATGACGCCGTGGATCGGGTGATAGCCGGCATGGAGGGCAAGCCTCTCACCGATGGCCGGAGCAAGCGCCTGATCGCTTATCACGAGGTTGGCCATGCCCTGGTGGGCACCCTGGTCAAGCAGCACGACCCGGTGCAGAAGGTCACCCTGATCCCTCGCGGCCAGGCCCAGGGTCTGACCTGGTTCTCTCCCGACGAGGAGCAGATGCTGGTGAGCCGTGCGCAGCTCAAGGCCAGGATCATGGGTGCCCTGGGGGGACGCGCGGCCGAGGATGTGGTCTTCGGTCACGCCGAGGTGACCACCGGAGCCGGCGGCGACATCCAGCAGGTGGCCTCGATGGCACGCCAGATGGTCACGCGTTTCGGCATGAGCGATCTGGGCCCGGTCTCCCTGGAGGCAGGCAACCAGGAGGTGTTCCTGGGTCGCGATCTGATGACCCGCAGTGATGCGTCCGATTCGATCACCAGCAAGATCGACGAGGCGGTGCGTGGCATCGTTCAAGACTCCTACCAGGCAACCCTCAAGCTTGTGGCCGAGCACCGCGAAGCCATGGACCGGTTGGTGGAGTTGTTGATCGAGAAGGAAACCCTCGATGGCGATGAGTTCAGGGCGATTCTTTCCGAGTTCGCCGATATTCCTGAGAAAGATCGCTATTCACCGTTGATCAGCAGCACCGCTGTCTGAGATTGTCTGAGGGGTCAATCGATTGAGTTTCAACTGAAAAGAGCGTTCATCTCATCAGATGAACGCTCTTTTACGTGAGTTCAATATCTGTATTCAGACCGGTCGAATCGGTCGCTTTTCGATCACCTTGTCGATCAGACCGTAGGCCTGAGCTTCATGGGGAGACATGAAGAAGTCGCGGTCAGTGTCCTGTTGGATGCGCTCGAGCTCCTGGCCGGTGCGATCGGAAAGTTCCCTGTTGAGCTTGTCCTTGAGGTAGAGGATTTCATCCGCCTGGATCCGTATGTCGCTGGCCTGGCCACGGGCACCGCCCAGGGGCTGGTGGATCATGATCCGCGAGTGGTGCAGGCTGCTGCGCTTGCCCTTGGCACCGGCATTGAGCAGGAAAGCGCCCATGCTGGCCGCCAGACCCACACAGACGGTCTGCACATCGGGTTTGATGTGCTGCATGGTGTCGAAGATGCCAAGGCCGTCGTAGACGGAGCCGCCGGGTGAATTGATGTAGAGGAAGATGTCCTTGTCGGGATCTTCCGCCTCCAGGAAGAGGAGCTGGGCCACGATCCGGTTCGCCGACTCGGCTGTGACCGGTTCGCCCAGGAAGATGATCCGCTCCCGGAGCAGTCGTGAATAGATGTCGAATGCGCGCTCGCCTCGGCCCGACTCTTCGATCACGATCGGGATCATGGGCAGGGAGAACGCAGTTGAATCGATCTTAACGAGCCCCGTGAGCGCTAGGGTCCAAGCATCCCTAGCCCGAGAAGTGTGAGCGCAAGTCTCACCGTGTCCGACAGCAAGCGCGCCTTCCACGGCGCCTTCCCCCATGTGATCGCTCCCCTCTATCGGCGTCTCGTCGATGAGTTGCTGGTGGAACTGCACCTGCTCAGCCACCAGAAAGGATTCCAGCCGGATGCCCTGTTCGCCTCAGGCCTGGTCCAGGTGTTCGACGGATTCGCCCGGGGGTACCGCCCTCCGGAGCAAAAAGAGCCCCTGTTCCAGGCCATCTGCGCCTCCTCCGGCTTCGATGCCAGCCATCTGCGTCAGCAGCGGCAGGCGGCGGTGGCCGCCATCGGTGACCACGACCTGGAAACAGTGAAGTCATGGCTGGACCACCAGGGGGATGGGGCCCCCGAGCCCCTGGGCAGCGCCCTGGCCAGCATCCAGAGGCCCGATTTCCACTATTCACGTCTGGTGGCCGTGGGGCTGCTCAGCCTTCTGGAGCAGGCCAAGGGGTCAGAGGCTCTGGAGCCCGAAGCCCTGCGCCAGGCGGCCCACGCGGTGGCCGAAACCATGGGCCTGATCCGCGGTCGCGTCGACAAGGATCTGGGGCTCTACACCACCAACCTGGAGCGCATGGCCCAGGCGGTGGAGATGATGGAGGAGACCTTGGCCGCCGAGCGCCGGCGCCGCGAACGGGCCTCCAGTGCCGACACGGCAAGCAAAGAGCTCTCCGAGACCCCGGAAGGCACAACCAATCCAACGGAAGCGACAGAGGCGGCCAGCGGACTCAGCGAAGGCGAGACGGCAGCTGCAGAGAGCCGCTGAGGCTGCCTGAGCGACCACCGCCACGGCCACCCCCCTGGCCGACGCCACTGAGCAGGCTCAACTGATCGGAACGGCGCACCAACAAGGGCAGTTCCGTTGGCAGCAGACCCAGGGCCCCCAGGGCGGCGGGGCGGATCCGCAAGTCCAGCGCCACGCCACCCTGGGGCCGGGCATCAGGCCAGGGAAGGCTGGTTCCAGCCCATGCGGGTTCTGGACCGAGGAAGAACAGCAGTTGGGGCTCACGGCTGGACGCCGGGCTCAGCCAGCGCCAGCCCCCGACCACCGTGCCGTCATCCCTCTGCCAGGAACTGGTGGGCAGCACCGACGGGCTGCCGGTGGGGTGGATCTGGGGGCTGGACTCCCCGAGTCCCTGATCGAGCAACGCCTTGCGCAGCGGGGCCAGCAGCCCCGCCCATCGGGCGCGTTGATCTCCTACGGCCAGCTGCAACTCAAGGGAGGCCTGGAACGGACCCTTGGCCTGGGGCCTGAGGCTCAACAGGAAAGGCGTGCGCCGAAGCAGGGCGAGCTGGCGATCGCCGATGCCATAGCGGCTGGCCAGGGGTTCACGGATCATCTGGCGATCGAGCAGGTCCGCCAGGATCAGATCAAGCCGCTCGCCACGCAGTTCCAGCAGGAGGTTCTCCCCAAGGGGTCGAGGTGGTTGGATCGCCCCCAAGGGGGCCGGTTGGCGACTCAGCAACCCTGGGGTGGAGGAGGTCTCCCCTTGCCAGGTGAGCGTGGCGCCCTGACCTCCAAGCTGCAGGCATCCTTGCTGAAAGCTCTGCAGCAGCGAGGAAAGCGGTCCCAGCATCTGCCCCAGGGCCGTGTCGGTCCAGTAGACGACCTGCTGGCTGCGCAGCTGACTGACGCAACGCTCCTCCAGGCCCCGAGGCTGACGCTGCTTCAGGGCCAGGGGTTCCTTGAGCAGGCTGGCCGCCAGGGGGTCGGGCGCCAGAACCACCAGATCATCCACGCGCAAACTGCCAGCAGGCAACTCGACCGCGGCGGCCCTGAAACTGTCGGCGGGCACAACCAGATAGAGCCCTGCGTCGCCATGGCGCCCCCAGAGCTGCCACCAATTGCCCCGCTGCAGCTTCCAGAGCCTGGAAGAATCAGGGCCCAGGCGCTGGACCCACAGGCCTGGGGCCGGCCGCCGCGGATCGGCCGGAAAACTCTGCAGCATCGCCGACACAGCCAGGATGCGCTCGAGCCCCCGGGCCTGGGGACGGGGGTGATGGCCAAGCCAAAGAGCCGGAGCCAGGAGCAGCAGCGCCGTGACCATGGCCGTGAGGGCGGCAGGAAAGGGCGGAGGGGAACGACGCAGGGAGCCGGCCAGGCCGGCTGCCGAGAGCTGAACCATGGCGGGTCTCAAGTGCGCCGCTTGGATTCAGGGCGGTTGCGACGGCGCCGATCTCGCCACTCGACCGTGGAAAGGTAGATCACACCGCCGCTGACGAAGACGAGCAGAACGGCGGCCAGGCTGGCGAGAGCTGTGTTGAACTGCAGCTCGCTCATCGGTGTCCTCGATGCAGGCGCAGCAGTGGACGGCGAAACTCAGAAATCGATGCTGCCATCACCGTTGCGGCCCCAGACCACAAAAGCGATCGAGAGGGTGAACACCGCCGCCAGCGAAGCCCAGCCCAGGGAGATCAACATGGCGCCATCGGAACAACAATCGCTGTCACTGTACCTAGGCTTGGGAGCGGTGCGAACCGAGAGATGAACCAGCTGAGCGCCACCCCCAGCCGCGGCCAACCGGTGCTGGAGCGCCGCCGGCTGCAGGAGCCTTACCCCACGTACAACGTCGTGGTGCTGGACGATGACGTCAACACGTTCCAGCACGTGGTGGACTGCCTTGTGCGCTACATCCCCGCCATGGGGCCTGACCAAGCCTGGAAACTGGTCCAGAGGATCGATTCCCAGGGGTCGGCGGTGGTGTGGAGCGGGCCGATGGAGCAGGCCGAGCTCTACCACCAGCAACTGAGCATGGAGGGGCTGACCATGGCCCCCCTTGAGCGGGCCTAGGCCACCTCGCGGCTCAGGCGCGTGAGCTCAAGAAGGTTGCGGGTGGCCACGGTGCGGGCCTGGGCATCGATGACATAGCTCAGGACCTTCCCGGAGCAGACCGCCAGACCAGTGACCCGATGGAGCACCCGGTCCTGACGGCTCACCACTTCCACGGGGACACCCAGGGCATGGCTCAGGCGCTCGGCAATCGCTGGCCGATCAAGTGATCCTGAGACCTCTGCGCCTTGCATCGAGTGCTCACCTGGGAGGTGCGAGCCTGAATCCTGGCCATCAGCAGGCATCCCGATGCGGCGGGGGTCACCATGTTGGCAGACTTTGTAGGCTGCGGGCCTGCCTGGGAAAACCGATGGGACGGGTGGTGATCACCCACAGCACGTACATTGAGGGGTTGATCCCAGTGCTCAAGGCCTTGGCCGCCCAACCGGGCATCGACACCATCACCCCTGCGGTGATCTGCCGGGTGAAAGGTCGCTCGGATCAATTGCGGCTTCGGGTCTCAACAACGATCCAAGGGGGCCACAAGCTCATCGCCCGCCGAGGTCATTCAGCCCAGGAAGTGTTCGTGATTGGCACTTGGAGCACCGAGCAATTGGAGGAAGGCCTGGCGCGGCTGTTGACCCGGCCTTAGGGGAGAACAGCAACAACCCAGGTCAGTTCAGAGATCATCGGCTTAAATGGTGTCTTACTGGAACGTCCCCGCGGGTTGACTCGGCTCCAAGGCATTTCAATGGCAGCGAGCCCACCCCATCCCCTCCATCGCTGGCTCCGGGGGCCACGCCAGTTGCTTCTGGTGGTAGTCCTTGGGTTGGTGGGTTTTGGCCTCAACCTTCAACCGATTCCGATGCTGTTCGGCGTTCATCTGCTGCTCGGCTCGATTGTGCCGGTGCTGGTGTTACTGCTGGGTGGGGGAGTCCGAGCGATCCCAATCGGGCTGATCGCCTCCCTCGCCACGATCACGTTGTGGGGCCACGGCTGGGCCGTGCTCACCTTCAGCGCCGAAATCATCTGGCTCACTATTGCGGTGAACACGATCCTTCACCGGGACGGCCATAGCCGCTATGGCCATGTCGTGGTGGGCGACGTTCTCTACTGGCTGGTGCTCGGGGCCCCGCTGGTGTTTCTCCTTTACCACCAAGTGATCGGCATCGACCTGCCGAACACGACCCTGGCGGCTCTCAAGCAAGGGGTGAATGGGGTGCTCAACACCGCGCTCGCCTTCGCCATCTTTTTGGCGATCAAGACCATGGCCCCCGTGGGCCAGGAACGCGGACTCTCCTTGAAAGATCTGATCCTGGCGATCACCTTTCTGTCGATTGTCGTGCCGAGCCTGATCCTCACGGTAATGAGCAGCCACGAACTGGTGAGCAGCGTTCAGGACGGTGTCCTGGAAAGGCTTGATATTGCCTCGGACGTGATCATCAAGAATGTAAAAAGCAATGAGCGCTTGACCGACAATCCAGTCAGCACGCAGCATGACATCAACTTTGAAGTGACCTCAAACGAAGGGATTCGTTACAGCTCCAACCGCCAGCTGTTCAAGGACCTTCGCAACGACTACAACCAAGCGACCAACAACACCATCAAAGCCAACAGCCTCGGGCTGATTTCACCGCGCCAACCGATGCCGGAGATGAAGCGCTGGGTGCAGAGTTACTGGGCACGCCAACAGACCTTCAATGCTTACGAGATCAATGGTGTGGTCAAGGAGTACACGGTTTTAATCGTGGAAGCTGCTGCCAACAATGTGATCCTATTACAACTTGCCAGTGCCCGCTTCCTTGGCACTCTGGCTTGGATTCTTGTACTTGGATCTTTCCTCAGCGAGGTGTTTGCACGCTTCATCGACAACCAGTTTACACTGATGCTTAGCCCCTTGACCAGCATCGGTGCAGATGGCCAACTCAACGCTCAACATCTGCCCGAGTTGAAGCTCTCCCTGGTGACTGAACTTCAGGATCTTGCCTTTATCGTTAACCAGCGCGGCGAAGACATCAACCGACTGACCAACAGCCTGCAGAGCACCAACAAGTCTCTTGAAGCGCGCGAACAGGAATTGGAACGGCTCACCACGATTGATCCCTTGACCGGCTGTTTCAACCGCCGCGAATTGTTCCGTCGCCTCAACGAGGAGATCCTGCGTGGCAAACGCTCCGGGGCGGGGATCTGTGCCATCGCCATGGACATCGATTTCTTCAAGACCGTCAACGACACCTATGGCCACGATGTGGGTGATCAGGTTCTGGTCGCCTTGGTGGAGGTGGTCCGAACGCGCCTGCGGGGCACCGACATGCTCTGCCGCACCGGAGGCGAGGAATTCGTCGTGCTGCTGTTCGGCTCCACCATCAGTGCCGGCCTGCGGGTGGCTGAATCGATCCGCACCATGGTCAAGGAGGTGCGGATCCCCACCGAAAAGGGCATGGTGAAAGTCACGATCAGCCTGGGGGTGTCGGAGTGGCGCAGGGATGAAGACACCAGCGAATCCCTGCTGATCCGCAGTGATCTGGCCCTGCTTGAGGCCAAGCGCCAGGGGCGAGACCAGGTGATCAAGGCCTGATCCAAAGGGCGCCGACATCGAGGCCAGCCGAACCCTGGGGCTGGAGCATCCGTTGACCCGAGAACGGCTGGAGCAGGGCGTGCGATCGGAGGAGCCCCATGGCTGAGTCCGAGGGCGTGCGGCCCTGCAAGGCGAACCAGAGCAGGTCCTTGCTCCCAGTGCCGTCACCGGGCAGTTCCAAGCCCCCCTCCAAGCCCCCCGGCGGATCTCGACCTGGAAGAAGCCCTTCTGCCACTGGATCTGTCCCTGCGGGCCGCCGATGGCGATGACCTCAAGGAGCCGCTGGTGAACCTTGGCGGCACCAGCGCCGGGCGGCTGAGCCGGGGTGATGACGAGGTGCTCGGTACGCCCAATCCCTCGATGGTGGCCCCGCAGCAACAGGTGGCCCGCATGGTCGGGCCGGCCCCGGTGATGGACGCCGATCCATGAGTGCCGATGGTCAGCGGCCGGCAAACGCTGGGCGAAGAAGGGCAAGGCCACCGTGCTGTTGAACGATCTTCGCCAATTCAGGGCGATCGACGAGTCGTTGGGCCTGGCCGTGGGCATGGGTGCCGCCAGCGGCCTCATGGTTGAAGTCGACGTGCAAGCCCTAGGGAGCCCAGCTGCCCATGGGCGAGAACAGCCTGCAGTGGTTGCGGGGCATCGATTGCCATCGGGAGGCCGAGCCGTGGTGATCAAGGGCAAGGCAGTGGTGCTCCAGAGGTTCCCCGGCCTCCCTGGCGAGGACACCGTTCCCCAGCCCATGGAGAGGCTCGCGGTTCAGTGGGATCAACCGGGAACGCGGCGCCCATTTCCGTCAACCACCCCAGGCGAAGACCGCAACAGAACCTGGTGCCGCTGGAGACATGCGGCGCTGGGGGCGGCCACCCTGGTCCAGCCACCGTCCGCCAAGCCGCTCAGGCCTTGAACTGCTCCCAGGCCTCAAGCAGGGTGTAGGCGGCGGTCTTGCGCAACCAGACCTCATGGTCCCCCCCCTGGTCGGGGTGCCAGCTCTGGAGCTTGCGGCGCCAGATCGCCCGGATCACCATCCAGTCGGTGCCGGGCTCGACCCCCAATTCCGCACAGGCCTGACGGTAACGATCATCAAGGGGACTCTCCTGTGTGGTGACTTCCTGCTCCGGTGCAGGTGTGCCCCCAGGAGCCGCTTCCGAGGCCTCCGGTCCGGAAGCGTTCGCGCCGGCTCCAGAAGCACCCACACCTCCGGCTCGAGGCGCTGCCCTCCGGGCTTGCCGCCTGCCGGCCCGGTCGGAAGCGGGACCAGCCTTCGGCCGAGGCTTGAGGAACTGCGGCCGCCTGGGCAGCCTGAAGCTGGACAGAGACTTGAGCGGGTTATCGAGCACCAGGCCCCGGACGATGAACACCACCCCCGCCACGAGGAAGATGGCCGGCGACCAGAGCATCAACAGGCTGTCGTCAGCAATCTGGGTGTTTCCGACGCGCCGTTCGTGCGCAGCATTAGCCACGATCAGAACGGTGAGCAGCACTCCGATCAGCAAACTGATCCAGCCGACGCGAAACCGTTCGGAGCGGGCCTTCGAACGACTGGTCGGCATCGGCGAATCATGCCTGCAGCAGGTGCCTAAGACCTTAATGGCCTGTCCACAAAGCCATCACGGGTGCAGGTAGCGGCCCAGAAAGGATTGGCGCAGGAGAGTGGGCGACGTCTTGAGACGAAGGCCAGCGAAGGTGGTAGCAGCCACCCGATCGGACCAGCGCATCCTGCCGAGCAGCTGAAGTTGCTCCGGGCTGGAGCCATCACGGAGCGTGATCGTCACGGGGTAGTCGATCTGACGTGTCACTGGACCGTGCAAGACGACGCAGAAACCCGATTCACTGAGATCCCAGAGGAAAAAGGTACGGCCTTGCCTTCGGAGCAAACCAGTTCACCCTTGATCGCCGCAGCGCCAATCGGAGCCAGGTGACGGGAGGAACGCAGGGCCTTGGCCCGCCCTGGGCTGCTGGGGGCACGAACGCTATTCCCAGCAAGGTGCCGCTGTCTTGATTGAGAAATTCACGAAGCGTGAGTCGTTACTCCGGCATTGCTCAAGGAACAGGTCTTTCTCGAGAGCCAGGTGATCCGGGCGGCCTGCCACGAGCCCGGCCCCGCCAGAGGTCTCAGCTTGGGATGGCCTTGGGAGGGCCGGCATTGGTCACGTCAAAGACGCCACAGACCTTGCCGCCTGGCTCAATCGGCGTGATCGTTGCAGGCGCTCTGGAGGCGCCCGAAGTGCCCAGGGATCTGATGGGTCAAAAGGGTGGACCGCCATGCCGTTCTGCCCCAGATTCCGACCTGGATGAACCAGAAGGGGGGTCAAAGCGGGGTTTCGTTTCCGGCTCAAGACCGGCCTACGTTGCCGTCGCGACAGACCCCCCAAGTCGAAAAGGGAGTCAGATCAGAAAACTGTAGAAGGCAGTGACCAACACAGCAGTCCAAACACACTCTAGGTGGCCAAAGCGGTAGGTAGGGGCCAGATCGAACGAATCTCCGCCAGACGCCGATCAGCTTCAAGCTCGAGCTCGGACGGGGTGGTGGACTGCAGCAGCACGGTCAGGTGCCCGAGCTTGCGCCCCGGCCGCGACTCCCGCTTCCCGTACCAATGCAGGTGGGCCCCGCTGAGTTTGGCCAGGGACGTTCGCCGCTCGGCCTCCTCCAGGGCGCTCTGCTCGATGCCGAGCAGGTTCACCATCAGCGCTCCGGGCCCATCAGCTTCGATGTCTGCCACGTCTCCACCGCTGACGATTCGCACCTGCTGGGCGAACTGGCTGGTCGAGCAGGCCTCGATCGTGAAGTGGCCGGAATTGTGGGTACGCGGCGCCAGCTCGTTCACCACCAGACCACCCGGCCCGTAAAAGAACTCGAGCGAAAGCACTCCGACGTAGTCGAGGCTGGCCATGATCGAAGCGGCCACGTTGCGAGCCAGGGCCTCAACAGCCTGGTCAACGGACGCGGGCGCAAGCACCCAATCGCACACCTGCTGGTGCTGATGGGTGCGGGCCAAGGGGAACCAGGCCACCTGACCCTGGCCATCCCGGCAGGCCACCAGGGCAAGTTCCTGCTCGAAGGAAACGAACTCCTCGAGGATCCACTCGGCCGGATCCACCCGCTCCAGTAACGCCTTGAGGGCCACAGGATCAGGGATCACCACGGTGCCCTTGCCGTCGTAGCCACCGGTGGAGGCCTTGGCCATCAATGGAAAGCCAAGGTCGAAGACCGGTCCAGGTTCCGCGCTCTCAGCGCCTGGGGGAGACGGGATCTCATCCGGCGGCAGGGGATCGCTCAGGCGTTCCAATGGCAGCCAGCGGGGTGAGGGCAGATGCAGGCGTTCCAGCAGTTCCCGCTGACGACGCTTGCTGACCAGGGGCTCCAGCGCCGCCAGGCTGGGGCGGAACACCAGACCCTCCACCGCCAGGGGAGCCAGGGCCTCCAGATCGACCCATTCGTTCTCGAAGCTGATCGCCAGGCAGCGCGCCCCCAACCGTCGTGTCGCGGCCGCGTTGCCCAGATCGGCCTGAACAACGACGGCGGCCAGGGCGGCGGCAGGGTCGTCCAGCGAGGGAGTCTGCAGGTGCAGCTCCACACCCAGCCTGGCGGCGGCCTCGGCAAGCATCAGGGCCAGCTGGCCGCCCCCCACGATCCCGATGGCCGAGCGGGTGTCGAGCGCTGGATCGCTGGACGGGGTGCCGGATTCACCGCTCAACGGCCCACCTCAGTCACAACAGCGGAAAGGAGGCCAGCTTGCCATCCGATGCCGCTCGCTCCCTTGCCCCACAGCCCCTGGCACCTGGCATCAGGTGAGACCCTTCTCCCCCGCCACCAGGTAACGCACCAGGCTCAGCAGAAGCACGATCACGAACAGGGCGAGCCCGACGGTGCAGGCATAGCTGATCTCCAATTCGGAGAACGCCTGGTCATAGACGTAGTAGACGAGGGTTCGTGTGCCATCGGCCGGGCCACCCTGGGTCATCAGGAAGACCTCCTCGAACACCTTGGTGGCTGAAATCGCTGAGATCACCGCCACCAGAGTGATGTATGGCCTCAGCAGCGGCAGGGTGATGTCCAGGTGCCGGCGCCAGCCCTCGCTGCCATCGAGAGAGGCGGCTTCGTACAACTCCGGGGAGATGCCCTGGAGGCCCGCCAGGAAGATCACCATGAAATAGCCCAAACCCTTCCAGAGGGTCACCACCATCACCGAAGGCAGGGCCAGGCGTGGATCGCTGAGGAAACCGATCGGATTGAAGCGCTCCCCCAGCAGGGCGCTGAGCCAGCCATTGAGGAGACCGTTTTCGGCGTAAAGCCAGCGGAAGGCGATCGCCGCCACCACGATCGACACCAGCACGGGCGTGTAGAAGGCCCCGCGAAACAGATGAATGCCTGGGAGCTGACGGTTGACCAGTACTGCCAGGGCGAGGGAACCGAGCACGATCGGCGGCACCACCCCGACCAGATAGAGGAACGTTGTTCCAAGCACCCGGAAGAACATCGGGTCGTGGGCCAGCCGGCGCAGGTTGGCCAGGCCGACGAAGCGCAGCGGCTCGCTCACATCGAGGCCGCTCTGGCTGAAGCTCATCACCAGCGCCATCAGCGCTGGCACCAACACCGAAAGACCGATCAACAGCAGGCCCGGTGCCAGAAAACCCCAGGCGGTCAGGGTGGCTCGGGCCGGGGCCATGGATAAGGACGAGTTCAGGAAGGCTATCTACCCTTACGGCGTGAACGCCCTCAGTCGGATCAACCTCAACCGAATCAACCTCACCCGCCTCGCCCGTGGCCTGGCCGCCCTGGTGGTGCCCCTGGCCCTGGTGGGCTGCTCGTCCCCGAGCCGCCATGGCAGCCGTGAGTTGGCGGGAACGGTGTACGTCTACATCGGTCTCAGCCCTGACAACCAGATCAAACAGGCGCAGGACGAACACCTTCGATCCCTGCTGGGCAAGTTCATCAAGGAATTCCGGCAGATCCATCCCAAGGTGGGTGTGCAGCTGCTGTTCTTTCCTGAAGCCGAGGTGCTGGCTGAGGTGATCCGCCGCGACCGCACGGGCCTGGGGCCCGACCTGATGCTGGTGAACGGCAGCTCGGCCATGGCCATGCACCGCGCCGGCATGACGCGGACGGTGCAGCTGCCGGAGGCGGTCAGCTCCCAGGTGGAGCCGACGATGTTGCGTGGTTTCAGGACCAAGGAAGGCTGGTCGGCGGTGCCTGTGTTCAGCCAGCCCCAGGTGGCTTGCTACGACCGCAAGGTCCTGAAGAAGGCTCCGGAAACCCTCGAGGAGTTGCTGAAGGTCAGCGCCAGGGGAGTTCCGGTCGGACTGGCCCTCGAACCGGTTGAGCTCTACTGGAGCGCCGGCGGCCTTGGGGCAGCCACGGCCCTGCAACACCTGCTCCAACCGCAGCGATCTTCTGCCACCACGACCAAACTGCGCCCCGCCGAACGGGAAGGACTGCTGCGCTGGTTCAACTGGCTGGACCAGGCCAGCAACCAGCAACGGGTGACCTTCTTCGGCAGCACCGAGGATCTGCTCAGCGCTCTGGTCAAGGGGAATCTGGCCTGGATCGCCTGCCGCAGCAGGCATCTCTCGCGCCTGCAGAGTGAAATGGGTCCACGCCTCGGGGTGGCGCCGCTGCCGTCGGGACCCGAGGGGCCGGCCAGTCCGATCGCCCGACTGCGGGTCTGGGCCTTCGGGCGGGACTCCAGCCGGAATCAGCGCGACATCAGTCAGGCCCTGGCGGAGTTCAGCATCAATCCCCTGGTTCAGCGCACCGCCACCTTGAGCACCAACGATGCCCTGCCGGTGAACCGCTACGTGAATGTGCCGGTCACCAGCTCCCAGGTGCTGGCTGCCATGGAGAAGGGCATGGCCCAGTCGCTGGCCTACGACCTTTTCAACGTCAACCTGATCGAGGGGGATCCACGGGAGGCCCTGCTCCGTGACGTGCTCACCACGATGATCTTTGGCGCCGCCGATGGGCCCCAGGCCATCGAGATGCTGACCCAACGCCTGGCCCATCGCCCATGAGCCAGTTTCTCGATGAAATCGGCGGCTGGTTCGGCTACCTGCAACGCCTCTCGGTGGTGATGCAGCTGGCCGGCTGGCTGGTGATCTTGACCTCCCTGCATGTGGCCCTGCGTCCCCGCTGGCGACGCTCGATCATCCAGTTCGATGCACTCAAGCTGGCGCTGGTCCTGCTCTTTGGCGCCCTTCTCGCGCTTCTGGGCCAGCCCTTCGGCCTGGTGCTCTATTTCGCCGGGCTTCAGGCGCTCTGGATCCTGCTGGAGCTGCTGCGGGTGCTGCTGTTGCGGCGGTTGGAAGGACGCGTGGTCCAGAGCCTTTACACCCAGGTGATCAAGCCGGCCTTCTTCATCGTCGCCGCCCTGGGGTTGATTCAGCGGCTCGACAGTGTCAACGACCTTGGCGTGATTCCCCTGGGTGTCTACTTCGGTGCCCGGATCAATCTCGGCCAGCTGTTTTCAGCCATGGCCACCCTGTACCTGCTCGTCACCGCTTCGGGATTGCCGGCGATCTGGCTGGCGTGGGTCGTGCAGCGCAGCATCGGCGTCAGCGAGGGCGGCCGCAGGGCGATGGAGCTGATGATCCGCTATCTGCTGGTGGGTGTCGGACTCCTGCTGGTGATCGATCACCTGGGGATCAGGGGCAACGCGATCCTGGCCATCGCCGGTGGCCTCTCGGTGGGCCTGGGCTTCGGCATCAAGGAGGTGTTCTCCAACTTCGTCAGTGGGCTTTGGCTGCTGGTGGAGGGATCGGTGCGCCCCGGGGAGGTGCTGTTCATCGATGGCGACCCCTGCGAAGTGCGCAGCCTCGGGCTGCGGGCGGCGGTGCTCTGGCGCAACCGCGATAACGCCGAGCTGGTGATCCCCAACCAGACCTTCTTCACCAGCACGACCACCACCTACACCGGCAGCGACAGCCTGCGCCGCAGCCAGGTGCTGGTGTCTGCGGCCTACCACCAGGATCCGGATGAGGTGATGGCGCTGCTGGAGGCCACCGCCAGCGGTTGCACCCGGGTGCTGGCCGAACCGGGGCCCAAGGCCCTGCTGCTGAGCTACGGCGACTCCTCGATCAACTACGCCGTGCGCTTCTGGATCGCCAATCCGATGGACAACGTCAGCATCTGCAGCGAGGTCGCCAACGCCGTCTGGCATGCCTTCAAGCAGCAGGGGATCGAGATTCCCTTCCCACAACTGGTGCTGCAGCCGCTATCAGCAGCCCAACGGCCCCATGGGCGAGAGCAGACTGGGGCTGAAGCGACCAGCTCCGAACGCCCGTGACCCCCATCGCCCCCGCCCCCCTGCGCACCATCCCGGTGCCCTTGGCGGCCAACTCCTACCGGATTCACCTGGGGGCGGGAGGTCTCAATCAGTTGGGTGAACTGATGGCGCAAGCGGGCCTGAAGCTGGGCACCAAGGTGCTGCTGGTGAGCAATCCGCTGGTGGAGGGCTTCTACGGCGATCCGGTGCGGGCCAGCCTGGAACGGGCCGGCTTCCAGGTGAGCACCATCGTGGTGGAGGCCGGCGAGGAGCAAAAAACCCCAGCCACCGTGGGCCTGATCCACGACGCCGCCTTTGCTGCCCATCTGGAGCGCAGCTCGGCGATCGTGGCCCTCGGCGGGGGCGTGGTGGGCGACATGGCGGGCTTTGCCGCCGCCACCTGGCTGCGGGGCATCGCCGTGGTGCAGCTGCCCACCACCCTTCTGGCGATGGTGGATGCGGCCATCGGCGGCAAGACCGGGGTGAACCACCCCGGCGGCAAGAACCTCATCGGCGCCTTCCATCAGCCCCGCCTGGTGCTGATCGACCCGGACAGCCTCGCCACCCTTCCTGAGCGGGAATTCCGGGCGGGCATGGCGGAGGTGATCAAGTACGGGGTGATCGGCGACCTGGAGCTGTTTGCCGAGCTGGAGGCCGCCGCCGATCTCTCCCGACTTGAGGCCGTCGAGCCCGCCCTGCTCCAGCGGCTGCTGGAACGCTCCGCCGCCGCCAAGGCCAAAGTGGTGGCCGCCGATGAGCGGGAGGGGGGCCTGCGGGCGATCCTCAACTACGGCCATACCCTCGGCCATGCCGTGGAGACCCTCACCGGGTATGGCACCTTCCTGCACGGGGAGGCCGTGGGGCTGGGGATGCTCGGGGCCGGTGCCATTTCCGTGGCTCTCGGTCTCTGGAGCAGCGCTGATCAGGAGCGCCAGCGGGCCCTGATCGCGAAGGCTGGGCTGCCACTCGCCCTGCCGCCCCTGGATCCCGAAGCGGTGCTCACCACCCTGCAAAGCGACAAGAAGGTGCGTGACGGACGGGTGCGGTTCGTGCTGCCAACCGCAATCGGCCAGGTGGTGATCCGCGATGACGTGGAACCCGCCCTGATCAGCCAGGTGCTGGCGACACTCGGCTGAGGGGCGGCTCGCGCAGGAACAGCGGTGGGGCCGACTGGGAGGCGCCATCCGCAGGCAAGGCTCGGCCATAGGCCAGCCAGCGGAAATCCCCCAGGGCGGCAGGATCCACCAGCCGCAACAATGCCTCCCGCCGCCCCAGTCGTTCAGCCAAAGGCAGTCGTTCCTCAGCGCTCGAAAGTCTGTGGAGGGCCTGGGCCAGGCCGAGGGCCAACAGCGCTTCCCCCTGGCGGCACTGGCCCAGGGGCTGCCATCCGGCCTCCAGGGCGGCACGGTCGAGGCTGTCGGTGCAGAGGTGCGCGGTCAGGTCCCAGGAGCCTGGACCCAGCAGAGGATCAGCCTGGGCACGCTGGCCCCGATAGGCCATCAAGGTTCCGGCCGAGCGTGCAGGCGCGTAGTAGCGCCAGGCCTCCAGGGCGTAATCGATCACCAGCAACCAACCGCTGGCCAGGGCGGAAGCGCAGCCGGCCATCCAGGGGCCAAGGCCGCTGTGCAACTCGCTGCACCAACCCTCGGGCCGCCCGAGACCTGGCTCAGCCAGGCCCAGATCGGCCAGGGCTTCCCGTTCTGCGTGGCTGAGCGGTTCAGCCGCCACCAGCTCCAGTACACCACCGGCAAGCCGCACCCGCTGGCGTTTCCAGTGGTACCGATGGTGCTCGAAGCGCTCCACCGCCAGGGCATCGAGCACCTCATGGGCCAGCACCACCCCGCGCACGGGGTGCTCCGCCAGCTGCTCGAAGGAGCTCCAGCGCACTGGCAGCGGACAGGATGCCAGCCGCTGGCGTTGGCGGCTGGCCATGCCTGGATTGGGCTCCACGAGCACCAATTCCAGCCGTTCCGCCAAGCCTGGCCAGCGCTGGGCCAGCCCGCCAGAGAGATCAAGGGCCAGTTGGCCCTCGCCCGGTCCCGCCTCCACCAGGGCCAGGGGCCCGTCAGGAAACGCCTGGGCCAGACCCTCCAGCCAGTCGGCGAGCTGGGGGGCCAGAAGCTCGGCAAAGGCCGGCCCCAGGGAGGGAGCGGTGCTGAAATCACCCCCGGGGCCGATCCGCAGCCGGCCAGCTCCGTAGGCACCATGCTCCGGATCGTGGAGCACCCAGGCCATGTAGGCACTGAAGGGCACATCCCCGCCGGCCGCGATCAGCCGCTGGCGCAGCCAGTCCGGGACGGTCGCCTGGGTAGTGCCCGCGGGGGGGACGCGCTCGGGCAGGGGGGTCAGAGAGAATGCAGGATCATCGCAGCAGGCGCATGGGAGCATCCCATCGATTCCGCCATCCCTGGCTCGCTCGCCTGATGGCCCTGGTGGCCCCTGCCCTGCTGAGCCTGACCCTGGTGCTGCTGGCGCCAGGGGGGACCCCGGCGGCCCTGGCCGCCGACAACCCCCAGCTGCTGCCGGATCACCCCACGCCGGTGATCGATCTGGCCCGGGCCCTGAGTGAGGCCGAGCGCGCCAGCCTCGAAGACCAGCTCACCGCCTTCGAGCAGGCCAACGGCTGGAAGCTGCGGGTGCTGACCCAGTACGAGCGCACCCCAGGGCTGGCGGTGAAGGACTTCTGGAACCTGGATGAGCGCAGCCTGTTGCTGGTGGCCGACCCCCGCGGCGGCAACCTGCTCAACTTCAATGTGGGCGATGCCCTGTTCGCCCTGATGCCGCGGACCTTCTGGGTGGAGTTGCAGACCCGCTACGGCAATCAGTATTACGTCCGCGACCACGGCGAGGACGGGGCGATCGTGGATGCCCTGGCGGCCGTTGAGACCTGCCTGGAACGGGGCGGCTGCCAGGTGGTGCCGGGCCTGCCGCGGGAGCAGTGGATCCTCACCTTCTGCTCATCGGTGCTGGGGGGCGTGGTGGCGGGCATCGCCGCCTTCCCGCGTAAGCCAGGGGAGCGGCTGGCCTGGGCCTGGGTCCTCCTGCTGTCGCCCCTCTGGGGAATCCTGTTCGTCGCCCTGGGGCTAGGCCCGGTGATCACAAGAACCCCGGAACTGCTTCCAGTGCTGCGCAACTCCCTGGGGTTCGGAGCGGCGGCCGTGGTGGCCTACATGATTGCCCAGCGCACCGTCGGAGACAGTCGGCCCAGCGAAAGCTGAGGGATCTCCGGCGCCCAGAACCAACGGAGAGCGTTTCAGAGGCCGCGCTTGGGAGTGGCGGCTCTCTCCAGAAGACATTCCAGCTGGTTGGTGCTGCAGGCAGGGGCTGCAGGCACACTGGCCACCGGCACGGCGGTGGCCACACTCTGACCCCTGAGCTGGGCGAGGTTCCATTCGTAGAAGCGCTTGAGATCGGCGAAGCGCTTCACCGGCTGGCCGTAAAAACTGCTGCCCCGCAGGGTAGGGAACGAAGCCCATTCCGGCGCCAGGCGAGCGGTCAGATGGGGGGTGAGCTGACCTTGGTCGGCAAGCTCCAGGGCCCCACGGCGCTGGATCAACAGCAGAGCTGCCTGATCCTGGGCGAAGGGCCCGAAGCCTGGCAGGCCGAGGATCCGGCTGGCCAGGGCCCAGGTGAAGGGCATGAACTGGTAGGCCCCTGCGGCGGCACTGGCATACCGGGAGCTGCGGATCACCCGGTCGGGGTGGCGCTCCAGGGAATCCATCAAGCCACCGCCAAACATCACCCGATAGCCCGTGTCTTCACCATTGGCCCAGGTGCCTTCGGCGTAGCGGATCGTGTTGAGCAGGGCCCGTCGCTCCGGCGTGATGGCGAACATCCGGGGCATGGCCACTGCCGAGGTGGCGGTGCCGATGAGCTGGACATCACCGTTGTCACCAATGGTTGCCCGAGCGGGAGCGGCAAGGGGAAGGGTGAGCAGGGCCAGGGAAGCTCCCACCAGGAGGTGGCGGATTCGGGAGATTCGGGAAGAGGAAGTGGATCGCTGCAAACCGACGAATTCAAAGGACATTACGGCCATTGCTGTGGCGCTGATTCACCGAAATCGATGGGTGTTGATCCAATCGATGAAATGGGTGGATTCAGAACGTGAATGGGAGAACGAGCTGAACGAGCGGAATACTCAGCTGATCTGAAGGGTTCGACGAAGGCTCAATTGAGCTGGCGCTGATTGAACGAAGTTGCTTTGACGCGAATAAGGTTGATGAGTTGCAGAAGCCTGAGACCTGCAAAGCCCGATCAGGAATCGCGAAGCAATAACAACAATTTCGTTGGCGCTAATTTGTCAAACGATCGACCAGAACGAGTTCTTGATAGTGCCAGTCAAACAACCGTCCACTTGTTATCACGACTACAGCGATGAATTCAGATCACCCTGCTGCACTGGAATGCACCTTGAATTCAGTTCAGAATTCACGAACACTCATTCACTCAATCATTGGCACTGCTGATCATTGACTTGACAGTTCAACTGTCCCTGTGCCGATCAAGGAGGCCGGCTGGCCAGAAGCCAGTGCCACCAGGGCTTCTGCTGCCTGATGGGCGCCATCGCCCTGCAACCGCGGCCCACTGGGGGCCACCAGCGGCTGATCCAGTTGCCAGTCGCCCAGCTGGAGCTGCGCCTGGCTCAAGAGCCGATGGCGCCCATGGCGCACCAGGGCCCGCTCCAGCACGGCGGCCTCGGCGAAACCCTCCCGGTGCACCACATGCAGGCCCACGTCCTGGCTGAGGGCTTCGCAGAAACTGCTGTAGCCGGGCTTGGTGAGCAGGCGGCCGCAGAGTGGCATCAGCTCCAGGGGGCGCACCCCCGCTGGCAGGGCACGAACGTTCGCCGGGGCCGCCGCGGAAACCAATCGGGGGTCAGCCACCACGAACTGATGCGCTCCCCAGGAGGCGAAGACCTGGGGATCAAGTTGAAAGCCCATGCCGCCGAAGCTCACCAGGACGCAGCGGCAGGGGTCATCGGGCAAGGCCAGCTCGTGCCGCAGGGCAGCGCTGTCCAGTCGCGGTGTGCCGCAGGTGAGCCCAAGTTCCCGAGTGGGCAGGTCCCAGTCCATCGGCATCGAGAGGGGGCAGCGCAGCAGCAGATCCCCCTGGCGATAGAGGTTCAGGGCCGACGACGCCCAGGCGGCGAAGGCGGGGCCCATGGCGCCGTAGATGGCCTCCCAGCCGAAATTGGCCAGCCAGGCCAGCGGCGCCCCCAGGGCCCGGGCCAGCAGCGCCGCCGACGGGGGCACATCGGACAGCACCAGCACCGCCTCCCCTTGATCGTGCAACCAGGCGACCTCCGCCGCGACCGTCGCGCCCAGCTGCCGCTCCAGCGCCTCGAGAGCCACCAGGGTGGCCGGCGCATCGGCCCCGAGGGCATCGGCCTGAACCACCCCCACATCCCAGCGGCAGAGCCGCTGCTCGATTCGCCCGGCACCGGGGATGGCCCGGGCGGCCTCCAGGGCGGGGCTCAGGAAGGCCCCCGGCAGGGTCGAGGAGACCACCAGATGCCAATCGGGCCGAAGCGCGCGCAGGGCGGTGAGCACCGAGGCCGTCCGCGAGCCGTGGCCGTAGCCATGGCCGCTCACGCAGGCGTAGATCAGCACGGCACCGGCAGGGCCTCAAGGGATGGTTCAAGGCGAGGCGCCCGTTGGTAGAGCCGCTGCTGATAGAGCAGTCGGCCATCGAGCCCATACCAGCGGTGGCTGGCGTGGAGCAGGGCGCCGTCGCCGAGTTCGACCCAGGAGAAGTGCCGCAGACGCCGCCCCTGCTCATCGGTGCCGTGGCGGGGCACCGAGGCCGCATTGAGGTAAGCGGTGCCACCCCGATCGATCTGAAAACTGCGGCGTTCCCCCTGGCCCAGCCAGAGCAGGTGATGCATATGGCCGAAGACCACCAGCGGCAGGGGCCGATGGCGGCGCACCCGCGCGATCGCCTCGGACAGGTCCTGGTCCCCCCAGTCGCGGGCAGGGCTCTTCCAATCGCGGCCGCAGGGATCCGTGGCCAGGCTGCCCAGGCCGCTGGGGCCGGCGTGGGCCAGAAACACCAGCGGTGTCTCGAGCGGGGCGGCGAGGGCCGCCGAGAGGATGCGTTCGGTGGACTCCTCCCGGCTCACGGGCCCCCAGATCGCCCGCACCGGATCAGAGAGGTGGTAGCCGCCACCGGGGCTGCAGGGACGACCCCCCACGACGGCGAGGCCCGGTGGATCCAGCTGGCAGCGGCTCCAGCCGCAGTGGCGATCCCCCAGGTGGTCGAGCTGGCGCTGGAGAGTGCGGCCACTCGCGTCGCGGCCGGTGTCGTGGTTGCCGAGGATGCAGGCCACGGGGAGGGGCAGCTTGCCGAGGCTGGCGGCGATGCGTTGCTGACCATCGTGGAGATCACCCACCACGAGCAGGGCATCGGGGGCCAACTGGGCCAGGAGCTCGACATCGCTGCCATCCCACTGCCCGTGCAGGTCTCCGGCGATGGCGAGGCGTTGGACGGGCAACCCATTTTCCTAGGCTGGGGCCATCCTGACCCAATAGAGGTCAACCTTGGTCATGACGGCTGCCATCGCCGAGCAGGCCCCCGCCGATCTGACGGACGCCATCCACGGGCTGCGCGAGCAGCGCAACGCCGTGATCCTGGCGCACTACTACCAGTCCGCCGAGATCCAGGACATCGCCGACTTCGTGGGCGACTCCCTGGAGCTGGCCCGACGGGCCGCCAGTACCGACGCCGATGTGATCGCCTTCTGCGGCGTCCACTTCATGGCCGAAACCGCCAAGATCCTCAACCCCAGCAAGACCGTGGTGCTGCCGGATCTGGAGGCGGGCTGCTCCCTCGCGGACGCCTGCCCCGCGGACGGCTTCGCCGCCTTCCGCGCCCAGCACCCGGACCACATCGTGGTGAGCTACATCAATTGTTCGGCGGCGGTGAAGGCCCAGAGCGACCTGATCTGCACCAGCAGCAACGCTGTTTCACTGGTGCGCCAATTGCCCACCGATCGGCCGATCCTGTTCGCCCCCGACCAGAACCTGGGCCGCTGGGTCGCGCGCAACAGCGGCCGGGAGCTGACCCTCTGGCCCGGCAGCTGCCTGGTGCACGAAACCTTCAGCGAGGAAGCCCTGCTGCGCCTGAAGCTGGACCACCCCAAGGCGGAGGTGATCGCCCACCCGGAGTGTCAGCAGCATCTGCTCGATCTGGCCGATTTCATCGGTTCCACCAGCCAGCTGCTGCGGCGGGCCGAAGCCAGCGAGGCCACCAGCTTCATCGTGCTCACCGAACCGGGCATCCTGCACCGCATGCGCGGCCGCCTGAGCCACAAGCAGTTCTTTGAAGTGCCCGGAGCCGATGGCTGCAGCTGCAACGCCTGCCCCTACATGCGGCTCAACACACTCGAGAAACTCTGGCGTTGCCTGGACACCCTCTCCCCCAGGATTGAACTCGACGAAGCCCTGCGGTTGCGGGCCCTCGCACCAATCGAGCGGATGCTGGCGATGAGCCCCTGAGCCTTCGGCTCAGGGGCTGAAAGGATTGAGCAGGCCAGAATCAGCTGGTCAGAATCAGCTGGCAGGGATCAGTTGGCGTACACGATCAGGTAGCTCCCCAGCGCGGTGAGCAGACCCACCATCGCGCCGATGGCCAGCAGGGCATGGCGTTGGGCCTCGAGGTTGGTTTCACCGATCTCGATCGCTCCTTCATCCGCGTAGAGGTTGTCGTGGTTCTCCAGGTCGTGGGTGTGCATGGCGAAACCATTGAGAGATCAGCCCCAGACTAGAAACGCCGAAGCGCCCTGAAGCCACTGCTTTGAGCCACTGCCCTGAAGCCACGGCCTCGAGCTGACACCTTCAGCCGCGCTCCAGCCGGCGCACGATCAGACCCATCAGCACCACGGAGCCAGCCAGGGCGATCAACAGGGCGATGGTCATCAAGGGGGATGGCTCGAAGTCTTGATTATCCCAGCCGTGGCCCCCCAGTCGCGCAGGATGGGTCGATGGCTCAGCCCCTCCTCCCACGCCCCAGGCAGGGCACAGGCCGATGGGCGCCCCCGGCCCTGGTGGCGATCGTGCTGCTCGCGCCGGCCGTCGCCCACGCCGACGACAACCTGCACAACTGCCAGCGCTGGCGCAGCAGCGGCGGCCTGGAGCACATCCTGGTGGCCAACCGCCTCGGCGAGACCAACCTGCTCACCAAGAACCACAAGCTGGATCCCGGTGCCCCCGACGGCAGCCTTCCCCTCTACCGCGACTCAGACATCGCCCGCCTCTGCCGCAGCTATTGAGCCACCAGCCAGCGGCCTGAGCTCCCCAGCAGCAACGCCAGCGCCGAACCCCACCAGAAGGCCCGGGCCCCAGGAAGCAGCAGCCGCCGCAGCAGCACGAGCGAGCCTGCCACCCCAGCAAGCAGGGCCAGCGACTGGCAGAACCCGATCACATGCGGATCGGCGCTCCAACTGGGCAGTTGACTCGTCCAGGCCCCCAGCAGCGGCTTGAGCGAAACCGGGAGCAGCTGACCTCCCTCCGCCATCCCCAAGGGCAGAAAGCGGGCCAGCATCAGGCCCCAGAGCAGCGGCAGCAGGCCGTAGAGGGCCAGCTTCCGCCGCTCCGAGGGAACCAGCGGAGCCAATAGAAGATGCAGCAGTGCCGGCAGCGCCAGGGCGAGGCTGGCGAAGGCCAGCCTGGGCAGCCAGGGGCCGGCCTGCAGGCTTGCCGGCGCCAGGGGCAGCCAGCCCAGCAGCCGCTGCCAGTGGTGCAGGCACACCCCGCCGGCCAGCACCAGGATCAGGCCCGGCTCACCGACCGGGGGGGCCATGTCCTTGTGAAGGTCGGCGGCGGGGGGGCGCAGGCTCAGTTGGACAGAGCGGTGCGGGCAGGCCTGGGCGCAGGTCAGGCAGAGCACGCAGTTGCGATTGTCGGCCAGATGGGCCGGGTGGGTGCCGAGCGGGCAGCCGGCGCTGGCCAGGCCCTCGCCGTCGGCAGGACCGCCCTTGAAGCAGGCGTAGGTGGTGCAGCTGCCGCTGCAGGTACCCACCTGGGCGCGCAGCTCCAGGATCGAGAGCTTCGCGAACAACCCGTTCATGCCCCCCACCGGACAGAGGTAGCGGCACCAGAAACGCTTCTCGAAGCTGAGCGAACCCACCACGGCCCCAGCGGTGATCAGCAGCAGCAGGGTGCTGCTGGCCCAGGCGGTGTTCACCAGGTCGCCCAGCTCCTCCCAGAGCAGGATCGCGGCAAACAGGGCCGCCAGCACGGGGGAGGCCCAGGTATCGCTGTTGCCCCGGGGCCAGCGGGCGGGTTGCCAGCCCAGAAGCCCCGCCAGACGCTGCACGATCTCCCCCCAGACCATGAACGGGCAGAAGGAACACCAGAGCCGGCCCACCAGCGGGTAGGCCAGCAGGACCAACGGCCACCACCAGGCCCAGAACAGATTGAGGGCGCCGTTGTGGGCGCGGTCCTGGGGACCGAGCCAGAGCCAGAGGTTCACGAGCACGAACATCCAGCTCACGACGCCGAACAGCAGGGCGTTCCAGAGGCGGGGCGAACGCATCCATTCCCGCAGTGGTGGTTTCCAGCGCCAGAGGTCGAAACGCAGCCGCGGGCTACGGCCAGCGGTCCAGAAGACTTCTTCGGGCAGCACGGCGGGACGGGTGGCCTGGGCCTGGCGCAGGGCCCGATCCGAGACGACTTCCAACTCGCGCAGGTTGTTGGGAAAGTCGTAGATCTGCAGCCGCTTGATCACCGCCTCCGGCACAGCCGGCGGCTGGCTCCAGCCCAGCAAACGGCTGCGCTGGCGGATGCCGTAGCGCAGCCAATCGCCCAGATCCTGGCGGCGCACCCGCAGGGGGGGCACCCGGATCAGTGTGCAGACCTGATCGAAGGCCACCATCACCGCCTCGGTGGTGAAGAACACACGACCCCTGAACCGCCGCAGGGTGGACCCCTCCCCCGCCGCCCGCCACTGGCCCGAGCGGGCCAGTTCCAGCAGCGCCGGCAGCAGGGCGGGGTCGACCTGATCGAGCTTGTCGATCAGCAGGGAGCCGGCCCCGAGGCTCATCAGCAGCGAACCCTGGCCATCGCTGCTGGCACTGCCGAACAGCTCCACCCCATCGCCGCGCAGCAGGCCGCCATCGAGGCGCACCATCAGCTGCTTGCGGGCGGCGGAGCCGAAATGGATCAGGGCCGCCAGGTTGTCTTTTTCCAGGCCGGGTTCACCGGAGAGCAGCACGGCGCGGGCGGATGGATCGCTGGCGGCCTGACGCAGGCTCTCCCTCAGGGCGACCGCGTAGCGGCTGCTGCCCACCACCCCCCGACGGGTGCGCCCCACCAGGTAAGGGGCCAGGCGCAGGAAGGCTTCGCTCGCCCCGGTGGAAGTCAGCGTGTCATCCGTCACCGATGCTCCCCGGATGCTGGGATTCTGGGCGCGAGGATGGGGGTTGGCCCACTTTCCCCCCATGAGCCTCACCCTCTACGGCGGCGCCCGCTCCAGGGCCACCATGGTGGCCTGGTACCTGGAAGAAAAGGGCATCCCCTACCTCTGGCGGCAGCTGGACATGGCGGCCGGTGAGCACCGCCAGGAGCCGTTCTTGAGCCTCAACCCCTTTGGCAAGGTGCCCGTGCTGGTCGATGACACCGGGGTTGAAGCAGGTGCCGGAGCCCCGGACGCTCGCCTGACGTTGTTCGAGAGCGGCGCGATCCTGCTCTACCTGGCGGACCGCTACGGCCACGAATTCGCGAACCCCGAGCAGCGGGCCCTGGCGGAGCAGTGGGTGCTTTTCGCCAACGCCACGCTCTCCTCGGCGCTGTTCATGACCAGCAACCGGGAAACGGAATTTCCACGGCTTCTGGGGGTGCTCGATGGTCTGCTGGCGCCGGGCACCCCCTTGATCGGTGGGGCCTGGGGCGTGGCCGACTGTGTCCTGGAGTCGCATCTGGCCTATCTGCCGGTGTTCGTTCCCCAGATCGATCTGGGCCCCTACCCCCACGTGGCCGCCCGCATCGCCGCCACCCAGGCGCGGCCGGCCTACCGCCAGGTGATGGGTTGACGCGTCAGCTCCGCTCGCCAGAGCAGCCCTCGCCCCGCACCTCGGACCGGGGCCAACGGGTGGCGGCGGCACCGCGGCGCCGTGCCCGGGGTCGAAAGCGCTGGCTGGTGCTCGGCCTGCCCCTGGCCGCCCTGCTGGGCTTGATCGCGATCGCCCCGCCGCTGCCAACCGATGAGCCCCCAGCGAGCAGCCAGCGAAATCTTGGTGGGGGCGGCGGGAGCTTCCGCTACAGGCCTGACGAGGAGGCCTTCGTCCTCGATTTCGACCCCCGCCGGGTGCGCATCGACGTGCTTGAGGGCTGGGACCGGGAGCAGGAGGCCTTCGCCGACAGCTCGGCCCTGGCCTACATCTCCGGGCCGATGTACGAGCGGCACGTCAACGAGAGCGGCCGGGAGATCACCGTGCCCCTCGGCGATCTCAAGCTGGGGGAGCGGGTCTGGCGAGGCCGCAACCGGACCGCCTCCCGCCAGCGGGCCTTCATCGGCATCGGCCACGATGGCCACGTGGATTTCGGTTATGGCGAACTGACCCCGGAGCGGGCCAGCCGCTACGACACCTTCATCGGCGGGCTGCACAGCCTTTACAACGACCTGGAGTCGCCGCCGGAGGCCTACAAGGGCGCCTACAGCATCAGCATGGGTCAGCAGATCCGCTACTTCCTGCCGCGCATCCGCATGGTGATCGGCCTGCGCAGGGACGGCCGGCTGGAAGTGCTGATGAGCCGAGACGGGCTCACCCTGGAGCAGACCCGCGCCCTGGCCAGGGATCGCGGGCTGGTGGCCGCCTACCTGCCCGATCACGCCTCCAAGAGCCGCTTCATCATTCCCGGCGTGAAGGGCTTCTCCGAGCAGGACGCCAACTGGATCAGCGGGGGTGCCACCAGCTTCGTTCACGTGCCCTTCATGCTGCGTCTGAGCGAGCGTCGGCTGCCCCTGCAGGGCAACCTGCTCGCCAGCCTCACCCCTCACCCGGGCAACCAGGCCTGCGCCAACCCACTGGAGTGCAGCCAGACCCTGGGCGGCCAGCTGCTGGATCGCGCCCTGGCGGGCTTCAACCGGCTGGTGGAGCAGGGGATCGAACCCCTGGCGCGACTGATCTGGGCCCCGCGGGTCCCCAAAGGTGGCTCGCCCCCCAGCCCGGGGGCTCCCCTGCGGGAACCGCCGATCACCGCCGACCCGATGGCCCTGCGGGAACGGCAGCAGCAGGACAGCCCAGCTCCCGGCCAACCGGGGTCGACGGAACTTCCGCTTCCTCCCGATCTGCCCCCACCGTTGGTGCTCCAGGAGGGCCAGCAGCTGCCCAGCGACCCGGAAGCGATACGCCCGGACGGGGTGAGCCAGGACAGCGGCGAACCGCCAACGCCGGAGGAGCCTCGAGCGGAGCCCCCTGCAGCGGCAGGACCCACCACCCCGGCGCGGCTGCCCCAGCCCCCCGCAAGCCCGAGCACCTCAACGCCACCCCAGGGCGCACCGCCACCGGTGCTACTACCGCCACCTTTGGCGCCCGCGCCCTGAGCCGATGGTCAAGGCAAGTGCGCCGGCCGCATCAGCGTTGTGGCCACCATGCCGTTGTGACCTCCATGCCGCGACCACTCACTCCGCCGCCAGGGCCCGCACCACATCGCCGCGGGTGAGCACGCCCTCCAGGCGCCCGCCCGCATCGAGCACGAACAGACGTTGGGTGCTGCGGTCGTGGAGCAGACGGGCGGCCTCGCCCAAGCTCAGATCGGGGCCACAGGAGTGGGGATGGGTTCCCGTCATCACTTCCCCCACGGTGCTGCCCAGAACCTGATGGACCTGTTTGTCCCACTGCAGCGGGTTGCGCAGGTAGATCACGCTGTCGAGCAGCATCACGTAGGGGCCGGCATCAAAGCCGCTCTCGCGCACCATCAGGTCCTGTTCGCTGAGTTCGCCCACCAACTGACCCTCGCCGTCGAGCACCGGCAGCCCGCTGAAATGGCGCTCACTCATCAGGGTCACCGCCTCCTGCAAGAGGGTGTCGGTGCGCACGCTGAGGGCCGGGGCACTCATCACATCGCGCACCCGCTGGGTGGTGGGGATCTCGGTGGCCATGGGCAGCAACGGTGGCTTTGCCGTTTCTAGGTCAGCGTCCCTCCCGGGGTAGCCCCGGCCAGGGTCCAACCTGGCCGGACTGCAGACTCAAGCGCAGCGACCACAGCTCCGATGGCTTCCCTGCAACGGCGAGCGGCCGACGCTCTGACGGTGGCACGGGCCCTGATCGGCCTGCCCCTGCTGCTGGCGCTGCTGAGCGGCCAGCTCTGGCTGGGCTGGCTGCTGCTGCTGCTGGGGGGCCTCAGCGACTGGGCCGACGGCTGGCTGGCCCGCCGCAGTGGCGGCGGCTCGATCTGGGGAGCGCGGCTGGATCCACTCACCGACAAGATCCTGATCAGTGCTCCGCTGTTGTGGCTGGGGGCCACCGGGGCGCTTCCCCTCTGGGCGGTCTGGCTGCTGCTGGCGCGGGAGCTGCTGATCTCCGGTTGGCGTGCGGGCATGGGCAACGGTGGACCGGCCTCCTTGAGCGGCAAGGCCAAGACCGTGCTGCAGTTCGCCTCGCTGCTGCTGCTGCTCTGGCCGGGGCCGGCGGCGGGTCTTCTCCATGCCCTGGGCTGGTGGCTGTTCTGGCCCTCGTTGCTTCTGGCTCTGAGCTCGGCCGTGGGCTACCTGCGCGGGGCGTAGCGCAGGCCAAGGATCGTGACGTCGTCGGATTGGGGGGCCGAGCGGGCGAAGGCGAACACCGCCTGGTTCAGGGCCTCCACACTGGCCTCGGCCGAAAGCTCGGGGTCGAGCCCATCGAGCACCTCGAGTGTGCGCTCAACGGAGAAGAAACCACCCTCTGGATCCTCCGCCTCGCTGACGCCATCGGTGTAGATCACCAGCCGATCACCGGGAGCGAGGGTGCACTCGGAGGCCACGAAGCTGGCGCGTTCGTTGAGGCCCAGGGGGACGCCCTTGTGGGCGTTGATCAAGGGCTCGAAGCGGCCCCGCTCAGTGGCCAGGAAGGGTGGATTGTGTCCCCCGTTGACGTAGGTGAGCAGGCCCGAGTTCACATCGAACAGGGCGATGAACACAGTGGCGAACATGAAATCGTCGTTGCCGCTGCAGATGTGGCAGTTGATCGACTCGATGCTGGCTCCGAGCGTCATCTGCTGGGTGAGCATCAACCGGATCAAGGTGACGACCCGGACCATGAACAGGCCCGCTGGCATGCCCTTGCCGGAAACATCGCCCACCACCAGACAGATGATGTTCTCATCGAGCGGGAAGGCATCGAAGAAATCACCGCCCACCTCCTTGGCCGGAATGATGATCGCCGCCACATCCACCTGCGGGTGGTTGGGCAGCAGGGGTTTCTCGTGGGGAAGGATGTTGGCCTGGATCTGACTGGCGGCCTTCAGGTCTTTCTGGAGGTATTCAAGCTTCAGGCTCTCCTCAAGGTTCTTCTGGAACACCTCGCGGTAGTTCTCCTCGGCGATGCGCAGATCCTCCTCTGCTTGCTTGCGCTCGCTGATGTCAAAGATGGCACCATCGAGGTAGGCCGGCTTGCCCTTGGCGTTGTAGATCGCACGGCCCTTTTCGTACACCCAGCGGAAGCCACCGTCCTGGTGGGAGATCCGGTATTCCAGGGAGAAGGGTTGGTGCACAAAAAGAGCATGGTTCCTGGCAGAGTCCAGCCAGTGTTCATCCTCGGGATGGATGAGGCTGCTGTATGAGCGGACCGCGTTGCCGATAAAATCAGCAGCGGGGTAACCTGAAAGGACTTCTATGCCGTCACTGATGAATTGCATCGTGTAGTGCTCATCCACCAGACAGCGGTAAACCGCGCCAGGGATGTTGGCTACTAGCCCGCGGAATTTCTCTTCGCTGGCCACTCGATCGAGGCGATGCTGGAAGCGGGTCGTGATATCACGAATCAACAGCAGGGCGGCCTCACGATCACAGCAGCTGATGCGCACCTCATACATTCGCGCCTCTTCCGCCGGCTCCAGGGCCAGCTCGAGAATGACGGCCTCGCCATGGTCAAGCACCTGAAGAATTCCCTGTTGCAGCATGCCTATCGCTGCTGGGGGGAGAAGGCCTTCGAGGCGATGGCCCACGGGTTGCCTCGGCAGCCAGGAGGGCGCGTCAGAATCCTGGCCGCCCAGGCAATCGAGTAGCCAACCCTCACGATCCACCAGCAGGATCAGATCGGGGATGGCCTTGAGCAGTGACAGGTTCGAATGCTTCGGGGAAGGCGATCGCCCCTCAACCAACTCGTGTTGGGTCGGAGCGATGGGCTTCTTCTTGTTGCTGCCGACCTTATTGGCAGATGGACGTTTCTTGCTCACCATTCCTTACGGAGATCAAAAGCTTGAAGCTTCACTGGCATGGCCAAGGAGTGCATCTCAGACATCTTGAAAAGGCTGTCACGGGAATTCAAGATATTATTTCTTGTCGAGAAGACGCAATCTGATCTTGTTGTGATCAGCTTCGCGCTGATAGGCGAACTGTTCGCAATACCGCTTGACCAGGTGAACCCCTAGTCCACCAATCGGCGCATCGGAGAGCTGCGTCGGCAGCTGAACCTCCTCATTCGCCGTTGGATCGTAGGGCATACCGTCATCGTCAACGGTCACATCAATGCCCCCATCTCCCACCTGGAGCGTCAGGTCGATCAGATGCTCACCACCAGCTGGAAAGGCGTAGTCAATGATGTTCGTGACCAACTCGGTGAGCACCAATTCGAGGGCAAACACACTTCGATCGCTGAGTGCATGCTGCTCACCACACTCAGCGACCCAGAAGCTCAGGCGCTCCAGCTCATCGAGATGATTTTTGAGGCGTAGCTCGTCCAAGGCATTCTCTCAAAAGCTTCTGGAGCGAACTGTTCAGGCCGCCGAGAGGGCCATCGACGCGGATTCGAGATCGTCGTGGATGGGGATCAGGGCGTCGAAGCCAGCCGTGACGAGGGCTTCACGCACAAGGGGTTGGGGGCTCAGCAACACCAACAGCTTGTTTTTCGCCGTGATGCCCCGGGCCGCGGAGATCAGCAGCCGCATGCCGATTGAGGCGAGGAAGGTCACATCCGAGAGATCGATGATCGCGGATTTGCCCGCCGCCACCAGGCTCACAGTGAGGTCCTGGTCAATCTCGGTGATCCCCTTGGCATCCAATCGACCGGTCAGTTTGACCAACTGAACATCGTCGCTGAGGGGGCTGATCACGAGTTCCATGGAAGGGACAGAGGTCCATCGGCGCTCCAAGTCTTATCACGCTGCTGCGCGATGCGCTGGTAGCGATCCATGCGCTCGCCACGACCCCTACGCCAGCGGGTTGGCGGACTCAGACCCCGATCAGGGCCCCATCGGCGGAGAAATCCGGCCGTTCCCCCTGGCCCAGGGCGTAGTCATTGGCATAGCTGTCGGCCAGGCCCTGATCCAGATCGAAGCGCGGACTCCAGGCCAGCTCCCGCTCCAGCCGGTGCACATCGGTGAGGAAATGGGAGAGCCGGAGCGGGAAGGCCTTGCGTGCCTTGGGCTCGAGTCCGGCGGGGTCGAAGCTGCGAATCTGCACCGATTCAGGATCCCGTCCGCAGGCGCGGGCCGCCGCCGCCACCAGCCCTTTGAAGGTCACCCCCTGGGCGCCGCTGCAGTTGTAGATCCGGTTGGCCGCTGCCTCCACCTCGATCGAGCGGGCCATCGCCGTGGCCAGGTCATCCACGTGGCCCAGCTGGGTGATCGTGCGGCCATCACCGGGCAGGGGAACGGGGCGGCCGTGCACGATGCGATCGAAGAACCAGCGCTCCACCGGGTTGTAGTTGCCGGGTCCGTAGATGTAGGTGGGCCGGAAGCTGGTGAAGGGAATGCCCTCGGCCCGCAGCCACTGCTCGGTGTCGGCCTTGCCGGCATGGCGGCTGGCGGGATCGATGGGGGCATTTTCATCGAGGGGCCAGAGCTCGCTGTCGGCATAGACCCCGGCCGAGCTGACATACACGAAGCGATGGCTGGGGGCGCCGGTGCGCTCCACCACGGCGCAGCTTTCCGCCTGGGTGCGCCCGCTGCTGTCAATGATCACCTCGAACGGGCGTCCCTTGAGTTGATCGAGATCGGCGGGGTTGGAGCGATCGCCGCTGAGGTGCTCCAGGCCCGCGGGCAGCGGGTTGCGGCCGCGCGTGAACAAGGTGAGCTCATGGCCCGCCTGCTCCAGCAGCTTCACCAGGGGCTTGCCGATGAACCGCGTGCCCCCCATCACCAGGATCTTCATCGGGCCGCGCACGCAGAGCTTGTCATTCAAGCGGCCAGCCCAACCCGGCCATCACGGTTGGGCCATCTCGTGCAGCGGGCCGGCAGCATGGACCCCACGCTCTTGATTCCAATCCCTTGCCACGTCCCGTCCGCTTGCCCCGCACCTGGACCGCCCAGCTGAGCGTGCTGGGCTGCCGACACTTCGAGCAGGTGGGGGAGCGGGGCCGCGGAGCCGATCAGGCCCTGGAGCTGGCGGCGGTGCTGGACCGGCGCCGCCGGCTCTGGGTGCCGTTGGCGGAGCTGAAGGACCCCCAGCGCTGGCGGCCGGGCTGGTCAAGGCTCGAACTGGGGCCCATGGCCCCCGCCGGGGAAGATGGGGGCAGAGGACGCGCCCGCATGCAGATCATTCCCGCCATCGACCTGCTGGAGGGCAGCTGCGTCAGGCTGCACCAGGGGGATTACGGGCAGGTGACCCGCTTCAGCGACGACCCCGTCGCCCAGGCCCTGGAATGGCAACGCCAGGGGGCCGAGCGCCTGCACCTGGTGGATCTTGATGGTGCCCGCAGCGGTGAACCCGTCAACGACGCGGCCGTCAAGGCGATCACCGCCGCTCTCTCGATCCCCGTGCAGCTGGGGGGCGGGATTCGCAGCGCCGGGCGAGCCGAAGACCTGCTGGCCTGCGGCCTCGACCGCGTGATTCTGGGCACGGTGGCCCTGGAGCAGCCCGAGCTGGTGCGTGAGTTGGCGGCCCGCCATCCCGGCCGCATCGTCGTGGGCATCGATGCCAAAGAGGGCAAGGTGGCCACCCGAGGCTGGATCGAAGCGAGCAGCATGGAGGCCACCGAGCTGGCCCGCAGCTTCGACGGCAGTGGCGTCGCCGCGATCATCAGCACCGACATCGCCACCGACGGCACCTTGGCGGGCCCCAACCTGCAGGCCCTGGGCGCCATGGCCCGCGCCAGCTCCGTGCCGGTGATCGCCTCCGGCGGCGTGGGCGATCTGGCCGACCTGCTCTCCCTGCTGAGCCTGGAACCGGCTGGTGTGGTGGGGGTGATCGTGGGCCGGGCGCTCTACGACGGCCGGGTCGATCTGGCCGAAGCGCTGGCGGCGATCGGTCCGGCGCGGCTGCAGGATCCGATCCCGCCGTCGATCGCCTGAACAACTCGCCATGGTGTGGCCCTTAACATACGGAGATTGGCTTCAGCACTCCGCTGTTTCTCCGTGACGGCCCCCCTCGCCGAACATTCCAGCCACGCCACCTCGGGGGTGGAGGCCGCCTACCAGCGCTGCCGCGACCTGGGCATGCGCCTGAGCCGCCAGAGGCGCATGGTGCTGGATCTGCTCTGGCAGGAGAAGAGCCACCTGAGTGCCCGCGACATCTTCGAAAAACTCAACACCCAGGGCCGCAACATCGGCCACACCTCCGTCTACCAGAACCTTGAAGCGCTGCAGTCATCGGGGGTGATCGAATGCCTCGACCGGGCCACGGGCCGCCTCTACGGCTACCGCAGCGATCCCCACAGCCACCTCACCTGCAACGAATCGGGGGAGATCCACGACCTCGACGTGGTGCTGCCGCTGGACCTGGTGGCGCGGATCGAGTCGCTCACCGGCTTCACGATCGAGTCCTACACCCTTCAACTCAGTGGTCGCCGTCGGGCTTAGGGGCCTGGAACTTCGGTGCCGCGCTCGGTAACTTGAACGCCACGGAGCGAGTTCCCGCGTGATCCAGCCCGCGCCCGAGCCCCGGCCCCAACTACTGGTGTTCGCCGAACCCCTCTGGATCGAGGGTCTGCGCAGCCGGCTGGAGCGCGAAAGACCGGGGGGCTTCCGGCTGCTGGAGCGACCGGAGCAGCTGGAGGGCCGGCCGCAACTGCTGATCTGGCAACTGGCGGCCCCGGTGGAGCCGGCCAATCTGCTGGCGGAGCTGCGGCAGTTGGAGGAGCGCTGGCAACCGAGTCCACGCCTCCTGTTGCTGCCGAGCCCCTTGAGCTGCCCCAGCGACTGGCTGCTGCAACTGCCGGTGCAGGGGCTGCTGCAGGATCCGGAACCCGCAGAACTGCTGGAGGCGATCACCACCCTGCTGGGGGGCGGCCGGGTGGTGGCCCTGCGCCCATCCGCCAGCCAACCCACCACGGTGGCAGCACCCCTTGGACTGGGTCAATGGCTGCTCCAGAGCGGCCTGCAGCAGATCGAAACGGAGCGCGTCCGCTGCGTGCTCGCCCTTGATCCCCCGCCCGACTCGTTGCTGCTGCAGTTGCTGGTGGAGGGTCGTCTGCGGGAGCTGGCGGCGGCGCGGCAGCTGTTGCTCTGGATCTGGGGCCCGGTGGTGCTGGCCTGGGGCGATGGTCGAGGCACCAACCAGCCAGGTCCAGCCGCAGCCGAGCGCCCCGAACATTCGCCGCCTGGGGGCACGGCGATCACCCTGCGGGAGCGCACGGCGATCGGCGTGTGGCGGGCGATCCAGGAGCGACTCAACGCCGCCGCTGAAGCCGGCCTGGCGAACCACACCGGCCAGCTGCTGGCGCTCGAGGGGCTCAGCCCCGAGCGCCGCCGTGACCTGCTGCTGGGGCTGATCGGGGAATTCGATCGGCTGCTGGAGCGCTTGCGCCGCAACGGGGCCGACGCCCCGGAGCTGTTGAGCCTCTGGCTGAAACTGCAACCGGAACTGCGCCGCAGCGCCCTGCGTCAGATGGCCGGCTCCTATGTGCAGCTGCCGCGTCTGGGGGAAATGCTGGCGGTGGCCGACACCCTCGAGGCCAGCAGCGAGCTGGCCAGCGCCGATCCGGAATTGCCGGAGGCCCAACCGATGCTCGGCGCCCTGCTCAAGGCCCAGCCGCTGCTGGTCGCCGGACGGCTGCTGGCCCCGGATGAACCCCAGGCGCTGCTGCAGCTGGAGATGCTGGTGAGCAACTGGCTGATCCGCAACGCCGAACTGATCAGTGCTGAAGTGCTGGCCTGCTGCGGCAGCTGGCCGGAGCTGCGCCGCTACCTGCTCACCGGCGACCTGCTGGCCACCCGCAACCTGGAGCGCCTGCGCAACCAGTTGAATGCCCAGCAACGCTGGGCCTCCTGGTTCCAGCGGCCCGTGCAGCTCTATGAAAGCCAGCGGCTGCTCTACCGGCTGGATGCGGGGGCGATCGCGCCGCTGCTGCTCACCGAACCGCGGGATCAGGAGCTGCGCCAGCTGGGCTGGCTGCAGCAGGCGGTGACCCTGGCGTTGGAAACCCGCGACGCCGTGGCGCCCCAGCTTCAGGCTGTCGTCCAGCGCCTCGGGAGCCTGGTGGTGGTGGTGCTCACCCAGGTGATCGGCCGGGCCATCGGCCTGGTGGGCCGCGGCATTCTGCAGGGCCTGGGCCGCAGCGTCGGCCGGGGCTGAAGCAGCACACCGGCCGAAACCCCGGGGCGTCACAATGGCGCCAGCCCGCCCTCCGGCCCCGTTGCCCCTCCCTGCCCCGACCCGCTCGTTCCTGCGCCGCCTGCTGGCCCTCGGGGCCGCCGTCGCCCTGTTGCTGGCTCTGGTGATCGTCCCTGGGGCAGCGGCGGCCTTCGCCGCCCGCGACACCGACAGCTTCGATGGCAACATCTTCGCGCTCTATGCCGGCAATGGCTCCCTCGTACCACCCCGCACCAGCCTGGAGCAGGCCCTGGCGGACCACCGGGCGGTGGTGCTGGCCTTCTACCTCGATGACAGCCGTGACAGCAAGACCTTCGCCCCGGTGCTCTCGGAGCTGCAGCGCACCTGGGGCAACAATGCCGAGCTGATCTACCTCACCACCGACAACCTTCAGAACCGGCCCGACGGAGGTCCCAGCGACCCGGCCCACTACTGGAAGGGCAGCATCCCCCAGGTGGTGGTGATCGATGCAGGCGGAACGGTGGTCTTCGATGCGGCCGGCCAGGTGAACACCGACGCGATCGACGCCGCCCTGGCCAAGGCCACGGGACGCGCTGCAGCCGAAGGCCCCAAGGGCACCATGGAGCGGAGCTTCAACGAGTTCAACAGCGAAATCATTCCGGCGCGCTGATGGCGACCCGCCTTGAGACCGACAGCCTCGGGCCGGTGGAGGTGCCGGCGGAGCACTACTGGGGCGCCCAGACCCAGCGCTCGCTGCATTACTTCTCCTACGGCGCCGTGATGCCGCTGGAGCTGATCCACGCTTTCGCCCAGCTCAAGGCCGCCTGCGCCGAGGTGAACCAGGACAACGGTCGCCTCGATGCGAAACGGGCGGCGCTGATCGTCGCCGCCGCCGAGGAGGTGGCCACCGGCCGGCTTGATGGGGAGTTTCCACTGCGCATCTGGCAGACGGGGTCGGGAACTCAGACGAACATGAACCTCAATGAGGTGATCGCCAACCGGGCGATCGAGCGCAGCGGCGGCGTGCTGGGCAGCAAGGAGCCGGTGCATCCCAACGACCATGTGAACCTGAGCCAGTCCAGCAACGACACCTTCCCGGCGGCCTTGCACATGGCGGTGGCCCTGGAGCTGGAGCAGCGCCTGATTCCCGCCGTGGCGGTGCTTCGTGAGGCGCTCAAGGCCAAGGCTGAGGCGTTCAAGGAGATCATCAAGATCGGCCGCACCCACCTCCAGGACGCCGTGCCCCTGAGCCTGGGGCAGGAGTTTTCCGGGTACGTGGCCCAGTTGGATCTGGGGTTGGAGAGCCTGAGACTGAGCCTGCCGCGCGTGCGGGAGCTGGCGATCGGAGGCACCGCCGTGGGCACGGGTCTCAATGCGCCGCAGGGCTTCGGGGATGCGGTGGCGGCACGGCTGAGCGAGCGACTGGGGTTGGCGTTCACCAGCGCCCCGAACAAGTTCCAGGCACTGGCGGGCCAGGAGGCCCTGGCGGCGGCCCACGGCTCACTCACGGTGCTCGCGGGCAGCCTGATGAAGATCGCCAACGACCTGCGCTGGCTCGCCAGCGGACCCCGGTGCGGGCTGGGGGAGCTGATCCTGCCCGAAAACGAACCCGGCTCCAGCATCATGCCGGGCAAGGTGAATCCAACACAGTGCGAGAGCCTAACGATGGTGGCTGTGCAGGTGATGGGGAACAACACCGCCGTGCAACTGGCCGCCAGCCAGGGCAACTTCGAGCTCAACGTGTTCAAGCCCCTGATCGCCGCCAACGTGCTCGAGAGCATTGAGCTGCTGCGCGGCGCCTGCGCGGGTTTTTGCCGCTTCTGCGTGGAGGGGCTGGAGGCCAACACCTCCCGGATCGAGGAGCTGCTGGACCGCAGCCTGATGCTGGTGACAGCGCTCACCCCGGCGATCGGCTACGACCGCGCCTGCACGATCGCCAAGCACGCCCACCAGCACGGCCTCAGCCTCAAGGAGGCGGCCCTGGTGCTGGGGGAGATCAGCGCCGAGGAGTTCGAGCGCTGGGTGCAGCCCGAGGGAATGATCTGAGAATTCGGCCGCTCTGCGCTTGGGGATCAAGCTCCAGAGATGGCCTGGCGCACCGCACTGGCCAGCAGCGGGGAGAGGACCAGAACAATCCCCCCCAGCACCAGCAGGTTGCCTCTAAAGGGGTTGAAGTCCTGGACCACCGCGCGCCAGGAGCGGTGGAAGACCCATCGACCCAACGCGGCGTCGTAGGCAGCCATGGAGGCCGCCAGGGCGATCCCCAGCAGCAGCAGACCTGTGCTGGAGGGCAATGGCAGGGTCGGCAGGGCAAGAGCAACGAGCAGGAACGCCAGAAGCGAACCGCTCACGATCGAAACCCGCTTGTCCCTGCGCCCACCAAGGCGCGTCACCAGCCAGCGCAGCCGCGCCATACCGTGGAGGGTTTCGGCGCCCATCAACAGCAGGGCGAGAGCCAAGCCGCGCAGCAGGAGTTCAGCCAAGGTCGATCCCAGGTGTTCTCCATCAGCCTGATGCCGTCAGCCGAGGTTGATGGTGAGGCGGCAACACCAGCTTGAGGTCAACGAACCGTCAACCTGGGGCCGTTACGGTTAAAAATCAGGGATCCATTGCCGCTGCGATCCAATAGCGTCAACATCGAATGCGTCAATTTGTAGCTCTTCGCCTGACCGAGCAATGTCAGGACCATGGACTCGGCACGCATGGCCGGTTCGGGCCCGCCCATCTGCGTCGTGACAAAGGGCCCCGCCGAAAACGAATGACTCGCACCAAGCTTGTACGGACCGGAGTAGCTGTTGACGCCGGCGTTGCCTGACACCCGCCCATCGGCGAACGTTGCTGTGATGGTGACGCTGGCCGGGTCGATGGAACTCACTGACCAGCCCTTCAGTTTCCAGGATGTTCCCTGGAGCGGATTGGCGATGACGACAGTTCCTGGGATGCCGGTTTGCGCGATGGCGATCAGGGCGACAATCGCTGGGTAGCTGGAGAGACGCTTCATAGTGCCTCCGCACGTTCACTGATCACTGGACTTTGCTGAGGTTTCGAGGCATCCGATGATGAAGTCATTTCGTTGTTCGCATAGGCAACGCTGGCCATCACCAAGCCTCAAGACCTTTGAGGTTCCAGGCAGCAACCCTGCGGCGGCGGCCTTGGTGGATAGCCTTGTTATACCGCTTCATACTGGCTTGGATGCGTAAACTCAGATTTCTTGCCATGAAAGGATTCGTAGAGAGCTCGATGCCTGGAAAGCCCGTACTCGTCTGCACGCGTTTCGTAGGAAAGAACCCATTGAATCAGGTTGTCCAGGTTCTCATCTTGCTCCTGGCGGGAGTTAAACTTCTCCGGTTCCCAAGGTCTCGAGCGGCAATGGGCCATGCATGCATCTACCCCAGGGTTAAGGAAGATAAGTTCATCGCAGTAGACCAATACGGGCTCAATAATGTCCGCGTAGCAGCCTTCGATGATCCAACTAGAATGTACTGAAATCCAACACTTTACATCTTCGATACTATCTTGAAGTGGCCGTCTGTCAGTGCCGCCGCGAAACGCCACCTCATCCAACGATAGTCGAGCGGATGGTTTCTTCGCAATCATCAACCTAGACAAGGTACTCTTGCCTGCACCAGCGTTTCCCAAAAGAATGACTTTCATGGCACGGCTGCTTCATCGGTATAGCGCTGTTTAGGCGGGTTCTATAACCCTCCCTCAAGCCCCCCATCCGACCGTTTAAAACCGAAGCGCACTGTTTTAATGAACCCTAGATCCATTTCAGGCCAATGGATCACGGCATCTTGTACAGCTTGTTCGGAATTTTAGCCGGATCCGTCAACCGACTGTTTGTCACGAGACAAGTCTTGGTTCCGGTGTTCCACGCCATTCGGAGGTGTGCAGTCGTTCGTCATCTGTCGTTTGTCACTCTTCGCCTTTGTCGATGCCGATTGATTGTGCACAACCGAATGAGCGCATCGGAGGGCTATGTCACAACCTCTGCCGCTCCAGAAGGGCCAGATGGCAACACACAACCTATGGCCAACCACCAGAATCCGATTCTCTTCCGTGCTCGGCCTCAAGCGCCGATCGCCACCCCTCAGCCCAACCGCTCCCTCACCCACCCCGCCATCGCCTGATTGATCTCAATGAGATCCGCCACCGGCTGATTCGTGAACGGCAGGGTCGGCAGGTAGCCATCGGGACCGAACTCGGGTGTGACCGTCAGCGCCCCACGTCCCTGGGCGCGGTGGCGTTCGGCGAACAACGCCCAGCAGGATCCGTGGGCCTCCAGCGCCTCACGATGCTCGGGCGCGAAGGGGTGTGACACCTGGGGCCCCTGGGCCCAGCCCACCCGCGCATGGATGTGATCCACACGGCTGGCCATGGCCTGGATCGGTGCCAGCTCAGGGGTCATCAGCCGCTCGGCCAGCACGCACCAGTGGCTCAGATCAGCTGTGAGCCTCAGGGCCGGAAATGCCTCCAGGGTGCGGGCGATGCCCCAGGGGTTCGCCAGGCAGCGAGAGCGGTGGGTCTCGAAGCTCACCGGCAACCCGCTGCGCTCCGCCAAGCCCAGGGCCCGGCCCCAGAAGCGCTGCTGCTCCACCCAGCCCCAGCTGTCGCTGCCCGTGATCACCGTCACCTTCAACGGCTGCAAGACCACCGCCTCGGCCAGAAGGCCATCGAGTTCCTCCAGGTGCTGATCGGCCGTGCGCCCCAGATCGGGCACGTAGTCGCCCCCCGTCACCAGTTCCAGGATCAGCGCGCGCTCAGACTTCTCCAAGGCCGAACGCACCGCCTGGGCTTTGAGGCCAGCCAGGGCGCTGTGGCGAAGGTTCAGCTCCAGCCCGTCGAAACCGCCCAGCTGCGAGCGCTCGATCGCCTCCGCCAGCGAACCACCAAAACCCCAAAGGCTCTGCAGCAGGAGCGGCGGCGGAGCTGGCCGCTCAGGCTCTGGGCCGCCGTCCAAAGCGCTCTCCAGGGGGAATTCCGTCAGGAAGGCGGCTTCGTCGGTGCTGCCCACCAGCTCCTGGAGACCCATTCCGTCCCCATCGCTTGACTCGGTAACGGTCATCACAACTCCGCCCAGCGGCAAGGGTGAGCATGACTGAGCGGAGAAAGTTTCTAGGGTTCCGGTTGCGTTTTGGTTGCCTTGGCAGCCCTTACGCCTCGTCTGGTCCGAGAGAAACACGCCGGGTTCGCCCGGTGGCACGGAGGGACAAAAGCCCGGGAGACCGCCCAGCCCCCATCCGTGATCCCCCAATGACAGAACCCTCAGGCCCCGAAGGGGCCTTCGATCGCCCCCGTCTGAGCCAGGGGGCCGAAGCGCTCGAAAAAGAAGCCCGTCTGCCGCTCACGGGCTGGCAGCAGGAGGTGGACCAGGGCCTCCGCTACGGGCTGGAAGCAGCCGAGAGCATCGTCGATCGGCGCATCTCCACCTTTTCGCGCGGTGAGCTGCCCCATTACGCGGGCATCAACACCTTCATGAAGGCGCCCTACATCGAGGACGTTCACCGCGTCGGCGAGTTCGATGTGGCGATCCTCGGGGTACCCCACGATTCCGGCACCACCTACCGGCCCGGCACCCGCTTCGGGCCCCAGGGCATCCGCCGCATCTCCGCCCTCTACACCCCCTACAACTACGAAATGGGTGTGGATCTGCGCGAGTCGATCAAGCTCTGCGATGTCGGCGACATCTTCACGATCCCCGCCAACAACGAGAAATCCTTCGATCAGATCTCCAAAGGCGTCGCCCACGTGTTCTCCAGTGGTGCCTTCCCGATCATCCTCGGTGGCGACCACTCGATCGGCTTTCCCACCGTGCGCGGGGTCTGCCGCCACCTGGGCGACAAGAAGGTGGGGATCATCCACTTCGATCGCCATGTCGACACCCAGGAGATCGACCTCGACGAGCGCATGCACACCTGCCCCTGGTTCCATGCCACCAACATGGCCAACGCCCCGGCCGAAAACCTGGTGCAGCTGGGCATCGGCGGCTGGCAGGTGCCCAGAGAGGGGGTGAAAGTCTGCCGCGAGCGCGGCACCAACGTGCTCACCGTCACCGACATCTGCGACATGGGCCTGGAGGCGGCCGCCAAGTTCGCGATCGAGCGCGCCACCGACGGCACCGACTGCGTCTACATCTCCTTCGACATCGACTGCATCGACGCCGGCTTCGTGCCCGGCACCGGCTGGCCTGAACCGGGCGGGCTGCTGCCCCGCGAAGCGCTCAAGCTGCTGGAGCTGATCGTGCGCAACGTGCCCGTGTGCGGCCTGGAGGTGGTGGAGGTCTCGCCACCGTATGACGTCAGCGACATGACCTCGCTGATGGCCACGCGCGTGATCTGCGATGTGATGGCCCACCTGGTGGTCTCCGGTCAGCTGCCCCGGAAGCAGAAGCCCGCCTGGCTGCATGAGGCCTGCAACATGCAGGTCGATCAGAAGTGGAGGTGAGCCATGCACGAAGTCGACATGACCAAGTGCCTGCTGCTCTCCCTCAATGAGTGGAAAGCCCAGCACCGGCCCCAGGAGCCCGAGGTGAGCGTGGTGCATCTGGAGGTGGGCGCCTTCACCTGCGTCGAACCCGATGCGTTGGTGTTCACCTTCGGAGCGGCGGTGCAGGGGAGCTGGCTGGCGGGCAGCGAGCTGCGCATCGACACCGTGCCCCTGCGGGCCCGATGCCTGCGCTGCGAAACGATCTACGACCCCCAGCAAGGCAACGCCTACCGCTCCCCCTGCTGCGATCACCCGATGGAGGAGATCGTCTCCGGGCGTGAGCTGCGCATCCGCTCCATCGACTACGTGTTCGTCTGAACAGGTCTTTAGCGACCAAGCCCTGCCCATTCCCTCGCCCTGATCCCATGCACATGCCCCTGGAAGACACGCTCGGAATCAACCTGCTGGCCGCCAACCAGCACCGGGCCGAGCACAACCGCGAGCACTTCGACGCCTGGCGCCTGCTCTGCCTGAACGTGATGAGCAGCCCCGGCGCCGGCAAGACCTCCCTGCTGGAGCGCACGATCACCGCCCTGGCCCCCCAGCTGGAGATGGCCGTGCTCGAGGGCGACATGACCACCCAGCTGGATGCCCAGCGCCTGGAGGCAGTAGGCGTGCCGGTGGTGCCGATCACCACCGGCCGCGCCTGCCACCTGGATGCCTCGATGGTGAGCGGTGGCCTCAAGCTGCTCCAGCAGCGCCTCGATCCGGCTTCGCTGGATCTGCTCTGGGTGGAGAACGTCGGCAACCTGGTCTGCCCGGCGGAGTTCGAGGTTGGCGAACACCTCAAGGTGGCCCTGCTCAGCGTCACCGAGGGCGACGACAAGCCACTCAAGTACCCGGTGATGTTCCGCGAGGCGGACTGCGTGCTGATCACCAAGATCGATCTGCTCCCTTACCTGAGCGTGCAGGTGGAGCGCTTCGTGGAGCACGTTCAGCACGTGAACCCCCGGGCCCAGGTGTTCCTGCTCTCCGCCAGCAGTGGCGAGGGCCTTGAGGCGTGGCACCAGTGGCTCCTGGAGCAGGTGCAGGAACGCCTCACCGCCACGGAACCAGCCACTCATCCAACAACCCAAGCGATCAACAACATCCCCTTCCCCTCCCTGGTGACCCGATGAGCCTTTCCGACTCCGATCCAACGGCCGTCCACCCAGCGGCCAGCACTCCAGAGGCTGGCACTCCCATGACGGTCAGCAGCAGCGGGAGCGATCTCAAGGTCGAGCTGGCCGCCAAGGGCGTGCGTTACGCCCTCGCCTCCTTCGTCGACCTGCACGGCGTCAGCAAGGCCAAGGCCGTGCCCCTGGCCCACCTGGGCCAGATGCTGCGGGGCTCCGAGTTGTTCACGGGCGCCGCCCTCGATGGGGTGCCCCAGGAGGTGAGCGACGACGAGGTGGCCGCCGTGCCCGACCCCGCCAGTGCCACGGTGCTGCCCTGGAAGAAAGACGTGGCCTGGCTGGCCAGCGACCTGCACCTCAACGGCGCCCCGTTCGAGGCCTGCAGCCGCACCATCTTGAACCGCGTCCGCGCCCAGGCCGCCGCCATGGGCTACCGCTTCAACCTGGGGATCGAAACCGAGTTCTTCGTGCTGCGCCAGGGCCCCGATGGCCAGCTCGCGCCCTACAGCGAGCGCGATGTGCTCGACAAGCCCGCCTACGACGTGGTGGGTCTGCTCGACAACCTCGGCTGGCTCGATGAGCTGGTGAGCGCCATGAACGACCTGGGCTGGGGGGTCTACTCCTTCGATCACGAGGACGGCCCAGGCCAGTTCGAGATCGACTTCGACTACGCCGACGTGCTCACCATGGCCGACCGGCTCACCTTCTTCCGGCTGATGGCCAAGGAGATCGTGCGCCCCCATGGGCTGGTGGCCTCGTTCATGCCCAAGCCCTTCACCGACCGCACCGGCAGCGGCGCCCACTACAACATGTCCCTGGCGGACCTGGGCAGCGGAGCCAACCTGTTCGTCTGCCCCACAGGCGCGCCGGCCAGCGTCAGCAATCTGGCCAAGTCGTTCATCGCCGGCGTCCTGCGCCACGCCCCGGCGATCTGCGCCGTGATCGCCCCCACGGTCAACAGCTACAAGCGGCTGGTGGCCCAGGGCTCGATGAGCGGCTTCACCTGGGCGCCGGTGTTCATCTGCTACGGCAACAACAACCGCACCAACATGCTGCGCATCCCTTCCCCCGGCGGGCGGGTGGAATGCCGTGCCGCCGACAGTGCCGCCAATCCCTACCTCGGGGGAGCGATGATCCTGGCGGCGGGCCTGGAAGGCATCCGTGAAGGGCTCGATCCTGGCCCCGCCAACCTGGTGAACGCCTACACCCTCAGCCCCGGGCAACTGGCCGAGCGCGGCATCAACAAGTTGCCGCGCACCCTGGGCGAGGCGATCGAGGCCTTCGCCTCCGACCCGTTGTCCAGAAGCGTATTCGGCGATGCCATGTTCGAGTCCTTCGTCGCCTACAAACGCGAAGAATGGGAGTCGTACCACGGCGCCGTTTCCGAATGGGAACGGAAGCGCTATCTCGAATTCTTTTAGCCCACACCACATCGGGCCAGCACTGTTCATCCCCCATCGCTCACCCACCATCCACGTATCACCATGAAGCACTTCTCGTTCGCCCGTCGCTCCTCCCGCACTCGCCTTGTTGCCTCAGCCGCGGCAGCCGCCCTCTCCGCCGGCCTGCTGGTGGGCTGCCAGAAACCAGCCACCCAGGACACGCCCGTGAAGGTGGGCTACAGCGCCTGGCCCGGCTGGTTCCCCTGGAAGGTCACCGAAGACAAGAAACTCTTCGAGGCCCAGGGCGTGCCCGTCACCATGCAGTGGTTCGATGGCTACCTCGATTCGATCAACGCCCTCAACGCCGGCCAGCTTGACTGCAACAGCCAGACCCTCAACGACACGATCAGCTCGATCGCCGGCGGCGCTGATCTGCAGGTGGTGCTCCAGAACGACTTCTCCACGGGCAACGACCAGATCATCGCCGCCAAGGAGATCACCTCCGTGGCAGGCCTCAAGGGCAAGAACGTGGCCGCTGAAGAGGGCACCGTCGATCACTTCCTGCTGCTGAAGGTGCTCAAGGATGCCGGCCTTTCCGCGAAAGACATCACCTTCGTTCCTTTGGAAACCGGCGCCGCCGCCGCTGCCTTCGCCGCCGGCAAGGTGGATGCCGCCGGGGTCTATGCCCCCTTCACCACCCAGGCCCTCAAGCGCCCCGGCAGCAAGGCGCTCAGCACCTCCAAGGACCACCCCGGTGCGATCAGCGACCTGCTGGTCTGCCGCACGGAGTTCGTCGCCAAGAGCCCCGAGAAGATCCAGAAGATCGTCGATGCCTGGTTCGCCACCCTCAAGACCATCAAGGACGACCCCGCCGGCACCCTGCCGATCCTGGTGGAACGCTCCGGTGTGAGCGAAGCCGAATTCAAGGCCTACAACGCCGGCACCACGATCCAGACCCTCGAGGAGAACCGCGCCAACTTCAAGCCCGGCACCACCATGACCCACCTGCCCTATGCGGCTGATCAGATCAGCGCCTTCCTGGTGGAAACAGGTCTGGCCAAGACCAAGCCTGAGCTGGGCAATCTCCTCAACTCCACCTTCGTGGACGCCGCCAAGTGAGCGCCACGGCAACCACCGGGGGAACGGCAACCAGAAGGGGAGACGAGACCGGGAGGATCAGGCAGTGGCTGGGGCACCCCTGGTCACTGGGGGTGATCGGCATCCTCGCCGTGCTCCTGGCCTGGCAGCTCGTCGCCGGCAGCGGCCTGGTGGACAAACTCTTTCTGCCCAGCCCCGAGGCGGTCTGGAAAGCTGGCAGCGAACAGTACGCCCGCGGCATCCTGATCAAGGATCTGCTGGCCAGTGTGGGCCGGGTGGGGGCGGGCTTCGCCCTCTCGGCAGCGGTGTCGTTGCCGATCGGCATCGCCATGGGCTGCAGTCGGGTGATCTGCCAGCTGCTGGAGCCGTTGATGGGTCTGATCCGCTACATGCCGGCACCTGCCTTCATCCCGCTTCTGATCATCTACTTCGGCCTGGGTGAAGAACCGAAGGTGCTGTTGATCTTCATCGGCACGGTGTTCTTCAACACCTTGATGATCATGGATTCGGTCAAGTTCGTGCCCTCCGAGCTCCGGGAAACGGCCCTCACCCTCGGGGGCCACGGCTTCCAGATCGTCACGAAGGTGGTGGCACCGTTCATCGCCCCCCAGGTGATCGACACCTACCGCATCAACATGGCTTCCGCCTGGAACCTGGTGATCGTGGCCGAGCTGGTGGCCGCCAATGAGGGGCTGGGCAAACGCATCTCCCTGGCCCAGCGGTTTCTACGCACCGATGAAATCTTCGTCGGCCTGATCGTGATCGGGCTGATCGGTCTGGCGATCGATCTGGGCTTCCGCCTGGTGATGCGCCGCGCCTGTTCCTGGGCCAACTGACACCGCCACCTCCCCATGCACCTCTCGGTATCCGGCGTCAGCAAGACCTTCGGCAGCGGCAGCAAGGCCAAGCTGGTGCTCGATGACATCAACCTGGAGCTCGACTCGGGCGAGTTCGTGGCCCTGGTGGGTAGCTCAGGTTCAGGCAAATCCACGGTGATGCGCCTGGTGGCCGGCCTCGAGCTTCCCAGCAGTGGCACGATCAGCGTGGATGGCCTGCCGGTGAAGGGCCCGGGATCCGACCGGGGCATGGTGTTCCAGAAATACAGCCTTTACCCCTGGCTGAATGCGGCCGAGAACGTGGCCTTCGGGATGCAACTCCAGGGCCTCCCCAAGCGGGAGGTGAAGGAACGCACCGCCTACTTCCTCGAAGTGGTGGGGCTCTCTGAGGCCGCCCGCCGCCTGCCGCGGGAGCTCTCGGGCGGCATGCAGCAACGGGTGGCGATCGCCCGTGCCCTGGCCGCCGATCCCAAGGTGCTGCTCCTCGATGAGCCGTTCGGCGCCCTGGATCTTCAGATCCGCGAAACGATGCAGGAGTTTCTCTACCAGCTCTGGGAACGCACGGGCCTGACAGCTCTGCTGATCACCCATGACGTCGAGGAGGCGTTGCTCCTGGCCCAGCGGGTGCACATCATGGCGCCGCGGCCAGGACGGATCGTGCGAACGGTGGAAGGAAAGCTGGATCGCCGTGATCTCTCGTTCCTGCGTCTCTCGGCGCCGTTTCTGGAGCTGCGGGAGGAGCTGGCCAACTACCTGCGGGTTCTTGACAGCACCATGGGCTGATGGCTGTTGCCTCACCATTCGATCGGCAGCCCTTCCTGCCTGCCAACTCCTACACCTCCACCGATGTCGCCGAGTGGGAGCAGCTCATCTACGCACGACGCTTCTGGCATCCGATCGCGCTGGTCTCGGAGTTGCCGCAGGGGGCGGCGCTGAGCCGGAGCCTGCTGGGGGTAGAGCTACTTCTCACCCATCCACCGGACCAGGGGCCGAGGGCGTTCCTGAACCAATGCCCGCACCGGGGCGTGGCCCTGCTGGCTCCGGCCAGCGCCCAGAACCCTTGCCGCAAGCTTGTTTGTCCCTACCACGGCTGGACCTACGCCCCCGATGGCCGCCTGCTGGCGGCAGCTCGGGAACGGGACTTCTGCGCGCCCTTCGAGCGACGCGACTGGAACCTGGTGAATCTGGACATCGAACGGGGCGGGCCCTTCCTGTGGGTGCGGCTGCCTGCCCAAGGCATGGTCGATGGCGAGACGGGCCCACCGCTGGCGGAGCAGCTGGATCTGCTGTGGGAGGTTGGGGGCTGGGGCGTTGACTCGACGTCGTCACCAGCACCACTACCCCTCTGGGGCAGGCGCCAGCGAATCCTGGCCTGCAACTGGAAGATTGCCCACGACAACACCCTCGACGATTACCACGTCGCCATTGCCCATCCCACCACCCTGCACCGTCTCCAGGGGCCCGTGAGCGCCTACCGCCACGTGTTCGGTCACTGGTGCAACCTGCTGGCCACACCGCTGGCTTCCAATCAGGCTGACCCGGAGGAGCTGGAGGGAGAGTTCCTCACCTTCGCGGTTCCCCCCTGGAACCACCTGCTGCTCTGGCCCGATGGCACCACAGCCCTGATCGGTTTTCACCCCGAAGCCATCGATCGCTGCCGCATGGAACTGACCCTGGCGGGTGCGCTTGGGCGATCAGCTGGGGCGGAAGCACAGCTCAATGAAATGGCGGCCTTCCTGGAGGAAGACCGGGCCCTGGTGGAATCGGCCCAGCGGGCCTATGGAAGCCCGGGGTTCAGTCCCGGGCCAGCCCATGGACTGGAGCGCCGCATCCTGCACCACCAGGCCCACTACCGAGCGCAACTGGGGCGCTCCGGTCTCCCTCAGGCGGAAGCCATGGCGGGCTGATCAAGCAGGTCGGCCTTGATGTCGAGGTAGGCGGCTTCCTTGAACAGGGCGAGCTTGGCGTCGGCGTCACCAGCGGCCACGGCAGCGCTGTAGCGCACGCGCAGGGAGTTGATCAAGGCGGCCTGGCGGGCTGCGGAATTGGTGGGGGCTTTGGCCATGGTGGAGAGAGCAAAAGCTCACAATTTCAGTATCAACCATAACAATCTTGTCCAGGGGGGTGTTCGCCCGACCGACCGATCGCCAGGTGGTGAAGACCGCCCACCAGTCGCTCCAGGGCCTCGTCGAGGTCAGCGCCGTCAAGCACCCCGTAGCTGAGCCGCAGGGCACAGCCCGTCAGCCCGAAGCTGCTGCCACTCACCACCGCCACCCGGTGCTCGCGCACCAGCCGCTCCATCACCACATCTGCCGTCAGGGGAGTGTCGAGTTCCAGCAGGGCATAGAAGGCACCCTCGGGCCTCACCAGCAGGCGCCAGGGGGCACCGGGCAGGTCCAGGGCCGCCAGCACCCGCTGCCGCCGCGGCGCCAATGCCGCGATGCGCCGGCGGCACCAGGCCGGACCTGCCTCCAGCGCCGCCAGGGCCGCCACCTGGGTGATCCGGGGCGGGCCGATCAGCACCGTGTCTTGGATCTTGGCCAGATCCGCCAGCAGCGGCCTGGGCACCACCGCATGGCCCAGGCGCCAGCCGGCCATGCCATAGGCCTTCGAGAACGAGCGCAGGGTCACGGTGTGGGCACCACTGCCGGGGGCACTGCCGGGGCTCCAGTGGGCAGCGCCCCCGTAGGTGAACAAGTGGTACGCCTCATCGTGCAGGTGCACCAGGCCACGGCTGGCGCAGAGCTGGTTGATCGCCTCCAGCGCCGGCCGGGGCACCACCGCGCCGCTGGGGTTGTTGGGTGAAACAGTGACGATCGCCCGGGTGCGGGGGCTGATCTGCGCCGCCAGCCGTCCTGGATCAAGCTCACCGCCTGGGAAGCGCACAGACACCGGCACCCCGCCCGCCAGGCGCACCGCCATCTCATGGTTGAAGTACCAGGGGACGGGCAGCAGCACCTCATCACCTGGATCGAGCAGCACCTGCATCAGGGCGCTGAAGGCCATGTTGCTGCCGGCGGTCACGAGCAGTTCGCTCGGCTCCAGATCGAAGTCGTCTTCCTCGCACAGCTGGCGGCGAAGCCGATCCAGCAGCGGTGCATCGCCAGCCACCGGCCCATAAACATCGAGGCACGGATCCGCCGGGCCGGGATCATCGCCGCCAGCGGTGCCCCCCCGTGCCCGTGCCTGCGCCTGTGCCTGTGCCTCAGCCAGCACCTCAGCCAGCGACTGGTGCACCTGGGGCGGTGGGCCCCAGCTCACCATCCCCTGCCCCAGAGACAAGGTGCCGGGGGTGGCTCGGATCAGGCCCCCCAGCACCGGAATCACCGGGCTCTGCACCGCCGCCAAGCGCCGGGCCGGATGAACACTCATGGCCGAATGGACGCGATCAATGGGTTGAACATCAACAGCGTGATGGATGGAAACAGCCGTCTCACAACTGATCGAGGCCCGGCGCCGTGGGCTCAGGCCCTGGACGGGGTGGCACAGAACGGGGGGCGGGGGGCCGGCTGGCCGGCGATCTGGCGCTGGGGGTGCGCAGACCCGGGGGGATCTCACCCCCAAGCCCCAGCCCATCAAAACTTCCCTCCGGAGGCCGGCTCTGGAGCCGTTGCAGCTGATCGGCCAGCTGCTGCTGCTGGCGGGCCAGATCAGACAGCTTGGACCCCTCCTCCTCCAGGTCATGGAGGCGACTCACGGTGGCACGCAGCTGCTGTTCGAGGGTGTTGGTGCGCTCCAGGGCGCGGGTGTTCTCAAGGGTCTGAAGACGTTGCTCCAGCCGCCGCAAGTTCTGGTTCTGCTCCTGCACACGCTGGATCGCGACCACGAACAGCACCGCCAAGGTGGCGCTCAGACCAGCTCCAACGGCCTGGATCCAGGGGATGGCGCGCCCTTGATCGGATCGCTTGGGGGAGGAAGGGGCCATGGAGATCGAACCGCGACGACCAACTGGCCACCCACGATGCTCCAACAATCGCCACGCACTGGTAGACAAGCGGAGAACGACTGTCTTCGCCATGCCTGCCTGGATTCTCATTCTTGTGGCTCTGGTGACGATCTACCTGGTGATCCAGCCCAGCAACAAGGCCTACGAGCAGTATCTGAACCTGCACCGGCCGGCCTGGTTCAACTTCGAGAGCAAGATCCCCTTGATCTGGGTGGGTCTCTACGTCTGCTTCTTCCTCTCCGCCCGACTGGTGCTGGAACCGCGTTGGTCCTGGAATACCGCCTTCAGCTACCTGGTCCTGGTGCTGCTTGCCCAGAGCGTCAATTGGCTGGTCTGCCTTAGGCGCTCACCGCTGATCGGATTGCTGCTAGGGGGCGTGGCCTGGATCTGGGCCCTGATCGTGCTGCTGTCCGTGGCAGCTGTGTCGGCCACGGCGGCCTGGCTGTTGGTTCCCTACCTGCTCTGGGGACCGGTGGCGATGCTGGGCTTCTGGCAGATGAGCAAGCTGAACCCCGCTATCCGACGATCCCGATAAGACTGGGCGAGTGCCAACCACCCGATCGCCCATGAGCCTCCGTGATCTCGACGCCTTTCTGGAGCACGCCCGCCGCACACCGGAGCTGCAGAGCCAGTTGAACGGCCCCCTGGAACTGGAGGCGCTGCTGGAACTGGCCGCCGCCGAGGGTTACCCCCTCTGCGAGGCGGATGTGCTGGCGGCCCAGGAGCGTGAGGAGGCTCAGCTGAGTGATCAGGAGCTGCAGCAACGCGCCGGCGTCGATGCCCGCAAGCTGCGCTCGTTCGTCCATTCCTGAGTCAGGGCAAGGGCCAGTCCGGGCCAGTCCGCTGCTGGGGCCGTCCCTGGAGATCACGGCTCCCGGTAGATGATCCGACCACGCTCGTCGTTGCCCACATCGAGCAGATGGGCGAACAGCAACCGTTCGATTTCCTGGCGCACCGGCTCGATCGGCACCGGCTCCTGGTGCTCCAGATCCAGCAAGGCGTCATTGAGGGTGAAGCCCGCTTCGCCCCGACGGCGGGCCAGCTCCAGCAACTGGCGGTCCAGGGGCCTGGCCATGGGCCCCTCGCTGCGATTGGCGCCGCGCACCAGCCGGGGCACCAGGAACAGATCCACCAGCTGACCGAAGCCGCAGCAGCCGAAGGTGAGCAGCAGGAAGGCACCACTGAGCGGGCGGCGCGTGTAGAAGCGCTGAATCCCGCAGAGGCCCACAAAGGCCAGGGCCCAGAGCAGGTAGGTGGCCGTGAGGCTGCGCCGTTCCTGGAGCGGCGGCGGCAGCGGACGGCGGGGCAGCAGGATCCGGCGCAGGCGGAAGAGAAGGGCCAAGGGGTTCGAGGGCCTGAGGGCCAAGCTTGATCTTGGCAACCTCTGGGTGCGCTGGGACGAATCCATACGGGGAGGAGATGGACATCTGTGCAGGCGAAGCTCCGCCAGGGCCGGCCGAAGCTTTGTAACGTGATGTAAATATTGAATTTGGCTCCCTTGAACGAGCACATCGAGGATCCACTGGAGCTCAGCCGTCAGTTCACGATCGCGCTCCACAGCCGCGCCATCGACACCTGCACCGATCTCGAGGAGCTCAAGCAGGTGGCTAAAACTCTCCTGGAGGCCTGGCAGTTGCAGGCCTCCTTCAGTGCCGCCTACGGCGCCCGCCTGTTGGAGCTCGAACCCCGGTGAACAGCACCGCCGCAACGGGGCCCCACCCCACCCCACGCTCCCGGTTCGCAGGACAGCAGCCCCCCACCTTGCTGGTTGTGCTGCTCGCCGCCCTGCTCGCGGCGCTGCTCGAGCTGGCCATGGCCACTCCCGCCTTCGCCCTTGCTCCCGAGCGCTACCTCTGTGATGGTGATCCGCTGCTGGCCCAGGTGGAAAACGGCGCTGTCGATGCCTTGAACCTGCCCAACACCGCAGCCGGAACCGTGCCCGGTGCGGTGGTGCTGCTGCGCTGGCGGGACCAGGCGCTGCAGCTGCCGCGCACCAACAACGCTGGCTCCCCCAGCTACAGCGACGGGCAGTGGTGGTGGAGCACCGAGGATCCTGAGCATCCGCGCTTCCTGCAGAGCCACGGCGTGGTGAGCCGCTTCGCCTGCGATCGCCAGGCAGACGCGGCCTGAGCGCTCAGGTTCGCCGGGCCTCCTGATCGGGATCCACCGGAAGCCCCCTGGCTGCGAGGGCCAAGCGGCGGGCAAGCAGCAGCAGGGGATACACCGCCTGGGCCCGCCCAGGGTCGGCCAGCAGGGGCCCGAGCAGCTTCAACAGCGGCGCACTGGGCTGCATCCGAGCGCAGAGCCACTGGATCGCCTCCGCACCATGGAGCAGGCGCTCTCCATCGATCAGCACCGCCCCGCGGCTGAGGTCGAAGCCCCATTGCCGCAGTTCCCGGCGCAGCTCCCGGTCGCTGCGGCCATCGCGGATCACCAGGCCGGGCAGACCACCGCGCAACTCACTGAGCAGGGCGAAGTGACGGCAGAAGGGGCAGCCACCGTCGAACACCAATTGCGGAGCAGGGGAGTCTTTGGCCCCAGGGGCCGCGCTGGGGTCCAAACCGGGAGAACGTGCATGGACCATGGCCAGGGCAAGGGAGGCCTGTGGATCCATCCTGGCGAGGCGGGCGGGTTGGGTGTTGGATCGCGCAGCGTCCTGGGGAATCCCTAGCTTGCCGGCCATGGCAGCCCAGGTGGTCTGGTTCAAGCGGGATCTGCGGATCCACGACCACGCCCCCTTGCGAGCGGCGGCGCGCCTGGGTCCGGTGTTGCCGCTGTATGTGGCCGAGCCCGAGCTGTGGACGCTGCCGGATGCCTCCGGCCGCCAATGGGCCTTCTGCGCCGAGAGTCTCCAGGACCTGCGCGCGCAGTTGGCGGGCCTTGGCCTGCCCCTGGTGGTGCGGGTCGGCGCGGTGATGGAGGTGCTGGAGGCGCTGCACCGCCAGGGTCTTGTGGCGGGTCTGTGGAGTCATCAGGAGACAGGCAACGGCTGGAGCTATGGCCGTGACCGCCGGGTGGCCGCCTGGGCGCGGGGCCACGGCCTGCCCTGGCGGCAGCTTCCTTGTGGCGGCGTGGTGCGGGGGCTGCGTGAGCGCAATGGCTGGGCCCGGCGCTGGGAGGAGCGCATGGCCGAGACCCTGCAGGTGCCGCCCCCCGCACAGTCCCCTGAGCTGCCGACCCTCGCGGGCCTGGAGCCCGGCCCCTTGCCCAGCTCCATCAACCTGGGGCTGAAGGCCGACCCCTGCCCGGATCGCCAGCGGGGCGGACGCCAGGAGGGCCTGCGCACACTGAACACCTTCTTGAACGAGCGAGGCTGGGCCTACCACCGCCAGCTCTCCAGCCCGCTCACCGCCTTCGAGGGCTGCTCGCGCCTCTCGCCCCACCTGGCCTTCGGCACCTTGTCGGTGCGGGAGGTGGTGCAGGCCTGCCGCACAAGGCGGCGGGCGCTGGGGACAGCCACGGCCATCGAGCTGACCTCCGAGCTGACCTCCTGGCGGCGGGCGCTGCGGGCCTTCGAGGAACGCCTGCATTGGCACTGCCACTTCATCCAGAAGCTGGAAAGCCAGCCTGATCTGGAAACCAGGGAGGCCCACCCCGCCTATGCAGGGCTGCGCCGCACCGATCAGGCGCGGCTGGCGGCCTGGGCCGAAGGCCGCACCGGCCTGCCCTTCGTGGATGCCTGCATGCGCGCCCTGATCGCCGGCGGCTGGATCAACTTCCGCATGCGGGCGATGCTGATGGCGGTGGCCAGCTATCAGCTCTGGATCGACTGGCGCGACAGCGGTGCGGTGCTGGCCAAACTGTTCGTCGACTACGAGCCCGGCATCCACTGGAACCAGTGCCAGATGCAATCAGGCACCACGGGCATTAACACCGTGCGCATCTACAACCCGATCAAACAGGGCCGCGACCACGACCCTGAAGGGACGTTCATCCGCCGCTGGCTGCCGGAACTCTCAGCCGTGCCCGCCGTGCATCTCCATGAACCCTGGACCATGGACGCGATCACCCAGGAGCGGGCCGGCTGCCGGCTGGGAGTGGATTACCCCCTGCCGATCGTTGATCCGATCGAGGCGGCCCGGCAGGCGCGGGAGCGGGTCTGGGGCCTGCGCCAGGGAACGGCGTTCCACGCCATCGCCGGCGCCATCCATGAACGCCACGGCTCCTGGCGCGGGGGCCACCGTCGACGTGAGGCCGGGCGAGCTGGCTCCACTCCGACCGGCCGCAGCACCCGCCGCAAGGCCCAGGCCCATCCTGGCCAGCTCAGCCTCGATCTGGGCGCTGCCCCGGAAGATCCACGCAGCGGCGCGTCTTAATCCCGCCCCCCTGGCCCATCGACCGCTGGCCCATCAACCACTGGCCCGTCGACCACTGGCGCAACTAGCTCTCCTCGGGGTCGTAGCGCAGCAGCTGTCGATCAGTTGCCAGGCGAACCAGCGGGCCCCCCAGAGCCAGGGCAAACACAGGCGGTGGACGAAATCGGAGGCCACCCATTGGCGCAACCGGTTGGAGAGCCAGCCCGTGGCGTTGAGTTCGTTCAGGGCGGCATCGATCAAGGGCCGTCCGCTATCGGCGCGGGTCCAACGGGCGAAGCGCCCCTGGTCCTCGTCGTAGGTGAAGGCGCGGCCCTGGGTGCCGCCCAGGCTGGCGAAGTGCTCGGGGTCGCATCGCTGCGTCCACAGGAAAAACTCACGCCAGAGCAACTCCTGGAGCATCCACTCCGACCCCCGATCGCGGCCCTGGCGTGTCTCATAGGAGCGCACCTCGGCCCAGATCCGTCGCACCGAAAGGGCGTCGATCGCCAGCCAGGGAGAGAACTTCGAGGAGCCCTCGCTTCCGAGAACCGCATCACGCATGTCGCGGTAGCGACGCAACCCCTCGCTGCGGTTCACATCGTGCTCCAACCGCGCCAGGGCGCTGGTCTCATCACCTCGAAACCGGAAGGCGCTGCGGGGATCGGCGCCAGGGTCCTGGCTCAGGCGCTGGTCGAGGCGCTTTCCGAGACACCAGCCTCCAGGCCAGGCTTCGGGCCGCAGCAGGTCTGGGTCCCCCAGGGCGCCCCATTCGGGTGCCGGCAGGGCCGCCTCTGGCTCCATCGAAAGCCCTCGCCGGAAGTCGGAGAACACCCGGGGGAACGCCTCCCGGGGCTGGGGCCAGTCGGCGAACAGCTGATTGCTGCCGCAACGCTCCACCGCCACGACCGGTCCATGGCGGGCGATCACACCCAGGGCCTGCTCCAGATCGCCGCCAACGGGACGCAGCAGGGGGATTCCGTCGGCCGCCAACCGCCCAGCCAGATCCGCGAACGCCTGCTCCACCAGCCGCCGCTGGTGGGGGCCCCGCAGGGGCTCATCACTGCCCCCGGGCTGACGAACCACCAACCGCCCGCCGGGGGCGGTCCGTGAGCGCGGCGAACGCGGCCGATCTGCCACTGATCCGCACGCACCACCCTGGGAGGTCGTGGGAGGCAGCGAAATCGGAACCGCTCCGCTTAGCTTCCGGCCTACGCCTTGACGCCGCGCCCAGCCATGACGCTCACCACTGCCCCGACCGTCACCAGCAGCCGCTTGCTGGAGGCGTTGCGCCACCGTTATGCCACCAAGCTCTTCGATCCCAGCCGCCGCATCGACGCCGAAACCTGGGCCGCCCTGGAACAGGCCCTGGTGCTCACCCCCTCCTCCTACGGCCTGCAGCCCTGGAAGTTCCTGGTGATCACCAACCCCGACCTGCGCGCTGAACTGCGCCCGCACTCCTGGAACCAGTCCCAGATCACCGACGCCTCGCACCTGGTGGTGTTCCTGGCCCAGCGCACGATCCTGGCGTCGGATGTGGAGCGGCTGATCAGCGCCACCAGCGGCGCCCGCGGCGTACCGGCCGAATCGCTGGCTCCCTACCGCGACCTGATCCTCAAAGACCTGATCAACGGTCCGCGCAGCGCCGTGATCAACAACTGGGCGATCAACCAGGTGTACATCGCCCTGGGCAACTTCCTCACCTGCGCCGCCCTGCTTGGGGTCGACACAACACCGATCGAAGGCTTCTCACCGGCGGATTACGACCGCGTCCTGGGGCTGGAGGGCAGCCCTTATCACTCCGCCGTGGTGGCGGTCGCCGGTTACCGCAGCGGTGACGACAAGTACGCGGCCCTGGCGAAAGTGCGCTATTCAGCTAAAGAGCTGATTCAGCACCTCGGCTGACGCCCCTTGATGGCCCTGCGCCTCCCGCCCTACGACCCCCTGCCGCCCCCGCCGCCCCGCAGCGACGCCCTGGTGGAGGTGGCGCTGGCAGAGCTCCAACCCACCCAACTGTGCGTGGGCCTGGCGGAGGTCCGGAGCCGGCGGGAAGACTTCCGAGCTGAAAACCGCGATCAACGCCGGGGCTACCTCAAGGAAAAACCCGTGCCCCTGGTGCGCAGCGGCAGCGGAGAGCTGTGGATGGTGGACCGCCACCATCGCCTGCGGGCCCTGATCGAGCTGGATCCGGCCGCCAGCACCTTTGGCTATGTGGTGTTGCAACTCCAGGAGAGCCGCCGCGACGACGTGCTTGAGGCCCTGCACCAACGCGGCTGGCTCTACCTGTTCGATGGCCGGGGCCGCGGGCCCCTGGCGCCGGCCGTGCTGCCGAGTCGGTTGGAGGCGCTGGAGGATGACCCCTACCGCAGCCTGGTCTGGAAGCTCAAGCGCGAAGGGGTGATTGCCCCGGCCCCGCTGATTCCGTTCCATGAATTCCGCTGGGGGGCCTGGCTGCGCAGCCGGCGCCTGCCCCCCTTCAGCTCCGAACGCCTCGAGCCGGCCCTGCCGGCGGCCCGGGCCCTGGCCCGATCCAGTTCAGCGGCCCAGCTGGCCGGATGGAAGGGGACTGGGGTCTGAGGGCAGTGGCGTACGGGATGGCAGCGCCGCCAGCAGCGCCGACAGGCCCACCAGGGCCAGAAGCCAGGCCCAGAAAGGCACCCGCTGGGAAAGCCTCGGGCCCCTGCGCTGGCGCTGACCCGGGCCCCGTTGCGCCGCCCTGGCGGCGGACTCCCCCAGCGGGGTGCCGCAACGGCCACAGACCATGCGACCGGCCAGGCTGCGATCCCGCCGAACCGACCAGCTTCCGCACTTGGGGCAGGACACGCGACCGTCTGCTTTGGCCCCACCAGTCTGAGCGCTGGCCATGCTGGGGTGACGGTGTCGCCCGGAACGCCACCGCCGTGGACGCTTCCATGGAACGACCCTGGAAACAAGCCCCAGCCCACTGGCGCGACAGGGCCGAAGCGGGCCGGGCCCTGGCAGCGCGGCTCAGTCCCTGGCGCCGGCACCCCAACGCGGTGCTGCTCGCCCTGCCCAGGGGGGGCGTGGCGGTGGCGGTGGAGCTGGCCCGCTCACTGGCGTTGCCCCTGGAGACCTGGGCCGTGCGCAAGATCGGCCATCCCCTCAACCCTGAGGTCGCCATCGGCGCGGTGGCCCCCGGTGGGGTGGTGCTCTGGGACGCGAGCGCCCGGGCGCAGCTGGGCCTCTCCCCCCAGCAGGAGCACGCACTCGTGGCGGAGCAACAAGCGGAGCTGGCACGGCGCCAGCAGGTCTTCGGGGATCCTGCGGCAGCGGCCCTGCGACACCGCTGCCTGATCGTCGTCGACGATGGGGTGGCCACAGGGATGAGCGCGCAGGCGGCGCTGCAATCCCTGGCCCGGCTGGGGCCGGAGCGGCTGATCCTGGCGGTGCCGGTGATCGATGCAGCGGTGGTGCCGGTGCTGGAGCCCCTCGTCGACGAGGTCGTGGCCCTGGCCGTCGTAGGGGAGCTGCGGTCGGTGGGGGAACACTTCCGCCGGTTCGAGCAACTCAGCGACAGCGATGTGCAAAGCCTGCTGGCGGGCGCAGGCAGACTTCAGACACCCTGAGGCGTTGAAGCCATGATCCGAGGCTTGCTCAACCTGATCTGGTTCGTGCTCGGAGGGCTGGTGATGGGCCTGGGCTGGTGGCTGGCCGGGTTGGTGGCGGCGCTCACGATCGTGGGCCTCCCCTGGGCCCGGGCCTGCTTCGTGATCGGCAACTTCTCCTTCTTTCCCTTCGGCAAGGAGGCCGTCAGCCGCCTGGAGGTGACCGGCCGGCGTGACCTGGGCACCGGGCCGCTGGGGTTCATCGGCAACGTGATCTGGTTCCTGGTGGCGGGGTTGTGGCTGGCGATTGGCCACCTCACCTCAGCCCTGGCCTGCTTCGTGACGATCATCGGCATTCCCTTCGGCTGGCAGCACCTGAAGCTGGCGGTGATCGCCCTGGCTCCGATCGGCGTCACCGTGGTGCCCGTAGGCGCCGGTGCCCCTGCAGGGGCCCTAACCAGACCGTGACCGCCAGCCAGTGGATGAGCAGCGGCGGCCACAGGGAGCCGCTGAGGTCGTAGGCCGCGAGGCAGGCCAATCCCAGCAGGGTGCACTGCACCAGGAAGCGGGGATCGTGGAACACCCCCCTGGCCTCGGGATACCAGGTGCGCTCCGCCAGGGGGTGGTAGATCACAAACAGCCCCAGGCTGAGGGCGCCCCAGGCGAGCGTGCCGGAAAGGGCTTCCCCCTCCAGCGGATGGGGCAGCAGGGCCACACGAAACAGCAGCTCCTCCAGCAGCGCGGGCATCAGCAACCAACCAAGGGCCCGGCGCAGCAAGAGCCCCGGTGGCCCCCAGAGGACTTGCTCGCGGAGGAAACCGGAGCGGTGCCCCAGGGTCAGGGCCAGCAGGGCATAGGGACCCAGGATCACCAGGGTCAGCGCCACGGTTCGCCAGCCGGTGGGCATGAACAGGGCATCGGCGATCCGGCGCAGCAGGGTGGCCACGGGCGGGAGTTGACCCAACACTCCGGTCGGGGCGAGCGGGGCGAGGCGCTCGTCTGCGCCGGGGATCAGGTTGGTGCGCAGCACATGCAGCTGAGCGCCATGGCCCAGGAACACCCGAGCAAGATCGTCATGGCCGCGGCGGGGCAGCACGGTGCGCCAGCTCAGCAGGGCAACGCGCAGGCCGGTGTTACGGCGGAAGGCGGCGCCCTCGTCGATCCCATCCGACGCCTGATCCACCAGGGCCCCATTGCGCCGCCAGTCGGCGCGCATCTGACCAAACGGCGTGAGCAGGTCATCGAGGGAGCGCGTGAGCCGATCGAGGGCCTTCAAGCGCTCGGGATCAAGGCTTGAACGCTGGCCTGAGCTGGTGCCAGTGCGTGGGACGGAGCTCAGCCGCTGGCGCAGGCGCTCCACGGCAATCGCCAGGGCCTGGCTGGAATCCTGCACGCAGGAGATCGCGGCACCCACACCGTTGAAGCCGGTGCCGTCACCGCTGCGGTAGCGCGCCATCAGCACTTCGGCCTGCCGTTGCAGTTCCGGCAGCAACGACAACCGCTGAGCGCCGGCTGTGCCCTCAAGACCGGCCGGTTCATCGAAGAGGTCGAGCTTCACCAGCAGATCGGAGAACGGCCGGGTGCCCAGCCAGCCCCGGCGCAGGTCACCGCCATAGGCGCTCCAGTCCTGGGTGCCGGCCACGATCCCATCGGGATTGTTGGCATAGATCTGGTGATAGCGCAGGGCGAACTGGGGTTCGCCCGTGAACGGGTCGCGCACCACCTCCGCCTCACCGAAGGCGAAGTGACCGGTGACGGTGAAGAACGGCACGGGCTCCGCCTGGGGGCCACCGATGCCCCCAAACGTATGGATCACCAGGGCATGGTCTCCCAGGCTCCAGGGGACCGGAGCCGCCGGCGCGAGCTCCACCCGCGAGAAGCTTCCCCGTTGCAGGCTGGCAGGGGCCCAGTTGCCGCGCAGCAGGTAACGCCAGCTCAGCGAACGGCCCTGCAGCAGCTGGTCGGCCTTGAGTTGGTACAGGGCCCGGGGGCGCAGGGACTGGACGGTGAACAGCCCCGTGACATCGGGGGATCCGTAGAGGTACCAGCCCTGATCGCCGATCGGGTTGCGCGCCAGGCCCAAGGGGCTGGACATCCACCGGCCGTAGCGGTTGGGGGGCTGCTGGGGAAGGCGCACGGTCGTGATCGGACCGCTGAACGATCGCCGCTGGCGGTCGTAGTGCTGCACCCGGAAGCGATCGGAGGACGCCCCACCCACCACGGCTGGCGCCGGGCCAAGGATCCGCACAAGCGCCACCCAGCGGCCGGTGGTCTGAATCGGCGGCCGGCCGATGCGAAGGCTGGGAAGACCGGCAGCGGCGCTGCCTTCAGCGGTGAGCCGATCGGCAGCCTCCAGGGCCACATCCTGCAGCTCCACGGTCACGTCATCGCGGGGGCGGGCCCCCGCCAGGGACTGCAGCGGCCCCACCCGGCGGCGGCCATCGAGGCGTGCGGGCACCACGTTGCCGTCTGCGATCGCATCCCGGGCGGCGGCATCCAGGCGGATGTCGGTGGTGACCGCGCGCACCAGCTGTTGCAGTTGTGGGTCCTGCTGCCAGCCCAGGCGCAGGCGCCGGCCCAGCAACGACGCCTGCGCCGCTGGGGTCTGCTCCAGTTCGATCCAGACCCAGTCCTGGTCCGGTGCGCCCGGGGCCCGGGCGAGCTCGCGCTCCGTCGGCAGGATCAAGCGCCCGAGCCAGTCGGCATGGGGCCGATAGAGGGTGGGATCAGGGCGTTGATCGAGGGGGTAGTGGGCGCTCTGGTTGAACGGAGCGCGCTCGCTCAGGGCATCACTGGAGAGCGGTGAGGGAGCCGTGGGGGTGCCGATGGGCACTGAAGCCGCCCCTGAGGCCAGGGCTGGGCCGAACAGGGCCGCGAGCGCCATGACCAGGGTCAGCGACAGCGCCAGCAGGGCCGTGAGCCGCCGCCGCCCGATCAACGAGCGAATCCAGGCGTGCCGAAGTCCTTGAGCCACCAGCATCGGCCTCACCACAGGCTCAGCAGGGGCGGCTCCCGATCGAGGCGCCAGAGCTGGCGATGGCTGCGCAGCAGCTCCTGGCCGGCGATCGCCTCGACCTGAAGCTCAGCAAAGATCGAATTCGCTGTGACGATGCCCTCGACGCTGGCCTCAACCCCGGCCGGAGCCAAGCCAAGACCCAGCCCGAAAAAGCGCTGACGCCGCACCTGCTGCTCCCCGCAGAAGCCCACCAGCCGCAGCGGCTCACCCGGTCCGATCGGCCCCAGACGCCTGGCCAGGGCGGGGCTCAGGAACAGGCCCTCGGCGCCGGTGTCCGCCAGGGCCGCCACCGGACCCAGGGGGCTGCTGAGCTCAACCAGGGGCACCCCCCGGGCCCAGCGCAGGGGCAGGGTGCGGCGCGGGGGCACCGGGCCGGCCAGAGCCACGGCGCCCTCCCCGAGGCGAAGGCGCTGGCCCACCGGATCGATCCAGACCGGCAGGCGCCTCAGCAGCGGCGCGCCCAGCACCCCATCGACGCCCGGCGGCAAGGCCCCCAGGGGCATCACCAGGGCCTCGGCCGAGCGCACCGTGAGCTGGTCAGCGCCGCCACCGAGGCGCAAGGAAGGCAGCCGCGCCCGCCTGGGGCGCAGCTGAGCGCAACCGCTGCCGCCCCCGGCCAGGCCAAAGCGTTCGGGGGGTACGGGTTCGGAACGGAGCCCCAGGCGCCGGGCCGCCTGTGACGTCAGCATCGAGGAGGAGGCCCCGGTGTCGAGCAGAAGCCGCAGGCTGCCGCGATCCGTGCGCAGGCTGAGCACCGGCGTATCGCCACCGATAGCTCGCTCGAGGGGGACGGTGCTCCCGCCACTGGGAATCCCCCCCGCCAGGGGATCACCCTTGAGCTGGAGCAGGGCGGCGCAGACGGCCAGCATGGGGGGCCGATCCAGACCGGAAATCCAATCGTAGGGCCGGCCTTCGGATCGTCAGCATGGGGACATGACTCCCAAGCCGTTGTTGCCCCAACACCGACTCCCCCGTGGGCGATCCACTTTTGGTTCTCTGCTGGTGCTGGTCCTGCTGACTGGGGCGCCGGGCTGGGCGTCACGGGCGGCGCCGACATCCGAGAGCGAACCGGAGATCTGCGTCATCGCCCCGCGGGTGGAGAGCGACGCCGAGGGGCGGGTGGGCGGAACCGTGCCCAGCGCCACCCCGACCCTGGTGGTGGCCGAGCCGCTGAGTGAGCTGCGCATCGAGCGGGGCGGACGCCTGATCTGGCGGGGGGAGGTGGCGGAGAGCGTGCGCGCGGGCACGCCGATCCGATGGCCCCTGGTACCCCTGAAAGCGGGGGAGAGCGTGATGATCCGCCTGCGGCCGCGCGGGGAGGCCACGGGCCGCTTCGCCACGGTGCGGCTGCAGGCGGCGGCGGCGACCGTGCTGCGCGCCTACGCCCAGCGGGTGGAGCGCCTGGGCCGCGATCCAAGCGCCTGGGAGCGGGCGGTGGAGGATGCACTCTCCCGCCAGCAGGTGCCACTCGCCTGGGCGCTGCTGTTCGATCCCCGCGCCCCGGCCTCCCTGGCCCTGAAGGGCCTGCGGCTTGAACTGCTCAGCCAGGGCTGCGGTCCCGCCGGGGGCTGAGCTGATGGTGGTGATCTCGATCAGCTCGCTCACGCTCGGCGCCTTCGTGCTCGCTCTGGCCTTCTGGTGGGGCCAACCCCTGGTTCTGCTGCCGCTGCTGGAGCGGCTGCTCCCCGGTGTGATCTGGCGTGGATCGCCCTGGCGTAACGCCATGGCCCTGAGCTTCGATGACGGCCCCGATCCGCTCCACACCCCCCAGCTGCTGGCGCTGCTCGAACGCCATGGGGCCAGGGCCACGTTCTTTCTGATTGGCGAGCGGGCCCGGGCCCATCCCGAGCTGGTGGCGGCGATCCGTTCGGCGGGCCATGAACTGGGCAACCATTACGAGCGCGATCAATTCCTGCTGGGGGAGAGCCGTTCGTCCTTTCTGGCGAAGCTGGAGGCCACCGACGCTGCTCTTGGTGAACCCTTCGGCCCGCGGCTGTTCAGGCCCCCCCGGGCCCTGATCTGGCCCTGGCAGCTGGAGCTTCTGCGACAACGGGGCTACCGCTGCGTGCTGGGCAGCACCTACCCCCACGACGGCGAAGCCAACCCACCGCTGGCCTACACGCGTTGGCTGATGGAGAAGAACCTGGTGCCCGGCGCGATCCTGATCCTGCACGAGGGGAGCCGCGGCTCCAGCCGCAGCCTGGCGGCCCTTGATCCAGTGCTGACCATCGCCCGGAAGCGAGGACTGGCGGTGTTGCCTGTGGGGGACTTGCTGGATCCCCGAGGATGAGGAGATGGCTGAAGGTCTTTGGTGCTGAAGCTGCTGGTGGTGCTGCACGCCCTCGGGGCCTCGATCTGGACGGGTGGCCACCTGTTACTGGCCCTCAGCGTGCTGCCGCCGGCCCTGGGGGCACGCGATCCGGAGCCGGTCCTGCGTTTCGAGCGCTCCTTCGAGCGGCTTGGGATCGGAGCGCTGGCGCTGCAGGTGGCCACGGGCCTGGCCCTGGCGCGCCTTGATCTCGGCCGCTGGGACGCCCTCTGGGCCTTCGAACCGGGGATCGCCCGGACAATTGGCCTCAAGCTGCTGCTGCTGGCCGCCACGCTCGCCCTGGCCCTGCAGGCGCGGCTGCAGCTGATCCCCCAGCTCACGGCCGCCACCCTGCCGCGGCTGGCGGTTCAGATCGTGATGATCACCGCGCTGGCGGTGGGCCTGTTGAGCCTGGGGGCCGGCATCCGCCTGGGGGGGCTGTGGCCGTGATCGTGCTGTTGCTGGCCGCCGCTCTCGCACAAGGGCCTTTGGTACCTGGGCCTCTGGCCCCCAGGTCGCTGGAGAGCCTGCCGGCGGAGCTGCAACCGCTGCTGCTGGAGCTGCGACAACGGGGTTTCAAGGTGCTGCTGCAGGCGCCGCCTCGAAAAGGGGTCTACGGGCTGTTCGAGGCCAAAAGCAAGACACTCTGGGTGGCGCCGGTGGCCTTTGAGCTGGGCATCGGCCGGCAGACCCTGCTGCACGAGGCGGTGCATGCGGCCCAGAGCTGCCCCCGCGGGGTGCTGACACCGATCGGCTGGAAGGTGACCCTCTCACCCGTGGTGGAGCAGGAGATCGGCGGCATCCTCACCACCCGGTATGGCCACGGGAACCTGGCGGTGGAACGGGAGGCTTTTGGGCTGCAGGGGCAGGCGGACGCGGTCAGCAAACTGATCACCGCCCTGCGCCAGCGCTGCAAGGCTCATGCCTGAAGGGACACACCTAGGCTTCCGAAAGCAGGCTTTCTGAACCACCTTGACCGTCGCTTCCCCCTTCAACCTGCGGGCCGCCGCCGGTGGTGGCGACCTGCTGCTGCGGCAACTCTTTGACGCGGAGACCGGCAGCTACACCTACCTGCTCGCCGACGTGGAGGCCCGGGAGGGGGTGCTGATCGATCCGGTGTTCGAGCAGCACAGCCGTGATCTGGCCCTGATCGAGGAGCTGGAGATCGATCTGGTGGCCTGCCTCGACACCCACGCCCACGCCGACCACATCACCGGCGCCTGGCTGATGCGGCGAGCCACGGGCTGCGCCATCGGACTCTCGGCCAAGGTGCGTGCCAGCAACGTGACCAGGCCGCTGAGCGATGCTGATCGGGTGAACTTCGGAGGCCGCCAGCTGGAGGTGCGGGCCACCCCGGGGCACACCGACGGCTGCCTCACCTACGTGCTCGACAACCAGAGCCTCGCCTTCACCGGTGATGCGCTGCTGATCCGCGGCTGTGGTCGCTGTGATTTCCAGCAGGGCAACCCCCACAGCCTCTACCGCTCGATCACCGAGCAGATCCTGTCGCTGCCGGAGAGCTGCCTGCTCTATCCCGCCCACGACTACGCCGGCCGCAGCGTCAGTTCGGTGGGCGAGGAACTGGCCTACAACGCCCGCCTGGGGGGCGGCGCCGACGAGCGTGACTTCGTCGGTTCGATGGAGAACCTGCGTCTCCCCCACCCGCACCGGATCGCCCAGGCGCTGCCGGCGAATCTGCGCTGCGGAGAGCCCCTGGAGCGCAGCAGCGGAATGGACCCGGAGGACTGGGCGCCGATCCGGCGCAGCTACGCCGGGTTGCCGGAGCTGATCCCTGAATGGGTGGCCGCTCACCGCAGCGCCCTCAACCTGGTGGACGTGCGCTCCCAGGAGGAATACGACGGCCCGGACGGGCACATCCCCGGAAGCCGGCTGATCCCCCTGCCGGACCTGGAGGCCCGCATCGCAGAACTCCCCACCGATCGCCCGACGGTGGTGCTCTGCCATTCCGGCAGCCGCTCGGCCCTGGCCACCCAACAACTGATCAAAGCCGGCCTGAGGCAGGTGGCCAACCTGCGCGGTGGCCTCAGCCGTTGGAAGGTGGAGGGCTACCCGGTGGAAAGCGCCCTGATCGAGCCCACCGGATCACCTCAGCGGTAGGCGGGTCGCTTGGTTTGAGCGAAACTGCGCCGGATCGCCTCTCCCACAGTCAGGCCCACCGGAAGTTCACCGCCAAAGGAGGTGCCCGTGATGTTTCGGTAGAGCTTGCTCTCCACCACCTGGTTGGTGCTTCCCGGCAGGGGAATGAAGCGGGCCTTCTCAACCAGTTGGGTGTCGTTCACCAGCAGGAAGCCAACGAAACGGCGCAGCACATCCAGGTCCTTGAGTGATCGATCATTGACGTAGATGAACAGGAGCCTGGAGAGGGGCTGGTAGGTGCCATCCAGCAAGCTCTCCGGCGATGGAGCCACCGCAACCTGGGCCGCCTGTACCTTCAGGGCCCGTAACTGCTGGGCATTGGCGACATACCAGCCATAGCCCAGATAGCCCAGGGCATTGGGGTCCTTTGCCACACAGCTGACCACCACGTTGTCGTCTTCGCTGGCGGTGAAGTCACGGCGCGAATCGGTGGAGGATCCGTTGATCGCTTTGTTGAAGTAGTCGAAGGTTCCGGAATCGCTACCCGGCCCGCAGAGCCGAATGGGCCGTGCCGGCCATTGGGCGTTGACCTGATTCCAACGCATGATGCGACCCTGGGCCCGGCTCTGCCACAGCCGGGAGAGCTCCTGGGTGCTGATCGACTGGACCCAGGTGTTGCGCGGGTTCACCACCACGGTGAGGGCATCGAAGGCCAGGGGCAGCTCGAAGAAGCGCACCCCATTCCGCTCGCAAGTCTTGAGTTCAGCGGTGCTGATCGGCCGCGACGCATTGGCCATCGGCACCCGCCCGGCGCAGAGATCGCGCAGACCGCCGCTGGTTCCCGATTCCACCAACTCAAAGCGGGACCCCTTGCCGGCCTCCGTGCGCTGGAAGGCGGCGATGGCGGCCTGGATGATCGGAAACACCGTGCTCGATCCGGTGATGCGCACCGCGGCGGGCTTCGCCTGTTGCGCCAGGGCTGCCTGGGTTTGCGCCAGCGGAGCGAGCAAGGCCAGGGCCGTGGCGCCGATCAGACCCGTGGCGGCGGCGCGCCCGAAAGGGCGGCCTGGCAGGGAGGGACGACGGAAGCGAAGCATGGGGACGGGAGGGCACCAGCCCAGCCACCTTGATTGATTAGCTGCGGTTGATGGGTTAAGTCGGGATTAAGTCGTGACAAACCCTGCCAGGCTTTGCCATGCCATTCAGGGCCCATCAGGCCAAGTGCTAAAAGGTGCGCTCTGGCAAACACGTCCAGATGCTGCCCGACGAGCTGAAGCCGACGACCGTTGGTTTCCTGACCCGCGCATTCGGATGGTTCTTTGAGCAGGGGATCACCTGTTGCCGGGAACGTTCGGACAATCGCTCTGCATACAGCTCCCGTGGTTGGCGAAAAGCCTGCCGGGCATTGGATCTCAAACCCATCCGCACCAAACCCACCACACCGCTGAACAACGGCCAGGCGGAACGGTTCCTCTCGCCGCAGGCTATTGCGCAGCATTGGACTCTCCGGGCGAAATGGGCCTACGTCATTGCGAACTCCACCTCAGACGTACGGAACCGCTGGCTGAGCGTTAGCAGGGCGTCCTTAACGGCAACAGGTGCCCATGGCTATCGGTGGTCTCAGCACTCAGCCGTGCATCAAGCGGCTGATGATCAGGGAATGACCCTGGATGTGCTTAATCAGCACGGGGAGGGGTGACAAGGATCTTATCCACGCGTTTGCTGTCCATATCCATCACTTCAAAGCGATAACCTTTCCACTCGAAATGGTCGGAAGCCTTGGGAATTCGCTCAAGGACATGAATCACAAAGCCCGCCAGGGTGTGATAAGGCACCAGGTCTTCGGAGCCCAACAGGTCGGTGCCGATCAGATCATCGAACTCATGGATGCCCAGGCTGCCGTCCACCAGCCAGGTGCCGTCCTCTCGGGTCAGGAAAGGGGGATCCTCCTCATCCTCCACCGAGGAAAGATCGCCGACGATTCCCTCCATCAGATCGTTGAGTGTCACGATGCCCTCCACCCCGCCGAATTCATCGGTCACCAGCGCGATGTGGATGCCGGTTCGCTTGAACTGCTCAAGAACATTGAGCGCCCGGGTGGACTCCGCCACATAGATCGGTGGTTGGCACAACCGTTCGAGCTCAATGGGCTCGCTGCCCAGCTGCGCCGTGAGCAGGCTGCGTACCCGAACGATGCCGACACAGGCATCCAGGCTTCCCTGGCCAACGGGAAAACGGGAATGGGTGGACTCCTTGACCTCCATGAGGTTCTCCTCCAGGGATTCCTCCAGATCCAGCCAGCAGATCTCGGTGCGGGGCGTCATGATCGTCTTGATGGAGCGATCTCCCAGGCGAAGCACCCGTTGCACCATGTCGTGCTCGCTTTCCTCGAACACACCGGAATCGGCGCCTTGGCGGATCAGCGCCTTGATCTCCTCCTCGGTGATATCAGGTTCATCGGACGCTGCGACATTCAGGAACTTCAGCAGGGCATCGGTGGAGGACCCCAGCAGCTTCACGACCGGGGCACTCAGCCGCGACAGGGCCCGCATGAAGGGGGCGATGCTGCAGGCGATCTGTTCAGGATTGGCCAGGGCGATGCGCTTGGGCACCAGTTCGCCGATCACCAGTGAGAGATAGGTGATCAGGGCCACCACCAGGGTGACACTCAACTCTTGGCTGTAGGGCTGCAGCGCGGGGAGGCGGTCGAAGACCGGCTTGAGTCGTTGGGCCAGCGTTGCCCCACCGACGGCACCACTGAGGATGCCGATCAGGGTGATGCCGATCTGCACCGTCGAGAGAAAATCGTTGGGTGACTCCGCCAATCGGAGCGCCACGCGAGCGCGTCGGTTCCCCTTCTCCGCCAGTTGCTGCAGCCGGACCTTGCGGGCTGAAACGACGGCAATCTCAGAGCCTGAGAAAATCCCGTTGGCAACGATCAGCACCAGGATGAACAGGATTTCTAGCGCCAAGCAGGGGGGGCAGACCCAGTAAGGAGGCCCAATCTAATCGCTGTCGCCGAGGGCACCCCGCCGGGCCACGACCTTCGCTCAAGCCTGAAAGCGCCTCCGCAGCCACAGCGACACATAAACCAGCGCCACCAGCACCGGCACCTCGATCAGCGGGCCGATCACGCCGGCCAGGGCCTGGCGGGAGCTGACCCCCCAGACGCTGATGCTCACGGCGATGGCCAGCTCGAAGTTGTTACCGGCGGCGGTGAAGGCGAGGGTGGCGGTTTTCGGGTAGCTGAGCCCGCTGCGGCGACCCACCCCGAAGGCCACGGTCCACATGATCACGAAATAGAGCAGCAGCGGCACGGCCACGGTGGCCACCGTGAGCGGATCGGAGGTGATCGCCTGGCCCTGCAGGGCGAACATCACCACGATCGTGAACAGAAGGCCATAGAGCGCGAACGGGCTGATGAAGGGGATGAACCGCTGTTCGTACCAGCGGGGACCCTTGAGGCGCAGACCGATCCGGCGGCTGAGGTAGCCCGCGGCCAGCGGCAGCCCCAGGAACACCAGCACCGCCCTGGCGATCTCCACCATCGAAAAGGCCACATCCTGGGTGGCCAGGCCCAGCCAGCCGGGGAGAATCTTGAGGTAGAAGCCGCCGAGCAGGGCATAGGCCAGCACCTGAATGATCGAGTTGATCGCCACCAGCAGGGCGGCCGCCTCCCGATCGCCCCGGGCCAGATCGATCCAGATCAGCACCATGGCGATGCAGGGGGCCAGGCCGATCAGGATCAGCCCGGTGCGGAACTCCGGTTGACCAGGAAGAAAGATCCAGGCCAGGGCGAACATCAGCGCCGGGCCCAGGCCCCAGACCAGCAGCAGGGAGAGCCGCAGTAGGCGCCGATCGCGCGCCACCCGGCCCAGCTGCTCGTAGTGCACCTTGGCCAGCACCGGGTACATCATCAACAGCAGCCCCAGGGCGATCGGCAGGGAGGTGTTGCCGATTCGCACCGCATCGAGAACGCCCTGGATGGCGGGGAAGCAGCGTCCCAGCAGCAGGCCGACGGCCATCGCCAACAGGATCCAGAGCGGCAGGAACCGATCCAGCAGCGACAACCTGGCCAGCACGGCACCTTCTTCGGGGGCCGGGCCGCTCACGTGCAAGGAGCGGCGGGCTTGCTGCACTGGGCGCCCAGCTCCGCCAGCCAACTGCGCAGCTGTTCGATCGCTTCTGGGCGCAGCCGGTAGTAGATCCAGCGGCCCTCCTGCCGATCGGAGAGCAGCCCAGCCTCCTTGAGCACCTTGAGGTGAAAGGAGAGCTTCGACTGGGCCAGGCCCAGATCGGTGGTGAGATCGCAGACGCAGCGCTCACCGCTGCCCAGCGCCTCAATCACCTGCAGGCGGAGGGGTTCGGCGAGGGCCCTGAGGAGCGCCCGGGCCTGCTCGGACTGGAGGGGTGGGCTGGCAACAGCACCTGGATCGGCCATGTGATCGGCAACACGTCTTGAATCAACTCTAGTTGATCTATGGTCGGAGCACCGCGGGCTCTCCGAATGAAGATCGGCATCAACGGCTTCGGCCGCATCGGCCGCCTGGTGTTCCGCGCCCTCTGGGGCCGCCCCGGCATCGCCCTGGTGCATGTCAACGATCCCGCCGGTGATGCCACCGCCGCCGCCCACCTGCTGGAGTTCGATTCCGTGCACGGCCGCTGGCCCCAGGCGGTGCACGCGGAAGTGGCGGGCTTTCGGGTGGCCGACCAGCCAGTGGGCTACAGCCAGCACAAGGATCCCACCGCCGTGCCCTGGGCCGGCGCCGGCGTTGACCTGGTGCTCGAATGCAGCGGCAAGTTCAAGACCCCCGCAACCCTCGAGCCCTACTTCAGCGCAGCGGGACTCAAGCGCGTGATCGTGGCCTGCCCGGTCAAGGGCGTGATCGCCGGAGAGGAAGCTCTCAACATCGTCTACGGAATCAACCACGACCTCTACGACCCAAGCCGCCATCGCCTGCTCACGGCTGCTTCCTGCACCACCAACTGCCTGGCTCCGGTGGTGAAGGTGGTGCACGAGAGCTTCGGCATCCGCCACGGCTCGATCACCACCCTGCACAACATCACCAACACCCAGGTGGTGATCGACAGCTTCAAGAGCGACCTGCGCCGGGCCCGCTCCGCCACCAGCTCGCTGATCCCCACCACCACGGGATCAGCCAAGGCGATCGGCCTGATCTTCCCCGAGCTGCAGGGAAAGCTCAATGGCCACGCCATACGTGTGCCCTTGCTCAATGCCTCGATCACCGATGCCGTGTTCGAGCTGGAGCGCGCAGTGAGCGTGGAGGAGGTGAATAGCGCCTTTGCCGCCGCCGCCGCCGGCCCGCTGCAGGGAATCCTGGGCTACGAGGAGCGGCCGCTGGTGTCGGTCGATTACCTCAACGACAGCCGCAGCTCGATCATCGATGCCCTCTCGACGCTGGTGGTGAACGGCACCCAGCTCAAGGTGTTCGCCTGGTACGACAACGAGTGGGGCTACAGCTGCCGCCTGGCCGATCTGGCCTGCCATGTGGCGGCGCTTGAAGCTGCTGGCCCGGCGGCCGCTGCCGCCCAGGGTGCCCCTGCATGAAACAGCTCACCGGGCTGCAGCAATACGCGATCGTCACGGCCAACTACTGGGCCTTCACCCTCACCGATGGGGCCCTGCGCATGCTGGTGGTGTTCCACTTCCACCAGCTCGGCTACTCCACCCTGGAGATCGCCTTTCTGTTTCTGTTCTACGAGTTCTTCGGCATTCTCACCAACCTCTACGGCGGCTGGCTGGGGGCCCGCTTCGGGCTGCGGCTCACGCTCTGGGCGGGCACGTTGCTGCAGGTGGGCGCCCTGCTGATGCTGATTCCCGTCGCCGACGACTGGCCCCGCTGGTGGAGCGTGGCCTACGTGATGGTGGCCCAGGCGATCAGCGGCATCGCCAAGGACCTCAACAAGATGAGCGCCAAGAGCGCCATCAAAACCGTGGTGCCGGAAACCCCCGATGACCACAGCCGCGGCGAAGCCCAGCTGTTCCGATGGGTGGCAATCCTCACCGGCTCCAAGAACGCCCTCAAGGGGGTGGGCTTTTTCCTGGGCGGAGTGCTGCTCGCCACGATCGGCTTCAATGCCGCCGTGGGCGCCATGGCCGCCGGTCTGTTTCTGGCCTTCCTCGTCACCCTGGTGCTTCCGGGTGAGATCGGCCGCATGAAGGAGAAGCCGGCCTTCAAGGCCCTGTTCTCCAAGTCGAAGGGGATCAATGTGCTCTCAACGGCGCGCTTTTTTCTGTTCGGCGCCCGCGATGTGTGGTTCGTGGTGGCCCTGCCGGTGTTCCTGCAGGGGGCGCTGGGCTGGAAGTACTGGGAGGTGGGCGGTTTCATGGGCCTCTGGGTGATCGGCTACGGGATCGTGCAGGGCTCCGCGCCGGCCCTGCGGCGCAGCTGGGGGCAGAGCGCTCCGCCGGGGGTGTCCGCCGTGCAGTTCTGGAGCGCCGTGCTGACGGCCATCCCGGCCCTGATCGCCGTGGCGCTGTGGCGGGAGGTGGCCCAGCCGGGGGTGGCGATCGTGGTGGGGCTAGCCGCCTTCGGCGTGGTGTTCGCGATGAATTCCTCGATCCACAGCTACATGGTGCTGGCCTACACCGATGCCGAATCGGTGAGCCTCAACGTGGGCTTCTATTACATGGCCAACGCGGCTGGCCGGCTGGTGGGCACGTTGCTCTCCGGTGGCCTGTTCCTGGTGGGCGGGATGCAGGCCTGCCTGTGGTGCTCGGCGCTGCTGGTGGCGCTCTCCTGGCTCACCAGCCTCAGACTGCCCCCAACCCGTTCAACGATCGCTGCCGCCCATGGCTGAGCCTTCCCCCCAACCCTTGCCGCCCCGGGCCGCCTCGATCCGCTTCCCCGTGGCCTGGCTCCTGGCTCTGGTGGTGGTGGATGGCACCTTCCTGTGGGCGGCCGAGCGGATCAGCCAGCCCAGCTGGGGCAGCGCCGTGCTGCTGATCGCCGCCGTGATCAACGTGCCCCTGTTCCTCGGGGCGCTGCTGCTGCTACGCGCGAAGTTCTGACGGAGGCATGGCACCAATGGGACCCCCAACCGGGCGGACCCTACCAGGGCGAGCACTGCGGCTCTGGTCCCGGTCTTCGAGGCGCGATTGGATCAGGTCTTCGCGGGTGATCCGATAGCCCAGCCGCCGAGCGGCCAGCACCAGCTCATGGCCACTGCGGCAATGCTTCAGGGCCCGGCGCAGGGCGCCATCGGCCTCGGCCTCATCCACCAGACGTTCCAGTTCGGCGCGCGCCATGGCCCTCCTGCAGGGATGTCTTCACCTTGCCGCGGCGGTTCCCCGTTCGCCAGCCTCCTGCTGGCGATCAGCTGAAAACGTTGACTGATCAACGCATGGAACGCCAGCGGCAGCGCGAGCGCAGGCTGGCGCCGACAGCCGCGGGGCCCGGCTGAGCTACGCCTCGTTCAGCCGACCCCACACCTCCAGGTGCCGGTCCCCCACGGGGCTCACCCTCAGGGTCCCCAGCCCCGCCCGGTGCAGCTGCTCCCGCACCTCATCGGGGGTGAAGGCCGCCTGCAGGGAGTGGGCGTAGTCGTGGCGCAGCACCGCCGGGGCCTCAGCCGCATGGGTCTGCACCAGGGCTTCAAGGGCATGGCGGTCGGAAGGGCGGCGCAGATCCTTCATGTATAGAGCGGCTCCAGGGGCCGCCAGGTAGGCGGCGGTGGCCCAGAGCACCTGGGGGTTGTGAAGGTGGTGCAGAAGGCTGTTGCTCACCACCGTGGTGAAGGCTCCAGCCTCCAGGGTCTCGCCGGGTTCGCAGGGCAGGGTCAACTGCTGGAACGAAAGCCGATCGGACAGTGCCAGCTCTGCCTCCAGCCGGCCACGGGCGATGGCCAGCATCGCGGCGGATCCATCGAGCCCCAGCACCCGGCAGCGGTGGTGGCGCCGGGCCAACGGGAAGCTGATGTTGCCCGGGCCGCAACCCAGATCGATGATCCAAGGGCCGAGGTCTGGGCCGAACAGCTCCTCGAGCCGATCGACGAAGGCCTGATCGCTGAGGCTGAAATCGGCCGCCGCGTAGGCCTGGGCCTGCTCGGTGCCCTCCATCAGCTCCGGTTCGCAGATCCGCTCCATGGTCAGGCCGGATCCGCCGCCAGGACCCTCAGAGCCAGGGCGAACTGGCGGCCGAAGGGGCCGCAGAAGAGGCCGCCGTCGCCGTTGTGGATGAGCTCGAGCCGTCGGGAGGAAGCGGCCATCGTGGCGGTGAACAGTAGGAGCGATCCGACCCAGTTTGGCGGCGTGGCCGGCTCAGGGCGGACCGGGCCAGGGGCCCATGACAGGCTGGATCAGAGGATGTTCTCCCCTTCCCGTTGCCGGATCGCCCCCCCCACAGCTTCGCTCCCGAACTGAGCCGCCAGCGCATTCGCCGCGAGAGCGTTCTCCTGGCCGCGATGATCTTCAGTGTGGCCGCGGTGGCGCTGACCATCAACTACCGGGCCGCCAGCCAGCTTCTTCGGACCGATTTTCGGAAGGAGTTAGGCCACCTCTCGAGCATCGCCGCCAGCCAGATCGATCCAACCCTGATCTCCGGCTTCACAGGGCCTGAGCAGATGGGAAGTCCGGCCTATCGCCGTGCCAGCGAGCCGCTGCTGAAGCTGCGCCAGCTGGTGCCTGAGATCTTTTATGCCTACGGACTCCGGCCCTCCGCCGAAGGCCTTCGCTTCACGGTCGACACGTCCTACTACCTCAAAAATCAGGGCGACACCACCCAGGTTGCCCGCACGGGTGAGCTCTACGGCGAGGCACCGGAGGCAGCCCGCCAGGCGGCGCGTACCGGCAGGACCGTCGTCAGCCCCAGTCCGTACTCGGACCGATGGGGCACCTTCCTGAGCGGCTTTAGCCCCTTCCGGGACAGCAGGGGGCGCGTGGTGGGTTTGATCGGGATCGATCTCTCCCTGGCGCGACTCGATCATGCACTCCTCCCGCTGCGGCGGGATTACGTGCTGGGGCTGCTCGGCAGCGCCGGATTCTCGGTGCTGACGGCCAGCTTCCATCGCCGTTCCCTCAAGGCCCGTGCCAGAGCTTTCGAAGCGATGGCTTCCGCGGACCGTGCGAAGTCCACGTTCCTCGCCACCCTCAGCCACGAGATCCGCACCCCACTCAATGGCGTCATCGGCATGACCGGAATCGTCCTGGCCGGCGAGCTCTCGAAGGAGCAGCGCGAGTGCCTGGACATCGTGCACAGCTCGGGGGAATCCCTGCTTCACCTGCTCAACCAGATTCTCGATTTCACCAGGATCGACTCGGGTGGCCTGCAGCTCCAGTGGCGTCCGTGCCAGTTGCGCGCCCTCGTGGAGGACACGATCGCCACCTGTTCAAGCCTCGCCCAGGCCAAGTCGATCGAGTTATCCCTCGAGATGGAACCTGAGGTTCCGCAGGTCATCCGGACCGACGGCATCCGCCTGCGCCAGATCCTGCTCAACCTGATCAGCAATGCGATCAAATTCACCGACAACGGCGCCGTGGTTGTTTCCGTCCAGCCAAAGGCAAGCTCTTCGGGCAGTGAGGTCGTTCTCGAGTTCGCCGTCAGCGACACCGGTGTCGGCATTGCCGCCGACCAGCTGGAGCTCCTGTTCCAACCCTTTTCCCAGCTGAACGTCTCCCCCAACACGCCCCATGCCGGCACGGGCCTGGGGCTGGCGATCAGCCAGCGGCTTGTGGGGGCCCTCGGTGGCACGATCGAGGTGATCAGCACCCCTGGACAGGGCAGTGTGTTCAGCTTCAGCCTGGCTGCGGAGGCGGTGGCTGCAGGGTCAGCTCCGGCCCCGGTCACCGCGTCGCCGAGGGAGACGGGCGTCGGGGAGTTCGCCGCTCTGCATCCCCTGCGCATTCTGGTGGCTGAGGACAATCCGGTGAATCGTCGGATCTGCGAGCTGATGCTGAGGCGCCTCGGCTATGAGCTTCAGTTCGTCGTCGATGGTGACGAGGCGGTGGAACACCAGCGGCTCCTGGATCCCGATCTGATCCTGATGGATGTTCAGATGCCAAGGCTCGATGGCCTTGAGGCCACCCGCCGTATCCGCTCCGCCATGGGATGGACGGAGCGGCCCTGGATCGTGGCCCTCACCGCCCATGGCTCCGCCGCTGATCGGGCGGCGGCTCTGGAATCGGGCATGAATGATTTCCTCGTCAAACCGCTCGCGCCGGAGGCCCTCAAGACCAGCCTCATCCGCGCCCACGCCGCGAGCCACGTTCTCCCCCCCTAGGGTCGAGGCCCATCGCCCAGTCCCATGCAGACGCCGCTCCGCTCCGCCAACAGTCCTGGTCCCGATGGGGGCCTTGGCGGGGCGTTGCAGCTGATTCTGGCGGCGGCGGCGGCGCTGATCCTGCTGCTCAGCCAGACCGTCTTCATCGTGCCGGCGGGGAACGTAGCCGTGGTGACCACCCTGGGCAAGGTGACGGGGGTTCCCCGCAGCCCTGGCCCGAATGTCAAGGCGCCGCTGATCCAGAGCACCTCGCTGTTCGATGTGCGCACCCAGGTGAAGCCGGAGCAGTTCTCGACCCTCACCAAGGATCTGCAGGTGATTCAGGCCACCGCCACGGTCAAGTACGCCATGAAGGCGGCCGAGGCGGCCCGCATCTACGAAACGATCGCCACCGACGACCAGCAGATCTATCCACGGGTGATTCAGCCTTCCTTGCTCAAGGCGCTCAAGTCGGTGTTCTCTCAGTACGAACTGGTCACGATCGCCACCGAGTGGAACACCATCTCCGAGCTGGTGCAGGACAAAGTGGCCGAGGAACTGGAGAAGTTCGGCTACGTGACTGTGCAGGGCCTCGATCTCACCGGCCTCCAGATCGCCGAGGAATACCGGGCCGCGATCGAGCAGAAGCAGATCGCTGAACAGCAATTGCTGCGCGCCACCACCGAAGTGAAGATCGCCGAGCAGGAGGCCAAGCGCTATCAGACCCTCAACTCCAGCCTCGATGACTCGGTGCTCTACAAGCTCTTCCTCGACAAGTGGGATGGCCAGACCTCCGTGGTGCCGGCCCTGCCGGGTGCCGCCGGGGGGAGTGGTTCGTCGGTGATCGTCAACGGCCGGCGGACCTAGGCTCAGGCTGGAGCTCTAGAGAATGTCCCCCTTCCCCGATTACCCGATTCCTGACGATGAGGACCAGCGCCTCAGGGATCTGGAGCGGCTCCTGCTCCTCGACACCGGCGCCGATCCTGACTTCGATCGGATCACCCGGCTGGCGTCCGAGATCATCGGAACCCCGATTGCCTTGATCTCCCTGGTGGATCGGCAGCGCCAGTGGTTTCTTTCCCGGGTCGGCCTTGAGGCCGCGGAAACCCCAAGGGAGCTTGCCTTCTGTGCCCATGCCATTGCGGCGGACGGGGTGTTGGTGGTGGCCGACGCCCTGGAGGACAGCCGCTTCAGCACCAACCCGCTGGTGCTGTCGGGGCCGAAGATCCGCTTCTATGCCGGGGCACCCTTGCGGACGGCCGATGGTCACAATCTGGGCACGCTCTGTGTGATTGATCAGAATCCGCGTACGTTGTCGAGTCACCAGATCAAGCTGCTTGAGATGCTTTCCGAGCAGGTGATTCACGAATTTGAAATGAGACAGAAGCTCTCACTTTGCCCTGTTACCGGGCTGCATTCACGCACAAGTTTTTTTGTTCTGGCAGAAAAGGAGTTTCTGGCTGCGCGCCGAGGCGCCAGGTCGCTCTCTCTGCTGATGTTTGACATCAATAATTTTCGCCAACTCAGTCATTCACTAGGTCTTTTTTCCGCCGATAAGATCCTGCTTGAATTCTGCGCGATCTGCGCTCGACACTACACAGCCGCGGATCTGATGGGCCGCCTCGGTGCTGAGGAGTTCGCTCTGCTGCTTGGTGGCGATGGGCCAGGTCGGGGCGATGCCATCGCCGGAGCGATCCGCCGTGATCTGCTCAGCCTGGGCCTTGAGCTGGAAGGCGAAGCAATGCTGAAGGTCAGCAGGGGATTTGCCAGCATGGCTGAGTCCGATCTGAGCTTTGTTGATCTGTTTCTTCGCGCCGAAAACGATCTTTCCTTGGCAAGGGACAGGGCCCTGACTCCCATTGATCTCCAGCTGAAGGAATCACTTCGAGGCCTTGACTAGATCTGCTGCTGGCCTTGTGCTCTTCGTTCTGCTTACGATCCCCTCGTCTGTGGAGGTGCCAGCCATGAATCAGCCAACACGCCATCAATTCCTGGGTGTTGCTTACTCCTACAAGAACGGTGTTGATGCACCTCCTTGTTCCTGGTCATTCTGGCTACTGCATAGAAGCAAGAAAGTCTGGTTCCGCATTCCCGATCAGGATCGGGCCCTGTTCGGAGCGGTTTCCTTTGCCTACAAGGGTCATCGGATTCGTTTCAGCGGTGACATCGCTGCGCGCTCACCTGCCGAACGCGCCGCCCTTGGGGCCAGCGACATCATTTGGGGAAAGCATGTGAAAAATGGCTGGGGTGAGGGGCCGCGAGACACCAACTACTACCTCTCGATCTGGACGCGCTGGTCGTTGGTGCATCCTGCCCAGTGCCACCCAGAATGGTTCACCGTCAGCTACTCACAGAAGTTGCCCCAGTGAGGGCATGGCTGATCTGAAGACAGTTGCGATCATCCGGCTGCCTGTGATAGCTGATCTGCCAGCCATGATCATTGCGCAGTTTCAGGAGCAGCAGATGCCCCCAGTGTTCCTCTCGATCGAGGGGATCGAAACTCTGCTGCTGAAGCTGCTGGCTCAGGTCCCGCAAGGCCAACTCCAGATCGAACACCTGGCCCTGATCCCTGATCTCAAGGCAGATGCCCTGGGCGGACACCTCCATGCTCGTCTCCACGTCAGGCGGCGGGGCCAGATGGGCATGGGCATGGCGAACAGCGTTGGTGAAGCCCTCCACCAGGGCGGTCTGACCCTGGATCCAGAGTGCTTCTGGCATGGGGTGGTGACGAAATTGCTCAAACCACTCCAGAACCGTGGGAATTGAGCTCAGGTCACTCGTCACCTTCAGCGTTGAGATTCGGTCGCTTGTACTGGGCTCCATGAGGATCAGACGGCTCCGCCCTTCTTGCTGAAAACGACCAGAAGTGTCTTGAGAATGAGCTTGAGATCGTAACTGATGCTCCAGTTTTTCTGATAGCGCAGATCGAGATTGATCACATCCTCAAAGCGTCGAATCGACGACCGACCATTGACCTGCCATTCACCGCTCAGTCCTGGCTTGACATCGAAACGCTGCCAATTGGGAACGTCATACTGCTCCACTTCATCGGGTGTGGAGGGGCGGGTGCCGATCAGGCTCATGTCACCCATCAACACGTTCCAGAACTGGGGTAATTCGTCCAGGCTGGTTTTGCGCAGAAAGCGCCCAACCGAAGTGATGCGGGGATCGTTTTCGTTCTTGAAAAAGGCCCCCTCAGCCTGGTTGGCAATGCTGGTCTTGAGGGCTTCGGCGTTGGGCACCATCGAGCGGAACTTCCAGATCCTGAAATGGCGCCCCATCCAGCCACAGCGCACCTGGGAGAAGAGGATCGGCCCACGGCTGTTCATGCGGATGGCCAGGGCGATCGGAACGAACAGCAGGGATGTGATCGCCAGCCCTGCCAGGGCACCGAGAATGTCGATGGTCCGCTTCAGGGGTGAGCGCACCGAAGGATGGGTGAGCGGAGGACGCGTCTCGGACCTGCGGGACTGAAGCGGCAGGATGGCTTCGGTATGGGCGGTGAACGGAACCACCGCCTCGAGTCCGGCCAGGGAGAGGGCGAGCCTCACCTGGGGGCTCACACTCCAGACCTGAAGCGGAAGATTTCTGGTCCGTGCGGTCTTGAGGTTGCTGATCAACGCCCCAAGGCCGCTGCTGTCGAGCAGGAAGGTGCGGCCAAAATCCAGCACCACCTCACGAACACCTGGGCGCGCGTCCAGCCAGCCGGCGAAGTCACGGCGAAAGGCGATCGCCTCGGTGACCGTCAGCCGGGGTGGGAGCTGCACCACCAGCACGGCATGGAGTTCGCTGAGGCTGAAGGCGGAGGACGGAGTTGGCTCGTGCATCGCTGGGGAGCTCAACTGGGCTGACCCAGGGGCAGCCCCTGGGGACCGAAGCGGCGGCGAAGACTGCGGCAGACCGAGGCGGCGGAACTCTCGGACAGATCACCGATCGAGACGCGGCTGGGGGCCGCGATGAAGCGCACCAGATCGGCTGGACACCAGGCAATCGGCACTTTCATCTCCTCGAGGGCCAGGGCCAGCTCGACTTGATGTTCATCCACGTGTTCGTTGAAGCGCTTGCTTCTGGGCACCAGGATGTAGGGAAGCTCCAGCGTATCCAGCAACAGCACGGTGCCCTCACCGCAATGGGCGATCACCAGCCGGGCCTGTTGGATCAACTCCCGGAAGGTGTCTTCCTTCAGGAGGCGATAGACCTTGACTCCGCTGGGTAAGACGCTGCAGTTGCCGTACTGCACCACCATCTCCTCTCCCTGAAGCAGGTCGTTGTCCTTGAGAACCTCAAGCCAGCTCATCAGGCGATCGAAAGGGAACTGCTCGGTGCCCACGCTGACAAGAATCATGGGATCTCCTCAGCGCTGATCAGTTCCGCCTGTGGATAGCGCCGCTGCAGCTGGGGCCAGTGGACGTACAGCACATCCAGCAACGGCAGGACGAGCCGTGCCGAGAGGCTCAGGGTCTGGGTGCGGGTGATCGATTCGATGAAGACGGTCGCGCTGCCGTGCAATTTTCCCAGCAGCAGAAAAGGAACGGCGACGCCGGCACCGGTGGAGAGGATCAACTGCGGGCGCTCCTGGCGAATCAGTTTCAAGGCCAGGATCAGATTCCTGAACAGATTGGGCAGATGGCGATTGGTGGGACTGAAGGCCCAATGCACCCGCTCACCGGCCAGAGCCGCTTCCGTCGTTCCGCTCTTGAATGTCACCCAGACCCTCCCATGGTCCTGCCAGAAGGGCTGCAGTTGCTGGAGGGCCTTGAAGTGGCCACCGGATGAGCAGACCAGCAGAACTTTCATCGACCCCTCACCTCAGCGGATTCTCTCAGATCCTGGGAAGGAGGATCACACTTGAGTTGCTCCCGCTCGATCCTGCGTTTCTGGCGTTGGCCGGTGAAGCGGATCATCCGTCCCTCCAGCCATTGGTAGATCGCTGGCGGCAGGATCCAGAGCAACGTGGCGGCCGTCAGGGACACCAACGTGCGCCCGGGTTCCTCCAGCAGAATTCTCCAGTGGGTGCCCAGGGCTTCGAGCATCAACCGCATCGCCGGGCCCCGCTCCCGCTGCCGGGTGGCGCGGCGGGCCAGGTAGCGCAACTGGTAGGCCCGGGCCCTGTTGCCGTGGAGGCGAATCAGTTCAGGTGCGTATCCGGCCGTTTTCTCGAGGACGCGCTGCCAGCTGGCAAACTGCTTGTCGACATTGGCCGAGAGTCCACCGCTGTTGACCCGGTAGAGGGTGAGGGGCTCGGCGATTCCCTCCAAGCGCCAGTCCGTCTGCAGGGCAATGCGCAGCCAGCATTCAATGTCCTCCGACTGACGGAAGCTGTCGTCGAACCAGTAGCTCTCCTTGCTGCCGTAGAGGTTCGCCTCGAAGCGGATGCCATCAAGCACTTCCCGGCGCATCACGACGCAGGAGCCGTTGCTGACCGGATTGCGGCAGAGGATCAATTCCGGTGTGATTCCATGTAGCTGCGGGGTCTGGTAGATGCCGAGCGAGGCTCCGTCTGCATCAATGAAGGCCGAACGGGAGTAGCTGACACCCACCTCGGGATGGGACTGGAGATGTTCCACATGCTTGGCCAGCTTCTCGGGCAACCAGAGATCATCGCTGTCGAGGAAGGCCAGGATCGCCCCGTTGGAGCTGCGAATGCCACTGTTGCGGGCTCCCGCCAACCCGCGGTTCTGCTGCTGCAGGATGCGGATGCGCGGATCGTTGTAGCTGCGGCAGATCGCTACTCCCTCATCGGTGGAGCCATCGTCCACCACAAGGATCTCCAGGTTCCGGTAGGTCTGGGCCAGGATTGACTCAAGGCTGTCTTTCACGGTGGCGGCAGAGTTGTAAAGCGGCATCACCACCGAAACCAGGGGGGATCGGCTCATGGGGTTCGGCTCAGGGGCAGGCAGAGAAGGTTGTGCTACCACAGGCTCCTCGGTTCGGCGAGATCGATGCCGAGGCCAAGGGCTGCAGCGAGCAAGCAGGAGTCGGGAGAAGACGGCCAGCGCCGTGGGAAGGGTGCGGCGGGGCTCCCGAAGCAGCACACGCCAATCGGAGCACAGGGCCCGCAGCAAGTAGTCGACCCCGACCGCCGGAGTTCCGCCCAGCCGCAGGGAACGTCTCGCCAGGTAGCGCAGGTGAATCGCCTGGGCAGTGGCGAAGTGGTTCTCGACCAACTCAGGGGCATAACGGCGTGCCTCGCTGATCAGCCGCAGCCAGCCCTGCTCCATGCGCTGCAGGCTCGAGGAAAGCCCCCCGACCGATGTGCGGTAGTAGGTGAGCACCCGATCGATCGGTGCGATCCGCCAGCGGCCATCGCAGGCGACCCGAAGCAGCCACTCCAGATCCTCTGAATAGCTCATCTGCTCGACAAATCCCCCCACCGCTTCAACGACCTCTCTCCGCAGGACCCAGTTGGATGTGGTGGTCGTCGGGTTTTCGCAGAGGAAGTCCACGGGCCTCAGGGCCCGGTGGGGGTGGGACGCCACAAGCCCCGTGGGCGTTCCGCCGGGTGAAAGGAATTCCACCCGGGCAAAGCTCACCCCGATCTCGGCATCGTTGCGGTGGCACTCCACGTGGAGACGAAGCTTGTCGGAATGCCAGAGGTCATCGGCATCCAGGAAGGCGATCAGCGGAGCTCGGCTGGCGGCCACACCCCGGTTGCGGGCAATCGAGACCCCGGAATTGGATTGCTGCACCAGCCGCAGGCGCGGGTCTGGCCCGAACAGGCTGGAAACGATGGCCACACTGTCATCGGAGGATCCATCATCAATGGCGATCAGTTCCCAGTTGGTGAGACTCTGCGCCAGCACCGAGCGCAGGGTCTGCTCCAGGTTCGCCGCAGCGTTGTAGATCGGAACCACCACGGAAACGAGGGGTAAATCCTGGGGCGGTGCAAGGGTTTCCACGAGCGCGGCTGGTTCTGGATGGGCTGTTCTCTAGCGGGATGTCATGGGCAGTGGTTGGTGTTGTCAACGCGAAGAAAACGACGTCTGAGGGCCTTCAAGCGGCCCACGAAGGAAATCCAGACCATGCGCAGGCGCTTGATGTAGTAATCAAATTGATTGATCGTTGGCGGCTTTCCTTGTTGGTAATAGTTCAGCTTGCGCGATGGGATGAGCTTGGTTTTCCAGTCGACCGAATCGATATGCCGAAACTGGGCATGGCCAAAACGGGCGAGAAGCTTTTCCTTGATCTGGTCGGGATTGCGATAGGGATAGTGGCGATTAAAGACGCGCTGGGAACATGCTTTCTTGAGTCCGTTGGGCCATTGCGGTGCGCTGGTTTCATCCCATGGCCGACTCGACTGATTGCGGAAGAAGCGGTACTCACGCCAATTGATGGAATAATATCTGCGCTTTTCAGCAACTGGCCGTGGGGTCTCCGTCTTCTCGGAATTCCAACTCTGATAATCGGTATCAGTATAATAGAATTGAAGGTTCCAGGCCGTAACAAAATCTGCTTTCTCACGATTCGCCTTGGTCAGAACAATTCTTGGATCTCCATCCAGGAGCTCGTCCCCATCGAGGCGTAGCCACCAATCCTGATCAGACAGCTCGTGGTGATATCTGTTGTAGACGACTGAACGCATGCCATCACGGAAGGGCTCAAGGAGCTGATCTTCAATGACAATCTCAGGGTGCTGTCGCGCCAGGAAGTTCACTGTTTCCCAGGTGCCGTCTGTGCTGCCATTATCAAGAACAAAGATTCGATCGCAAAAACCCAAGGCATGAATCAAGCATTCAGCAATGATGTCGCCCTCATTCTTGATCAGGCAGATGGCGTAAATTTTCACGGGCGGCTAGGGGCGATCCTCAGGGTTGATGATGGTTCGTCGTGACACGACCAGAAGGTTGTGGTGGTTGGAAGCAAAGTTCTGAACATGTCAATGAAGTCTAGTGCTTAGACACCTCGATGTCCAAGATGGATTGCTGGCATTGAACATGTTGTGGCAGAATCATCTCCCGGGTTTAAGAGCGCGCTCTCGAAGCGTGCGTGCCTGCACCTTGATTTCTGTGGCCACAGCCGGGGGTGTTCCCAGGCGGTGACGGCCAGGCAGCATCACAGGAGCGCGGTCTGCGCCGGTTGGATTCGCCGGAGCAGGTTCTGGCCCATCAGCAGGTAGATCGGTTGCAAAGTGAGATGGGCGACCGCCACAGCGATGGCAACCCCCAGGGAGCCCCATGACGTTCCCACAACAATTGCCACGGTGAGGCCAACGGTGAAGGCCAGGTTCCACAGGAGATCTACCTGGGGTAAGCCCACGGCACGGAAGAGCATGGATGAAGCATTGGCGAAGGGGCGAGACAGGGCGGATAGACAGATCAACATCAAGATGGGCACGGCACCCTCATCAACCCACTGCTGCCCAAAGACGATCGGTACATACAGCGGGGCCAGACTGCACTGCAACGCCACCACGGGCACGATCACCTTGGTAATCGTGAGCAGGTTCATGCTGAAGCGCTTCTTCAGTTCGGCAGGTTGGCTACGGACGTCACAGAAGTCGGAGTAGATGGAGACGGACAGGGCATTGATCACACTCAGACTCAGACCCAATCCCGCGTTAAAAGCGAAGAAGTACACACCAAGCGCTTTGACACCGATGAAGCGACCGATCAGCAGATAGTCCACGTTCTCTCGGAAGGTGTTGAGCATCTCCACGCCAAGGATGCGACTGCCAAATCCCAGCACGGATTTCCAGCGCTTGAGCGTTAACGTCATGACGGGCCGCCAGGGCTCGAAGCGCAACATCATGGCGACCCAGACAGGAGCCACCAACAGCTTGGGCAGCACAATCGCCCACATGCCCATGCCCATCAGTGCGAAGATACCCGTCAGCAGGTTGTCGGTGACCACAGCCGCAAGGTTGGTCATGCTGTAGAACTTCAACCGGTTCTGTCGGCGCACCAGGGCCGTCTGGACCATGGAGAGAGGGTAGATCAGATAGCTGAAACTCACCACGATGATCGGCAGGATCAGCGCGTTGTCCTTGTAGAAGCGGCCAATCACAAACGAACCAATGATCTGCACAAAAAAGAGGGTGAACCCGATCAGCCAGTTCAGACTCCATGCCGTCTGACAGATCTCTTGTACATCTTCCGCATCGGCCTGCACGATTTTGTCACCGATGCCGTTGCGCGTGAAGACACGGACAAGCTCGCCGGACGTCAACACGATGGCAGCCAGGCCATAGTCCCTGGGGCTGAGCAACCTGGCCAGGAGAACCGTGGCCAGAAGCCGCGAGACGCGAATCCCCACCTCCCCCACACCCATCCAGCCGATGTTGCGGATGAATCGATCCTTCGGAACGAACCGTTTCAGGTTGCTCAGCAGGCGCATCAAGGCTCTACCCCAGGCCGGAGGCTCGGGCGGCTCAGCAACTGGTGCAGGCTTGCACTCTGCAGGCAGCAGACCCGTCGCGGTCTCGACGCCATTGGCCAGCCGCTCACCTTGAGAAGACCCATCATCACATCAAGGATGTTCGCCGATGGCAGATTGGGTGTGATTCACGATACGGGCTGAACGACAGGCTGGGACGGGCCTTTCGTCTCCTGCAGGGCCATTCCCATGACAAGCATTCCAGGCCAGAAAAGGTAGACAAGAATCTCCAGGTTTTCACCAAATGTATACATAAATAGTATAATGATGATTCCCAGACCGGCCGAGCCAAGTTGGTAACGGGAACTGGCAGCGCGGCGTAATAGATCGAGTCCCGTAGCCAACATCGGAACTGCCAGAGCGAAAAAGCCGACGATGCCCTTCACAAAAAGGACTCCAGCCCAGGTGTGATGGGAGCCAATGGCCATGTACTCAACGAGATGTGGACCAGCCTCTACGACACCATGCCCCCAAATCGGAGCCTCTGTCTCCCAGCGATGGAATGCGATTCGCTTCAACGCAAAGCGAACACGAGTTGAACCAGCCCTTGCCCCCTTAAAGCCTTCCCAGTAATCACTGATGGCAGTAAGAATGGATGTGGCGAAGATGCCGCCAAGAAAGGATAGGAAACCAAGCGGAATCAGCATCGACGGTTGTCGGATTCTGGATATCACCGCCGTAAGGATTGGTATCAAAATGATGCAAAGCTGGGCAAGACGAGACTTGCAGACGAAGCACATAACAATGGCGCCAATGATGCCAAGTATTTTCCATTTAGGGTCTTTCTCCAACAGACAAATGATGAAGTTGACATTACCAACAAATCCAAGAGCCGGTCCCCATGGAGAGAAGAGTCGCCAGCGAAGATCACCAGTACTTCCGTCAATCTCGTAGAGCGGAACATCAAAAAATTCATTTCCAGGACCACCTATGGCTCTCAATGGTGAAACATAGAGCACTTCCGGGAGACCCAAATAGGGCGTTAGCAGCAGAAGCGGCATGATCAGGAGCGTATGAAATCCCACGATGCAAATGGCACGTGTAGGGATGCTGCTACGAATCGGCAGGGCAGCAGCCAAAGGATAAAGGGCCAGGGCGGCCCAGCCTTTGGCCCAGCCAATCGTGGACTTAATGATAGCTCCAGTCCCTAAATTAAAATTTACATGTCCTGCAATCAAGGCAACTTGCATGATCAGCATGCCGATAATCCAAAGCCAGATGACGGGAGATATTGAAATCTTTTCGTTCTCCTCTGGGTGATCTATTCGGGCCAGGATCTTGATGAGCAGACAACAGAGGAGTAGCCAGCATAGAATTGATCCAACAACATATAGGCCACCGAATAGCCAGATGGGATAGGTGCAGACAATCGACCACCAAACCAAACGCTCTGGCCAATTTCTCGGCTTAAGATCATCCTCTGAATGGAATAACTTTGAATAAAGCGTTTTAAGTCCCAATGAAGTCTCCTGGCTAAGTAGAAATCCAGTTTGCCATCCGTTTAATCCAGGGCTTGCGGATCCACAGAATCCAAAGACCTGTAGTTGTCAGGATAGAACCCAGTGCTGAGCCAACAAGAACCAACGCTCGCTTTGGTGACGTGGCTTTCACGGGAAGACTTGGCTCAACAGCAATCTGGATCAGCGGAAAGGCTGCAAAGATGTTGGCTTGACCAAGGTCTAGTTTAGCCAATGTGGAAGCAAAGACTGCTTCTGCTATCTGTTCATTCCGTTTAAGACTTTCCAAAGAAGACTGCCTTTGGGACATCCACTTAAGTCGCCTCTCCAAGGACATGATCTGCTCATCAAGTTTGCGAACCTGTGATGCAGCACCAGCTGCCTCTGATTGGTAGCTTACTAGAGTCTGAAATAGAGAATCACGACCCGAACCGGTCCCAGATAGCGCCAGCTGAGTGAGAGTCTGGGCAGATGCAGGGCGACCAAGCACAACTTTGACACGCTGATTCATCGCTTGCCTTGCAGCATCTTGACGCTTGATCTCCTTTAGAATTCGAGGATTGTTACGGCCAAACTTGGATAGTTGTACCTTCAATATAGCGGTGGCCTCGCTGTAGTCCTTTAGATTCTGCTGAAAGATTTGATCTACCTGTAACTTGAATGCATCTGCGGCCTCGGATGGAGACAGATCCAGGCTACGGCTCAGTTTCTGCAATCGACTCTCAGCCTGAGATTGCTGAGCTGCAAGTTCTGCCCTTTGCTTGCGCAATTGTTCAATATTAGCTGATAGTGTTTCTACTTGTTGGATAGAGGTGAGGCCAGATTTACGCTTGAATTCAGAAACTTGCTTCTGAGCAGCCTCAAGCTTATTCTGCGTTTCCAGCAGAATCTTCTTTGCAGGGACTTGCCGTTGCTCTATCTCGCTGACACGCAACTCGTTAAGACGCTCTACCATTGCATCATGCAACGCATAGGCACGCTTGCGTGCCTCCACAGGAGACGGACCTGTGGCATCAATCTGCATAAGCGTTGTGTTATCAATATTCTTAATGCGTGGCTCAGCGAGTTGTCCCCTGGGAATCTTGGCAATCTTGGCAGCTCTAGCTAGAACTTGTTCGCTAACAAAAATGTATTCATAGTTAGCGCGAGGATCAAATGTTGCCAAGCCAAGGGATTCGTTTGATGCCGTGGCTTGACCAATTTCAGGCAGACTCAAATTCACAGCATTAGCACTACCAGGCAGTATTAAAGCCCAAGAACTTGTATAAACAGGCTTCGCAAGTAAAAGATAAAGAATACTGGAACCCCATATCAGACCATTCGTGCAAGAGCTTACGAATAGATAACGACTCCAGCGAAGCTTGTCGGTCCGACTCAGCCCTTTCCACCAGCCCTTTGGATTGGGAAGCTTGAATCCAGGTAGATTCTTGCTTTGCTCAGCAAAGAGCCGCGCTGCCTTGCGAAAAGGCTCTTGCACGGCCATCACATGATGCCTGAGTGGATTAGAGATATGAGATGGGTCCTTCACTACGTTCTACGGGATGGCGCGGTCATAAATCAATAAAGCTGGGGTCAGGAATTGATTTATGATGCTCAGAACACCCTGGAAGTTGGTCACCCTTGAGTCATAACAAACAACACCATCATCTGCCATGAGATAAGGATTGTTAGAGCTGTCTGTAGACGCGCGAAGCAGATCTTCCACTCCCCGCTCGTAGGCAGTCGTCTTACCAGAGACCCTTTCTGTTCTCACCAAGATGGCTCGACGTCGCGCATTCGTGATCATGGTCCCACCAGCACAGTTAGCCGAGACGACCGCATGGGACAAACGAGAGCCATAGGCAAAATTCTTAGCCTGAGAGCCAATACCAGCAACAGAATTTCCAGCCGCCGGTACAGTGAGATTTGAAATGTTAATCTCAATTTCAGTAGGCGTAATATTAGAAGGTCGAACAATAAGTGGATTGACGGTACCCGTGTCCGGAACAACGACTTGATCCCCGGCAATCAATGGAATGTCCTTAAACGGTTCCCCCGTGAAAGCACCGGATAAATCGATCACTTGCTTTCGTGATCCTCTTTTCAATTGCACCGCGGTGACATCGGCCGTGGGAGTAATGCCTCCTGCACGACGCAAAGCCGTGGTGAGCATACGGTTGAGCGGTGCTTGTCCCGAAAGTTGAACGGGAGTCTGGGTCTTCTCTGCATCACTCATCTCGTTGATCAAAACACGGCCAGGCTGAAAAGCGGATCCAATGACAAACACTGGCACTGGTGCCCATTGGACAACGCTCAGACTGACCCTGAGGAAAGATGGTTGAAAAATGCCTTGTTGTACGAGGGCTTGATAGACACGTTTCTGAAGCTGTTCCGGCTCTAGTCCTACGGCTTGGATTCCCTTGATAAAGGGAAGTTCAAGCTCTCCATTCAGATTGACTTCAAAGATTCCACTAAATTCTTCCCCTTCAGGGATGGTCACCTTGACCCGATCCCCAGGTGAGATCGGTAAAGCTTGAGCTGTTCCAGACATGCTGAGAAAGCAAGCCACTCCAAGAAGCCAAATCAGGAACTTCGACATGTGTGTCGATAGGGGAGAGTCTCCTTGATTGGCATAACCAAACAACTTTAGCGTATCCATAGTCGAAGAGCTATGGGCTTGATCACTGCACGAGAATGCCGAATAACCACTCAATCGGCTCATGATTCCAATCCCCGGGAGGCAGGGCCGCCTAGGAGTCTGGCCGGGTAGCCCGTGGCGAGGCTGTTCAGGATTGGATCTTATCGGCAGGCTCACGTTGACCTATGTCCGATACCAGCCCTGGAGCTGTCGATCCGTGGGCACCGGCTGACTTGATCAGTTTGCTCAAGCCTATCCCGGAAGGTCACGACCGCCGAGGGGTGCGTATCCGCAGTGCCTCCTGCTGCAGCAGTCGAAGGTGGCATCCCTAGTGCCAGCCATTGCTGCCGAGATCTGGCGGCTTTCACCAAGGAGCACCAGGAGGCGCTGAACCAAGTGCTGGTGCTGGGTCTGGAGTTCAAGCGCTGCCCGTCTGCGTCCACCTTCCTCCACCTGTTCAACGGGGCCCACCTGCCGGAGTTCGAGCTGCTGCTCCACGCCTGGATGACCAGCCAGATCCAATGCGGAGCCGACGGTCTGGAGAAGAGGGGAGTACGGCGGCAAGACACTGCGCTGCCTTGCACTCGAGACCGAGGATGGTAACCATCGGTTCGTCGCCCAGATCACCGTCTACGCCCGGGCCCGCCGCCTCGCCCTGGCCGAGCAGGCCTTTTCAAGCGGCACGGGCATGACCCCACCTGGGATCTGCGGGCCAGGGAGGCACCTGATCTCATCGAGAGCAACGGGCCAGGCCGCCCTCGTTCGTGGAGGAGATCACCGTCAGTCCAGCTCCATGGGGATCCCTACCACTACCGGTTCAAAGAAGCTGGTGCGAAGGCCACGCTCAGGCTCGGCAGGCAGGCCGTGGTTATCCGGCAGCCAATCCACCGCTGAGGGCGGCCGCCCATGCGCCTGCTCCAGTCTCTAGGGCCAGTAGGCCTCAATCATGCCCCCATTGCCCCAGCCTGATCCCTTTCAGTCACAGTGATCCCGGCGGATTGAGGAGTGTCCTGCCGTTGCCAGGGCATGAATTCAGGCACGAGACACACCTGGAACATCCACGTGATGATCTGAGAAGCGGGCGATCGTTTCCACTTCCTGATGTCTGCGTTGCAGCCTTGCTGAAACGCCGAACAGGCCATCTCCCAAGGTCCCCACGTGGATCAGAGGCAGAGGCTCCAATCATTAAAGGCCTTCGAAAACGACATATCGTCCCCGGGGACCGACAACCCCTAAGGAACTGACTTTGGGAATCCCAGGAGTCATGTCCGATTTTGCGGCCAATTGGCCATCCTGACGGGTCTGGAGCAAAACGCTGAGCTAAATTCAATCAGCAAGGTCCCTGGAGGCACAATGGTCAATATTGTGATTGTGGCAACGGCTAATTATCTTTGGGGGGCAGCGGTCACCGTTCGCTCCGCCTTGGAAGCCTGTAGTACAACCCTTAATGTTTTTGTCATTAGCGTCGATTTATCTCAAGCAGAAAAGCGGCAACTCTCCAATTCCTGGCAAACCCCCAATCTGGGAACAATTACGTTTATTGATTTTGAGCTTGAGAAAGTCAGCAAGTTTCGAAGCACTCTACTCGTCAAGAGCAAGTCTCCCTATGCCCGCTTTTTCATACCAGAATATTTGCCTGAAGCATCGCGCTGTATTTACCTGGACACAGACTTAATTGTCTGTTCTGATCTTAACAATCTGCAAATCCTTGATCTGCAAGGCAAATCCAGTGCTTGTGTTGTTGATGGTGGCATAGCCACGCCAGAGCAGCAGCAACGCCTCCGCACCAAACTAAAACTACAAAATCCTCTTCAGTACTTTAACTCAGGGGTGATGGTGATAGATCTGGACGCTTGGCGCCGTCAACAAATCCAGTCTAAAGCTCTTAACATTGCAAATGAGAACTATGATCTGCTTGACCAAATGGATCAGGATGCTCTTAATATTGTCCTGGCCGGCGATTGGTTGAGCCTTGATCCGAAATGGAATACGTCTAAAGGCAACGCCGCTGCTGACTTCTCAGACGGCATCATCCACTTTTTAGGTAAAGTCAAACCATGGCATGCTGATTATGCCGCGAATTTTCAAGATCGTTGGTTTGCACTGCTCGATCGAACTGCCTTTATCGGCCAGCGCCCTGTTAAGCTACTAGGAATAGCTGCAGCCTATAAAAAAATTGTCCGTTCCATCCCTACCCTGGAGATGGTGAAGGGAAAACTGCGTCGACTCATACGATCAGCTTGACTTGATCTCCCAGAGCCTATCTGATATCTTCCTCGCGCCTCCAGTTCCGAAGAGCTAAAACTTACTCCATTCTGGACTCATGAAATAGGTGCGCACCAGTGCCAAGTGATCATGGTGGAGCAGTGCTTGCTTATCTCTGAGTGACACTCAGGCTAGAGTTTTTTGAATGTTCAAGAGTCGCTTCTCAGATCAACGAGCGGCTCTAATGCCTAAGCTGCGTCGTTCCGTGAATCTTCATCTTGTCCGTGTAGCCTTGCTAGCCATGGGCTACATTCCTTGGGTGCCTGGCCTGGATGAGCCTGGCCAGCCTGGACGTCCTTTATTCTGTTTCAACTCTGGCCAGGGTCTGTCCATCCCACTGATGCCGGGGTTTGCTGAACGTTCGTCGAGTCGCGAGCCGTGCCGCCAACGCTCCGGTAAGGCCCTTGCCGCAAGTCGTCTGATCAGGGTCTCCAAAGCCTTGTCCCCTTCCTGACGGTCACCGTGCGCATCGGACTGATCAACGCCTACAGCACCCTGAACCTCGGGGATGCCGCCATCTACAGCGCATTTCGCAAGCTGCTGCCGCAGGCGGAACTGGTGGCGTGCGTTCAGGACCAGAACCCTGATCCAGGCCTGGGGGTCGATTTTCTCTCCAAGCGCCCAAGCGGCTGTGGGGCCTACGTGAGTGTGGGGGGAGACATCTTCAACAACTCCCGGGAGTGGTTCGTCACCAAGGCTTTTCTCCAGAATCTGGCGGAATTGCGACGCAGTCCGAGACACACCATCCTGTTCGGTCAGTCCATTCCTCGGTCGTGCCATGGTCTGAGTTTCCTCCTGCTCAGTCAGTGCCTGCGGGGCCTGGCCGCCGTGTGTGTGCGAGATGCCGAGAGTCACAGACGTCTTTGTCAGGCAGGGGTTCAGGCGCGGCTTTCCTTTGATATCGCCTTTGCGCTGGAGGGTTCGGAGCTTGCCCGAGAACGGGCGCAGGACAGGCTTGGGCGTCTGGGCATCGATCCTGCAAGGGCTGCGGTGTTGTCGGTGCGCGGTTTCGACAGCATGTACGGCCACGACAATGCACGGTTCGTGGATGGCATGGCGAAGCTCTGCCACGGGCTTCAGCGCCAGGGTCACCTCCCGGTCGTCTTGATTCAGTCCCGCGCTTACGGGGCCGACAACGACCTTGCGGTGGCCAAGGCCATCCTGGAGAGGGTTCCAGGCACCAGAATTTTTGATCCCTTTCTCGAGGATGCGAGTGTGCCGAGCTGGCAATTGGCGATGGCCCTGTTCTCGCTGGTGGATCTCGTTATCGCTGTGCGTTTCCATACCGCCGTTCTGGCCCTAGCGGCTGGGCGTGTTCCGTATCACCTCCATTATTCCAATAAGGGGAGAGATCTTTGCCAGCGACTGAACCTGCCCGGATGCGATCTCGCAAGCCTGGATCCGCAGACCACACTGGATGCGATCCTGGCCACGGGAGGTCGCCGTTTCAGCCATGGTGTGATCCGCGAGCAGGTGCTGGCAGATTTCCGTTGGTGTCTGGATCAATTACCCGAAGATCGGAGGCCCTGAGGGTCAGGGGTTGGGCGATGGTGGCCGCCGGCCCAGGGGCAGATTCGCTTCGATTGGGTGGCTGAATTCCTGCCGCTTGGATTTCATCCTGAGGATTCAAGCGCTGGATCGGCGTCAAGGTTGTGCGGCCGCGGCAAGGGAGAGAAGCCTTGTGACCTTGAAGAACGATCGAAGCTCGGTGCGGGTCTGCCATGATCCCTGGAAGACCCGTCTATAGTGAGAGGGGCAGACAAGCAGTGGCTCCATGATCAGCATCGACGAGTTGCGGTCCCATGACCTTCCATTTGTGCGAGCGGATCAAGAAGGGATTGTAGAAGAAATCAATGACGCCTTCCAAAGGGTTTATGGCTGGTTGCCTGAGGATATTATTGGACAATCTCTTGGTCTTATTTTGCCTTCCTTCTTCAAGGATGCCCATCACCTTGGATTTTCCCGTTTCAGAATCACCGAAGGTGTGGGATCAGAAGTTCTTAACCACCCCCTGAAGCTCAAGACCGTCTGCAAGGATCAACGGGAGATTGAGTCAGAGCATTTTATAGTCGCGGAGCGCGAGGGTTCGACTTGGAGCTTTGCAGCCACGCTGACACCGCTGGAGTAACGGCTTGTCTTTGGCTTCCCTTCAGGATCAACTCAGGCAGACGCTGGGCAGGCTGGAAGCTGCTCTGAGCTCCGTTGAGGATTCTCTGGTCCTCACCGATTTCGCTGGACGGGTCGAGTGGACCAACCGAGCCTTTAATGAACTGGTAGGCCGTCCCCGTCTGCAGTCCCTTGGTCAGTCCTTGGCTGATCTGCTGCCCCAACGCTTCGAGAATGGCCAACCCCTGGCCTCCGGAGACCTGCTGCTCTGGGCCCGAAACGGACCCGGTCGTTCCATCTGGGACCTGACACCACAGCCACCCCGCGAGGTGCTGGAGGTGAAATGGTCGCCCGTGAATCTCAGTAATGATGCCTCGTTGATCTTTGTTTTCAGAGACCTGAGTGACATCGTCAGGGTCAAGGATCAACTGACCCATAGCCGTGACTTTCTTGAGCAGGAAGTTTCGACTCGAACCCTCGAACTTCAAGAGGCACGGGATGTTGCACTGGCCGCCAGTGGTGCCATGGGTGACTTTCTGGCGAGTATCAGTCATGAGATTCGCACGCCGATGAATGCCGTGATCGGCATGACTGAATTGTTGCTTGATACATCGCTTGACTCCCATCAGCTTGAGCTTGTAGAGACGATCCATAGCAGTGGTGACATCTTGTTAAAATTGATCAATGACATCCTGGACCTATCCAAGATCAAGGCAAGGCAGATGTTGCTTCAGAGTGAGATACTGGATATCAGGGAATTGGTGAATGACTGTTGCCGCATCATGGATGCTTCGATCGCCGCGAAGCGGCTGCAGCTTGATGTTCAGCTAGTGCCAGATCTGCCTGAGCGGCTGATTGGTGATGCTTTGAGAATCAGACAAATTGTCTTGAATTTACTCAACAACGCAGTTAAATTCACTGATTCAGGCTTTATTCGTATCGGCGTTTCCTGGCTTGGCCGTGCAGACAACGAGATCGAGCTCATCCTTCGCATCGAAGACAGCGGCAGAGGCATCTCGCCTGCATTCATGCCCAACCTGTTCAAGGGGTTCTCTCAGGAATCAGGTCGTTCTGAGCTGAAAGAGGGGACGGGCCTTGGTCTTGCGATCTGCGAACGCTTGTGTGAGCTGATGGGTGGGAGCATTGCGGTGGATAGTCAAGTTGGTCGCGGTAGCTGTTTTCGTGTCAACCTCCCGATCAAGACCGCCAGGAGCATCGCGCCTGGATCCGAGCCCATGGTGGCGCCTCCCATGGTGCAAGATTCACTCGAGATCAAAGTGCTGGTGGCAGAAGATAACCGTGTCAATCAGCGGGTGCTGGAGCTCCTGCTGGCCAAGTTGCATCTCGTGGCTGAGTTTGTCGCCGATGGGCAGGCCGCCGTGGATCGTCTCGTCGATGGCGGGATCGACCTGGTCCTGATGGATCTGCAGATGCCGAAGCTGGATGGTCTTGAGGCGACCCGGCTGATTCGGCTCAGGGCGGTTGATCAGCCCTACGTCGTGGCCCTTACGGCTTTTGCGTTCGATGAGCATCAACAGCAATGTCTGGAGGCAGGGATGAATGATTTCCTCAGCAAACCGGTCCGGCTCCCCGATCTCCAGCGGGCTCTTGATCGCTTTCAGCTCTGGCGTGAAACCCGCCCCGCGTCCACCCACACCGAAGCCCGATGAGTTCCGAGTGCCACCCAGCGATTGATCCCCAGGCCTGGGACGACCTGAGGGCGATGGGCGGTGAAGACGCTGACAACATGGTGAGTGAATTGATCGCCCTTTACCTCGAGGATGGAGCGGTGCTGGTGGCCTCATTGGAAAGCGCCCATCGGGACGATGACCGACAGCGCCTGGAGCAGTTGGCCCATGCCCTCCGCTCCCCCAGCGGCAGCCTTGGAGCCCTGGCGCTGGCCGAGGCTTGTCGTCTGCTGGAACAACAGGCTGCAGGCGCGGATCGCCCCCAGCTGGACAACCTGATGAGCACCTTGATGGAGGCTTACAAGCGGGTGGTGGACCATCTCACACGGTTGGAGGGACAAGCTTGAGACCCGGTTTCAAGGTGCTTCTGATCGATGACGACCGCATCCTGCAGGTTCTGCTCAGCAGGGTTCTTCGCGGCGATGGCGCTGAGGTGATTCTGGCCAGCGATGGCCCAACGGGCCTGCAGCAGGCCCGCCTCCATCGACCCGAACTGGTGCTTTGTGACTGGTGCATGGAGGGGATGGATGGCCTCGAAGTCTGCAGACACTTCAAATCCGACCCGGAGCTGGCGCCCACCTTTTTCGTACTTCTGACCTCACGCTCCAGCGTTGAAGACCGGGTGAAGGGGCTGGACTGTGGCGCAGATGATTTTCTCTGCAAGCCTGTGGAGCCTTCCGAGTTGCTCGCCCGGGTCAGGGCGGGTCTGCGCCTGTTTCGAGTCAACCATGAACTGAGGCTCACCAGCCAGAAACTCGCAGAGCAAAAACAACTCCTGGACAAGGAACTCACCCTGGCGGCCGATTACGTGCGATCCATCCTTCCTGAGCCGATGGCGGGAAGTCTTGCCATTACCAGCGCCTATCAACCTTCCCAGAAACTTGGAGGAGATTGCTTCGATTTCTACGACCTTGATGCAGAGCATGTGATTCTCTACATGCTGGATGTTTCCGGCCACGGACTAGCTGCTGCCTTGCCATCGATTTCAATCCATAATCTACTGCGCACTTTCTCCAAGACATCAGCCATCCTGTTTCAACCGGATGAAGTGCTGAAGTATCTCAACTCAGTCTTTCAAATGGAGCGTCATGAGCATCGATTTTTTACGATGTGGTACGGGGTTTACAATCGTTCAACCCGTCAGTTGAGCTATGCGAGTGCTGGGCATCCCCCTGCACTTCTGGTGTCTTATTCGGAACCGTCAAGGCCAAGGATTGATCAGCTCACCACTCGTGGCATGCCAATCGGCCTATTTGAGGAGTCGCGTTACGAGAGCAGTTCCGTCACGATTGAACCTATGGCCTGGCTTTACGTGTTCACGGATGGAATCTATGAACTTGTGCACTCCAATGGATCCGTAGGTGACTATGACGCTTTTGTTTCGTTCATGGAAGATCAGCTCATGGGGAGTGAGTGTGAGCCTGATCAATTGCTGAAGCGCATGCTTGACGATTCAGGAACGACTGACTTTCCCGATGATTGTTCACTGCTACGCGCCTGCTTTTCAGCCTCCTGATTGATGGAAGCTGCTCTGGCTGGTGTGTATGGAAAACACCCCATCCGTGCCCGTGAGCTCCAGCACCAGTCTGACCTGGGGGTTCAGACCACAGAGGTGCAAGCTGCGGTTGGCCTCACGGGTCTTCTTGAGGCAGGTGATGAGGGAGCCGAACCCATTGCTGTCCATGAAGGTCACGGCCTCCAGGTCGATCAGCAGCGTGTCGTGGCCGGCCTCGATGGCCTGGCTGATCTCCAGGCGCAGCTGGTTTCCCATTGTGGCGTCCAGCACTCCGACGGGATGCAGAATGCTCGCTCGTGGCTCCATGGTCTTCCGATCGATGGGGGTGACTGCTCGCGAACCAGAGGTCGTCTGGGAACTCTGGCACTCCCAGTATCCACAGGCGGGGCGCGTGGTCTCAAGTGACCATGACGACGTTGCTCCATGGCAGAGGCGGTTCTCGAACACGCCGGCTCAGGCTGCCGGCTGGCCCAGCTGCCGTGGGGAAGCCCAAGATTCAGCACTGATCCTCAACGCTCGGCGTTAGGGAGGGTGCCCGCTGGCCGGCAAGGGTGGCTCGCCGCACTCCCTTCCCAATGCAGGGTCGGTGTTGGTGGGCGCGGAACCAGCAAGCCCTCCCCCGCTGTTGTCCAGGAGAATTGTGCCCGCTCGAGTTGGGCGACCAGCTTGGTGGTTCAGGCCCGCCGGCTGAGGGCTGGTGGCCTGAGGCTGCGCCGATGGACCGCTGCGTCAACGCCTCGGGCCACGACCGATGGCCCCTTTGACCTCGGGCTCATCCAGCCGAGGCTCCGATTCAGCGAGCGCCAGGGCCGAATTCGATTGAACGGATGTCAGATGGAAGCGGCTGGCTGCTTCTGGCCCATCGTCTGGAGGTCACCGAGCCCGGCCGCGGCGGCGGCCTCGAGGGCCTCACGGCGCGTGAACGCAATCGATTGGAGCCGTTTCTGGGCTGGATTCCAGAGAATGTATTGGAAGCACTCGGGGATCTGCCTGAGCGTGAGGGTCTTGACCCCTGAAAGCAGATGGGCGTTGCGCTCATGGGCCTCCCGGAGCCGGTAGTTGGGGATCCGGGCCGACAGGTGATGAATGCTGTGATAGCCGATGTCGGCGGAGAACCAGTTGAGCAGCGCCGGCAGCTTCAGGTAGCTGGAACCCTCGATCGAGCCCTTGATCGAATTCCAGCCTTCGGTGCCATGGGCGTAGGAGCCCTCGTAGTTGTGCTGGACGAAGAAGATGCAGATGAAGATCGCCGCCGAGAGGGCCATCACGATCGAATAGACGCTCCAGAACAGGCCGAGCCCCAGCCAGCGGCCCATGGCGAACCAGAGGGCCAGCACGCAGATGTTGTTACCAAGCAGATCCCAGAACTCCCCCCGGGTGTACCAGTGGCGGGTGTGCCCGGTGCGCAGCTTGTCGATCAGACCCAGCACCAGGGCCAGCCGGGGCTTGATCACCAGGTAGAAGAAACCTCCGGGGATCAGCATCAGCGGCTGGCGCAGGAACGCGTAGAACGCCTGGCCCCGGGGGCTCAGCTCCAGGAACTGGTTCGTGGTGATCAGGGCTGAGGGGCCGCGGTACAGCTCCCAGTTGCCGTTGTGGCGGTGGTGGTAGTCGTGGCCCCTTGACCAGGGGTACTGGGGAATCGCATTGATCACCCCCAGCAGGAAGCCCACGGCCCGATTCACCCTGGGGGAGCTGAACAGGGAGCCGTGGCCGCAATCGTGCATCAGCGAGAAGCAGCGCGACGAGAACAGCACCATCAGCGTGATCAACGGCAGCAGGAGCCACCAAGCGGTGTGGGCGGCCACGGGCACCAGCGCCCAGAGCAGCGCCACAGGGCCCAGGGTGTTGAGCAGCTGCCAGGCGCCCCGGAGGTCGCTGCTGTCCATGTAGGGCCGGAGGCTGAAGTCCGAGCGCAGGGGGGTGGGCTGAAGGTGATCGGTGGGCGTAGGGGGCAAAGGGCGCCTCGGCTGGGTGCGGGCCATGGACAAGGCGAACTCGGCGGCGGCGCCGAACGTGGGGTTATGGATCTGCCCCGATGCGCTGCTGACCTGAGCCAAGGGTAGCCATCCCTACGCAAGCCAGTGCGGGTTTCAGAACTTGATCGTGGTCTGCAGAAGCACCCCCAGGTCGCTGAAGCGACCGCCGGCGTTCTGGGCGCCAGCGGCGTTGAGGGTCAACTGGCCGAAGGGCCGGCTCAGGTAGAAAACCGCTGGGGTCACCGTGATCTTGTCGCTCATCGAGAGCGCGTACCAGAGCTCGAAGGCGACGTTGCCATCGGCCGCCCGGCCCGTGCGCAGGCCCGTGGCCTGGGTGGGTTGACCCACGGCCGCCCCCAGGGCGTTGCCCTTCACCAGCGCATCCTTCCACTCCAGGGCCACGGACCAGGAGCGGCTGGCACGGACGTTGGTGAGGGCGTTCAGGGGCTGGGGCGTGGGGAAGGCCTCGGCGTTCTGGCGGATCCAGCTGTTGCCCCAGCCAGCGCTGATCGAGGGAATCCAGCCGCTGCGCAGCGGTTGCCAGTAGCCACCGAGGGCCAGATTCAAGCTCGATCCGGCTGTCCCGCCGTCGCCGGCCGCCAGGATCGCGCTGCCAAGGCTGGTGCCCACGTTGGCTCGGGTGCCCGCCTGGCCGCTCCGGACGGCAGCGGCCAGGGCCCACTGGGGCGCCTGGTAGCCCACCTGGGCCGTGAGATTGGCGCCGCTGTTGCCATTGAACAGACCGCCGGCGGAAGGATCCCCAAACCGGCCCCGCTGGGCCACGTAACTCATCGACGCCCCCCAGCGGCCCCGCCCCCTGGGCACCTCCTGGCGCCAGATCGCCGCCAGGGTGGCGCCGGTGGCCTTGTTGTAGACCGCCGGAGCCCCGTAGAACGTGAAGAACTCCAGCAGCCGGTCGCCCCGGGTGCCGTACACCGAGGGGATGATCGCCAGGGTGTCGTTGTTTCGGCTCAGGGGTCCGACCTGGAGGGTGAGCTCCCTGCCGATCGGGAAACGGTAAAAAAGACGATCCAGCCGCACCACGTTCTCCGCCGCCAGGGAGCCGCCGTCTGCCCCTGTGACCGTGGGGCTGAAGGCCGCATCGATCTTGGAGAGCCGCACCGGCGTGCCATCGAAGGCGCTGGCATTGAAGTTTCCAGAACGCAGGCGGGTGTAGAGGAGGTCCTTGCCGGTGAAGCTGGTGCTGAGGATCAACCTCAGCTCGTAGTTGAGGCTGACGCCGTCGCGGGGGGCATTGCCAGGGGTGGTGCCCGGCAGATTGGCAGCCACGTCACCCCCATAGGCGGTGCCCCCCAGCACGACATTGGCCACGCCCGAGAGCGTCGTGGTGGTGGAGAAGGCCGTCGCCTCCAGCTGAGCCACCCGTCCCTCCAGCTCCGCGGCTCGCCCCTGCAGCTGCCTCAGCTCCGGGGCGAACGCCTCCCGCAGGCGCAGCAGCCCGTCGCTCAGGGTGGGGAATCGCTCCAGGCAGGATTGCAGCAGGGCCGCCGCCTCCCAGCGGCTGAGGGGGGCTGGGCCCAGGTCGGGGCGGTAGGGGAAGGCGCCGCCGCAGCCGTGGCGTTCCAGCACCGCCGCCAGATTCGCCGTTTCCAGCGGCTCCGCCTGCGCCGCTGCTCCCGAGGTCGCCAGGGCGAGAGCCATGATCGAGGCGGGAACGGCCCGTGGAATCACCCCCATGGACTGGCTGGTCTGGTGAGGTGTTGAGGAGGCGTGAACCCTACGACCTGCTAATCGGAAAGCATCCGGAAAGACCATTCCCATGGTTGCCCCTAGCCTCGGAATGATCCCGTTAGCGCCTCCCTGCCGGGAGCTGTTTCGTTGCTGAAGCCCATGCTGAGCCGCCTGCGTCTTCATGTCGGCCTTTCGGTGCTGTTCGTGCCGGTGGTGCTGGCCACTGGTCTGGGCATTGCCATCAGCTCCTACCAGCGCACCTCCGGATTGTTGCTGGAGGCCAACAGTCGCCTCGTGAGATCGATCGCGAAGGCCACCAGCCTGGAGATGCAGCAGTTCCTGGCGATCAGCGCCATCCAGAGCAACCTCAAATCGCTGGCGGGATTGGGCAGCCAAGGCAACCTGGCCAGCCGCCTGGCCTATGCCCCGGCCCTGAAAAATGCCCTGGATGAAACCCAGCTGGTGACGTCTTACTACGTGGGCTACCCCAACGGTGATCGGTTTCAGATGCGCTACATCTGGGACGACCTGGATCGCACCCTGTTCCGGTTGCCGTCTGATGCCCAGTACGTCATCCAGAGCAACGAAAAGGCCCTGGGAGTCAACGGCACCAAGGTGTTGGCCTTCGACAAGAATCTCAGGCTGATTCGCAGCGAAGTCACCCCTGAATTCTTCGCTTACGACCCCCGCACCCGGCCCTGGTTCAAGCAGGCGATCGCCTCCAGCGAGCCCATCGTCACACCGATCTACCGGTTCGCCTCCACCGGCCGCGCCGGCGTCACCCTGGCCCGCCAGGTGGGTGACACCGGGGCGGTGGTGGGGGCCGACCTGCGGCTGAGTTCCCTGAGCATCCTGTTGCAGAAGCAGAAGATCACCCCCGGCACCAAGCTGGCCCTGATCAACGCCAAGGGCACGGTGCTGGCCCTCGACGACCCGGATCAGCTCGCACGCTCGGGGGACGCCCTCAAGGGCTCGCAGCTGGTGCATCAGCTCAAGGGGGTGGACGTGCCGGTGCTGGCGAAGCTCGGAGAGAATCTCGCCCCCTGGATCCAGGGTCTGAGCTCGTCCGCCGTGGTGGAGCGTCAGGCCCGGATCGACGGTGTCGACTGGAGTGTGGTCATGGCACCGGCGGCCGAGGTGTCTGGTCTCAAGACCTTCCTGATTCTGGCTGTGCCCAACGATGAGCTGCTGGTCGGCGCCAAGACCCTGCAGCGCGATTCGATTCGCTCCACGCTGCTGGTGCTCCTGCTCACCCTGCCCCTGGTGATCCTGATCGCCCGGCGGGTCACCAAGGCCCTGCGGCGCCTGTCGGAGGAGGCCGAGGCGGTGCGTAACTTCGATTTCGATCGGCCGATGGCGGTGCGCTCGATCGTGCGCGAGGTCGATGACCTGGCCCTGACGATCGAGGCCATGAAAGCCACGATCCGCCGCTTCCTCTCGGTGAGTGCGGCGATCGCCGCCGAGCCCAACTTCGAGCGCCTGCTGGAGCGGATTCTCTCCGAATCGATCATCAACACCAAGGCCCGGGGCGGCGCCCTCTTCCTCTCCGACAGCGAGGGGCTTCAGCTCACCCCGGTCCAGGTGCAGGGGGCCGATCAGCAGCCCCTCGAGGTCAACCTGCCTCCCCTCTCCAGCCGCGACCTGGGTCCGATGCTGGGCGAGGGCGGCGAGGTGATCACCGGTTCGATTTCCCCGGGCGGCTCAACGATGGAGCAGCAGCTGGCCGGCGCCCTCGGCCTGGCGGCAACCCCCTACCTGGCGGTGCCACTGGTCAGCCGCGAACGGGAGTTGCTGGGGCTGCTGCTGTTCTGGTTCGAGGAGACACCGGATGCGGCCCGGGTGTCCTTCACCAAGGCCTTCTCCGGCACCGCCGCCGTGACCCTGGAAACCCGCGACCTGATCCGATCGCAGAAGGCCCTGTTCGAAGCCTTCATCGAACTGATCGCCAACGCGATCGACGCCAAAAGCCCCTACACAGGCGGCCATTGCTACCGGGTGCCGAAGATCACCAAGATGCTGGCCGCGGCCGCCGTGGAGACCCAGGAGGGCCCCTTCAAAGACTTCCAACTCGATGAAGGGCAATGGGAAACGGTGCATGTGGCCGCCTGGCTGCACGACTGCGGCAAGGTGACCACGCCGGAATTCGTGGTCGACAAGGCCACCAAGCTGGAAACCATCTACGACCGCATCCACGAGGTGCGCATGCGCTTCGAGGTGCTCAAGCGCGACATGGAACTCAGCTACTGGGAGCAGCTGGCCGCCGGTGGCGACGTCACCGCCCTGGCCGCCGAGCGGGATGCGGCCCTCGCCCAGCTCGATGACGACTTCGCCTTCGTGGCCGAATGCAACCAAGGCGGTGAATTCATGGCTCCTGATCGCATCGAGCGGCTCCAGGCGATCGCCGCGCGCACCTGGCGGCGCACCCTTGACGACCGCCTGGGTGTCTCCACCGAGGAACTGCTGCGCAAACAACTGCAGCCGGCGGTGCCCGTACCGGCCCTGGAGCCCCTGCTGGCGGACAAACCCGAACACCGCATCGAACGCCCCGCAGGCAGCAGCGCCATCGAGGCGGACAACCCCTATGGCTTCAAGGTGGACGCCCCGGATCTGCTCTACAACCGCGGTGAGGTCTACAACCTCTCGGTGGCCCGGGGCACGCTCTCGGCCGAGGAACGCTTCAAGATCAACGAGCACATCATCCAGACGATCCGGATGCTCTCGACCCTGCCGTTCCCGCGGCACATGAGCCAGGTCGCGGAGATCGCCGGCGGCCACCACGAGACCATGATCGGCACCGGCTACCCCAAACGCCTCAAGCGCGAGGAGATGAGCGAGGTGGCCCGGATGATGGCGATCGCCGACATCTTCGAGGCCCTCACGGCGGTGGATCGCCCCTACAAGAAGGGCAAGACCCTGTCCCAGGCGCTCAAGATCATGACCTTCATGAAAAAGGATCAGCACATCGACCCCGACCTGTTCGCCCTGTTCATCCGCTCCGGCGTCTACAAGCGCTACGCCGAGAAGTACCTCAAGCCCGATCAGATCGATGTCGTCGATGAAGAGGCGGTGCTGGCGGCCTGAACCTGGGGGGTTGCCTCAGTGAGCCGGTCGGGGAACAGCACCCCATCGAGGTGGTCCACCTCGTGCTGCACCACCCGGGCATGGAAGCCCTCCACCACCCGCTCGATCAGCTGACCCTGGCCATCGAAACCGTGGTAGCGGATGCGCGCCCAACGGCTCACAGGCGCCCGCCGGTCGGGAACGCTCAGGCAACCCTCCTCGCGGATGTCGAGTGCCTCCCCCAGTGGCGTGATCACCGGATTGATCAGCACCGTTTCCGGAATCGGCGGCGCCTCCGGGTAGCGGCGGTTGAAGGTGATTCCGAAGATCACCACCCTCAGATTCACATCAATCTGGGGGGCCGCCAGACCGGCGCCGTCGGCGACGGCCATGGTGTCGCGCAGGTCGTCAATCAGCGCCTCAAGTTCAGCGCTGGGAAACGACTGCACCGCTTCGGCCACGCGCCGCAGACGCGGGTCACCCTCCAGCAGGATCGTGCGAACGGCCATGGTTGTGATCTAGAGGTGGGTGTCCGGTGATGGGTGATCAGCGGGGTGTCTCAAGCGTTCATCGCCCCAGCCTGAAGCTCCTGGGCAGCCCGCACCAACCGCTCGGTGGTGGCGGCATGGAGGCGGGCCGCCTCCTCGGGGCTGCGGCCGATGCTGGTGAGCCCCAGTTTGCCGAATTCCGAGAGGCACCCCAGCAGGTGGAACACACTTCCCCTGAGCTCCGCCGGGTCGTAGAGCAGGCCCGCCTCGCAGGCGATGTCGATCAGATCGATCGGCAGCAGACCCTTCAGTCGCGGATCGCAGAAGTTGTCAGTGGCCTCATAGAACAGGGGCAGACCCGTGGGCGCGTGAAACAGCCCGCTGCCGGGATCGAGCCAGCCGTTGGTGGAGGAACGCAGGGCCAGGAAGGGGTGGGTGGTGCCCCCCTGGCGCAGGTTCACCTCGATCGCCTGCAGGTCCCACACCCCGTCCAGGCGGCGGGCGATGAAATCGACGGCGTAGCGCCCCAGGGCACCCTCGGAGGCCAGGGCCTCCCCCACCACCCGGCCGTGGCGCTGGAGCTCGGCGCGATAGGCGTCATCGGCGGGAAAGCGACAGCCCAGGTAGGTCTGGCCATTGGCTCCCCCCAGCACCTGCTCGTGGCTGGAGAGCACCTCAACGGTGCCGTCGGGGTGAATCGTGCCCTGCACGCTCGGGGAGCTGATCAGCTCGCCCCCCTGCAACCAGGCCTCCACCAGCGCCCCCTGCTCGACCAGCAGCTCGCGCCACTCCAGCGCTGGCATCGGCAGATCCTCCAGGGCCAGACGCAGCAGGCGCCGCCGCACCTCGGCCGATCGCCCATCCAAAGCCAGGGGGCCCAGATCCAGGCAGGCATTGCCCTCACCGCTGAAACCCTCATTGAGCTTCACCACCACCCGCTCCAGCTCCGGGTGGGCCTCCCACAGCCGGGCGGTGCATTCCGCCAGGGCGTCCAGGTCGTGCACCAGCTCGCTGCCTGGGGGGTGGGGCACGCCGCAGCGGGCGAACAGCTGCCGGCCGCCGCGTTTGCTGCCCCAGTGGGCCAGGGATGGATCGGTGCCCAGCACGGGAATCTGCAGCCGCTCGGAGAGCTCCTGTTCCAGCGCCGTGACCATGAAGCAGCTGATCACGCAGCGCTCGGGCCGCAGCTGCTCACGGATGCGCCGCAACAACACCGGCCGCTCCAGCAGCTTGGCCGTGAGGGGGCGGCTGGAGGCATCGCCGGTGTCGAACAGCTGCAGGCGCCGGCGGGCATGGGCCGCAGGCATGCCGGGCAGCAGCTCCAGCACCGCCTCCACCACCAGCTCGCTCAGCTGGGTGCTGCTCAGATAAGTGAGGCGCGTCTGCGGATGGCGCAGGCGCATCAACTCGAACAGCTGGCGCTCCTCGTAGTGATGGACGCCACTCACCAGGGCCAGCTCCCGGGGCTCAAAGGACAGCGACGGCACCACCAGCAGATCGCTGGCGTCGTCATCACCCCCCCGCTGCGGTGAGCGCTGACGCAGCTGCTGCTGGAGTTCCTGAAAGGTCAGGGCCATTCGAACGCCTGCGAAGGGCCCGCGATTCCATCATTCCTCAGGGGCGCCGCACTCGCGCATCAGCTGCCGCCATTGATCCATCAATGGCGCCGGCACCCGCCGGGGAAGGTAATCGCGCGGGTCAGCGGGCCCATGGCGCAGCACGGCGTTGACCACCATCGCCGATCGGCGGCCGACGTTGATGGCGCCGTGGGGAACACCCGGGGGGATGCGCACCAGCTTGGGCTCGTCCTCCCGCAGGGTGATGCGTTGCAGGCGGCGGCCCTGGAGTACCACCAGATCAAGGGAGCCCCGCAGCAGGATGATCTGATCGGTCTGGAGGCGGTGACAGAACAATTCACACCGCTGGTCGGGGGCCAGCTCGGCGATCTGGGTCGCATCACTGGGCTGGGGGTGGCAGAAGAAGGTGCGGCCGGCAACGGTTCCTTCCAGGGGCAGCACCTCAACGCGACGGGCCAGGGCCATGGAGTTTTCACGAGATATTTGAAGATTCGCGACGAAAACCACGGGCTGTCGGCTTGCTTGCTACCGAATGTCCTTGCTGTCAGCGATTGCTCAAGCCCTGGCCGCCGTGATCAAGGCGCTCAAAAGCAGGCTGAGCCGATAGCGTCGCTCCAGCGACAGATCCTGGACTCCCGTGCGCCGGCCTCACCCCCTCCCCTGGCTGCTCACCGCCTGTGGCGGCGCCCTCGCTCTGGCCCTGGCCCTCGTGCTGCGCAACCCACCAGGCGCCAGCGACCTGGCCCTCGCGGCCACACCGGCAGCCACACAGGCAGCCACCCCGGCGGCCAGCGCCACTGCGGCAACCCAGGCCTCGGCCCGTTCCTCCCCCGCCAGCCGCGCCTACCCCCAGCTGCCCGACGAGCCCGCTGCCCTGGCCGCCCTGTTCAGCCAGGTGGAGGAGGCCCTGCGCTCGCCGGCCACGGCCCCGGCCGAACTGCCGGCCCTGGGCCACCAGGAACAGGTCATCATCCGGCGGCTGGCCCGCCGGCCGGAACTGGCGAAGGCGGTGCGGCAGGAACTGCCCCAGCGCTGGTGGAGCGTGCTGGACCTTCACCTGGCGGCCCGGCGGGAGTTTGTGGCGATGCAGGCGGGACGTCCAGGCTCGGCCACCGTGCCGGCCTGGCGGATCATCCCGCCCGAGCCCGCCGAGGCCCTGCTGGGGTACTACCGCAAGGCCCAGGCGGCCACGGGCATCCCCTGGGAGGTGCTGGCGGCGATCAATCTGGTGGAATCCGGCATGGGTCGCATTGATGGGGTGTCGATCGCCGATGCCCGTGGCCCGATGCAGTTCCTGCCGTCCACCTGGGCGGAGCGCGGCATTGGACACGGCGACATACGCGATCCCCACGACGCCATCCAGGCCGCGGCCCGCTACCTGGTGCGCCGGGGTGGCCTCAAGGACATCCGCAAGGGGCTGTGGGGCTACAACAACAGCGACCACTACGTGCGCGGCGTGCTCGCCTACGCCGCCCTGCTGAGGCAGGACCCCGCTGCCTTCAACGGCCTCTACCACTGGGAGATCCACTTCATGTCCAAGGCCGGCGACCTCTGGCTGCCGGTGGGATACCAACAGCGCCAGCGCCTGCCCGTTCAGTCCTATCTCAAGCAGTCACCCGGAAGCGCTCCACCCCAGGGTCCCCTGGGGGGTTGATCCGGCCGACCGCCGCTCAGGGGCGCGGTTGGCGCCATTCCTCGATCATCGTCACGTGCCGGTAGACGCCGTCTTCGTAGAGCTGGGTGGTGCGCACCCGGTGGTGATCGGAAACCAGGGTGATGATCTCGTTGTAATGGGTGCGCACACCGCGCAGGCTGCGGCTGCCGCAGTAGACGAGCACGTGGTCGCTGATCGCCCAGGCGATGCCCGAGAAGGCGGTGGCCTTTTCTCCGGCCAGGGTGACCACCTCATCGGTGAGCGGAAACACCAGCTTGCTGTCGATGAAGTGGCCGTGGTAGTGGGCCACGATCTGCTGGGGCGTGTCGATCCGCACGGTGTTGGTCTGGACGTAGCGGTCGTCCTCGATCGCGATCTCCACCCGCACCCTGTCGGTGTCGATGCAGCGCCCTGCGGTGTCGATCCGCCGGGCGGTTCCCTCCCAGAGGGCGTCATGGCGGCGAAAGACCAGCGGCACCCCCCAGCCATCGAGAGTGATCGGGGGAATGGCTTCGAAGCTGGGCTGGAAGGGGCCGTCAAGGTGGGCGGTCATGGGCGGCAGCGAACGATGGGTCGGCAGCTCCATTCAGCCGCAAGTGCCTTCCCTACGCTGGCCACAGGGATCCGCAACGGGGCCATGCTGTCCGACTTCCACACCGCCCTGGCCGTCGCCAAGGGACTTGGTCTGCTGCCCAGGGACAGCCAACCGGAGGAGACCCACAGCGGACACACCGCCGATGGTTACGTGCTCCGCGATGTCCATGGGTCGGAGCTTTGCCAGGTCTCCCTGGAGGCCCTTCGCTCCTGGATGCCATCGGAGGGGATCGACCACCCACTCAGCATCGAGGCCATCATCGGCGCCCCCACCGGTGAGCGCTGGGAGTATTGCTTTTTGCTGGTCGAATTCGCCCCGCAGGAGCGCGGTTCGGTGCTGGAACGCGTGCTGATCAACGGCCAGGCAATCTCCACCAGCTCCAGCGGCGGTCCGTTGCCCACCGCCCAGTTTCACGAGCTGCTCAACCTGATGGGGGACCGGGGCTGGGAGTTGGCGACCAGCACCATGCGCACCATCGACGACCAGGGCTTCGGCCGCAGCTACTCCCTGATCTTCAAGCGCCACGCCGTTGACTGAACCTTCGGCCCCGACCTCGCCCCCCTTCTAGCCAGCACCCATGGGCCACCGCACCCGCAACCAGTCCCCGGCTGAGAGCAGCGCTCCTGAAGTGCCGCGACGACGTCGAACCGATCAACTCCCCCCAGCGCATCCCCGAGCCGTTCTGATCTCCATCGTTCTGGTCGGCCAGGAGGCTTAGGCGCTGTAGCCCTTCTTGGCGGGGATCGGGTAGGGGATGCGTCGGTGGCGCATGCGCTTCCACACCGCCACAAAGGCTTGGATGAGCAGCTCCAGCTCACCGCGGCTGAGGCCGCTGTTCTCCAGCTGGCCATCGCGCTGGCGGGCGTCGACGATGCGCCTGACCATCTCACTGGCCTCGGCCTTGGAGGTGTCGGGGGGCAGGGAGCGCAAGGCCGCCTCACAGCCATCGGCCAGCATCAGAATTCCCGTCTCACGGCTGCGGGGGGTGGGCCCGCGGTAGCGGAAACGGCTCTCATCGAACTGGGGATCCCGCTCCCGGGCCTGGTGCAGGAAATAGCCCATCTTCAACGTGCCCTGGTGCTCGGGGATGAAATCCGCCAGGGGGCGGGGCAGGTGGTAACGCTTGGCCAGCTTCAGCCCCTCATCGACATGGGCCTGGAGGATGGCGGCACTGGCGTAGGGATCGTCGAGGGCCTCATGGGGGTTGAGCCCATCGGCCTGGTTTTCGATGAACCACTGGGGGGCATGCATCTTGCCCACGTCGTGATAAAGGGCGCCGGTGCGGACCAGATCCACGTCGGCGTGGATCGCCCGGGCCCCCTCCTCCGCCAGGCCGCAGATCATCAACGTGTGCTCAAAGGTGCCAGCAGCCTCACAGGAGAGCCTGCGCAGCAGGGGCCGTTCGTGGTCCGCCAGCTCCAGGAGCCGTGCCCGGGTCAGCAGCCCGAAGGAACTCTCCACCAGGGGCGCCACCAGCAGACCGGCCATCAGCAGACCGCCCACCAACATCGCCTCCCCCAGCAGCTCAGCGCCACTGTTCGGCACCCCGAGGGTGCGGCCGGTGAACACGGTGCTCTGCAGCAGAAGCCACTGCACCGCCAGGGCTCCGGCCGGCAGCAGCACCGCCAGCTGCAACAGCTGGGCCCGGCTGCGCTGGCGTCCCGCCAGGATCGCGGCCACGGCCGCCACCGCCGAGGCGATCAGCAACCTCGATTCGCTCATCGCCTCGTAGGGCACCGGCCAGAGCAGGCTGGCGGCCGCCAGCCAGGCCAGCCCCGAGGCGGTGCCCAGTCCCTGGGCCACAAGCAGGGTGGGCGCCACCAGCACAGCCAGGGGATTGACGGCGGCCCCCAGCCAGAGCTTGAGGGCCTGGACCACCAGCAACATCGCCAGGGCCAGCAGGGCCTGGCGCGGCTCCAGGCTGGCCCGCCAGCGCCGGATCAGCAGCACCATCACGCCGCTGACCGCCAGGGCCTCGCCGAAGTGGAACAGCCAGGCCCGCACCAATGGGCGACGGTTCACCAAGCCGAAGTAATCGAGCACATCGAAGGATTGGGAGCTGATCGGCTCGCCGCGGCGGGTGATCAGATCACCCTTCTTGACGTGGATCAGGGGCAGCCCCTGCTGGGTGAGCGCCTCCTCGATCAACTGCTGGCTCAGGGCCGCGTCAATGCGCAGGTTGGAGCGCCCCTGGAAGGTGTTGGCCAGGAGCTTGGCCCCGAGGCTGCGTCCCGGTTCCCCCAGTGAAGCCAGCTGCAGGCGAGCCGCCTGCTCCAGCTGACGGCTGGCGAGGCTGGCCACCAGACCCTGGCTGAGCATCCGTTCGGCGGCGCCATGCAGGGCGCCCTGCCACTGGCGGCGCTGGCCGGGGGGCAGGCCTTTGAGCCAGACCTCCTCCTGGGGGGTGAGATCAAGCGGAGCCACCCTGCCCTGGGCGGCGGGGGCCAACCGCTCCAGCTCGACGAGCTGGCGCCCCAGGCGCCGCTGCAGCTCCAACGAGAGGCCTTGGTCGACCACCTGGACGTGACTGCGGTTGCCCAGCTGGGTCCGCCGCAGCACGAGGGCGCCGTTGTCCACCACCGTGGCGGCCTTCGGCGCCCAGGTGTCGGCCGGGGCGGCCATGCCGGGGCGGAGGTTGGGCTCCACCAGCCAGGGCCAGCTGGACAGGAACGCCACCAGCACGCAGACCAGGGCGATGGCCACCAGATCCCTGATCCGCCAGATCGCCAGGGCCTGACGCGGCACTTCCTGCCGCAACAGCTGCCGCCAGAGCTTGCGCACGCGACCCAGGCGCAACACCGTCACGGCCAGTGGAACTCCAAAACTAGCGGTGGCAGCGAGCATCGGGTTGCATGCTGGGGGCCGTCGCGCAATCCCTTCACCATGGCCGTGCGTCTCGATGGTCGCCTGTTGGCGGCGGCGCTGGAAGGGCGCCTGCGCTCAGCGATCGCCGTAGGGCTGGAGCAGGCGGGCCAGCCGCCGGGCCTGGCGGTACTGCGGGTGGGGGACGACCCCGCCAGCGGTGTCTACGTGGCCAACAAGGAGAAGGCCTGTGGGCGAGTGGGCATCACCAGCTACGGCGCCCACCTGGCCGCAGACGCTCCGGCGGCGGCGGTGGCGGCGGTGATCGAGCGGCTCAACGCCGATCCGGCTGTGGATGGCATCCTGCTGCAGTTGCCCCTGCCCAAGGGTCTGGAGGAAGGCCCGCTGCTGGCCCTGATCGATCCTGAGAAAGACGCCGACGGCCTGCACAGCCTCAACCTGGGGCGCCTGGTCAAGGGGGAGCCGGGGGCGCGCAGCTGCACCCCGGCCGGGGTGATGGCCCTGCTGCGCCAGGCCGGGGTGGAGCTTTCAGGCACCAGGGCGGTGGTGGTGGGCCGCAGCATCCTGGTGGGCCAGCCCATGGCCCTGATGCTTCAGGCCGCCAATGCCACCGTCACGGTGGCCCACTCGCGCACCCGGGACCTGGCGGCCCTCACCCGCGATGCCGATGTGCTGGTGGTGGCGGCGGGCAAGCCGCTGCTGATCGGCGCCGAGCACGTGAAGCCAGGCGCGGTGGTGGTGGACGTGGGCATCCACCGGCTCGACGGCAAGCTCTGCGGCGACGTGCGCTTTGAGGAGGTGGAGCCGATCGCGGCGGCGATTTCGCCGGTGCCAGGCGGCGTCGGCCCGATGACCGTGACGATGCTGCTGGTGAACACGGTGGTGGCCTGGAGCCGCCGCCACGGACTTGACAATCCGTTGGCGGATCTGGTGCCTTGAGGCCCGATCGGCCGCCCGCCTGAGAGAATCCGCCCCAGCGCGCTGGTACCCATGACCGTGGCGGTGAGTACGAGCTTTGATTTCGCCGCCTACCTGGAGGCCGCCCGCCTCCGCGTGGAAACGGCCCTTGACAGCTCCCTCGGCCCCGAGAGGCCGGAATCGCTGCGGGAAGCGATGCGCTACTCGCTGCTGGCCGGCGGCAAGCGCCTGCGCCCGATCCTCTGCCTGGCGGCCTGCGAACTGGCCGGTGGCGACAGCGATCTGGCCCTGCCCACGGCGGTGGCCCTGGAGATGATCCACACCATGTCGCTGATCCATGACGACCTGCCCGCCATGGACAACGACGACCTGCGTCGGGGCCGGCCCACCAACCACAAGGTCTTTGGTGAGGCCAACGCGATCCTGGCGGGCGATGCCCTGCTCACCCGCGCCTTCGAGATGGTGGCCCTGCGCAGCCCGGGCGTGGGCGCCGAGCGACTGCTGGCGGTGGTGGGCGAGCTGTCCCTGGCCTCGGGTGCACCGGGCCTGGTGGGGGGCCAGGTGGTGGACCTGGAGTGCGAGGGCAAGCAGGTGGACCTGGAGACACTCGAATACATCCACCTGCACAAGACCGGCGCCCTGCTGCAGGCCTGCGTGCTGAGCGGCGCCCTGATCGCCGGCGCCTCTGATGACCTGCTCACGGCCCTGCGCCGCTACGCTCGCGGCATCGGCCTGGCCTTCCAGATCATCGACGACATCCTCGATGTCACCGCCAGCAGCGAGGTGCTCGGCAAGACCGCCGGCAAGGATCTCACCGCCGACAAGACCACTTACCCGAAGCTGCTCGGGCTGGAGGAATCGCGCCTGCGGGCCGAGGCACTGGTGCGTGAGGCCAATGAAGCCCTGCAGCCCTGGCAGGATCGGGCCCAGCCCCTGCTCGCCCTGGCGGTCTACATCACGAGCCGCGATCGATGATCGCCCTTCTCGACAACGGCGTGCTGGCCTGGGCCCTGGTGGCCTGTGGCCTGGCCCAGCTCTCGAAGCTCGTGATTGAACTGGTGGTGCACCGGCGCTGGAGGCCCGCGGTGCTGATCGAAACGGGCGGCATGCCCTCGAGCCATGCCGCCTTGATCACCGGCGCCGGCGCCGGCATCGGCTGGGAGCTGGGTTGGGACGATCCGCTCTTCGCCCTCGCCGCCACCCTGGCCTTCATCGTGCTCTACGACGCCAGCGGCGTACGCCGGGCCGCCGGCCAGATCTCCGCCCGCGTGAATGGATTGCCCGATGGGCTCTGGGAGGTGCGGCCCGTGGGCGGCCTGCAGCCCCTGGTGACGGCTGAGCCCTCGCCACTGCGTTCGCCGGTGTTCAAGCCCCTCAAGGAAAACCTCGGCCACACCAGGCTGGAGGTGCTGGCGGGCAGCCTGCTGGGTCCGGCGATCGCCCTCACCGGCCTGGCCCTGGCGGGCTCACCACTCCAGATCGCCCAGGGGTTGGGTTGGCTGCCCCTGGCCTGAGCCCCCAGGGGGCGCCCTTGGCCCCGGGCCCCCTCACCACTGGCCAACGCTCGGCCTCCGATGCCTTCGCCGCCTGGCTGAAGGCTCCCTCCGATGGCACGCCCTTCGTGCTCAGTGGCGCCGCCGGCACCGGCAAGACCTTTCTCTCCATTGCCTTTCTGGCCCAGGCCGAGGCCGCCGGCCTCTGCTGGACCGTGGTCGCCCCCACCCACAAGGCGGTGGGGGTCGTCAAGGAGCAGCTGCAGCGAGCCGGCCTGCAGCCCACCTGGTACCCGTCAACGATCCACCGGCTGCTGCGGCTGAAGCTCAAGCGCGAGCGTGACCTGGAGCGCTGCGAGGAAACCGAGCAGACCGCCGGGGCCCTCGAGCACCTGGGCCTGGTGCTGATCGACGAGGCCTCGATGGTGGACCGTTCACTGCTGGAGATCGCCCTGCGCTGCGCCCACCCCTTCCGCACCCGGCTGGTCTTCGTCGGTGATCCGGCCCAGCTGCCACCGGTGGGGGAGGCCTCCAGCCCCGTGTTCGCCCTCAGCCGCCGGGCCGGCCATGAATTGGAAGAGGTGGTGCGCCACCAGGGGCCCGTGCTGCGGTTGGCCGATGGCCTGCGCCGGGGCGTGCTGCCCTGCCAGTTGCCGCCGCTGGGGCCGGCGCTGCTGCGGCCCGCCGGCCAGGTGGCCGTGCTCTCCAAGGGCGACTGGCTGCAGGCGGCCCTGGCGGCCCTGCGGGTCGGAGCCGAACGCGATGACCCCGACCATGCCCGCCTGCTCTGCTACACCAACCGCTCCCTGGAAGCGTTGGTGCCCCTGGCACGGCGGGCCCTTCACGGGGCGATGGCCGATCAGTTGCCGGTGCTGCCCGGGGAGGTGCTGATCACCAGGTCGGCGGTGATGGCCCCCGCCTGCCGCGACGGGGAGGAGGGGGGCGAGGAACCGGACATGGTGCTGGGATCGAACCGGGAGCTGGTGGTGCGGGATGTGAGCCCGGAGCGTTGCGATCTGGCTGATTTCGGTGTGGGCCCCGAGTTCGGAGCGGCGGTGATCGACACGCTCATGGCCTCGGTGGAGGCGGGCGAGAGCATCCTGGGGCTGCGGTTGTTGCCGCCCCTGGGCAGCGCCGCCCGCGCCCAGCTGGAGGCGCTGCTGGCCCGCCTGCGCAACCAGGCCCGCGAGGCGGGCCGACAGGAGGGGCGCTCCCTCTGGCGCCGCTTTTTCCTGGTGCGCGATGCCTTCGCGTCCCTGGGGCCAGCGGCCGTGCTGACGGTGCACCGCAGCCAGGGCAGCAGCTTCGGCGAGGTCTTTGTGGAACGCGATGTCTTCTGGCCGGCCGATCCGGTGCTGCGCCGCCAGCTCGTCTATGTGGCCGTCAGCCGCGCCCGAAGGGGCGTGACCCTGATGGGGGCCAGCGGCTCGGCGGCGGAGCGGGAGCACTGGCAGCGCTGGCTGGGGGAGGAGACCTAGCCAAGGCGTTGCGACGTCGCCACCAAATGGATCCACCGGGCCGCCTTGGGGCCTAACTGAGCCGCAACCCCTCGATCCCCTGCCAGCCCAGATAGCCCGCCAGTACGAGGCTCAGGCCCCCCACCACCAGATCACCGCGGGCATAGAGGGTGTCCTTGGCGCGCTGCAGCTGGGGCAGCACCCGATCGCGCCGCACCACCACCAGGACGAGGGGCAGCAGCAGCAGCAGGCTGGCGGCCAGGGTGAAGAAGCCGGTCGCCAGCCACTCCTGGCCCCGGGTCAGGCCTGCCGCCAGCTCGCTGCCGGCCGCCTTGGCCGCCAGGAAGAGATCATCGGGGCTGATCAGCTCGATCGCCGCCGCCGCCCCGATCAACAGCGGCAGGGGCTGGTTCACCAGCCGATCAAGGGTGCGCGTCCAGCCTGGGGGCTCGCTGCCCTCTTCGCGGCGATGCAGCAGCTCATTCAGCCCCAGGGCCAGCAGGGCACCGGCGGCCAGCAGATCCAGGCCGGTGCGGTGGTCGCTGCCCTTCTCCATGCTCAAGAGCAACCCGTGGCCGACCGTGAGCATCAAGGTGGTCAGCAGGGCAATGGTGGTGATCCAGCCCAGCACGAACAGCCCCCCCCGCCGCAGGGGCCGGGGGCCCAGCAGCAACCGCAGCAGCAGGCCGATGTGGATCGGGCTGAAGCTGATGCCAGCGCCATAGGCGAACAGTTCGCCCCAGAGCTTGGGATCGATCATTGGGGCTGCTTCAGTGCCGTCATTCCAACGCAACGGCCCAACCCATGGGCCGGCCCACAGAAGCGCCCAGGGCGGCGGCGGCCAGGCGGGCGGGAATCGACGGGCAGCCAGCCCAGTGCAGATGCAGCCAGCTGGCGTGCAGCCGGGGCGTGCTCCAGCCCTCGGCGCGGCGGGGGGAGCCCCAACCCTCCAGCTCCCAGAGCGCAGGGTCGCCAGCAGCCGAGCCCCGCAGCTCCCAGCGGTGGAACTCATGGCCGCTGAGGCTCTCGCCCTTGAGCACCACCAGCCCATCACGCAAGGGCGTGGCCTGGCGGTAGCCCAGATCGAGGGCGCCCCGGCGGGCGCTGAACGGCAACACCCCGGCCATGGCATGGCCCACCCCGGCCGGATCCTCCAGGTGGGATCCCAGCAGCAGCAGCCCGCCGCATTCGGCATAGATGGGCAGGCCGGCGGCGGCGGCGGCGGCAAGGGCGCCGAGGCTGCGGCGGCAGGCGGCGAGCTCGGCGGCGTGCAGCTCCGGGTACCCCCCCGGCAGGATCAGCGTCCGGGTACCCCTGGGCAGCGGCTCATCGGCCAGGGGCTGCCAGGGATGAACCTCGAGCCCCAGCGCCTCCAGCAATTCCGCCGCTTCCGGGTAGCGGAAATGGAAGGCGGCGTCGCTGGCGATCGCCACCGGCACGGGCTCAGACCCATCGGGCACTCCCTGGGGAGCCGCCCTGGGGGCTGGCTCAAGACCGTCGCTGGCCTGGGCCAGACACCAGCGGATCGGGTCGTCCGTGCCCGCAAGCGGGGGCGGCGGTGCCGCCAGCAGGGGCCAGAGCCGCTCCAGATCCAGGTGCTGTTCCGCCAGGGCGGCCCAGCCCTCCAGACGCTGGTCCAGATCCAGCAACTCATGGGCGGGAAGCAGCCCCAGATGGCGCGACGGCAGGCTGAGACTCCCGTGGCGGGGCAACACCCCGAGCAGGGGCATCCCGATGGCGGCCAGCGCCTCCGCCAGCAGGGCCTGGTGCCGCGGGGTGCTGACGCCATTGAGCACCACCCCCGCCAGCTGCACGGCGCGGTCGTGGTCGCGGAAGCCCCGCACCAGGGCCGCCACCGAGCCCGCCTGCCGGCTGGCCTCCACCACCAGCACCACCGGCAACTCCAACTGCACGGCCACGGCGGCGGAGCTGCCCGTGCTGGTCGGGCCACGGCCATCGAACAGCCCCATCACCCCCTCCACCAGCGCCAGCTGGGCCCGGCTGCCGTAGCCCTCGAAGCTGCGGCGCACCCACTCCTCGCCGCAAAGCAGGGGGTCGAGGTTGCGGCAGCTGCGGCCGCTCACCCGGCTCAGCAACTGGGGGTCCAGGTAATCCGGCCCCACCTTGAAGGTCTGGATCGACTCGCCACGGCGGCGGGCCAGGGCCGCCAGGGCGAGGCTCAACAGGGTCTTGCCACTCCCACTGGTGGGAGCGGCGATCAGACAGGCCATGGCCGCGGCTCAGGGAGCCTTCACTGCGGCAGCAGCTTGGCAGCCAGGGGCGCCGCCGACGCCAGCAGCGGGTTGGTGGTGTCGTGCCCCCCCGCCAGCAGCCGCGCCATCTCCATCTCCTCACTCTCGTTGGGCAGGGGCACCACCTCCTCCACCAGCTGCATCGTGGCCACCCCACCGGACTCCAGACGCATGCAGCCCCCCGATTCCGAGCAGAGGATCACGCACAGGGGCGGCTGGCTCTCGGGGGCGCAGATCAGTCGCAGGCCCACCAGGGCGCCCGGGTGGGTCTTGGGCACCCCCACCGGCACCGGCATCAGCCGCAGCTGCACGCTGTCGCCGTCCGTGCGCTGGAACTCGGCGCCGATGCCGTCACCCTCGGGACTACCCGTGGCAATCACATAGCTGTTCTGAAAATGCCAGCCCAAGCGGTCGGCAATCCAGGCCGCCAGCAGGAGTCCCTTGACCGGGTGGTTGCCCTCCACATCGATGTCCAGTTGGACCACACGGCCAAGCGCTCCCTGGCGGCTCGGGGGATCGAACACCATCGCCAGGGATTCGCGCCAGCTGCGCAGCCGCAGCCAGTTGAGGTCGTTGACCGACTGGCCGGTTTCGATCCGCTCCGCCAGCACATCCAGGCAGCGGCGCGGGCTGCCGATCGAGCTGTCGACCACCAGGCGCCGGGGGGGGATGGCCAAGCCCTCCAGCAACTCCGGCGACTCATCCAGGGAGCCGTTCCACCACACCCAGCAGGGCAGATCGTTGGGGATCAGGGGCTGGAGCATGGCCAGGCCCTTGCCCACGGCACCCATGCCGCCCCGCAGCACCAACACATCGCCGCAGGCTTCCCCACGGCTGCCGTGCTGTTCTTCCGGGAGGGGGCAGTAGGCCGCCACCAGAGTTTCCAGGGGCGCATCGGACGCCAGGGTGGGGGCCAGGGTGATCAGGCGCCTGGGCTGGTGGACGCTGATCGCCCGGTCTACGAATTGCCCGCGCAGATCCTGGGCACTGTGGTGACCAGGCAAGGAGCCAAGCGCCCAGGTGAGTTCCGGGGCCGAGGGGGCCGTGAACGGGGGCAGGCCGCAATCCGACACAGCGGCGCGGGCCGCCTCGAGCAGGTCATCATCGAGCAGGCCGCTGATCGGGCCATCCAGGCGGCCCGTGCGGATCAGCTGCTGCTGCAGCCAGGAGGGTTCCCAGACCACCAGGGTGAAGGTGACGGCCCCACCGCCGGCCTCGGCCAACTCCTTGCTCCAGAGGCTGTCCAGGTAAGCCGGCACCTCCTGCGGTGGAAGTTCGAGCGGGGCCTGGAGGGTGAGTTGGGGAGCCATGGCGCAGGGCGGCGAAAGGGGGCGGGAGTTGAGCGGTGATCAGGGGCTGGTGGGTTGGTGCCCCTAGGGGCTGGTGGGTTGGCGCCCCCTAGGGGCTGGTTGGTTGGCGCCCCCTAGGGGCGACGCCACATCAGGCCGTCGTCGGCGAGCAGGCTGTCGGCGGCGCCGGGGCCCCAGGTGCCGGCCTCGTAGGTGTAGATCGGCAGCAGATCGGGGTTGTCCTCGATCAGCTCCAGGAGCGGTGTGTACAGGCGCCAGGCCGCCTCCACCTCATCACCCCGGGTGAACAGGGTGGGGTCCCCCAGCATGGCGTCGGCGAGCAGGCGGACGTAGCCCTCATCGGAGGGCTCCCCGAACGATTCGTCGTAGGAAAAGTGCATGTCAACGGGGCGGCTGCGCATGCCCGAGCCCGGGGCCTTCACCTCGAACAAGAAGCCCGCCCCCTCATCAGGCTGGATGCGGAGGATCAACTGGTTGGCCGTGGGGCTCCCGCCGGCGGCATCGAACAGGTGAACGGGTGCCTCGCGGAAGGTGAGCACCACTTCGCTGATCCGCTTCGGCAGCCGCTTGCCCGTGCGCAGATAAAACGGCACCCCCTGCCAGCGCCAGTTGTCGACGAACAGCTTCATGGCCACGTAGGTCTCGGTGGTGCTCTCAGGATTCACCCCCGGTTCCTCGCGGTAACCCGTCACGGGGTTCATGGCATTGCCACCGCGGCCGTACTGGGCGCGGACGCAGCACTTCCAGGGTTCCCCCTCGTTCGCCAGCCGGGCCGCCTGCAGCACCTTGGCCTTCTCGTTGCGGATCGCCTCGGGATCGAAGCGGCCCGGGGCCTCCATGGTCGTCAGGGCAAGCATCTGGGTGAGATGGTTCTGCACCATGTCCCGCAGGGCACCGGACGACTCGTAGTAACCGGCCCGATCCTCCACCCCCACCGTTTCTGCAGCGGTGATCTGCACATTGGCGATGTAGTTACGGTTCCAGATCGGCTCGAAGATCGCGTTGGCAAACCTCAGCACCAGGATGTTCTGGACCGTTTCCTTGCCTAGGTAGTGGTCGATGCGGAAGATCTGGTTCTCCTGGCCGGCGGCCTGGGCCACCCGGTTCAGCGACTGGGCACTGCCGTAGTCGCGACCAAACGGCTTTTCGATCACCACCCGGCTGCGGCTGGGGTCCTTGAGCAGACCGGCGGCCGCCAGGGAACGGCAGCCGCTGCCGTAGAACGCCGGCGACACCGAGAGATAAAACGTGCGGTTGCCGCGGGTGGCCCGCTGGCGGTCGATCACCTCCAGGCGGGTGCCGAGGCGGACCACATCAGCGGGCTGTTCCAGGTCGACGGGCTCATAAAAGAGACAGCTTTCGAACTGGGCCCAGGCGCTCTGGTGCTGCCGGATCTCAGCGGCGAGGGCCTCGCCCATGCGGTGGCGAAACTCCTCGTCGCTCCAGGGCCGCCGGGCGCAGCCGAGCACGGCGAACTCGGTGGGCAGCCGCCGCTGGCGGAACAACTCGAACAGGGCAGGGATCAGCTTGCGGTGGGTGAGATCACCACTGGCGCCGAAAATCACCAGACACTGGGGTGAGATCACCCGCTCCTGGCGCAGGCCGACCCGCAGGGGATTGGTGTGGCTGAGAGTCATGGGCGCGGGATCGCTGAAAGCGGTGCCCCTGGTTTAACCACGACAACCGACTTCTTTCCGCCGCAGGGGCTGGGGGGCGTCGATTGTGTGGAATCCGCCAAACGGCATGGGTGGTCAGGGCGCCAATCCTGAGGGTGCATCGGACCCTCCTCGGCAGCGCAGCGAGCATCAAAAAGCCCGCCGAAGGCGGGCTCTGGAGGTCAGTAGGTCTCGACGTGCCAGCGCTCGGCCTTCTTGAGCTGAGGGCGCAACTCGGCCCAGTTGAGGCCCTTGGACTCGGCCGCCTTGGTCATGGCCTCGTCGATGCCAGGCTCCATGCCCCGCAGGCCACACATGTAGACGTGGGTATTGGGGTCTTCGATCCAGGCAAAGATTTCTTCGCCGTGTTCGGCCACCCGATCCTGGATGTACATGCGCCCGCCGCTGGGGTTCTGCTGTTCGCGGCTGATGGCCTTGGTGTAGCGGAAGTTGTCAGGGAAGGCTTCCAGGTAGCTCTGCAGGTCGTCTTCGTAAAGCAGGTTGGGCGTGGTGGGCACCCCCATGATCAGCCAGGCCTTTCCACGGAACTGATAGCCGGGGTTCTTGGAGCGCTCACCCGGGTCGAACATGCGGCGCAGGTAGGCCCGCATCGGAGCGATGCCCGTTCCCGTGGCCAGCATGATCACGTTGGCCTCTTCATCGGCGGGGAGGAGCATCTCCTTGCCCACTGGTCCGGTGATCTTCACCTTTGAGCCCGGCGCGATGTCGCAGAGGAAGGTGGAGCAGACGCCGAGGATGGTCTCGCCGTCCTTCTCATACTGCAGCTGACGCACGCAGAGCGAAACGGTCTTGTCCTCGAGGTTGTCGCCGTGGCGGGTGCTGGCGATCGAATAGAGACGAAGCTTGTGGGGTTTGCCTTTGGCATCCTCGCCATCGGGAATGATGCCGATGCTCTGACCTTCCACGTAGTGAAGGTTGCCCTCGGAAAGGTCAAAGGTGATGTGGTTGACCCGGCCGATCGCCCCCTCAGCCAGCAGGGAGTAGTTATCCAGAACCGTGCCCACGTAGGGCTCCTTGGGCTTGTAGAGGTTGACGGGAACGGCTTCGTGGGCGGGGGTCGTACTCACGGAAGGAGGTGTCGAGGGGGCAGGTTTCGAGGGGGCCGGGTCACCGGCGGTGGCCGGGGTGCCGGGCGAAGCTGAGAGATCATCGGTGGCGGTCACCGAAAGGATCAGGCCACCGAGCTGGGCGATGGACTGGATCAGGCCCTGCAACCGGCTGAAGGGGACAGAGATGGCGCGTTCGGCCTGGCGCTGGCTGCCGGCGCCATAACCCCTGACCACCACAGTGAACATCCGGGAATCATCTCGGCTGGTGGTGGCGGTCGAAACGCGCATGGATACGGGGCCACAGAAAGGTTGGCGGCGATCATAGGGAACACCTCCCCAGGACAGATTTGGGGCCGACCCTGGCCGGTTCAGGGCCCAAACCCCCTCAATTCGCCTGAACAAGGCTAGGTTGTGGCCCTGAACCGGCCCGCCCCGCTGAACACCACTTGGCGCAGCTTCCAGCTCTGTTCAAGAGCGATGCCAATCCAGTCGCCAGCACGCCCTTGCGGGACATCGGCAGCGACATCTGCGCCTTGGACACGATCCAGCAGGAGATGGAGCGCCTGCCCAATGGCACCCGCCGGCTGGCGGTTCTGTTGCGGCTGAGCCTCGAACCCGATCTGCTCTGGTCGGTGCTCACCGACTACAACAACCTCAGTTGCTTCATTCCCAACCTGGCATCCAGTCGCCAGCTCTGGAGAAAGGGAGCGGTGGTCGGACTGGAGCAGGTGGGATCCCAGCAGTTCTGTGGCCTTCGTTTCAGTGCCCGGGTGGAGCTGGAGCTCACCGAGCAGGCAAGCGACGGATGTCTGAGTTTCCGCATGAGCTGCGGAGATTTCAGGCGGTTTGAAGGGATCTGGCGGATCGATCGCGATGCCAGCGCCACCCGCCTGTACTACGAATTGACCGTGCAGGGGCGGCCGGGGATGCCGATCGGCATGATCGAAAAACAACTGCGGGAAGACCTGGCCGCCAACCTCAGGGCCGTGCAGCAGGAAGCCCTGCGCCGCGCCACCAGCTGAGCTTCCAGTCCAGGCTCCTGGCTCTGGCCCCCTGGTCGCTGATCTGGGTCCGAACCCACAATTGAGGCGGGTTTCCTGAGAAACACCCCCAACGTGATGGCGTGGTCATCGCCTGCAACAACGATGGGAGCGAACCCAGCGTTGTTATCCGCCAGAAACCGGCGGAGTCGTTGCGCCTCTATCGCTTGGCGACGCGCATCTGAAGTGCCATCTCAATCTTGGTTGGAGATGGTTCGGCAACATTGAACGAGCCATCTGACAGCGATCGTCAGATCGAATGCAGAGCTCTTAATCGATACCCCCAAGGGGATTCGAACCCCTGTCGCCTCCGTGAAAGGGAGGTGTCCTAGGCCTCTAGACGATGGGGGCGAGGCCACGGGCCGCACCCCTTGGGATGTCGTCCGATGCAGGGAAACTACGGGGCCGACAGGCCCTTCGTCAAGGAAGGACCGCCTCCCGGGCGGTGGCCGAGGCGGACTGGTGAGGGCCTGTTTCGGGGGCCGCGGGCTGGACGCTCCAGGGGGGCCGGCTGAAACGAAAACAGGCCCTTCGCCGTGCCTCGTCAGGCGCCTCGCGGCCTCTGGCGCCGCGCTCGGACGCCGGCCAAGGAGAGCAAGGCCCAGGGCCATGGGGCAGCTCGCTGGCCTCCCAGGGCACGGACAGCAGAAACCTCAGTGATTCACCATGGAGCCTCCTCGCCGTCGTCGAGCTTGCGCACCTTCCTCCGCCGGTCCAGCCCGCTGCTGCTGACCCCGCTGCTGCTGCTGCCCCTGGCCCTGCTTCCCATGCCGGCCTTGGCGGCCCCGGCCAGTGACACCGACATGACGCTCTACACGCGCCTTGCCGCCATCAACGTCTGCATCTCCAGGGCGGCAGGGGTCGATTTCGACAAAGCCGTGGCGATCGCCGGAGAAACCATTGCCCAGGTGCTTCAAGGCCAGCACGGCGGCGTGATCCTGCAGGTGGGCCCCAAGCCGCTGGCGATCGACGAGCTGCGCAAGGGCTCGACCAATTCAGCGGTGATCGGCGCCGTGGAAATTTGCCCGAAGGAGGTGCCGGCCGATGTGGTCAAGAAGGTGCAGGACGTGATCAAGCAGCAATCCGGGGGCAAGCCAGCTCCGGCTCCAGCCGCCAAATAGGGATCAGGGGGGCCGCAGAGTCACTGCGGCGCCAGACCAGTCGCATCTGGCCGCAACTGGCACATGTGCCAGTTGCACTTGGGTCGGATCCTGAGGCTTTGCTTGGCTCATCCCTCACACCCGGGATGTCCATTCGCCTCCGATCCCATGATTGACCTTCAGCGCTCCAGCCGCCAATCCTGGCGGTCCAACGGCCCTGGCCTGCTGGCCTGCGGCCTCGCCGCTACCGCCCTGCTCGGCCCTACCGCCGCCCTGGCCCAGAGCCGGCCGGTGATCGTCGAACGCACCGTCACGACGGTGGAGTACCGCGATGACGGCTCTCGCTCCTACGGCCAGCCCGTCTACCGCCCCGCGCCCGTCGTTCGCCGGAGCTACGGGGTCCCCGTGCGCACCAACACCTACCGCCAGGTCTACCGGCCCACCTACCAGGCCAACGACGAGCCCACCTACGTCCAACCCGGCTACGTCCAACCCGGCTACGCCCAGCCCTACCGCCAGGCCTACATCCAGCCCTCCTACGCCCAACCGGGATACGACGCTCCGCTCGCCAGCAACGCTCCGCTGACGCTGGCCGACGCCCAACAGCAGCAGCGGACCTGCCAGATCGGCCGGCTCGTGGGTGGCCTGGTGGGTGGCGGTGTGGGCTATGCCGCCTCCCGTCAGGACGGACGCTCCTGGGCGGTGCCCCTGGGCGCCCTGCTCGGCACCCAGGTGGGCTGCAACGCCGCCATCGGCAAGGGTCCCACCCTCTGGTGAAGCGGCAGGGGGGAGCGGAGCGGCAGGATCGAAGCACCGCTGCTCCCCCTTTCCATGACCACCGTGCGGCTCGCCGACTACCGCCCGGCCTCGATCCGCATCGAGCGCACCGACCTGAGCGTGCGCATCTTCCCTGACCACACCCTGGTGGAGGCGCAGCTGCGGATCACCCCCCTGGAGAGCGCACCGCTGCTGCTGCAGGGGGTCGAACTGGAGCTGCTGGAGCTTTCCATCGAAGGGGTGCCCCTGGACGAGCGGGCGTACCGCCTGGATGGCGAGAGCCTGACGATCCTTGAGCCCCCCAGCCAGCCATTCCTGCTGCGCTCCCTGGTGCGCCTCCACCCCGAAACCAACACCACCCTCGAAGGGTTGTACGTGAGCGGTGGGATGGTCACCACCCAGTGCGAGGCCGAAGGCTTCCGGCGGATCACCTTCCACCCCGACCGCCCTGATCTGCTCAGCCGCTTCCAGGTGCGGATCGAGGCCGAACGGGAGAGTTGCCCGGTGCTGCTCTCCAACGGCAACCAGTTGGAGAGTGGGGCGCTGCCGCCCGATCCACTCAGCGGGGCCGAACGTCACTACGCGCTCTGGGACGACCCCTTCCCCAAGCCCTCCTACCTGTTCGCCCTGGTGGCCGGTCAGCTGGAGGAAGTGGCGAGCACCTTCACCACCGCCAGCGGCCGTGCGGTGCACCTGCGCTTGCACGTGGAGCCAGGGGATGCCCCCTTCACCGCCCACGCCATGGATTCTCTCAAGCGCTCGATGGCCTGGGATGAGCGGGTCTACGGGCTCGAATACGACCTCGATCAATACAACATCGTTGCCGTGCGCCACTTCAACATGGGCGCGATGGAGAACAAGAGCCTCAATATCTTCAACTCCAAGTTGGTGCTGGCCGATGCCGCCACCGCCACCGATGGCGAACTGGAGCGGATCGAGAGCGTGATCGCCCACGAGTACTTCCACAACTGGACCGGCAACCGCATCACCTGCCGTGACTGGTTTCAGCTCTCGCTCAAGGAGGGCCTGACGGTGTTTCGTGACCAATGCTTCACCGCCGATCTGCACTCAGGAGCGCTCAAGCGGATCGAGGATGTGTCGATGTTACGCAACAGGCAGTTCCGGGAAGATGCCGGCCCCACCGCACACCCGGTGCAGCCGGATCATTACCAGGCCATCGACAACTTCTACACAACCACGATCTACGAAAAAGGATCAGAGCTGATCCGCATGCTGCACACGTTGCTGGGGGAAAGCACCTTCCACCGCGGCATCGATCTCTACGTTGAGCGCCACGACGGCACCGCCGCCACCTGCGAAGACTTCGTGCAGGCCATGGAGGACGCGGCCCTGGAAGACGCCTCCGGCGCTGCCACCAGCTCAGCGGCGGATTTCGACTTTGCCCAGTTTCGCCGCTGGTACCAGCAGGCGGGCACCCCCGTGCTGCACCTGGAGCGCTCCTGGGACGCCACGGGCGGCACCCTCACCCTGACGGCCCGCCAGCACACCCCCCCCACCCCCGGCCAAGCCGACAAGCGGCCCCTGGTGCTGCCCCTGGCGCTGGGGCTCGTCGACCAGGGCGGTGAGGCCGTGGCCGTGCGACTCGAGGGGGAAAGCGAGCTGGAGGCTGCGGCACGCAGCCTCGAACCCCGCTGGGGCCAACTCAGCCGGCTGCTGGTGGTGGACCAGGCCGAGCAGCGGTTCGTGATCACGGGATTGGAGCCCCAGCCCCACCCACCAGCCCTCTCCCTGCTGCGGCGCTTCTCCACGCCCGTTCGGCTGGAGGTCGAGCGCTCCAGCGAGGAACTGCTACACCTGCTGGCCCACGACAGCGAACCGGTGGCCCGCTGGGACGCCGGCCAGACCCTGCTGCGGCGGGCCCTGATCGAACGGGCCGCCGGCAGCCCCAACGAGTCCCTGGAGGCGGGTCTGGTGGCCGGTTTCGAGCGCATCTTGGGCGATGGCCTGCTCTCGGAGGCCAACCGCAGTGTGCTGCTGGACCTGCCGGGGCTGGCGGAACTGGAAGATCAGGCCACCGAGCCGGATCCGCCGGCCCTGTTCGCCGCCCAGCTCGCCCTGGAACGCCGTTTCGGCACCGAGCTGGCCACGTCACTCGAGGAGGTCCTCCCCCGTTGCTCGCCCCAATGGGGCCTCCCCTGGCCCCAGGGGGTCGGCGATCGGATGCTGACCGCCACCGTCTGGGCCTGGCGGGCCGCCGCCGGCGATGGGGCGGCGATCGCGGCCGCCGCCGCCGCCGTGGAGGGGCCTTCGATGACCCTGGCCCGCGCTGGCCTGCGGGCCCTGCAGCCCCTGGATCACCCGGCCCGCGAGCAAGCCCTGGCGGCCTTTTACGCCCGTTGGCAGGACAAGCCCGTGATCCTCGATGCCTGGTTTGCGCTGGAGGCCTCGGCCCCACTGGCCGATGGTCTGGCGCGGGTGCAGCGGCTGCTGGAGCATCCCCGCTTCGATCCGGCCGCACCGAACTCCGTGCGGGCGGTGCTGGGGGGCCTGGCGGGCAACCCGCCGGTGTTCCATGCCGCCGATGGCAGCGGCTACCGCTTCATGGCCGAGCGCATCGCCGAACTCGACCGGCGCAACCCGATCACCGCGTCACGCCTGGCCAAGGTGTTCAGCCGCTGGCAGAGCTACGGGGCGGCGCGCGGCGCCGCCCAGCGGGCCGCCCTCGAACAGTTGGCGGGCGGGCGTCTCTCCACCAACACCCGCGAGGTGGTGGAGCAGTGCCTAGGCAGCGAGCCCCGGCGATGAGCTGGGGCGGCGGCCCCTTGGGCCAGGAGCTGGAGGGTCAGCGCTTCCCCGGCCGCAGGTTGCTTCGGTTGGGGTAGGGATCCGGGAACAGGTTGCCGTGGAGCTGGCGGAAGGCCTCCTGGCGGGCTGGGCCGCCCTCGGGGCCGGCGTACTGGCCCCATAGGCCTTCCCAATAGAAATAGATCACCCCATGGCCCCGCTGGGCCGCCAGCCGCACCTTCTCGGCCAGCACGGGCATCGGGGTGGTGCGGCCACCGAAACCAGCCAGCAGACCGATCTCCACGGGAATCCCCCACTGACGTGCCTTGACGAGCGCCGGCTGGTCGAGGTCCCTGAGGAATCCCTTGACCGAGTAGGCGTAGTTCTGGACCACCAGCTCATCGATCAGCCCCCCCAGTGACCAGATCTCCCAGTCCTGGAGCCACTGGTTGTAGGCAAAGCGGAAGGGTCCGGGCGAGAGGCTGATGCCGGCGCCGCCCTGGCGGTCCTTGAGTTCCGTGCGCAGCTCCCGCAGCAGGTCCGTGAGCCGGTGGCGGCGCCAGGTCATCCAGTCGCGGTTGGTGAAATCCTCAGGGGGCTGGCGGCCGGTGTCTTTCTGATACAACGCTCGGGTGAAAGGGTCGTAGCCCAGCTCCACCGGCCAGGCGAAGTGGTCGTCGAGCTGAATCGCATCGACACCGCAACGGCGCACGATCTCACTGATCAGGCCGATGAACCGCTGGCGCACTCCGGGATGGGCAGGGTTGAGCCACACCCGCAGGTCTTTCATGGGCGAGGTCCGCATGTTGGCCCCGTGCATGGCGTAGGTGGTGGTGCCGTCCCTGCGCTGCAGCACCCACTCCGGGTGCTGGATCACCACCTCGGCGTCAGCCGGCTCCATCAGGCCGTACTCGAACCAGGGGATCACCTTCAGGCCCTTCCGATGGGCGGCGCGGGTGAGGCGACAGATCGGATCGAGGTTGGGGGCGCTCTGCTTCAGCGCCGGCTCCATCGGCGCCCAACGGCTGCGGTGGAAGGTGGCGCCGCGGCTCCAGACGTTCGGGTAGAGGGTGGTGAACCCAGCCGCCGCGAGCTCGTTCACGGCTCGATCGAGGCGACTGCCGTCGTAGTAGAGGGGGCTAGGGCTGTTGGTGAGCCAGACCCCCACGCTCTCGCTGGCTGCCAGGGCGGGAGGTCCCAGGCCCACGGTCTGCAGGACGGACACCAGCAGCCCGCCCAGGGCCGTGGGCAGGGCGCGTTTGAGGTGGACGCGCAGGGGAAACTGGCTCGTCAAGGGCAGCGATGCAGGGGGAGATGCACGGAGGCCCCTACCCCTGTCAGTGGGCCTGGGCCTGGGCCTGGGGTCATCGGTTGGCGCTCATCGGAACATCGAGCTGACCGAGCTCTCCTCGTGGATCCGCCAGATCGCCTCGCCAAGCATGTTCGCCACCGAGAGCACCTGCAGTTGGGGGAAGCGCCGGTCGGGCTCAAGGGGGATGCTGTTGGTGACGATCACCTCCTCGAACAGCCCGGGCTCCGAGAGCAACTCACTCGCAGGCGGCGAGAACACCGGGTGGGTGGCGCAGGCCAGCACCCGCTGGGCGCCCCGCTGCCGCAACAACCTGGCCCCCTGGCAGATGGTGCCACCGGTGTCGATCATGTCGTCGATCAGCACGGCGGTCTTGCCGGCCACATCTCCGATCACCGTGAGGCTCTCGGCCACGTTGTGGCCGGAGCGGCGCTTGTCGATGATCGCCAGGGGGGCGTCGTGCATCTGCTTGGCGAAGGCCCGCGCCCGCGCCACCCCGCCCACATCCGGGGAGACCACCACCACCTCTCCAAGGTTGCGGCCGGCCAGGTAATCCACGAGCACCGGCGAGCCGTAGATGTGATCGCAGGGGATGTCGAAGTAGCCCTGAATCTGGGAGGAGTGCAGGTCCATCGCCAGCACCCGATCGACGCCGGATTTGACCAGCAGGTTCGCCACCAGCTTGGCAGTGATCGACTCGCGGCCGGCGGTCTTGCGGTCAGCGCGGGCATAGCCGTAGTAGGGCACCACAGCGGTGATCTGACGGGCCGAGGCACGGCGACAGGCGTCCACCATGATCAGCAGCTCCATCAGGTGATCGTTCACCGGCGCGCAGGTGGGCTGGATCAGGAACACATCGCAGCCCCGGATCGACTCCTGGATCTGCAGGTAAAGCTCCCCGTCGGCGAAGCGCTTGATCACCCGCGGGCCATCGGGCACACCGAGGTAATTGGCGATCTCCCGCGCCAAGGCGGGATTGGAGGTGCCACTGAACAGCCGCAGGCGGCGGGTGTCGTGGGGTGCGCTCTCGTGTTCCACCCGTGCAGCGGTCAAAAAACTGGTCACGGCGGGCGTGAGCGCTTGGGCTGAAATTTGATGGTAGAAGCCCTTGGGCCACGGCGAAGATAGTTCGATGACTGTTTCACCGCCGCCACCGCTGCTGCCGTCACTCCTCCGCCTGGTGCTGACGGACGTGGTGGGCGCTGACGGCAGCGACCTGGACACCGCGGCTGGGTCCCTGGCGCCTTCCCTCGCCAAGGCCGCAGCAGCGGAACTGGCGGCGCGCCTGGGGCTGACCTGGCGGCCATTCGACGGCGGCGGCGACCCGCCCACTGAGCTGGCGGCGCTCCAGGCCCAGGCTGGTCCCTGGCTGGCGCCCCTTCCCGGCGATCCAGGGGCCTGGCTGGGGCCGGCGGGCCGCTGGGCGGACCTGCTCGGGGCCTTCCGCCAGCCCACCGCCCTGCTGGTGCCGGGAAGCAGCGCCGACGGTGGAGTGGCGGCGGCCAGCACGGCCCTGCTGGAGCGCGCCGGCGTGCCCCTGGTGGGTCTGATCCAGTGGGGCGGACCGTGGAGGGCCGACAGGCGCCGGGCCGAGGGTCTCCCCTGGCTGGGCTGGGTGAACCCCCAGGAAGACGATCCGGCCCTGGATCCGGATGACACGGCCGCGGCGGGGCTCGCCCAGGTCCTGCTGCTGCGCTGGCAGGCCCTCGATCAACGGGAGGGCCAGAGCGGCAGCGCGGCCTCCCGCTTGAGTTGACGCAGGGGCTGGGAGGGATCGGCCGGGGGCTCCAGGGGCAGGCTGGCATAGCGGATCGGCTTGTTCTGACCCAGGCTGCCCGCCAGCAGTGAGAGCACCTCAGCTTCGCTGAGGTTGGTCCCGACCCCGCTTCGCAGCTGCCGGATCAGATCAGGCAGCCGGGCGAGCTGGGTGGGCTGGGCCAGCTGTTGCTGGAGGCCACTGATCACCTGCTGCTGCCGGGTGCGCCTGGCGGCCTCGCCGCCGGCTGGCTCGCGAAAGCGCACCAACTGCTCCACCTGGACTCCATTGAGCTGTTGCAGCCCCGCCTGCAGGTCGATCGTGTACTTCTGAGCTTTGTCTTCGTAGCGCATCAGCCGGTCAGGACTGAGCTCCAGGCTGCCCAGGGCGTCGACCAGCTGGCGCAGGCCAGCGCGCGTGAGGAGCAGGTAACGGTCGGGCTGGCCCTTGCCAAGTCCGACCAAGTCGGCGGCCACATCTGCGACGAGGGCCACACCCCCCTGGCGGTAGACCGCCCCCAGGGGGATGGACTGCTTCTGTCCCGGCAGCTTCACCGCCAGCTCGGTGGGCAACACGAGCACCTGCAGCGGGCCCTTGGGATCCACCCGCACCAGCAGCAGGGCATCGCTGTTGGGAGCGCCGGGGGGGGCGGCGCCGTTGGTGGTGGCACCCAGTCGATCGGCGTCGGTGCCGATCACCAGCACCGTGATCGGCCGGTCGGGAAGCGGTGAGAGGGCCGCCGAATCACTGGCCCGATCGAGGGCCGCCGGATCGGCAGCTGGCCAGACCAGCCCCAGCGCGCCGGCGCCGATCACCAGGCCGGCGCCACCCGCCGCCAGCTGGCCCACCAGCCGCCAGGGGTGACGGGGGCGCTTGGGACGGGGGGTCCTGCTCCGCTGCGGCGTGCCGCCAGACGGGGAGCGCCTCCCCTTGGCCGATGGAGATTCCCCTCTGGGGACCATGGGGTCTGGATCACTGGACGTTGCTCCACTTTGATGCACCGGCTTGGCAGGGCCCTGTCGGCCAAGCCCGGTCGGTCCTCGGGACCCGTTCCGGCGGGCCCATTCCGGTGACCCGGCCGATAAGTTGAGACGCGCGGAGGCGCCCGCCGCCAGAACCCCCTTGACCTCAGCCCCCCGGTCCCCTGCCACCCCCTCGGAGCTCCAGCAGCCTTCCCTCGGGGCTCGAGCACCCCACGAGCGGGCCCGGCCCCTGGCCAAGGGGAGCACCTACCCCGCCAAGGAGCTCTGCAGCCAGTGCGGGCTCTGCGACAGCCGCTGGGTGGCCTACGTGCGCCGGGCCTGCGCCTTCTTGAACCAGCGTTTCGAGGCGATGGAAACGGCGGCCCACGGCCGCAGCCGGGATCTGAGCAACGACAACGAGCTGTACTTCGGCGTCAGCGAGCGCATGGTCACGGCACGCCTGCGGCCACCGATCGATGGAGCCCAGTGGACCGGGATCGTGTCCAGGATCGGCGTGCGCGCCCTGGAAACCGGCTTGGTGGATGCGGTGCTGTGCGTGCAGCAGAGCCCCGACGATCGCTTCACCCCCGTGCCGGTGCTGGCCCGCACCCCCGAGCAGGTGCTGGCCGCCCGGGTCAACAAGCCCACCCTCTCCCCCAACCTGGAGGTGCTCGAGCAGCTCCCGGGCAGTGGCATCAGGCGGCTGCTGGCCATCGGCGTGGGCTGCCAGGTGCAGGCCCTGAGGGCCGTCCAGGACACCCTTCCCCTGGAGCAGCTCTACGTGCTCGGGCTGCCCTGCGTGGACAACGTTTCGCGCCAGGGACTGCAGACCTTCCTGGAGAGCGCCAGTGATTCGCCGGCCACGGTGGTGCACTACGAGTTCATGCAGGACTTCCGCATCCACTTCCGCCACAGCGATGGCCGCGAGGAAACCGTGCCCTTCTTCGGCCTCGACACCCCGAAGCTCAAGAACGTGTTCGCCCCCAGCTGCCTGAGTTGTTTCGACTACGTCAACGGCGGCGCCGATCTGGTGGTGGGGTACATGGGCGCCAGCTTCGGGCGCCAGTGGCTTACGGTGCGCAACCCCCGCGGTCAGGAGCTGCTGGATCTGGTCGAGGCGGAACTGGATCTGGCCCCGGTGAGCAGCCGTGGCGATCGCCGCGCCGCGGTGCAGCAGGGCATCGACGCCTACGACAAGGCGATCAAGTTGCCCCGATGGCTGGCGGAGCTGGTGGGTTTCATCGTGCAACGGGTGGGACCCCAGGGACTGGAGTACGGCCGCTTCTCGATCGATTCCCACTTCACCCGCAACGCCCTCTGGGTGCGGCGTCACCATCCGGAGAAGGCCGAGGCTCACATTCCCGCCTTCGCCAAGGCGATCGTGGCCCGTTACCGGCTGCCCAGCCTGTGAGCAGCGCCACCCATCCCTCCGGGGGACGCCGCTGTGGCGTGCTGCTCCACCCCACCGCCCTGCCCCACACCCCTGGCTGCGGAAGCCTCGGGGCCCAGGCCCACCGCTGGGTGGAGTTGCTGGCGGCCCACCGGGTGGCCGTGTGGCAGCTGTTGCCCCTGGCCCCCACCGACGGCACCGGCTCCCCCTACAGCTCCCCCAGCGGCTTCGCCCTCAACCCCTGGCTGCTGGATGGGGAGCAGCTGGCCGAGGAGGGCTTCCTCGAATCCACTGACCTGGCCGAGCTGCCAACGGCGGTGGTGGACCGGTTGGATCTTGAGGCTGCCCCCCGGCGGGCGGCGGCGCTGGCGGAGAGGCTTCTGGCTCGCTGGCCCAGCCAGAGGCCGGAGCGCCAGGCGGCCTTCGAGCGCTGGCGGGGCGATCAGGCCCACTGGCTCGTCGACCACGGGCGGTTCATGGTGCTGCGCCAGCTCCATGGCCAGGCGCCCTGGTGGTCATGGCCCGGCCCCCTGGCCCGGCGCCGCCCCTGGGCCCTGGCCCGCTTCGATCGCCAGCAGAAGCAGGCGCTGCTGCAGGAGGCCTTGGTGCAGTGGCAGCTGGACCGCCAATGGCAACGGCTCCACCGCCATGCCCAGAGCCAGGGCGTCGAGCTCATCGGCGATCTTCCCTTCTACGTCGCCCACGACAGCGCCGATGTCTGGAGCCACCGCCGGCTGTTCTCGGTGCGATCCGATGGCCAGTTGAGCGAGCAGAGCGGCGTTCCTCCCGATTACTTCTCGGCCACCGGCCAGCTCTGGGGCACGCCCGTCTACCGCTGGCTCTGGCATCGCCTCAGCCGTTTTCAGTGGTGGATGCGGCGGCTGGAGCGTCAGCTCGAGCTGGTCGATGGGCTGCGCCTCGACCACTTCCGTGCCCTGGAGGCCTACTGGAGCGTGCCGGGCACGGCCAGCACCGCCGAAGGCGGCCACTGGATTCCATCCCCAGGCCAGGCCTTGCTGGAGCGGCTGCGCCGGCGCCAGGGGGGCCGCGTGCCCCTGATCGCCGAGGACCTCGGGGTGATCACCCCAGCGGTGGAAGCGCTGCGGGATCGCTTCGCCCTGCCGGGGATGAAAATCCTGCAGTTCGCCTTCGATGGCAACCCGGACAACCCCTACCTGCCCGCCAATTACAAGGGCACCAACTGGGTCGTCTACACCGGCACCCACGACAACGCCACCTGCCTGGGCTGGTGGCAGGAACGGGATGACGGCCAGCGCCACCAGGTGGAAACCGTTCTGGGGGAACCGGTGCAGGCCCCGGGCTGGCAGTTGTTGCAACTGGCCCTGGCCTCCTCGGCCGATCTGGCGATCATTCCCCTCCAGGACCTGCTGCTGCTGGGGGATGGGGCACGTTTCAACACCCCGGGGACGGTCACGGGCAATTGGCAGTGGCGGCTGTGCGAGCCGATTGAGGTTCTGGATGGTCCGCTTCAGGGGCTTGAAGGCTTCGCCACCGCCTCCGGGCGCACGGGAGCCGCCTCCGGGCGCACCGGATCTGGCCTTGGGTAGCGGTAGCGGCCAGGCTGCTTCGGCACAGGGGCCAGGGGCTGGCCATCCCAGAACACTGCAGGTCCGGTGGGGGCTGGGCTCAGTTCCAGCTCCAGGGGGGGCTGCAGCTGCAGCACCACCTCGCCGCTGGCGCCGCTGAGCTGACTGCGTTCGCCCGAGGCACTGCTGAGCACCACCTGGCTGGGCTGCGCCAGCTGCAGCCGCAGCACCCCAGGTCGCGGTGCCCCGGGGCTCTGTAGCCGCTGCAGGGCCACGCGCCCCATGCCCCGATCCGCCAGGGCCAGGGGCCGCAGCCCTGGCTGGATCTGGAGCAGCAGGCTGCCGGGTTCGCCGCTGCTGGCCTGTTCACCCGGGGGTAAAGGCGGGATGGAGCGCAGGCTGAGCCGCTGGGCCAGCGCCAGCTGCTGCTGCTGCAGGTTGAGGCCATAAATCAGCCCGAGGGTGATCACCCCGTAAAGCAAGGTGCCCTGCCAGGTGGTGAAGACATCGATCGAGCCGGGGGTGAAGCGGCCCAGCAGCACGGTGCGGCGGCGCCGTGGCCCCTCCTCGTCCTGGGCAGGGGGCAGGGCCACCTGCAGGCTGCCGATCGGCAACTCCAGGTGCTGCTCGATCAGCGGCAGCATCGTGCGCAGGTAGGTGGACTCCGGCAGTCGGTCCCGCCAGCCGCGCTCGATCGCCTCCAGCACCGGCGTGCTGATGCGGGTCTCCAGGGCCAGCTGGCGCAGGTTCAGCCCCCGCTCCTCCCGCCGCTGGCGCAGGAGACGGCCGGCCTGGAGCAGGGGGTCGTCGCCGAGGGCCGAAGCACTCACCCCCTGGGGGCGTTCGCGGCCGAACAGGCGCCTCAGGAACCGGGGCGGGGGTGAGTTCGGCTCTGGCCGGGGCATGGTGGTCAGGGGAGGGCGATCGGAGGGGTCGACTCAGCCCAGGCGATCCAGATCCCCCCATTCTTCAGGGTCGACCCGACGCCAGCGCCCCTCCGGCAGGCCCCCCAGGCTGATCGGACCGATCGCAATGCGGCTCAGGTCGAGCACCCGGTGGCCAAGAACCTCGGCCGTGCGGCGGATCTGACGGTTGCGGCCCTCCTGCATCTCCAGCTCCAGCAGGGTGCGCCTCGCCTGCCGCTCGCCCACGCTGACCGCCACCGGCCGGCTCGGCTCACCGTCCAGGGGAACCCCCTCGCGCCAGCGCTCGAGGGTGTCCGGTTCCGGTTGGCCCTCCACCCACACCCGGTAGGTCTTGCGGTGGCCGTAGCGGGGGTGGGTGAGCCGCAGGGTGAGCTCCCCATCGGTGCTGAGCACCATGGCCCCACGGCTCTCCACATCCAGGCGCCCGACGGGATGCAGACCCGTGCCCCGGGCGAGCTCAGGCGGCAACAGATCAAGCACCGTGGTGCGGCCCTCCGGATCGAAGCAGCTGCTGACCACGCCCCGGGGTTTGTTCAGCAGCACCGTGAACGCAGGCGCCTTGGCCGCCACCGGACGGCCATCGAGCTCCACCTGGTCGCGGAGGGGATCGGCGCGATCCCCCAGCTGGGCCACCCGGCCGTTGACCCGCACCCGGCCCTGGAGCAGCAGGGCCTCGGCCTGACGGCGGGAGCAGAGTCCCGCTCCGGCCAGCAGCTTCTGCAGCCGTTGGGGCAGGGCAGGGTCGTGGGCCATGGCTCAGCCGCCGCGGGGGAGCAACAGATCCATCACAGCACCCCCCTCGGGGTGGTTGCGGCCCTGCACCCGGCCCCCGTGGGTGACGGCGATCTGCTGGACGATCGCCAGCCCAAGGCCGCTGCCGCCCCGCTGGCTGCGCTCCCGGGAGGGGTCACCCCGGTAGAAGCGCTCGAACATGCGCCGCTCGTCTTCCTCACTCAGGCCGGCGCCGTGGTCGCGCACGCTCAGCAGCCACCAGTTGCCACTGATCTCCACACCCACCTCCACGCTGCTGCCTTCCGGGCTGTGGCGGAGGGCGTTGTCGAACAGGTTGAGCAGGGCCCTGTGCAGCCGTGAGGCCTCCCCCCGCAGGGGGGCCTCCGCTGGGGCGCTCAGAGCCAGCGTGATGCCCCGCTGCTCTGCCAGGGGAACGAGACTGGACCAGGCCGCTGTCACCAGCCCCCGCAGGTCGACGAACGTGTAACGCCCCCCTTCCCGGTGCAGGGTGTTCTCCAGGCGAGAGAGCTCCAGCAGGTCATTGACCAGCAGCTGCAACCGATCCAGTTCCCGCTGCAACCGCTGCACCAGCACGGCATTGCGGCCCTCCAACTGGCCGGCCAGGCTGTCTCCCACCAGCATCAGGGCGGTGAGGGGCGTGCGCAGCTCATGGGCCACATCGCTGACCCAGCGTTCCTGCTGCTCCAGCTGGGCCTCCAGCGAACGGCGGCTCTGCACCAGCAACCCCACCCAGCCGTCCTGACCGGGCAGGGCATGGGCCTCCAGGGGTTCGCTGCCCTCCATCCAGCCGATCCGCTGGGGCCGCCCCAGGCGCCTGGCATCGAGCACCACGTTCAGCAGTGCCGGGGTCTCGATCGCCTCCCCAAGGGCCTGGCCGCGGCGCAGGCGGTCGCTGGACTGCTGCAGCAGCCGCAGGGCGCGGGGATTGACGTACTGGATGGTGGTGTGGGGATCAAGCACCAGCCAGCCCTGGGGAGCGGCATCGATCCAATCGAGAACCTGGGAGGGGGGCAGGCTCCTGGGCCCGATGGCCCCAGGCTGCTGAGCGCGGCGGCGCAAGGGCAACAACTTGGCCAGTAGCCAGCCCAGTCCCAGGCCGATGGCCAGGGTCAGAAGCTCAGCCACCGATGTCGAAGCGGTAGCCGAAGCCGCGCACGGTGAGGATGTGGCGGGGGGCGGAGGGGTTGAGCTCGAGCTTTTCGCGCAGCCAGCGGATGTGCACGTCCACGGTCTTGCTGTCGCCCATGAAATCGAGCCCCCAGATGCGCTCCAGCAGCTTGTCGCGGCTCCAGACCTGGCGCGGGTGGCGCATGAACAGCTCCAGCAGCCGGTACTCCTTGGGCGAGAGGTTGAGCGCCAGTCCGTCGCGGGTGACCCGGCATTCGTCGGGGAACAGGCGGATGGCCCCATGCTCGAGCACCCGCTGTGGCGATGGCGCAGTCCCGGGGCCTGGCTCGGCCTGGGAACGGCGCAGGAGCGCACGGCAACGGGCGACACACTCGCGGATGCCGAAGGGCTTGATCAGGTAGTCATCAGCCCCCACTTCCAGGCCCAGCACCCGGTCGGTCTCGCTGTCGCGGGCACTGACCACAAGGATCGGGGTGCGGTCGTTGTGCTGGCGCAGCTGGCGGCATAGTTCCAGCCCCCCCAGGCCGGGGAGCATCAGGTCGAGCACGATCAGATCAAAGCGGCGGGCCTCGCCATGGCCCTGGATCTGGTCAAGGGCCTGACGGCCATTGGCGCAGACGGCGACATCGAAGCCCTCCAGCTCAAGGGCCTCGGCGATGGTTTCACGGATCGTGTCGTCGTCCTCGACCACCATCAGGCGCGGGGCGGTCACGGAAGGAGCAAGAGATGCATCAACCCATTCTCCCGGCCCATGGCTGTGACGGGCGGCACAGGTTGGGACGATGTTCGGTTTTGCTTCGGGTTTTGATGATAAATTACGAAACCACCAGGGTTCGTTACTCCCAGCCCATGCCTTCCATCCCCATTGCCTCGGCCGATGGCGCATCCACCCTGGGGGGTGGCACGGACCTGGTCCGCTCTTATTTGCGCGACATCGGTCGCGTGCCCCTGCTCAGCCACGAGCAGGAGATCACCATCGGCCGCCAGGTGCAGGAGCTGATGGCGCTCGAGGAACTGGCTGAAGAGATCGAGATGCGCCACGGTACCCGACCCACCGAGGCCGAGTGGGCCGCCGCCGCGAAGCTCGAGCCGCCTGCGCTCAAGCGCAAGCTGGCCAATGGCCGCCGCGCCAAGGAGCGCATGGTGGCGGCCAACCTGCGCCTGGTGGTGAGCGTGGCCAAGAAATACACCAACCGGAACATGGAGCTCCTGGACCTGATCCAGGAGGGCACCATCGGCCTGGTGCGGGGCGTCGAGAAGTTCGATCCCACCCGCGGCTACAAGTTCTCCACCTACGCCTATTGGTGGATCCGCCAGGGGATCACCCGGGCGATCGCCGAGAAGAGCCGCACGATTCGCCTGCCGATCCACATCACCGAGCAGCTCAACAAGCTCAAGAAGGGCCAACGGGAGCTGAGTCAGGAACTGGGGCGCACCCCCACCCTCGGTGAGCTGGCGGTGGCCGTGGAGTTGCCAGAGGAGGAGGTCAAGGATCTGCTCTGCCGGGCCCGCCAGCCGGTGAGCCTGGAGATGAAGGTGGGCGACGGCGATGACACCGAGCTGCTCGATCTGCTCCAGGGCGATGCCCAGCTGCCCGAGCAGGCCGTCGACAGCGCCTGCCTGCGGGGCGACATGCGTGCCCTGCTGGAGCAGCTTCCCGACATCCAGTGCCGCGTGCTCAAGATGCGCTATGGCATCGATGTGGAGGAGCCGATGAGCCTCACCTCGATTGCCCGCACCCTGGGCATGAGCCGCGACAAGACCCGCAACCTGGAGCGTCGTGGGCTGGAGGCGATTCGCGCGCGCTCGCGCCAGCTCGAGGGCTATCTGGTGGCTTGAGAGGCTGGCGGTGTGAACCGCGCTCCCCGCCATTCGGCCCCCAGATCGAGGGCGCTCAAGGCGCGTCGCTGGCGCAGGTTTCGCTGACCCCAGTAGCGGCGTTCCGCCGGATGGCCCCGCCACCAGGCCTCGGCAGCCTGGTGGAACTCCGCCCGGCGGATCGCCAGGGGCGGATGGGAGCTGATGTAGTCCCGCAGGGGATCGGCGTGGTCGTCAGGGCCCCGCACCAGGGATCCTTCGGATCGTGCCAGGGAGGCGAAGCTGGCGCCGCTGCCCCGGGGGTCGTAGGGACTGCTGCGCAGCAGGGTGAAGGCGTAGACGTCGGCTTCGTGCTCCGCGGCCTTGCTGTAGTGGTGTTGCAGAAGAATCCGAAGCGCCAGATCAGCCAGCTGCCCAAGCGTTTCGCTGCCCAGCTTGCGGGACAGCAGCTGGAGGCGCACGGTGTCGAAGCAGTGGCCCAGTTCGATGTGGCCGGCCTCGTGGGCCAGAACGCTCACCAGCTCCGCCTCCGAACCCAGGCTGTCGAGCAGGCCCTTGTTGACCAGGATCACTCCACCGGGAAGCGCCATGGCATTGGGCGCTGAGGAGGGAACCACGTAGGCCCGGTAGGGGAAGGGCTTCCTGGCATGGGCCCGGATCTGTGGCATCAGGGCGTCGAGATAGGCCTGATCCGGATCGGAGCCATTGACCTGGAGGCCGTACCGCTCCCGGAAGGTGTCCCCAAGGTCCCGTTCCTCCAGGGCGCCGATCGGCATGACCCGGCTGGCCAGGCGATCCAGCAGCTTCACCGGCGTGCCGAGGAGCTGGAACGGAGTGGCCAGGGAGGAGGTCAGGGGGCTCAGCGGGCGCGTGCGCACCATCAGGACGATCAGCCCGCCGCCGCCGGCGAGCAACATGGCCAGCAGGACCGTGCGCAGGGGAAAGGGGCGCGCGGGTGTCACTCGAAACGGGCGCGAAAGCGGTTGTAGATCGCGTTCATGGCCAGCATCAGCAGACCCACGCCGATGAACACGATCCCCCGCAGGCCCAGGTCCACCTGAGCCAGATCGATCGCCATCAGGCGCAGCAGGCAGATCCCCAGCCCCACCAGGGCGATCGTGCGGAAGCTGGTCTCCCGCAGCACGGCGCTGAGCACGTAGATGGCGAAGGCCTCGACCGCCCAGAGCAGGGTGTGCAGAGAAGGGTCGTAGCGGAGGTAGAGGTAGTAGGCCACGGCGGCGAACATCGGGTTGTACAGCCAGTGGTTGCGGTGGGCCGCCACCCGGCGACCGACCCAGCCCAGCAGCGGTCCGCCGCCGGGTTGCCTGAGTTCCTCAAGGTCCAGGCTGCGGTGGGACACCACGATGAAGGTCAGCTGCAGGGCAATGGCCACCAGGGCGAGCTGATCGGGTTGCTCGTACCACAGCGGTGAAGGGGTCTCAAGGCTGCTGAGCATGGCCACCACCGTGGCGACCGCCACCCAGTAGAGGATCACCGCATAGACCTTCACCCGGGCAGCGAACAGGCGCCGGCAGGGATCGCTCACCAGCACCAGGGCCAGCAACGACCAGGCCACCGGGCGCCAGAGCACCTCCACCTCCGCCAGGATCGTGACCACGACCCCCACAAGGACCACCTCCAGAAACCAGGGGTGCACTGTCTTCCACAGCGGCTGCTCCTGCAAGCGCTCTCTGGGCGAGAAGAACCACCAGTAGAGCGCCACGGCCAGGCCGAACAGCTCGATCAGAAGCCTGGCCGGCAGGGTGAACGAGCCGGCGATCACCAGGGCCGGGCTCTGGCTGATCACCAGCAGGTAGGCGCCCGCAAAGGCCAGCAGGTAGAGCAGGCCCAGCAGCAACGCATGGGTGGACTGGGAACGCCGCAGCCGGTCGGAGCTCTCCAGGGCCACCAGGGAGAGCAGCAGCCAGACCACACCGGGAATCAGCGGCGAAAGGGGCTCGAACAGCAGATAGGCCCCCAGGCCCAGGTCGAGGCCCAGCAGATCGAGGCCAAGCAGCCGCACCGCCCCGGGGCCTCCGGCGCCGATGGTGACGAGGGCCAGGGCGCTGAGCGGCAGCAGATGGATCAGCAGGGGGCCAGGGGTCCAGGGGTGCTGGGTCAGCAGGAGGCTCCAGGAGACGGCATGGGTGAGGGCGACGGCAACGGCCGTGCCGAACAGCAACCCATCCGGTCGCAGGCAGCGGGCGATCAGCAACAGGGCGCCCAGGGCCAGCAGCGCCTCCAGTTCCCGGCCCTCGGATGGGGTGCAGACCACCACGGCCACCAGCACCAGGGCCGGGCTGAGCCAGCCCATCAGGGCCGGCAGGGGCTGGGGAAGGTCGAACCGTCCCATCAGCAGCTGCACCAGGGTGAGGAAGCCGGCCCAGGCCACCAGCAGCCCCGCCAGGGCGGGCCCAGCGGCCGCTCCAGTGCCGCCGCTGGCCGCCTCCAGCGCGGCACCCTGCAGCACGCCGACGATCAGCACCACCGCCGTGCCGTTGAGCAGGCCCCAGCCGGCAGCACTGATCTGGGGCTCCCGTTTCATCGCCAGCAGCAACAGGGCCAGGGCGGTGAGCGGCAACAGGTGGCCCAGCAGCGGCAGAGGGGACCAGGGCAGCTGCTGCAGCTGAGCGCCCCAACTGATCCCATGGAGGGCGATGGCCGCCGCGGTGAGGCTGCCCATCAGGGCCTCCGGCCGCCAGCGGCGGGCGATCAGCAGCAGGCCGCCGATCGCCAGCAGACCCTCCAGTTCCCGGCCGGCCTCGGGGGTGCAGAGGCCGGCGGCCACGAACACCAACACCGCGCTCAGGCCACCCATCAACGGAGGCACCGGCTGGGGAATGCCGAAGCGTCGCATCAGCAACTGCACCAGGGTGGTGAGGGCGGCCCAGGCGACCAGGGCACCGCCGTTGAGCGCCAGGTCTCCCGGGCCGCGCTGGGTGGCGGTGCTCAAGCAGGTGCCCAGGAGCAGCACCACGCCGGTGCCGTTGAACAGGGCCCAACCGATGCTGCTGACAAGCTTTTCCCGGCGCATGGAGAGGGCCAGCAAGGCCAGGGCGGCGAGGGGCCCGAGGTGGGGCAGGACAACCTGCGGCGACCACCCCTGGGAGTAGAGGGTCACGGCCCCTTGGGTCCGGGGACCCGACGCCAGCAACACAGCGCTCCAGCCCACGGCATGGGCGGCGACCGCGGCCGCCGTGGCCCCCGCCAGCACCCCGGCGGGCCGAAAGTGGCGGCCCGCCACCAGCAGGGCACCGATCCCCACCAGGGCCAGCAGCTCCCGGCTGGGCTCCGGAGGGCAGACCATCGTGCCCACGAACGCGAGCCCGCCGGCCAGCCAGCCCAGCAGGGGTGGCAGGGGCACCGGCACGTTGCCGAGGCGGAGCCGCCATTGCACGGCCGTAAGCAGGGCAGCGGCGCCGATCAGCACAGCACCGTCCTGCCACAGCCGGCCCGGCGCTCCACCGCCCACACCCGCCTGCACACCGGCGAGCACCAGCGCAGCGGCGCTGAGGCTCACCAGAACCCAGCCGAGACGCCTGATCGTGGTGTCGTTCTCGGTGATGCCGAGACGGAGGAACAGCAGGGTCTCCAACAACAGAATCGCCAGCAGCAACGGGGCATTGGCGATCAGGGGATGGAGACCGATCACCGCCCCCATGGCCAGGGATTGAGCGATCAGGGTGTCGCTCAACCGCAGCCAGTTCACTCCGGCCCGGCGCGCCCGCCGGGCCAGCAGCGCCGCGACCGCCGCCGCCAGGACCAGGGCCCCAGCACGGCTGGCAGCCTGCTGGGGGTAGATCAGCAGGGCCAGGGCCAGGGCACCCCAGTTGCTGAGCTGCAGGGCAAGAGGCAACGGCGCCAGCGACGCGGCGCTCCCCTCACTACGGCCGAGCAGCCTTCGGTGCTGCAGCAAGGCCCCGCCCCCGAACACCACCAAGGCCGCCAGGGCTCCCCGCAGCCGCAGGTCGCCGCTGGCCTGAAGGGCCTCGGCGCAGCGCAGGAACCAGGCTCCGTGGAAGCTGGCATAGGCCAGGGTGACCACCAGCAGGTGGGGATCCCAGGAGCGCCTGAGGGGCAGCACCAGGCCCACCACGGCCACCAGGCTGGCGATCAGCAGCGTTTCAGCGGCCAGGTCCGGCTGGTTGTCCAGCACGATCATCAATGGCACCAGGCCCAGCACCACGTGCAACGAAGCGATCGTCTGGGTGCGGGCGACGCCGGCCAAAGCCAGGTTGACCACCACCCCCAGGCTCAGCAGCGCCAGACCCTGGCGGGGATCGTGCAGCCATTGCAGACCGAGGCCGGGCAGGCCCCCTCCGGCCGCACTGGCAAACAGGAACAGGGCGGCACCGCCGCTGCGCATCCAATGGGTGAGGTTGCGCCAGGGCAGTCGCGCCCCAAGGACAAAGGAAGGAGCCGCCAGGGCGATGGCCGCTGCCACGGTCATCCAGAAGCGCTCGAACGGACCCAGGCGCAGGGCCACGTTGATGACCACGAAGGTGACCCCGGCCACCACCACCACCACTCCGAGGATGCCGGTCCAGTTCTCGATGAACAGGCGCTCGATCCCGCGCCAGAACAGTTGCAAGGTACCGGGCTCTGCAGGCGCTGGCGGAGGCGGGGCTGGTGGCAGCGGTGGACGCCGGGCGGCAGAGCGGCGGGACTGGGAGCGATCCGGTTCCGGCGCCTGGGAGGCGCGAACCGAGCCCTGTTCATGGGGCGCCCTGGGACTGGGGGGCGCCGGCGACCGGGCGACCTCTGGAGCAGAGGCGGCCGCAGCTTCCTGGGGGTTCACGGGCCGAGGCGACGGGGTACCGCCCAGCCGCTCGGCGATCTCACTCAAGGTGCCAGATCGAACCGCTCGTGGTTCGGCTGTCTGGGAGGACTGGCTGGCGAGCGCCTCAATGGTCTCGCCGATCCCCGGCAGCGGCGGGGTTGGCGGAGCGGGGTGAGCTGGCGGAGGAGGAGGAGGTGGCGGGGCAGGCTGCGATCTCGGTGTCTGCGCGGCCTCGGCGATGGCCGACAGGGGTTCGATGGGCGCCTCCCTTGGCGCGGCCAGGTGACTCAGGGGCTCCGGCTGCCCACGGGCCTGCCTGTCCAGAAGCTCAAGGCGCCGTTCCAGTCGCTCCAGCCGCAGCTCGATCCCCCGGTTCTTCCTCTGCCACTGGGAACGGTTCCAGAACAGCAGAGCGATCAGGGCGCCGAACCCGTAGAAGATCAGAACTGCCAGGAACCCCAGCATTCGGAAACGATCAGGGGAACCGACCTCCTCTTCTTAAAGAGATCGGCCTGCCATGGATAGGGGGGTGTCACGCTTCGTCGCCCGGGCTAGATCTGAAGGCGTGTGAGCGATGGCGATGACCTTCTTCGAGGTGCTCTGGGAGGGCGACAGCTTCAGTGACGCGGCCGATTTTGACGAGGCCCTGGCCTGCTATCTGGTTGTGAAACCCGAGGGGCTGAACTGGAGCGAGGTCTGTGGCAACCCCACCTATGCCCCGAGCATCCGGCGCTACAGCTCCTTCGATTCCTACCTCGACAACGACGACGCCCTCGAGGTGATCGAGGTCACCGCCGCCATGCTCGAAGCGGCCGAGGCGCAGGCGATCCAGGCACCGCCGGAGTAAGGCCCACGGCGTGAGCGTTGCGCACGGATGGGAATGAACCGGGAAAGCTTTGTCTCACTGCGTTTTGTACCATGACCAGGCCGGCGTTATTCCAGGCGCCCTTCACTCACGGGTGAGTGTGCTCCGTCTGCGCTCTCACGCAAGGGCGCTTGATTTCCTCTCTTTCTGACTATGCCTGATATCTCAATTTACGCGACAAAATGGCAAGAGAAATGCGAAGAGCACATCAATGCTTTCGGCGACATGCTGTTGATCTGGCGTCAATCAAACGGTTGGAGCAGCCAAACGCTTCAGGATTGGGCCAATGATTGCCCAGAGCTGCTGCCGATCAAATTACTCAATTCAGTCCTGACTGACCTTGAGTTGAAGCTCAACAAGGAAACGACACCGAGCACGTTTCAGGCCCTTGGGATTGCCAACGTCGCCCTCTCCGAGGACTTTCGCGGCGCAATCCGCGATCGAGTCCTGCATGAGCGGATCTACAACGCCAAACCGATCTGCCATCAAGACGGAAAACCGTGGACGGCTGGAGACTTTTTCCGAGCGTTCATTGGCGAGCTGGCCATTCCCGAGCCCTACAAGCTGAGCATCCTGGACCCCGACGACGACGTGCTGGCCCTGGAGGCCGACGAAGCCCGTGGCCGGTTTCATGCCCTGCGCAAGGCCGAGGGACTGATGCCGGTTGCCGGATTCATGCGACTCATGCGGCCCACTCCAAGTACTGAGCTGCCGATCCGTGAGCGCATTGAATCCGTTCTCCTGGGTGAAGACAGCTTTTCCCAGCGTGATGCCGCCGCCATGCTCCTCTGCGAGCGGCTTCTGGAGTCGTGGGAGCGGGAGCTGGAAGCGGACGGATCTGTGAAACGTTGAATCGAGATCCTCAGGCCTTCCTGTTCAGGCCGCATCTCTCCATGGCCGCGTCATCAGTTGCGCGCCTGCTCGATCGCCATGACCAATAGGAAGACGAGATTGAACCCAACCACCTTCGATTTCTTTCCACTCCATTCCATTCTTGCTGGGAAACTGGCTGAATCACGGGGGTTTGGAAAGCCCAAGACCCTTCACGGTTTCTGGCCACGGTTCCACCACTTCAGCCGCTCTACCCTTCAGCCTCTCACCACCCGAAAGGTGAGATTGATCCGCTCGTTCTTCACCTTTAAGCGGGCCGGCAGGGCATGCAACCAGTGGCGCTGGGTGGGCGGCTCCATCACCAGCAGATCGCCATGGCCCAGCTCCAGGCTGATCGGTGCATGAAAGAGGCGTTCGGAACGTTTCGGTTTGAGCCGGAAACTGCGGCTGGCCCCCAGGCTCAGCGAGGCAATCGGCGCGCTGGCCTCCAGCTCCGGTTCATCGTCGGCGTGCCAGCCCATGCGCTCGCCCCCATGGCGGTAGCGGTTGAGAAGCAGGGAATTGAAGCGGCACCCCAGCAGCGCACCGAGGCGCTGACGCAGGGCGTCCAGGGGCGGGCTCCAGGGTTCGGGCTCATTCAGCAGGCCGCTGTAGCTGTAGCGGCAACCGGGATCAGCCACCCAGCAGGTGAGGCGGGGCAGGGGATGGGTGCGGCCGAACAGTGTGATCTGCTCCTGGCGCCAGGGCACCTCCACCAGGAGTCGCTCCAGCCAGGTGTCGGCGGAACTGGGCCCAGATCTCGCCTGGGGCTCCTGGGGCTCGAGGCTCAACTGGCGCACGGCCAGGGCCGCTGACAGGCCGCCATCGAGCCAGCCGGGCCAGAACCGCAGGGACAGACCCTCAGCCCTGATCCGCTGGGGAGCCTCCGCGGCCACGGCCTCAGAAGAACTGATCGAAATTGTCGAAATCCACGGCCTTGAAGGTGCCGGCATCGACCTGGGCCATCAGGCGGGCGAGCTGCACCCAGAGGGCCCCGGCGGTGAGCAACGAGAGCAGCAGCGCCACAAGCAGCGCCGTCGCCCCGCCAAAGCCGAACACCTGCAAGGTTCCGCCGATGAACAGGGTCATGCCGAGCACGATGCCGATCGCAGGAGCCACCGTCTCGATCCGCGCCAGCGGCAGCAACGCCAGGCGGTCCTGCTTCCAGCCCTCCAGTCGGTTCTGGATCACCTTGGCGAAGGTGAGCCCGCAGAGCGCTCCGATCGCCAACCCGAAGATCGCCACCGCATAGGGGGGATCGCTGTAGAAGGGCATGTACTCCAGCAGGATCTCCTGGGCGTCGAGATCGCCGAACGTCCCGCTGGCCGCGTTGCTGGCCGCTTCGCTGAGGGTGATCGGGTCGGGGAACAAGGTGGTGGCCAAGGGGACGGGGGGATGCGACCTTAGGCCGCCGCCTCCAGGACGCCGGCGAGGGGATTGAGCCGCGCCAGCATGCCGCCGGCCAGCTTGCGCACCGAGAAGGTGCGCCCCAGAAGAGCGATCAGGCCCTGGAGGTCGTCGGTCTGGAGGCGGTTGTCGCGCACCAGGTTGAGCAGCAGCCGCTGGCGCAGGCTGCTCCCCTGGGGGCCCAGCAGCAGCCTCAGGCCAGCACCGGCCACGGGGAGCAGATCGCCGTAGCCTTCGCCGTCGTTGGCCTCGACCACCGCCAGCAGGCTTTCGAGCCGTTGCAGCTGCAGGCGGCCGTGGCGATCGAACAGCACCTCCATCAGCTTCTCGCGCAGTTCGGCGGTGTCGCCGGCGAGCAGGCGCCGGGCCACGTAGGGGTAGGCCACGCCGATGATCCGGAAGGCGGGATCCAAGCGCAGAGCGAGACCCTCCTGGCTCACCACCGCCCGGATGATCAGGGCGAAGCGCGCCGGCACCCGGAACGGGTAATCGAACATCAGTTCGGAGAAGCGATCCGTGATCGCCTTGAAATTGAAGCTGCCCACGTTCTCCCCCAGCTGACCCCCCAGCACCGTCTCCAGGGCGGGCACGATCGGGGTGAGATCGGTGGTGGGGTTAAGGAACCCCAGGGCGACGAAATCCCCTGCCAGAGCGTGAAAATCGCGGTTGATCAGGTGCACCACCGCGCCGGTGAGGGTGAGCCGGTCAGCGTCGCTGATCGAATCCATCATCCCGAAATCCACATAGGCCACATGGCCCAGGTTTCCGGTCTTGCCCGGCAGGGCGAACAGGTTGCCGGGGTGGGGATCGGCGTGGAAGTAGCCGAACTCCAGCAGTTGCTGCAGCCCCGCCATCACGCCGGTGCGGATCAGCGCGGTGGGATCGAGGTGCTCGGCTTCGAGGGTGAGACGCTCCTGGAGCTTGGTGCCGTTGATCCACTGGGTGGTGAGCACGCGGCGGGCGGAGAGCAGCCGCTCCACCCGGGGCACGAACACCGTGGGATTGCGCTCGAAAAGGGCCGCAAAGCGCTCGGCGTTGTCGGCCTCGAGGCGGTAGTCGATCTCCTCGAACAAGGTGCGACCGAACTCATCGATGATCTCCCCCAGCCCAAAGCCCAGGTTGAGCGGCAGCAGCGGTGCGCTGAGCACCGCCAGCAGCCGGATGATCGCCAGATCCCGGCGCAGGATCTGGGGCAGGTTCGGCCGCTGGACCTTCACCGCCACCCAATGGCCGTTGCCCAGGCGCGCTTTGTAGACCTGGCCCAGGCTGGCGGCGGCCACAGGCGCCTGGGGGAAGACCTCGAACAACTCATCGGCCGGAGCCCCCAGCTCCTCCTGGATTACCGCCAGGGCAATGGCGTGGGGGAAGGGGGGGAGGTTGTCCTGCAACTGGGTCAGCTGGTCGAGCCAGTCGCGCCGCACCAGATCAGGCCGGGTGGAGAGGGCCTGGCCCACCTTGATGAAACAGGGGCCCAGGTCGGTGAGGGTGGTCAGGATCTTCTGGCCAAGCCGGCGCTGCACGGCGGGGTCGCTGCTGGAGCCCTGGATCAGCAGCGCCAGCGCCAGGGCGGCCAGCTGGCTGAGCACCTGAAACAGTCGTCCGACAAGCACCCAGGGGCGAAGCAGGAGCCAGCGCAGGTCAGCCTTGGGGTCGTAGCGCAGGGGGAGGGCAGCGGCGTCGATGGGCGGATCTCCCGGGGCCTTGGTCGTCACTGCAGACTCTAGGAACACCTCCCGGGCAGCCATGGGCCTGCTGGATGCCCTGCGCCTGGCCCGGGCCGACCTCGCCCTGCACCTGCCGGCCCACGGCCGCGGCCGGGGCCTGGCCCCCCAGCTGAAGCGGCTGCTGCGCCAACCCCCCGGCTCCTGGGACCTGCCGGAGCTGCCCGCCATCGGCGGCCCCCTGGAGCGCGAGGGCGGGGTGGCTGAAAGCCAGGCCGCCGCGGCCAAGCTGCTCGGGGCCGAGCGCTGCTGGTTCGGGGTCAACGGCGCCAGTGGGCTGCTGCAGGCCGCCCTGCTCGGGCTCGGCCCGCCGGGGTCCCGGGTGCTGCTGCCCCGCAACCTGCACCGCTCGTTGCTGCATGGCTGCGTGCTCGGTCAGCTCAGCCCGGTGCTCTTTGATCTGCCCTTCGATCCAGCCACCGGGCTCTGGAGGCCCCCCGATGCCGCCCACCTGGAACGGGTGCTGCAGGCGGCGGGGGAGCTGGCGGCAGTGGTGCTGGTGAACCCCACCTACCAGGGGCTGGCGGCCGATCTGCGCCCGCTGGTGGAGCTGGTCCAGCGGCGCGGTCTGCCGCTGCTGGTGGATGAGGCCCACGGGGCCCACTTTGGTCTCGATCCCCTGCTGCCGCAGGGAGCCCTGGCCAGCGGCGCCGATCTGGTGGTGCAGTCGCTGCAGAAGGCCGCCGGCGGCCTGGCCCAGAGCGCTGTGCTGCTGCTGGGCCCCGGCGCCTCCGGCCGGGTGAACCCGGCTGCTTTGGAACGCGCCCTGCTCTGGCTGCAGACGTCCAGCCCCAGCGCCCTGCTGCTGGCCTCCTGCGAAGCGGCCTTGACGCACCTGCACGGCCCCGTCGGCCGGAAGAGGCTGCATGGCGCCCTCGAGCTGGGGCGCGCCCTGGGTGAAGCGCTCCGGGCCCAGGGACTGCCGGTGCTGGCCAACGACGATCCCCTGCGGCTGGTGATGAACACGGCGGCGCTGGGGATCAATGGCCTCGACGCCGACCGGTGGCTGCTGGAGCAAGGCGTGATCGCCGAGCTGCCCGAACCTGGCAGCCTCACCTTCTGCCTGGGCCTGCGCCCCCACCACCGGTTGATCCCCCGGCTGGGGAAGCACCTGAAGCGCCTGGAGCGGGAGCTGGGGGGAACACCCCTGGCCACTTTTTCGGCGCCGCCGCTGCCCCTGGTGGCCGAACCGGAGCTGGCGCCCGCCCTGGCCTGGCGGGCCCGGGCCGAGGCGGTGCCCCTGGAGCGGGCCGCCGGACGGCTGGCGGCGGAGCCGCTCTGCCCCTATCCACCCGGCATTCCTCTGCTGATCCCTGGTGAACGCATCGACGCCGCGCGCGCCGATTGGCTGTGGTGTCAGCGGGCGCTTTGGCCCGGCCAGATCGCTGATACGGTGAGCGTCCTGGCGGATTGAGCACGCCCATGCAAGCAGCTGCTGGGGGCGTGCCCGTCGAACCCTTCCAGTGGGATTTCGTCACCCCCGGGGTACCGGACAGCAGCTTCGAGGACGCCCCAGGCTTCAGCCCCACGCCGCTCGAACTGCGCGTGATGCTGCTGGCCCACCTGCGCCCCAGGGCCCAGTCACTGGTGTGGGACGTGGGCGGCGGCACCGGCGCCCTGGCCCTGGAAATTGCCCGGCTGATGCCCGCCGGAGCCGTGCACACCCTGGAGCGGGACCCGGAGGCGATCGAGCTGCTCACGCGCAACCGCAGCCGCTTCGGCATCAGCAATCTGCACATCCACGAAGGTCAGGCCCCGGGTGATCTGCACCGGCTGCCCCCCAACCCCGACCGGGTGCTGCTGGAGGTGGGGCGTCCCCTGGCGAATGTGCTGAACGCCGTCTGGCTGGCGCTGCAGCCGGGGGGCCGGCTGGTGATCAGTACCACGAGCCTGGAGGGGCTGGTCGATGCCACCGACACCCTGGGCCAGTTGCAGGCCCATGACGTGCAGGTGGTGCAGGCCACCGTGCACCGCATGCAGCGACGGGGCAGCCAGGCGAGGCTGGCGGCAGCCGAACCACTGTTCCTGATCGCCGCCGAACGCCCCCTTTGAGCCCACCCATCCCCGTCGATCCCGATCTGCCGCCGGGACCGCGCCAGCGCACCTCCCTGCCAAGGGTGGTGAGCGGCATCGCGGCGGGCGGTTTCGGTCTGGTGGTGGTGAGTCTGGGGAACTGGTGGTTCACCCTGGCGGTGTGCGTGCTCGTTCACCTGGGCCTGCTGGAGTTCTTCCGCCTGGCCCAGTTCAAGGGGATCCGGCCGGCCACCAAGACCACCCTGGTGCTCTGCCAGGTGCTGCTGCTGGCCACCCAAGCCTCCAGCGGCGGCGGCGCGCGCGCCACCGAACTGGCCTCGGCGGTGCTGCCGGTGTCGGGGGCGGCGATCTGCGGCTGGCTGTTGCTGCAGCCGGTCACCGGTACGATCGCCGACATCGCCGCCTCGATCTTCGGGCTCTTCTACCTGGGTTTTCTGCCGAGCCACTGGCTCAAGCTGCGCGACCTCACAGACGGTGCCCTGGCCCCCCATCTGGTGGGCGCCCCCTGGCCCCTGGGCCCCGGCATGGCCTTCACCCTGCTGGCCTGCCTGCTGATCGTCGCCACCGACATCGGCTCCTACGTGATCGGGCGCCGGCTCGGACGCCATCCGCTCTCGCCGATCTCCCCGGGCAAAACCGTGGAGGGGGCCCTGGGGGGGGTGGGCTGTGCGGTGCTGACCGGAGCGATCGGGGGCGTGCTGCTGGGTTGGCCCATAGGGGGATGGGCCCTGGGGGGGCTGCTGGGGGGGGTGGTGGCGGTGTTCGCCCTGGTGGGGGACCTGACCGAATCGATGATGAAACGGGATGCGGGCGTGAAGGATTCCGGGGATGCCATCCCCGGCCACGGGGGCATCCTCGATCGCATCGACAGTTACCTGTTCACCCCGGCGGTGGTCTTCTATTTCGTCACGCTGCTGGTGCCACTCCTCTCCTGAGCGAGACACGCTTGATCAGGGCAAAACCCTGGCCTCGCCCTCCAGTTCAAAGCTGCCGTTTCTCAACCGGGCCTCGTCGATGCGAATCGAGGGATCCATGGGCAGGCGGGCCACAGCCTCACCTTCAATGGCCCTGATTTCGACGCTGCCGTTGACCGCTTCCGGCCGGGCCTGGAGCTCCAGAAGCGGCGGTCCCGCCGTCGCCTGAGCCTCCGCCTGGGCCACCACCAGCACGAGCCGATCCTCGGCGATGCGCAGGCCCGTCAGGGGGGAGCGCCCCAGAAGCTGTTCCGCCAGCAGGTCCCCCAGCCACTGCCAGGGAGGACTGGTGAGGACCCGCTCGAGACCCTCAGCGCTGAAACCCACCGTTCCACTGATGCGGAAAGGTTCCTGCAACTGCAGGCCCTGGCCCTTGAGCAGGCCGCCCATCTGCACGCGAATCAAGCCGCTGGTGAGCTCCACCCGCTCAAACACCAACTGCTGATACACGACCCCCTGGGCCACGAGGCTGACCCCTTCCAGGCGACCCCGCAGGAGTTGAAGGGCGCTGCCGTGGAGCTGCAGCTCAAGCGCATCGACGGCCTGGCACTGCTGGCGGATCCAGAGCTGCAGGCCGCTGGCCAGCAGCTGCAGCACGGGGCTGGAGCGGGAACTGTCCTGGGTCGTGCTCATAGCTGTTCAGCAGGCCTCCCCCCAGGCCTCGGCCACCCGTTGGGGCTGATCGAGATGGGGCAGGTGGCCGCAATTCTCCAACTCCCGCAGGCGATCCCCCAGCAATGCCTGGGCGGCCCGTTTCTGGGCCGGTCGCAGGATTCGATCGTTGGCGCCCCAGAGCACCTGCAGGGGCTGGGGGGGAAGGGGATCGCCGCAGCCGGCGAAGCCACCGCTGCGGGCGAAACGGGCCAGGGCCATCCCCCAGCCAGGCACCGACAGGGGCAACGAGGCGATCTGCTCCTCCGCTGGGCCCACGCTGGTGGCGGGTTCGGCGAAGGCGGTGCGCACCAGACCCCGGCGCACGCCGGGGAGGGCCAGAAAGCGCACCCCGAGCCGATCCAACAGCGGCGGCAGGGGCATCGGCCGGCCGGTGAGCCCGGCGGGAGCCAGCAGCAGCAGGCGTTCGATGCGCTCGGGCCGCCGCCGGGCCAGCTCCACCGCCACCGATCCGCCCATGGAGGCGCCGATCAGCCCCACGGGGCCGGGGTCGATCCGGTTGGCGATCACCTCCAGCAGGGCCTCCAGGTGAGCCAGCACCCCGGCCGGGTTGTAGCTGCCATGGGTGGGCCGTGGGCAGAAACCGAAGCCGTAGAGATCGGGAATCACGAGGGTGGAACGGCCCGCCAGCAGGGGTGCCAGGCGGCGGAATTCCAGCAGCGAGCTGTCGAAACCATGGAGCAGCAGCAGGGGCGGCCCCTGCCCCAGCAGCGCCACCGGCCAGCGGCCCTCCAGCCCCGCCAGTTCCCACCACTGAACCGCGGCGGCCAGGGCCCGCCCCTGGGGGTCGATCAGGCTGCGGGCGGCCTCGGCCAGCAGCGCCTCTCCGTCGCTCAAGTCGCGTGCTCGCGCTGGTGCGTGGGGCAGGCGTCGGCGCTCACCAGAGCTCCGAGCAGATCGGCTGGGGAGACCGGGAAAGGCAGGTGATGCAGATCGGAATGGGGTTGGCAGGCAAAGGCGCAGACCGCCTGCAGATCGCTCAGGGACGCCGCCCCCAGGCCGAGGTCGGCGAGGGTCACGGGCAGGCCGAGGGTTCGGAAAAAGGCCAGCAGTTGGCGGCGGGCCTGGGCCGCCAGCTGGTTGCCGGCGATCTGTTCCTCAAGCCTCAACTGCACCAGGATCCCGAAGCCCACCTTTTCGCCGTGTAGCCGGCCATGGGTCGCCTCCAGCTGGGTGAGGCCGTTGTGAACGGCGTGGGCGGCCACCGTGCGGCAACGGGCCCCACCGAGGCCGCCGATCAGGCCGGCGGTGAGGGCACTGGCCTCCGCCACCCGGACCCAGGCCTCACCGCCCGGTTCCGCCAGGGCCAGCTCCCCCTCGAGCAGCAGCTGATCGCGCAGCACCCGCGCCATCTGCACCGCCTGCTGGATCATCCCGTCACCGCTGCCACCGCTGCTCACCTGGGCCTCGTACCACTTGGCCATCGCATCGGCCAGGCCGCTGGCCAGGGTGCGCACGGGTGCCTGGCGCACCAGGCCGTGGTCGAACACCAACAGCTCAGGGCAGCGATCGAGGGCCACGTCGCCCTCAAAGGCACCGCCTGGGGAATAGAGGTTGGCCAGGGCCGTCCACCCCGCGCAGGTGGCGGCGCTGGTGGGCACGGTGAAGCAGGGGAGGCCCAGCCGCTGGGCCAGCAACTTGCCGGCATCCAGCACCTTGCCGCCGCCGGCAGCCAGCACCGCATCCACAGGGCCGCCCGCACGGGCAGTGGCGACCAGCTCCGCCTGCAGCCGCGTCAGATCCTGCTCGCAGCAGTCGAACTGCAGCTCGCCGTCGAGCGGATCGAGGCCCTGAGCGCGCAGATCAGACCCCAGCCGGCGGCGCAGGGCGGAGGTGGCAGCGCTGCGACCGAGCAGCAACGGGCGACGGCAAAGGCTGGCGATCAGCGGCAGGGCCTCGGCCCAGGCCCCCTCCCCCCGCAGCACCCGGGCCGGGGCGATCAGGTGCTGGCAAGTGGATGGATACATGAGCTGATTTTAAAAGCTGCCCCGGCCTGCCAGCGGCCCATGGCCATGGTGCGAAGGCCCGGGCGCTTCAGAGCTCTGCTGGGGAGATGTAGCCCGTGTCCACCAGGAAAGCCCGCAAGGCGGCCGGGAAGGCGGGATACACAGCCTCCGCTCGCTTGCAGCGGCCGGCCTCGTCGTAGCCGGCCCGGCACTGCTTGAGGCCCCAGTCGGAGCGGCGGTCGTAGCGCTTGAGCATCTGCTGCCAGCCGCTCTCGAGTTCCCCCACAAGAGCCTTGCTGGCCACGTAGCCCGCCAGGAAACCGTTGGGCTCGATCGGGTTGGGCTCCCTGAACCAGCCGGCCATCTCCTGGAGCTGGCGGCGGTGCAGAGGCCGGTAGGCGCGCTGATGGCTCCCATCGATGAAGCGCTCCCCCCGCAGCTGCCAGATCCGCAACGGCGCCCGGCTGCCGGCGTAGCTGGAGAACTGATAAAGGAAACGGTTGTCCACATCCACCAGCACGAACCGGCCATTGCCCAGCGGATCGGTGGCGTTGCTGGTGATGCCGTTGAAGGGCCCCAGGCTCACCTGGCGCCAGGTTGGGCCAGCACGGTCGCTGGTGAGCACGCGGATGTCATTGCAGCAGTGGGCCCCGCCCGTGAACGAGGAGAGCCATACCTCCGGGTAGGGGTTGGAAGGATCCAGATCGGCGATCTGCATCACGGCCTCGGGGCGACCCAGGCCCACCAGCTCGGCCCCCTTCAACCGGCCCACCAGTTGCCCATGCAGACGCACTTCCACCTGGGGCTGCAGGGTCACGGTCCCATCGGCTGCCTGCTGGCGCCGGTGCTGGAGCTTGGCCACCAGGGGCCCTCGGCGCAGTTCGCCACTCCCAGTGCCCGCCGTATCGGTGCGGAAGATCTGGGCGCTGGCCGGCACCGGCAGCAGCGCCAGGACCGCCAGCAGGCTGCCTGCGACCCGATTCAGGTTCGTGACCCCTTTCAGTCCTTCATGCGAGCGGCAGCGAGCCTGGCGTTGGACGGGCCCGCCAAGCGGCAAGCGCCAGGACGGTCGCAAGAACATCGGACGACCACGGCCAGCCCCGATCATCGCCCCGCAAGCGGCGCGGTCCATGACCAGATCAGACCGGAGGCCTGCCTGGAAAGATCCAGTCACCGTTTGAGGTCAGCACACCCATGACAGGGGCAAACCCAAGCCATAGAAAGGATTCAGGCCAGCTTCCCTTCAAGGCCCCCCAGGACCATGCCCCCCTCCCCGTTGGCCTCCCGCCCCCGCTGGCGCGCCAGCCTCGCCCTCTCCGGTTTGGCCCTGGCCCTGGGCGGCTGCGGCGTTGTGCAGGCCACCGCCCTGGCGCCCCGGTTGCAGCCGCCCCTGGCGGTGAGCTCCGCAGGCCGCTGCGCCAACGGCAACCGCAACGCCGAGCAGATCTTCAACGCCTCCAAGGCGGGGGTGGCCGTGGTGCGCACCGAACGCGGCCTCGGCAGCGCCTTCGTGGTCGCCCAGCAGAACGGCAGCACCTACCTGGTCACCAACGCCCACGTGGTGGATGGCAGTGATGGGGTGACCCTCAAGTGGGTGGACGGCCGCAGCGACGGAGCCCAGGTGGTGGCCCGGGGCGGCGGCGGCTCCCCCACCAACGACCTGGCCCTGCTGGCGGTGCAGGGCACCCGCGGTCAGGTGCTCAAGCTGAGCGATCGGCCCTCGGCCGTGGGCCAGGAGGTGTTCGTGATCGGGGCGCCCAAGGGGCTGGAGTTCAGCCTCAGCCGCGGCGTGGTCAGCAGCCTGAGGAATCGCGATGGCATCGTGCAGATCGATGCTGCGATCAACCCGGGCAATTCCGGCGGCCCGGTGCTGGATGCCAGCAACTGTGTGGCCGGCATCGCCACGTTCAAGTACAACGACAGTGAAGGGCTCAACTTCGCCGTCTCAGCGGCGGTGGTGCGCGCCTTCCTCAAGCAGCTGCCCAGCGCAGGCGAAGGCGCCTTAGGAGCCAGGGAGGAAACGGCGCGGATCCCCACCCCGGGCGTCCCCCCCGACAGCGCCGAGGGGGACGCCCCTGGCGCGCCCAGCGTCTGTGTGTTCCGCCGGGGCCAGGACGCAGAAGCCGAACGCATCCCCTGCCGCCTCAGCCGCCTGCAGAACGACAACGGCCAGACCATCTACGACCTGGCCTGGGCCGACGGCTCCCGCAACGCCTATGCCTTCTTTGAAAGCGGCAAGGTGCTGATCCGCGCCACCGACGGCGAGGGCGGCTCAGACACCGACGAAGGGCGCTTCCAGGTGGGGGCCTCCGGGGTGGCGATCCAGAGCAGCCCAGGCAGCCTCGCCTTCATCCCCGGCCTCAGCCCGATCCTCAATTGAAGCCGGTCTTCAACGCTTTGAGGCGGCCCCTGTGGGCCGCCCTCTACGCTGCCACCGACTGAGACGGGCCACAGGGTGCTGAAGGGCGAAGTGAACCGGGCCTTGGAACTCAAGGAGCTGGGCTGGCCGGCCGATGAGGTCCGGCGCTACGAGGAATTGTGGGAGTACCGCCAGCGCTGGGGGGCGATCAACCTCGAACCGGAGGATCGGGCCTACCTGCGCAAGGCCGATGCCGCCCTGCCCAAACTGGCGGCCCATGGCAAGGGGTCAGCCCGCAAGAGCCTCCGCGACAAGTCGCATGTGCGCTGGCTGGCCTTCTACCTGGAAGCCTTCAAGGCCGCCGAAGCGGATCTGGGGCTCCCAGAGGGTGAGCTGGGCGCCTGGCGCATCGTGCTCGAAGAAGAGCTGCGGGCCCTGGCCTACGACGAACCGGTGCTGGGGTTACCCGACACCCTCAAGGCGAAGGCCTTGATCCCAGCCCGGGAAGCCTGGGTGGCGGCCGCCGCTGCCGGCGGCCGAGTGCTGCAGGTGGATTTCGCTGCCCCGCTGGCAGCCCTCAAGACCACCGAAAAGACCAGCTGGAAGCCGCTGCGGGGCGAGGACAACGCTGCCGCCAGCGACTACCCCGTACTGGAGGCCACGGCCGCCGCCGCCTTCCGCGCCCAGGTGCGCCAGGAGGTGACAGCCCTGATCCGCAGCACCTTCCCATCGCTCAAGGACACCGAAAAGCCCCTGCCCCCCGACGACTGGCAGCCGGCCTGAACCGACGGTGTTCTCCGCCGCCTGCGATCGCAACAAGGAACCGATCCTTGGGCAGCTGCGTCGCTGGCTGCCGCCGCGGGCCACGGTGCTGGAGGTGGGATCGGGCACGGGCCAGCACGCGCGGCATTTCTGCGCCTCGATCGAAGCTCTGCGTTGGCAACCGACGGAGCTTTCGCCGAATCTGGAGCTGCTGCGCTCCCTGCTGCTGGAGCCCCCCCGGCCAGACGGATTGTTGGAGCCCCTCGCCCTCGATGCACGCCAGTCGCACTGGCCGACGGGCCCGTTCGAGGCGGTGTTCACCGCCAACACGGCTCACATCATGCCCTGGGAGGCCGTGCTGGCTCTGCTGGCTGGTGCGGCGCGGGTGCTGGCGCCCCAGGGCCTGCTGCTGCTCTATGGCCCGTTCAGCGTTGGCGGCGTCCATACCGCCAGCAGCAATGCCGCCTTCGACGCCGAGCTGCGGGCCCGCGATCCGTCCATGGGGGTTCGCGATGGCCTGGCGATCAAGGCCGAGGCCGCCGGGCTGGGGCTCAAGCTGGCGGAAGACGTGGATCTGCCCGCCAACAACCGGATGCTGATCTTCACTCAGACGAGCCTGGGCATCCTTGAGCCATGACCCAAGCACCCCTGCGCGAGCCGGTGGATGTGCTGAAGGAGGTGTTCGGCTACGGCGCCTTCCGCGGCCCCCAGGAAGCCATCGTTGCCCACGTGCTGGCGGGGGGCTCGGCCCTGGTGCTCATGCCCACGGGGGGCGGCAAATCCCTCTGTTATCAGATCCCTGCCCTCTGCCGGGCCGGCACGGGCGTGGTGATCTCGCCCTTGATTGCGCTGATGCAGGACCAGGTGGAGGCGCTGCGCCAGGCCGGGGTGCGCGCCGCCGCCCTCAACTCGGCCCAGGGACCCGCCGAGAGTGCCGCCAGCTGGCGAGCCCTGCGCGCCGGTGAGCTGGATCTGATCTACCTCTCTCCCGAGCGTCTGCTGGCGGGTGACTGCCTGGAGCGGCTCACGGAGCTGCCGATCGCCCTGTTCGCCATCGATGAGGCCCACTGCGTGTCCCATTGGGGTCACGATTTCCGGCCCGAATACCTGCAGCTGGCCCAGCTGGCGGAGCGTTTCCCGGCGGTGCCGCGGCTGGCGCTCACGGCCACGGCCGATCCGCGCACCCGCGAGGAGATCCGCCAGCGGCTGGCGCTGGAGAACGGCCGGGTGTTCAGTGCCAGCTTCGATCGGCCCAACATCCGCTACCTGCTGCGTGAGAAGGACAACCCGCGACGCCAGCTGCTGGCCTTCCTGGAGGAGCAGCGGGGCGAGGCGGGCATCGTCTACGCGCGCTCCCGCAGCCGGGTGGAGAGCCTGGCCCAGACCCTGCGGGCGGCGGGCTTCGACGCCTTGGCCTACCACGCAGGCCTCGACAACGAGCTGCGCGCCCAGGTACTCAGGCGTTTTCGCCAGGAGAGCGCCGTGGTGGTGGTGGCCACGGTGGCCTTCGGCATGGGCATCGACAAGCCCGATGTGCGCTTCGTGGCCCATGTGGACCTGCCCAAGAGCCTGGAGGCCTACTACCAGGAAACCGGCCGGGGAGGGCGCGACGGTCTGGCGGCCACCGCCTGGATGGCGCACGGGGCCGGCGATCTGCCCCAGCTGCGCCGCTTCATCGACGACTCCGGCGCTGAGCCGGAGCAGAAGCGGATCGAGCACGGCAAGCTCAATGCCCTGGTGGCCTTCACCGAGGCGGCGGGCTGCCGGCGACAGGTGCTGCTGGCCCACTTCGGTGAAGCACTGCCGGAGCCTTGCGGCAACTGTGACCGCTGCCTGGAGCCCGACCGCTCCAGCGACGGTACCGAGGCGGCCCGCAAGGCCCTGTCTGCGGTGTACCGCACGGGCAGCCGCTTCGGCGCCGCTCACCTGGTGGACGTTCTGCTGGGGGCGGACACCGCCCGGATCCGGGAGCTTGGGCACCAGCAACTCAGCGTCTACGGAATCGGCCAGGAGCTGGACAAGGGCCAGTGGCGCAGCCTGTTTCGGCAGCTGGTGGCCCGGGGGCTGCTGGAGAGCGACCCGGAGGCCCGCGGCGGCCTGCGCTTCGGAGCCGATGAGCTGGTGCGGCCGCTGCTGCGGGGGGAAAGCCGTTTTGCCGTGAACCTGCCGCCCCCCAAGCAGGAGCAGCGCCGCCAGGGTCCCAGCGGCGCCGAGCGCGCCCGTGCGGGAGACACCGAGCTGGATGCCGAAAGCCAATCCCTGCTGGCAGCCCTCAAGGAGTGGCGCCGGGAGCAGGCCCGCAGCCAGGGGGTGCCCCCCTACGTGGTGTTCCACGACCGCACCTTGATCGACCTTGCCGGCCGCCGGCCCGCCGACCTGGAGGAGCTGGCCCAGGTGAGCGGCGTGGGGGCCGCCAAACTGGAGCGCTACGGCGAAGCGGTCTTAACGGTGATCAGCACGCACTGACCCTGCCGAACCTTACGGGCCCCACTTGGGCCTCAGAGAGCGCGGCGGTCGAGGGCTTCGGCCAGGCGCGTGGCGGCGGCCGCCAGGTCCGCCTGGGGATCGGGGGCAGCAACGGCCTCCTCCTTGCGGCGCAAGCGCTCGATCGCACGCACGATCAGGAAGACCACGAAGGAGATCACCACGAAGTTGATCAGTGCCACGATCACGGCACCGGCGGGCCAGGCGGCGATCGAGGCCACGTTGGCGGCCTTGAGGGCGGGGGCCAGCAGCGTGGTCATCGCCAGGCTGACCACCGCATCCACCACCTTGCCGAAGGCCCCGGCGATGACGACGGCCACCGCCAGATCAACCACATCGCCCTTGTTGATGAAGGCCTGGAAATCGCGAAGGAAGGAACTGCGGCGGGGCGCCATGGAACGAGGATCAGACAGGCCGGAGACTATCGCGCAGTCCGCAGCCCCCTTGCCGGATCAAGACAAGTGCCGACGCAGGAATGATCGGGTCACCTTTCCATCCCCATGGCCATCCCATGGTTCTGCCTGAATCCGCCGCTGAAGCGCTCCGCTGGTCCCTGACCCTGCTGCTGCCCCTGTTGCTCGCCGCACTGCTGAACGCGCGGCACCCGGCTGCTGGGGTGAGCGCGCGGACCCGGCGCTGGCTGAGAGGGTTGCAGGTCCTGGGGCTGGTGCTGGCCCTGATCGGTGTGATCACACCCCTGGTGCTGTTCCCCGTGGTGATCGTGTTGATGTTCTGCGCGATCTTCAGCGGGCTGCTGCAGATCCTCAGCCAGTTCACAGCCAGTTTCCCGTGCCCCGACCTGCCGCTGGCGGCCCAGGCCCATGTCTTGATCCAGCCCGGGCTGGCACTGCTGGTGTTCGCGACGGCGTGGTTATGGCTGATGAGTCGAAAGCTGCTCAGACAAAGGTTGCTGGGGCGGCCGGTGTCTGGACCCAGAGACCAAGGGCTCTAGCTATGCAAACAACAGCAGCTCGGGCCGGAAGTCTTGAAGCTGAAGGCCTCACAGCCAATCACCAGCAGAACAACGTGTGGGACGACGCGCCTGACGGACCCAACCCACAAAAAAAGGGGGGCCTGCGCCCCCCTCGTCTCAATCAAAGGGCGCTGGGCACCCACGCCTCAAGCGCTCGCCCCAGCCAACTCCGGCAGCGGCGCAGTGATGGTCTGATGGCGAATCACCACCTGCTTGTCGTCGTTGACATCCACCAGGGCGGAATCGCCATCCTTGAGACGGCCGGTGAGGAATTCCTCGGCCAGGCTGTCCTCGAGGAGGCGCATCACGGCCCGGCGCAGGGGCCGTGCCCCGTAGCTGGGGTTGTAGCCCTCTTCCACCAGACGCTCCTTGAACGCCTCGGTGACGGAAAGGGTGATGCCCTTCTCCTGCATGCGGGCAAACACCTCCCGCAGCATGATCTCGGCGATCAGCTTCACCTCGTCGCGGCTGAGCTGGCGGAAGACGATGATCTCATCGAGCCGGTTGAGGAACTCGGGGCGGAAGTACTGCTTCAGCTCCTCGTTCACCAGCGAGCGGATGCGGTTGTAGTTCGTTTCCTCGGCGCCGGCGCCGGAGAATTCAAAGCCCAGGCCGCCACCACCTTTCTCGATCACCTTCGAGCCGATGTTCGAGGTCATGATGATCAAGGTGTTCTTGAAGTCCACCGTGCGGCCCTTGGAATCGGTCAGTCGACCGTCTTCGAGCAGTTGCAGCAGCAGGTTGAACACATCCGGGTGGGCCTTCTCGATTTCATCGAACAGCACCACGGTGTAGGGCCGGCGCCGGACCGCCTCGGTGAGCTGACCGCCCTCGTTGAAGCCCACGTAGCCCGGAGGTGAGCCGATCAGCTTGCTGACCGTGTGGCGCTCCATGAACTCCGACATGTCGAGCCGGATCATCGACTCCTCGCTGCCGAAGAAGTAAGCGGCCAGAGCCTTGGTGAGCTCCGTCTTGCCGACGCCGGTGGGGCCGGAGAAGATGAAGCTGGCAATCGGCCGGTTCGGGTTCTTGAGGCCCACCCGGGCGCGCCGGATCGCCTTCGAGACAGCCTTGACGGCCTCGTCCTGGCCGATCAGCCGCTGGTGGAGGGTCTCCTCCATGTTCAGCAGCTTCACCGACTCGCTCTCGGTGAGCTTCTGCACGGGCACGCCGGTCCAGGACGCCACGATGTGGGCGATGTCTTCCTCCGTGACCACGGGGATGCGGTCACCGTCGGAATCGATGCTGGCGCCGCCGAAGGCGCTGCCCGCATCACCCGCTGGGGCGGCCGCCGTGATGGTGGCGGTGGCGTCGCCTTCAGAGAGAGGAGCGGCCGAGGCGCTGGGC